>NZ_JAKYWT010000005.1:0-607429 GCF_023952535.1 Herbaspirillum sp. WGmk3 | reverse complement strand
TTGACGGTACCGGCGGCGGTCATCAGCATGGGCATGAAGCGTTGATAGGTATTGGCGGCCATCAGCACGGCCTTGTAGCCGGCAATGTTGGCCTGCGAGGACAGCACGTCCAGCGATTGCGCACGGGTGGTGCGGGGCGCGGCTTCGAGAGCGAAGGCGGTCAGGCCGGCGGCGGCCATGGCGGCGATGTTGTCGGCATCGAAGGGGTTCAACATGCCGATGACCACGGTACCCGGTTGCAGGCGAGCGCGTTCGGCCTCATCGGGGGCGCGCACCTTGAGCAGGATCTCGGCGGTATAGACCGCTTCGGCACTGCCGATGCTGGCGCCGACGGCCACATAGGCCTCGTCAGGAATGCTGGATTTGACCCCGGCGCCGGACTCCACCATCACTTCGTGCCGGGCCGCCACCAGTTTCTTGACGGTTTCGGGGGTGGCGGCGACACGGGTTTCTCCGTCCCGGCTTTCGGCGGGGATCGCTATCCTCATTCCTGACTCCTTTTTTGTGGATTCTTGGCCCAATCTTACACGACTCGCCTTGTCCGGCGAGAAATTGGCGGACAGGCAAGAAAGCCCGGCGATCCCTTGCCGTGGCGGCTCGCGCGCTGAAGAGTCGGCCCTGACAGGGTAAAATGGCGGATTCACGAGGTCATCTATGTCTGAAGTCTGGAAACCCTCTGTCACCGTAGCCGCCATCATCGAGCGCGACGGCCGCTTCCTGATGGTGGAAGAGCACAGCGCCGGCGGACTGCGCATCAACCAGCCGGCCGGCCACCTGGAACCGGGCGAGTCCCTGATCGAGGCCGCCGTACGCGAAACGCTGGAAGAATCGGCGCATGTCTTCACACCGACGGCGCTGGTGGGGACTTATCTTTCACGCAACGTCTCGTCCTCGCGCGGCGGCCTGTCGGTCACCTACCTGCGCTTTGCCTTTGCGGGAACGGTCGGCGAAGCCCTGGACCGGCCGCTGGACGAGGGCATCGTGCGGGCCGTCTGGATGACACGCGACGAACTGGCCGCCTGCGCCGAACGACATCGCAGCCCGTTGGTGTTGCGTTGCGTGGACGATTACCTGGCCGGCCAGCGCGCACCGCTGGAACTGGTGCATACGGATCCCAGCGCCATCGGCGCCCTGCCCGGCTGACTCGGGCGCATCACTTGGCGGACCTCTTTACGAGGGCCGCATTGAACGGAAACAACATGAGCAAGAAAAGAGTAGTCATCGGCATGTCGGGCGGCGTGGATTCGTCGGTTTCGGCATGGCTGCTGAAGGAGCAAGGCTATGAGGTCATCGGCCTGTTCATGAAGAATTGGGAAGACGACGACGATTCGGAATACTGTTCCACCCGGGAAGACTGGATCGACGCGGTCAGCGTGGCCGATGTGGTCGGGGTGGATATCGAGGCAGTGAATTTTGCTTCCGAGTACAAGGATCGCGTCTTTGCCGAATTCCTGCGCGAATACCAGGCCGGGCGCACGCCCAATCCTGACGTGCTGTGCAATGCCGAGATCAAGTTCAAGGCCTTCCTCGACCACGCCATGAAGCTGGGTGCCGACCTGATCGCGACCGGTCACTACGCGCGCGTGCGCCAGGGGCCGCAGGGCGACTTCCAGTTGCTCAAGGCGCTCGACGCCAGCAAGGACCAGAGCTATTTCCTGCATCGCCTGAACCAGGAGCAGCTCTCGCGCACGGTGTTCCCCCTGGGCGAGATCCACAAGACCGAAGTGCGCAAGATTGCCGAGCAGCTGCAACTGCCAAACGCGAAGAAGAAGGACTCGACCGGCATCTGCTTCATCGGCGAGCGCCCTTTCCGTGAATTCCTGAACCGCTACCTTTCCTACAAGCCCGGCCCCATCAAGACCGCCGACGGCCAGACCGTGGGCGAGCACGTGGGCCTGTCCTTCTATACGCTGGGCCAGCGCAAGGGGATCGGCATCGGTGGCCTGAAGGCGCACCAGAATGCCGATGGCCATGGCGATGCCTGGTACGTGGCCCGCAAGGACGTGGAAAACAACACCCTCTACATCGTCCAGGGGCATGACCACCCCTGGCTGCTCTCGCCGACCCTCTCGGCCGGCCAGATCAGCTGGGTGGCAGGCCATGCGCCGCAACTGCCGGCCTTGTCGGCCAAGACGCGCTATCGCCAGGCGGATGTTCCCTGTGGTTTTGCCGATGCCGGCAGCAGCTTCTCGCTGGCCTTCGACACCCCGCAATGGGCGGTCACGCCGGGCCAGTCGGCAGTGCTCTATGACGGCGACGTCTGCCTGGGGGGCGGCATCATCGAAAGCGGCGCACTGCCGGATTAAGATTTCATAGAGGCAACTATCGGATGCCCCGCGCGCGATCTTCGCGCCGGGGCCTTTTCTTTTGGGCAAGCTTGACAGCCTTGATAGGCTGGAAGTGTTTCCTGCACGACCCTAAATGATAAAAATTATCAATCACACCGATAAAAGGGCTTGCAATCCCGCCGCAAATCGCAAATAATCTAAATAAGAATTGTTCGCATTTAATAGGAGGTGATTGTAATGAGCCAACTGAACGACAACAGCATGGACCGTCGCAACAAGCCGGGCACGACCGCCAACGGAACGCCGATCACCCGCATCAAGAGTACGGACCTGTTCCGTCAGATGCGCGAGCTTGAGATTGATCACGGCGGTCGCATCTACAAATTGCGTCTGACCCAGCTGAACAAGCTGATCCTGACGGCGTAAGCCGGCAGTATCAAGACAAGGTGGATCCATAAACAGGCCAGCCAGCGTCGTTCGTCATGACGCACCGCCAGCCAAGCTAGCCCAGCGAGGAGAGTTTGATGGTCAACGAGAACATGACGTCCACGTTCGTGGAACCGAGCAACGCACCGGCCCAGCCTGAACTTCTGGTGTCCGCCGTGCTGCATCTGATGTCGCACTACACCGCCAACAACAGCCAGGAAACGCAGAGCTGCGTGAAGCTGGCCTCGGTGATCGAAAGACACCTCAAGGCCCTGGCGGACCTGCCCAACCTGGCACCGGTGCTGCGGGCCACCTGCCAGCAGCTGTCGGAACAATGGGCACATGTAGTGGAACGCACGATGCCGCCGCAGGAAAAATTCAACTTCTTCTCGCGCATGGTTGCAGGAGCGAGAACTTAGCCATCGTCAAGTCAAGAGCCTGATGAAGCAGGCAGCAAGGCGTAAAATGATCGTATGTGTTTGTAACAACATCTCTGAAGGCAAGATCCATCAGGCGGTCGATGCAGGCGTGTCGTCCATGGCCGAGCTGCGCAAGCAGCTTGGCGTGGGCACCTGCTGCGGCAAGTGCCATTCCTGCGCCAAGAACGTCCTGCGCGAATGCCTCAGCAGTTCCCGTCAAACACAGCAAGGTGTGCGTCCGGTAGTATTCCATCCGTCACTGGCCGCTGCCTGAACCAGATCAATGAACGCCATTTCACCGTCTCTCATGAGTGTCAGCCCACCCAGCGCCCTGATGCGCCAGGTACGCAAGATCGGCCCGCTGGGCCTGATCATCCTGTTGCACATCGCCTTTTTCTGGGCGTTGCAAAGCGGCCTGGTCCACCAGGTCGCCAGCGCCGTTCCCAAGGAAGTCATCGCCACCTTCATCGTCCCCGAGAAGGCCCCTGAGCCCGCGCCGCCCAAGGCCGAGCCGGCCCCGCCCAAGCAGGTGAAGATCGTCAAGAAGGTGGTGGCACCGCCCAAGCCGGTTCCCGTCACCGAAACGCCGGCACCAACTGCCATCACTGCACCGCCCCAGCCGCCGCAACCGGCCGCACCGGCTCCGCAGGTGGCTGCCGAACCGACGCCGGCCCCGGCCGCCCCGCCTGGCCCGGTCCTGCCCAAGCAGATCACTTCCGGCATCGAATACATCGAGAAGCCGAACCCGACGTATCCCAGCGTCTCGCGCCGCATGGGTGAAGAAGGCGTGGTGGAATTCCGCGTGACCGTCAACACCAGCGGCCGTGCCGAAAAGGTCGAGATCACCAAGTCCTCGGGCTATTCGCGGCTGGACGATGCCGCCCGCAGCGCCGTGATGCGCGCCGTCTTCAAGCCTTACATCGAGAACGGCAAGGCCATCACCGTCAGCACGGTCGGCAGCCTGGCCTTCCGCCTGAACTGAGCAAAGCATCTCGCCTGGCCGGGTCTTGCCCGGCCAGGCAGTCATTTCGTTTCATCATTCCCCTCATCTGATAGCCAAAAATAGAAGGAAACATCATGGAAGTTAGTCCGTACGGATTGGAAAGCCTCTGGGCCCAAGGCGATTTCGTTACCAAGGGCGTCGCCGTCCTGTTGCTGGCCATGTCGATCGCGTCCTGGTACGTGATCTTCACCAAGGCCTTCCAGCTGCTGCGTTTCCGCAAGGCCTCGGCTGCCGCCGGTCACCAGTTCTGGGATACCACCAGCCTGCCCGAAGGCGTGGCCACCCTGGGCCATGACAATCCCTTCGCCGAAGTCGCCAAGGCCGGTGTCACTGCCATGAGCCACCACACCGCCCACAAGGGCCACCTGCACGATCAACTGTCGGTGAGCGACTGGGTCACCCTGTCGCTGCGCCAAGCCATCGATGAAGCCTCCGGCAAGCTGCAGACCGGCATGGCCGTGCTGGCCTCGGTCGGCTCGACCGCACCGTTCGTGGGCCTGTTCGGCACCGTCTGGGGCATCTACCACGCGCTGGTCTCCATCGGCACCACCGGCCAGGCCAGCATCGACAAGGTCGCCGGCCCGGTCGGCGAAGCCCTGATCATGACCGCACTGGGCCTGGCCGTGGCCATTCCCGCCACCTTCGGCTACAACGCCCTGGTGCGCGGCAACAAGACCACCATCGCCAAGCTCAACAAGTTCGGCTTCGACCTGCACGCCCTGTTCGTCACCGGTGCCCGCGCCGCCGGTGAAGACGACCAGCCCAATGGCGGCAAGGCCAAGCTGACCGCAGTCGGGAGGGCATGATGGGTATGGGTTCCCTGTCCGATTCGGACGACGATTTCAATCCCGAGATCAACACCACGCCGCTGGTGGACGTGATGCTGGTCTTGCTGATCATCTTCATCATCACCATCCCGGTGATGAACCATGCGGTCAAGATCGACCTGCCCAAGGCCAGCAGCCAGCCGGACCAGGTCAAGCCGGAAAGCATCAACCTGTCCATCGATGCGGCCGGCAACGTGTTCTGGAATGAAGAAAAGATCGACAGCAGCGAACTGAGCGCCCGCATCGCCGTGGCCGCCCAGAAGCAGCCGCAACCGGAAATGCACCTGCGCGCCGAGCGCACCACCCAGTATGAAAAGGTGGCGCAGGTGATGTCGGCGGCGCAGTCTGGTGGGCTGACCAAGATCGGTTTCGTGACGGATCCTGACAAGAAATAAACTTCAGCAGTCGCTAAACCCAAGGGAGGTGCCACCCCGGCACTTCCCGGCAAGCCCTGCCCCACGGGCCTGCAACCGAAAACCTCCCTCGCCTGGCGACGGAGGTTTTTTGCTTTTTCCTTCATACGCCAACCAAAGTAAGAATGATTACCGATAATTCTTGCTGAACAATGCAGGCATCTGGACTATGATCCGTCGGTCCGCGGTCAGGCAGCTATACAGTCACCCATAATTAACGCGGTTTTCCTCTTACATCAATTTTTAAAGGTAATCCCCATGAAAGGCGATCCCGCAGTCATCAAGTTGCTCAATGCTCAACTGACCAATGAGCTCACGGCCATCAACCAGTACTTCCTGCATGCCCGCATGTACAAGCACTGGGGCCTGGACAAGATCGGTGCCAAGGAATACGCCGAATCCATCGGCGAAATGAAGCACGCTGACAAGCTGATCGACCGCATCCTGATGCTGGACGGCTTGCCCAACCTGCAGGCGCTGCACAAGCTGATGATCGGCGAGAACACCCAGGAAATGCTGCAGTGTGACCTGAAGCTGGAGCAGGCTGCCCACAAGACCGTCAAGGAAGGCATCGCCACCTGCGAACAGCATGGCGATTACGTCTCGCGCGAACTGTTCCAGATGATCCTGGACGACACCGAAGAACACATCGACTGGCTGGAAACCCAACTGGACCTGATCGACAAGGTCGGTATCCAGAATTACCTGCAAAGCCAGATGTCCCCGGCCAGCGAGTAATCGCAAGCAGTCCAAGGCAAACAAAAAGCGCGCTCCTCGGAGCGCGCTTTTTACGTCATCACCAAACTTGGTGAAAGACCGATGGCGAAGGGCCCATGGCCCTGCACCTCACAGATGCGGTACGGTTTCCTTGAAGCTGGCCCGTTCCGACACCTTGTCGAACAGCCGTGACAGTTGCGGATAATCCTCGCGCCAGGCCAGGTCCGGGAAGCGGAACGCCAGCCACCCCAGCGCACAGCCCACGGCCACGTCTGCCAGGGTGTAATGGTTGCCCACGCAGAAGGGCTTTTCGCCCAGGCCATCGGCCATCGCCTTCAACGAAGCTTCCACCTTGCTCCACTGGCGCTTGATCCATTCCGGGCTCTGCTGCTTGGTCGGACGCAGGGTCTTTTCCAAGCGCACCAGCACGGCCGCATCCAGGGCGCCATCGGCCAGCGCTTCCCAGCACTTGATCTCGGCGCGCTCGCGGCCATTGGGCGGCAGCAGCTTGCCGACCGGCGTCAGGGTGTCGAGATATTCGACGATCACCCGCGAATCGAACATGGCACCGCCATCATCCATCAGCAGGCAGGGCACCTTGCCCAGCGGATTGCTTTCCTGGATGGTGGTCGATGCACTCCAGACATCTTCCAGGATGAATTCGTAATCGATCTTTTTTTCGGCCATCACGACGCGCACCTTGCGCACGAACGGACTGGCATTGGAGCCGATGAGTTTTAGCATAGCGTGTGGAGTAATAATCTCATTCGATTATAACATTCGCATTTCCTGACAAATTTATGAAGAATCGCGCCAGGAACGGAATGCAACGGTCCATCAGGACTGGGCCGGACGGGAAAATTGGGCCAGCCGGCGTGCCGATGGTAAAATGCCGGGCTCAGGCGATTCGGGTTTTGGCATAAAAGCCTGCCAAAACTCGCCAATCTTCAGTCAACGCATCTCTTCCGTTTCCATCGTTTCCATCATGTCCCTCTCCGCTCTCTCGGCCCTGTCCCCGCTGGACGGCCGCTACGCCTCCAAGACCGATCAACTGCGTCCGCTGCTGTCTGAAGCGGGCTTCATGCACCATCGCGTGAAGGTCGAGATTGCCTGGCTGCAGGCGCTGTCCGAAGCTGGTTTCGCCGAGATCAAGCCGTTCTCGCCTGAGGCCCGCGCGCTGCTGGACAAGCTGGCTGCCGACTTCACCGAAGCCGACGCCGCCCGCATCAAGGAAATCGAAGCCGTCACCAACCACGACGTCAAGGCCGTGGAATACTGGCTCAAGGAACAAGTGAAGGATGTGCCCGAACTGGTGGCCGCCTCCGAATTCATTCACTTCGCCTGCACCTCCGAAGACATCAACAACACCTCGCACGGCATGATGCTCAAGGCCGCGCGCGACACCGTGCTGCTGCCCTCGCTGCAAGCCGTGATCGCCAAGCTGACCGCCCTGGCCCACGAGCACGCGGCAGTGCCGATGCTCTCGCGCACCCACGGCCAGCCGGCCAGCCCGACCACCCTGGGCAAGGAAGTGGCCAACGTCGTGGCGCGCCTGCAACGCGCCGCCAAGCGCATCGCCAGCGTCGAGATCCTGGGCAAGATGAACGGTGCCGTCGGCAACTACAACGCCCACCTGTCGGCCTATCCGCAGACCGACTGGGCGGCCTTCTCCAAGGAAGTCGTGGAAAAGCGCCTGGGCCTGACCTTCAACCCCTACACCATCCAGATCGAGCCGCACGACTACATGGCCGAACTGTTCGATGCCGTGGCCCGCACCAACACCATCCTGCTGGACCTGAACCGCGACATCTGGGGCTACATCTCCCTGGGCTACTTCAAGCAGCGCACCAAGGCCGGCGAAATCGGTTCCTCGACCATGCCGCACAAGGTCAACCCGATCGATTTTGAAAACTCCGAAGGCAACCTGGGCATGGCCAACGCCGTCCTGAAGCACCTGGCCGAGAAGCTGCCGGTGTCGCGCTGGCAGCGTGACCTGACCGACTCCACCGTGCTGCGCAACATCGGCGTGGGCTTCGGCTACACCCTGCTGGCCTACGACAGCTGCCTGCGCGGCCTGAACAAGCTGGAAGTGAATCCGCAACGCCTGGCCGACGACCTCGACGCCACCTGGGAAGTGCTGGCCGAGCCGGTGCAGACCGTCATGCGCCGCTATGGCATCGAAAATCCGTATGAGCAGCTGAAGGAACTGACCCGCGGCAAGGGCATTTCCAAAGACGCGCTGCGCGACTTCATCAATGGCCTGGCCATCCCGCAAGAAGCCAAGGACCACCTCCTGGCCATGACCCCGGCCAACTACATCGGTACCGCCGTGGAACTGGCCAAGCAGATCTGATAGTTCATATCAACGATCAGCAAAATGCACGAATGGCGCACAGCAATGTGCGCCATTTTTCATTTGTGCGGCCACAATCCTGAATCATTGTTAGGATTACTCGCAAAAACGGATGGCTGAAGTGCCATTTCGGCGAGTAATGCGAGCAGCGAAAGCTCTTTATACTCAGCAGGGTCAAAAAGAGTGGCATGATCGCTTGCCGCCCGGAATCTTTGCGGATTTCGCGACGCCAGCCCGGCCTGCCCGCCCTGCAGAACCATTGCAGAGCCAGCCGCTCCAAACGCCACCCACGCTCGCCACATCCTATGGAACGCTACACCAAACCCGCCGTGCTGCTGCACTGGCTGATTGCCCTGTTGATCATCTCCGCCTTCGGCCTGGGGCTGACCATGGTCGACATTCCCGGCCTGACCCCAACCAAGCTGAAGTATTTTTCCTGGCACAAGTGGCTGGGGGTGACCGTACTGGCGCTGGTCTGCGTTCGCCTGCTGTGGCGCCTCACGCACAAGGCCCCGGCCTATCCGGCGAACATGCCGGGCTGGCAACAGTCGGCGGCACACGGGCTGCACCTGGGCCTGTACGTGCTGATGTTCGCCATTCCCGTCTCCGGCTATTTCTACAGCCTGGCCGCCGGCGTACCGGTGGTCTACCTGGGCGTAGTGCCGCTGCCGGTGCTGATTGCCCCGAATCCGGAGTGGAAGCCGCTGCTCAAGGCCACCCACTACTGGCTCAACATGACCCTGCTGGCCGCCTTTGCCCTGCACGTGCTGGCCGCGCTCAAGCATCAGTTCATCGATCGTGACAATATCTTCAAACGCATGCTGCCCTGATCCCCTGCACGCCGCACGCTACGCAAGATCATTCATATTGCTCGTTTTTTTTACGGAACCCGACATGACCTCCACTCGCTCCACCCGCTTCCTCAAACCCACTCTGCTGGCCTTGGCCGCTGCTGCCTTCACCCTCTCCGCCCAAGCAGCCCCGCTGAAGGTGGATGCCGCCAAGAGCAGCGTCACTGCCACCTTCAAGCAGCTCAACGTCCCGGTCGATGCCAAGTTCAAGAAATTCAACGCCACCATCGACTTCGACGCGGCCAAGCCGGAACAAGGCAAGGCGTCGGTGGAGATCGACGTCGCCAGCTTCGACCTGGGTGAAGCCGAGTACAACAAGGAAGTGCAAAAGAAGGAATGGTTCAACGCCGCCCAATACCCCAAGGCCAGCTTCGTGGCCAGCAGCATCAAGGCCGCTGGCGCCGGCAAATATGACGTGGCCGGCAAGCTGACCATCAAGGGCAAGAGCACCGATGTCAGCTTCCCGCTGACCGTCAAGAAGGACGGAGCCGCCCAGGTCTTCGACGGTGCCCTGCCCATCAAGCGTCTGACCTACAACGTCGGTGAAGGCGAGTGGAAGGATACCGGCATGGTGGCCGATGAAGTGACGATCAAGTTCCACATCGTGGCCCAGTAATTCGTAGCAACAGCATCAGCAGCCTCAACAACATCAATAAAAGTCGTTCCGCGCCATGACGCACCGCCCTGCAAGGGGCGGGCTCCCCTGCGGTTTTTTTCACTCAAGGAATCCAAACAAATGAAACTGAATCACCTCCTGCTCGCCCTGGTCGCCGCCGGTGCCGCCGTCTCCGCCAACGCTGCCGACACCTACAGCATCGACCCCAGCCACACCTACCCCAGCTTCGAAGCGGACCACATGGGCGTGTCCATCTGGCGCGGCAAGTTCGACAAGACCAGCGGCACCGTGACCCTGGATCGCGCCGCCAAGACCGGCACCGTCGACATCACCATCGATACCGCCTCCATCGACTTCGGCATGGCCAAGATGAACGATCACGCCAAGAGCGCCGACATGTTCGACGTCGCCAAGTACCCGACCGCCCAATACAAGGGCAACATCAAGTTCAACGGCGACAAGCCGGCCACCGTCGAAGGCGAACTGACCCTGCACGGCGTGACCAAGCCGGTCACCCTGACCCTGAACAAGTTCACCTGCATCCAGCACCCGATGCTCAAGCGTGAAGTGTGCGGCGGCGATGCGTCGGCCTCCTTCAACCGCGCCGACTTCGGTATCGACTACGGTGCCAAGTATGGTTTCTCGATGGAGACCAAGCTGGCCATCCAGGTCGAAGCCGTCAAGACCAACTGATCCTGCCCGCGCTTGCCTGAAGCGGCCGGACCTGGTCCGGCCCCGGCAAACCACGAAAGCCGATGCGATAATGCATCGGCTTTTTTATTGGCGCGCCTTGCTTGCGATCATGGAGCAAGCGGCCGCCAGGCCGCACAATGGCTCGCATTCGCCGTTTTGCTGCTCTGCAAAACATTTTGAAACGCGCTAATCTAGCGCCACTCCCCAAGGAGCAAGAAGCATGTCGTTAGCTGACCTACGTAAAGACTACAGCCGCGCCAGTTTGTCCGAACTCGACACTGCCGCCGATCCCGTTGACCAGTTTGCAGTCTGGTTCGACGAAGCGACCAAGGCGCAGATCCCCGAGCCCAACGCCATGAGCGTGGCCACCGTGGGGGCTGATGGACGGCCGTCGTCGCGCATCGTGCTGATCAAGCAGTTCGATCAGCTGGGCTTTACCTGGTTTACCAATTACGACAGCCGCAAGGGCGTCGATGTGGCGGAGAATCCGTACGTGGCGCTGCTGTTCCACTGGGTCGAACTTGAACGCCAGGTCCGCATCGAAGGAAAGATCGAGCGCGTGACAAAGGAAGAGAGCGACGCGTACTTCTACAGTCGCCCTCTGGCCAGCCAGCTCGGCGCGATCGCCTCGCAGCAGAGCCGGACCGTGGCCAGCCGCGAGACGCTGGAACAGCAATATGAAGCAACCAAGCAGCAATTCGGGGACCACCCGACCCGCCCGGAACATTGGGGCGGCTACCGGGTGATTCCCGATCGCATCGAATTTTGGCAAGGCCGCCCCTCCCGCATGCACGACCGCGTGCTCTACACGCGCTCCGATGATGGCCAGTGGCAACGGCAGCGCCTGCAGCCCTGAGGACATCGCACGATGCCTGGCAGGGCCGATCAGCATTCATCACTGACGCGGAGGACATCGTGTTTTGGGAAAAGAAGCTAGACGCCTGGGTAGAAAACATTCGCAATGTGTCGGCCCTGCCACTGCGGCTGGAGCTGTGGAACGGACAGCATTACGACTTCAGCAGCGGTACGCCTGAAGTCACGCTCAAGGTTCCGCACGCTTCAGCCATCACTTCACTGCTCAAGCCGTCGCTGGCCAACCTGGGCGAGGCCTACGTCGAAGGCAAGATCGAGGTCGAGGGCAAGGTCAAGAGCATCATCCAGGTCGCCAACGGTCTGGCTTCCAACACCCTCAAGGCCGAGGGCCGGCTGGGCCGCATGGTGCGCAGCGTGACGCACACCAAAAAGCGGGACGCCGAAGCCATCCAGTATCACTACGACGTTTCCAACGATTTCTACAAGCTGTTCCTGGACGAGAACATGGTGTATTCCTGCGCCTACTTCGAGAACGGCGACGAGGATCTCGCCACGGCCCAGCTCAAGAAGATCGACCACATCCTGGAGAAGATCCAGCTCAAGCCCGGCCACACATTGCTCGACATCGGCTGCGGCTGGGGTGCGCTGGTCTTGCGGGCGGCGCAGAAATTCGGTGCGCGCTGCGTGGGCGTGACGCTTTCCAGGAACCAGTACGCCCTGGCGCGCGAGCGGGTGGAAGCGGCCGGGCTCGGCGACCGCATCGAGATTCGCCTGCAGGACTACCGTGACGTCACCGGCACCTTTGACCGCATCACCTCGGTGGGCATGTTCGAGCATGTGGGCATCAAGAATTTGCCGACGTATTTTGCCCAGATCAGGAAGCTGCTGGCCGATGGCGGCATGGCCATGAACCACGGCATCACCAGCACCGACATCGAGAATGGCGAGTCGCCCTATGGGGCCGGTGAATTCATCGACAAGTACGTATTCCCCGCCGGCGAACTGCCGCACATCAGCACGGTGCTGCGGACCATGCAGGAAGGCGGCCTGGAAGCCTTCGACGTCGAAAACCTGCGACGCCACTATGCCCGCACCTGCAGCCTGTGGGCCGACAATTTCGAAGCCAACGCCGACGCCATCCACCGCGTGACCGACGAGAAGCGCTACCGTATCTGGCGCGTTTACCTGGCCGGCAGCGCCTACGGTTTCGAACGCGACTGGATCTCGCTGTATCAGGTCATCTGCATCAAGGCCGGCCGCAGCGCACAGCAGCTGCCGTGGTCGCGCAAGTACATCTACGCACAACAATAAGCATTCGCCAGCCCCATCAAGCAACGGGCCTGCCCTTTCTTGGGCAGGCCCGTTGTGCGTTGTACGCCTTGTACGTGGAACCTCGTCACACGCAGCGGGAATTTATTCCGGCTTGCTCTTCTCGGCAAACACCTCCCGCAGCTTAGCCACCTTGGGCGCCACCACGAAGGCGCAGTAGCCCTGGAAGGGATGCTGCACGAAGTAGTTCTGGTGATAGTCCTCGGCGCGATAGTAGGTCTGCGGCGGCGACAGTTCGGTCACGATGGGCGCATCCCACACCAGGGCCATCTCGGCGATGATGTGGCTGGCCGTCTCGTGCTGGGTCTCGTCCTGATAGTAGATGACTGAACGATACTGCGTACCGACGTCATTGCCCTGGCGGTTCAGCGTGGTCGGGTCATGGATGGTGAAGAAAATTTCCAGAATCTCGCGGAAGCTGATCTGCTGCGGATCGAAGGCCAGCTTGACCACTTCCGCATGCCCGGTCTGGCCGCCGCACACCTGCTCGTAGCTGGGATTGACCACACTGCCGCCGGTATAGCCGGACTCCACCGACTGCACGCCCTTGACCTGCTGGTACACCGCTTCCAGGCACCAGAAGCAGCCGCCGCCGAGTACTGCAATTTCCGTGGCCATGATGTTCTCCCGTTAAGTTGCTTGTTATAAAACTTTACTCCAATTCAGCACCTCAAGTGAGGCCGATGTGAAGCATTCTCAAGCCATCCAAGCCCAGCCCGCACGGCAAGACTGCCCGCGATCCGTTATCATGTGCATCTCCGCGCATTGACCGGCTGGCCGCAAGGCGCCCGCCGCAGCGCTTCGACCTCCAAGCAGACTCCCGATGCACACACGCTTTCCCCGCGCCGAAGCGCGTCAGTTCGACGCGGCGCATTTCCGCCAGGCCCTGTCGCAGTTCGCCACGGGCGTCACCGTCATCACCACGCGGCTGGCCGATGGCAGCCTCCTGGGACTGACCGCCAGCTCCTTCAATTCGGTTTCGCTGGATCCTCCACTTGTGCTGTGGAGCCTCGGCACACGCGCCAACAGCCTGCCGGTGTTCTCCGGCAATTCGCATTACGTGATCAACATCCTCAGCGCCGAGCAGGCGCATCTGGCGCAGCAATTCGCCAGCAAGATGGAGAACCGCTTCGAAGGCGTGGCCTACACGCTCTCGCGCACCGGCCAGCCGATTCTGGATGGGGCCTCGGCCTGGTTCGAATGCCACAACCGCAGCCAGTATCCGGAAGGCGACCACGTCATCTTCGTGGGCGAGGTGGAACATTGCGAAGTCGACCCGCAGGCCGCGCTGGTCTTCCACAATGGCCGGTTCACGAAGACTGAAGCTTTCTGAACAGCGCGTCTGCTGTGCTTTGAGGCAGCTGCCCAAAAGAAAATGGCACCCGGATTGCTCCGGGTGCCATTTTTTTCAGCAGCGTTCCGGTCTTAGAACTTGTAGCCCACCGACAGGAAGCTGACGATCGGGTTGATCGTCAGGCTGGTGCTCGAGTGCGTCGTGCCACCTGCTGCAGCGGGCAGCTCGGTGGTGATGTCGGCATTGGTCTTGAGCGGGATGTAGGACACGGACAAGCCCACGGACCAGTTCTTGTCGAAGTTGTAGTTGGCACCCACGGTCAGCACCGGGGCCCACGACGAGCTCAGGGCGGCACTGGACTTGGCGCTGGTGACGGCGCCATTGGTGTACTTGCTGGAGATGGTGCGCTGGAAGTTGTTGCTCAGTTCGATGTTGTCATACCAGACATAGGTCACGCCGGCACCAACGAAGGGGCGGAAGGTGCTGTTGGCATCACCGAAGTGATACTTGGCGACGATCGCCGGGCTCCACTGCTTGGCCTGCCCGATCTGACCCACACCGGCCAGCGTGCCGGTACCGTCGAGCTTGAAGGTCGGCGGAATGCCCAGGTCGGCGGTCAGCGAGAAGTTGTCCGTCAGGAAGTGAGTGAAAGCGATGCCCAGGGTATCGGCGCTATTGACGGTTGCGCCGGAACCGGCGATCGGACCAGCGCCCGGACCGTCGTTCTTGCGCAGGGTTTCGCTGGAATCCTGGGGTGCCAGATGGAACCAGCCGAGATTGATGATATTGCTGCCCGCGGTCTGCGCCATGGCCGGTGCAGCGCACGCTGCCATCACGGACAATGCGGCGAGTTTGGGCAGGAAGGAAAATTGTTTTTGCATTGCTGTCTCCAAGAGTTGCGGGCAGTGCCCGGATTTTTTATTCCCGATGTCTGGCGATAGACGGGATTGCTGTCACGGCTGGTTACCGTTTTTCATTATTCAACGTAATCCTGCGTAACTGGTCCGTACGTGGTTTTTACGCTGACGAAACAAAAAGAACGCGCGTGCTATTCGGTGGAGATACTATGCCAGCTTTGTCACATTTTGTATAGAACATGTGAAGAGCACGATAGTGCATGTCTGCTTTTGGCAACCGCGTACTGACTGGCGAGTCAGTACTGGCATAGCAGGATGGGCGATGGCGGGAAGCACAAGTCAGCAACGTCGCACCGACCGATCATTGGCGGAGTGCCAAATGACCGGCGTTGCGGACGATCAGACTTTGGTTGAGCCGCCGTTCAGTCCTGGATCAGGCGCGCCAGCAAACCCTGCGAATCGAAGGCCGCGCGGCGCAGGCGGTCGTTGACGCCTTGCCAGTCTGCACTGAGGGGCAGAGATTCCACCACGATGAGGTCTGCGCCGGCATGGTCCATGTCGCGCAGGGCGGCATAGAGATCGTGGGCATAAGCATCGGCAGTGAGCGGCATGGGCCGGATCACTGTGACGCCGGGCACACCATCACCCCGGAATTCACGCTGGATCAACGCGACCTTCTGACCGATGCCAGCCAACTTGCCCAGGAGCGCTGGCAGCTCGGCCGACGCAACCTGCACCACCGGCGTATGCGGTGCGTAGTGCGCATCGAGCGTACCTGATGCGCGCGGTGCAGTGGCGTCGGGCGTGGCCAGGGGCACACCGAGCACGGCAGCGATACGATCCGCGCTGATCTGGCCGGGGCGCAGCAGCACCGGACCATGGGTCTCGATGCGGGACAGATCGACGATGGTGGACTCGATGCCCACTTCGCTCTGTCCGCCGTCGAGCACGTAAGCCACCGGGCTGTCGGCATTGCTGCCGAATTCCTCGCGCACGTGCTCGGCGGTGGTCGGACTGACGTGTCCGAACTTGTTGGCCGAGGGACCGGCGATGCCGCCTTTGCCGCCGCGGAATTCGCGCAGCAGCGCCTGCGCCACCGGATGCGAAGGGCAGCGCACGCCCACCGAATCCTGGCCACCGGCCACGGCATCGGGAATGTGCGCAGCGCGCTTGAGGATCAGCGTGAGCGGACCGGGCCAGAACGAGGCAATCAGGCGCCGCGCTTCCACCGGCACCGACGCGGCCCAATAGCCGATATCGGCTTCCGGTGAAACGTGCACGATCACCGGATGATTGGCAGGACGTCCCTTGGCCGCATAGATGGCAGCAATGGCGGCCGGGTTTTCGGCGTCACCGCCGAGGCCATAGACGGTCTCGGTCGGGAAGGCCACCAGTCCTCCCTGCTCCAGCTTGCGCGCGGCGTGCATGATGGCCGCGACATCGATGGGCACAGTGGAAGAAGCGCGCTTGTCGTTCATCGCCGGCCTCGCTTACAGCGTGATGCCGAGGATGGCGCAGGCGGCTGCCAGCTGGCGCTGTGCATCGGCCAGCGTGGCACCGGTGAAGGTGACATGGCCCATCTTGCGGCCCCGGCGCGCTTCCGCCTTGCCGTACAGGTGCAGGTGCGCGCCGGGCAGGGCCAGCACCTGATCCCAGGCCGGCTCGCGCTGCGCGTCCGTGTCACCCTCATACCAGACATCGCCGAGGATGTTCAGCATCACCGAGGGCGAATGCTGGCGCGTATCGCCCAGCGGCAGGCGCGCCATGGCGCGGGCTTGCTGTTCGAACTGGCTGGTGACGCAGGCATCGATGGTGTAATGGCCGCTGTTGTGCGGACGCGGGGCCATCTCGTTGACCACCAGCGCGCCATCGTCCAGCACGAAGAACTCAATGCAGAGCACACCGACGTAGTGCATCGCGCCGATGATCTGCAAGGCCGCCTGCTGCGCACGCGCAGCGGCATCGGCCTTGATGTTGGGACCGGGCACGGTGGTGGTGAAGAGGATGCCGTCACGATGCACGTTCTCGGCAATCGGATAGACCACAGCCTGGCCATCATGGCCGCGCGCCACCAGCACCGAGACTTCATAGGCCAGCGGCAGCATCTTCTCCAGCACGCAGGTCACGCCCTTCATGGCGGCGAAAGCGGCGCGCACCTCGTCGACAGTGCGCACGCGCACCTGGCCCTTGCCGTCATAACCCATGCGGGCCGTCTTGAGGATGCCCGGCAGCAGCTTGGCATCGAGACCATCGATATCGGCCTCGCTGTTGATCACCAGGTGCGGAGCCGGCAGCACGCCGGACTGCGATCCGCATTCGGTAAAGAAGGCTTTCTCGGCAGTACGGTGCTGCGCAATCGAGACGCCGGAAGCCGCCGGTGCCACGAAGGTCTGTGCTGCCAGCGTGGCCAGGCTCTTGGCCGAGACGTTCTCGAACTCGGTCGTGATGGCCGCACACAGCGCCCCCAGTTCGGCCAGCGCCGCACCATCGTCGTAGGCGGCGTTGATGAGGCGGTCCGCCACCTGCCCGGCCGGGCAGTCGGCATCGGCTTCCAGCACGGCGACCTTGAAGCCCATGCTCTGCGCCGCATGGGCGAACATGCGGCCGAGCTGGCCACCGCCCATCACGCCCAGCCAGGTGGCCGGCGTGGTCGAGGGAACGGCGGGACGAAGAGTGGAGGCGGACTGCTGGGTCATACAGGCAACTTCATGTCGAGGGCGACTTGCGTCTGGGTCTTGCGGAAGGCTTCCAGCTTTTCAGCCAGGGCCGCGTCAGTGGTGGCCAGCATGGCGATGGCCGACAGCGCCGCATTGGCGGCACCGGCTTCACCGATGGCATAGGTGGCCACCGGAATGCCCTTGGGCATCTGCACGATGGACAACAGCGAATCCTCGCCACGCAGATACTTGGAAGGCACCGGCACACCCAGCACCGGCACGATGGTCTTGGCGGCGATCATGCCCGGCAGGTGTGCAGCCCCGCCGGCACCGGCGATGATGGCGCGCAGGCCGCGCGTGCGGGCGCTCTCGGCGTAGGCGAACATCTGGTCCGGCATGCGGTGCGCGGAGATCACCTGGGCTTCGAAGGGCACGCCAAAGTCCTTCAGGATGGCGACCGCATTCTGCATCACCTCCCAGTCGGAGGACGACCCCATGACCACGCCGATCAACGGTTTGACAGTATCGTTCATGTCCGGTCCTCGTCAGTCCTTGAGCTTCTCGCCGGTAAGGCGTTCCAGCGCCTCGCGGTACTTGGCACCGGTCTTTTCGATCACATCGGCCGGAAGCGCCGGTGCCGGCGGGGTCTTCTGCCAGCCCTCGACGGTTTCCAGGTAATCGCGCACGAACTGCTTGTCGAAGGACGGCGGCGAGATGCCGACCTGGTAGCTGTCCGCCGGCCAGAAGCGCGAAGAGTCTGCAGTCAGCACTTCATCCATCAGGTGCAGCACGCCGTTGTCATCCAGGCCGAATTCGAACTTGGTATCGGCGATGATGATGCCGCGCGTGGCCGCATAGTCAGCGGCTTCCTTGTAGAGCTGGATGGCGACGTCGCGGATCTTGTGGGCCAGTTCGGTGCCGATGCGCTTTTCGGTTTCTTCGAAGCTGATGTTTTCGTCGTGTTCGCCCAGGTCGGCCTTGGCGGCCGGGGTGAAGATCGGCTGTTCCAGCTTGGAAGCCTGCTGCAGGCCGGCCGGCAGCTTGATGCCGCAGATCGCACCGGTGGCCTGGTAATCCTTCCAGCCGGAACCGATGATGTAGCCGCGCACCACGGCTTCCACCAGGATGGGCTTCAAGCGCTTGGCCACCACGGCGCGTCCGCGCACCTGCTCCACTTCGGCCGGGCTCACCACGGACTCGGGATCGACGCCGGTCAGGTGATTGGGCACGATGTGGCCCAGCTTCTCGAACCAGAAATCGCTCATCTGGTTCAGGACCTTGCCCTTGCCGGGGATCGGTTCGTTCATGATGACATCGAAGGCCGAGAGGCGATCGGTGGTCACGATCAACAGCTTGTCGTCACCGACGGCATAGTTTTCACGGACCTTGCCTGTGCCCAGCAGCGGCAGGGAAGTGATCGAGGATTTGTAGAGACTGCTCATGGTGGTCTTCTCGTAAAGTCAAAAACCGGAACCGCCATTTTCAGGGCGATTCCGGTCGGTGGGGCCTTGCGTCCGGCGTAGGCCGTTCAGCGGCTTGCGTGCTTACTGGACGATCTGCGCCAGTTCGCCGCTCTTGTACTTCTCGGCGATCTTTTCCAGCGAGACCGGCTTGATCTTGCCCGCCTGGCCTTCGCAGCCGAAGGACAGGAAACGTGCCTTGCAGACCAGCTTGGCGGCTTCGCGGGCTGGCTTCAGGTAGTCGCGCGGGTCGAACTTGGACGGGTTCTCGAACAGGTAGCGGCGGATCGCACCGGTCATGGCCAGGCGGATGTCGGTGTCGATGTTGATCTTGCGCACGCCGTGCTTGATGCCTTCCTGGATTTCTTCGACCGGCACGCCGTAGGTTTCCTTCATGTCACCGCCGAATTCGCGGATCTCGGCCAGCAGTTCCTGCGGCACCGACGAAGAACCGTGCATCACCAGGTGGGTGTTGGGGATGCGGGCGTGGATTTCCTTGATGCGATCGATGGCCAGGATGTCGCCGGTGGGCTTGCGCGAGAACTTGTAGGCACCGTGCGAAGTACCGATGGCAATCGCCAGTGCGTCGCACTGGGTGGCCTTGACGAAGTCGGCAGCCTGGTTGACGTCGGTCAGCAGCTGTTCGCGGGTCATGGTGCCGTCAGCACCGTGGCCGTCTTCCTTGTCGCCCTTCATGGTTTCCAGCGAACCCAGCACGCCCAGTTCGGCTTCGACCGTCACGCCGATGGCGTGCGAGAACTCGACCACCTTGCGCGAGACTTCGACGTTGTACTCGTAGCTGGCCACGGTCTTGCCGTCGGCTTCCAGCGAGCCATCCATCATCACGGAGGAGAAACCGGACTTGATGGCCGCCATGCAGACCGCCGGCGACTGGCCGTGATCCTGGTGCATCACCACGGGGATGTGCGGATAGGCTTCCACGGCCGCCGAGATCAGGTGGCGCAGGAAGGCTTCACCCGCGTACTTGCGGGCACCGGCGGAGGCTTGCATGATCACGGGCGCGCCGACTTCATTGGCGGCTTCCATGATGGCAGTGACCTGCTCCAGGTTGTTGACGTTGAACGCCGGCAGGCCGTAACCGTTTTCGGCGGCATGGTCCAGCAGTTGACGCATGGATACGAGAGGCATGATGAAAACTCCAGAACGATGAAAAATCAGTACTCGCCAACGCGCAGGATCTTCAGCGCATTGGTGCCGCCGACCTGGCCGATGGGCTCGCCCCAGGTCACGACGATCAGGTCACCCTTCTGTACCACGCCTTGCGCCAGCAGCAGATCCTGGGCGCCCTTCAACATGGCTTCGGTGTCGGGCGCCTGGGCCAGTTCCAGCGTATGCACGTTGCGGAACAGCGAAGCCTTGCGGCGCGTGGCGACATTGGGGGTGATCGCAAAGATCGGGATATCGATGTTGTGACGGCTCATCCACAGCGCCGTCGAACCGGATTCGGTGAGCGCAGCGATGGCCTTCACGCGCAGGTGGTGTGCAGTAAACAGCGCGCCATAGGCGATGGACTGGTCCACGCGGGTAAAGCGCAGGTTCAGGAAATCGGCGTCCAGCTGCACGTTCTCGGAGCGCTCGGCTTCCAGGCAGATGGCCGACATGGCTTCCACGGTTTCCACCGGATACTTGCCGGAGGCGGTCTCGGCCGAGGTCATCACGGCATCGGTGCCATCCAGCACGGCGTTGGCCACGTCCGAGACTTCGGCGCGGGTCGGCACGGCGTTGACGATCATGGACTCCATCATCTGGGTCGCGGTGATGGTCAGCTTGTTGGAGGCGCGCGCCATCTTGATCATGCGCTTCTGCAAACCCGGCACGGCGGCATTGCCCACTTCCACGGCCAGGTCGCCACGGGCCACCATGATGCCATCGGAGGCATCCAGGATTTCCTGCAGCAGGGGGATGGCTTCGGCGCGCTCGATCTTGGCGATCATCATCGGCTTGTGGCCGAAGGGCTCACCGGCCACGTTGGACAACTGGCGCGCCATTTCCATGTCGGTGGCGTTCTTGGGGAAGGACACGGCCACGTAATCGGCCTGGAAGCTCATGGCGGTCTTGATGTCGTCCATGTCCTTGGCGGTCAGCGCCGGTGCGGACAGGCCGCCGCCCTGGCGGTTGATGCCCTTGTTGTTGGACAGCTCGCCACCGATCTTGACCACGGTGTGGATCTCGTTGCCGATCACGCGCTCGACCTTGAGCACGATCAGGCCATCGTTCAACAGCAGGATGTCGTTGCCCTTCAGGTCACGCGGCAGAGCCTTGTAGTCCAGGCCCACCCGTTCCTGGTTGCCCATCTGGCAATCGGAATCGAGGATGAACTTGTCGCCGTTGGCCAGCATGATCTTGCCATTCTCGAACTTGCCCACGCGGATCTTGGGACCTTGCAGGTCGGCCATGATGGCGACCTTCTTGCCGCATTCGTCGGCCACTTCGCGCACCAGGGTGGCGCGGTCGATGTGGTCCTGCGGCTTGCCGTGCGAGAAATTGAGACGCACGACGTCAACGCCGGCGCGGATCATGCGGGTCAAAGTGTCACGGTCGCTGGAAGCGGGACCGATGGTGGCGACGATTTTTGTTGCTCTGGACATGAATACCTTCTGGTTGCGACTTGGTGATAGAAGCCCGCTGCCCGGCCCGATGCAGGGCCGATCAGGCGGAGAGCTTCCGCCCCGAACGCGCGTCTCGGACGCGTTCATCATTGGTGGTGCTACAGACTCAGAATTCGGATGGAACAGCCGGGCGCTGCGCCCGGCAACAGGGCGCAGCGCCGGTGAAGCTTACTGCGCGCGTTGCAGCAGGATCTCGACAGCCGGCAGGGTCTTGCCTTCCAGGAATTCCAGGAAAGCGCCACCACCGGTGGAGATGTAGCCGACCTTGTCGGCAATGTTGTACTTGGCAATGGCGGCCAGGGTATCGCCGCCACCGGCGATCGAGAAGCCGGACGATGCCGCGATGGCCTTGGCCAGGGTTTCGGTGCCACGGCCGAACTGGTCGAACTCGAACACGCCCACCGGGCCGTTCCAGACGATGGTGCCGGCGCGGCCGAGCTGTTCAGCCAGGACGGCAGCGGTCTGGGGGCCGATGTCGAAGATCATGTCGTCGTCAGCCACATCGGCAGCCGCCTTCACGGTGGCTGCAGCGGTCGGGGAGAATTCCTTGCCCACCACGACGTCCGTGGGGATAGGTACCGAAGCGCCGCGCTTGGCCATCAACTCGATGATGGCCTTGGCGTCGTCCACCAGGTCCGGCTCGGCCAGGGACTTGCCGATCTTCAGGCCGGCCGCCAGCATGAAGGTATTGGCGATGCCGCCACCGACGATGAGGTTGTCGACCTTCTCGGCCAGGGTCTTCAGGATGGTCAGCTTGGTGGAGACTTTGGAACCGGCCACGATGGCCACCAGCGGACGGGCCGGCTGGTTCAGGGCCTTGCCCAGCGCATCCAGCTCAGCGGCCAGCAGCGGGCCGGCACAGGCGACGGGGGCAAACTTGGCCACGCCGTAGGTGGTGGCTTCGGCGCGGTGCGCGGTACCGAAGGCGTCATTGACGTAGATATCGCAGAGCTTGGCGATCTTTTGCGCCAGCTCGTCGCTGTTCTTCTTTTCGCCCTTGTTCAGACGGCAATTTTCCAGCAGCACGACCTGGCCGGGCTGCACGTCCACGCCATCGACCCAGTCGGCGACCAGCTTGACTTCACTTCCCAGCAGCTCGGAGAGGCGCTTGGCCACCGGGGCCAGCGAATCTTCGGGCTTGAACTCGCCTTCGGTCGGACGGCCCAGGTGGGAGGTCACCATCACTGCAGCGCCTGCCTGCTGGGCATCGCGAATGGCCGGGACCGAAGCGCGGATGCGGGTATCTTCGGTGATGTTGCCGGCATCATCCTGCGGGACGTTCAGATCGGCACGGATGAAGACGCGTTTGCCTTGCAATTGCTTGGCAGAAATCAAATCGCTCAGTCGGTTGAATTTCATAGGTAGGAATTCGAAGAAGGGGGCGAAAAACGCCGTATTTTACTCCAGCCTGACCCGCTCCTGACGGCTTTTTGGCAGCCTCAACAACATCCGGAGCGCATCCTGGCGCTCTGCGCGAAACTTCATAGCAACCAGCGCAGCAGTGTAAAGAGTGACATTCCTGCCACAATAGTTCCCAAAAGATGACGCGTTGCCGCAAAGAAAACGCCGGCACCGATGCCGGCCAGCAACTTCGGGTTGGCCAGGCTCATCTCGATGGCCCCGCCTGAAGTCACCAGATCCGGGAAGATGATGGCCGCCATGGCCGCTGCCGGCGCGTAGCTCAGGGCATGCTTGACGCGCGGCGGCAGCTTGACCGCATGGCCGAACAGGAAGAAGCCGCTGCGGGTCACCACCGTGGAGATGGTCAGCAGCACGATGGCGCCCCAGACATACCAGTCGCTCATGCCGTCGCCTCTGCATCGCCCTCACTGCCGCTGCCGGGCAGCAGCTTGTCGGCCAGCATCGCCGCCGCCATGCCCAGCACCATGGCCAGCAGCAGGCCCAGCCGGTACGGCAGGTCCAGCGCCAGCACCGCCACCGTACCCGACACCACCACCCCGGCCAGGGCCGGCAGGCTGCTAGTCATGGGGATCATCACGGCGATCAGGGCCAGGGTGCCGGCAAAGCCGATATTCCAGCTTTCCGGAATCTGGCTGCCGAGGAGGATGCCGATGGTCGCGCCGAGCTGCCAAGCAACCCAGCCCGGATAGCAGATCGCCGCAAAATAACCGATCTTGCCGGCAGGTTGATGAAAAGTAGACGGAGGATAGCGCTGCGGAAAGAAGGCCATCGAGATATCGCCATTGAAGAAGCCGTACCAGACCCGGCGATACCAGGGCAGGTGTTCGAAATGCGGTGCCACGGCCGCCGAGAAGATCACGAAGCGCAGGTTGACGATCATGGCGGTGAAGAACACCACCAGCAGCGGCACTCCGGCCGCCAGCAGGGGCAGCGCCGCGAACTGGGCCGACCCGGCATAGACCAGCAAGCTCATGCCCAGCGACTGGTAGATCGTCAGCCCCGACTTGACCATGGCCATGCCCGAAACCATGCCCCAAGCCAGCACGGCGGGAATGGTCGAGGCACTGGCGCGCCAGCCTTCCTGGAAGGCTTCCTTCTCGATGCGGCGGGCAGCGTCAGGGTCGTGCGCGGGGGGATTGCTCCCGGCCCCTGATCGGTCCTCGCCTGTCTCCTTCTGCATTGTTCTTCCGTGGCGATTGAAGAAGCGGCCAGCCGCAAAGGGTCGGCGCGCGTGATGTTGTATGCATTTTCACTCAGTCTTTTCATTCTACAGATGAAAGTTTTTACTCGCGTGAATCCGCTAAAATGGTGCTCTTTGTTCAGTTCGATTTGTCAGAACGGAACAATCCATTTCGGGAAGTTTGCATTCACCGCACACAGGGAGACCACCATGTCCATGGCTGACCGCGACGGCAAGATCTGGAAGGACGGCGCACTGATCGATTGGCGAGACGCCACCATTCACGTACTGACCCACACCCTGCACTATGGCATGGGTGTCTTCGAAGGCGTGCGGGCCTACAAGACCCCGGAAGGCACGGCCATTTTCCGCCTGAAGGAACATACCCAGCGCCTGTTCAACTCGGCCAAGATCTTCCAGATGGAAGTGCCGTTCGACCAGGCCACCCTGGCCGACGCGCAGTGCCAGGTGGTGCGCGAGAACAAGCTGGAATCCTGCTACATCCGCCCGCTGATCTGGATCGGCTCGGAAAAGCTGGGCGTTTCCGCCAAGGGCAACCAGATCCACGTGGCCATTGCAGCCTGGCCGTGGGGTGCCTACCTGGGCGAGGACGGCATCAACAAGGGCATCCGTGTGAAGACCTCTTCCTTCACCCGCCACCACGTCAACGTCTCGCTGGTGCGCGCCAAGGCCAGCGGCTACTACATCAATTCCATCCTGGCCAACCAGGAAGCGCTGGCCGATGGCTACGACGAAGCCCTGCTGCTGGACACGGAAGGTTATGTCTCCGAAGGCTCGGGTGAAAATGTCTTCATCGTCAAGAACGGCAAGATCTATACTCCCGACCTGGCCTCCTGCCTCGATGGCATCACCCGCGACGCCGTGCTGACCATGGCGCGCGACCTGGGCATCGAGGTCATCGAAAAACGCATCACCCGCGACGAGATGTATTGCGCCGATGAAGCTTTCTTCACCGGCACCGCCGCCGAGGTCACGCCGATCCGCGAACTGGATCGCCGCGTCATCGGCAACGGCGGCCGTGGCCCCATCACCGAGAAGCTGCAGACCCTGTTCTTCGACGTGGTCTCGGGGCGGGCACCGCAGTACAAGCACTGGCTCACGCTGGTGTAAGGCGCGGCCGGATCAGCGCAGATTTTCACGTAACAACTTCAGTCAATTGCAAGCAACGGAGAACAAGATGAGCCAAGCTCAAGCATCGCAGGGCGTGATCCTGCTCGAAGGCAAGGACCTGCCGGCCCACTGCCCCAACCCCAGCATGTCGGCCTGGAACTCGCACCCGCGCGTGTTCCTGGAACTGGACGCGCACGGCGCGGCCAAATGTCCGTACTGCGGTACCCAGTACCAGCTGAAACCCGGTACCGTGGTCAAAGGCCACTAACATCGAGCTTTCGCACCAGACACGAGAGGGCCCACAAGGCCCTCTTTTCATCTGATCCGGAGATTGTCATGCCCCGCAACAAACTGATCCATGGTTCGCCCGATGAAATCGAAGCTGCCTACTACGACGCCCTGGCCCGTGCCGACCTGGAGGCGCTGATGGACCTGTGGGCCGATGACGAGGAAATCGTCTGCATCCACCCCGGCGCACAACGCCTGGTCGGCCACGCAGACATCCGCGCCGTATGGGAAGACATCCTTTCCAACGGCGGCCTGCACATCCGCCCGCGCCAGTTGCACGCCACCCAGAACATGATGACCGCCGTGCACAGCGTGGTGGAAGACATCGACCACGGCGGCGACCCGCAGCAGGATGTGCACGTCATCGCCACCAACGTCTACCTCAAGACCGCCCTGGGCTGGCGCATGGTGATGCATCACGCCTCGGTGGCGCCCGGCGCGGCACCGGTGGAGCCGGTGATCAGCGGGGCCATGCTGCATTGACGGCGGCCTGATTTATCCACAGGCGCTTGCGCCATCCGATTCCGAGCAAGGCTGCATCATGCTTTACGTCCCGCCCCGCTGGCTTCCCGGCGGCCATCTCCAGACCATCTATCCGTCCACCTTCCTGCCCAAGCCGAAGGTGGCGTTCCGGCGCGAGCGCTGGGAAGCGCCCGATGGCGATTTCATCGACATCGATTTCGTCGATGGCCAGCCGGGACGGCCGCTGCTGGTGCTGTTCCACGGGCTGGAAGGCTCGTCCGACAGCCACTACAGCCGCGCGCTCATGGCCGAGGTGCAGCGGCGTGGCTGGCATGGGGCGATTCCGCATTTTCGCGGCTGCTCGGGAGAGATCAACCTGGCGCCACGCTTCTATCACTCGGGCGATACCGCCGAGCTGGACTGGATCATCCGCCGCCTCAAGCTGCGCCAGCAAGACCTGGCGGCCACGCACCTGTATGCCTGCGGCGTCTCGCTGGGTGCCAATGCCCTGCTGCGCTGGCTGGGCGAATCCCAGCACGAGGCCGAGATTGTCGACGCCGCCTGCGCGGTGTCTGCCCCGCTGGACCTGGCCGGGGGCGGTGCGGCGCTGGCCAGTGGTTTCAACCGGCTCTATACCTGGGTGTTCCTGCGCACCATGCGGCCCAAGTGCCTGGCCAAGCTGGACCAGTTCCCGGGCCTGTTCGACCGCGAGGCCCTGCTGTCGGCGCGCGATCTCTACGCCTTCGACAACGTCGTCACCGCACCCCTGCACGGCTATCGCAATACCGACGACTACTGGGACCGCGCCAGCGCCAAGCACATCCTGCACGACATCAGCGTGCCCACGCTGGTATTGAATGCGCAGAATGATCCCTTCCTGCCGGCGCGCCACCTGCCGCGCTCGGCGGCACCGGAAGTGGTGCTGGAATATCCCGAACAGGGCGGCCATGTCGGCTTTGCCGCGGGTGGGCCGCCGGGCAGCCTGGCGTGGCTGCCGCAGCGGCTGCTGCATTTCCTGGAAGGCAAGGCGGAGAGCGCCTTCGTGGCCCGCGCGGAGTTGGCCCATGGATGAGATCGTCCGCCAGGCCATGGCCCGTTGGCCCAACGTGCCGTACTGCTTCGGCTGGCTGCGGCTGGATGCGCGCGGACAATGGCGCATGCGCGACGAAAGGGCACAGCAACTGGAACTGCCGGGAGACCCCATCCGCCACCCTGCCCTGCTGGCCTTCATCGACCGCAACTACGCCTGCGACGATAGCGGCCGCTGGTACTTCCAGAACGGGCCGCAGCGGGTGTACGTGGATCTGGAGTGGATGCCGCATATCCTGCGGACCCAGCCGGGCGCGGATGCGCTTGTGCCCTCCCTCATCCTGCATACCCACGCCGCGGTGGAACAAGTCGATGCCGCCTGGATGGATGAACGCGGCCGACTCTACCTGCGCAGCGGCGAGATCATTGCCGGCGTCGATGACCGCGACCTGGCCACCCTGCTGCCCTGCCTGCATCACGCCGGGCAAACAGATGAAGAGGCCCTGCTGCGCTGGCTGGAGGGCACTGAGGATTTGACACTTTCCTTCACCTGGAACGGGCAGGACCTGCCGCTGCAACGCATCGCCAGCGATCAACTGGAACAAACCTTCAGATTCGTCTGTAGCCCCCGTCCCGCCTGACTTTCCGGCGGGCAGGGGTCAGCGGTCTTTGAGCTCCTTCTGCTCATCCTTCCAGCGCGCCTTCCATTCGCGCTCGCGCGCATCGATCTGTGACTGATCGTAGAAAGTCGCATCCGGTGCCTTGCGCGCAATCCCCAACTGATCGATGGCCGCCAGCAGGCTCCCGTTGAGTGCATAGGATTCGGCCAGCGCCAAATGCTGCAGGGCCTGCTTGCCCTGCGCTGCGTAGACCTTGGCCAGCAGCTGCTGCACCTGGGCATCCGAACGATACAGCTGCGCTTGGTCGCGCAGGTAGGCCACGGCCTGGTCGTAGCGGTTGGCGGCGATCAGGGCATCGGCGTACTGGCGCGCGACGCTGCGCGAGATCGGGTACTGCTGGCGCATGCTCTCCGCCACCTGCAGCGCCTGCTGGGTCTGCTTGCGGGCGATCTTGATGTCGATGTCGAGGCTGCCGAAGAAGATGCCGGTCTTCATCGGGATGGCCGCTTCCTGGGCCTCCTTCAATGCGGCCTCGGCCTGCTCGAAGCGGTTCTGGCGGTAGTAGGCGAAAGCCAGGCCATACTTGGCGGCGGCCGTCATCAGCTTGGTATTGCCTTTGGCCTGGTCGGTGAATTTGGCGACGTTGTCGCGCAGGCCCTGCACGCTGTCATTCTGCAAGACCTGGGTACGGGCGCGCGCCAGCTGGAATTCCGGGTTGTCCACGCGCTGCTTGTAGCGCTGGTCGCGGATGCGGGCCTGGATGTCGGCGATACGCTCGGTGGTCAGCGGGTGCGTCATCAGGTAAGGCGGCACGGCATCGCTGTAATTGCGCGAGGCCGTCTGCAAGCGGCCGAAGAAGGTCACCATGCCCGACGGATCGAAGCCGCCATCACGCATGATCTGCAGGCCGATGCGATCGGCCTCGCGTTCGGCATCGCGGCTGAAGTTGAGCTGGCGCTGCACGGCCAGGCCGGTGCCGCCCATCATGGTGGCCATGGCGGCATCGCCCCCGGCCTTGGAGACCCCGGCCAGCGCGCCCAGCACGATGGCCGCCAGCTGGATCATGGAATTCTGCTTCTGCTGGCCCAGCATGCGGGCGATGTGGCGCTGCGCCACGTGGCCGATTTCGTGCGACATCACGCCGGCCAGTTCGGATTCGGACTGCGCCGCCAGCACCAGGCCGCTGTTGACCCCGATGAAGCCGCCCGGCAGCGCGAAAGCGTTCAGCATGGGATCGCGCACCATGAAGAACTGGAAATCGAAGCCAGCCTCGCCGCGTACCTCAGGATGAATGGAGACCAAGTTCTGGCCGAAATTGTTGAGGTATTCCGAGATCGGGCCATCGTCGACATAATCGCGGTCGGTGCGGATGTCGCGCATGATTTCTTCGCCCAGCTTGCGCTCCATCAGCGGCGACAGGCCTTCGCGTTCGGTATCGCCCAGGGTCGGCAGGCCTTGCGCCACGCCGGGATGCGGCAACAGCGTCAAGGGAGCGGCCGGCAGCAGCAGGAAGGTGGCACTGAGCGCACGCATGAGCAGACGGCGCAGGGGGCGGCGGGAAAGTTCAGGAACGGTTCGTTGCATGGACCCAGTCATCGATGGCAGACACATGGTGAAAGCAAGACAGCGGCAGCGGTGCAGGCGGTGCACAGCTCTGCGCTGGCGGCAAGCCGCAGGCTGCCTGCTATGATACCCGCTCCTTTCCCTTCATTTCATCATCAGCGAACCAGCATGAGCACATCCGGCGACTCCGCGCCCAACGGCGGCCTCACCCATTTCGACCAGGGCGGACAAGCGCACATGGTCGATGTCGGCGCCAAGAACGAGACCCATCGCGTGGCGCTGGCCACCGGCGTGATCCGCATGCAGCCGGCCACACTGGCCATCATCGAATCGGGCACGGCCAAGAAGGGCGACGTGCTGGGCATCGCCCGCATCGCCGCCATCATGGCGGCCAAGCGCACGGGCGACCTGATCCCGCTGTGCCATCCGCTGGCCTTGACGCATGTGTCGGTGGAGTTCGAGACCGATGCGGCCAGTTCTTCCGTGCGCTGTACCGCGCGAGTGGAAACCTTCGGCAAGACCGGGGTGGAGATGGAAGCGCTGACGGCCGTGCAGGTCGGGCTGCTGACCGTCTACGACATGAGCAAGGCGGTCGACAAGACCATGGTCATGACCGATATCTGCGTGACCGAAAAGCGCGGGGGCAAGAGCGACATCAGCATGGCGCGCCCTTGAAGCAGCACGCTGCAGCAAATTCGCTGTGGACAAGACAAATCAAAAATGACAAACGCGCCCGAGGGCGCGTTTTTTCATGCTGCCTGCGCTGCTGCAAGCGCAGATCAGCCGCGGCAGTTGGCCGGTGCAAACTTGGCCGGCAGCGTACCGGCGACGAAGCCGGTATTGGCGGTAGCGCCTTCGGGCGTGGCGGCCTGCTTCACATCCTTGGCAGCGCATTGCCACTGGATGGTGCCGGAGGCGATGGTGGGGGTCAGCGTGAGCGTGCCGCCGTCGCCCACGCGCGGGCTGTAAGTGATGGTGATGACACCGCCCACGCCGCGCTTTTCCATCGGCGAAACTTCGATCTTGCTGACGTTGTCGGTCGGGGTGAAGGCCGGCAGGCCCAGTTGCGCCACGGTGAAGACGCCGTTGTTGGAGCTGATCTGCTCGGTCACGGCCAGCTTGTAGGGTTCGGCCAGGTTGAAGCCTTCCGAGACGCGCGCGCGGGCGATGTAGTCCTGGTATTGCGAGGCGCCCAGCATCGCAAGAATGCCGACGATGGCCAGCGTGACCATCAGTTCGAGCAGGGTGAAGCCTTGTTGGGGGCGACGGGTGACGACGGGTTTCATGGGATCCTCGTAAAAATGAAAAGGGCGTTGCCAGTATCGGCAGCGCCGGTCATGCGTACCAGCGAAAAAATTGCAAAGCTATCAGGTTTGTCGTGCTGCGGCGCTGACCTGGCTCAAGCACGGCCGGGTATCGGGCGCCGCGGCACCGGTTCTGGTGTGCAGCGTGCCGGCCATCCCCATGGCCTGCACGCGCCTTTGCCGCTCAGGCGGCCGTTTTCTGGCGCTCCTGCTTCCTGCGCTTGAGCGTCAGGCCGGTCAGCACCACACCGAGCGCACCGACCAGGCCGGGCAGGCTCAGGTGCACCGCAGCGCCCGGCAACACGAATTCGGTGTCGCCAATGAAGCCCTCGATCCAGCCCTGTACCGCGACATCGCTGAAGATCATGCCACCGGCGATGTAGCCCAGCAAGGCTGCACCCAGGGTGACGATGACCGGGAATTTCTCCATCAGCTTCAACACCAGGGTACTGCCCCAGACGATGATGGGGATGCTGACCACGATGCCGAATACCACCAGCAGCAGCTGGTGCTCACCGGCCGCTTGCTCGGCGGCGCTGGCGATGGCGATCACGTTGTCCAGGCTCATCACCAGGTCCGCCACGATCACGGTCTTGACGGCGCCCCACAGGCGGTCGCTGCCGTTGATGTCGGTGTGCTCATCGTCTTCGTTGAGCAGCTTGATGCCAATCCACAGCAACAGGATGCCACCGATCAGCTTGAGGAATGGCAACTGCAGCATCGTCACGGCGAAGGCGATCAGGGCGATGCGGATACCGATCGCACCCACCGTGCCCCAGACGATGCCCTTCATGCGCAGCTTGTCGGGCAGATTGCGGCAGGCCAGGGCGATGACGATGGCATTGTCGCCACCGAGCAGGATATCGATCAGGATGATCTGCACCACGGCGACCCAGTTCAGGTTGGCCAGGAATTCCATGCATGTCCTCTTGGAAAAACAGCGCCTCGGATCGGGCGCATGGCTGGAAGACCGCGTTATGCGCGGTTAGTGCCTCCCATCGGGACGGCTTGCCAGAAATGACATGGGGAGCCGGAGCTCCCCATGCTGGTCTTGCGGTACTGCTTTACTGCCGTGGCTGAGCGAGTCAGCCCGTGGTCAATTACAGCACCGACTTCAGCAGACGGCCCATTTCGGACGGGTTGCGGGTGACCTTGATGCCGCACTCTTCCATGATGGCCAGCTTGGCTTCAGCGGTGTCAGCACCACCGGAGATCAGGGCACCTGCGTGGCCCATGCGCTTGCCCGGGGGCGCGGTCACGCCGGCGATGAAGCCAACCACCGGCTTCTTCATGTTGTCCTTGATCCAGCGTGCAGCGTTGGCTTCGTCAGGACCACCGATTTCACCGATCATGATGACGGCGTCGGTGTCCGGATCGTCGTTGAAGGCCTTCATGACGTCGATGTGCTTCAGACCGTTGATCGGGTCGCCACCGATACCGACGGCGGAGGACTGGCCCAGGCCCAGGGCGGTCAGCTGGCCCACGGCTTCATAGGTCAGGGTGCCCGAGCGGGAAACCACGCCGATGCGGCCCTTCTTGTGGATGTGGCCGGGCATGATGCCGATCTTGATTTCGTCCGGGGTGATCAGGCCGGGGCAGTTCGGGCCCAGCAGCAGGGTCTTGGAACCGGCCTTGGCCATGCGGTCCTTCAGGGCCAGCATGTCACGCACGGGGATGCCTTCGGTGATGCAGATGGCCAGGTCCAGCTCGGCTTCGACGGCTTCCCAGATGGCAGCAGCAGCGCCGGCGGGCGGCACGTAGATCACGGAGACAGTGGCGCCGGTGGCGTTCTTGGCTTCGGTGACGTTGGCATAGATGGGGATGCCTTCGAAGTCTTCACCGGCCTTCTTCGGGTTCACGCCTGCGACGAAGGCATTCTTGCCATTCGCGTAGTCGCGGCACATGCGGGTGTGGAACTGGCCGGTCTTGCCGGTGATACCTTGGGTGATGACCTTGGTGTCTTTGTTGATGAGGATCGACATTTCTCTTCCTTGACTGTGATGCCTGCGCCGCGGGCGGCGCCTGGGCTGCAATCGCTTGCAGCCGGCGGCTCGCGCCGCGCAGGCTTGCGTGTTGGGTTACTTACTTGGCAGCTGCCACGACCTTTTGGGCGGCTTCTTCCATGGAGTCGGCCGAGATGATCGGCAGACCGGAATCGGCCAGCAGCTTCTTGCCCAGGTCTTCGTTGGTGCCCTTCATGCGGACCACCAGGGGCACCTTCAGCGAGACGGCCTTGGAAGCCGCGATCACGCCTTCGGCGATCACGTCACAGCGCATGATGCCGCCGAAGATGTTGACCAGGATGGCCTTCAGTTCGGGGTTCTTCAGCATGATCTTGAAGGCTTCGGTGACCTTCTCGGTGGTGGCGCCGCCGCCCACGTCCAGGAAGTTGGCCGGCTCGCCGCCGAACAGCTTGATGGTGTCCATGGTGGCCATGGCCAGGCCGGCACCGTTGACCAGACAGCCGATGTTGCCGTCCAGGGAGATGTAGGCCAGGTCGAACTTGGAAGCTTCGACTTCAGCCGGATCTTCTTCGTCCAGGTCGCGGTAGGCGACGATTTCCGGGTGACGGAACAGGGCGTTGGAGTCGAAGTTGAACTTGGCGTCCAGGGCGATGACCTTGCCGTCGCCGGTCAGGATCAGGGGGTTGATTTCAGCCAGGGAAGCGTCGGTTTCCCAGTAAGCCTTGTACAGGCCTTGCAGGTTCTGGCGAGCAGCCGGGATCGATGCGGCAGGCACGCCGATCTTGGCAGCCACGTCGTCGGCTTGGGCGTCGGTCAGGCCATCGATCGGGTCGATGATGACGTTGTGGATCTTTTCCGGGTTGCTGTGGGCAACTTCTTCGATGTCCATGCCGCCTTCGCTGGAGGCCATCAGGACGACCTTCTGCGAGACGCGGTCGGTGACCAGGGAAACGTACAGTTCCTTCTTGATGTCCGCGCCTTCTTCGATCAGCAGGCGACGCACCTTCTGGCCTTCAGCGCCGGTCTGGTGGGTGATCAGCTGCATGCCCATGATCTGGTTGGCGTACTCCTTGACCTGCTCGATGGACTTGGCCACCTTCACGCCACCGCCCTTGCCGCGGCCGCCTGCATGGATCTGGGCCTTGACGACCCACACCGGGCCGCCGAGCTTCTGGGCAGCCGCTTCGACTTCGTCGACCGACATGCAAGGAATGCCGCGCGGCACGGTTACGCCGAACTGGCGCAGGATTTCTTTACCCTGATACTCATGGATTTTCATGGGAGCTTCCCTTTAGACACTGAATGAATGAAACTTGCCGGATTGAAATTCGGAAGCCGGCATTGAGCCGGCCGACCAGAAAGCAGACTGCAACCCGCAGGCGGGGGTCGCATCCGTTGCCGGATGGAGTCGGGCGCAGGCGTGAGCTGCGCGGGTTGCGAGTGAATTCGTCGAATTGGGCATATGCATGCCGTCTGCTTTAGTTGGTCTGATAGTCGAAACGCACCAGCTTGCGCCGAAGCGTTCGCATTATCCATTCCTGCTCCTGACGTGGGCCTTGCACCGTTGCGCCGTTTTAACAAACCGGCAACACGCGGTATCTCCTCAGGCTTGCGCGCCGCAGCAAAAACTTCCGAATTCTAGCACACGACAAACGGCCTGTTGGCCGGTAGCGCTAACACCGGGCGCAATGCGCAGGAATTACCATCGGGCAGGACAAGGCCGCACGCCGGTGGGAGATTTCGAGGAAAACGCGGGAAAAATGTGCTTGGCCGGGCCGGCCCTGCTGGATGCAGCTTGGGTTCAGGCGGATTCTTCGTCGTCGGCCCAGGCGGTCTGGAAGGCTTCGCGGATGCTGCGATGGGAAAAACCGCGCTGCTGGAGGAAGCGCATCTGTTTGGCGCGGGTCTCGGCATCCTCGGGAGGTGCGGCGTACTTGCGGCGCAGCACCTGCGCGGCACGCTCGCCCTCCCCGGCGGCCAGATCGGCCTTCAGTTCGGCGATGGCTTCACCTTCAATGCCATGGCCGTGAAGTTCGGAGATGATGCGCTGATTGCCGTAGCGCGCCGAGCGGCGATGCACGAGCGATTCGGAAAAACGTTCCTGGGAAAGGAAACGGGACTGCTCCAGCCATTGCAGGAGCTCTTCGATGTCATCGCCCTCTTGCGCGTAAGGGGCAAGCTTACGCGCAAGTTCCTGGCGACTATGCTCACGTGAAGAGAGATATTTGAGCGCCCTTGCTTTCAGGCTGATCGGCGGTCTTGGCATGTTGCGAACTTGCTGTACTGCGGTATTACCTCCCCCTGAGACCGCCAACACAGCACGGCACCAGCGAGATAAACAAGCCACCATCACGACACCCAGGGCTCAGGCAAACCCTGTCGCCGCGATGGCGCTTGAATCCTTTAAGCGCGGATTCAGGAAGCCTTGGCTTCCGCTTCGCCACCGGCCAGTTCCGGCACGCCCAGGGCGACACGGACCTTGTTCTCGATCTCGCGAGCCAGTTCCGGATGTTCCTTCAGGTAGTTACGGGCATTGTCCTTGCCCTGGCCGATGCGCTCGCCGTTGTAGCTGTACCAGGCACCGGACTTCTCGACCACCTTGTGTTCCGAACCCAGGTCCAGGATCTCGCCTTCGCGGGAAGTGCCTTCGCCATACAGGATGTCGAAGTGGGCTTCGCGGAACGGGGGCGCAACCTTGTTCTTGACGACCTTGACCTTGGTTTCGCTGCCGATGACTTCATCACCCGACTTGATCGAACCGGTGCGGCGGATGTCCAGGCGCACGGAAGCGTAGAACTTCAGCGCGTTACCGCCGGTGGTGGTTTCCGGGTTGCCGAACATGACACCGATCTTCATGCGGATCTGGTTGATGAAGATCACGGTGGTGTTGGTGCGGTTGATGCTGCCGGTGAGCTTGCGCAGCGCCTGCGACATCAGGCGGGCTTGCAGGCCCGGCAGGGAATCGCCCATGTCGCCTTCGATTTCAGCCTTGGGGGTCAGCGCGGCCACGGAGTCGACCACGATCAGGTCCACCGCACCGGAGCGCACCAGGGCGTCGCAGATTTCCAGGGCTTGTTCGCCGGTGTCGGGCTGCGAGATCAGCAGGTCGTTCAGGTTTACGCCCAGCTTTTGCGCGTAGGTGACATCCAGCGCGTGCTCGGCGTCGATGAAGGCGCAGGTGCCGCCCAGTTTCTGCATTTCGGCGATCGATTGCAGGGTCAGGGTGGTCTTGCCCGAGGATTCGGGACCGTAGATTTCGATCACGCGGCCGCGCGGCAGGCCGCCGATGCCCAGGGCGATGTCCAGGCCCAGGGAGCCGGTGGACACGGACTGGATTTCCTCAGCGATGACGCCATCTTCCATGCGCATCACCGAGCCCTTGCCAAACTGCTTTTCAATCTGTGCCAACGCGGCGGCCAGCGCCTTGCTCTTTTCAGAGTTGTTCGCAGCTTTTTTGTCGTCCATAAATCTCTCTCGGCAAAATGTCGTGAAGACGGGTGTCAGGGGGAGTCTTGCTGATGTTGCTTGAATGTTGCTTGGATCTTGCTCGCGGTGGCTGGCCATCGCTGGCAGGCCGCGGGTGTTGCCCGGGGGGCAGTGGATGACCGCCCCGATAGAGCGATACTGTATAAAAAAACAGTGCTTAGTGCAAGCGTTTTTGTCGGCCCTAATTCCATCCGTGGGCGAAAACCACAATTATACGAGAGCCCGCCCCGCCAAAAACTTCATAAATCGCAGACGAATGATGCATGGAAGGAAAAAAAACGGCACACTCGCGAGTTGGGGGGAATAATTCGTCAGCAATGGCTTAATTGGCAACAATAGTCGTCATCTTGCACGATATTGCGCTGCGGCAATTATTCAGCCCACGGCATTCCGCAATCCCGAACAGATCGCCTTACAGATCGCTTTACAGACCGTTCTCATGAGTTTAGTGCCCTTCAGCCACATCAGCGCCCTGCGCTGCCTGGTCATCGACGACATGCCGACGATGCGCCAGAACATTCGCATGCACCTCGGGCAGCTCGGCGTGACCAAGGTCGACCAGGCTGCCACGCCCGATGAAGCCATCCGCTTCGTGCAGTCCGGCACCTATGACCTGATCATCTGCGACTACAACCTCAACAAGGAAAGCAACGGGCAGCAGCTGCTGGAGTTCTTCCGCACCCAGAACATGCTCTCGCCGACCTGCATGTTCATCATGGTGACGGCCGAGAGCGGCTACAACCTGGTGGCCAGCGCCGCCGAGTTCCAGCCCGACGCCTACATGTTGAAGCCGCTGACGGCCAGCCGCATCGCCGAACGCGTGGACCGCCTGCTGGAAAAGCAGCACGCCATGCTGCCGGTGACCGAGAAGATGAAGCGCAAGGACATCACCGGCGCCATCATCGAATGCGACAACGTGCTCAAGTCGGCGCCCAAGTGGATCGTCGAGATCATGAAGACCAAGGGCACGCTGCTGATCGAACAGCGCCGCATCGACGAAGCGCGCGAGGTCTACAAGCAGGCCCTGGCCATGCGCGACGACCTGGTGTGGGCCAAGATCGGCCTGGCCCGCTGCAACATCGTGGCCGGCCAGATGGATGATGCGCGCGTGATCGTGCAAGACGTACTGGCGCAGAACAAGCAGTTCATCGCCGCCTACGACCTGATGGCGCAGATCGACGAAGCCCAGGGCAACCAGGAAGGCGCGCTGGAGGCGCTGACCAAGTCTTCCGAGATCATCCCCTCGGCGCGCCGCAGCCGCCTGGTGGGCGACGTGGCCTACCGCAGCGGCCATCTCGACCAGGCGCGCGAGGCTTATGACAAGGTGCTGAAGCACACCAAGGGTTCGCTCACCGCGCAACCGACCGACCTGCTCTCGCTGGCCCAGGTGCACATCGACAGCGGCGACCCGGATGCCGCGCTGCGTTTGCTGGAAAGCGCGCCGCGCCGCTACGAGGAATCCAACCTCTTCGTCTCCGCGCAGGCCGCCGTGCAGGCCCAGGCCTACGTCCAGCTGGGCGACACCATCTCGGCCCAGCAAGCCTTCGAGACGGCCCGCCAGGCGGCCGGCAAGGAAGCCTCGGACACCGCCACCCTGGCGCTGGCCAAGGCCGCCTTCTCGATGGGCAAGGATGAGGAAGGTGCCAAGCTGATCGCCGAGGCGGTCAAGTCCGACCACGAGAACAAGACCCTGCAGATGCTGGCGCGCAAGGTGCTGGCCGATACCGGCCGCGCCAACCTGGCCGAAGAGCTCATCGACGGTGCCGTCAAGCACTGCATGAGCATCATCGCCGAAGCCAATGCCCTCATGCGCAGCGCCAAGCCCGACGAGTCGCTGGCGCGGCTGGAAGAGGCGCTGGCCAGCATGCCGGAGAACACCGGCGTGCTGCTGGCGGCCGCCCAGCTGCATCTGCTGTGGATGAGCCAGCGCGGCTGGAACGAAGAATACGTCAAGCGCGTGCGCCGCTACCTGGCCACCCTGGACCGCCTGATTCCCGGCAACGATAGAGTCGCGAAGATGCACAAATTCCTGCGCGACACCCTGACCAAAGTAGCCCCGAAGAGCTGACCATGGATCCCAAGCTTGCCGCGATCATCATTCACGACATCAAAAACTCACTGGGCGTGCTGGAGGGGGAATTGCGCCGCCTGTCCGACGACGTGCCGCGCGTCCAGCAGGCCCATGTCACCTGCCTGGCCCTGCAGGAAAAACTGATCGCCTTCCTGACCCTCTACAAGGCCGATTCCCAGGGCCTGCGCGCGCAGGTCGAGGCGGTCTCGCCGCTGGACTTCCTCGATGCGCTGGTGCGCGAGCACGGCGTCTCCCGCAGCAGCGACATCACCCTGCGGGTGGACGAAACCGACATGCCGGTGATCGGCTTCTTCGATGAACACCTGGTGGCGCTGGCGCTGGAAGCGGCGCTGCAGAATGCCAGCCGCTTTGCTCGCTCGCAGATCGCGCTGGGCTGCCGCAAGCATCCGGAAGGCGGCGTGATCTTCACGGTGCGCGACGATGGCCCCGGCATCGGCACCCAGGAAAAGAAGCCGTCCACCGGATTGGGCATGGATCTGTGCAATGCCATTGCCACCGCCCACAACAAGGAGACCCGGCATGGCGAAGCGCGCCTGTCCAATCATCCGGATGGTGGTGCGCTGTTCGAACTGTGCCTGCCGTAAATCGATGAGGCGCGTACGGAGACGCATCTTCTCCGTGGCCTCATCGTCCGCCTCGTCCTCCTCTCTCTGCCTGGCCGGTCTGCCACTCCTGCAGCGGACTACATGACTGAAGGGCCGCATCCCGTCTCCTCTACACAACTGCATCTGTACATCTCTGCACCTCTGCACCTCTGCATCTCTGCATGAGGACATGACGGCCATCGGCCGCCATGGAATGCCCCCCGTTCGGGCCTGCGGCCACATGCGCCGCCCGCATATGCAAGCGCGAAAATAGTCGTTCTTCCGCCAGAGCTTCGTCCTTAGAGTGTCGGTTTGTCCCGCCTGTGCGGCCGGCCATGGCCGTGCTGCGCCACCTCGTGCGGGGCGATCCAACCAAGTGAGAACCCATTCATGCAACGCAGAGACTTCCTGCGCCTGGCCCCCGCCGCGCTCGGCGCTACCGTACTGGGCAGCGCGCCCCTGCTGGCGCGTGCCGCACAGCCGCCCAAGACCATCCGCCTGGACTATGCCTACTACTCGCCGCCCAGCCTGGTGCTGCGCAAGTTCGGCTGGCTGGAGGAAGACCTCAAGGCGCAAGGCACGGAAGTCAAATGGGTCCTCAGCGCCGGCAGCAACCGCGCGCTCGAATATCTCAACAGCGACAGCGTGGACTTCGGCAGCACCGCCGGCCTGGCTGCCCTGCTGGCACGGGCCAACGGCAATCCGGTCAAGGCGGTGTACATCTATTCGCGTCCGGAATGGACGGCGCTGGCGGTGGGCAAGGAGTCGACGGTGAAGTCCATCACCGAACTCAAGGGCAAGAAGATCGCCGCCACCAAGGGCACCGATCCGTATCTCTTCCTGCTGCGCGCACTGCATGAGAATGGCCTCAAGAAGAGCGACGTCGAAATCGTCCACCTGCAGCACGCCGATGGCCGCGCCGCACTGGAACAGGGCCGTGTGGCCGCGTGGGCCGGGCTCGATCCCCATCTGGCTGCCAGCGAACTGGAAGCCGGATCACGCCTGATCTACCGCAACGTCAACTTCAACACCTACGGTTTCCTCAACGTCAGCGACACGTTCGCCGCCCGTCATCCGGACCAGGTCAAGCGCGTGCTCGCCGCCTATGAACGTGCGCGCACCTGGATCATCGCCCATCCCGATGAGACCGTGGCCCTGCTGTCGGAAGAGTCCAAGCTGTCGGCCCCGGTGGCGCGCCTGCAACTGAAGCGCAACGATTTTTCCCAACCGCAGATCGGCCGCGAACACATCGAAGCGCTGCGCGCAGCCTCGCCCATCCTGCTGGAAGAAGACCTGGTCAAGAGCGGCACCGACCTGCCGCGCACCATCAATGCCTTGATCGATCCCAGCTATGCGCAGGGCGTGGTGAAGGCCTGAGGCCATGGCTGATCCCATCCCGCTTCCGGCCACGCTGCAGGCCACGCCCCAGCTGGACGGCGCCAAGCCGCCCGTGGCGCGCGCGGCCACCCCGCGCCGCCGGGGCTGGCCGCATGACGATGGCTATCGCCCGGGGCGTTTCACCGGCTGGATCGTTCCTTTGCTGTTCCTGCTGGCGGTAGAAGCCGGTGCGCGGCTGGATTGGATTCCCGCGCGCCTGCTGCCGCCGCCCAGCGAGCTGGCACACACCCTGTGGTCACTGGCGCAGCGCGGTGAATTGCTGCCGCATATCGCTGCCAGTCTCGCCCGTGTGGCTTCCGGCTTCGTGATCGGCAGCGTGCTGGCGGTGGCCCTGGGGCTACTGGTCGGCATCAGCCGCCGCGCCGAAGCCCTGCTGGAACCCAGTTTCCAGGCGCTGCGCGCCATCCCGAGCCTGGCCTGGATTCCGCTCCTGCTGCTGTGGCTGGGCATCGACGAAACGCCCAAGGTAGTGTTGATTGCCATCGGTGCGTTTTTCCCGGTGTACCTGAATCTGGTGGCCGGCATTCGCGACATCGACCACAAGCTGATCGAAGTCGGCACCAGCTCCGGCCTCAGCACCGGCGAACTGATCCGCCACATCCTGCTGCCAGCCTCCCTGCCCTACCTGTTTGCCGGCCTGCGCGGGGGACTGAGCCTGGCGTGGATGTTCCTGGTGGCGGCCGAACTGATCGCTGCCACCAAGGGCGTGGGCTACCTGCTCTCGGATGGGCGCGAAAGCAGCCGGCCGGACCTGGTGCTGTCCGCGATCCTGATCCTGGCCCTGCTGGGCAAAGTCAGCGACAGCCTGTTGCGCGCCGTCGAACAGAAAAGCCTGGGCTGGCGCGACGCACGCCGGCAATCCAGCCAGCAGAAATCCTGACCTACTTTTGAGCTTATCCATGTCCCTTCACGACCACGCATCCAACCGCCGCCGCTTCCTCAAGACCGGCGCGGCACTGGGTCTGGGCGCCCTGGCGCCGGCCAGCGTGCTGGCCCAGAGCAACCAGGCCATCCGCATCGGCTATCAGAAATCCTCGACGCTGCTGACCATCCTGAAAGCCAACGGCACCCTGGAAAAGCTGCTGGCACCGAGCGGGGCCAAGATCAGCTGGCATGAATTCGCCAGCGGCCTGCCGCTGCTGGAGGCGCTCAATGTAGGCGGCGTCGACCTGAGTGCCGACGTGGCCGATACCGTACCCGTGTTCGCCCAGGCCGCCGGCGCCAAACTGGCTTACATCGCGCAGGAATCGCCCTCGCCCGCCGCACAGGCCATCGTGGTGCGGGCCGATTCGCCACTGCGCACGGCCAGCGATCTCAAGGGCAAGAAGATCGCCGTGACCAAGGCGGCCGGCGTGCATTACCTGCTGATCGCCACGCTGGAAAAAGCCGGATTGAAATTCAGCGATGTGCAGCCCGCCTACCTGTCGCCGGCGGATGGCCGCGCCGCCTTCGAACGCGGCAGCGTCGACGCCTGGGTCACCTGGGACCCATTCCTGGCGGGCGTGCAGCGGCAGTCGCAGGTGCGCATCCTCTCCGACGGACGCGGCGTAGCCGATTACCAGCGCTACTACCTGGCCTCGGCCAGCTTCGCGCAGGCGCGGCCCGAGGTCTTGCGGGTGGTGTTCGATGAACTGAAGAAGACCGGCCTCTGGGTCAAGCAACAGCCGCGCGAGGCAGCCGCGTTCCTGGCCCCGCTCTGGGGACTGGATGCGGATACCATCGAACTGGCCAACAGCCGCCGCAGCTACGAGGTACGTGCGGTCAAGCGCGAGGCGTTGGGCGAGCAGCAACGCATCGCCGATACCTTCTTCGCCGCCGGCCTGTTGCCCAAGAAGGTCGACACGGCCGACGTCGCCATCTGGGCCGCCGACAAGGTGGCATGAGCATGGACGGACTGGACCAGATCACGCTGGTATTGCTGGTCATCCTGGTGGTGGTGGCGCTGCTGTTTCCCTTGTCGGACGGACGTCTTCCCCGACGCGACCGGGATCGGGAGCGCCCCGGCACTGCGCCGGACGAGCAATCTCACAAGCGCCGCTGATGCGGTGCTTTTTTTATGGGACGCTGCGATACGAAGGAAAAGGCCGGAACAGGAAAGATGATGCCCGCCACTTGGGCGGCTCCGGACCGAAATGAAGAAAACTTCAGGCGTGGAATGCAGAACAAAGCGAACAAAAAAAACCGCCGGCAAAAGCCGGCGGTAAAACGGACTGGCGACGCTCATCCACTAACCGCCGCCTTCCGCGCCAAACTGAACCTTGCTACATGAACGTTCTTGCCAATTTGTCCGGGCCGGTGACTCAGCCCTGGACCGGATCGAGCTGCTGGATACCTGCCAGCACCCAGCCGCCCTGGCCGGCAGCCGGCTTGGACAGGTTCCAGATCTCGGCAAACTGGGCCGGCGAGGCGGTCGGATCTTCCTTGATGAAGCCGAAGAACTTCACGCTGGCCAGGTAATCATTGCCCACGGTTTCCACGCCCAGCACTTCCGCATCCAGCGAGACCACGTCGGTCTGGTTGGCAGCAGCACCGCGTTCCTGGATCTGCAGGCGCAGCTCGGCAAACATCTCGGGCGTCGTGAATTCGCGGATGTCGTTGATGTCAGCCTTGTCCCATGCCGCTTGCAGGCGGATGAAGTAGGTCTTGGCATTGCGCACGAAGCCCACGGTGTCGAAACCGGCCGGGATACCGTAGGCAGGCGCTGCCTCGGCATTGCCGAAACCACCACCGAAACCGCTCTGGGTGGTCGAGGCGGCGGACTGGTCGGTCTTGAGCATGGAACCGATCTGCGGCGTGGACGATGCGTTGTCAGCCGCTTGCGGTGCAGCGCTGGCCCAGGCCGGAGCCGGTTGCGCGGACTGTGCCGATTCCGACTTGCGGCGGAACAGGCGGATCACGAACATGATCGCCAGGGCAATCAGGGCCACGGTCAGGATGGTGCTGATCATGCTGGCCAGTGCGCCACCCAGGCCGAAGTGCGACAGCAGCGCGCCCAGGCCCAGGCCCAGCAAGGCGCCACCCAGCAGGCCCTTCCACATGCTCGGCTTGGCGGCGGCTGCAGCCGGAGCGGCAGCAGGCGCGGCCGGCTTGGCAGCGGCGGCCTGGTTCTGCTGCATCGGGGCAGGGCTCTGCGCCTGACGGCTGGCGCTGGAAGACTGTTTGCCGATCGAACCGCCACCGCCAAGACGCTTGGCTTCGACGGCCGACATGCCAACAGACAGCGTCATGACCGCCACTATCAGCGCGACAAATGCTTTTTTCATGCTATCTCCTAAAGGATTCTGATGATGTGATGCGGTCACATCGGCCGTAATTCGGAATCACTGGAACAGGTGTGCCCTGGAGGATCAGCACCGGCGCGGGCAGGCCGACGCTGGCCGCGCACGCGCAGGGTCCTGCTGTCGCACGGCGCGAAGCCTCAATCCATCAGGGGCAGTTCAGCGGGCGCAGCAAAACCTGTCGCGCGTGGCGACGGGATCAGGCCCGGGGAGGACGTCCTGCGCGGGGCAGGAACGGGGGTTGCAGGGCGGCATCGCTACGCAGAGCGGGCGCCAGGCGGGAAGTTTGCGGCACCATGGCCAGGGATTGCATCAGCACGGGCTCGTCACCGATACCGGCGTGCGTGGAGAAATCTTCACCGCTGTCGGCGTAACCGGTGCTGTCGTCATCGCTGCCGGCGGCATCGGCCACCAGGGCGTGCGACTGGTCATCACTGAGTGAAGCGGCCTGGTCGGACAGGGAAACGGTCTTGGACACCAGATGCTGGGTCGCCACGGCGGCTTGCACCGGGGCCGGGACTGCGAAGTCGGTTGCGGCCATCGAGCTGGCGTACGTCAGCACCGCTGCAAATACTTGCACCGGGAGCAGACAGATCAGCAGCAGGACCCACAAACGTTTCATCAGATTTTCCAGCGGTTTTCCAGAAATGGATGCGAGAAATTATATCAACAAAAATTGCGCTGCCAGCAAGTAAATCTTGCTGACGCCTCCTACTATAAGGCCTAAGCTTCAGACTTCAATGCCCCGATCTGAATTGTTACACTTCAAACCCGCGACCTGACCTGTCTCAAGGACAGCGCTCATCAGGCAATCCCTGATTTGCATTGGGGGTTGAATTAGTGGAATATGAATGAAAAGGTATCACAATAATTCAACCATCCGAGACAATTCAGCCGGCCTTGCCTCGCTGACCGATTCTTATGCGCATCCTCCTTGCTGAAGACGACAGCGTACTGGCCGACGGGCTGACCCGTTCCCTGCGCCATTCCGGCTATGCCGCCGATTGCGTCAAGAACGGGGTGGAAGCCGATTCCGCCTTGTCCACCCAGGATTTCGACCTGCTGATCCTCGACCTGGGCCTGCCCAAGATGTCCGGCCTGGAGGTGCTGCGCCGCCTGCGCGCGCGCAATTCGCGCCTGCCGGTGCTGATCCTGACGGCCGCCGATTCGGTGGAACAGCGCGTGCAAGGCCTCGATCTCGGTGCCGACGACTACATGGCCAAGCCTTTTGCGCTCTCCGAACTGGAAGCACGGGTACGGGCGCTGACCCGGCGCGGTGCCGGCGGCGGGCCGACGGTCATCAAACATGGTCCGCTGTCCTTCGACCAGGTCGGCCGCATTGCCTACATCGGCGAACAGATGCTGGAACTGTCGGCGCGGGAACTGGGGCTGCTCGAAGTATTATTGCAACGCACCGGCCGCCTGGTCTCCAAGGAACAGCTGGTGGACCACCTGTGCGAATGGGGAGAGGAAGTCAGCAACAATGCCATCGAGGTCTATGTCCATCGTCTGCGCAAGAAAATCGAGGTCGGCGGCGTACGCATCGCCACCGTGCGCGGGCTCGGCTATTGCCTGGAGAAGCTGCCCGAGAACGGCGCTGCCCCGCTGGCGGCCTCCAACAGCGCGGGCTGAGGCCGCGTCCGCCTTCGCTTCACACTGGCAAGCCGCGCGCTGATCCCCCATGACCGCGCGCGATCCCTCCCCCGCTGCTTCATCCACTCCGTCGCCCGAGGCCGCGCCGGAGTCCACTGCCGCTCCCGCTGCTCCCACGCCCCGCAAGAAGCGCCGCGCCGCCCTGGCGACGCAACCGGTGGAACGCATCCAGCGTTCACTGTTCGGCGAGATCCTCGACTGGATGCTGGCCCCGCTGCTGCTGCTGTGGCCGATGAGCATCGCCATCACTTACCTGATTGCGCAGTCGATTGCCAACCAGCCCTTCGACCGCGCGCTGGAAGACAGCGTGACCGTGCTCGCGCAGCAGGTCTCGGAAGTCAACGGCAAGGTGGTGGCGCGCCTGCCGGTCTCGGCACGCGACCTGCTGCGCGCCGACGACATCGACAACATCTACTACAAGGTCACCGGCCCCAATGGCGAATATGTCGAAGGCGACGTCGACATGCCGCAACCGCCAGCCGACGAAGATCGCATCACACTTGGCACGGTGCAATTCCGCAACGACATCCTGCACGGCAGTGATGTACGCATCGCCACCCTGCAGGTAGACCTGCGCCGCAGCGCCGCCCAGCGCGCTGCCCAGCGCGAGCCGCGCATTGCCACCGTGCAGGTCGGCGAGACCCTGGAAAAGCGCGCGCAACTGGCCAATGAAATCATCAAGGGCGTGATCCTGCCGCAGTTCGTGATCCTGCCGGTGGCGCTGGCGCTGGTGTGGTTCGCACTCTCGCGCGGCCTGTCTCCGCTGTCGGAATTGCAGCAGCGCATCCGTGCGCGTCGCCCCGACGATCTCTCGCCCATCGACTCCGGCCAGGTGCCCGAAGAGATTTCCCCGCTGGTACGTTCGCTCAACGACATGCTGGCGCGGCTATCGCAGACCATCGCCATCCAGAAGCGCTTCATTGCCGATGCCGCGCACCAGATGAAGACGCCCTTGGCCGGCATGCGCATGCAATCCGAACTGGCGCTGCGGCAGGATGACCAGGACGACGTGCGCCGTTCGCTGGAACAACTGGCCAAGAGTTCGGAAACCGCCACGCGCCTGGTCAATCAATTGCTGTCACTGGCGCGCGCCGAAAACCAGCAATCGCAATCCGGCGGCATGGTCCCGCTGGAGTTGAACGAACTGGCGCGCAGCGTGGTGCAGGACTGGGTGCCGATGTCCTTCACCCAGCGCATCGACCTCGGTTTCGAGCAGCCGGATCACCCCATCCTCATCACCGGCAACCCGGTGATGCTGCGCGAACTGTTATCCAACCTGCTGGACAATGCCCTGCATTACACCCCGCACGATGGCAATGGCCGCGTCACCGTGCGCGCGCGCACCGATGAGGGCGGAGGCCTGGCCATCCTCGAAGTGGAAGACAACGGTCCCGGCATTCCGGTGGCCGAACGCACCAACGTGTTCGAACGTTTCTATCGCATCCTCGGCACGCCCAGCACCGGCAGCGGCCTGGGCCTGGCCATCGTGCGCGAGATCGCGCAGCAGCATGAGGCGATCGTCGAGATCACCCACAATCCGCGCAGCAGCGATCCCAAATATCCGGGCAGCCTCTTTCGCGTGAGCTTTCGCATGATGCCGCGCACGCCCTTCTTCGACGACATCACCTGACATGGACCACGGCACGCCTCCCCCGGACCCCGGCAACCAATGGCACCGCACCCGCCGCATGACGGCCTGGCTGCTGGTGCTGTGGTTCGCCGCCACGTTCTTCTTCATCTACTTCGCGCGCGAACTGGACCGGGTACACCTGTTCGGCTGGCCGGTCTCCTTCTACATGGCCGCGCAGGGCATGATGCTGATCTACCTGGCCATCGTGGTCCTCTACGTGCGCCGCATGCGCCGCATCGAACAACTGGTCCGACGTGAACAAGGCGAGCACTGGCATGGAGAGTAACAAGGACTTTTTCCGGCGGCTGTGCCGCTACTATGGTTTCTATACGCTGGGTTTCATCATCTTCCTGTGCGTGCTGGCCATCCTGGAGCGCGAGGGCATGCCGCGCTCGTGGATCGGCTACCTGTTCCTGTTCGTCACCATCGGCCTGTATGCCGGCATCGGCGTGGTCTGCCGCACCTCCGACGTGCCCGAATACTATGTCGCCGGACGGCGCGTGCCACCGCTCTTCAACGGCATGGCCACGGCCGCCGACTGGATCTCGGCGGCGACCTTCATCAGCCTGGCCGGCGGCCTCTACCTGCAGGGCTTCGACGGGCTGGCCTACATCCTCGGCTGGACCGGCGGCTACGTCCTGGTGGCCCTGCTGATCGCGCCCTACCTGCGCAAGTTCGGGCAATACACCATCGCCGATTTCCTGGCCGCGCGCTATCCGGGCAGACCCGGCAGCCACGGGGTCAACGTGATCCGCATCCTGGCCGTGGCGGCCACCATCCTGATCTCCTTCACCTATGTGGTGGCGCAGATCTATGGCGTGGGGCTGATCACTTCGCGCTTCACCGGCATCGATTTTTCCATCGGCATCTTCCTCGGGCTGGCCAGCATCCTGGTGTGCTCCTTCCTGGGCGGCATGCGCGCCATCACCTGGACCCAGGTGGCGCAATACATCATCATCCTGTTCGCCTACCTGATCCCGGTGATCTGGCTCTCGGCCAAGCATGCGACGGTACCGGTGCCGCCCGTGGCCTATGGCGCGGTGCTGCCCAAGCTCTCGGCGCTGGAACACAAACTGGAAGACGACCCCAAGGAAAAGGAAGTGCGCAAGATCTTCCAGGCGCGCGCCGATGACTACGACCGCAAGCTCAAGGGCCTGCCGCAATCCTGGCTCGATGGACGTGTGGAGGCGCAAAATCAGGCCGACCAGGTACGGCGTGATAGCCACGCTTCGCTGGCCGACATCAAGGCCGCCAGCCGCGCGCTATCGTCCTATCCCAAGTCCCCCCAGGAGGCAGAACGCAAATGGACCGAAGCACGCGCGGCCAATCTTGCACGCGCGCAGCCACCGGTCTCGCAGACCGAACCCTTCCCCGGTCGCGACCAGCAGAGCTCGGACATCAAACGCAACAATTTCCTGGCGCTGGTGTTCTGCCTGATGCTGGGTACGGCGGCGCTGCCGCACATCCTCATGCGCTACTACACCACGCCCACCGTGGCGGGGGCGCGCAGCTCGGTGTTCTGGACGCTGTTCTTCATCATGCTGATCTACCTCACGGTGCCGGCGCTCACCGTACTGGTGAAATACGACATCTACACTTCGCTGGTGGGCAGCAGCTACAGTCACTTGCCGGACTGGGTGTATTACTGGGCCAACATGGACAAGCTCAATCCACTGGTCTCCATCAACGATCTCAATCGCGATGGCCTGGTGCAGCTGGGCGAGATTTCCATGGATGGCGACATCATCGTGCTGGCCATGCCCGAGATCGCCGGCCTGCCGTATTTCGTCTCCGGACTGGTGGCAGCAGGCGGGCTGGCGGCAGCACTCTCCACCGCGGATGGACTGCTGCTGACGATCTCCAATGCGCTCTCGCATGACGTGTATTACAAGGTGGTCGACCCCAGCGCTTCCACGCAAAAACGCGTGACCATCTCCAAGCTGCTGTTGCTGGTAGTGGCGCTGCTGGCGGCCTATGCCGCCTCATTGAAACCGGGCGACATCCTCTCCATGGTCGGTGCGGCCTTCTCGCTGGCGGCTTCCACGCTGTTCCCGGCGCTGGTGCTGGGCGTGTTCTGGAAGCGCGCCAACCAGGCCGGCGCGATTGCCGGCATCGTCTGCGGCTTCCTGATGTGCGTGTATTACATGCTGCACACCAACCCCGCCTTCGGCGGCAGTGCCGCCGGGCAATGGTTCCACATCGCGCCGATCTCGGCCGGCATCTTCGGCGTCCCGGTCGGGATGGCTGCCATGGTCATCGTCAGCCTGCTCACGCCGCCTCCCGATGAAGCCACCATCGCCCTGATCGATCATATCCGTACCCCCTGAGCAGAACTGCCCGACGCCAGCGCCCATGGCTGGCTTGGGTTTTCGGACAGTTTCCTTCACCGTGCATTTCCTCCCCTGCCCGCTCAACGCCAGCGGCCGGGGGCCTTTGTGTTTTCTTTCACAAAACACGATTGTGTTCGCTAACCGCACATATGCGCACTGACCGCACAAATAACTTCTGCATTGTTTTATACTTTTCGCACAAAAAATAAAACAGCCGTACCCCCCAACATCCAGAAGAGAGAGACATGAGACCAGACACCCCTGCCCTGGACGTCCAGGCGTTCATCAACCGCGAGCCCTTCTCGCGCTATCAATGGCTGATCTTCGCGCTGTGCTTCTTCGTCGTCCTGCTGGACGGCTTCGACACCGCCGCCATCGGCTTCATCGCCCCCTCGCTGCTCAAGGACTGGGGCATCGCCAAGCCGGACCTGGCTCCCGTGTTGAGCGCCGCGTTGTTCGGCCTGGCCGCCGGTGCGCTGACGTCGGGCCCTCTGGCCGACCGCTACGGCCGCCGCAAGATCCTGCTGCTGTCGGTGCTGGTGATGGGCGTGGCCTGCCTGGGCTCGGCCTTCGCCGGCAACCTGCAGGAGCTGACCATCCTGCGCTTCCTGACCGGCCTGGGCCTGGGCGCGGCCATGCCCAATGCGGTCACGCTCACCAGCGAATACAGCCCGGCCGCGCGCCGCGCCATGCTGACCAATGCCATGTTCTGCGGCTTCCCGCTGGGCGCAGCGCTGGGTGGTTTCCTGGCGGCGTGGATGATTCCGCTGTGGGGCTGGCGCAGCGTGCTCATGCTGGGCGGTGCCGCCCCGCTGCTGCTGTTGCTGGTGATGCTGCCCAGCCTGCCGGAATCGGTGCGCCACATGGTGGCCAAGGGCTATGCGGCCGAGCGCATCGGCGCGGTTCTGCGCCGCATCTCATCCTCGGCCGCCGCTTTCAATCGCTTCACCCTGGCCGAGACCGGCCCGCAAGGCGAAGCCCCCACCGGCAAGAGCGGCATCGCGCTGCTGTTCGAACCGCGCTACCTGGTCGGCACCTGCATGCTGTGGCTGGCCTACTTCATGGGCCTGGTGATCTTCTATGCGCTGGTGAACTGGATGCCGGTGCTGTTCAAGGATGCCGGCCTGGCTCCCAAGACCGCCACGCTCATTGCTGCGCTGTTCCCGCTGGGCGGCGTGGGCGCCATCCTGTTCGGCTGGCTGATGGACCGCTACAACGCCAACCGCGTCATCGCGATCGGCTTTGCCGCCACTGCGGTGGCGGTGTTTGCCATCGGGCAGGCGGCGGGCAATGTGGGCGTGCTCACCGTCGTGGTGTTCGTGGCCGGTACCTTGATGAATACCGCGCAATCTTCCCTGCCGGCACTGGCCGCGGCCTACTATCCGACGCGGGGCCGTGCCACCGGCGTGGCCTGGATGCTGGGCGTGGGGCGCTTCGGCGGTATCGCCGGTTCCTTCCTGGTGGCCGAACTCACGCGCCGCCAGCTGGGCTTCAGCGAAGTCTTCGCCGTGGTGGCCGTGGCCGCGCTGGTGTCCACGGTGGCCTTGCTGGTCAAGCAGGCCTCCGACCGCAATCGTCCCGATGGCGGCAAGCCGCTGATGGTGGCGGACGCAGGGGCACATTGAGCGCAACCCTGAGCCTGGCGGAAAAACAAACATGGCCACTATTCTTTCGAATAGTGGCCATTGTGTTTTGTGGCGACGCTGCGGCGACAATACAGAAAATTGCGCTCAGATCGACAGCTGCAAACCCTGCGCCTCTTCCCCCGGCAACACCGTCACCGCCACCTGCATGCTCTGCTGCCCGCCGCCGATGAGCACGCCGCGCAAGGGCGAGATGTCGAGGAAATCGCGTCCCCAGCCCAGCGTGATGTGACTGGTATCGGGGAAGACGCCATTGGTCGGATCGGCGTCGATCCACGTCCCTTCGCCGCCGTCCACGCCGGGGCAATACACCGAGACCCAGGCATGCGAGGCATCGGCCCCGATCAGGCGCGGTTGTCCCGGGGGCGGCTCGGTGAGCAGATAGCCGCTCACATAGCGCGCCGCCAATCCGATGGAGCGCAGGCACGAGAGCATCAGGTGCGCGAAGTCCTGGCACACGCCGCGCCGGTTGACGAAGACTTCGGTCACCGGTGTGGACACAGTGGTGGCGGCCGGATCGAAGGCGAATTCCTCATGGATGCGCATCATCAACGCACGCACCCCCTCCACCACCGACAGGCCCGGGCTGAAGCACTCGGCCGCATAGCGGATGAACTCGCGCTTGATGCGCACGTGCGAGGATTCGAACAGGAAATTGGACGCCTCCAGCATGCCCGGTGCCATGATGCGGCCGCCGTGATAGGCCATCACCGTGGCCGCTTCCTCCCACTGCATGCCGGGCTGCGGCTGCGCACGCGGTGTGAGTGCGACCCAGGAATCGGCCTGCACGTCGAGACTGGTGTGGTCGGTATCGAGCGAGAAGGCCTTGATGACGTTGCCGAAATTGTCTTCGTAGCTGCGCACCAGTTGCGGCGACGGCAAGACGTTGACGGTGTGCGAGAGACATTGCTGCCACGGCAGTTCGCGCGGCGTCAGGTGCAGCACCTGGTGCGACAGCCGCACCGGCAGCGAATACTGGTAAGTGGTCTGGTGATGGATGCGGTAGACGGTGCGCTCGCTCATGTCATACCCCCTGGCTGACCGGTGCGGTCAGCGGCGTGAAGTAATGGCGCGAGAGATCATCCGAGAGCATGTAGCCGCCGCTGACGGCATCGCGCATCAATTGCGTCAGGCGCGCATTGGCCTCGGCGACGTTGGGATGATCGTGCGCAAACTCGGCCAGGTTCATCGCCTCCAGCTGACTGGTCAGGTGCGCCGGAATGGTCATGCTCAACAGACCCAGCTGCTGGGCGATCTCGGCCATGTATTGCTGCAGCATGCGGAACTGGTAGGCCATGCCATGCGGATTGCTGACGTCGAACACCAGCAGGTGCAGCACCGGCAGCCACTCCGGCGTGCGGCGATAGCGCACGCGATAGGTGACGATGCTGCTGGCCGCCTCCAGCAGCCACGACAGTGCCGCCGTCTGGCGCTGCGGCGGCAGGCGCAGGAAGTTGTCGAAGAGCGCCGCCATGTTGGCCATGCGTTCGATGTGGCGGCCCACCATCAGGAACTGCCAGCCGGCATCGCGCGTCATGTCATCCAGCGCATGACCGGCCAGGCCCGAGCAGGCATCGATGACGTTGCCCAGCACATGCTGTGCAGCGGCCGGTGTGTTGATGCGTTCCTGCACCATGGCCGGCATCTTGGTCAGGGCGTGCCAGTTGTCCAAGGACAGATGTTCGCGCACCTGGTAGGCGGCATTGGCGAGCTGGCGCAACTGCGTGGCCACGCTCACCGGCGCCGAAGGATCGACCACGGCCGCCTGCAGGCTCTGCTGCAGGCCGGTGATGGTCGGACGCGGTTCGGATTTGGGCATCTGCACGCCGAGCTGGCTGCAGATCCACGAGACACTGCCCAGCATGCCACGGCTCTCGGTCTGGCCATCCATGGTGTATTGCAGGGTGGTGCGCAAGAGGCGCGAGAGATTTTTCACGCGCTCCGAATAGCGCCCCATCCAGAACAGGTTCTCGCCCGAGTGCGAGGACACATCCACCGTGCCCCTGATGACCGTGACGTTTTTTGCACCATGGCTGTCATCGGCCATGGCCGGGTCCGGACGCTCCTCTTCACGCAGCACCCACACATCCTTGCTGGTACCGCCCTGCTGCATCGAGACCACGTCGCGCCGCTGGCGTGGCGCCACCCGCGTCAATCCGCCCGGCATGACCTGATAGCCACCTTCGCCATCGGCCACCGCAAACACGCGCAGGCTGATGGTGCGGTTCATCAAACGATAGTCGCCGCTGCGCGACATCACCGGCGCTTGCGACAGGCGCACCCATTCCTGGGCGGCATAAGCGTGCGGCTGCAGTTGCAGGCTTTCGATCAGGCGGCGGCGCGCGGTGCCCGTGACGGTATGGCCGAATACCGGCTGCATGCGCATCGAAGAAAACGCCGGCACGATCACCAGTTCATCCAGATGCGCCAGCGTGTAATCGAGCGCCGGCTTTTCGCCGCACCACCACGACGCTACTGAAGGCAGCAGCAACGATTCGCCATACAGGCGCTCGTTGATGGCCGGCAGGAAGCCGTGCAGTGCGGTGGATTCCAGCACGCCGCTGCCCAGCGAATTGGCGATGACTACATTGCCCAGTCGCGCAGCCTGTGTCAGGCCCGGCACACCGAGGGCGGAATCGGCGCGCAGTTCCAGCGGATCGCAATAGTCATCGTCCATGCGGCGCAGGATGGCGTGCACGCGGCGCAGGCCGTTCAGGGTCTTCAGAAATACCTGGTCGCTGCGCACCGTCAGGTCCACCCCTTCCACCAGCGGGAAGCCCAGCGTGTGCGCCAGGAAAGCATGTTCGGAATAGGTTTCGTTGTAGGGGCCGGGCGTGAGCAGCACGATCAGCGGCACTTCACCCTGGGCCGGGGCCAGGCGCGTCAACATCGCGCGCAGGGTGTGGAAGTAGCGGTGCGGCGACTCCACGTGCATGTCGCGCAGCGCTTCCGGCATGGCGCGCGACATGATCTGACGGTTCTGCAAGGCATACCCGGTACCGGACGGACCTTGCGTGCGGTCCGACACGACCCACCAGGTGCCGTCGGCCGAGCGCGCCAGGTCGATGGCATACGCATGCAGATGCACGCCACCGGGCGGCTGCCAGCCGTGGCAGGGCATCAGGTAGCCGTGCTGGCCGAACACCAGCGCGGGCGGCAGCAGACCTTCGGCAATCAGGTGCTGGGGGCCGTAGATGTCGGCGAGCAAGCCGTTCATCAGCCGTGCGCGCTGGGCCACGGCACGTTCCAGGAAATCCCATTCTTCGGAGGACACCAGGTGCGGCAGCAGGTCCAGTTCCCAGGGCCGGTTGGCCCCCTTGGGGTCGGCATAGACGTTGTAGGTCACACCATCGGAGGCGATGGCGTCACGTACCTCGTTGGCGCGCCGGCGCAGCATCTCCGGCGAGAGGTTTTCAAGCTGGTCGATCAGCGTTCGCCAGTGCGGGCGCAGGCGGCCGTCAGCCGCCAGCATCTCGTCGTAACGATCACTGGCGACGGGATAGCTTTCCAGGAGACGCTGGGGCATAAGTCATTGGCGGCCGGGTGGCGCACGCGCCGGGAGCAGGTCCCGTGCGGCGTGTCGCCTTGCAAGCGGCGCGGGGCCGCGGCCGGCTCAGTTTTAGAAGTAGCGTAAGTCTAACGTAAAAGGAAACTCGATAGACGCCCGCGCCGGGGTGACCTGCCATTTTCCCGGGGTATGGTTCATGCGGAAATAGCGCGCCAGGCGGCGGCTTTCCGCTTCGAAGGCATTGACCGGGAAGGTTTCGTAATTGCGGCCGCCCGGATGCACCACGTGATACTGGCAACCGCCCAGGCTGCGGCCATTCCAGGTATCGACCAGGTCGAAGGTCAGCGGCGAATCCACCGGAATGGTCGGATGCAGCGCCGAAGGCGGCTGCCAGGCGCGATAGCGGATGCCGGCCACGAACTGGCCGACGATGCCGGTGGGCTGCAGCGGCACCGAAACGCCGTTGCAGGTCAGCACGTAGCGATCGGAGGCCATGCCGCTGATCTTGACCTGCAGCCGTTCCAGCGAAGAATCGACGTAGCGCGCCGTGCCGCCGCCGCTGTTCTCTTCGCCCAGCACGTGCCAGGGCTCGAGCGCGGTCCGCAATTCGACCTGCATGCCCTTGACCGCATAGTCGCCGATCTTGGGGCAACGGAATTCCATGTGCGGCGCGAACCATTCGGCACGCATCGGATAGCCGGCCTCGTTCATGTCGGCCATCACGTCGGCGAAATCCTGTTCGATGAAATGCGGCAGCAGGAAGCGGTCATGCAGTTCAGTCCCCCAGCGCACCAGGCGCGCCGGCTTGTAGGGCTCCTTCCAGAAACGCGCCACCAGGCCGCGCAGCAGCAGTTGCTGGGTCAGGCTCATGCGTGCGTGCGGCGGCATTTCGAAAGCGCGCAATTCCAGCAAGCCAAGACGGCCGGTGGCGCTGTCGGGCGAATACATCTTGTCGATGCAGAACTCGGCGCGGTGCGTATTGCCGGTGACGTCGATGAGCAGATTGCGCAGCAGGCGGTCCACCAGCCAGGGCGGGCAATCGCCCTTGGCAACCTGCTTGTCCATCTCGCTGAAGGCCAGTTCGATTTCCACCGTCGAATCATTGCGCGCCTCATCGATACGCGGTGCCTGCGAGGTCGGGCCGATGAACATGCCCGAGAACAGGTAGGACAGCGAAGGATGGTTGTGCCAGTACGAGATGAGGCTGCGCAGCAGATCGGGCCGGCGCAGGAAAGGAGAATCACTGGTCGTGATGCCGCCCAGCACCATGTGATTGCCGCCGCCGGTGCCGGAGTGATGGCCGTCGAGCATGAACTTTTCGGTCGTCAGGCGCGAGGCGCGTGCGGCGTCATACAGGTGCGTGGTCTGCTCGACCAGTTCGCTCCAGTTGTTGGCCGGCTGGATGTTGACCTCGATCACGCCGGGGTCGGGCGTGACGCTGAACTTGCGCAGGCGCGGATCGTGCGGCGGCTCGTAGCCTTCCAGAAGTACCGGCTGCTTCAGTTCCTCGGCCACCGCTTCGATGGCGGCCACCAGTTCGAGGTAATGCTCCAGTTGCGACAAGGGCGGCATGAACAGGTAGAACACGCCATTGCGCACCTCGGCGCACAGGGCGGTGCGGGTCAGCCAGTTGGCCGATTCGAAGGGGGCCGGTACGGACTGGGTGGCGTTGCTCGTGGTAGCGGCATTGGCAGCATTGGCCGTATTGCCCGCCGCCTTGCCTTCCATGCCAAGGGCAGCCGCAGTGCTGGCCGCCTTCTTCAGGAGCGCAGCCGGCTCCTGCGGGCTGCCCAGCTGGCGGCGGATTTCGGCGCTGCTGGGCAATGGGCGGAAGGCCTGGGTCGGATCGGCCGGATAGACCACCGGCGCCTCGCCCTCCTTGACCCAGGGCAGCGAATCCAGCGGCAGGCGATAGCCCAGCGGCGAATCGCCCGGATACAGGTAGCAGCGCTCGCTGCGCAGGAACCACGCCCCGCTCTGCCAGCCACGGCCATCGTCGCGGCGCGCCAGCGGCAGCACATGGCCGACCGCGCTTTGCAGGCCCTGCGTGAAGACCTTCATCAGGCGCTCGCGCTCCTGCTTGTCATCCACGCGCGAATCAAAGGGATCGACATTGCCCGGCAGGCGGCGCTCGCGCCACATGTAGTAGAACACGTCTTCATAAGCCGGGAAGACGTTCTTGCCATCCACCTGCAGGCGCTGTGCCACGCGGTGCAGGAAGTGGCTGGTGACGATCTTGTCGCTGACGTTGGGCTTGGTCTCGTCGCCGATCAATTCAGGATTCAGCCAGATCGGTTCGCCATCGCGGCGCCAGTAGCAATTGAGCGCCCAGCGCGGCAGCTGCTCGCCGGGATACCACTTGCCCTGGCCGAAATGCGGCAGGCCCTGCGCGGCATACTTGTTGCGCATGCGGTGGTACAGCTCGGCGGCCAGCGGCTTCTTGGTCGCACCCAGGGCGGCGGTATTCCACTCCGGTTCGTCCGGATGGTCCAGCGACACGAAGGTCGGTTCGCCGCCCATGGTCAGGCGCACATCATTGGCCTGCAGGTCGGCATCGATGGCGTGGCCCAGCTTCTCGATGGCGGCCCACTGCTCTTCGGTGTAGGGCTTGGTCACGCGCGGCGCTTCCCAGATGCGCTTGACCGACATCAGGTGCTCGAACTCCACTTCGCAAGGATCGACCAGGCCGCTCACCGGCGCGGCCGAGGCCGGCTCCGGCGTGCAGGACAAGGGGATGTGGCCTTCCCCGGCAAACAGGCCCGAGGTCGGGTCCAGCCCGACCCAGCCGGCACCGGGCAGATAGACTTCGCACCAGGCGTGCAGGTCGGTGAAGTCGGCCTCGGGACCGGAGGGACCATCGAGCGACTTCTGGTCGGCTGTCAGCTGGATCAGGTAGCCGGACACGAAGCGCGCCGCCAGCCCCAGGTGGCGCAGCAACTGCACCAGCAGCCAGGAAGAATCGCGGCAGGAGCCGGATTTCAGTTCCAGCGTTTCTTCCGGCGTCTGCACGCCGGGTTCCATGCGGATGGTGTAGCCGATGTGGTCGGCCAGCTTCTGGTTCAGCGCCACCAGGAAATTGGCGCTGCCGATCTTCTCGCGCGGAATGCTCTTGAGGAATTTTTCAAACAGCGGCGACAGCGGCAGCTTCTGCCGGTAGGGCAGCAGTTCGTTCTGCAGGTCCTTGGCATACTCGAAGGGGAACTCCTCGGCATAGGGTTCGAGGAAGAAGTCGAAGGGATTGATGACCGACATCTCGGCCACCAGGTCGACCTCGATCTTGAATTCGGTGGTCTTCTCCGGGAATACCAGGCGCGCCAGGTAGTTCGATTCCGGGTCCTGCTGCCAGTTGATGAAGTGCGGCTCGGGCAGCACGCGCAGCGAATAGCTCAGGATGCGGGTACGGCTGTGCGGGGCGGGACGCAAGCGGATAACTTGCGGACCCAGGTTGATGGCACGGTCGTACTTGTAAGAGGTGACATGGTTCAGGGCCACGTGGATCGACATGGAATTCCTTTACGACAAGCAAATGGTCAAGCGCGGGGCTTGGTTGTTGGCGACATGCGGAGCAGATCTCCTGCATACCTTGTTTTTCTTACCGCCTGATTACTTTCCTGGTGACTTTCCGGTTGGGGCTGCCTCGTTGTGAGTGTATGTGAGAGTGTAAGTGCCGGGGGAAGAAAAACTTAATCTTTCGATCCTGAAAACTAAGTTTTTCACTCGCATTGGCAAGTACGCCGCAAGCTTACCTGTGATGCATGTTAATGAAATCCCGCAGGCGCGGATAGATCTCGTTGTCCCAGCGCCGTCCGTTGAAGACCCCGTAATGTCCCACGGCCGTCTGAACATGGTGCAGGCGCATGTAGGGCCGGATGTTGCTGCACATTTCCTGTGCGGCCACGGTCTGGCCGACCGCACAGATATCGTCCTTCTCGCCCTCGATGGTAAAGAGCGCCGTGCGGCGGATGGCGCGCGGGTCGACCACGCGCTCGCGATAGGTCAGCTTGCCCAGCGGCAGCGCATGTTCCTGGAACACCGTGCGCACCGTTTCCAGGTAGAACTCGGCCGGCAGGTCGGCCATGGCGAAATACTCTTCGTAGAAATCCTTGATTTGCGCGGCCTGCGCCTCCTCGCCCTCGACCAGATGGTGATACAGCTTGCGGAAGGCGTCGACGTGGCGGTTCAGGTTCATGTTCATGAACGCGCTCAACTGCACGAAGCCAGGATAGACGCGCCGCCCGGCCCCGCCATGGCGCGCCGGGACGGTGCTGATCATGTTCTTCTCGAACCAGCTGATCGGCTTGCTCTTGGCCAGCGCGTTGACGGCCGTGGGATTGACCCGGGTGTCGAGGGGCCCGGCCATGAGCGTCATGGTGCGCGGCTGGGCCGGATGATTGTCCTCGGCCATCACGGAGGCGGCGGTCAGCGCGGCCACGGTCGGCTGGCACACCGCCAGCAGGTGCGCACCGGGGCCCAGCTCGGCGAGGAATCCGATCACGTGGGACACGTATTCATCCAGGCCAAAACGGCCGTGCTCCAGGGCAACATCGCGGGCATTGCGCCAGTCGGTGATGTAGACGTCGTGATCGCGCAGCAGGGTCTTGACGGTGCCACGCAAGAGCGTGGCGAAGTGGCCCGACATGGGCGCCACCACCAGCACCTTGGGCTGCACGGCCGAGCTTTCCTTGCGGAAATGCAGCAGGCCACAGAAGGGCGTGGCGCTGATTTCCTCCTCGTGCACCGCAATTGTGCGTCCGCCGTCGAGCACCTCGCCGATCTCGAAGGGCGGGCGCGCATGGGTCAATTGCGTCCGCGCAAAAACCTCGCAGGCCGAGGCCATCTTGCGCAACGCCGGATTGACCGGAACGCCAGGCCAGGTCGCCCCCAGCAGGGGTGCCATCATGCGGGCACAGGCCCGCAGCGGATCGGTGGCGTCGGCGTAGTTCTGGTAGAGCTGATAGGTATTGATCATGAAGCGCCGCCCTCGGTTGTCTCTTTTTGGTGTCCGCTCGCCATGGCGACGATGCAATTGTCGTGCCATTGATGGGCCGCCAGCCCGCCTGCGCGCAGCTTTTGGGAGTTTTCCGGAGGCATTGGTGGCCGCGCGGAAATGCCGGCGGTGCGTGCCCTGCCGTTCCCGCGAGCTGGCACAAGCCTTGCAAGTAGTGGTACGCGGTCCGCTCCTGTGGCCCGTGTCCTTCCCGAGCGCAGACGGGGCGGACGATGAAGATGACCATGAACAAGACACCGCCGCTCACGCGGCCGCGTGCCCAAAGTCAACCTGCACAAAACAGATAAAGGACTGACATGCCTAAGACGACTTTGCGCATCACCAGCAAGAACTACTCCTCGTGGTCCCTGCGCGGCTGGCTCATGGCCAGGTTCGCCGGGCTCTCTTTCGAGGAAGACATCGTGCCGCCGGACGACCCGTCGGCACGGGCAGAGATCCTGCTGCTGTCTTCCTCCATCCTGGTACCCAGCCTCCACCATGGCGACGTACTGGTATGGGATACGCTGGCCATTGCCGAATATCTCAACGAAATCCGCCCCGGCGCCAAGCTGCTGCCGGCCGACCTCGCCGCCCGCGCGCATTGCCGCTCGGTGTGCGGCGAAATGCATTCGGGCTTCTCGGCCCTGCGCGCAGCGCTGCCGATGAACCTCAAGGGCCACTTCCCCAACTTCAAGGTGTGGTCCCGCGCCGAAGCCGACATCGTGCGCATCACCACCATCTGGAAGGAGTGCCTGGCCAAGTACGGCGGGCCCTTCCTCTTCGGCGAACAGCGCACCATGGCCGATGCCATGTATGCGCCGGTGGTGACGCGCTTCATGACCTATGACGTGAAACTTGATCCCATCTGCACCGCCTATGCCAAGCGCATCATGGCCATGCCGGAGATGCAGGAATGGATCACGGCAGCCAAAAAGGAACCGGAGGATATCGACGAACTGGACGTGGAATTCTAGGGCGCAGGAGCTATTGAAGGCAGCACAAGTCGCGCCCGTTTTTTGTCGCAGGCCCATGGCGGGAGACCGCAGAAAGGATGGATGTGATGAATACCGTAGCGGAGGCAAGCGTACTGGCGCAGAACACGTTTTCGCATGTCAGCGAAGGCGACACGCCCTATGAAACGGGAGGGCTGCGCGACTTCTTCCTGTATCGCGACCTGGGCATTGCCGCGGCCACCGGCGGCCAGGTGGTGGCGCAGCTGGTCAAGGCCAACATGGCCCCGGAAACGGGCACCGGATGGCATCGGCACGAGGCCAACTTCCACATCGTCATCATGTTGAAAGGCTGGGCGCGCTTCATGTACGAGACCGAAGTCACGCTGGTCAAGGCCGGCGATTGCGTGCACCAGCGGCCGGGCATCGTGCACTTCCTGTTCGACTATTCGCCCGACATGGAGTATCTGGAAATCGTTAGTCCGGCCGACTTCAAGACCATCGACATGCCGGCCCCCTGCGAGGTTCCCGCACCCACGCCATGGAATAACTGAAGCCGCTGCGGGTCTGCGTTTGATGGCAGCAGACCCGCGCGGGCGAGGAGCAAAAGCATGCAATTTTCCTCTGTCAAAAAATTCAAGCCTCTGTTAGTCTTTCTTCATGCACGCTGGCGCTGGCGTGCAGCGGCAGTCCCCTAGCGCCATCGCATTACGCTGTACCCACGCTGTAGTTTTGCCGTACCCACCGCCTCTGTTTTCGTTACAACCTACTTAGAAAGATTCCCGCTCCCCACGGGAACACGAAGCAAATCTATGGCACATTTTTTTGATGAGATGTATTCAGGAGGCGCAGGCAGCGAAGCAGGTCAAGTGCGTCAGCACTATGCAGAATTCGCCAGCTGGCTTTCGGCGCAGTCGCCCGAAATCATCGCCCGCAAACGTGCCGAATCCGACCTGATCTTCCGCCGCGTCGGCATTACCTTCGCCGTCTATGGCAACGATGCCGGCACCGAGCGCCTGATCCCCTTCGACATCATCCCGCGCATCATCCACAAGGCCGAATGGGCCAAGCTGGAAGCGGGACTGGTCCAGCGCGTCAAAGCGCTCAACATGTTCATCCACGACATCTATCACGAACAGAAGATCGTCAAGGCCGGCATCATCCCGCCCGAGCAGATCTTCCAGAACGCCCAGTACCGGCGCGAGATGCAGGATGTGAACGTGGTCAACGACATCTACGCGCACATCGCCGGGGTCGACATCGTGCGAGCGGGCGAAGGTGAATTCTACGTCCTGGAAGACAACCTGCGCGTGCCCTCCGGCGTGTCCTACATGCTGGAGAACCGCAAGATGATGATGCGGCTCTTCCCGGACCTGTTCAAGCGCCACAAGATTGCGCCGGTCGATCACTATCCCGACCTGCTGCTGGACAACCTGCGTTCGGTGGCGCCGGCCGGCGTGACCGATCCGACGGTGGTGGTGATGACCCCGGGCATGTACAACTCGGCCTACTTCGAGCACGCCTTCCTGGCCCAGCAGATGGGCGTGGAACTGGTCGAGGGACAAGACCTCTTCGTCAAGGACAACGTGGTCTACATGCGCACCACGCGCGGCCCCAAGCGGGTCGACGTGATCTATCGCCGCATCGATGACGACTTCCTCGATCCGCTGGCCTTCCGTCCCGATTCGGCGCTGGGTGTGCCGGGCCTGCTGCAGGCCTATCGCGCCGGCAAGGTGACGCTGACCAATGCAATCGGCACCGGTGTGGCCGACGACAAGTCGATCTATCCGTATGTGCCGGACATGGTGCGCTTCTACCTGTCCGAGGATCCCATCCTCAACAACGTGCCCACTTACCAGTGCCGCAAGAAGGAAGATCTTTCCTACACCCTGGCCAATCTCGAAAAGCTGGTGGTCAAGGAAGTGCACGGTGCCGGCGGTTACGGCATGCTGGTCGGCCCGGCTTCCACCAAACAGGAGATCGAAGACTTCCGCGCACGCATCATTGCCAAGCCTGATGGCTACATCGCCCAGCCCACGCTGGCCCTCTCCGTGTGCCCGACCTATGTGGAATCGGGCATCGCCCCGCGCCACCTGGACCTGCGTCCGTTCGTGTTATCCGGCAAGCAGATCACCATGGTCAAGGGCGGCCTCACGCGCGTGGCCCTGAAGGAAGGCTCGCTGGTGGTGAACTCGTCGCAAGGCGGCGGCACCAAGGACACCTGGATTCTGGAGAAATAAGATGCTGAGCCGTACCGCCGATCACCTCTTCTGGATGGCCCGCTACACCGAGCGTGCCGAGAACACCGCCCGCATGCTCGACGTGCACGTGCAGACCGCCCTGCTGCCGCAATCGGTCGACGACGCCGAGCAAGGCTGGCGCGCCGTGCTGGGCATCTCGGAACTGCTCTATGGCTACAACCAGAAATACGACAAGCTCACGCAGAAGGATGTCATCGACTTCATGGTGCGGGACCCCAACAACCCGTCCTCGATTGCCTCCTGCCTGCGCCAGGCGCGCGAGAATGCGCGTGCCGTGCGCGGCGCGCTGACGACCGAAGCGTGGGAGATCCAGAACGCCACCTGGATCAAGATGCAGTCCTATCTGCAAACCAATGCGCTGGAGCAGAACCCGAGCGATTTCTTCGAATGGGTCAAGCATCGCTCGCACCTCTCGCGCGGCGTGACCATCGGCACCATGCTGGAGGATGAGGCTTTCCACTTCATCCGCCTGGGGACCTTCCTGGAACGTGCGGACAACACGGCGCGCATCATCGACGTCAAGTTCCACGGGGCCAAGGAAACGCAATCGCAGAAGCAGAATGGCCAGTCGCAATCTCAATCCCAATCGCAAAGCCAGTCGGCGCGCGATGAAGCGGGACAGCTGGACTTCTACTACTGGGCCGCGATCCTGCGTTCGGTGTCGGGCTTCGAGATCTACCGCAAGGTCTACCGCGACGTCATCACGCCCGAGCGCGTGGCCGAGCTGCTGATCCTGCGGGCCGACATGCCGCGTTCGCTGCTGGCCTGCATGGGCAACGTGATCTCCAATCTGCATCATGTGCGCAATGATGTCTCGGCCGATACCGAGCGCTTTGCGGGCAAGCTGCATGCCGACCTGAAGTTCGCCCGCATCGAGGAAATCCTGGAAGCCGGGCTGCACGATACGCTCACCGAATTTTTGGAGCGCATCTTCGAACTGGGCAATCGCATCAGCCGCGATTTTCTTGTTCCTTTGGCAGCGTAAGCCGCCCCGGCTGTGCTTCGCGCGCAAGAAAGAAGCACAGCCGCTGTCATCTTTTCGGGAAACAGGCCGTTACTGTAGGTACGTCACGACAGATGCCCCCGGCGCGCACGCTCTGGCACCGGGCCTTACGGTAAAATCCGGCTTTCCGTTTCCACGTATCACGTTTCCATCATGACCTACTGCGTAGCCATGCGCCTCAACAGCGGCCTGGTGTTCCTGTCCGATTCGCGCACCAACGCCGGAGTGGACCATATCGGCACCTTCCGCAAGATGAGTGTTTACGAGAATCCGGGCGACCGCGTGATGGTCATGATGACCGCCGGCAACCTGTCGATTTCGCAATCCATCCGCCAGATGCTGACCGACCGCACCAACGCGGAAGGCCGCAGCATCTGGACCGCCACCTCCATGTACGAAGCCGCCCAGATCCTGGGCGATGCCATCCGCGCCGTGCATGACCGCGAGGCCGCCGAGCTGAGCAAGTTCGGTATCGATTTCAACGTCAGCATCATCTTCGGCGGCCAGATCCGTGGCGAGCGCTGTAGATTGTTCCAGATGTATTCGGCGGGCAACTTCATCGAGTCGCACGACGAGAACACCTACTTCCAGATCGGCGAATCCAAGTATGGCAAGCCCATCATTGACCGTGTCGTCACGCCGCAGACCTCGCTGGACGAGGCGGCCAAGTGCGCGCTGATCTCCATGGATTCCACGCTCAAGTCCAACATCTCGGTGGGCCTGCCACTGGACCTGCTGGTCTATGAAAGCGAAGACCTGGCCGTGACCCGCTTCGTCACCATCGACGAGCAGAACCAGTATTTCCAGATGATCCGCCGCAGCTGGGGTTCGCAACTCAAGCGCGTCTTCGAGGCCATCGACGATCCGGTCTGGGATGCCCCGCCGGAAGATACTCTGAACGTGCTCTCCACCGCTGCCGACATCAGCGAGCCGGTGCGCGTGCCGCCGCCCAATGGCGTGGCGCGTGGCCTGCAGGCGGCGCCGCGGCAGATCCTGGCGGAGCAGGATGGGGATGTCGGGCAGGCGAGTTGAACTCACTGTTAATTTTTTCTTGCTGGAAACTTAGTTTTTGTTTTAACAAAACTAAGTTTTCATCCGGCGAGAAATTCTCCACCGGAAATAAAAAAGGCTGCATTCCTGAGAATGCAGCCTTTTTACTTTATAAATCGTTAAAACGATTTACAGGGATCGATCAGCGCACGATGGTCTGTGCTTCGCCTTCGGCGCGGGCGCGGATGGTGCCGATACGGTAGACGGTTTCACCGGCGGCCTTCAGATGGGCTTCAGCGGCGTCGGCGTTTTCCTTGGAGACGATCACGGTCATGCCGATGCCGCAGTTGAAGACGCGGTGCATTTCCGCATCAGCCACGCCGCCATGCTGCTGCAGCCAGGTGAACAGCGGGGGCATGGTCCAGGACTTGGCGTCCAGTTCAGCCGTGAGGTGATCCTGCAGCACGCGCGGGATGTTCTCGACCAGGCCGCCACCGGTGATGTGGACCATGCCCTTGACTTCCAGCTTCTCCATCAGCGACAGCAGCGGCTTGACGTAGATGCGGGTCGGAGCCATCAGCACATCGGCCAGCTTGCGGCCGTGGAAGTCGGCTTCCAGGTCGGGCTTGGCCACGTCCAGGATCTTGCGCACCAGCGAGTAGCCGTTGGAGTGCGCGCCCGAGGAGGCCAGGCCCAGCACCACGTCGCCCGGGGCGATCTTGGTACCGTCGATGATCTTGGACTTTTCCACCGCGCCGACCGCGAAGCCGGCCAGGTCGTATTCACCGTCCGGGTACATGCTGGGCATTTCCGCGGTTTCACCGCCGATCAGGGCGCAGCCGGCCTGTTCGCAACCGGCGGCGATGCCCTTGATGACATCGGTGGCCGAGGGCACGTCCAGCTTGCCGCAGGCAAAGTAATCCAGGAAGAACAGCGGCTCGGCACCCTGCACCAGGATGTCGTTGACGCTCATGGCCACCAGGTCGATACCGACCGTATCGTGGCGGTTCAGGTGGAAAGCCAGCTTGAGCTTGGTGCCCACGCCGTCGGTGCCGGACACCAGCACCGGTTCCTTGTACTTCTTGCTGATTTCGAACAGGGCACCGAAACCGCCAATGCCGCCCAGCACGCCTTCGCGGGTGGTGCGCTTGGCGAACGGCTTGATCGCTTCGACCAGGGCGTCACCGGCATCGATATCGACGCCAGCGTCACGGTAGGAGAGGGAGACATTGGAAGGTGAAGTCATGATGAAATATTGCCAGTGAAGACGGTAAAATAGGGGATTCAGGGCGGAAGTGCCCCTGCCAAGCCGTGATTTTAACAAAACCGCCACCCGCGAACTCCGAATCCATGCCTTTTTCTTTGTCCGAAGAGCAAAAACAGAACCTGGCGTGGCTGATTGTCGGCATTTTGCTGTTGGCGCTGCTGGTGGCGCTGGGCCCGATGCTCTCGCCCTTCGTCGCCGCCGGCATCATCGGTTATGCGCTCAACCCGGGCGTGGACTGGATCGCCAGCCGCCGCATCGGCCCGCTGCGCATCCCGCGTTTCGTGGGCGTGACCGTGATGGTGCTGCTGCTGATCCTGGCCGGCCTGGCCCTGGTGCTGATCGTGGTGCCTTTGGTACTGCGCCAGATCCCGCTGCTGCAGGCCCAGGTGCCGCCGCTGCTGGACAAGCTGAATGCCTTCCTCTCGCCGCGCCTGCACCAGCTGGGCATCGACGTGCGGCTGGACCTGGCGGGTATCAAGGCTTTGCTCACGCAACAGATCAGCACCAGCGGCGACGAGCTGTGGAGTTCGGTGCTGGCTTCGGCCAAGGTCGGGGGCACGGCGCTGCTGGCCTGGCTGGCCAACCTGCTGTTCGTGCCGATGGTGCTGTTCTACCTGCTGCAGGACTGGCATCCCTTCCTCAAGCGCCTGCAGATCATGATCCCGCGGCGCTGGGCCGGTCGCGTCAATACCATGGCGGCCGAGGTCGATAGCCTGCTGGGACAGTACTTGCGTGGACAATTGCTGGTGATGCTGGTGCTGGCGGTCTATTATTCGGTTGCGCTCACTGTCGCCGGATTTGACAGCGCCCTGCCGGTGGGCGTCCTGACGGGCCTGCTGGTGTTCATTCCCTATGTGGGCTTCGGCTTGGGGCTGGTGCTGGCGATCCTGGCGGCCATCCTGCAATTCGATGGCGCCATCGGCTTGCTGTGGGTGGCCCTGATTTATGGCGTGGGACAGGTGCTGGAAAGCTTCATCCTCACGCCCAAGCTGGTGGGCGAACGTATCGGCCTGCACCCGCTGGTGGTAATTTTCGCGCTGCTGGCCTTTGGCCAGCTGTTCGGTTTTGTCGGCGTGCTGCTGGCGCTGCCGGCCTCGGCCATCGTCTCGGTGATCGCCATGCATGTGCGGCGCGAGTATCTGGCCAGCAATTTTTACAACCGTTGAAGAGTTTATGATTGATCACAGCCTCCCTGCCCTTGCAGGACGCTGCGCAGGCTCGGGCGCTTGGCGCCGTCCTGCATTAACTGGCCGCAAGCAGCTTGCGGCCCTCGTAGCTGATAGCCACCGATGAAACAGATTCCGCTCGATTTGAGCGCGGACCAGCCGCAAAGCTTCGACAGCTTCGTGACCGGCCGCAACGCAGAACTGCTGGAGCGCTTGAAGCTGCTGGCCACGGCCGGCGTGGACAAATCCATCCAGACCGGCAGTGCCAGCACCGACCGCTTCATCTATCTCTGGGCCGAAGCCGGTGCCGGCAAGACCCACCTGCTGCACGCCCTGGCCACCAAGGCCGGCCAGGAAGGCAACCGCGCCCGCCTCATCAGTGCCGACTCCCCCGAGTCGGCCTTCGACTACAGCCCGCAGACCAGCCATTACCTGCTCGACGACGTCGATCAACTGTTCGAGGAACAGCAGATCGCCGCCTTCAACCTGTTCAACCAGATCCGCGAACAGGGCGGCTGCATGGTCTGCACCGGCACCCTGCCGCCGACCCGCCTGGAGCTGCGCGAAGACCTGCGCACCCGGCTCGGCTGGGGCCTGATCTACCAGGTGCACGACCTGTCGGATGACGAGAAGATCGCCGCCCTGCTGCAGATCACCCTGGACCGCGGCCTGGAAATTCCCCCGGCCGTGATGATGTACATGCTCACCCACTACCGGCGCGACATGCCCTCGCTGTCGCGCATGCTCGACGCGCTGGACCGCTACTCGCTGGCCACCAAGCGCGCCATCACCCTGCCCTTGCTACGCGAACTGTTACAACAGGAATCCGGAGAACAATGAACCTCGCCCTTTTCGATCTCGACCATACCCTGCTGCCGCTCGACTCCGACCACGAGTGGGGCGAATTCATGGCGCGCATCGGCGCCGTGGATGCCGACAGCTTCCGCAAGGCCAATGACGAATGGTTCGCCCATTACCAGAACGGCACGCTCGATCCGGTGGCCTATCTGGAATTCGCGCTGGGCAACCTGTCGCGCTTCCCGCGCACGCAGCTCGACGAGATGCACCTGCAATTCATGGACGAAGTGGTCAAGCCCGCCATCCTGCCGCAAGCCGTGGCCCTGGTGAAGAAGCACCTGGATGCCGGTGACCTGGTAGCCATCGTCACCGCCACCAACCACTTCGTGACCAAGCCGATCGCCTCGCACTTCGGCGTGGAACACCTGATCGCCGCCCTGCCCGCGCTCGATGACGCCGGCAACCTCACCGGCAAGCTCGACGGCACGCCGACCTTCGGCCCGGGCAAGATCGTCCACACCGAAGCCTGGCTGGAGCGTCTGGGCTTCAAGCTGGACCAGTTCGAACGCAGCTATTTCTACAGCGATTCGCAGAACGACATTCCGCTGCTGGAACGCGTCACCGATCCGATCGCCACCAACCCCAACGACAAGCTGCTGGCGCACGCCCAGGCGCGCGGCTGGCCGGTGCTGAACCTCTTCGCCGACGGCCACGCGCAATGATCAAGAAACTGATTCGCTCCATCCTCGGCCGCGGCAAGGCTGCCGCCGCCGAGAGTGCCGAGCCCGTGAAAAAAGCGCGCGCCAAGGCCGCTGCCGCCGGCGGCAAGATCGAGCCCGATGTGCTCGGGCCCAAAGAGCATGGCATCGATCCGGCACTGGTCTCGCCCAATGCGGTGCGCGTGACGCAAACCCTGCAGGATGCCGGCTACAAGGCCTTCATCGTCGGCGGTGCAGTGCGCGACCTGCTGCTGGGCATCAAGCCCAAGGACTTCGACGTGGCCACCAATGCCACACCGGAACAGGTCAAGCAATTGTTCCGCCGCGCCTTCATCATCGGCCGCCGCTTCCAGATCGTGCACGTGATGTTTGGACAAGAGTTGATCGAAGTCACCACCTTCCGGGGTGCCTCGGCCGAAGCCGCGCCCAAGGACGAACATGGCCGCGTGCTGCGCGACAACACCTTCGGCGAGCAGCATGAAGATGCCACCCGCCGCGACTTCACCATCAACGCGATGTACTACGATCCGGCCAGCCAGGCCGTGCTCGATTACCACGGCGGCATCGCCGACATCCGCGACAAGAAGCTGCGCATCATCGGCGAACCCGAAGCGCGTTACCGCGAAGATCCGGTACGCATGCTGCGCGTGGTGCGCTTCGCGGCCAAGCTCAAGTTCACCATCGATCCCGCCAGCAGCGCGCCGATCCGCGTGATGGCACCGCTGATCGACAACGTGCCGGCGGCCCGCGTGTTCGATGAAATGCTGAAGCTCCTGATGAGCGGCCATGCGCTCGCCTGCCTGCAGCAGCTGCGCAAGGAAGGCCTGCATCACGGCCTGCTGCCGCTGCTGGACGTGGTGCTGGAACAGCCGCTGGGCGAGAAGTTCGTCAGCCTGGCGCTGGCCAATACCGACGCCCGCGTCAAGGAAGGCAAGGGGGTCTCGCCGGGCTTCCTGTTCGCTTCGCTGCTGTGGCACCAGGTGCTGGAAAAATGGCGCGCCTACCAGGCTGCCGGCGAGTATCCGATTCCCGCCCTGCATCTGGCCGCCGATGACGTGCTCGATGCCCAGACCGAGAAGCTGGCCCTGCAACGCAAGATCGCCTCCGACATGCGTGACATCTGGGCCATGCAGCCGCGCTTCGAGCGCCGCGTCGGCAAGGCTCCGTACAAATTGCTGGAACACCTGCGCCTGCGCGCCGGTTTCGATTTCCTGCTGCTGCGCTGCCAGTCCGGCGAACTCGATGCCGAACTCGGTGAATGGTGGGAAGCCTTCATCGCCGGCAACGGTGCCGAGCGCGAAGAACTGATCGCCCGCAAACCGGCCGATCCTGCCGGCAGCAATGCCGGTCCCAAGAAGCGCAAGCGCCGGGGTGGACGCAGCCGCAGCAAGTCGGCAGGGGACACCGTTGAGAGCAGCGACAGCGACAGCGGCAGCGAGCAGGAAGCCGCTGCCCCTGCGCCGGTGCGCGCACGCGCCCCCAAGGAAGCGGCCGATACGCCGGATGCACAAGCTGATGCCGGCACGGGTGAGGCCCCCAAGCGCCGTCGCCGCCGTCGCAGCAGCGGCAGTGCCGGTGGTGCGGGTGGGGACAGCGCGCCGGCAGGCGACGACTGATCAACGTGGAATCGTCCTCCACGCTGGCCTGGATTGGCATCGGTGGCAACCTGGGCGACGCCCGCGCCACTGTCGAAGAAGCCATCGACCATCTGGCCCGGCTGCCCGAATCGCAACTGCTGCGGAGCTCTTCGCTCTATCGCACCGCGCCCATCGATTCCAGTGGAGACGACTACGTCAATGCCGTCGCACTGGTCTCCACGTCACTGACCGCACTGGAACTGCTGCATGCGTTGCAGGCCATCGAGCTGCAGCACGGACGCGAGCGGCCCTATCGCAACGCCCCGCGCACGCTGGATCTGGATGTATTGATGTATGGAGAGGCGCAGCTGGAGGATGAAGAACTGATCGTCCCGCATCCGCGCATGGCGCAGCGCGCCTTCGTATTGGTGCCCATGCTGGAGATCGATGCGCAGGTGCGCATTCCGGGACTGGGCGCGGCGCGTGATTTCCTGGATGCCATCACCGATCAGCCGATCAGCCGGCTGTGATCTGAACCAGGCAGCTCAAACCGAGCCGCCCGTGGCGGCACCCTTGCCCAGCGGCCGCAATTCACTGAGGCGGCGATGATGTCCCTTCAGCCACAGCGGCAATTCATTGGCCGGCATGGGCTTGCCGATCAGGTAGCCCTGCCCCAGGCTGCAACCGAAGTCCTGCAGCAGACGCCAGTCTTCCATCGTTTCCACCCCTTCCGCCACGGTCACCAGTTCCAGCCGCTGGGCCATGTCCAGCGCCGATTGCAGGATCACGCGCAGGTTCTTGCGGTCATGCGCACCATGGACGAAGGAGCGGTCGATCTTCAGTTCGGTGAAGGGGATGCGCGCCAGTTGCTGCATCGACGAGAAACCGGTGCCGTAATCGTCAATCGACAGGCCGAAGCCCTTCAGGCGCAGCCGCGCCAGCATGCCCAGTGAATTGCCCTTGTGCGCCACCACCGAACTCTCGGTGATTTCCAGCACCACGTTCTCGGCCGGCAGCGCGTGCTTGTCCACCAGTTCCAGAATGCGATGCAGGAAGTCCGGCTGCTCCAGCGACAGCGGCGAGAGATTCACCGCCACCTTGATCGCCAGGCCCCGGCTATGCCAGACGGCCGCCTGCGCCATGGACTGGTCCATCATGCTGATGGTGAGATCGTGGATCAGGCCGCACTGCTCGGCCAGCGGAATGAAGCGGTCCGGCGGGATCATGCCGCGTTCGGGATGGATCCAGCGGGCCAGCGCTTCCACGCCCTTGAGGATGCCAGTCTGCACGTCCACCTTGGGCTGGAAATAGGGCAGTACCTGGCCGCCACCGATGGCGGTGCCGAGGTCGCTTTCACACATGGAAGGCTGGGGATCATCATCGGCGTGGGCACCGCCGCCACGCGGACGGAAGGATTGCAATGCGGCGCGCAGCTGGCCCTGGTTGAGCGGCTTTTGCAACACCCCGATCAGGTTCATGCCCAGGGCCTGGATCATGGTCTCCACCGACAGCAGCAGCGAGGTCTCGCGGCTGGAGGCGACGATCAGGGGAATGTCGATGCCCTTCTGCTGCAATTGCTGGATCAGCTCAATGCCATCCATGCCCGGCATTTCCAGGTCGATCACCGCCAGTCCGGGCGGCAGCTTGAGCAGCGCCAGCAGATCCAGCGCCTCGTTGCCGTTGCCGGCCTCGTAGATCAGATCGACGCCCAGCTCCTGCAGCAGCGACACGCTGTGCTGGCGCTGCAGGGCACTGTCGTCGACGACCAGCGCGGATTCGATCAGCTCATTGAGATTCTCTAGAGGCATATTGTTCTATCACTGCGGAGATATGATCGAGCGGGAGGACGTCACCGACGCCGCCCATGTGTATCGCTTCTTTCGGCATGCCGAAGACCACGCTGCTGGCCTCGTCCTGGGCATAGGTGGCGGCGCCGCAATCGGCCATTTCCCGCATCCCCCTTGCGCCATCGTCCCCCATGCCGGTCATGATGATGCCCACTGCATTGCTGCCCGCGGCCTTGGCCGCCGAGCGGAACAGCACATCCACCGAAGGCTTGTGCCGGCTCACCAGCGGGCCATCCAGCGTTTCCACATAGTACTGCTGGCCATCGCGCCGCAGGACCAGATGCCGGCCGCCGGGCGCGATCAGCACGCGCCCCGGCAAGACCAGATCGTAATGCTCGGCTTCCTTGACCTCGGCACCGGAAATGCGGTGCAGGCGTTCGGCAAAACTGCGCGTGAAACGCTGCGGCATATGCTGCACCACCACGATGCCCGGACAGCTGCCAGTCAAAGGCTTGAGCACCCGCTCCAGTGCCTGCGGCCCCCCGGTCGAAGCGCCGATGGCGACGATGCGCGCCGTCAGCGGACGATAGCCGTCCTCCGGCCCCGGCGCTGCCAATACCGCGTCGGCGGTATGACGCTGCAGCACCGCAGCCCAGCCGTCATCATGCAGCATTTCGCGAGCGGCTGCTTTGACCGGGCGCAGCTTGAGCACGGACGATACAGGCCGTGCCGCAATGGCCGCCATCGCGCCCCTGCCGCCGGCCCCGGCCAGCGCCGCGGCCCGGATGGCGCAAGCCAGTTCGTTGACCGCTTCATGCAGGAAATCACGCACGCCCAGTTGCGGACGGGCAATCACCGACACCGCACCGGCGGCCAGTGCTTCGGCGGTGATATCGCCGGCACCGCCGACCCGCGCACTGCACATGATGACCGGCGTGGGCCTGCTGGCCATGATCTGGCGCAGGAAGGTAATGCCATCCATGCGCGGCATCTCGATGTCGAGCAGGATCACGTCCGGCCACTCCTGCTGCATCTTGCGCAAGGCAAACACCGGATCGGGCGCGGTCCCGATGACGCGGATGTCAGCAGTCTGCGCCAGCAGCTGCTGTACCAGCTGGCGCACCACCGAGGAGTCATCGACCACCATGACGCGGATGGCTGATGGTGCGTTCATGGCGGCCTCCGGTAGATGGAAGGGGAATGCATCAGCAGATCGAGCTCCATGCCGTGCAGCGATTCCGAATGGCCGACCACCAGGTAGCCGCCCGGCCGCAGGCGCGCGATCACGTCGCGCAAGACCTGCAGCTTGGTCTCGCAATCGAAGTAGATGATGACGTTGCGCAGGAAGATCAGGTCATACAGGCCATCGTCGTGTTCGTCCAGCGCAGTCAGGTTGCGCTGGGCGAATTCGACCTTGGCGCGCAGGTCTGCCTGTACCAGGAAATGGCCTTCGTATTCGCCGGTGCCGAGCAGGCAATAACGGCGCAGATACAGGCGCGGAATGTTCTGCCCGCGCGCCATCGGATAGAGCGCGCGGCGTGCGAAGCGCAGCACGCGCGTGCTGATGTCGGAGCCAAATATCGACCAGCTGCCGGCGGGCCGGTGATGGTCCAGCAGCATGGCCAGTGAATAGGCTTCCTCGCCGGTGGCGCTGGCCGCGCTCCAGACGCGCAGATGCTGGCGGTCGCGCCAGCGTGGCAGGAGATCCTGCGTCAGGAAATCGAAATGGCCCTGTTCGCGGAAGAAATAGGTTTCGTTGGTGGTGATGAGATCGATGGCGCGCTGACGTTCCTCGGCCCCCTCGGCACTCGTGATGAGGCGGTGATACTGTGCCAGTCCGCGCAGGCCGAGTTCCTGCAGTCGATGGCTGAGGCGGCTCTGCAGCAGGGCCTTCTTGGACAAGGGCAAGTGCAGCCCGATATCCTGCTTGAACAATTTCTGGAACAGCAGCATGTCGTGATCGCTGACCTCGGGGTCGGCAGATCCGCTGGCCGGTGCGATGGCGGCCACCACCGGCGTCACCGGAATGACGGCAGCAGACGCCGCCTGAGCCCCACGCCCGGCATGCAGACCCGGCACGCTGCCAACAGCCGTGGCCACACCGGCACTGCTGCCGTGCGTGCTGTCGCTGCTGCCTGCCAGGTTGCCGGGTCGGGGCATGGGCCTACTCCCTTTCCGTTTCTGCCGAAAGCACCGGCACACCGCCCAGCGCATCCTCGGCACTCATGCCCAGCAGGCTCGCCAGTTCATCGACCGACAGGACGCGCTGCACATCGAGCACCACGATGAAACGCTCATTGACGTTGATCATGCCCTCGATGAAATCGGCGCGGATGCCGGCACCGAATGACGGACGCGGCTCGATGTGATCGACACCGATGCTCAGCACCGCGCTGACCGCATCGACCATCACGCCCAGCAACAGCAGCTGCTCGTCCTGGACCAGTTCCATGATGATGATGCAGGTACGTTTGGCCTCCACCGTGGGGGCACGGCCGAAGCGCACCGACAGGTCGATCACCGGGACCACCGAGCCGCGCAGGTTGATCACGCCGCGCAGGAAATCAGGCATCAGCGGCACTTCGGTCAGGCCCCCGAATTCGATGATCTCGCGAATGCTGGCGATGGGCATGGCGAAGCTTTCCGTTCCGACCAGGAAAGTCAGGAACTGGCGGCTTTCGATGACCTCTTCCTGCTGCCGCTTGCGGACGGATTCGCCATTCAACGATACGCTGGGCATGGCCTGCTCTCCTTGCTGCCGCGCTGTGCGCGCGGCGGATTGATACGGGACAAGTTCAACGCCATGGCACGCTCCTCAGAAACGCTTGAACGAGGATTCATCCACGCCCGGCGCATCCTCCTCCACATCCAGCATCGACAGGCGGCGCGTGCTCTCGCGCCCACCCTGCGCAGCGGAATGAGCGCGTCTGCCACGCCGCCCGCCGGATTCCGGTATGCCACCGGCCGTACCGCGCACGCCGGGCTTCTGCAATTCATCCACGCGGAAGAAACGCATCAGGTCCTGCAGATGGATGGCCTGTGCGCTCATCTCTTCCGAGGTTGCCGACAATTCTTCGGAAGCCGAGGCCGTCATCTGCGTGGTCTGCGCCATCTGGTGCACGGCATTGTTGATCTGTTCCAGACCGGTCGACTGTTCCGCCGAGGCGGCGGCGATTTCCTGCACCAGGTCGGCCGTCTTGCGGATCGAGGGCACCATCTGGTTGAGCAGGCCGCCGGCTTTTTCGGCCAGACCGACACTGTTCTCGGCCACCGCGATGATTTCCTGGGCGGCGGTCTGCGAGCGTTCGGCCAGCTTGCGCACTTCGGCCGCGACCACCGCAAAGCCCTTGCCGTGCTCACCGGCACGGGCCGCTTCGATGGCGGCGTTGAGCGCCAGCAGATTGGTCTGGTAGGCGATGTCATCAATGATGCCGATCTTGCTGGCGATCTGCTTCATCGCAGCCACGGTCTCGCGCACGGCGTCGCCGCCTTCGGTCGCCGCACTGGCCGAGAGGCTGGCGATGCCATCGGTGGTGCGGGCGTTGTCGGCATTCTGGGCGATGGTGGCGGTGATCTCTTCCACCGAGGCGCTGGTTTCCTCCACATTGGCAGCCTGTTGCGAAGCATTGTGCGAGAGCGCCTGCGAAGACGAGGAAATCTCTTCCGAGGCCGAGGCCAGCGCACTGGCTGTGCCGCTGACATCACCGATGACGTCGGTCCACTTGTTGACCATCTGCTGAGTGCTGTAGAGCACGCTGACCTTGTCGTTCTTGCGCAGTGGCACGGTGACTGTCAGATCGCCCTCGGCCACGCGGCGCAGGACGCTCATGGCATCGCGCGGCTCGCCGCCGATCTGCGAACGGATGGTGCGATAGGCAAACCCGAGGCAGGCGAACAGCACTACCACCGAGGCGGTCAGCAGCCAGAAGATCTTCTGTTCCAGTTCAGCATACTCGCGGCCGGCCCTGAGCACACGCGCCTGCGTGCGTTCGTCGACCTGGCGCAGGAAGTCATTGATCGGGGCCATTACGCGGCCGAACAGCGCACGGTAGGTCTGGTCGAAGACCAGCTCCTGCGCCATGGCCTGGTTGGGCGCACCGACCACGGTGAACTTGCCCTCGCCATCATCGAACTCGCCCTTGACCGCATGGAAGGCGGTGATCTCGATGCGCGAGAGCTGGTCTCCCAGCTTTAGGGCTTCCTGCATCTTGGCCAACTCCTGTTCGGTGAAACCGGCTTGCTTCATCAGCTCGCTCAGCGGCACCGTCTGGGCACCCGCCTCCACCGGCAGTTTGCGGGCACTGACCAGGTCCCAGTTGAAACGGTCGTAGTTGGAAGGCCGCGCGCGCTTGCCATTGCGGATGTCCAGGATCATGTAATAGCGATCCTCGTCATTGGGGTCGCCCGTGGTCACGTAGGCGCGCGCGAACTTGGTCATGTCCTCGGTGGTGCGGCGCAGTTCATTGGCCAGCGCGGCGGAGTCGTAGCGGGACTGATGCGCTTGCTCCAGCGCAGTATTGGCCTGGCGCAGCGTATCGGTAAGGCTGATCACCACCGCCACCAGGATGGACAGGACTACACCCAGCCAGATGAAGATCTGCTTGATGCTCATCCTGTTGGTCATCGATTCTTGCATGCTCGCTTCCCCTCGTGGTGCGGGTCCCTTGATCGGGCCCGTCATGGCGCCGACGCCACACTGCGTTCGGCGCAGGCCGCCGTATTGCCTTGTTCCTGTTGCTGGGTGTGCTGCACCAGGTGCGGAATATCCAGGATCAGCGCGACCCGGCCGTCACCCAGGATGGTCGATCCCGACAATCCCTTGACCTTGCCGAACAGCCGGCCCAGCGGTTTGATCACCGCCTGGCACTCGCCCAGCAGACCATCGACCAGCAGCCCGGCGCGCAATTGCCCGTACTGGACGATCACCAGACTCTTGCGCGCACGGGCCTGTTCCCGCGCAGGCAGGTCGAACAGCTCACGCAGCGGGACAAACGGCAAGGGCTCGCCACGGACCGCGACGATATGGCTGCCGTTCTGGCGCGGCGGCATGTCGATGCACTCCACCACCATGTCCAGCGGAATCACGAACACCGCATTGCCGACCACCACCTGGAAGCCCGAGATGATGGCCAGTGTCAGCGGCAGGCGGATGCGGACCACGGTGCCACGCCCGGGTTCGGTATCGATGGCCACCTCGCCCTGCAGGGCATCGATGTTGCGCTTGACCACATCCATGCCGACACCGCGTCCGGAAAGTTCGGTGACCTGCTCGGCGGTGGAAAAGCCGGGCTCGAAGACGAAGCGGTAGATCTCGGCATCGCTGAGTTCGGCCTCCGGCGTCGTCAGTCCTTGTGCGATCGCCTTTTCCAGAATGCGCGTGCGATCCATGCCCCGGCCATCGTCCATCACCTCCACCAGCACGCTGCCGGATTCATGCATGGCATTGAGCCGCAGCGAGGCCTTGGCCGGCTTGCCGGCGGCAATGCGCTCGGCGGCAGGCTCGATGCCGTGGTCGATGGCATTGCGCACGATGTGCATCAGCGGATCGGCCAGGCGCTCCACCATGGATTTGTCCAGCTCGGTCTCGGAGCCGGTCATGGTGAGATCGATATCCTTGTCGAGATCGCGGGCGATGTCGCGCACGATGCGCGGAAAGCGCTGGAACACCTCATTGATCTGCACCATCCGCAACGTGAGCGCGGCATCGCGGATCTGTTCCATCAGGCTGTCGATGGCCTGGGTGGCCTCCTCGAACTGGCTGTCCTTGCGGCGTCGGGCAATCAGGCGCGCACTGGCACCGGCGATGACCAGCTCGCCCACCAGGTCGATCAGCTGGTCCAGCTTGGAGACCTCGATCTTGATGAACTTTTGTTCCTGCGCACGCCGCTCGTCCAGCGGGCGCGGCCGCGCACCGGCGCCGGGCGCGGCCGCCGGCACTGCGGGGGCGGCGGCGTCAGCGAGCGTGGCTGCGCCCAGGCAGCGCCATTGGGCTTCGGTGAACAAGTCCAGGCTGCGCCATTGAGCGGCCAGGCGCGCCGCATCGTCGGGGGCGAGCCGCTGCAGCACCGTCGCATACGCCGCCAGGGGACTCTGCGGCGGCAGGATATCGATGCGGCTGTCATCGCGTACGAATTCGAACACGTCTTCCAGCGTCTGCCGGGTGGAGTCGGAGGCCAGGCAGATTTCCACGCCCAGGTAGCAGCTCTCGGCATCCATGGCCGCCGCTTCGGGAATGTCTGCCTCCACCGGCAGGATGGCGACGATGCGGCCCAGCGAACGCAGGTAGTGCAGGAAAGACAGGGGATCGAGTCCATCACGCAGGACATTCTCATTGAACTGCAGCGACAGGTGCCAGTAGGGATAATCGGCCGTCGCCTGCAGGGCCTCGTCCCGGTGAGCATCGCCGCCGTGGGCCGCGTCCGCGGAGGCACTGCCGGTGAGCCGCTGCAGCAGCCGTGCCGGCTCGCTGGCCGCCTCGCCCGGTGCGCTGGCCGACTGCGCGACCTCGGCCAGTTCAGCCAGCAGCGTGGCTCGGCGTTCGGCATTGGGTTCCTCGGCTTCCTGGTTGCGCTCGATGGCATCGACCAGGTCACTGACGTAATCGCCGCACTGCAGCAGCAACGACATCATGGGCGCGTTCAGGGGCAGGCGTTCTTCACGGACCAGATCCAGCACATGCTCCACCTGGTGCGTGAACTGCACGATGCTGTCGAAGGCGAAGAGGCCGGCCGAACCCTTGATGGTATGGGCGGCGCGGAAGATGGCGTTGATGCTGTCTCGGCTCGGTCCTTCCATCTCGATCTGCAGCAAGGCCGCTTCCATGGCCACGAGCAGTTCGCGGGCTTCCTGGACGACGGCATCGCGGGCGGAGTCCTTTTTCATGCGGCCTCCACGGCAGGGCTGAAGCGCTCATGCAATTGCAGCAGGTCCAGCGTGGCCAGCACGGCCGGACTGTAGACACCGATCTCCAGCTGCCGTCCACCGGCGGCCAGCTCGCGCCGCAACAGCAGCAGCAGCTGGATGCCGGCCGTATCCAGCTCATCCACGCCGGACAGGTCGAGCACCACCAGCGTCTGCGGCAGCGTCAGGGCGTGCAGCAGCTCCGGCTTGCGCTCGGCCGCCTGGAAAATGGTCAGTCCGCCGCTCACGGTGAGCAGCAGCCTGTCCTCTTGCACGGAATACGTCAGCGGCATCGTCGGGTTCTCGGCATTCTCTTCAAGGGTCCGTGGTATGGCTCACGGCTGTACCAGCTTGGCTACGGCATCGAGCAGCACCGGCGGCAGGAAGGGCTTGTGCACCCAGGCGCGGATGCCGGCGGCCTTGCCTTCCTGCTTGCGCGCTTCGCTGCTTTCGGTAGTCAGCATGATGACGGGGGTGAATTTGTAGGCAGGCATCTGCTTCATCTCGCGCACGAAGGACAGGCCATCCAGATTGGGCATGTTGAGGTCGGAAATGACCAGATTGAACTTGCGGCCATCCAGTTTCTTCAGCGCTTCCAGGCCGTCAGCCGCTTCTTCGACCTGATAGCCGGCGCTCTTCAAGGCCGCTGTGATGGTCTGCCGCAGGCTGAAGGAATCGTCGACGATCAATATGCATTTTTCCATCTCGGTGCCTCGTGATCTCAGAAAAAATCCACCTGCGACGGTGGCGCGGGATGGCCCTGCTGGCCGGCATGCATCTGGCGTTGTTCCTGGGTGGTATAGGTCTTTTCAAGATCAGTCAGCCACTGCTGCGGCGAGGGCAGCGCCCGCGCCTCGGCGGCCGCGTTGCGCAGGCGCAGGATGTCCTGCTGCACGTGATCCAGGATCTGGCTGATGCGGTCCTGGAATTGCAGGTGGACCAGGATGTCGCACACTTCGCGGTCGACTTCGCGGCCTTCGTCTTCCAGCGTTTCCATGGTCGTGGTGAGCTTCATGGCGGAGTGGCGGAAGTCGGCGATGATCTGGTCGATCACGGCGCGCGAGTTTTCGGCGATGCCTTCGGTATCAGCCGCATCCCCGGTGGCACCGATGGCCGCCATGATCTGCTGGCGCGCGCTCTTGGCGCGGGCAGCGATCTGGCGGCTGTTCTCGGCCGAGCGCTCGGCCAGTTCCTGCCAGCTCTGCTCGTCGCTGAGCAGATCTGTCACGCCGGTCTGGCCGGCCAGTTGCTCGTTCTGCTGGGCCAGGCGGCGAATCTCGTCATTGGCCACCATCAGGCTGTCGAACTTGGTCACCAGCACCTGGCGCGAGGCCAGCATGCCTTCCAGCGCCGAGGCAATCGCACCCAATTGTTCAGCAGCGTGCTGCACGGTCTGCAGGATCTCGCCGTTGGCGCTATGTCGGGCGGGGTCCAGTGCGCCGCCCAGGCGCTCGTGGATGCCGACGAAGCGGGCCGTCAAGCCGTCGATGGCCGATTGCGTCTGGGCCCGCGCCAGTTGCACATTGCCCTGCCACACCGGCAGCACTTCTCGGACCAGTTCGGCCAGTGGCGCGGTGCTCGCAACTGCGCCAGCCGGCTCGGCTGCCATCACCGGCTCTCTCTGCAGCCCGGCAGCAAGCGCTGCCGCAGGTGGCAAGGATGGCTGCGGCGCGGCCATGGCGGGCACCGCCGGGGCAGGCAGGCAAGTCAGGTAGAAGGCCCCGCCGATCAGCAGGCCGACCAGTGCCCCCAGCCACCAGTGCTGGGCCAGCATCATGAACAGCAGCAGATTCACCAGGCACAGCATCGGCAAGATATTGCGAAGCGATTTCACAGCCACGTTTTCCTGTTGGTTGTTGTCAGCTCGGGGCAAAGCGCACGGCCATGATCGCGATGCACACAGCCCGCCCTTGACGGTGTTTACGGCAACTACGGGCGCTTCTTTGGCAAAACCGCCCGGTGCGCAGGCGAAGTTGGCGGCGACAAAGGCGATTCAGCACCCCTGCACCCACTGCCGCCCGGCACTAATGCAGCTTGCAGCGGGTCTATCCTGCGCGCACTGACCCTCAGCCTATTGTGCTGGCTGCCCGGGTCTCGCCTTGCGTGGAATAAAGGCCGAATTCCGGTTGAGTTGTCTGCACCAACGGACAATCATCGAAAAGTTGCCAAGAATTAACAAAAAGCCAGGTCGGCCATTCAGGCCGGCCGCAATGAAATCAACTACAATGCCGCACCCGGCGTGCCGGGGGAAAGACACCATGGAACTGGAAAGCTATCGCTATATCGCAATCGACGGCCCGATCGGGGCTGGCAAGACTTCGCTGGCCACGCGCCTGTCGGCGCTCTGGGGCGCACAGTCGGTGCTGGAGCAGCCGGAAGGCAATCCCTTCCTGGCCGAGTTTTACCGGGATGCTGCACGGCATGCCTTCCAGACCCAGGTTTTTTTCCTCCTGCAGCGCATGGGGCAGTTGCAGGCACCGCTGGATCCGGCGCAGCTGGAGGGACGCTTCATTGCCGACTTCATGCTGGAAAAGAACATCCTGTTCGCCCAGTTGACCCTTGCCGGCGATGAACTGGCGCTTTATGACGCCTTGTATCGCCAGTTGCAGCCCAAGGCGCGGGTGCCGGACCTGGTGATCCACCTGCAGGCACCGGCCGATGTTTTGCAAACGCGCATCACAACGCGGGGGATCGCCATGGAGGAAGCCATCTCCCTGGATTACCTGCAACGGCTGTCGGAGTGCTACAGTCAATTTTTCTATCATTACCAAGACGCGCCGGTACTGACCGTCAACACCGAGCATCTGGATCCGGCCCACAGCGATGCCGATCTGGCCATCCTGCTGCAGCACATCCAGGAGATGCACGGGCCGCGCGCCTTTCTCAATCACGGAGGTTGAATCTTTCATGGCAGGCTATCTTCAGGAATCGGGCGCGGCACGCGCCAAGCCGGTGACCACCCACACCCTGCAGGCGATGCGCGCCAAGGGCGACAAGATCAGCATGCTGACCTGTTATGACGCCAGCTTCGCCACGCTCATGGAGCGCGCCGGGCTGGAAACGGTGCTGATCGGCGACTCCCTGGGCATGGTCTGCCAGGGCCATGATTCAACCCTGCCGGTGACGATCCAGGATGTGGCCTATCACACGGCGGCCGTCGCCCGCGGCACCCGCACCATGCTGATCATCGCCGACCTGCCCTTCGGCACCTACCCGACCCGCGAGGAAGCCTTCCGCAACGCCGCGCAGCTGATGCAGGCGGGCGCGCAGATGGTCAAGCTGGAAGGCGGCGTGTGGCTGGCCGATACCATCAAGTTCCTCACCGAGCGCGGCATCCCGGTGTGCGCGCACATTGGCCTGACGCCGCAGTCAGTGCACCAGCTGGGCGGCTTCAAGGTGCAGGGCAAGACCAGCGATGGCGCCACGCAGCTGCATGCGGATGCGCTGGCGGTACAGCAGGCGGGCGCTTCGCTGGTGGTCATCGAAGCGGTGCCGGCCACGCTGGGCAAGGAAGTGACCGACCGCCTGGCCATCCCCACCATCGGCATCGGTGCCGGTCCCGATTGCTCGGGCCAGGTGCTGGTGATGCATGACATGCTGGGCGTGTTCCCGGGCCACAAGAGCCGCTTCGTGCGCAACTTCATGGACGGGGCCAGCGGCATCGAGGAGGCGGTGCGCCACTATGTGGCGGCCGTGAAGGATGGCAGCTTCCCGGCACAGGAGCATTGCTTCTGAGGCCTTGATTCAGGCTGTGGACAAGAAAAAGGCCAGCGAGATCGCTGGCCTTTTGCTTTGCTGCTGGTGACGCCAATGCGGCTGTCGCAAACGCGGCTTACTCGAAGAATTCCTTGACCTTGTCCTTCCAGGTCTTGGTCTGCGGGCTGTGCTTGGCGCCGCCTTCGGTGGTGAGCTGCTCGAACTCGCGCAGCAGTTCCTTCTGGCGATCGGTCAGCTTGACCGGGGTCTCCACCACGACGTGGCAGAACAGGTCGCCCGCGTAACCGGAACGCACACCCTTGATGCCCTTGCCGCGCAGGCGGAAGGTCTTGCCGCTCTGGGTGCCTTCGGGAATGGAGAAGGACGCCTTGCCGTTGAGCGTGGGAGCTTCGATCTCGCCACCCAGTGCCGCCTTGGCGAAGGAGATCGGCATCTCGCAATGCAGGTCGTCACCATCGCGCTGGAACACGTCGTGCGGCTTGATGTGAATTTCCACATACAGGTCGCCCGGGGGACCGCCATTGACGCCCGGCTCACCGTTGCCGGAGGAACGGATGCGCATGCCGTCGTCAATGCCTTCGGGGATCTTCACTTCCAGCGTCTTGTTGCGCTTGATGCGTCCGGCACCGGCGCAGGTGGTGCAGGGTTCCGGAATGATCTTGCCGCTGCCGTGGCACTTGGGGCAGGTCTGCTGGATGCTGAAGAAGCCCTGTTGCATGCGCACCTGGCCATGACCGCCGCAGGTGGTGCAAGTGACCGGCGAGGTGCCGGGCTTGGCGCCGCTGCCGTGGCAGGTATCGCACTGGTCCCAGGACGGCACACGGATGGTGGTGTCGAAGCCGTGCGCAGCCTGTTCCAGCGTGATTTCCAGGTTGTAGCGCAGGTCGGCGCCGCGATAGACCTGCGGGCCGGAGCTGCGGCCGCGGCCACCGCCGCCGCCAAAGATATCGCCGAAGATGTCGCCGAAGGCATCGGCAAAGCCACCCGCGCCGGCACCGCCGCCGCCACCCATGTTGGGGTCGACGCCGGCATGGCCGTAGCGGTCGTAGGCCTCGCGCTTCTGCGGGTCCGACAGCATCTCGTAGGCTTCCTTGACCTCCTTGAACTTGTCTTCCGCGCCCTTGCTGTCCGGGTTGCGGTCAGGATGGTACTTCATCGCCAGCTTGCGATAAGCCTTCTTGATTTCGTCGTCGCTGGCGTTCTTCGCCAGTCCGAGCACTTCGTAAAAATCGCGTTTTGCCATGTTGTATAACCCACCTTGTTATTGTGTTCCGTCGCTGCTGCGATGGCCTGCATCTGCGGCCGCGCAAGCACGACCGGAAACCAACAATGTGAAAAAGCCGAGTTCAGCTTTTGACTGCGGACTCGGCGTACCGGCCTGGCCGAAAAAACAACCCGGCCGGGTGGATGCTTCTCAAAAATCTGCCCGGGCTGCGGAAAAACCGCACCCGGGCGCGAGCGCTGACCTCCGATGAAACGAGGCGTCAGTCCCGGATTACTTCACTTCCTTGAAGTCGGCGTCGACCACGTTGTCGTCCTTCGGGGCTGCACCGGCGGCACCGGCCTGAGCACCTGCGGCGCCCGCAGCACCACCGGCGGCGGCTTGCGCCTGCTGGTCGGCGTACATCTTCTCGCCCAGCTTCTGCGCCGCGGTCGACAGGGCTTCGGTCTTGGCATCGATGGTGGCCTTGTCGTCACCCTTCAGGGCTTCTTCCAGGTTCTTGATGGCGGCTTCGATGACTTCCTTCTCGCCGGCTTCCAGCTTGTCGCCGTATTCGCCCAGGGCCTTCTTGGTCGAGTGCACCAGCGCATCACCCTGGTTGCGGGTCTCGGCCAGTTCCTTCAGGCGCTTGTCTTCCTCGGCGTTGGCTTCGGCGTCGCGCACCATCTTTTCGATCTCTTCTTCATTCAGGCCGGAGTTGGCCTTGATGGTGATCTTGTTTTCCTTGCCGGTGGCCTTGTCCTTGGCGCCCACGTGCAGGATGCCGTTGGCGTCGATGTCGAAGGTCACTTCGATCTGCGGGGTGCCGCGCGGTGCCGGCGGGATGCCTTCCAGGTTGAATTCGCCCAGGGCCTTGTTGCCCACGGCCATTTCACGCTCGCCCTGATAGACCTTGATGGTCACGGCCGGCTGGTTGTCGTCGGCAGTGGAGAACACCTGGCTGAACTTGGTCGGAATGGTGGTGTTCTTCTTGATCATCTTGGTCATGACGCCGCCCATGGTTTCGATACCCAGCGACAGCGGGGTCACGTCCAGCAGCAGCACGTCCTTGCGGTCGCCCGAGAGGACCGAACCCTGGATCGCGGCACCGACGGCCACGGCTTCGTCGGGGTTCACGTCACGGCGCGGATCCTTGCCGAAGAATTCCTTCACCTTCTCGATGACCTTGGGCATGCGGGTCATGCCGCCGACCAGGATCACGTCGTCGATGTCAGACACCTTCACACCGGCATCCTTGATGGCGGTACGGCAGGGTTCGATGGTCTTGGCGATCAGTTCCTCAACCAGGGACTCCAGCTTGGCGCGGGTGATCTTCAGGTTCAGGTGGACCGGTGCGCCATTGGCCATGGCGATGTAAGGCTCGTTGATCTCGGTCTGTTGCGAGGACGACAGCTCGATCTTGGCGCGTTCGGCCGAGGCCTTGATGCGCTGCAGGGCAATGGCGTCCTTGGACAGGTCCAGGCCGTTGATCTTCTTGAATTCCTCGATGATGTAGTCGATCAGGCGCTGGTCGAAGTCTTCGCCGCCCAGGAAGGTGTCACCGTTGGTGGACAGCACTTCGAACTGCTTTTCGCCATCGACGTCAGCGATTTCGATGATGGACACGTCGAAAGTACCGCCGCCCAGGTCATACACGGCGATCTTGCGGTCACCCTTTTCAGCCTTGTCCAGGCCGAACGCCAGTGCCGCTGCGGTCGGCTCGTTGATGATGCGCTTGACGTCCAGACCGGCGATGCGGCCGGCGTCCTTGGTAGCCTGGCGCTGGGCGTCGTTGAAGTAGGCCGGCACCGTGATGACGGCTTCGGTGACTTCTTCGCCCAAGTAGTCTTCAGCGGTCTTCTTCATCTTGCGCAGGACTTCAGCGGAAATCTGCGGCGGGGCCAGCTTCTTGTCGCGCACGCCAATCCAGGCGTCGCCGTTGTCGGCGGCCACGATCTGGTAGGGCATCAGGTTGATGTCCTTCTGCACTTCCTTCTCGGTGAACTTGCGGCCGATCAGGCGCTTGGCGGCGTAGATGGTGTTCTTCGGGTTGGTGACGGCCTGGCGCTTGGCGGGAGCGCCGACCAGGATTTCGCCGTCTTCCTGATACGCAATGATGGAAGGCGTGGTACGCGCGCCTTCGGAGTTCTCGATCACCTTGGGCTGGTTGCCTTCCATGACGGAAACGCAAGAGTTGGTGGTGCCCAGGTCAATACCAATGATTTTTCCCATGATTTTTCCTTCGTTCTTTCAGCCCTGGATGTCGGGCTACAGGTGTTTTGAATGGTTTGAATATGTGGAGGAAAGACGGACTTTCAAGCGCCGGAACCACCGGATGAAGCAAAAATGATGCCGTTTGCCTCTTTCCCCTTCCGGCGCCGGTCCGCTTACTTTCCCTGGGCCACCGTCACCAGCGCCGGACGCAGCAGACGGTCGGAAATCATATAGCCTTTTTGCAGCACGGCAACCACCGTGTTGGCTTCCTGCTCGGCCGGCACGGCCGAGACGGCCTGGTGCTTCATGGGGTCGAGCTTCTCGCCGGCCTGCGGGCTGACTTCCTGCAGCTTGTTCTTCTCGAAGGCCGAGGAGAGTTGCTTCAAGGTCATGTCCACGCCTTCCTTGAGCGATTCCAGCGAGGCGTTTTCGATCTTCAGGGCCATTTCCAGGCTGTCCTTGACCGCCAGCAGCGACTCGGCGAAGCCCTCGATGGCGAACTTGTGGGCCTTGGCGATGTCTTCCTGAGCACGGCGGCGGATGTTCTCGCCTTCGGCACGGGCACGCAGGAAGGCGTCCTGCATCTCGGCAGCCTTGGCTTCGGCTGCGGCCAGCTTGTCTTCCAGTGTGGGCTCGGCAGCGGCGGCCGGAGCAGCCTGCTCGGCGGCAGTGGCAGCAGCGGCGTCAGCAGCCTGGTTGTCTTGCTGGACGGATGGGTTTTCCTGTTTTTCCATGTCTTGCATTCCTGAATTACCTCCAACAAATCAATGATTTACGTGCGTGCGGCAGCCTGATGTGAAGCGCCGTCCGCCAAGGGATGCGGCACAAGTAGGGCATGTCCCTGCTTTTTCAAGGGCTTTTTGGCACTTTCCGGCGACTTTTTGCCTGTTTCTGCGATTTCAAGAAGAAAAATGTTACGCGCGCTTACAGAACTTACGGGGTCTGACTTCAAGTTAATTCGACCCCGACCTAAACTGAATTCGAGTTCCCGCCCTTTGGGGCAGGCTCGTTTGACGGCATTCCCACTTCCCCTCATCGCTTGTCGCGCCAACAAGGTGTCATCATGAAACTGCCACTGATTGCGGCCATTATCTTCGTTGCCCTGTACAGCCTGCTGGCTACCGCCTGGATCAGCTATACGCATCTGGTGAGCGAATACACGCTCTGAGCGCCGCTACCCCCCGGTTTTTTTCTTGTATGAACGATCTGGACGCTTCAGACCAGGCAAGATCATTGCCGGACAGACAATATCAGCGACAGTAAAGACGTTCAGCCTGCCATTTTAGCAGGCTGAAGGCTGCAGACCGCCCCGGGCCGGCGGTCGATATGAAGCTTTCTGAAAAATCAGCGATCCGCGCCGAGTGCCTTTGCCCGCTCTGCGGCGATCGCCTGCTGGCGCGCCATCTCTTCGCGGGCGGCGGCATTGCTCATGGTCGGCCAGCCGGCCAGGTGCTGCTCGACGATCTCCACCATGCCGTTGATCCAGGCCGGTGATTCATTCAGGCAGGGGATGAAGTGAAACTCCTTGCCGCCTGCGTGCAGGAAGTCTTCCTTCACTTCCATGGCGATTTCTTCCAGGGTTTCCAGGCAGTCGCTGGTGAAACCGGGACACATCACGTCGATGCGGCGCACGCCCTGCCGGCCCAGTTCCTGGGCGGTGGGCGCGGTGTAAGGCTGCAGCCACTCGGCCTTGCCGAAGCGCGACTGGAAGGTGACCTGGTACTGCTCATCGGTCAGCCCCAGCGATTGCGCCAGCAGGCGTGCGGTCTTGTAGCACTCGCAATGATAAGGATCGCCCAGCATCAGCGTGCGCTTGGGCACGCCGTGGAAGCTCATCAGCAGCTTGTCCGGCCGGCCGTGCAGGTCCCAGTGATCCAGCACCGACTGGCGCAGCGCCTGGATGTAGGCATCCTGGTCGTGATAGTTGCGGATCAGGCGCAGCTCGGGAATGTTGCGCACCTGGCGGTAATGGTCGAAGACGGCATCGAAGATGGAAGCAGTGGTCGTGCCCGAATACTGCGGATAGGCCGGCAGCACCAGGATGCGCGTGCAGCCCTGTTGCTTGAGCTGGTCCAGCACTTCGGGCAGCGAAGGCGTGCCGTAGCGCATGGCATACACCACCTGCAACTGATGATGGCCGCGCCCGGCCAGTTGCACCGCCAGCGCAGCGGCCTGGCGCTGTGTATGCACGCGCAGCGGCGAGCCTTCCTCGGTCCAGATGCTGGCGTATTTCTCGGCCGACTTGGAGGAGCGGAAAGGCAGGATGATGCCGTTGAGAATGAACCACCACACCGCACGCGGGATTTCCACTACACGCGGGTCCGACAGGAATTGCTTGAGGTAGCGTCGCAGCGCGCCTGCATTGGGCGCATCGGGCGTGCCGAGATTGACCAGCACCACGGCGGTGGAGGCCGGGCTGCCGTGGGTGTAGGGAGGTTCTTTGCGGAAGGGCATGGTCGTTGAGCTTGGGTTTCTTGATGTTCTTGGTGTGAGGGCGATCAGGAAGCCAGCAGCTCGCGCGCGTGCTTGCGCGTGGTGGCCGTGATTTCCAGTCCGCCCAGCATGCGGGCGATTTCTTCCACGCGCGCCTTGGGATCCAGCCCGTCGATGTCGGAGAGGGTCTTGCCGCCCTCGCTGCGCTTCTTGACCTGGTAGTGCTGGTTGGCCTGGCTGGCCACCTGCGGCAAGTGCGTCACGCACAGCACTTGCCGTTCCTGGCCGAGACGCTTCAAGAGCCGTCCGACCACTTCGGCGACGGCACCGCCGATGCCGCTGTCGACTTCATCGAAGATCAGGGTCGGTACCGTGGTGGCGGCCGAGGCGATCACAGAGATGGCCAGCGAGATGCGCGCCAGTTCACCGCCCGAGGCCACTTTGGCCAGTGCGCGCGGCGCCACGCCGGCGTGACCGGCCACCAGGAATTCCACCTGTTCCAGGCCGTATGCCGCCGGCTCCACTTCATTGAGCGCGATCTCGAAGCGTCCACCGGCCATCGACAGATCCTGCATGGCGGCCGTGACCGCCTCGCCCAATGCGGCCGCTGCCTTGGCGCGCGCCTTGGAGAGTTTCTGCGCCTGCGCCAGATAGGCTTGCTTGAGCTTGTCTTCCTGCGCGCGCAGAGCATCGAGGTCGCTGGCATCGGCCAGTTGCTTCAATTCTTCGGAGAGCTTGCGATGCTCCTCGGGCAGCTCATCGGGCTGCACATGGAATTTGCGGGCGGTCGAATGGATGGCTTCCAAGCGCTCTTCCACTTCCTGCAGGCGCGCGGGATCGAGTTCAACGCGGCCGAGATAATCATTCAAGGCATAGACCGCTTCCTGCAGCTGGATCTGCGCCGGTTCCAGCGCGTCGAGCACCGGCTTCAAGGCAGTATCGACATCGACCAGCTTGGTCAGCTTCTGCGTGATCGAGGAGAGTTGCGAGAGGATCGGCGACTCCGATTCCGAGATCACGCCCAGCGCCTCCTGCGCGCCACCGATGAGCGCAGCAGCATGCGACAGGCGGCTGTGCTCGGTGCTGATGTCAGCCCATTCGCCGGGCTTGACGGCCAGCTTGTGCAGCTCGGCCACCTGCCACTCCAGGCGCTCGCGCTCCAGCAGCACATTGCGCGCGTCCTGCTCGAACTGCTCACGCTGGCGGGCCAGGGCGCGCCAGGTCTTGTAGGCCGCAGCCACTTCGCGCGCAGGTTCCAGCAGACCGGCCTGGCTGTCCAGCAACTGACGCTGGGCATCGGCCTTCATCAGCGACTGGTGCGCGTGCTGGCCGTGGATGTCCACCAGCATCTCGCCGACTTCGCGCAATTGCGCGGCGGTGGCGGCGCTGCCGTTGATGTAGGCCTTGCTGCGGCCGGCATTGTCGATCACCCGGCGCAGCAGCACGCCGTCGTGCTCGCCGCTGAATTCGTGTTCGTCCAGCCAGGCCATCACTTCCGGCGTGGCGGTGAAATCGGCGCTCACATCCGCCTTGGCCGCGCCCTCGCGCACCACGCTGGGATCGCCCCGTCCGCCCATGGCCAGCGCCAGGGCATCGATGAGGATGGATTTGCCGGCACCGGTTTCGCCGGTGAAGACGGAGAATCCGCGCGCGAATTCGAGCTCGATGGCATCGACAATCACGAAGTCGCGAATCGTTAAGGTACGCAGCATGGTGGTCTCGCAGCGGGTTGGACGGACAGGCCAGTAGGCTCAAGCGAGCCGGCACGCGATGGCCGGGCTTGATGCGCGCTTATTGTAATCGGCCTTCTATGGAGGGGTATTCATTCCAGTGCAGCTTCTCGCGCAGGGTATCGAAATAACTCCAGCCCTCGGGATGCAGGAAAGTGATCTTGTGCGCCGAACGGCGGATCACGATGCGGTCGCCATGCAGCACGCTGGTCAAGGATTGCATGTCGAAGTTGGCGCTGACCTCGCGCCCGGCCACCACCTGGATCACGATCTCGCAGGAATCCGACAGCGTGATGGGCCGGTTGGACAGCGAATGCGGAGAAATCGGCACCATCACGATCCCGTGCAGGCTGGGATGCAGAATGGGGCCACCGGCCGACAGAGCATAGGCGGTGGAACCGGTGGGCGTGGCCACGATGAGACCATCGGAACGCTGGTTGTACATGAAGCGGCCATCGACCTCCACCCGCAGCTCGACCATGCCGGAGGTGGAGCCGCGCGCCACCACCACATCGTTCAGGGCCAGCGCACGGAAGATCTCGCTGCCCTCGCGGTAGACCCGCGCTTCCAGCAGCGAACGCGACTCGGCTTCGACCTTGCCTTCCAGCATGTCGGCCAGAGCCGGTATCATGCGGTCCTGGGCAATATCGGTGATGAAGCCCAGGCGGCCCTGGTTGATGCCGATCAGCGGCACGTTGTAGGGTGCCAGCTGGCGCGCAATGCCGAGCATGGTGCCGTCGCCGCCGACCACGATGGCCACGTCGGCGTGATGCCCGATCTGCTCGGGCGTCATGCTGTCATAGCCTTGCAGGGCGATGTTCTCGGCGGTCTCGGACTCGAAGACCACGGTGTGGCCATGCGACTCCAGGAACACCGCGATGTCCGACAAGATCTGCGCGATGCCGACGGCCTGGAACTTGCCGACGATGGCGACGGTTTTGGGTACGGCTGCCTGAACGGGTAATTTGATGGGCCACATGCTGCGGATTAGACCATAATTTGAGATGACATTGTAATGAAACCAAGCGCTTCCTCCCTGCCCTCCTCGCCCGCCTCTTCGCCCATCGAGGCGGTCCTGTTCGATCTCGACGATACCCTGTGGGCCATCGAACCGGTGCTGGTGCGCGCCGAAGGCCTGCTCTACGACTGGCTGCGCGAGCATGCGCCCGCGGTGGTGGCGGCCCATACGATTGCCAGCCTGCGCGAACGCCGCATGGCCCTGATGAAGACCGACCCGATGTATCGCATCGACCTCTGGAAGCTGCGCCACACGGCGCTCTCCGAGGTCTTCCGCGAGCATGACGTGGACCTGGCGCTGGTCGACCCGGCCATGGCCCTGTTCTCCGAAGCCCGCAGCACGGTGGCGCTGTTCGATGACGTCGAACCGGCGCTGCTGCGCATGAAGGGCCGGCTCACGCTGGGTTCGGTCTCCAACGGCTTTGCCGACCTGGAGCGCATCGGCCTGGCCGGGCACTTCGGGGTCTCGATTGCGGCGCATCGCTTCGGCCGCGCCAAACCGGATCCGGCCATCTTCCATGCCGCCTGCGAGGCCCTGCAGGTCGCCCCGGCAGCCACCGTCTATGTGGGCGACGATCCGCTGCTGGACGTACAAGGTGCGCAGCGGGCCGGTTTGCGGGCAGTATGGATGAACCGTTTCGACCGCACCCTGCCCGAGGGCATCACGCCCGACGCCATCTGCCGCGACCTGCATGAGCTGCACGACTGGCTGCAGGCGCAAGCCTGAACCTTTGTTCAATTTTTGGAAGAACTGACGCGGCCGTCACATTTACCGGATATGCCGCTAGAATATGCCCCATGCAACTCGATAACCGCGCCCGCACACTCCTGAAGGCCCTGGTCGAACGGTACATCGCCGACGGCCAGCCAGTGGGCTCGCGCGCCCTGTCGAAACTGTCGGGCCTGGAACTGTCGCCGGCGACCATCCGCAACATCATGGCCGATCTCGAAGAGATGGGCTTCGTCGCCAGCCCGCACACCTCGGCCGGCCGCGTGCCCACGCCGCGCGGCTATCGCATGTTCGTCGACACGCTGCTCACCGTCGAGGCCATCGACGAGAGCGCCCTCGAAGGCCGCCTGCAGGCACGCCTGCAGCACAGCGGCTCGCCGCAGAAGATCATCACCAATGCGGCCCAGGTGCTGTCCTCGCTGTCGCAGTTCGCCGGCGTGGTGATGACGCCCAAGCGCGAATCGATGTTCCAGCAGATCGAGTTCCTGCGGCTGTCGGAAAAGCGCATCCTGCTGGTCATCGTCGACCAGGGTGGCGACGTGCAGAACCGCATGCTCCTGACCGACGTCGACTACACCCCGAGCCAGCTGACCCAGGCCGCCAACTACATCAACCAGCATTACGCCGGGCAGTCCTTCGACCAGGTGCGCATCCACCTGCAGGGCGAACTGCGCCAGCTGCGCGACGACATGACCGCGCTCATGCAGGCCGCCGTCGAAGCCGGCAGCGACGCCATGAACGAAGAGGCCGACAACAACGTGGTCATCTCCGGCGAACGCAACCTGCTGTCGGTGACCGACCTGTCTTCCAACATGAATTCGCTGCGCCGCCTGTTCGACATGTTCGAGCAGAAGACCGGGCTCTTGCAGCTGCTGGATGTGTCCAGCAAGGCCACGGGCGTACAGATCTTCATCGGCGGCGAATCGCAGCTGGTGCCCATGGATGACATGAGCATCGTCACCGCCCCCTACGAGGTCAACGGCCGCATCGTCGGCACCCTGGGCGTGATCGGACCGACCCGCATGGCCTACGAACGCGTCATTCCCATCGTCGACATCACGGCCAAGCTGCTTTCCAGCGCCTTGAGCCAGCACTGATCGCTGCCAGCACAACCATCGCGCCAGGACGCAAAAAAGCCATGTGAGACCTCACATGGCTTTTTTACATTTTCCTTCATGCAGCCTTGCCGGAATCAAGCCAGGCAAGCGAAAGCAAACTTACTTCTTCACTTTCTTGCAGTTTTTGCAATGACCGTAGAGGGCCAGGGCATGGTCGGCGATCTCGAAACCGTGCTCCTGGGCAATCTTGAGCTGGCGTTTCTCGATTTCGGCGTCGAAGAATTCCTCGACCTTGCCGCAATCCAGGCAGACCAGGTGGTCGTGGTGCGAGCCCTCGTTGAGTTCGAAGACGGCCTTGCCGGTCTCGAAGTGATTGCGCTGGAGCAGGCCGGCCTGTTCGAACTGGGTCAGCACGCGGTAGACGGTGGCCAGACCAACGTCGAGGTTGTCGGACAGCAATTGTTTGTAGACGTCTTCGGCGCTCAAGTGGCGCACGGAGGTGTTCTGGAAGATTTCGAGGATCTTCAGGCGCGGCAGGGTCGCCTTCAGGCCGCTGGCCTTCAGTTCGGATGGATTGTTCGGCATGGTAGAGTGGGTTCCCGGGTTTTACTGGTCTCGAACAGGCGCGGCGGTCCACTGGGAAGACCCGGCGGACCGTTCCGGCGGGGCGGTGGGGAACGCCCTTTTACACCCGGAACGCACTCATGCCTATTTAAGAAGTAAGTTCTAGCTTATCATATAGCGCTTTAGGCTCATGGCTCAACCCGGTTGAAATCTTTATGCGCATGCTTTCCCGAATGAAGTCCCGTCATCACACCACCGCCATCGGCGTCCTGGCTGCACTGGCCGTCTCGCTGGCCGGCTGCTCCTCGACCAAGGCACCGGAACAGGCAGCACCCACCGATACTTCGGGCGTGAAGGTGACCGGCAAGAGCAACAGCCTGTTCGGCTTCTTCAAGCCCTACCGCATCGACATCCAGCAAGGCAACTTCGTCTCCAAGGAAATGGTGGCGCAACTGCGCCCCGGCCTGACCCGCGACCAGGTGCGCTTCGTGCTGGGCACGCCGCTGCTGACCGACATGTTCCACAGCAACCGCTGGGACTACGATTTCCGTCTGGCCAAGGGCAACGGCGAGATCATGACCAGCCGTGTCTCGGTGTTCTTCAAGGATGACCTGCTGGATCACGTCGAAGGCGGCCAGAACCTGCCCACCGAAAGCGAATACCTGACCCTGATCACCGATGCCAAGGTCGGTGCCAAGGCCGGCTTCAGCGACAAACCCAAGGACGACAGCGAGATCAAGCCAGCCTCGCCGGTGGCGCCTTCCTCGGCCACCAACAAGTAAGCCAGGCAAGCCCCGTCCTTCGCACTTCTTTCTTCCGAGTTTTACATGACTGCACTGAATATCGCGGTGACCGGCGCTTCCGGGCGCATGGGCCGCATGCTGATCGAAGCCATCCTCAACGCCGAGGGCCTGCACCTCTCTGGCGCCCTGGATACGCCCGCCTCGCCTGCCATCGGCACCGATGCCGGCCTGTTCCTGGGCAAGACCACCGGCGTGATCATCGAATCCGACCTGGCACGCGGCCTGGCCGGTGCTGACGTGCTGATCGATTTCACCCGTCCGGAAGGCACGCTCAAGCACCTGGAATACTGCGCCGCCCACGGCGTGAAGGTCGTCATCGGCACCACCGGTTTCGAGGCTGAAGGCAAAGCCGCCATCGCCGAATTCGCCAAGCGCACCGCCATCATGGCCGCGCCCAACATGAGCGTGGGCGTCAACGTCACGTTGAAGCTGCTGGAACTGGCCGCCAAGAATTTCTCGCACGGCTACGACATCGAGATCATCGAAGCCCACCACCGCCACAAGGTCGACGCCCCCTCCGGCACTGCGCTGAAGATGGGCGAAGTCATCGCCGATGCGCTGGGCAAGAAGCTCGACGATGTCGCCGTCTACGCCCGCGAAGGCGTCACCGGTGAACGCGACCCGTCCTCCATCGGTTTTGCCACCGTGCGCGGCGGCGACATCATCGGTGACCACACGGTCCTGTTTGCCGGTATCGGCGAGCGCATCGAGATTTCGCACAAGTCTTCCAGCCGCGTCTCGTACGCCATGGGCAGCCTGCGCGCCGCACGCTTCCTGGCCGACAAGGACACCGGCCTGTATGACATGCAGGATGTGCTGGGCTTCAAGTAAGCCGAGCCCGCCACCACAGGAAATGCCCGACGCTGCCGCGCCCCACCAGGTCCGGCAGCGAATTTTTTTGGGGGCCGCCGCTCCAAGCGACTCACCCCCAGCCAACCGTCATTGACTCCCTGCCGCGTGCGCGCGGCGTCTTTCCCGAAAGCACCTACCATGGAACAGAACGTTGGATTTGCCCACTACTGGGCCCAAGGCGATGCCGTTTCGCACTCGGTGGCCTATCTGCTGTTGCTGATGTCGATCGCCAGCTGGTTCTACATCCTCTCCAAGGCCTGGGCCGCCTGGCGCATCCGCCGTGGCAGCAATGCCCTCGAACAATTCTGGCAGGCCCCGACCCTGGCCGACGCCACCGCCGCCATGCAGCGCCTGGACAGCGAACAGATCTACACCCCCATGGCCGAGCGTGCCGCCGAAGCGGCCGACATCGGCACGCGCCAGCAGGGCACGCCGTCGCTCAACGCCGCGACCGATCCGGGCGAACTGATCACGCGCACCCTGCGCCGTGAAATCAACCGCGTCTCGGCGCGGCTGGAACGCGGTCTGACGCTGCTGGCCTCGGTCGGCTCGACCGCGCCCTTCGTGGGCCTGTTCGGTACCGTCTGGGGCATCTACCACGCGCTGGTGGCGGTCTCGGCCAGCGGCACGGTGCAGATCGACAAGGTCGCCGGTCCCGTGGGCGAGGCGCTGATCATGACCGCGCTGGGCCTGCTGGTGGCGATCCCTGCCGTGCTGGCCTACAACGCCTTCACCCGCATCAACCGCGTGGTGCTGGCCGAACTGGATGGCTTCGCACATGACCTGCATGCCTACCTGACCACCGGCGAGCGCGTCGGCGGCATGCGCAAATAATTTTTCGACACCCGATCCGAGAGGAGTCCCACATGAGTTTCGGCGGATTCAACGACAACCAGAACTCGGCCCCGATGGCCGACATCAACGTCACCCCGATGGTGGACGTGATGCTGGTCCTGCTGGTGATCTTCATCATCACCGCGCCCATGTTCACCCACGCCCTGAAGCTGGACCTGCCCACCGCGCAGTCCAACCCGGCCCCGGAAAAACCGGAGACCATCACCCTGGGCATCGATGCCGCCGGCAAGCTGTACTGGAACGACCAGCCGGTCAGCGAAGCGGACATGGATGCGCGCCTGGCTACGGCTGCGGCCAAGAAACCGCAGCCCGAGCTGCAATTGCGCGCCGACAAGTCGACCCGTTATGAAATGATCGCCGAAGTGATGTCAGCCGCGCAGGGTGCGGGGCTGACCAAGCTGGGCTTCGTCACCGACCCCAAGGGCGGCGGCAAGAGCAACAGACAAGCAAACTGAAAGAGAGCAGGCATGGCCACCGTACAACTGGCGGGCGACCGCATCACCGACTGGGACAGTTTCCATACCGAGAGCGCAGCGGCCTTCGGCTTCCCGGATTTCTATGGCCGCAACATGAATGCCTGGGTCGATTGCCTGTCCTACCTGCGCGATGACGCCGGCATGTGCAAGTTCAGGCTCAAGCCCAAGGAAGTGCTGACCATCGAGATCAGCCACAGCGCCGACCTGCACCAGCGCCTGCCGGAGCTGGTGGAAGATGTGGAATTCTGCTGCACGGCCATCAATGACCGCTGTGAGGATTATGGCGAGCCGCCGGTCATTGCACTGGTGTGGAAGTAATCCTGGCGTTTTCCATTCATCTCCCCCATCGCTGCGGCGGCCCCGATTGATCTCTCAAAGAGATCAATCAAACCTTCAATCAATCAACTCATCCCCATCGTAAAACGGATACGGCCCATCGAATTGACCGATGAAGGCCGTATGGCTGACCAGGCTCTCTGCAGCCGCATCCCACCAGTGCAACTGGAATCCCGGCGGCTCCATCACGAAGCAGGAAGGTGCTTGCGGATCCAGGTCCAGCTGCACCTGGTGTGACACGCCCGGACAGGTCGTGGCCAGCGTCCCGCCAAAGCGGCGCTGGATGGAGCGATGCAGGTGGCCGCACAGGATGCGTTCAACCTGCGGATGCTTGCGCACCACCGCCTCCAATGCCTGCGGATCGGCCAGCCCCATGTCATCCATGTGCCCGATGCCGGTGGTAAAGGGCGGATGATGCATGGCGATCACGGTCGGCCGTTCCGGCTGCTGGGCCAGCACCTCATCCAGCCACAACAGGCTGGTGGCGGCCAGTTCGCCGCCGCTGGCGCGCGGAATCACGGTATCGAGCGCGATGATGCGCACCGGATGATCCTCGATCACATACTCGACGCGCTCGCCGCCCTGCTGCAGATAGGCGTGCTCCGGAAAGGCCGCGCGCAGCGCATTGCGCTCGTCATGGTTGCCCGGCAACAGGTAATACGGCATGGTCAGCGGTGCCAGCAGGTCACGCAGGCAGGCATATTCGGAGGGCTTGCCGAAGTCCACCAGGTCGCCGGTGATGACCAGCACGTCCGGCTTCTGCTTCAAGGCATTGACTTGCCGCACGCAGCGGCGCAGTGCTTCGGCGGTATCCACCACGCGATAGGATTTCTTGCCATCGGTCTTGATGTGCAGGTCGGAAATCTGTCCCAGGATCATGCGGTCTCCTTCTCGGCACGCGGTGCCAGTTTTACCAGTGCTTCGGCCGGCACGCGGATGGCGATCTGCTGGCCGGCTTCCCACCAGCCACGGCGGCTGGTCTCGGCAATGACCGGGCGTTCGATGCCAATTTCGATTTCAAAACGGGTACGGTCGCCGAGGAAGAAAGTGTTGAGCAGCTTGCCGCGCACGCACTGCGCATCGGCTTCGGTGACATCCACCACCTCGACATCTTCGGGACGGAACAAGGCACAGGACTGCTGCCCCTGCTGGGCCGCATCGAGCTTGTCGAGCAACGGCAGGCTCCCAGTCGGCAACAACAATCTATCTCCGGAAACGATACCTTGCACGCGATTCATCGCGCCGATGAAGTCGGCCACGAAGTCATTGGCGGGATGATAGTAGATCTCGCGCGGGGTGCCGATCTGCGAAATCTTGCCACGTTCCATGACCACGATGCGGTCGCCCAGCGCCATGGCCTCGCCCTGGTCGTGCGTGACATAGATGGCGGTGATGCCGAGGCTGCGCAGCAGCTTGTTGAGGTCACTGCGCACGGCTTCGCGCAGCTTGGCGTCGAGTGCCGTCAGCGGTTCGTCCAGCAGCAGCACGCGCGGCTCCATCGCCAGTGCGCGCGCCAGGGCCACACGCTGCTTCTGGCCGCCCGAAAGCTGGTCCACGCGGCGATGCGAAAGGCCTTGCAGATGCACCATCTCCAGCAGGCGCTCGACGCGCTCGGCACGTTCGCCGGCGGGGATCTTGCGGATCTTCATGCCATAAGCGATGTTCTCGCCCACGCTCATGTTGGGGAACAGCGCATAGTTCTGGAACACCATGCCCACGCCACGCTTTTCAATCGGCAGTGCGGTCACATCTTCGTCGCCGAAGAACACGCGCCCGCCTTCATCGGGAAACTCCAGCCCGGCGATCATGCGCAGCGTGGTGGTCTTGCCGCAGCCCGAGGGACCGAGCAGGACCAGGGTTTCACCGGGATGGATATCGAGGTCCAGCGGCTGCAGCGCACGGGTGCCATTGGCGAAGGACTTGGCGCATTGCTGCAGGCGGATGGAAACGGCTTCTTGCTTGGGCTTCATAGACTGACTTTCTTGCGTGTTGCCTGGGTCGCCCACTGCATGCCGATCAGGAGCGGAATGATCATGAAAAAGAAGATCAGCGTATAGGCCGATCCCACCTCCAGCCGCATCGATGCATAGGCATCGGCCAGGCCCACCGGCAGGGTCTGGGTCAGCGGCGTGTGCAGCATCCAGGTGATGTTGAATTCGCCGATGGAAAGCGTGACCACCATCAGCGCCCCGGCCAGGATGCCCGAGGCGGCATTGGGAATGACGATGCCGAAGAAGCGGCGCATCCGCCCCGCCCCCAGGCTGGCGGCGGCCTCTTCCAGCTGGGCCAGCTGCGAGGACTGCATCACCGCCAGTACCGGGCGCACCATGAAGGGCAGCGTGAAGATCACGTGGCCGACCAGGATGAACAGGATGCTGGCGCGGAACCCGCGCAACTGGCCGTAAGCCATGATCAGCGCCAGTGCGGTGGCCAGGCCCGGCACGGCCACCGGCATCATGAGCAACTCTTCGATCACGCGCGCCAGGCGGCTGTGGCCGCCGCGATAGCGCGCCAGCATGTAGGCCAGCGGCACGCCGGCCACCAGCGTCACCGCCAGGCAGGCCAGCGCGATGATGAGCGAGCGCCAGATGGTGGGCTGGTACATCTCCCACACCTGGGCCACCCAGCGCAGCGTCAGTCCGCTGGACAAGCCGACGAAGAAATTCTCGGTCACGCCGGCCAGCATCGACAGCACCACCGGCACCACGAGGAAGGCGCACACCAGCAGCGTGAATCCCAGCTGCACATAAAAACGGAAACGATTTTGCATGGCCCTTCCTTATGCCGCTGCGGCCACGCCGCTGCCGGTGAGCGAACGCGCCAGTGCCAGCACCGCCCAGGTGATCAGGCCCAGCACGATGGACAGCGAGGCCGCCGTGGCAAAGTTGGCGTAGCCGGTAAATTCGTTGTAGATGGTCATGGGCAGCACATCGATATTGGCCGCCAGCGTGAAGGCAGTCCCGAAGGCACCGACGCTGGTGGCAAAGCAGATCGCCCCCGATGAAATGAGCGCCGGCAGCAGTGCGGGCAGCACCACGTGCAGCAGCACCTGCCAGGGCTTGGCACCGAGCGAGCGTGCCGCTTCTTCCAGCGAGGGATCGAGTTTTTCAGCGGCGGCCACGACGGTGAGGATCACACGCGGAATGGAGAAATACAGGTAACCCAGGAACAGCCCCGCCAGCGAATACGCGAACACCAGCGATTCGCCAAAGAGCCAGTTGGTGAAGGCACCGATGAGCCCCTGGCGTCCGGCCAGCATGATGACCATGAAGCCGACCACCACGCCGGGAAACGCCAGCGGGAAGGTCAGCATGGCCAGCAACACCGACTGGCCAGGAAAACGATTGCGTTGCAGGAACAAGCCGACGAACACCGAGATGGCCAGCGTGGCGACCGTGACCACTGCCGACAGCGCCAGCGTGGACATCAGGCTGGTGAAGTAATGGCGGTTGGTCAGCACCGACAGATAGGCCATCGCGCCATCCGGTCCCGAGGCCCCCACGCCGACCAGCCGCACCATGGGCAGCAGCCAGAAGGCGCAGAACAGGGTCAGGCCGGGGACAGCGAACCACAGCCAGACACCGTTGCCGGCTGCGCGCGGACGCGCCGCCGGCGGCTGGCCGGCCAGCGGGGCCGGCGCGCCGGACGCCGGGGAAATCATGCTCTTCATGCTTGCTCCTGCGGTCTGCATTCAGCGTACTTCGGCCAGGTAGCGCTCGCCGAACTTGCGCTGGGCTTCGGCCATCTTGCCGTAGTCCACCGCCTTGGCACGGGCGTATTCCGAGGCCGGCAGGAAGCGCGCTTCGGCTTCCTTCGACATCGCCGCCGCACGCACCGGGCGCAGGTAGGCATTGGCCCAGATCGCCTGGCCCTGGTCGGACAGCAGGAAGTCCAGCACCTTCTTCGCTTCAGCCTGGTGCGGTCCGTTCTTCACCAGCGAGACCACGTAGGGCACGGTGACGGTGCCTTCCGAAGGAATCACGAAGGCGACGTTGGCGTGGTCCTTGTACTTGGCGCGATAGGCGTCGAAGTCATAGCCCAGCAGGATGGGAATTTCACCCGAGATCAGGCGTGCATAGGAAGTCTGCTTGGGCACGATGGGCTGGTTCTTCTGCAGGTTCTTGAAGAAGGTGATGGCCGGCGAGAAATCGTCCAGCGTACCGCCCATGGCCTGGTTGATCGCCACCGCGCCGACATAGCCGACGAAGGCCGAGGCCGGGTCGAGATAGCCGATCAGGCCCTTGTACTCGGGCTTCTGCAGGTCGGCCCAGGACTTGGGTACAGGCTTGCCCTTCAAGGCATCGACGTTGACCATGATGCCCATGGTGCCGGAGTGGATGGTGACCCAGTAACCGTCAGGATCCTTCAGTCCGTTGGGGATATCGTTCCAGTGGGCCGGCTTGTAGGCGGCCACCAGGTCCTTGTTCTTCGCTTCGATGCCGAAGGACACGCCCAGGTAGGTGAAATCAGCCACCGGGCTGGCCTTCTCGGCCGTCAGCTGGGCCAGGGCCTGGCCGCTGTTCTTGTTGTCGGGCGGCACGGTGATGCCGGTCTTGTCCTTGATGGCCTTGATCTGCGCAGCCCAGTCCGCCCACTCGGGCGGACAGTTGTAGCAGATCGCGGTCTGGGCCGAAGCGGCCAGGGAAGCCGACAGCAACAGCGCGCCGGCAGCAGTTTGAATAACACGTTTCAGGAACATGTCAGATCCTTTCCTAAGGGTTGAACAACGAGGGCACAACAAATTCTTGACGACATCAGCATCAGCATCAGCAAGAGGCCGGTGCAGGCGGTGCTACCGAGCCCCCTTCGCGCAGCGTATGCGGAAGGATATGGCGCACTCCGGCGATGACCGGCACCGGCGCCTCCTCGACCGCCGCAGCGGCAGCAGCCGCCGGCAGCGCACGCTCGATGGCATCGACCAGCGTACGCAGGGCGACGTCGCCGATCTGCTCGGAGGGCTGCACCACGCTGGCCAGCACCGGCTGCATCAGCGCCCCGACAGGAATGCCGTCGAAGCCCATCACCGAGATATCCTCCGGCACCTGCAAGCCCAGCGCGCGCAGGTCGCGCATGGCGCTCAGGGCCAGCAGGTCGTTGGAACAGAACAGCGCCGTCGGGCGATGCAAGGGGTCGGCCATCATCTGCTGGTAATCGGTGGCGGCGGTGAGCGTGTGGCGCTCGACCTCGATGGCCGGCAGCGGCGCCAGTCCGGCCGCTTGCATGGCATCGAGATAACCGCAGTAGCGCTGCATGGCGCGGTCGGACGCATTGAAGCGCCCCGACAGCATCTGGATGCGGCGATGCCCCAGCCCGATCAGGTGGCTGACGGCATCGCAGGCGGCAGCGCGGTTGTCCACCGAGACCGAAGCGCGATGCGTGGCGGCCTCGGCATCCGCATCGGCTGCGGCAGCGGCCAGCTGGTTGTAGGCCAGCACGAAGGGAATGCGCTCGCGCTCCAGCAGGTCCAGCGTGGCATTGGCACCGGCATCGGCCACCGTCAGGATCACGCCATCGACGCGATGGCCCAGCAGCAACTCCACCGCCGCCGACTCATCTTCGGGCAGGTATTCGGTGGTGGTGAACATGACCGAGTAGTCCAGCGCGCGCGCGGCCAGCTCGATGCCTTGCAGGCACTGGGCGAACACCGTGTTGGACAGGGTCGGCACCACCACCCCGACCGTGCGCGAATTGCCGGCGCGCAAGTTGCGGCCGGTGAAATTGGGACGGAACCCCAGTTCGGCGATGCTGCGGTGGATCTTCTCGGCGGTTTCCGCACTGACCGACCCCGGCTTGTTGAGCAGGCGGGACACGGTGGCAATGGACACGCCAGCCAGATGGGCAACTTGTTTGATGGACGGACGCACGGGGTTTCCGGGGCAAATGAAAACGATTTCATGATGCCGCCCGATTGTTACGCCCTCATGACCATCAAACCGTGTGGAATGTGAACGAAAACCTCACAAATGCTGGCTCACAGCGACTTTCCATCTCCCGTCAAACGAAGCAGCCAAATTCAAGCCAACCTCAATAAAAAATTGCTTTTTCACAATTTTTCGAGAATTAACAAGAAGTATTTCGAGAACACGCCACACCGCCGTTACCGATGGTTTCATACGTCACGCCAGCCTTCATGCTGGTCAGCGCACCATCCCAGTCCGTCGCCCCCTCGCAGGCGGGAACCGTGTAGCTGCTATCCCTGCTGCCGCCCTGCTCAGGCACAGGGGTCTTGGCCCGCCTCTTCACCGAGGCGGGCCTTTTTTCGGGCGGGGCGGCGCGGGGGCCGCGCAAGGGCGGGCCGGAATGCCGCGCCGGGGCGGTGAGCCGGTATAATGCAGGGTTTCGAATTGCAGTCCCCTCCCAACCGAATTCCATCCGTATCAGCCCGTCATGCAAGATAAATACAGCCCAGCCGAAGTTGAACAGTCCGCACAGCAGCACTGGAACGCCATCGACGCCTACAAGACCGTCGAAAACGCCCGCGACAAGGAAGGCCGCGACAAGAAGAAGTTCTACGCCTGCTCGATGCTGCCCTACCCCTCCGGCAAGCTGCACATGGGCCACGTGCGCAACTACACCATCAACGATGTGATGTATCGCTACCTGCGCATGAACGGCTACAACGTCCTGATGCCCATGGGCTGGGATGCCTTCGGCATGCCCGCCGAAAACGCCGCCATGGCCAATGGCGTGCCGCCGGCGCAGTGGACTTATTCCAATATTGAATATATGAAGTCGCAGATGCAGTCGATGGGCCTGGCCATCGACTGGTCGCGCGAGATGACGGCCTGCCGTCCCGAGTACTACAAGTGGAACCAGTGGATGTTCCTGAAGATGCTGGAGAAGGGCATCATCTACAAGAAGACCGGGACCGTGAACTGGGATCCGATCGACCAGACCGTGCTGGCCAACGAGCAGGTCATCGACGGCCGTGGCTGGCGCTCGGGTGCCGTGATCGAAAAGCGCGAGATCCCGATGTACTACGCCAAGATCACCGACTACGCCGACGAACTGCTGGAACACGTCGAGACCAAGCTGCCCGGCTGGCCCGAGCGCGTGCGCCTGATGCAGGCCAACTGGATCGGCAAGTCCACCGGCGTGCGCTTCGCCTTCCCGCACCAGATCAAGGGCGCGGACGGCCAGCTGATCAACGACGGCAAGCTGTTCGTCTTCACCACCCGCGCCGACACCATCATGGGCGTGACCTTCTGCGCCGTGGCCCCGGAACACCCGCTGGCCACCCTCGCCGCAGAAAACAACCCGGCCCTGCAAGCCTTCATCGCCGAATGCAAGCAAGGCAGCGTGATCGAAGCCGACATGGCGACCATGGAAAAGAAGGGCATGCCGACCGGCCTGTTCGTCACCCATCCGCTGACCGGCGAGCAGGTCGAAGTCTGGGTTGGCAACTATGTGCTCATCACCTACGGCGACGGTGCCGTGATGGGCGTGCCGGCGCATGACGAGCGCGACTTCGCCTTCGCCCGCAAATACAAGCTGCCGATCAAGCAGGTCATCGCCGTGGAAGGCAAGACCTACTCCACCGAAGCCTGGGAAGAATGGTACGGCGACAAGGAAGCCGGCAAGACCATCGCGTCCGGCAAGTACGATGGGCTGGGCTATCAGGCCGCCGTCGATGCGGTCGCCGCCGACCTGGCCGCACAGGGCCTGGGCGAGAAGAAGGTGACCTTCCGCCTGCGCGACTGGGGCATCTCGCGCCAGCGTTACTGGGGCACCCCCATCCCCATCATCCACTGCCCGGATTGCGGCGACGTGCCGGTGCCCGAGAAGGACCTGCCGGTCGTGCTGCCGGAAGACTGCGTGCCGGACGGCAGCGGCAATCCGCTCAACAAGCATGAGCAATTCCTCAAGGTCGACTGCCCCTGCTGCGGCAAGCCGGCCCGCCGCGAAACCGACACCATGGACACCTTCGTGGATTCGTCCTGGTACTACATGCGCTATACCTCGCCGGGCAGCAACGAGGCGATGGTCGACTCCCGCAACGATTACTGGATGCCCATGGACCAGTACATCGGCGGCATCGAACACGCCGTGCTGCACCTGCTGTACGCGCGCTTCTGGACCAAGGTCATGCGCGACTTCGGCCTGGTCAAGTTCGACGAGCCCTTCACCAACCTGTTGACGCAAGGCATGGTCCTGAACGAGACCTACTATCGCGAAGACGCCGCCGGCAAGAAGACCTGGTACAACCCGGCTGACGTGGACCTGTCCTTCGACGACAAGGGCCGTCCGGTCTCGGCCGTGTTGAAGGAAGACGGCCAGCCGGTGATGATCGGCGGCACCGAGAAGATGTCCAAGTCCAAGAACAACGGCATCGACCCGCAAGCGCAGATCGACCAGTACGGTGCCGATACGGCCCGCCTGTTCACCATGTTCGCCTCGCCGCCGGAACAGACCCTGGAATGGTCCGGTGCCGGTGTGGAAGGCGCCAACCGCTTCCTGCGCCGCGTCTGGGCCTTCGGCTACAACAACGCTGCGCGCATCACCGCCGCCGGTGCACTCGATGCCGCCCAGCTCGATGATGCTCTGAAGACCCTGCGCCGCGAAGTGCACAAGGTCCTGCAGCAAGCCGACAACGACTTCAAGCGCATTCAGTACAACACCGTGGTCTCGGCCTGCATGAAGATGCTCAACACGCTGGAAGCGGCCAAGCCTGCGGCCGGTGCGGCCGGTGATGCAGTGATCGCCGAGTGCTTCTCGATCTTCCTGCGCGTGCTGAACCCGGTGGCTCCGCACATCACCCATGTGCTGTGGCAGCAGCTGGGCTATGCCCAGGCGCAGGGCGACATCCTCGACGCCGCCTGGCCGCAGGTCGATGCGGCCGCGCTGGAACAGAGCGAGCTGAAGCTGGTGGTGCAGGTCAACGGCAAGCTGCGCGGCGAAGTCACCGTGCCGAAGGATGCCGACAAGGCCGCCATCGAAGCCGCCGCGCTGGCCAACGAAGACGTCAAGAAATTCCTGACCGGCGCACCGAAGAAGGTGATCGTGGTGCCGGGCAAGCTGGTCAACATCGTTGCCTGATCCGGCCCAACCTTAACGACGGAACTCCATGCACGCTCAAGTCCAAATCAAGCGTTTCTCGCAATGGCTGCTGCTGGCGGCGGCGGCCGTGATGCTCACGGCCTGCGGCTTCCATATGCGCGGCGCGGCTGACCTGCCCTTCAAGACCATCTACCTGGGCTTCGCGCCCAACTCGGCGGTCGGGGTGGAACTCAAGCGCAACATCGAGGCCAGCGGTGCCAAGGTGCTGTCCGAACCCAAGGAGGCCGAAGCCAACCTGAAGGTGCTGGCCGATTCCCGCGACCGCCAGGTGCTGACCCTGAACACCAACGGCCGCGTGCGTGAATACGCGCTGTTCCAGCGCTTCACCTTCTCGGTCACCGATGCCAAGGGCGTCATCCTGATCCCGCCGACGGCCATCACCCTGCGCCGCGTCATCACCTATGACGAGAACCAGGAACTGGCCAAGCAGGCCGAGGAAGTGCTGCTCTACCGCGACATGCAGTCCGACCTGGTGCAGCAGATCCTGCGTCGCCTGTCGGCCTCCAAGACCGCCATCAAGAACGAGAAGGCTGCGGCCGACTCGGACTCCTGAGCGGCACGCGGAATCAGCATGCAACTGCGCCACGACTCCCTGGACGCCCATCTCGGCAAATCGCTGGCCCCGCTTTACGTGATCGCCAGCGACGAGCACCTGCTGGCACTGGAAGCGGCGGACAAGATCCGCCGCAGTGCCCGCGCCAATGGCTATACCGAGCGCGAGGTACTGGTGGTGGAGCGCAGCTTCAAGTGGGGTGAGCTGCTGGCGGCCAACCAGTCGCAATCGTTGTTCGGCGACAAGAAACTGATCGAGCTGCGCATCCCCACCGGCAAGCCCGGCAAGGATGGCGGCCAGGCGCTGCAGGATTACGCCGCCAATCTCTCGCCCGACAATCTGACCATCATCAGCCTGCCCAAGCTGGACTGGGCCACGCAGAAAGCGGCCTGGGTCGGTGCCCTGCAGCAGGCGGCGGTCTACATCGACATTCCGCTGGTGGAACGCGCACAGCTGCCGGCCTGGATCGGCAACCGCCTGGCGGCCCAGCAGCAGAGCGCCGACCGGGCCTGCCTGGATTTCATCGCGGATCGCGTGGAAGGCAACCTGCTGGCGGCGCACCAGGAAATCCAGAAGCTGGCCCTGCTGCATCCGCCGGGCAAGCTCAGTTTCGAACAGGTGCAGGACGCGGTGCTGAACGTGGCGCGTTATGACGTCTTCAAGCTCAACGAAGCCATGCTCTCGGGCGACATCGCGCGCCTGACGCGCATGATGGACGGCTTGAAGGGCGAAGGCGAGGCGCTGCCGCTGGTGCTGTGGGCGGTCACCGAAGAAATCCGCACCCTGCTCAAGCTCAAATCCGGCATGGCCCAGGGCAAACCCGTGGGCGCCCTGTTGAAGGAATACCGCATCTGGGGCCCGCGCGAACGCCTGATGGAGCCGGCCCTGCGCCGCATCAGCCTGGCCGCGCTGGAACAGGCGCTGCAGGAAGCGGCCCTGGTGGACCGCATGGTCAAGGGCCTGCGTGCCCGCAGCTTTGCCGGCGACCCGTGGGACGCCTTGCTGCAACTGGGCCTGAAGCTGGCACGCGGACGCTGATCCGGCCGTACACCCGGCATATCGAATACCGAACATCGAACCCGACGCGCGCATCGCGCCCCGGAGAAAACTGCATGGAAAACATCGACCTCTACATGAACCGCATCGGCCAGCAGGCCCGTGCTGCCTCGCGCGCCATGGCGCGTGCCGATACCGCTGCCAAGAACCAGGCGCTGCTGCTGATCGCGGCCGCCATCCGCCGCGACGCGGACGCCCTGCGTGCGGCCAATGCGCTGGACCTGGACGCTGCCCGCGCCAATGGTCTGGCCGAAGCCATGCTGGATCGCCTGACCTTGTCCGACAAGGCCATCGCCACCATGGCCGAAGGCCTGGAGCAGATCGCCTCCCTGCCAGATCCCATCGGCGAGATCAGCAACATGAAGTACCGCCCTACCGGCATCCAGGTCGGCCAGATGCGCGTGCCGCTGGGCGTGATCGGGATCATCTACGAAGCCCGTCCGAACGTGACGGTCGATGCCGCAGGCCTGTGCATCAAGAGCGGCAACGCCACCATCCTGCGCGGCGGCTCTGAAGCCATCCACTGCAATCAGGCGCTGGCCAAGCTGGTCAAGGAAGGACTGGCCGGTGCCGGTCTGCCGGAACAGGCAGTGCAGGTAGTCGAGACCACCGACCGTGCTGCCGTGGGTGCGCTCATCACCATGCAGGAATACGTGGACGTGATCGTCCCGCGCGGCGGCAAGGGCCTGATCGAGCGCCTCATGAAGGAAGCCAAGGTGCCGATGATCAAGCACCTCGACGGCATCTGCCACGTCTACATCGACGACAAGGCCGACACCCGCAAGGCACTCGATGTGGCCTTCAATGCCAAGTGCCATCGCTACGGCACCTGCAACACCATGGAAACCCTGCTGGTATCGCGCAACATCGCTGCCGCCATCCTGCCGCCGCTGTCCGAACTGTATCGCGTGAAGGAAGTGGAACTGCGCTGCGATCCGGAAGCCGCCGAGATCCTGGCCGGCTACCCGCTGCTCAAGGCGGCCACCGAAGAGGATTGGGACACCGAATACCTGGCCCCCATCCTGGCCGTGAAAGTGGTGGCCGACATGGATGAGGCCATCGAGCACATCAATCGCCATTCTTCGCAGCACACCGACAGCATCATCACCGAGGACTACACGCGCGCCATGCGTTTCCTGCGCGAAGTGGATTCGGCCTCGGTCATGGTCAATGCCTCGACCCGCTTTGCCGATGGCTTCGAATACGGCCTGGGTGCGGAGATCGGCATCTCCAACGACAAGCTGCATGCACGCGGCCCGGTGGGACTGGAAGGACTGACCTCGCTGAAATACGTGGTGCTGGGCCAGGGACAGGTCCGCCAGTAATCCATTTCGGAAGAACTTAAATGCTGACTCGCTTAAAAGTTAGGGGATTCAAGAGTCTCGAAGATATCGAGGTCGCCTTCGGACCATTCACCTGCATCGCGGGTACGAATGGCGTGGGCAAATCCAATCTTTTTGATGCGATTCTGTTTCTGAAGGATCTGGCAGACAAGTCAATCATTGAGGCTGCCAATCGTGTCAGAAACCGGGATGGCAACAACCGCAGCGATATCCGTTCTTTATTTACAAAAACGATTTCCTCTCAGGCGGAAGAAATCGAATTCGATGCAGAGTTCATTGTCAGCCCGAAGGTGATTGATGACTACCGCAGGGAAGCCAGCCCCAAGGTCACCTATTTGAAATACAACTTGGTCCTGAGGTATCTGCCGGCCACGGATAAGGGCCCCGAAGGCATCGAGCTGACGCGAGAGGTGCTGACCTTCGTTCAAAAGGGAGAAGCACGAAATAGACTTGGCTTCGAACATAGCAAGGAGTTTTTTGATTCCGTTTACCACGGCGGGAGCAAAATCAATTTTATTTACACGGATATCGAAGACGGCCATCCGGTTCTGAAAGTCAGACAAGATCAGAAAGGCGGGAATCCCGTCACCATTCCGCTTGCGAACACTGAGAGAACCGCACTGAGCGGCATCAACAGCATCGATCGTCCGACGGCTCTCGCGGCTCGTCGCGAAATTCAGTCCTGGACTTTGTTGCAATTGGAACCCTCTGCATTGCGCCGTCCTGATGACTTTGTCTCTGTCAGCAAAGTTTCCCCCATTGGCGAGCATCTTCCGGCAACGCTTTCCAGATTGGAAAAGATCCCCGGGAAGAATGCCGAGATCGCAAATGAATTGGCCAATTTGCTTCCTGACGTGTCCAATGTCTCCGTTGACATTGACGAGCCTCGTCAGTCGAAGACTTTGTATCTGGAAACGACGACAGGCATCAGGCATGAAGCCAGAGCCTTATCGGACGGGACATTGCGGTTTCTGGCCTTGTCGATTATCGGAGCGGACTCCGACAGCGGTGGCGTCATCTGCCTGGAAGAGCCTGAAAATGGCATTCACCCAGCACGAATTTCCGCGATGATTCAATTGCTTTATCGAATGACGGCAGATCCTCTTGTACCGGTCGATAGCACGGATAATCCTCTTCGACAGGTCATCATCAACACCCATTCTCCATTGGTGATTGAGAAAATTGTTACTGACGATCTGGTCGTTTCACAAGCCATCAAGAAGGACGGCGCGCAGCTTTCTCGCTTTACCGCAGTCACCCAAACTTGGCGTGAAGCCGCAATGTGTGGCCTTGGCCACCCCCCGATAGGCTATGGCGCATTGCTGGACTTTCTCAACGTTGAGGATTCTGAAGAGCAAATGGAAGAGGGAAAAACGGTGCGTCATTTCTTGCGCCACCAGCTTGGCATGATCGGACGCTAAGGGGACAGTGAATTGATTTCGTATACGCTACTGGCTGATGGAACGTCCGACGCAGCCCTGATGCACGTCATCGATTGGGCCATCACCCAACAAGATCCTTCGATTGGCATCACGCCCCAATTTGCCCGTCATCTGGGACCCGTCGGAAACGAACTATCGGAGCGAGTATCGGCGGCAATCCGTGCGTATCCTTGCGATGTCTTGTTCGTGCATCGTGATTCGGAAAGTGAGTCACTGGAAAAGCGCGAATCTGAAATTGCATCGGCTTTCACGGAATTGACCCACAACCATGTCCCGATCATCCCAATGCGTATGACGGAAGCGTGGCTGCTGAGCGATGAGCATGCAATTCGCTCAGCAGCCGGAAACCCCAATGGAAAAGCCGAACTCGGCATCCCCGGCAAGAGAGAATGGGAACGAAGCAAAAATCCCAAACAGATTTTATTTGATGCACTCAAAGCGGCTTCAGAACTAAACGCTCGTGCCTTGAAGAAATTTTCGCCCGACAGGCAACGCTTGCGCGTCGCTGAACTCACCACCGACTTTTCCGGTTTAAGAGGACTTGCTTCATTCGATCAGTTTGAAGCGACTTTAAAGTCCAAGCTCTTTGGAGAAAAATAGCATGCTCTGGATCAAAGCCCTGCACATCGTCTTCATCGCCTCCTGGTTCGCCGGCCTGTTCTACCTGCCGCGCATCTTCGTGAACCTGGCGCAGGAGACCGACCTGGTCGCGCGCGAACGCCTGCTGGGCATGGCGCGCCGCCTGTACCGCTTCACCGGCATGATCTCGCTGGTGGCGCTGGTGCTGGGCGTGTGGCTGCTGGCCATCACCTGGTCGTTCTGGAAGGGCCCCGGCAATGGCTGGCTGCATGCCAAGCTGTTCCTGGTGGTGCTGGTGATCGGCTACCAGCACGCCTGCGGCTCGCTGCTCAAGAAATTCGAACACGGCAAGAACGTGCGCAGCCACGTCTGGTATCGCTGGTTCAACGAAGTGCCGGTGCTGCTGATGCTGGCCATCGTGATCCTGGTGGTGGTCAAGCCGTTCTGATCATTCTGCAACTATCCCAGCAGTCTTCGTCCGCTACATTCCACACTCATCCTTCCGGAGCCGGTCATGAGCAAAGTCTGTGAGTACTTCTTCGCGCCGCATTCACCCTTCGCCTACCTGGGCCACGATCGTTTCGTCGCCCTCGCCGAAAAATACCAGGTGCAGATCCTGCCCAAGCCCTTCGATCTGTCCAAGATCTTCGGTGTCTCCGGCGGCCTGCCGCTGGCCAAGCGCGCACCACAGCGCCAGGCCTATCGCCTCAAGGAACTGGCACGCTGGAGCGAGTTCCTGGGCAAGCCCATGGTGCTGCAGCCGACCTATTTCCCGGTCAACAGCGACAATGCGGCGCGCCTGATCATCGCCACCCAGCTGGCCCACGGCACCGCCGCCGCACTGCGTCTGACCGGCGCCATCATGCGCGCGGTGTGGGAAGAACAACGCAACATCGCCGACCACGACACCCTGGTCGCCATCGCCAATGCCAATGACCACGATGGCGCGGCCCTGCTGAAGTCGGCCGAAACGGCCAGCGTGCAGGCCGAATTCGACCGCTTCACCGACGAGGCCAATGCCGCCAGCATCTTCGGTGCGCCGTGGTACGTCTACGACGGTGAAGGCTACTGGGGCCAGGATCGCCTGGACTTCATCGAGCGTGCCTTCGCGAAAGGCTGAGCGGCCAGCGTACAATGACGCCGGACTGCGCAGCGACCCGCGCAGTCCGGCTTTTTTCATTTTTGTTACTTTGTTTTCCAACGGATAAAAGGTACTCCCATGCAAGCTCCCGACACCAATTACTCTTACTTCTGTCCCTGCCCGCGCGGCCTGGAAACGGCCCTGGCGGAAGAACTCAACGAGATCGCCCAGCACGCCGGCCCCGCCGCCAACCTCAAGGTGCACAACCAGGTGCCCGGTGGCGTGCACTGCTCCGGCACCCTGCTGGCGGCCTACCAGATGAACCTGCACTCGCGCATCGCCAGCCGCGTGCTGCTGCGCATGGGCCATGGTTCCTACAAGAACGAGAACGACATCTACGACCTCACCCTGGCGCAAGCCTGGGAAGACTGGTTCAAGGTCTCGCACACCATCCGCGTGGACCTGACCGCCGTGAAGTCGCCCCTGCGCAGCCTGGAGTTCAGCACCCTCAAGATCAAGGATGCGATCTGCGACCGCTTCCTCGACCAGTTCAAGCTGCGCCCATCGGTGAACACCCGCACGCCTGACATGCGCATCGCCGGTTTCGTCGATGCCCACAATTTCACGGTTTATCTCGATACCTCGGGCGAGGCGCTCTTCAAGCGCGGCTGGCGCGAAGAAACCGGTGATGCGCCGCTGCGCGAGAACCTCGCTGCAGGCCTGCTGCGCACCGCCGGCTGGAAGCCGGGCGTACCGCTGTTCGACCCCATGTGCGGTTCCGGCACCATCCTGGCCGAGGCGGCGCAGATCATCGCCGGCGTGCCGCCGGGCGCGCGCCGCCGCTTCGCCTTCGAGAAGTTCAGCAACTTCGATGCCGATGCCTGGTTCGCCATCAAGGGCGATTTCAAACCCAATCCGATTCCGACCACGCCCACGCTGTTCGGCAGCGACATCTCCGGCGACATGGTGGAACTGACCCGCAAGAACCTGGTACGCGCCGGCGTGCATTTCGAAGTGCCGCTCAAGCAGATCGAAGCGCAGGAAATCAAGCCGCCGGTCGATGCCGAGGGCAAGCCGCTGGTCGGCATCATCCTCTCCAATCCGCCCTACGGTGAACGTATCGGCGTGCGCGGCGACCGCGCCTTGCCGACCGAGGAATTGTTCACGCAGTTCTTCAGCGCCTTCTCCAGCACGCTCAAGCAGCGCTTTGCGGGGTGGAGCGTATTCCTGTTCTCGGCCGACCTCGGCCTGGCCAAGCTGATGCGCCTCAAGGAAGCCCGCAAGACCCCGTTCTTCAACGGCGCCCTGGAATGCCGCCTGTTCCGCTTCGACATGGTGGCCGGCTACAACCGCCGCGAGGAAGCCAAGCCGGTCTCGCGCGACAGCGAAGACTGATCCTCTCCGGCGCGGATGGATTGTCAACTTCTCCAAGACAATCCATCCCGCCGCCACCGGTTTATCCGGCCTGCCTTCTTCCCTACAGTGTGGACTTGGCGACTGCCGTTGCGCATGCAAGAAAAAGCAAAAGCGCAACGCTCGCCATCCTTCATCCACTCCACACTTTTCCGGGATCTCCATGACCACCGTTACCATCAACACCCGTGCCGACTACGCCGCCTTCCTGCTGCGCGTCACCATGGGCATTTTCTTCCTGGTCCACGCCGGCCTGAAACTGTTCGTCTTCACACCCGCCGGGACCGTCGGCTTCTTCGCCTCGCTGGGCGTGCCGGGCTGGTTCGCCTATCCGGTCATGGCACTGGAAGTGGTGGGCGGCATCGCGCTGGTGCTGGGCTTCTACGGTCGCTGGCTGGCCCTGCCGCTGGCAGCGGACCTGCTGGGCGCGATCGTGCTGGTGCATGGCAAGGCCGGCTTCTTCTTCACCAATCCCAAGGGCGGCTGGGAATACCTGGCGCTCTGGATCGTCGGCCTGATTGCCGTGTTCCTGCTGGGTGATGGCGCATTTGCCCTGAAGCGTGAAGCGCAGCGCTGATGGCGCATTGATGGCATCATCAGCCAACAATCTCTCGCAGGATCAGCGCCGGGCCCGTGCCCGGCGCACGCCATCCGGCGACAAAGTTTCAAACCGCATCAAAGCAGTCAATGTTCCAAACGTTTTAAATGTTTTAAATGTTTTAAATGTTTTAAATGTTTTATATCGTTTATAGCGATTCACAAGGAAACCATCATGTCCACCGTGTCCACTCTCTCCAGCACCGTCGATAGCCTTCCCCTGCCCTCGCTGTTCGTCTCGCACGGCTCGCCCATGCTGGCCGTCGAACCGGGCCGCACCGGGCCGCTGCTGGCCAGCATCGGTGCGACGCTGCCGCGTCCGCGTGGCATCGTGATGGTGTCGCCGCACTGGGAGACGTTCACGCCGCGCGTGGGCAACCAGGCCAAGCCGCGCGTGATCCATGACTTCGGTGGTTTCCCGCAGGAACTCTATGAACTGGACTATCCCGCCCCCGGTGCACCGGCGCTGGCCGAGCATGTAGCGCAACGCCTGCGCGACGGCGGCCTGCCGGCCAATACCGATGGCGGCTGGGGCCTCGATCACGGCGCCTGGGTGCCGCTGCGCTATCTCTATCCGCAAGCCGATGTGCCGGTGATCCAGCTGTCGCTGCAATCGCAGCAGCCGCCTGAATATCACTACCAGGTCGGCCGCCTGCTGGCACCACTGGCCAAGGAAGGCATCCTGCTGATCGGCTCGGGCAGCTTCACGCACAACCTGCGCGAACTGCGCCGCAACGAGATCGAGGGCGGCGATGCGCCGCATACGCTGGAATTCCTGCGCTGGTTCCTCGACCGCATGCAGGCCGGCGACCTGCAGGCCCTGTTCGGCTACCGGACCACCGCCCCGCATGCGGTGCGCACGCATCCCAGCGACGAACACCTGCTGAGCCTGTTCTTCGCCATGGGCGCGGCCGATGACTGGACACAGCTGGTACACCTCGACAGCGGTTCGACGTATCATAGCCTGCGCATGGACGCCTTCGCCTTCGGCACCGGTGCCCGCCTGCTGGCACAACTTCCGGCAGCTGCCTGAGCCGCCGTCTGTTCCGGGGGGGGGCCAGCGCAGCGCCCTCTCGGGGAAAACACGATTTGAACAAACTGCGTGAAATCGAATGCTTCATCGCCGTGGCCGACCTCGGCAGCTTCGTCAAGGCGGCCGACGCGCTGGGCATCTCCAAGGCCGCCGTCTCACGCACGGTACTGGAACTGGAAGCGCGCCTGGGTTCGCGCCTGATGCAGCGGACCACCCGGCGGCTCTCGCTGACCGAAGCCGGCAGCCTCTATCTGGAACGCTGCAAGCAGATAGTTGCAGCGCTGGAAGAAGCCGATGACCTGCTGCTGGCCGGCAGCGCCAAGCCCGCCGGCCTGCTGCGCATCAATGCTCCCGTGACCTTCGGCATCCTGCACCTGGCACCGCTGTGGCCGATCTTCCTGGAACGCCATCCGGAAGTGGAACTGGACATCACCCTCTCGGACCGCATCGTCGACATCATCGACGAAGGCTATGACCTGGCGATCCGCATCGCCCGGCTGGCCGATTCCACGCTGATCCACCGCAAGCTCACCAGCACCAGCCTGCCCATCTGCGCCTCGCCCGCCTATCTGGAAGCGCATGGCACGCCGCGCCACCCGCACGAGCTGGCGCAGCACCAGATCATCAGCTACAGCTACAACCACGGCAAGGACGAGTGGCAGTTCAGCGGGCCGGAAGGTCCGGTGAGCGTGCGCGTCAATGCGCGCATGCACGTCAACAATGGCGACAGCTGCGTGCAGGCAGCGCTGGGCGGCATCGGCATCACGCGCCAGCCGACCTTCATGATCGACCAGTACCTGCGCAGCGGACAGCTGGTCCCGCTGCTCACCGACTACACCGTGCCGGACCTGGGCATCTACGCGGTCTACCCCAGCCGTGCGCATCTCCCGGCCAAGGTCAGGGCGATGCTGGACTTTCTGTCCGAAGCCTTCGCGCAGGTGCACTGGTCCGGACCGGCCGAGGCCTGATCGCCTGATCCCACGGCGGCAGCAACGCAGCCGTTCTCGCAGCGCGCCCATGCTCTCCCGCAGGCTGGCTTGAACGGCAGCCATGCATAATTTTCATGCATCCTCACACAAGCTTGCAGGCTCGTCTTGCGGACGCTGCACACACGCCCAATTGCAGTGGAGCAGACCGGCGCATGTGATTCTGGCTCGCTTTCTGGCGGACCTGTCCGGGCCGAAGCGCCATTGACACACCGTCTTCTATCGTCGACATTGACCATATGGCGAACGCTTTGTCCATATATTGAACAAAGTCCGGATTCAACAGAAGAACATCAGGAGACCCCACATGACAGCCACCGGCACCCCCATGCCCGCCGATCTGAAGATAAAGCCCTACCAGTTCCCCAACCCCAAGGAAGCGCCACTGGAGATCGTGGTCAATCCGGCGGTCCCGGAGGACGAACGCGTGTGGGTGCCGCAAGCCGAGAATGTCTGGTTCCGTCCGCTCTGCCTGAATGTCTCGCAGGGCTACTGGACCAACCTGCTGCGCGTGCGCAAGTCCGGCGTGCTGTCGCGCCACCGCCATCCGGCGCCGGTGCACGGCATGGTGCTCAAGGGCCGCTGGCGCTATCTGGAACATGACTGGATCGCCGAACAGGGCAGCTACGTCTTTGAACCGCCGGGCGAGACCCACACCCTCTACGTGCCCGAAGACGTGGAAGAGATGATCACCTACTTCCACATCACCGGCGTGATGTTCTATTGCGACCCCTGGGGCAAGTTCGAAGGCTACGAGGATGTCTTCACCAAGCTCGACATGTGCCGCAAGCACTATGAAGCGGTCGGCCTGGGCAGCGACTACGTCGATCGCTTCGTGCGCTGAGGATGCATGACATGACTTATTCCCGCGCATCCCATGACTTTGGCGGCTGCGTGGCCGTGGTCACCGGCGGCCATGGCGGCATCGGCGCAGCCATCAGCGCACGCCTGGCCGCTGGCGGCGCGCAGGTCGTCGTCTGGGACCAGCTGCACGACCCGGCCTCGCCCTATCGGCAAGAAAGCCTCGACATCACCGACGCCGCTGCGGTCATGCAGGCCGCACAGCGATTGCTGGCCGACACCGGGCGCATCGATTTCCTCATCAACAACGCCGGTTACGCCGGTCCGACCGTGCCGCTGGACGAGTATGACGTGGGTGAGTGGCATCGCATCGTGCAGGTCAACCTGCTGGGTGTCTTCCATGCCTGCCGCAGCGTGACGCCGGCCATGCGCGCGGCCGGACGCGGACGCATCGTCAACATCGCCTCGCTGGCCGGCAAGGAAGGCACGCCCAATGCCTCGGCCTACAGCGCCGCCAAGGCGGGCGTACTGGCGCTGACCAAGTCCTTGGGCAAGGAGCTGGCCGAGACCGGCGTGCTGGTCAACGCCATTGCACCGGCCGCCGTGAAGACCGCACTGCTGGAGCAGATGTCGCCGGCCCATGTGCAGACCATGATCGCCAAGAGCCCCATGCATCGCCTGGGCAGCGTCGATGAGGTCGCCGACATGTGCGCATGGCTGTGCTCCGGTTCCTGCAGCTTCAACACCGGCGCGGTGTTCGATCTTTCGGGCGGACGCGCAACTTACTGAGCGGCTTGCCGCTCGGCCACCAGAATCATCCGGGCAAGCAAGGATCGCATGCCGGGGCAGGCAGCCGCCGCCCGGGCAGCGCCGGACAAGCAACACGCAGGGACGGACTCCACACCGTCCTTGCGACTGCATCCCTGCATGACGCTTCGAACCTGTCCTCGACAGCGAGCTGCGCGACAGACGCGGCCGTTACGAAGCACGCCAATGGCAGCACATCATTCACACTGGAGACGCACACCATGGAAGTCCAAAAGGAAAAGAGCCCCCGGCTCAAACGCATACAGCTCGTGGCACTGAGCTTCCTGATGCTGGCGGGCATCGTCAACTACCTGGACCGCAGCACGCTGTCCATTGCCAATCATTCGGTGAGCCAGGAGCTCAACCTCTCGGCCTCGCAGATGGGCCTGTTGCTGTCGGCCTTCTCGCTGGCCTATGCCTTCTCGCAACTGCCCATCGGCGCCATGCTCGACAAGTTCGGCGCGCGCGTGATGCTGGGCGCGGGCATGTTCGTCTGGTCGCTGGCGCAACTGGCGGGCGGCTTCGTCCATACGCTGCAGCAATTCCTGGTGGCGCGCGTGTTCCTCGGCCTGGGCGAAGCGCCGCAGTTTCCGGCGGGAGCCAAGGTCGTGTCCGAATGGTTCGCCATGCGCGAGCGCGGCGGCCCGACCGGCATCTTCGTGGCCTCCTCCACCATTGGCCCGGCACTGGCCCCACCGATCCTCACGATCCTGATGCTGTCCTTCGGCTGGCGCATGATGTTCATCATCATGGGCTTGCTCGGCATCGCCGTCTCGGTGGGCTGGTACCTGTTTTACCGGAATCGCAACGAAGTCCAGCTCACGCCTTCCGAAGTGCTCTATCTCGCCGATGACCACGACCAGGATCCCAACGCCAATGCCAAGCTGAGCTGGGCCGAATGGAAGAGTCTGTTCACCTACCGCACCACCTGGGGCATGCTGTTCGGCTTCATGGGCGTGATCTACATGGTGTGGCTGTACCTCACCTGGCTGCCGGCCTATCTGGAACACGAACGCCATCTCTCCATCGCGCGCACCGGCTGGGTGGTGGTGATCCCCTACATCTTCGGCACGCTGGGCATGCTCTCCTCCGGCTATATCGCCGATGGCCTGATGAAGCGCGGCATGCCCGCCATCCGCAGCCGCAAGTGGCCGATCTGCGCCGGCCTGATCGGCGCCGGCGCCTTCACCATTCCGGCCGCCTACACGCCCAGCACCACCATGGCCATCGTCTACATCTCGCTGGCCATGGCCTTCGTGAACATGGCGTCCGGCGGCGCCTGGGCGCTGGTGTCGGTGGCCATTCCGCGCCGCCTGGTGGCCTCGCTGGGCAGCATGCAGAACTTCGGCGGCTATCTCGGTGGCTCGCTGGCCCCGGTCATCACGGGCGTGGTGGTGGATCAGACCCACTCCTTCGTCAATGCCCTGCTGATCAGCGCCGCCGTGGCCTTTGCCGCTGCGCTGGTCTACATGTTCGTGGTGGACAAGCCGATCGAGGCGCACGCCGCATGACGCAATGCTTCATGCCCCAGTAGCCTGACCCGATGCCGCCGCCCGCTGGTAGCGGCATCCAGCCAGTCTCCTGCCACTCACCAGAAGGAACTTTCATGAGCTTCATTCCCGACCTGCTCCGGGGCAAGACCGCCCTCGTCACCGGCGGTACGCAAGGCATAGGCGCGGCCGTTGCACGTCAGCTCGCTGCCTTGGGCGCGCACGTCATTGCCGCCGGCCTGCCACCCTTTGCGCATGAGCCATTCGAGGGCAGCGGCATCACCCTGGCCGAGATGAACGTGGCCAGCGAGGACAGCGTGCGCGCAGTGCTGAGCGGTCTCACACAACTCGATATCGTGGTCAACTGCGCCGGCATCATCAAGCGTGGCGAGGAACTGGAAACAGATGTCTTCGAGCAGGTCATCGCCGTGAACCTCACCGGCACCATGCGCGTCTGCGCTGCCAGCCGCGCATTGCTGAAGCAATCCGGTGGCTGCATCGTCAATACCGCGTCCATGCTCAGCTTCTTCGGCGGCGGACTGGTGCCGGGCTACAGCGCCAGCAAGGGCGGCGTGGCGCAGCTGACCAAGTCGCTGGCCATCGCCTATGCGGCTGACGGCATCCGCGTCAATGCGGTGGCCCCCGGCTGGATCGCCACGCCGCTGACCCAGGCCCTGCAGGATGACCCGGTGCGTGCCGGCCCCATCCTCGCGCGTACGCCGCTGGGCCGCTGGGGCAAGCCGGAAGACATCGGCAATGTCGTGGCCTTCCTGTGTTCGCCGGCGGCCTCCTTCATGACCGGCGCCATCGTGCCGGTCGATGGCGGCTATCTGGTGGCCTGAGGCCAACGCAATCTTTTCACGTGCAATGCCATTTGCCCGCGCCGGCTCCAGACGGCGCGGGATTTTTTGCATATGGGCTCGGCTATAATCTGGCCCGAAATCAGTACCGAATTCTGTACGGATTTCCGTACTGAATCTTGTACGCAATCCTGCCCCTGTCCTTGATCCACTCCCGCCCCACGATCCCGCGCTCATGCCCGACCACGACAAACAAGCTGACGACAACAAGATCGCGGGCACTGCCGCCTTCTCCAAGTTCATGGCGGTACTGCAGCTGATCGCCGATCAGGAAGCGCCGCTCTCCATTGCACAGCTGGCGGCGCTGTCGGGCTATCCGCGTCCGACGGTGTATCGCATCCTGGGTGCGCTGATGGCCGAGGGCATGGTGGTGGAGAACCCGCGCAGCAAGCAGTATGAAGTCGGGCCACGTCTCATCCATCTGGCCAGCCGCGCCTGGGACCGCAGCGACATCCGCACCACGGCCATCGAGTCGCTACGTCAGCTGCGCGACATCACGCGCGAGACGGTGCACCTGGCCGTGCCCAGCGATCACAGCATGGTCTACATCGAGAAACTGGAAAGTCCCCAAGCCGTGCGCATGGATTCGCGCATCGGTACGCGCGTGACCTTGTATTCGAGTTCGGTGGGGAAAGCCTATCTGGCCGGGCTGGCGCAAGCGCAGCGCGAACGCCTGATGCGCACGCTGCATCTGGAAGCCTTCACATCCAACACACACACCACGCTGGAGGCGCTGCGCGCCGATGTCGAAGAGACCGGCACGCGCGGCTACGCCGAAGATCGTGAAGAAAACGAAGCGCAGATTTTTTGTTATGGTGCTGCCATCGTCGGTGCCGATGGCGTGCCGGTGGCCTGCGTGAGCGTGAGCATTCCGCTCTATCGCCGCCTGCCCGATGCGCAGCAGGCGTATGTGACACCGCTGCTGCAAGCCTGCGCGAACATCTCGCGCAAGCTTGCCGGACCTGGCTGAGTCCGGTCCGATTCGCTCCGCACGCGATCAGGCCTCGGGCGGCAATTCCACCTTGTAGATTTCCTTGCCGTCGGTGTTGTGCAGCGTGACGGTGAGGGCCTTGCTCTTCGCGTCGATCTTGCCGATGCCGAAGAACTGCAGCAGCTCGGCTGGCGAACGGTTCTGCTTCATGTCCGCCGGGATGCTGACGAAACGCACATCCGGACCAAAGGTGCGATCGATCTCGCCCGGTCCGAAAGTCCCCGCATTGATGGGGCCGCCGACGAATTCCCAGAAGGGCTTGAAGTCGGTGAACTGCGCACGCTCGGGCGCGTAGTGCGTGGCTGATGCGTAGTGCACATCGGCGGTCACCCACACCACGTTCTTGATGTCGTGCTGCTTGATGAAGCGCAGCAGTTCGGCTACTTCCAGTTCGCGCCCGGAGGGCTTGCCGTTGTCGGCATTGGCCCAGGCCTCGAAGGTTCCCTGGGGCACATCCGGGTTCAGGTCCGGCACCACGATGGAGAGCGGCATGTCGCTGGCGATGAGCTTCCAGGTCGAGCGCGAACGCAGCAGGGCCTGCTTGATCCAGCGCATCTGTTCGGGGCCGAGGAAATCGGCGTCGTGGCCGCCCTTCTGGCGATTGGGAGAATTGCGGCCGCGATAGCTGCGTTCGTCCAGCATGAACACGTCCAGCAGCGGACCGTGGTTGAAGGCGCGGTAGATGCGGAAAGGATCGGCGCTGTCGATGCGGAAGGGATTGTGTTCGAACATGGCCTGGCGCGCGCGCGCGGCGAGCACGTCGATGTTGCGTTCGTCGTAGCGCTTTTCGGCGACACCGATCACCTGGCCGGGATACCAGTTGTTGCGGACTTCGTGGTCATCCCACTGCACCAGGAAGGGCACCTCGGCGGCGAAGCGGCGCTTGTTGGCGTCCAGCATGTTGTAGGCGAAGTTGCCGCGATAGTCGTCCAGGGTCTGCGCGACCTTGGATTTGGCTTCGGTCACCACGTTGCGCCACAGCGTTCCGTCCTCCAGCTTCACTTCGGCCTGGATGGGACCATCGGCATAGATCTGGTCGCCCGAGTGGATGAAGAAATCCGGACGGAAGCGGCGCATGCTTTCATATACGCGATAACCGCCCCACTGTTCGTTGATACCCCAGCCCTGGCCCGCTTCGTCGCCCGAGAAGGCGAAGGTGATGTCGCGCGCCTGGGCAGGCGTGGTGGCGGGCAGCATGAGGCTGCCGGTCAGCGGTTCGCTCAGTGCGGACTCATGCACCAGATCCTGGAAGCGCACGCGGTAGTAGACACGCTGGCCGCCAGGCAGCCCGCGCAGGTCGACGCGGGCAGTGTAGTCCTCGCGCGCCAGTGCGGTGGGACCGGCGATGCGCACCGGGTTGCTGAAATCCTCGCGGGTGGAATACTCGACCAGCATGCGCGCATTGCGGTCGGCGCGCGCCCAGATCATGGCGCTGTCGCGGGTGACATCGCCGCTCATGATGCCGCCGGGGAATTGCGGGCGCAGGCGCTCGGAGGTGACGATGGCGGGGGCGGCGGGCGTGGCGGCGAGTACGGCAGGGCTGGCGATCACTGCGGCGCTGCCGACTGCGGTGGCGGCCGTGTCGCGCAGGAAGCGGCGACGGCGATGATCGGCGGGCGAATTCTGGTCGGGCATGGCAACTCCTGTGAGGGTGGTAAAGCAAAGAGGGAGTTGCAATTTAGCAATCTAGTATGACCGTTCCATGAAAGGCGCGTGACCGAGCCTGACCGGAGTGGCCCAATCCGCAAAATGACGTGATTTACATGAAAATGACGAGGCTTTTCATGTCTGCACCAAAATGCGGCTGACTGGTTTCCCGCCCACCACAAACGCACAGTATTCATGCAAGGCTCAAGCTACCCTTGCACAGACGCACCAATAAAATCCTTTCAAATCAATCCTCTGCAAGATTCTCCCCAAAATGGAACGGAAATTGCTTTAGTCGTGGCTTTCTAGCATTTCCTTGCACACTTTTTGGGAGATTTTCTGGTGGACGATCACAAAAACGGCGCAGACGCCCTCTTCATTTTGCTGGGGGCGATCATGATCCTGGCCATGCATGCCGGCTTTGCCTTCCTGGAACTGGGGACGGTGCGCAAGAAGAACCAGGTCAATGCCTTGGTGAAAATTCTGGCCGACTTCGCGGTGTCGACCATCGTCTATTTCTTCATCGGCTATTACGTGGCTTACGGCGTGAGCTTCTTTGCCGGTGCCGAAACGCTGGCCGAGCGCAGCGGTTTCGAGCTGGTGAAATTCTTCTTTTTGCTGACCTTCGCGGCGGCCATCCCGGCGATCATCTCGGGCGGCATTGCCGAGCGTTCCAAATTCAATCCGCAGCTGATCGCCACGGCGGTGCTGGTGGGACTGGTCTATCCCTTCTTCGAAGGTATCGCGTGGAACCAGCACCTGGGCGTGCAAGCCTGGCTGGCGGCCACCTTCGGCGCGGAGTTCCATGACTTCGCCGGTTCCATCGTGGTCCACGCGGTGGGTGGCTGGATCGCGCTGCCTGCGGTCCTGCTGCTGGGCGCACGCCGTGGCCGCTACAGCAAGGAAGGCGCGGTGGCGGCGCATCCGCCGTCCAACATTCCTTTCCTGGCCCTGGGTGCGTGGATCCTGACGGTGGGCTGGTTCGGCTTCAACGTGATGAGCGCACAGACCTTGGACAAGATGAATGGGCTGGTCGCCATGAATTCGCTCATGGCCATGGCCGGCGGCACGCTGGTGGCGCTGCTGATGGGCCGCAACGATCCCGGCTTCGCCTACAACGGCCCGCTGGCCGGCCTGGTGGCGGTGTGCGCTGGCTCGGACCTGATGCATCCGCTGGGTGCACTGGTTACCGGCGGCATTGCGGGGGCGATTTTCGTGTGGATGTTCACCCGCACCCAGAACAAGTGGAAGATCGACGATGTGCTGGGCGTGTGGCCGCTGCATGGCTTGTGCGGACTGTGGGGCGGACTGGCGGCGGGCATCTTCGGCTTGCAGGCGCTGGGCGGACGCGGTGGCGTGTCGTTCATGTCGCAGCTCATCGGCAGCATCATGGGAATCGCCATTGCGGCAGCGGGCGGATGGATCGTCTATGGCTTGCTGAAGAAGGCGGTCGGGATACGGCTGGATCCGGAGCAGGAATTTGAAGGGGCGGATCTGGCCATTCACAAGATTTCTTCTACGGCGGAGAGGGAGACCAGTTGGTAAGGCAGCGATGATAAATAAGAATAAAGTCTGTATTTCCGGAATAAAGTCTGTCGGACTTCGACCATCAACGTATCCGGCGCAAACTGTCCAGCTAAGTTTTTTCAACCGTCCAACTTTACGAGGTCAGGTCACCCACCAGCGGCACACTTGAGCGGATTCTGGCTATCGCCCGCGATAATTGAGAAGGAAGCTTACTGTGCTAAACCATCAGTAGGTTATCCTCAAAACTCCTTCTCCGCTATCGCCCCACTATTCAAGTGGTCTAATTAACCTCAAATAGTTACGCGCTTCGCAAGATGGGCAACTCAATTCACGTTCAATAACTGACGGATTTTCAACGCTACGAACATCTTTCACGAGCAACTTATTTTGTGCGCACACTGGACACTGCACCAATGCAGTTGGATCTTCAGCTAGCAGTTTTCCGGCTTCAATCCACAAAGAATTAATGTTCCGATTCATTTAATTTCCTTCAATGCCTTTGCTGCGAAGTCAGCGGCAGCTTTTGTCTCTTGCGCGGCAAGAGCGCCGGAGACACCATTAGCTGAATTACTGGTTGTCAAACGATACAGCTCATGCAATATAGTTTGTTGAAGTTCTTGCGTCGACGTAAATGCCTCTCTCCCAATCAAAAACCCGTTCTCTCCAAACATCGTCATTCCGGATGCTGGTAAACCTGGCTCGTACTGAATCAATCTACCGCCAACATTTACCGTAACGGGCTGACCAGCAGCATGTGCAGCTTGTATTTTCGCAAGTTCCGATGAATTCAGAATACCTTGAGCCTCATTAATGATTCCTGACTCTGTGACTGTAAATCCTGGGATAGACTTATTTACACTCCCCCCGCCCGATAACTGTACATTCCCACCGCTACTCCCCGCAGTATTTGTACCCGGCGATGGGGACGCACTACTACCGTTCCCATAATACTGATCCCGTGCGGAATTCGCCGAACCGGACGTAGTCCCGCTTAGATTTTTTAGCACTTTGGTTTTTGAGTGCGGAGGCGATGTCAGCCGCCGTGTCCGCCGCCGCAGCTTCGGCTTTAGCCGTAGCAATTTCGCTACTCGTCGCAACGGGCAAATTCAGTACAGGCGAAGGAGCTGCAGTCCCCAATGTGCTTTGTGCAGCGACGTCTACCGTCGCAACGCAAGTACCAGGATTAATCGAACAATACACTATCGGACCAAGACGGAAAAACGAGACCAACTCCGTTCCAGCCACTTTCCCAGCGTTGACTAGCGCCTGCAGACCGCTAGAAACAATCCCGATCGCTTCAGCGCTCGATGCGACTCCGCCACCGATCGTCGACAGAACAATTCCCATCGCCCGCATGCCAGCATCACCATGCGTTTTCAAAATCTTGGCATCACAATCAGCAGCACTCATTGCGCCGCAGACTAGATCACGGCCCTTCTGGATTGTCGCCACATTATTCAGCGCATTGGAAACTTGACTATCCGCCCTTGTTTGCTCCCCGCGGAAAGCAGTCGCTTCTCCTCCCACCAAACCTAGCGGCATCTCGCTCGGACTGGCGATGCTCTCCTTGATCTGCGCCAAGCAAGCCGCATCAGCACGCATCGCGCAGAAATTCAACGTCTCGATGTTTGCAGCAGACAATGCGCGGTACTGCGCAATCAACGCCTTGCGTTCATCCTCTGGACAACCACCTGACCTACTTTCGCAGCTATCGAGTTTTTGTCTGAACTGCGCTGCCTGGGTGTGATTCAGATAATTGAACTGCGTCGCAAGTTTAGCGGTGACCCCAGCAGCATTTCCATCCGCCCCACTTCCTGCCGAGAATTGAGCAACCGCTTTGCCAACCGTCAATCCCACCAACTGGATGAGCGCACTCTTCTCCTGCGGGGTCATGTCGCCGATACTACCCAACTGTTCCCCGAAGGCTTCGAGCGCTAGCTTGGCTGCCGCTGCTCCGGCCGCTCCCGCTCCAAAATTACCGCCGATGGCTTTTGCCATCAACCCGCCGACCAGTCCATGAACCAGGACCTTGGTTGGTGTCGAATCACCTTGCAAAAAGTCTCCTACCTGCTTGTACAAGTAGGGAGCCGCCTGCTGCGCCAGTTGGCTGGTGAGCTGGTCAATCTGCTGCTGCCGCTGGACCTTCGCAAGATCAAATATCTGAGAGATCGAACCATTGGCAGCGGCCGTATCACGGCTGATGCTGGCAATGATCTGATCTGCCGTCTGCCCTGTCTTGGCGAGTTGCCCGGCCTGATCAGTGATCGAAATATTGCCCTCACTGATCGCGCTCTTCGTTGTACCTGCTGCACTTCCCTTGATCGGATTCTGGCTATTGCCCGCCGCATTATCGACCGCATTGTTCAGAAGGTTGCCGATCGCCCCGGCATTGGTGTCGAGGCTAGCCCCCACATGACCGCTATCAGCACTATATTGGGCAACATTCTTTACATCGCTGACAGTCAGCGTTCCGGTGGTGAGATTATTCTTCGCCTTGTCAGCGCTACTGGCAATTAACCCACCGACCAGATCCGTATTGCCGTTGACCTTCACGTTATAGCCGCCATCGCCAGCAATGATCCCACTTTGCTGCTTGACGCTGGCGAAGGTGCTACTGATGTTCTGGCTATCCGATGACACACTACCTTGCACCATTGCGCCATAGCAAAACGGCGGAATGCACAGACTCATATTCACGCCGGAGTTGTTCTGAGCACTTTGGTAGGAAGAAGTATCCTGCTGGCTGCGAATGTTCAAATCACGTCCGACTGTCGCATTGACCGTGGTCCCTCTGACCTGCGCTCCAAGCAAACTGACGTCGCGTCCACTTGCCAGAGTCGTCGTCTGCGTTCCCGTGATGACCGTATTCTGATTCGTGACACTTTGACCGTTGGAATTGCCGTACGCTTTGGCGGCCGCCAGTTCTAATGTAAAGCCGTTCTGCTGGCCTCTCAAGGAGTGGTCAACGCACTGCACCGAATGAGAATGATCAGTCAGTGATTTGAAAGCCAGAGGCCGTATGATCGCTGCAGCTGTTTTGCCATCACAGCATTATCAATGCATTGACCGCATACATCTGCGCGACGCCAATTGCACAACAACAACGACCTCACGAGGATACTCGATGATAAAAACCCGTCCCATCATCGGCTATTTTGCTGCCAGCGCATCTCTGCTGTGCGCCAGTGCCAGTTACGCCCAAACTGCCGATGCGCCATCGTTGCAGGAGGGTGATGCCTGGGTCTATCAAGCCACCGAAGAACAAAACACGGCAGGCATACTCGGCTCTACCACCAGGAAATGGGACGTCGCCATTGTCCGCTCCGGCAGCAAGACCATGGTCATTTCCGCCAAGGCGGAAGACTCCAATCTGCCACCCAAGGAATTGTTGCGCAATGCCGACTGGGCCGTGGTGCAAAACATCAATGGCAAGAATACCGTTACCAATCGTCCCTATGATTTCCCGCTCAAACCGGGCAAGACCTGGAAAGTGGAATACGATACCGCCAACCCTGATGCACGCACGAAGGTGCAGCACATCACCAAAAATTACACGGTCTTGGGCTGGGTCGATATCAAAGTACCGGCTGGTACCTACCATGCAATCAAAGTGGAAATGGAGGGCGAATGGAGCAAGGAATTCAATCCGACTGCCGCCGTCGCCACTTCCACCGTCACCAGCAGCCAGGCTGGTTCAGTGGCCATTTCCGCCAGCCGAAACGCCAGCACGCAACAGTCGGCCAGCGGCAGAATGTACGACGCGTTCTGGTATGTTCCCGAACTCAAAACTCACGTCAAGTTGATTACCGAAAACTACCAGGCTGGCGGTGCATTGAATAAACGCGTGACCGAAGAATTGGCAGCATCACCAGTACATTGATCTGCTCGCGCAAGTTTCAGGCCCCCAACTCCCTGCGCGCCATCTCCGTCCGCGTCCTCAACGCACTGAGCTTGCCGGAGATGAGTTCAATCAGATCCATCGGCGCGAGAGAAAGCACGCAAACACGCACTGATCACTGCCGCTGCAGCTACCGCACACGCGGCCAACAAAGCGGTGGCCTCCCATCCGCCGCGCAGTGCGATGCTCCCCGCGATGGCCGTTCCCGCTGCGCCAGCGCCGTAATAGAAGAACAGATACGCAGAATTCAGAACCCCGGAGCGCAAGGGATCAATGGCAACGACACCAGCCTGATTGGCCACTTGCGCGGCAAAACATCCCGCGTCGAAAATGGCCAGCGCCACCAGCGTGGCCGGCACATGATCAAGAACGACGCCAAGGCGCTCGCCGCAAGTGATGCACAAAGCAGACCGCAGACCATCACGCGGCAATTCCCGAACCGGTCTGCCAGCCCGCCGGCAATCCGCGTCATGGCAAGGCCCGTCAGTCCGGCGAGACTGTAGAGTCCGATGCTCGCGGCATTCAGATGATAGGGCGGCGCGGCCAGACGCACGACCAGGCCCACCCAGATCAGATTGAAAGCAAAAAACCATAGCATCCCGGCGCAAATGCGCAGCCGCAGTTCCCTCGATTGCCGCAGCAGGGATGGCAACGCACGCAACGTCGAAAAGTATCCGATGTGACCAACTGGCCGCTGTGCCGGCAACAGCGGGAAAACGCAAAGCCCGCACACGGCCGTCAAGGCCGCCAATACCAGCAGCGCACTGCGCCAGCCAAGCCACTGCACGAGCAAGCCGCCGATGAATCGGCTCAGCAATATCCCTGCGGAGATGCCAGCGGAAATCGCCGCCATGCTCAGTGCGCGGCGAGATGCATCGGCCAGCTTGCCGACAATGGCGCTGCTTTGCGCTGCCACCGTGGTGGTGGCACCGATCAGAACAAAACATCCAATCAGGGCATCCGGGCTCGCTGCCCACGCAGCAAGCGCCAGAGACAGTGCCAGCGCGAGGAACTGCCCGGGGATCAGGACGCGCGGACTCACCCTGTCCACCAATGGCACCAGCAGCACCAGGCCAATCAGATAGCCGGCAATGGCGCCGGATATCACCGTGGTCAGCGACGCTACCTCCACGCCGAAATCAGCGGCAATCTCAGGCAGCGCCGGTTGCATCGCGTAATTGCTCGCAATGGCGCTGCCCGCTGCGACCGCGAGCATGAAGAGCGCGCGCCCCGCAAGACGGCGATCCTGTCCGGCGCACGTCGTCACTTGGCCGCCCTGACGGCGATGGCCTCCACCTCCACCAGAATCGCATCGTCGACGAACGGCAATGCATGCACCAGGGAGAACGCCGGCCGGATATCCCCGTAGACCTCGCCATGGGCACGGGCTGCGTCTTGCCAGTGCGCAAAGTCTGCAACCACAAGCCGGCTCTGCGCCACATCCGACAGCGCAAAGCCGTGCTCAGTGAGCACCTTCTCGATGGTGGCGAGCGCCTCCTTCGTCTGCGTGTAGGCATCCGGGCCTTGGCCGGCCGTGCCTGAAATGAAGATCGTATCGTTCACGATCACCGCCCGGGAGTAGCCGACCTTGGACTCCCAGGGAGAACCGGTGCTGACAAGCTGACGCATATGGACTTCCTTTCATGTGATTTTTAACTACTTGAGTAGTAGTTATATGAATCGTATACTACTACGGTAGTTAGTCAATCCCAGAAAAGAGAAAAATGAGTCGCGCATGACCACAGAAAATGAATTGATCGCTTCCATGACACGGCTGGGGTTCACCCAGTACGAGGCCCAGGCTTATACCGCATTGGTGGGTCAGGCCGCGCTCACCGGAGCCGAGGTGAGCCGACGGGCGTCGATGCCGCCCTCCAAGGTTTACGAAACGCTGGCCCGCCTGGAAACAAGGGGCGCGGTACTGGTGAATCGATCCGAGCCTGTGCGTTACAGTGCCGTGCCGCATGCGGCGTTGCTGGAAGAGCTGCGCACCCGCTTCGAGGCTGACCTGGAAGCGGCGGCATCGGCGCTGGATCAACTACCGGTGGAAGAAGAAGCCGGACTGGTCTGGTCGCTGAGCGGAAGGAAAGTGATCGTGCAGGCCTTTGCGCGCGCGATTTCAGGCGCGCAACACACTCTGTTTGCGGGGATCTGGGATGAAGAGCTCGACGAGCTCGGACCGCTGCTGGAAGAAGCCAGTGCGCGCGGTATCGAGACCCATGTCGCGATTTATGGCGACCGCACGCTGGACGGCCCTCACACCTACGACCTGGCCGAATGCGGTGCGAGTGCCAGGCTGCGGCTATCCGGCCGCCGCCTGGCCGTGGTGGTGGCCGATGATGCAGCGGCCGTGGTGGCGGAGCTGGGTGACTCCACCGCGGATCAGGCGACCCTGACTACCAATCCGGTCATCGCGCTGCTGGCCGTGGAATACATCAAAGCCGATGTCAGCGGTCGGCTGATGATCAATGCGATGTCGCCGGCGACCTACAAAAAATTGCTGGCCACGCCAGCGATGCGCGCCATGCTTGCACCTGTCGATCCAAGGGACTGAAACGGACGGCAGGCACGGAAACAGCAAGCGGCCTCAACCATGGGTCGGACTTCGCGACCTGGTTGAACGGCATCAGGCCCCCAACTCCCTGCGCACCATCTGAGCCCCAGCCCTCAACGCACTGAGTTTGCCGCGCGCCACTTCACGCGGCAAGGGTGCCATCCCGCAATTGGTACTCGGATACAGTTTGTCCGCCGCCACGAACTGCAAAGCCCGGCGCAAGGTCGCCGCCACTTCCTCCGGCGTCTCGACCGCGTAATTGGCCACATCGATGGCACCGACCATCACCTTCTTGCCGCGTATCAGTTCGATCAGGTCCATCGGCACGCGCGCGTTGTGGCATTCCAGCGAGACGATGTCGATGTTCGATGCCTGCAGCTTGGGGAACGTTTCCTCATACTGCCGCCACTCCGACCCCAGCGTCTTCTTCCAGTCGGTATTGGCCTTGATCCCGTAGCCATAGCAGATGTGCACGGCAGTCTCGCACTTGAGTCCTTCGATGGCACGCTCCAGCGCAGCTACGCCCCAGTCGTTGACCTCATCGAAGAAGACATTGAAGGCCGGCTCATCGAACTGGATGATGTCCACCCCCGCCGCCTCCAGCTCGCGCGCTTCCTGGTTGAGGATCGTGGCGAATTCCCACGCCAGTTTTTCGCGGCTCTTGTAGTGATTGTCGTAGAGCGTGTCGATCATCGTCATGGGGCCGGGCAGCGCCCACTTGATCGGCTGCTCGGTCTGGCTTCGCAGGAAGCGCGCATCTTCCACGAACACCGGCTTCTGGCGCGATACCGCACCCACCACCGTGGGCACGCTGGCGTCATAGCGATTGCGGATGCGTACCGTTTCGCGCTTTGCAAAATCCACGCCGTCGAGATGCTCGATGAAGGTGGTCACGAAATGCTGGCGCGTCTGCTCGCCATCACTGACGATGTCGATGCCGGCATGCTGCTGCTCCTGCAGCGACAGGCGCAGCGCATCGCGCTTGGCTTCCTGCAGTTCATCGCCCTGCAATTTCCAGGGCGACCAGAGTTTCTCGGGCTCGGCCAGCCAGACGGGTTTCGGCAAGCTGCCGGCGGTGGAGGTGGGCAATAATTTTTTCACGGTGGAGAACCTTGCAGGTGGAGAGTTCAATGAGCGCCGGCACGCGACCATTGTTCGAGTACGGCGCGATACGGCTTGATGAAATGTTCTTCGGCGAAGCGGCCCTGCTGGACCGCCAGACGGCTGCGCTCCTCGCGGTCATAGACGATGCGTGTGACGGAATAGTCCTCATGCTGCAGGCTGGGCCGGTAAGTCTTGCCGGCTGCGGAATTGGCGTTGTAGATCTCGGGGCGATAGATCTTCTGGAAGGTCTCCATCGTGCTGATGGTGCCGATCAGTTCCAGGTTCGTGTAGTCACGCAGCAGGTCGCCGCTGAAGTAGAAGGCCAGCGGCGCGGCGCTATCGGGGGGCATGAAGTAGCGCACCGTCAGGCCCATCTTGGCGAAGTAGGCGTCGGTCAGCGAGCTTTCATTTTGCAGGTACTCCACACCCAGCACCGGATGCAGGTTCTCCGTGCGCTCATAGGTCTTGCTGCTGGCCACGCTGAGGCAGATTACCGGTGGCTTGCTGAAGTGCTGGCGGTAGGCGGGAGAAGCGACGAAGCGCTTGAACAGGTTGCCATGCAGTTCGCCGAAATGATCGGGGACGCTGAAGCCGGACTGCTGCTTCGTGTGCTCCAGCAGCACCACGCTGAAATCGTAATCGCGCACATAGGAAGAAAAATTGTTGCCAACGATGCCCTCGATGCGCTCACCCGTGTGGTGATCCACGATGTTGGTCTTGAGCACCTCGATCAGCGGCAGCGCCTGTGCTGTGTCCTGTCCCGCCATCCCCATTTCCACGGAGATGATGTCCAGCTCCACTGCGTAGCGGTCGGCCTTGGGATTGTCCCAGTGTGCCAGCGCATTGAAGCGGTTGTTGATCATGCGGAAGGTATTGCGCAGGTTCTCCCGGCGCTGCGCGCCCCGCGCCAGGTTGGCGAAGTTGGTCGTCATGCGCGTGTTGTCGCCGGGACGATAGTCCTCGTCGAAACAAATGCTCTTGATGGCAAATGAGAAGTCGTTGCTCATGATGTGTCTGCGCCCCTTTGCGGAAATCGAATCTGCAAGGCGCGCGCCCATGACGAAGGCGGCGTGCGCAGCAGACTCGATGCGGTCAATGTTCAGGCTGGATTCTATGTCGCCGCATCCATGAATAAAAATGATTTGATCTCATCGATCAATGAGATTCACTCATGCCTCATTCTTCGCTGCGGCGCGCACAGGCAAAAAAAAGCCCCGCTCCTTGCGGAGCAGGGCTAACACCTTCTCGGGGGGATGAGAAGGCGGGACAGCGTTCCGGCACCGAAGGCGTGCCGGAGCAGTTGCGTTCTATGACTTGCCAGCCGTGGGCAACTGACCGAAAAAGTCGGCCATGTTGCCTTCGGTCCAATCCTTCACCAGTTCGCCGTCGCACCACACCCGATAGGCATAGAGCCGGTGCTCGTGAAGCCCGCCCAGCGTGCGGCTTTCAATCACGTAGGTCTGGTCGCCCACATTCATTTTCATCCGATGAGAAGCCGGGGCTACCCCGTTTTGCTTGCCCATGATCCTTCCCGTCTCTTTCCAACGCTTTGCCACCCTCCCCTTAGAACCGTCCTGCCAGCCCCCCAAGGCTTGACGCAGGTCAGCTTCCGGACAGAAGGCTGGCGCTTGTCCGACATCTTTTCGCAAGGGGCACTACAATGCCCGCTTGGCATGAACGTCACCCAAGATGACGCGGCGCAACACGTTCCCGCCATGCGAGAATGTCGCCACCACAAGGAACACGTAAGCTCCTCTGACTACAGTATGAATCTCTGTTTATTTCATATTTTGCACATAGCAGATCCCACAGAAAGGGAAAAATACTAAAGAATCTGTGATTCGTTGCATTTCTGCCATGCGAAAAAATATTAAATATGTGAAATATACAAATCTTATACCTGCACAGCTATACTTTTACAAGGATCAATCAAATGGGTCGAGCAGTACCATCTGATGACAAGGAGATGCCTCCTGGCGACCCGGCGATGACTTCGAGAGAAGCGGCCCGTCTGCTGGGGGTATCGATCACGACCGCCCAGATGTGGATGGAAAGCGGCATGCTGGCCTCCTGGAAAACCCCGGGCGGCCATCGGCGTACCCGGCTGAGTTCGGTCATGACCTTGCTCGGCCATCGTGAAGTGAAACAACCCGAGCCCACTGCCGGTCACGCTGGGCCACAGATCGAGGTTCCTTATCCGGTCAGCCCGAACGAGCCAGAACGTGCGCGCTTTGTTGAACAGACAATGGAAGACACACATTCCGAGGCCCGCTTTCATCGCCTGACATGGCTCGCCAGCGAACTGCTGGACGTACCCATTGCCCTGGTCACCTTCCTGACCACGGAGCTGCAGATCTTCCGTGCGGCACATGGCCTGAACATCACGTCCACGCCGCGCTCGTGGGCCTTCTGCAATTACGCCGTGATGCAGGAAGACATCTTCACCGTCTCCGATGCCACCAAGGACGCGCGCTTCGTCAACAATCCCATGGTCACCGGAGCGCCCTTCATCCGCTTCTATGCCGGCATCCGCCTGATGTACCAGGGCCGCGCGTTTGGCTCGCTGTGCGTAATCGATACCGAACCGCGCATCCTGCGCGCCCACGAACGACAGGCCCTGGAAGAACTGGCCGCTCTGGCCACCGACATCCTGTCGCTGCAACTGCTGGAAGCGAACCGGCAGTAATCCCCCGAGCAGCGCGCGGGCGTCAGCACACAAGTCCCGGCCCCAGGCGCTGCTCATTGCACCATCCCCAGCCATTCTTCCAGTTCCTCCGCCGGCATCGGCCGTGCGATCGCGTAACCCTGCGCGAAGTCACAGCCGAGGTGATGCAGGATCCGGGCGGTGCGCTCGCTCTCCACGCCTTCGGCCACCACGCTGAACCCGAGCTGGTGCGCCAGATGGATGATGGACGGCACGATCACCTGATCGGCCTCATCCTCGGCCAGGCTGCGGATGAAGGAGCGGTCGATCTTCATGATGTCGGCCGGAATGCTCTTGAGGTAGGACAGGTTGCTGAAGCCGCTGCCGAAATCATCGATCGCGACCTGCACGCCCAGTTCACGAATGGCCTGCACGCGCTGGCGCACCACCTCGGGATTGCTGGCCATGGCGCTCTCGGTGAATTCGATCTCGATCAGGCCCGGCGGCACGGCATGCTGTTTCAGCTGCGACGCCAGCAGGCGCAAGAGTTCGTCGGACTCGAAATCACGCGCCGAAGTATTGATCGCAATCGGCACCTCCAGTCCGCGCGCATGCCATTGCGCCGCCTGTGCCACCGCATGGCGCACCACCCAGGCCGTGATCTGGCGAATCTGCGCCGTCTTCTCCGCCAGCGCGATGAACACCGCAGGAGAAATATGCCCCAGCACCGGGTGCTGCCAGCGGATCAGCGCTTCCACCCCGACGCAGCTGCCGTCGCGCAGGCGCACCTTGGGCTGGTAATGCAGGCTCAGTTCATCGGCGGCCGTGAAGGCCATCGGCAAGGCCGAGAGCAGCCAGAAGGCATTGCGCTGGTTTTCCGCATGCACCGATTCGAACTGGCGCGGACACACGCCTTCTTCACGGCTCACATCGATCACCGTCAGCAGCGCGCGCACCACGTCGCTGCCGGCAATCTCGTCCACCGCCGGCAGCACGCCGATGGCGATGTCGAGCTGATGCGGAATGCCGTGGATCTCCAGTGACTGCACGAACTGCTGACGCACGTTGGCGATATGTTCCTGCCGCTCTGCCGCGCTGCCGTCGTGAAGAAAGACGAAGGTGGTGGTCGTGACCCGATACACGGGCTGGCCGTCCAGCGCCTCGCACAGCGCACGGCTGACCTGCACCAGGAAGGACTCGGCATAATCCCAGCCGAGCGCCTTGACCATATCGAACAGATATTCACGCGAACAGATGTCGATTCCCAGCGCCGCACAGGGGGGCCGCCAACGCCCTGTGCATGCGCCCGTGCGCGCAGTACTTCCATCAAGCGGGCGCGATTGGGCAAACTCGTCACATGGTCGGTATACCCGCGGTTGCGCAACTGTTCCAGCCGCTCCATGACCATGGCCGCGAGCTGCTCCAGCCGGTCCTGGTCGGTCGGACTGAAATATTGGCGCGGACGATGATCGATCAGGCACAGCGTGCCCAGCGCATGCCCCTGCTGCGAAAGCAGCGGCGCACCCGCATAGAAGCGGATGTGCGGCGCACCCGTCACCAGCGGATTGTCGCGAAAGCGCGGATCCCGACGGGCATCGAGCACCACCAGGCCATTGCGGGACAGGATGGCGTGGGCACAGAAGGACATCGAGCGCGGCGTCTCATGCGCCGGCAAGCCGGCACGCGACTTGAACCATTGCCGCTCTTCATCCACCAGCGATACCAGCGCAATCTCCACGCCAAAGAGCGTGCGGGCCAGTTCGGTGATCTGGTCACAGGATTTATCAGGCAGCGTGTCGAGCACGCAATAGCCCTGCAGCGCCGCCAGCCGGGTGCTTTCATCGTCCGGCAAGCGCGCCTGCACTGCGTAATCCGTGTACTCGGTAGGTTCAAAAAACACGAATCAGCCCATCACCCGTGCGGCCGGTGCCAGCTTGAAGGTCGAGACCAGGCGTGCCAGCGCACCTGCCTGCGAGGTGAGCGCCTCGGCCGCAGCGGCGGCCTGTTCCACCAGCGCTGAATTCTGCTGGGTGGCTTCATCCATGTGGCCGATGGCATCGTTGACCTGCTCGATGCCCTCGCTCTGCTCGCGGCTGGAGAGGCTGATCTCGGCGATCACGTCGGTCACCTTGCGCACGCTGGCGACGATCTCATCCATGGTCTGGCCCGCCCCCTTGACGCGCCCGCTGCCACTTTCGACCTTGGCCACGGAGGCCCCGATCAGTTCCTTGATTTCCTTGGCCGCTGCTGCGCTGCGCTGGGCCAGCGTCCGCACTTCCGAGGCCACCACCGCAAAGCCGCGTCCGCCTTCACCGGCGCGTGCAGCCTCGACGGCCGCATTGAGCGCCAGGATGTTGGTCTGGAACGCGATGCCATCGATGACGCTGATGATGTCCACGATCTTGACCGAGGATTGACGGATGTCTTCCATCGTCGCCACCACCTCGCCCATCATGTTGCCGCCCGTGACCGCAATCTCCGAGGCCGAGGCCGCCAGGGTATTGGCCTGCTCCGCATTGGCCGCACTCTGGCGTACGGCCGAGGTGATCTGTTCCATGGCGCTGGCGGTTTCTTCCAGCGAACTGGCCTGGCGTTCAGTGCGTCCGGACAGGTCCACGTTGCCGGAGGCGATTTCGGTGGACGCGCGTTCGATGGCATCGGTCCCCTGCCGGACTTCGCCGACGATGGCGGCGAGGCTGTCGCGCATCATGCGCAGGGCGTGCAGCAGGCTGCTCTGATCGTTGGGTCGCGTGGCCACTTCCACTGCCAGATCGCCATGCGCAATGCGCTGCGCGATCTCCATGGCATAGGCCGGCTCGCCACCGAGCTGGCGCAGCAGACCGCGCGTGATGAGGACGGCGACGGCCACCGCGATCAGGATCGCCACCACGGCCAGCGTGGCGATGAACTTCAGGGCATCGGTGGCGGAGCGCTCCGACTGCTCGCCCGCTGCCGTGCTCTGGCCAGCGATATCGGCGATGAGCTGGTTGATGTCGGCCACGATCTTGCGCCGCAAGGGGCTGCAATCATTGACCAGGAAACTGCGATAGGCCTCCATCGCTCCGCTCTCGCGATACTGGCGCGGACGCTTGAGTTCATCGGCCATCTGCAGCAGCCCTGTGCGTACCGGGGCGAAATGCGGGTTGCCGGCCAGTCGCGTTTCCAGCTTCTGCAGTTCGGCGAGATACAGCGCCTTTTGTTCATCGACGATCTTCAGTTCGGTCTGCGCATCGGCATCGCTGAGAAAGACATAGGCATTGCGCGCCGCGATGCCGGTCTGGTCCAGCGCTTCGCGGGCCACGTAGAGCGGCGCCAGGCTCTCGTTCTGGACTTCATTGGCGCGCTCGACGGAGGAGCGCAATCCATTGATGCCGACCATGGCCACCCCAACCAGCACCAGCATCATCACCAGCAAACTGGCGAACCCCAAGCTCAGCTTTGCGCCGATCTTCATGTTTGACAAAACCTTCATCTGCTTCCCCGACTAGCGTCTGCGACGCAAATATAAAAAATATGCAAATAATCACGAAACATCCCGAACTTTCGGTCGCATATTTCATAATTTTTGCAGTATTTACGCACACAAAGGTCTTACCAGCAAATGAAAATTGCGGCATTGTCGTATTTACATCACGTCGTGAGTATTTCTGTTGTGTAAACGCGAGTTTGCGCCGGACCAAGCATGCCGGGCACTGTCCGGATGAGAAGGGAGATCCGGTGCAGGCGGAACGCAGCGTTCCGAATGGCGCAGCATAAGCACCGCGAAAAATGAGCTGCAGAACAAGCCACGAAAAAAAAGCGACCGGATGCCCCGGTCGCTCGCCATGATGCCACTGCATTGATCCGATCACGCAGTAAGCACCACCTTGCGGCACTCCTCGCGCTTTTCATTGAAGATGCGATAGCCCTCGGCCGCCTCCTCCAAGGGCAGGCGATGCGTGATGATCGCCTCCGGACGGAGCCAGCCATCCTCGATGCTGGCCAGCAGCTCGGGCATGTAGTGCTGCACGTGGGTCTGGCCGGTCCTGATGGTCAAGCCCTTCTCGAAGATATCGCCGAACAGGAAACCGTGGATGAACCCGGCATACACGCCCGGCACGCTCACCGTCCCGCCGCGCCGCACCGAGGCGATGCAATGGCGCAGCGCCTGGCCGCTGCTGCCTTCGAGCTTGAGATTGGTCATCGCGGTTTCCAGCACGCTGCCCTTGGCCTCGAACCCGACGGCATCGATCACCGCATCCACACCCCGGCCTGCGGTGTTGGCGATGATGGTCTCGCCGGGATCGGTGTGGTCGAAATTGATCGGGATGGCCTTGTATTGCTCCGCTGCGAAGCGCAGCCGGTAATCGTGGTGATCGACGATGAAAATCTTTTCCGCCCCGAGCATGCGCGCACAGGCAGCCGCCATCTGGCCAACCGGACCCGCACCGTAGATGGCCACGCTGGAGCCCTCACGCACACCGGCGTTCTTCACCGCCTGATAGCCGGTCGGGAGAATGTCGCTCAGGAACAGTACCTGCTCATCGGCCAGCGGCGAGTCGATGCGGATGGGACCGACATCGGCCTTGGGCACCCGCACATACTCTGCCTGCCCGCCCGGCATGCCACCATACAGGTGGCTGTAGCCAAACATGGCTGCGCCTGAACGGATGCCCTTGCCATTCATGATGGCACCGCGGTCAGGGTTGGTGGTTTCGCAGGCGGCATACAGGTGCTGATCGCAGAAGAAGCACTGGCCGCAGGCGATGACGAAGGGCACCACCACGCGGTCGCCTTTTTTGAGGCGCTTGACGCCGGGGCCGGTCTCGACCACCACGCCCATGAATTCATGGCCGAGGATGTCGCCGGCCTTGGTGGCGGGAATCTTGCCACGATACAGGTGCAGATCGGAGCCGCAGATGGCGGTGGCCGTGACTTTCAGGATGATGTCGTCGGCCTCCTGAATGATGGGATCGGGAACGGACTCGACCCGCACGTCATGGGCGGAATGGTAGAGCAGTGCGCGCATGGGTTTTCCTTGATGAGCTGGTCACGGGCGGCGCGGGACGCGCCGGATAATCGACAACGCGGATGCGTCAGCGCGGCGCGCGGGCATCGTCCTGCACGATGTCGAACTCGGGCTTGGCGATTTCCTTGTTGGCGTTATCGGTACTCGTTTCACGCGCCTCGACGTGATCGCTGCGAGCGGGACGGTTGGTGGCCTCGCCACTGGATTGGGCGGGCGACGGATTTTCACGGGAAGGCAGTTTGGATTCGATGGCCATGCGGATCTCCTGGGTGGAAAGAAAAACGACGGAGAGATCACACTAACCACCCCCGCCCCGCACGACCATCAGCGCGCCACGCCTAGCCTTGTGGGTAGCGGCTGTCGGACGCGTCAGCGCGGCTTGATGAGCGCGCCCGCAGCCGGCAGAAACGAAGTCCTGGCTGCCGCACCTCCTGCATCGCTGTCAGCGAAGGTGGCCTGCACGCGCGGCACTGGCCGACATACACGGCGCGCTCTCCGCAGTAGCATCCTCAACGCCTTCCGTACTGCACCCGCCTCCCTGACGAGCGAGCGCGCAGTGCATCCATCCATGCACAAGGAGACCGCCATGACCGACGCACTGAACAAGCATACCCACCCCGCCGATACCTCCGGCCCGCAAGACCTGCAGGCCAACAACCCGCGCAGCGGTACCAATGAGCGCGACATGCTGGACCGTGGCCAGCAGACTGCACCGGGCGACAGCGACAAGGCTGCCTCGCGCAACAAGCCGGAAGGCGACAATTATTCGGAGCAGGACATGCGGGAGAACAGCCCGCAGCTTTAAGAAGTGCCTCGTCTCTCTCCCCAAGGGAGGAAGACTGATCCAGCCGACAGATCAATGAAGCTCATCTGATCAACACTAGGGCCTGTTCCCATTCAATCTGCGAGATGCGTTGCCCCCAGAAGGCGTGTTGGCAAGGCGCGCGTCAGGGCTGGTGGTGGTGCCACCAGCCCTGACGTGCAACGCGGCCAGCGCGCCTTCTGGGGGCAACCCTCCGGGAGAGGCCGCCAAGCGTCGCCTGCCGTTGTTGCAGCTCCTTGCCGTGGCACCACCACGGCGCGTCGCCGCGCCTAGGCAGTCAACGCTTGGCGACCTCTCGCACTCGCAGATTGAATGGGAGCAGGCCCTAGAGATCAATCCTCACGGTCGAACTCGGCCAGCACCATCTCCACCTGCAGGCACTGCAGTTTCAACTCCTTGATGGCCCGGCGATAGCGGCGGAAGTTGCGCCGCTCAGGTACACCCTCCCCACTCTTGCTGACCCGCACCACTTCATGCACGATGCCCTGCAGGATTGCTGCCGCCTGCTCGTGCGAGGCCTTGAGACGGTTCACTCCCTCGATCAGCGCTTGTTTCTTCTTCATGATGGAATCCTGTTTTTTGCCGGTATGGCAGAGCGTCCGACGGGCGACGTTCCAGCCCGGCCATGCACATGCGATGCATTGAACAAGCCATTGAGTGATTTGCCCCGTGTTGGTTCCGGGGCTCGCCTCCCCGCCTCCAGGCACACGATGACAGATTGATCGATGCAAGAGATGCGGCGGCATCCATTCATCGTTTCGATATATAGGTGCGATACCTCTGCGTTCTCTGCTGCCGTGCTGCGAGCCGCCGCGCCAATGCCAGAGCAAAGGCTCTTCTTCAGTGATGCTGGCAAGACTGACAGCACTCACCGCCCCCTGATCGGGAAAGAGACCGATATCACGTCAAGGGCCGGCTGCCTAAGATGAGGACTCGTAGGGAAGACAAAGCCCTGCGGAATTTCCACCCCTCATGACACAAGGAGATACATCATGGCAAACCAGAACCAAGGCTCGACCAGCAACCGCGGCTTCGCTTCGATGGACGAAAACAAGCAGCGCGAGATCGCCAGCCAGGGCGGCAAAGCCGCCCACGAAAAGGGCACCGCGCACGAGTTCAGCTCTGAAGAAGCGCGTGAAGCCGGCCGCAAGGGCGGCCAGAACAGCCACGGCGGTGGCAATCAAGGCAATAACCGCTAAGCGGTACGTTGCTGAAGGCAGAGGGCCCTGCGGGGCCCTTTTTGCTGCCCTTCCTTCCTCCCCCGATAACCCGTTGCAAGGAGAACCCCATGAGCGTCAAAACCTTGAAAGATCTTTTCATCCATAGCCTGTCCGACGTCTACAGCGCCGAGAAGCAACTCACCCGCGCCCTGCCGCGCCTGGCACGCGCCGCCACCACGCCGGAACTGCGGCAAGCGTTTGAACAACATCTGGAAGAAACCCAAGGCCAGATCGAACGCATCGACCGCCTGGTGGAAACAAGCGAGTTGCGCCTCAAGCGGATCAAGTGCGTGGCCATGGAGGGCCTGGTGGAAGAGGGCCGGGAGCAGATTGATGAAATCGAGAAGGGGCCGGTGCTCGACGCCGCGCTGATTGGTGCTGCCCAGAAGGTGGAGCACTACGAGATCGCCACCTACGGCACGCTATGCGCATTGGCCAAGCAGTTGGGCCTGGATGACGCCGCGCGCCTGCTGGACGAAACCCTGCAGGAAGAAAAGTCTACGGATGAAAAGCTCAGCAAGCTGGCACTGCAAAAGGTCAACCAGCAGCTGGCCGCCTGATCCGGGCACCCGCAACGCTGAGACGGGCCGGTCCTTCCTGAAAGGACCGGCCCGTCGTTCGTTCGGATTACTTGACGGTGATGTTGATCCCGTGCGCCATCATGTGGCCATAGGAGCGGTGCTCGCCGTCGGCGAACTGGGCCGTCAGCTTGTACTTGCCGGGAGGAAGCGACACCATCGTTTCGGTCTGCCCGTCATCAAGGTGGATATGGGTCTCGTCGTGCGGAATGACTTCGCCCTTCCCCACGGCACCGTGATTGATGAGCAGGTGATGATGCCCGGTGCCCTCCACCACCTTGCCCGCCGGCCGGGTCGTCATGGAATGCGCCGCCAGACGAACGCGGAAGGGACTAGTCACGGTCTGCCCGGTCTTGGGTTCGAGGATGCTGAGCGTAGGCTCATCCGCACGGGCGGGTGCGGCCTGCAAGGCCAGCATCAGCAGGCTGCCGCAAGTGGCGGTCAACAGGGTACGTCGGAAAACAGGGTTCAGCATGGTGGGCTCCTGGTGAGATGAAAGAAGAGGAATGACGTGCACATGGCGTGTACATAGCGTGCACATGGCGTGCATATGGCGTGAACAGCGCGTGGAATCGGGTCGCAGCAATCCGGCTGCGCTCATCCTTTGCGAACGTCTTCAGATGGACAAGGGGCTGCGCTCCTCTGGCGGCAGCCGCGCATGCAGCTTGGCCAGCAGGCTGCGCAACTGGGCGCGGTAATCGAGCACCACACTGCGCTCGCAATACGGGCTCCATGCCGGGTCGAGGGCCAGCTCGTCCGGGTCGCCTGCCATGGCGGAGAGCGAACGGCGCGCCGTCGATATGCCCGGCGGCGGCAGCCGTACCTGTGTTGCCTGGCCCAGGCTGTGACGCAGTTCCAGCAAGGTCAGCGCTACGGTGCGGTACTTGCGGGGTGGCTCCAGTTCCACGCCGCAGGCGGCGCAGATCAGCAGCAGCTTGCTCCGGGCGTCCTGCGTGCCATGCGCCTGCCGGCCTTCGTTCCAGCCGGCACCGAACAACAAGGGTCCAGCATGGTTGAGATAGGCTTCCAGGCAGAACGACAGCATCATCAGCACCGACAGATAGACCCAGCGCGAACCGGACTGCTCTTCGCCCGCTTTCCTGATGAGCACTTCGGCACCGCGCCAGAGTTCCACATAGGTGAGTGACCCAGGGGCGAAGTCCGGTTCGGCAACAGTGAGGTCGTTCATGATCGCATTCCTCATGACAAGGCCGTGTCCATCACCATCATCAGCACGAAGCCGATGATGAGGCAGCAGGTCGCCGCCAACGCGTCGCGTCGCCGGTGCGGATCGGGAATCACCTCATGCGCCAGCACGAACAGCATGGCACCGGCCGCCCCACCCAGCGCCCACGGCAGCATCGCTGCCGACAGCGACACCAGCCCCGCACCTGCCACCGCAGCCAGCGGCTCAACCAGTCCGGAGAGGATGCCGCAGCCGATCGCATCGGCGCGGGAATAACCGATCCCGCGCAAGGCAGTGGCCACGATCATGCCTTCCGGGATGTCCTGCAGCGCGATGCCGAAGGTCAGCACCGAGGCCTGCTCGGGTGCCACGCCGCCATACGCCACGCCGACGGCCAATCCTTCAGGCAGGTTGTGCAGCCCGACCGTCAGCACGAACAGCCAGACACGGCGCAAGGCTGCCTGGCGCGCGAGATCATCATGGCCCTGTCCGGCGCGCTGCAAGGCCAGTACCAGCAGCGCACCACACAGTACGCTGGCACCGGCGATGAGACTGGCCATCTGCTTGCCGGTCCCGGCTTCCTGCAGGCTGTGCAGGGCGGGCAGGATGAGCGAGAACACCGAGGCCGCCAGCATCACGCCGGCACCGAATCCGGTGCAGCAATCGGCCATGCGCGGCGAGAACCGACGCGAGAAGAACAGCGGCAGGGTGCCCGCTGCCGTCGCTGCGGCAGCGGCCATGCCGCCGCAATAGGCGCGCCAGATGCGTTCATCCTGCGCGCTCCACCAGCCGATGAGCGCCGCCAGCAGCAGCACGCCGCCGGCCACCATCGGCCAGCTCAAGCGGATCGCGGCAGGCTGCTCGGCCGCCCCTGCAACTTCGCTGGAAGAGGCAGAGGAGGTGGCGGTGGCAGCGGCCGGCTCCAGCGGTGCCAGGTGCGTCAGTGTGGTCACGGAGGGCTCGACTTTCTTGAACATGTTGTCCTTGCTTGCTTGTGTGCTGTGCTTGAGCCTGTCCTCCGTGCGGAATGATGACAGTCACGGAGGAGGATGAAAGTCTCCGAGTCTAGCGACGCTCCGCCGCGGCTTCCATCGGACTAACACTGAATGTCGGACCTGTGGTCGTCCGACGGCGGCCGCTGCCGCGCTAAGGATCTCCGACACGTTTCATCGTTACCGCGCACCGGAAGTTTTCCGCTCCCGCCGATGGTATGGCTGAGCACTCGCCTCCTAGCATGAAGGCTCTGTTGAACGTATCGCTTCAACGCCACGTGGCGAAGCGAATCGCGTCCGGCATCTTTCCCCGTTCAATCCCTCGACCTCAACAAGGAGTCCGACATGTTCGCTCACAACAAGCGCCTGCAATACACGGTACGCGTCGCCGGCCCCAATCCCGGGCTGGCCAATCTGATGCTGGAACAATTCGGCGGCCCGCAAGGCGAACTCGCTGCCGCCTGCCGCTACTTCACCCAGGCCATTGCCGAGGACGATCCCGGCCGCAAGGACATGCTGTTCGACATCGCCACCGAAGAACTGAGCCACCTGGAAGTGATCGGCAACATCGTCGTCATGCTCAACAAGGGAGCCAAGGGCAAGCTGGCCGAAGGCGTGGAAGAAGAAGGCATCCTCTACAAGGAAATCACTGGCGCCGGCAACGACAGCCACATCACGCAAGTGCTCTACGGGGCTGGCGCACCGCTGGTCAATTCGGCCGGCGTCCCGTGGAGTGCGGCCTATATCGACACCATCGGCGAGCCCACCGCCGACCTGCGTTCCAACATCGCCGCCGAGGCACGCGCCAAGATCGTCTACGAGCGGCTCATCAACCTCACCGATGACCCGGGCGTGAAGGAAGCGCTGGGCTTCCTGATGACGCGCGAGATCGCGCACCAGAAATCGTTTGAAAAGGCGCTCTATTCCATCCGCCCCAATTTCCCGCCGGGAAAGCTGCCTGGCGATCCGCGCTTCTCCAAGGTCTACGTCAATCTCTCGCAAGGACTGGGTGAACAGACCGGACCGTGGAATGACGGCAAACAGTGGGAACGCCTGGACGGTGCCGACGCACTGACCCCGGTCGACGGCGGCGATGGCCAGGCCACGGTCGAGCTCAATGCAGAGGAACAGGCCATGCTGGACCAGATGGCGGCGCGTACCGCATCGGCCCAGGATGGTGAGCCGCTGACCGGCGCCGAGATTGGCTCGGCCGATCCAGAGATGAACCTCAAGGCCAAGAAGCCCTGAGCACCCTGATTGCCCTGACCCCGGGCGTATCCACGGTGGTGCCTTGACACCGGCAAGGCACCACCTCGTCACCGAACCTGACAAGGAGAATGCCATGACCACCGACGTCAACGAAAATCTGCTCGCCTGGCTCAAGGATGCCCATGCGATGGAACAGCAGGCCGAGCACATGCTCAAGGCCCAGGCCAGCCGCATCGATCACTATCCCGAACTGAAGGCACGGCTGGAATCGCACCTGCAGGAAACGCTGGGCCAGCAGGCGCTGGTGGAGGGCTGCATCAAGCGGCTCAACGGCAGTGCCTCCGTCTTCAAGGACCTGGCCGGCCGCATGACCGCCTTCGCCCAGGCGGCCGGCGGCATGACCCAGCACGACGAAGTGGTCAAAGGGGCCATTGCCGGTTATGTCTTCGAGAACCTGGAGATCGCCTGCTACACCTCGCTGATTGCCGCTGCACGCGAGGCAGGGGACAGCGAAACCGAACGCGTCTGCGAAGGCATCCTGGAACAGGAAAAATCCATGAGCACCTGGATGTTGAACCACCTGCCCACGGTCACGCACGACTTCCTCGTGCGCTCGGCCACACCGGGCCAGAAGGCCAAGGTGTAGTGCGTCGGATGCGGTCCATCCGCATCCGGAACTGCGACAGTATTGCGAGGAGATTTCGATGACGACGCAGGAACCGACCGTGGCAGCCTTTCCCTTCCCCACGCTGGACAGTGCCCAGCGCGCCTACGACGCCTTGCGCGAACGCGGGTTGACAGTGGAGCAACTGGAATTGCGCGTGATGGATGACGAGGCCGGTCCGTCCAGCGGCAACTTCATCCTGGAATACAAGGAAACCGATGTGCACTTCGACAGCAGCTGGATGGACATGCTGGGCAGCCGCGATGATCCCAACGTGGGAGCGGGCCGGCAAGATGTGTTCTGGTCCTGCGAAGCACTGCTGCTGGTGAGCACGCGCGACCCGCACGTGCTCAATGCCCTGCAGGAAGTCTATGGTGCCAGCAGCACGGCGTTCGATGCCGCGCGTCAGCCGCGCAAGGGCAGGCCGGACTGAAGCACGGCCGTTTGCCGCGACTGCAGCCAGGGTTGGACCTGGTCCGCCGCCAGCGGCACCGCAAACAGGTAGCCCTGTCCATACATCGCCCCCAGGCCGCGCAAGCTCTGCAGATGCGCCGGCGTTTCCACCCCCTCCACCACACAGGCCAGTTGCATGTCATGCGTGAGTGCGAGCAGTGACTTCACGATCTTGTGGCTGACCGCATTGTGCTCAATGTCGGCGACGAAACTCTTGTCGATCTTGATGCGCGTCAGGGGCAAGGCGTGCAGGTGGCTCAGGCTGGCATAGCCGGTGCCGAAGTCATCGAGCGTGATGCCACAGCCCAGCTGACGCAAGGTCGTGACCAACTGGCGCGATTTTTCCAGATCCTGCAGCACCGCCGTCTCCGTGATTTCCAGATCCAGCCGCGCGGGATTGAATCCGGACGAGCTGATGACCTGTACGATCTGCGCCATGCCTTCGCTGGTGTTGATGTCGTTGGCCGAGAGATTGAACGACAGCCGGAGCGAGGGCGGCCAGCTCGCCGCAGCCTGCAGCGCCTTCTTCAGCAGGATCACGCTCAACTGGTTGATGATGCCCATGCGTTCGGCAGCGGGAATGAATTCCATCGGCGCCACGCTGCCCTTGACGGCGCTGTGCCAGCGCGCCAGGGCTTCAAAGGCGATCGGCTGGCAATCATCCAGGCACACGATGGGCTGGAAGAACACCGACAGTTCGCGATCGAAGTCGGCCAGTCGCAGGGCCTGCTCGATGTTGGCATTGCGCTGGATCTGCGCCTTGTCCTGTTCCGAGAACAAGGTGACGGTACCGCGCCGTTCGCGCTTGCCCTGATACAAGGCATAGTCGGCATGCTCATAGAGCGAGCTGGCATCCACCGCCATGTCGGGGAAGGTGGCCACGCCTACCGAGGCAGCAATCTGCACCGTCGCCTTGTAGAGTACGAAAGGCCGGCGCAGCGCGGCGCAGATACGGTCGCCGAATTCGGTGAGAACCTCATTGCTGAGATCGGCATCGATGATGATGGAGAACTCGTCGCCGCCCAGCCGTGCCAGGTGGAAACGCTCGTCCAGGCACACGGCCGTCAATCGCTGCCCCACTTCCACCAGCAACTGGTCGCCATGGGTGTGGCCATACAAGTCATTGACGGCCTTGAAGCCGTCGAGGTCGAGGATGGCCACGGCAAAGCGCTGTCCATTGCCGGTGGCGCGGGTACAGATCTCGTTGAGCTGGGCGAAGAACTTGCGGCGATTGGGAATCTGCGTGAGCGAGTCGAGGTTGGCCAGGCGCAGGTTCTCGTTGCCCAGCAGCGCCGTCTTGACCTGCGCTTCGATGAGCCGCGTGAAGTCGTTGTAGTGACTGTTGACGATGGCCAACATGCCGATGGTCACCAGCACCACGTTCATCGCTGCCGCCACGAAGGTCGGGATATGCGTATTGAGGAAGAAGACCGTGAAGATGCCGTTGACGATCAGCGCCACCGACAGCGCCGCCGAGCGCAGGTACATCAGGCAGAAGATGCAGCAGATGACGGTGATGCCCATGTAGAAGGCCACGTGGGCCTGGGCATAACTGTCGCCGTAGGGAAACAGCATCACCGACCACAGCGAGAAACTGAGCGCAATCGGGGTTGCCAGGAAATTGGTGCGCTTGAGCGCCGCCGCGGCCATGCCGGGCGTCGGGTCGACATGCCGTCCGCGCCACCAGAAGATCAGGCGCGTCACGCACAACACCGTCAGCATGGCCGGAAAGTACAGGCTCAGCCAGTGCGGTGCCAGCGGGTAATAGGTTTGTGCCAGTGCCCAGCTGTTGATCAGCAGGATCAGGTACATCATCGGCATCTTGCCGGAGAACGCACGGTACTGCGCGATCAGCAGCTCGGGCTGATCGTAGCCGACGCGCCAGTAGGCGCGCACCATGCTCATCAATGAAGAAGCAGACATCCTGTGCTCTGTGCCTTTTCTACTTGTATGCCGCAGCCAAAGGAGCCGCAAGGGTCGGCGTCAGCGATGCAACCATTTGTCGTCCGGGCTTCGATTATAGGCGGGAGCGGAACCCGGCAAACTCAGGAAAAGCCTGATGTAACCCCGCTTTCCGGCCGATGAGGCGACTTTGTCACGCATGCCGGAACGCTGCGTTCCGCGTGCACCCATGGGTCAGCACCCAGGAAGAGCGTGATCGCATTTTCGGAGCCAGCGGCCTGCAAGTCAGCCGCTTGTCCTACAGCATCCTCACAAAGGCTCATCTACAATCGGGCGACCACAGAAATCAAGGTCCGCCATGTCCGAGCATTTTTCTCGCGCTGATTCCTTGCCGCCTGCCGCCGGATCAGCCGTTGCCCTCCTCCCCGCCACGCCGCCGGCCCGCTACCCGGCCGCCTATCTTGCGCTCGATGCGCACTGGCGCGTGGTGTATGCGGACGACGCTGCGCGGGCGCTGCTGGGCTCATCGCCGGGGTCGGGCGAAGCGACGGCGGGTGCCGTGCTGTGGCAGGTCTGGCCGGCACTGGCCGGCAGCCTGTTGGAAGAGGCCCTGCGCGCGACCCTGGCCGATGGCCAGAGCCGCCAGTGCCTCTACACCCCCGCCGGGCAGACGCAATCGTATGAGGTGATCTGCACGCCGCAAGCGCAGGGCGTGGCGGTCAGCCTGCGGGCCGGCCGGCGCGAAGCCCAGCAGCTCCAGCAGCAGCGGACTGACCGCAAGCTGCACGAGAGCGAGACACGCTTCCGCCTCATGACCGGCGCGATTCCCCAGATCGTCTGGATCACCAATGACGCAGGCGTGCTGGAATTCATCAATGACCAGTGGCACCAGTACACCGGAGAGGCGCTGCACGAAGGGCTGGCCAGCCTCGACACCATGATCGCGCGCCACATCCATCCCGAGGACCGGGCGGACACCATGGCGGCCTGGCAACACGCACGCAGCGCCGGCCTGGAAGTCGCCATCGAACACCGCATCGCCGATGCCCGCGGGCAATACCGCTGGTTCCTCACGCGCGGCAAACCGCAGCTGGAGGCCGGGAGCGGGCGGATCCTGCACTGGTACGGCACTTCCACCGACATCCATGTGCAGAAGGAAGCCATCGCCGAACTGGCCTGCCTCACGCGTGAGTCCGAACGACGACGGCGCTTCTATGAATCCTTCCTCTCCACCACGCCCGATCTGGCCTATGCGTGGGATCTCAATCACCGTTTCACCTACGCCAACCGCGTCTTGCTGCAGATGTGGGGCAAGACCTGGGATGAAGCCATCGGCAAGAACTGCCTGGAGCTCGGCTACGAGCCCTGGCACGCCGAGATGCACAGCCGCGAGATCGAACAGGTGCGTGCCACCAAGCGCCCGGTGCGGGGCGACGTCCCCTTCAACGGGACCTTCGGCCGCCGCATCTATGACTACATCATCTTCCCCGTGCTCGGGCCTGACGGCGAGGTCGAGGCCGTGGCCGGCACCACCCGCGACGTGACCGAACGCAAGAACAGCGAGGCGCGCCAGCACGCCCTGTTCCGGCTGGCCGAAGCGATTCGCTCGGCCGGCTCCCTGGGCGACATCGCCAGCGCCGCCGCCCAGATCATCGGCGATGCGCTGACCGCACGCTGGGTCAGCTACAAATCGCTGGGGCCTGCGCAGCAGGTCGAGGAACTGGGCCAATGGAGCTTCCATCAGGACGACAGCGCCGTCGCCGCCCTGGCCTTGCATGACGAGAGACGCGTCGCGCAGACCGTGCGCAGCGGCAGCGTGATGCTGGTCGCTGACGTCGGCACTGATGCGCGCACCGCCACGCTGCGGCAGGAGCATCTGGCCTGCGGAGTGGTGTCGTACATGGACGTGCCGCTGCTCGACCACCAAAAACTGGTCGGCATCGTTCATGTCAGCAGCAATCTGCCGCGTACCTGGACCGACAACGAGCTGGCCATCGTGCGCGAGGTCAGCGAACAGACCCGCGCCGCCTTCGAACGCATCCGCAACCAGCAGGCGCTGGCGGCCAGCGAAGCGCGCCTGCGCGAAATCAACGAATCGCTGGAAGCGGAGGTCAGCGCCCGTACCAAAGAATTGATGGCTACCGAGGAGGCGCTGCGCCACTCGCAGAAGATCGAAGCCATCGGCCAGTTGACCGGCGGACTCGCGCATGACTTCAACAACCTGCTCGGCGGCATCACCGGCAGCCTCGACCTGATGCGCGTACGCCTGGTACAGGGACGCGGCGACGAGCTGTTCCGCTACATCGACCTGGCCGCGCGCAGCGCGCAACGGGCCGCCTCGCTCACGCAGCGGCTGCTGGCCTTTGCGCGGCGGCAGACGCTGGATCCGCGTCCCACCAACGTCAACGCCCTGATCGGCGGCATGGAAGAACTGATCCGCCGCACCATCGGCCCGGCCATCACGCTGGAGGTGGTCACGGCCGTTTCCCTGTGGCCGACCTTCGTCGATGGTCCGCAACTGGAAAGCGCGCTGCTCAACCTGTGCATCAATGCCCGTGATGCCATGCCCGACGGTGGACGCCTGACCATCGAGACCGCCAACAAGTGGCTGGATGACAAATGGGCGCAGGAGCGCGATTTGCCGGCGGGCCAGTACGTCTGCGTCTCGGTGACCGATAACGGCAGCGGCATGCCGCCGGATGTGCTGGCGCGCGCCTTCGATCCCTTCTTCACCACCAAGCCGATCGGTGAAGGCACCGGCCTGGGCCTGTCGATGGTCTATGGCTTCGCGCGCCAGTCCGGTGGCCAGGTGCGCCTCTATTCGGAAGTCGGACAAGGCAGCACGGTCTCGATCTACCTGCCCCGCCACCAGCAGAATGCGGACACCGAGGAAGCCGAACCGGCCCTGGCCCCGGCGGCCGCCGGCAGTGGCGAAGTGGTGCTGGTGGTGGACGACGAAGCCCCGATCCGCCTGCTGGTGGCCGAGGTGCTCAACGAGGCCGGCTACGTCACCCTGCAGGCGGAGGATGGCCCGTCGGCGCTGCGCATCCTGCACTCGGCGGCGCGCATCGACCTGCTCATCACCGATGTCGGCCTGCCGGGCGGACTCAATGGCCGCCAGGTGGCCGATGCAGCGCGGGCGGCACGGCCCGGATTGCAGGTGCTCTTCATCACCGGCTATGCGGAAAACGCCGCCGTCGGCAATGGCCACCTGCCCGCCGGCATGCAGTTGATGACCAAGCCGTTCAAGATGGACATGCTGGCGCGGAGGGTGCAGGACATCCTGGAAAGCCGCACCAAGGCCGAGCAATTAAAAAGCGATATAAATAATTATGAATGATTAATCGTTGCGATCGCTCTGGCCGTTCCCATCGTTCTCATCGTTCTCACCGCCCTGACCGCTCGCCTGCGGCGATGCTTGTGCAAACGCACCCAAGCGCCACGATACGTTATGCGCCGCCGCCCGCAGCAGGCGTGCCACCACGCCGTCGGCTGCGGTATCGAAACTGCCGCTGCTGCCCATGACGGCCATCACCAGCGCCAGTTGTCCGGCGTGATTGAAAACCGGCGCGGCCAGCGTATGGATGCCCGGCACCGGGCGGCCCAGTGCCTGGTCCAGGGACAGTGTGCGAATCTGCCGCAGGCGCTCGGCGTAGTCATGCCGCAGGCTGCCGTCTGGATGGCTGACGCTGTCGGGCTGGGCCCCTTCCATGCGGATCGGGTCCATCGCCAGCGCACCGGCCAGCATGTCCGGCGGCAAGTGCGCCGCGCACACGCGCCCGATGGCGGTGTGCACCATCGACAGCACCGTACCGATGCGCAGGCTCACATGCTGCGGCCGTGACGATTCCTCCAGCCGCACCACCGTCGGCCCCAGCGGACCAAACACCGCCAGCGCGACTGACAGGCCGGTGGCCTGCACCAGGGTAGCCACTTCGGCCTCGGCTTCGCGCAAGGGCGAGAGGCGCTGCAGCGCCGCCAATCCGAGGTCGAGCGCCAATGCCCCGGGAAAGAAATTGCCCTGCGCGTCGCGCGCCAGCATGCCGATCTTCTGCAGGCTCACCAGATGCGGAAAGGCCTTGGCCGCCGGCATCCCGGCCAGGCGGGCCAGATCGCCCAGCGGCAGCGGACGAGCGGCTTGCAGCAAGGCATCGAGCAAGGCACCGGTGCTGTCGAGCGACTGGATGCCACGCTGGCTGCGGGTGCCGTCCTGATCGTTGTCCTCCGGTTCGGCTGCGGAACGGGTGCGCTTCATGCCGCCTCCTCTGCGGCTGCCGAAGCCTCGGCCAGCGTGGCCGCGATGGCATCGATGCAGAGCCGCAACTGGCGCGCCACCGTGCCGCGCCAGCCGGCATCGATCACGCCGCTGGAACCGATCACGGTGACCAGCAGCAGCAACTGCTGCTGTCCATCCAGCAAGGGCATGCACAGACTGGTCACGCCCGGACTGGGCAGGTCGACGGCGCGCTCCATGCCCCGCTTGCGGATGCCATCGAGTTCTTCCTGAAATTGCCTGAAGCGGCTCTTCGGCTGGCCCGGATGCTGCACTTCCCACAGCGCGTGCCAGTGCGCGGGCGCAACGAAGGCGCAATAGGTGCGTCCGGTGGCGGTTTCCGACAGGGCCATGACGGTTCCCACATGCAGGTTCACATGCAGCGGTTTGCCGGCATGGGCGTAATGCACGATGGTCGGGCCGGCCGGGGTAGGCAGCGTGATGGCCACGCTCAGGCCAGTCTCCTGGCTCAGCTGCTGCACCTGCGGCAAGGCCAGCCGATAGGCCGGCTCCTGCGCCAGCCGCGCCATGCCCAGGCGCAGGGCCAGCGGGCCGGGTTCGTAGTGGCCATCGCCGGGGGTGCGCTTGATCAGGCCCAGCCGCAGCAGGCTCACCAGATAGGTATGGGCTTGTGCCGAGGACAGCTCGGCGGCAGCTGCCAGCGCCACCAGCGGCAAGGGCTGGCGCGCTGCTGCCAGCGCCTGCAGCAGACGCCCGGCCACTTCCACGCTCTGGATGCCACGTTGTGTCTTGATGGGGGATGCACTCATCCGATGTTTCCAGGTTGACGATTTGCAATGCGGCCAATGTGGCACAACGGTCACGCCAGCGCGCTTCCTGCCCCATGGCACGGGAGCCTGGATTTTAATCCAACTCACGTGCAGCGCAGCACAAACAAGCCTTGGTGCAGAAAACGTCAATTAATCTTCAACAAGCATATTTGCCATTGACTAATCAAATGGCGCTGACTAAGATGCCATCACCCTGCTCACCACAGGCAACAACAACAAGATTTGACCTGCATTGATCCATGACGGGTTGGACGGAGACCTCCCTTGATGGCGCAAGCCATGTCCAGCCACGTCTCCAACCCATCGACACTGAACGAGGCAGACATGGCCAAGGCTTTTGCATCCCAGGCGGATCTCGACGCCAAGAAGATCACCTTTGAACGCATCTCGGAAAACGCCTACGCGTACACCGCCGAGGGCGATCCCAACTCCGGCGTCATCATCGGCGACGACAGCGTGATGGTCATCGACACCACCGCCACCCCCGCCATGGCGCAGGATCTGATCGCACGCATCCGCAGCATCACCGACCTGCCCATCAAGTACGTGGTGCTGACGCATTACCACGCCGTGCGCGTGCTGGGGGCCTCGGCCTACTTCAAGGAAGGCGGCGAGCAGGTCATCGCCAGCCGCGGCACCTACGAGATGATCGTCGAGCGCGGCGAGGCCGACATGAAGTCCGAGATCGAACGCTTCCCGCGCCTGTTCGCGGGTGTAGAAACGGTGCCGGGCCTGACCTGGCCGACCATGGTCTTCGAGAAGGAAATGACGATCTTCATGGGCAGCCTCGAGGTGAAGATCGCCCATCTCGGGCCGGGCCACACCAAGGGCGACACGGTGGTGTGGATCCCCGGCCAGAAGGTGCTGTTCTCGGGCGACCTGGTGGAATACGACGCCGCCTGCTACTGCGGCGACGCCCAGCTCGAACCTTGGCCAGCCACGCTCGATGCGCTGGCCGCGCTGCAACCCGAAGCCCTGGTGCCGGGCCGCGGACCGGCGCTGCGAGGGCGCGAACAGGTGGCGCAGGGCATCGCCTACACCAAGGATTTCGTGTCCACGCTGCTGCGTGCCGGGCGCGAAGCGGTGGCCGGGAAGATGGGCCTGAAGGAAGCCATGGCCCACACGCGCCAGCTGATGGATCCCAAATTCGGGCAAGTCTTCATCTATGAGCACTGCCTGCCCTTCGATGTCACGCGCGCCTATGACGAGGCGTCCGGCATCAGCCATCCGCGCATCTGGACTGCCGAACGCGACAAGGAAATGTGGGCCGCACTGCAGGCCTGACCCGATTTGCCCGCGCCAGAACACAGAAGAGAAAGGACAGCGAGGAGACACCATGCATTCCACCCCAGCCATCGATTACCAGCAGCAACGTTTCATGTACCAGCCCTGCCTCGAACAAACCCGTCCCGCCGATGCGGCCTTGCATCCGGTGGTGGTGATCGGGGCCGGTCCGGTCGGGCTGGTGACCGCCATCGACCTGGCCCGCCAAGGTATCCGCGTGGTGCTGGTGGACGATGACGACAGCCTCTCCACCGGCTCGCGCGCGATCTGCTTTGCCAAGCGTACGCTGGACATCTTTGACCGCATCGGCTGCGGCCAGCGCATGGTGGACAAGGGGGTGGGATGGAACCGGGGCAAGGTCTTCCTGCGCGAGGAGGCCATCTACGAGTTCGATCTCTTGCCCGAATGCGGCCATGCGCGCCCGGCCTTCATCAATCTGCAGCAGTACTACGTGGAAGGCTATCTGCTGGAGCAGGCGCGGCAGCACAGCCTGATCGAGCTGCGCTGGAAGAGCCGGGTCAGCGCCATTGCCCATCATGCCGATCACGAGGCGCTGACGGTGGAGACTCCCGAAGGCAGCTATCTGCTCAAGGCGCGCTACGTGGTGGCAGCCGATGGCTCGCGCAGTCCGCTGCGCAAGATGATGGGGCTGGAGAGCGTGGGCCATACCTTCCGCGACCGCTTCCTGATCGCCGACGTCAAGATGGCGGCCCCCTTCCCGGCCGAACGCTGGTTCTGGTTCGATCCGCCCTTCCATCCCAACCAGTCGGTGCTGCTGCATCGCCAGCCCGATGATGTCTGGCGCATCGATTTCCAGCTGGGATGGGATGCCGATCCGGTGCTGGAGAGAACGCCCGAACGCGTGATCCCGCGCGTGCAGGCGCTGCTGGGCAAGGACGCTCAGTTCACCCTGGAATGGGTGAGCGTCTACACCTTCTCCTGCGTGCGCATGGACCGCTTCCGCCATGGCCGGGTGCTGTTCGTGGGCGATGCCGCGCATTGCGTCTCGCCGTTCGGCGCGCGCGGTGCCAACAGCGGCATACAGGATGCCGAGAACCTGGCCTGGAAGCTGGCCTTCGTCCTGCAGGGCAAGGCCCCCGACAGCCTGCTGGACAGCTATGCCAGCGAGCGAGAATTCGCCGCCGACGAAAACCTGCTCAACTCCACCCGCTCCACTGACTTCATCACGCCCAAGAGTGCGGTCAGCCGCTGCTTCCGCGATGCCGTACTGGCGCTGGCGCGCGAGCATGCCTTCGCGCGCAGGCTGGTCAACAGCGGACGCCTCTCGTTGCCGGCCACGCTGCACGGTTCGTCCCTGAGCAGCGCCGACAGCGCGCCTTTCCACGGCGCGATGCAAGCCGGCGCCCCTTGCACTGATGCGCCGGTGCTGACCGACACCATACCCGGCTGGCTGCTGCCGCATCTGGGCGACCAGTTCGTGGCGATGATCTTTGCCCCGCCGGCCTCCCTCTCTGCCGCGCTGCTGCCGGCGCTGGTGCGGCTGACCGAAGGCAGCCTGCCGCTGCGCCTGCTGTTCGTCAGCGGCGCACAGGCGAGTGCGGAAGACCACACCGTGCTCTCGGCACTGGGAGACGGTGCCGTGCAGGTACAGGACATCGAGGGCCTGGTGGCACAACGCTATGACGGCCAGCCGCACACCTGCTACCTGATCCGCCCCGACCAGCACGTCTGTGCACGCTGGCGCACGGTCGATGCGGCGGCGCTGGCGCAGGCCCTGCAGCGCGCCACCGGCCACGAGCCCGCTGCGCAGCCGGCCACGGTGCTGGACGCGGCCTGATCCCTTTGCATGACCTGACAACACTTTCAACAAGGAGACGAGCATGAGCCTCAATACCGCCCCCAACCTGACGCGTCCGGACGACTTCTATGAAGCCCTGATCGAGATGCATCGCGGCCTGGACGACGCCACCAGCCAGGACGTCAATGCCCGCCTGATCCTGCTGCTGGCCAATCACATCGGCGGCCACGAGGTGCTGATCGAAGCCATGCAGCGCGCGCGTGCCGGGGTGGACCCGGCAGCATCGGCTGCGCTGGCCGAAGCAGCCTGAGCGACCCACCTCTTTCATCGACATCCACAAGAGCACCGCCACAGGTGCCTGTTCAACGGAGACTTTCATGATGACCCCATCCCCGGGTGCCGGCACGCTGGCCGCCCCTTCCGCACTCAAGCTGAGCGTGGCGGCCGAAGACGCGATCTATCGCAAGGTCTGGCTGCGCATCATTCCCTTTCTTTTCATCTGCTATGTGGTCTCCTTCCTGGACCGCATCAACATCGGCTTCGCCCAGTTGCAGATGAAGCAGGACCTTGGCTTCAGCGACGCCATGTATGGCCTCGGCGCGGCGGTGTTCTATGTCGGCTACGTGCTGTGCGAGGTGCCCAGCAACATGCTGCTGGCCCGCTTCGGCGCACGCCGCACCTTTTCGCGCATCATGGTGCTGTGGGGCCTGGCGTCGGTGGGCATGATGGCCGTCAGCGACGCGACGCATTTCTACGTCTTGCGCTTCCTGCTCGGCGTATTCGAGGCAGGATTCTTCCCCGGCATCGTGCTGTATCTCAGCTACTGGTTCCCGGCACGCCGCCGCGCGGCGGTGATGGCGATCTTCTTTGCCGGGGTGGCGGTAGCGGGTGTGTTGGGCGGACTGGTCTCGGGCTGGATCATGCGTGACATGGCGGGCGTGATGGGCCTCTATGGCTGGCAGTGGATGTTTGCCATCGAGGGCGCACCGGCGGTGGTGCTGGGGGTGCTGGTGATCTTCCTGCTGGCCGACGGACCGGCGCAGGCCACCTGGCTCACGCCGGAAGAACGCAGCTTCCTGCAGAACCGCCAGAGCCAGGATGCGCTGCGCACGCATCACGTGAGCGCCCACTCGCTGACGGCGCTCAAGCAGGCGCTGTCGCATCGGCCCACCTACCTGTTCGCCTTCATCTACTTTGCGCTGACCTGCGGCTCGCTCACGCTGAACTTCTGGATGCCGCTGATGATCCGCGACTTCGGCATCAAGGATGTGGTGCAGGTCTCGCTCTACACCGTCATTCCCAATGCCATCGGTGCTATCGGCCTGATCCTGATCGCGCGCCGCTCGGATCGCCGCAATGAACGTCACGGCCACTTCCTGGTATGTACCACCGGCGGTGCGCTGGCACTGGCGGCGCTGACTCTGCATCCGTCGAGCTTTGCGGTGTCGCTGGGGCTGCTGTCGGTGGCGGCGGTCCTGATCTTTGCGGCCCTGCCGATCTTCTGGTCGCTGCCGCCGGGCTTGCTGCCGTCCCAGACCATCGCGCCCGGCATCGCCTTCATCTCCAGCGTGGGCATCACCAGCGGCATCGTCAGTCCCTGGCTGATCGGCCTGGTCAAGACGCGGACCGGCAATATCGATATCGCGCTGTATATCCTGGCGGGATTGCTGTTGCTCAGCGGCTTGACGATGTGGACGATGATCCCGCGAAAATCTGATAAACACTGAATTCAACGGCACCTACAGCCAGCGGCATGGAACTGAAGATGGAAGCGGCTCAAGCAAAAGCAAGAACCGCTTCCACCTCAGTCAAGTATTGCCTGCAGCCGTGCCAGCGCATCGTCGATGACGAAATCTGGAGCGGTTTCCACTTTCTTTGCGCCACGCGCCTCCAGATCCAGCATGCGAATCTGGTTGACCAGCGCAGCGCCCTGAGTCCTGGTCGCAGCTCCGCTCAAGGTGACGGCAAAACCAGCGTGACGCGCAAAATCTCCTCCCTGAGTAATCGGAGCAATCAGTACCGTTCCCATGACGTTGAATACTGAGGTCGACAACACCAGAGCCGGTCGATGCTCACCTCTCTGCTCCCTCCCCTCAGTCGGCTCAAGGTTGACGACCACGATATCGCCGCGGTCAAACTTGACGCGCCTTACCATTTTTCCCGTCCCACTGGCTTCAACTTACGCCAAGCGCCCATGTCTTCGGGTTCGGCCGCATCCAGATCGCATTGAGCTACGAGCTCTTCCAGCGCATAGACGTGCCGCTTGGGCTTGAGCAACGCACCCTCTGGACGGATATCAACGGTCAGCTTGTCACCGAGCTTTACGTTCAGCAGGCTCAGGAATTCAGTCGACAGCCGAACAGCGGCGCTGTTGCCCCATTTCTGAATCGATAGTTCCATAATTTCTCTCCATGATGTAGATACATTGTATAAACCTCCCATTTCAAGTCAATGACCACGTATATACAAAGTATCTACTTTGCAACAACCTGATCGTGGTTCTTTACACGAATCCGGACCTCGATGACATGCTGGTCAAGAAACTGTCAGAATTCCTTGATACAGTGACGCGCCGGTCCCGGGGGCTGACGGATCGGTCATGAATGGATCGCGCACGACCGGTCTCGGCGCGCCTGACCATGCCTTGCCAAGCCAACACCGCCACAACCGCACTTACCGCCAACACCGCCATCCAGCCTCGCCGCCATGACAATGAAGACCACCTCGCCGCAACTGACGGCCTATGAAGAAGTCAAGCCTGGCTTCGGCTGGATCGATGCGCTGGTGCTGGCGGTGCTGTTCGGCCTGCTGTGGAGCGCCCTGCACTTCGGCAAGGGCATGCTGGTGCACTTCGATCCGTCCGACCAGCTGGAGGTCGACAGCTCGCCCGCCATGATCCCCTATTACGCCGGCCGCACGCTGCTGCGCATGTGGATCGCCTTCGCGTTTTCGTTATTCTTCGCCATCGGCACCGGCTACCTGGCCGCCAAGAGCCGCCGCGCGCGCGCCTTGATCCTGCCGGCACTGGACATCCTGCAATCGGTGCCGGTGCTGGGCTTCCTCTCGGCCACCGTGGCCGGCTTCATGGCACTGTTCCCGGGCAGCCTGATGGGCGTGGAATGCGCGGCCATCTTCGCCATCTTCACCGGCCAGGTGTGGAACATGGCCTTCGGCTTCTATCACTCCATGGTCACCATCCCGACCGACATGCAGGAAGCCGCTTCCACCTACCGACTCACCGCGTGGCAACGCTTCCGCACGGTCGAGCTGCCGGCTTCGGCGCACAGCCTGATCTGGAACTCGATGATGTCCTTCGGCGGCGGCTGGTTCTTCGTGGCGCAGAGCGAAGCCATCAGCGTCATGAACAAGGACCTGAAGCTGCCCGGCCTCGGTTCCTACATGGCCCAGGCCATCGACCAGGGCGACCATACGGCGGCACTGTGGGCGGTCATCGCCATGCTGGCGCTGATCCTGGTGAGCGACCAGCTGGTCTGGCGGCCGCTGCTGGCCTGGGCCGACAAGTTCAAGATCGAACTGACCGAATCGACCTCGCCGCCGACTTCGTGGGTGTATGACCTGCTGCGCGGCTCCTACGTCTTTACCTGGCTTGATGAAAAACTGTGGCTGCCGCTGGGCGACTGGCTGGCGCGCCGTCGTCCGGCCACCTCGGCCGCGCCCACGCCGGCCCGCATCACCCGCGAGCGCTGGACCAAGCGCGTCATCACCGGCGTGATCTGCGGCCTGCTGATCTTTGAAGCGCTGCGCGGGCTGGTGGCCGCCATCGATGCCCTGCACGGCGCCATGAGCTGGAGCCTGTTCGGCCACATCGTCTGGCTGGGTTTCCTGACCATGCTGCGGGTGCTGGCCATGACCGTGATTGCCACCCTGATCTGGACCCCGGTGGGCGTGTGGATCGGCTCCAAGCCGCACATCGCCCGCTTCGCCCAGCCGCTGGCGCAGATCGGCGCGTCCTTCCCGGTCAACATGACCTTCCCGCTGGTGGTGGGCTGGTTCGTGGCCGCCAACGTCAGCATGAACTGGGGCAGCATCCTGTTGATCGCCATGGGCACGCAGTGGTACATCCTCTTCAACGTGATCGCCGGTGCCATGGCCATTCCCAATGACCTGAAGGAAGCCGCCCGCATGTATGGCCTCTCGCGCTGGAATTTGTGGAAGACCCTGATCCTGCCGGCCATCTTCCCGTTCTGGGTGACCGGTGCCTGTACCGCCGCCGGTGGCGCATGGAATGCCTCCATCGTGGCCGAGCTGGCCAGCTGGGGCGATGTCTCGCTCAAGGCCGATGGCCTGGGTGCTTATATTTCGGCAGTCACCAAATCCGGTGACACGCCCCTCATCATCGCCAGCATCGGCGTGATGTCGATGTTCGTCGTGTTGATGAACAAGTTTGTCTGGCGTCGCCTGTATGCCTTCGCCGAACGCCGTTTCCGCCTCGATTGACCTTGAGCCACGCCATGACCATGACTTCTCCGCAACAACGTCCCGCCGTCGCTGAACTGTGCGCCGTCAGCAAATCCTACAACACCGCCGGCGGCCACGAGCTCAAGGTGCTGGACAACATCGACCTGGCCGTCCACGAAGGCGAACTGCTGGCCCTGCTGGGCCAGTCCGGCTCGGGCAAGTCCACCATCCTGCGCTGCCTGACCGGCCTGGTCGAACCCAGCTCGGGCCACACCATGGCCGCCGGCAAGCCGCTCTATGGCGTCAATCGCGATGCCTCGGTGGTGTTCCAGACCTTCGCGCTCTACCCATGGCTGACGGTGGAACAGAACGTGGCCGTGGGCCTGATGTCGCACAACCCGACCCGCGAGGAACGTGATGCGGCAGTGGACCGCGCCATCGAACTGATCGGCCTGGGCAACTACCACAGCGCCTATCCGCGTGAGCTCTCGGGCGGCATGCGCCAGCGCGTGGGCATTGCGCGCGCGCTGGTGTCCAAGCCCAAACTGCTGTGCCTGGACGAAGCATTCAGTGCCTTGGACGTGCTGACCGCAGAGAACCTGCGCCAGGAATTGATCAGCCTGTGGCGTGCCCCGGACAGCGGCCTGACCTCCATCTTCATGGTCACCCACAACATCGAGGAAGCGGTGGAAATGGCCACCCGCATCGTGGTGGTGTTCCCGCGTCCGGGCCGCCTGGGCCTGGTGCTGGAGAATCCGCTGCCCTATCCGCGCGACTCCAAGAGCCCGGAATTCCAGCGCCTGGTCAACATCATCCACGAAGCCATCACCACGCTCTCCCTGCCCGACCTGCCGCCGGAAGTGCACGTGCCGGGCGAGCCGATCTCGCGCGGACGCAAGCGCATGGAATCCATCCCGCTGATCCCGGTGGGCCAGATCCTGGGCCTGATGAGCTTGCTGCACGACGAGCCGGAACTGAACAACATCTACGACATCTCGGACGAGATCGGCAAGGAATTCGGCGAGACCATCGGCACCGTGAAGGCCGCCGAAATCCTGGAACTGGTGGATACGCCCAAGCAGGAGGTCTACCTGACCGACCTCGGCCGCCGCTTCGTGGCCGCCGACCGCAAGGGCCAGCGCGCCATCTTCGCCGAGCAGGTCTACAAGCTGCGTCTGTTCCACATCATCCTGGCGGTGCTGGGCGAAGCGGAAGAAATCGAGGCCGAGCGCGTCTTGAAGGACATCGGCAGCGCCCTGCCCTACGACAATCCCGAAAAGACTTTCGAGACCATGATCGCCTGGGGCCGCTATGCCGGTCTCATGGATTACAACGCCAAGACCGGCATGGTCTTCGTCCCCAAGGACGAAGACGAGGAAGACGGCGGCCAGGGCTGAGGCTCGCTGGGCCGGCAAGCGCCGGCCTGCAGCTGCTTCGCGCAGCCAGTCTCAGTGCAGGGCCGCCAGCGGCGCGCCCTGCAAGCCCGGTGCAGCAGGCGATGCATGGCCACTGCCGGGCATGGTCGAGGCATCCTGGCGGATCTTGAAGATCGACACCACCTTCAGCAAGCCACTGGCCTGTTGCGACAGTGACTGCGCTGCCGCACTGGCTTCTTCCACCAGTGCCGCATTCTGCTGGGTCACCTGATCCATCTGCACGATGGCCGTGTTGATCTGCTCGATGCCGCTGCCCTGTTCCTGGGTCGCGGTGGCGATCTCGTTCATGATCTCGCCGAAGCGCTGCACCGAGGCCACGATGCCGCTCATCTGCTGACCGGCGCTGGCCACCAGTTGCGAGCCAGCGCCAACATGCGCCATCGATTCCCCGATCAGGTCCTTGATCTCCTTGGAGGCCACCGCACTGCGCTGCGCCAGCGAGCGCACTTCCGAGGCGACCACCGCAAAGCCGCGCCCCTGCTCACCGGCACGGGCCGCTTCCACCGCTGCGTTGAGGGCGAGGATATTGGTCTGGAAGGCGATGCCTTCAATCACGCCGATGATGTCGGCCATCTTGCCCGAGCTGGCCGAGATCTTGTCCATGGTCGAGACCACGCGATCGAAGGCTTCGCTGCCGGTGGCTGCCGTCTCGGCCGCACCACCCGACAGGCGCAGCGCCTCGGCGGCGTGGCTGGTGTTCTGGCGCACGGTGGTGGTCAGCTCTTCCATGCTGGCGGCGGTTTCTTCCAGCGAGGCGGCTTGTTCTTCGGTACGTTGCGAGAGGTCGAAGTTGCCCTGTGCGATCTGGCCGCTGGCCACCGAAATGGTCTCGGCCGCCGACTTGATGCCGTGTGCGATCACGTTCAACTGGTAACGCATCTGCTCGATGGAAGCCATCAGGCTGGAGCCGTCGCCGTCCCGCAGGCGCACCGTGGCGGTGAGATCGCCCGAGGCAATCTCGCGCGCGATGGCCTGCGCCTCCGACGGCTCGGCTCCCAGCTGGCGCAGGATGCTGCGCGCAATCAGGGCCGAGGCGGCAATACCCACCAGCAGCGCCAGCGCGACGGCGGTCAGCATCACCGTGCGCAGCCAGGCGTAGGTAGTACGTGCATCGGCGGCAGCTTCCTCATTGAGCTGGTCTTCAAAATCGGCCAGCTCGGTAAGCGAATTGATCCAGGCCAGTTGCTTGGGGCGTACTTCAGTGATGAGCACCTTCACGGCATCGGCCGGCTTGTTGTCCAGACCCAGTTGCAGCGCCTTGGCCATCAGCGGCACGGTGGCGGCTTCATCGGCCTTGATCTTCGACAGCAGCTGCTTCTCGCGCTCGGTGGTAGCGGCTTCCGTGCTGAACATCTTGTCGAGCGCAAGCAAGGCATCGGCGTAAATCTTTTCCTGGCGCGCCAGTGTCTGCGACTCCACGCGCATGCTTTCCTGATCTTCCAGCAAGGCAATGTTGCGAATGGCGATGGCGCGCTGACTCAATGCGTTGCGCAAGACGGTAACCAACTTGGTTTCGGCATTATTGATGGCAGTGATGTCGGTGAGTGCATCATTGATGCGCGACATGCCTGCCATGCCCAGTACGGAGATGCCCAGCAGAAACACGAGAATCAGGCCGAAGCCCAACGCCAGCCTGGTCACGACTTTCAACTTGCCCATGGTATTGCCCCCTTTTGCGGTATCCCCCGGCCGATGGAAGGTGAGGCCGGAGAGAGTTTGACGGAGCTTGCCCGGGAAGGACTGCGGGACCTGAACGCTTGAGTGGGCGAGGAGGGGTGAAGCGGGACGCTGTTGTGATTGTGGTTCGCCCTGTTGCAGTCAGTCCGCCGGCAAGCAGAACCAGTCTATGCTCCTGCCTGCCGGGACAAAGCGAGAATCAGCGAGGATTTATCGGCTCACTAAAAAGTTACCAATTTGGGTACATTTCAGTCAATGATGAGCTCGGCGGGCGTTGACGTTTTCTGCACCATGGCCCGCGAGGGCAGATCAGGCGGGCGATTGCGCCTTGCGCCGAAGACGGCTGGCGCTGACCGCAGTCGCCAGCGCCGTGGCCAATACCGCGATCCACAGTGCGAGACGAATCGCCTCGCCATCCTGGGCCGCGCTCATGCGCACTTCCCCTTGCGCGACGGCACCGGCGGTGTAAATCGCCAGGACCGTACCCAGCAAGGCGGCTCCCAAGCACTGGCCGAAGGTGCGCATGATGGCCAGCACGCCGGAGGCATTGCCGCTGCGTTCGCGGGCAACGTTGGACAACATCTCGCGATTGTTGGGACTCTGGAAGAAACCGAAGCCCATGCCGCACACCAGGGCACGCCAGCCGATGTCCCAGGCCTGGGCGTGATCGGGCAGCAGCGCCAGCAAAGCCAGGCCGACCGTAAAGAGCGCCAGGCCCAGGCTCGACAGCAGCGCGGGGGAATGGCGGTCCGCCAGTTTGCCCGCATGCGGCGCCACCAGCACGATGCCCAGCGGCCAGGGTGTGAACAGCGCCGCCGATTCAAACGCGGTATAGCCATAGCCGTTCTGGAACAGGAAGGGCAAGGCCACGAAGGCGATGCCCTGCCCCACGAAGGACGCCAACGAGGTCAGTGCGGCCAGCGAGAAACGCGCATTGGCAAAGATGTCCAGCGGCAACAGCGGCTCCGGCACGCGGCGCTGCCCGCGCACGAAAGCGGTGCCGGCCAGCAGCGCCACCAGCGCGTAGGCTGCCGCCTCCAGCATGGCATGAGTGCCCTGCCCCGGTTCGGCAAAGCGCGCACAGGTGTCGGCGGCCATGATGATGGCACCCATGGCCAGCGCCGACCACAGCGCACCGGCCACGTCGAAGGGGGCCTGGGCCGGTTTGCGTGTTTCCGGAATGGCACTCCAGGACAGCAGCACGGCGACGATGCCCAGCGGGACGTTGATGAGGAAGATCCACTCCCAGCCCAGCGCGGCCAGCAAGGTGCCGCCCAGTACCGGACCGACGGCGGTGCTGGCGGCCACCAGCACGGCATTGAGGCCAAGGATGCGGCCCAGCAGGCGATTGGGAAAGACGGTGCGATGGATGGCCGGCGCAATGCTCAGCATGGCCGCGCCGCCCAGCCCTTGCAGCACGCGCATGACAATGAGCAGATCCACCGAGCGCGACAGGGCGCAGCCCAGCGACGCCAGCGTAAACACGGCGAGCCCGGCCGTGAACTGGGTACGAAAGCCCAGCCGTGAGGACAGGGCCGCAAACGCGGCCAGCGTCATCGCGGTGGCCAGCAGGTAGGCGTTGGCCACCCACACGGAAGCCGCGGCCGAGGTCTGCAGGGCCAGGCTGATCTGCGGCAGGGCGACGTTGATGATGGTGCCGTCGAACACGGCCATGGTGGTGGCCATCATGACAGCCAGCATGGCGCGGCGGCGCTGCACGCCCGGCAGGCCTTCGTCGCCGGGCAGGTCGGTAAAGAGTGACATGGGGATCGCTTGGGAAGATCGAATCAGGTCTTCACTATAGCCAGCCGCGAGACAAGGCGGAAGACGCATGGCTTGCATTGGATCATTGCACGGGACGCCATGTCACCCTTCGCATGCTAGGATGCCGCCATGCCCGATACCGACCTCAACCTCCTGATCGCCCTGGATGCCCTCATCGCCGAAGCCAGCGTGGCCGGGGCCGCGCGCCGCCTGGGCCTGAGCGCCTCGGCCATGAGCCGCACCCTGACGCGCCTGCGCCAGGCGACCGGCGACCAGTTGCTGGTGCGCGCCGGGCGGCAGATGGTACTCACCCCCTGCGCGGAAGCTCTGCAGGAGCGCGTGCGCAATGTGGTGCATGAAGCGCGCTCGGTGTTGCGTCCTTCGGTACCGGAACTGGATGTGGCGCGGCTGGAGCGCGACTTCACCATCCGCGCCAACGAGGGCTTCATCGAAGCCTGTGGTGCCGCGCTCATCCGTGCCGTCACCCGCGAAGCGCCGCTGGTGCGCCTGCGCTTCGCGCCCAAGGTGGAGCGCAGTCCGCTGCCCCTGCGTGAAGGCAGTGCCGATCTCGAAATCGGCGTGGCCAGCGAGATGGGACCGGAGGTGCGCCTGCAGACCCTGTTCCGTGACCGTTTCGTCGGTGCGGTGCGGATCGGCCATCCGCTGGCGGCCCTGCGGCGCGTGAGTGCCGAGCGCTATTGCGCCTATGAACACGTGAGCGCTTCGCCGCGCGGCGACCGCGCCAGTCCGCTCGATGCCGCGCTGGCCGAGCGCGGTCTGGTGCGCAAGGTGGTGGCGGTGGTGCCGAGTTTTCCCGGTGCGCTGGCGGTGGTGCGCAACTCCGACCTGGTGGCCATGGTGCCGCGCTCCTTCCTGACCACGGCCGGCGCGCCGCGCAAGGATGGCAGCGCGTCCGGCATCCATCTGTTCGAATTGCCGATCGCGACCGCTCCCATCATCGTCTCGCTGATGTGGCATCCGCGCGTGGAGCTGGACCCGGCACATCGCTGGCTGCGCGACAAGGTGCGCGCGGTCTGTGCCGGGCTGGCGCAGCACGGTGCGGGTGCCAAAGGCCGTCCCGGCTGAACCCTTTTCCTGAAAGCATTCCATGCAACTGCAAGGCATTCATCATGTGGCCGTCATCTGTTCCGACTATGCCGTCTCCAAGGCCTTCTATGTGGACCTGCTGGGTCTGCGCGTGATCGCCGAACATTACCGCCAGGCGCGCGATTCCTGGAAGCTGGACCTGGGCCTGCCCGATGGCAGCCAGATCGAGCTGTTTTCCTTCCCTGCACCGCCGCCGCGTCCTTCGCGCCCCGAGGCCTGCGGTCTGCGCCATCTCTCCTTTGCCGTGGCCGACGTGGCTGCCAGCAAGGCTGAGCTGGAGGCCAGTGGCGTGGTGGTGGAAGAGATCCGCGTGGATGAATACACGGGCCGGCGCTTCACCTTCTTCGCCGATCCGGATGGGCTGCCACTGGAACTGTATGAAGTGATCCGCTGAACTGGCCCGTCCGCAAGCCGCGCCACAGCTGAGCTTGCGCGGCATGGTGCAGAAAACGTCAAGCCGCCATGCGCGCACCGCAAGGGCAACGGCTATACTCGCGCTGCATTCCTGACCGGCCTGCCTTCCTGCCCACATCCACGCCATGCAAAACCTCAAGACTTCCGCCTTCTCGCGCCTGAGCTCCACTACCCTGCTGGGGGCTGCCGTGGTGCTGGGCATGCTCTACTTCGGCCGCGAGATCCTGGCTCCGCTGGCCGTAGCCGGCATCGCCAGCCTGATCATCCTGCCGCTGGTGAGGAAACTCGATGCCCTGGGCCTGAACCGGGCGGCGGCGGCCATGGTCTCGGTGCTGCTGGTCGGTGGCTGCCTGGTGGCACTGGCGGTGGTGCTGACCTTCCAGCTGGTGAGCGTGACCAGCGACCTGCCGCAATATCGCGAAGGTATCCAGGACAAGGTGGAAAGCGTGCGCGCCATGGCCGAGCGCCCCTTCGCCCGGCTGGAAGCCGAACTGAGCGCGGTAATCCCGCAGCCGGTTCCGGAGAGCGCGCGCAGCGGCAAGAAAAACAGCCGGACCGCAGCCGCCGCCGCTGCAGCGGCGGCCACGCCCGAAGCCGATACCCGCATGTCGGTGCGCGGTGCCTTGCGGCGGCTGTTTGCGCTGGCCTGGGGGCCGATCGGCCAGGCCGGCATCGTGCTGGTGCTGCTGGTGTTCATCCTGCTGGAACAGGAGTCCCTGCGCGAACGCCTGATCCGCCTGGCCGGGCTGACCGAGATGAGCCGCACCATGCAGGCGCTGGGCGATGCTGCCGAGGGCGTGTCGCGTTTCTTCTTTTCGCAGTTCGTGGTCAACCTGGTGTTCGGACTCATCATGGGCGCGGTGCTGGCCGCCGGCGGCGTACCGCACGCGGTGCTGTGGGGTGCGCTGGCCGGGGTGCTGCGTTTCGTTCCTTACCTGGGCGCGCTGGCGTCCGGACTGATGATTTCGGTCTTCATCGCCGCCATTGATCCGGGCTGGTGGCTGGCGCTGTCCTTCCTCGCCTTCTACGTGGGGCTGGAAGTGATCGTGGCCAACTTCATCGAGCCGCGCGTGTATGGTCACAGCTCCGGTCTCTCTCCGCTGGCGGTGATCGTCTCGGCGCTGTTCTGGGGCACGCTGTGGGGCCCCATCGGCTTGCTGCTTTCCACCCCGTTGACGCTGTGCCTGGTGGTGGCCGGACGCCACGTGGCCGCACTCGAACCGATCACCATCCTGCTGGGCGAAGCGCCCGACATGACTCACGCGGAGCGCTTCTACCAGCGCGCCCTGGCCGGTGAATCGGAGGCCATCATCCGTGATGCACGCGGCCATCTTCAGAAGCAGAGCTTCGCCAAGTATTGCGACCAGATCCTGCTGCCGGGCCTGGCCTTGGCGGCATTGGACCTGCGCCATGGCCGCATCGAGGGTGCGCAGCAGGAACGGCTGCTGCATTCGGTGTCGCAGCTCACCGAAGTGCTCACGCAAAGCCCGGGCGCACCACGCAGCCTGCGTCGCCGGCGCGAAGTGCCATTGCTCAACAGCGGCGTCGGCGCACACCTGCGCGAACTGCGTCAGGCGCGGCTGGGCCGCTGGCAGGGTTCGCTGGATGTGCCGCAGGGCTCGGTGGTGCTGTGCGGCGGCTTGCGCGGGGAGCGCGATGACCTGCTCTCCGAACTGCTGGTGCATGCGCTGCGCGTGACCGGCATTGATGCCCGCAGCATCACGCTGGACCAGCCGGAGGAAGAACAGCCAGATACCAGCAAGGCGGAACTGGTATCCATCGTATTCCTGGTCTATCCGGTGCGCGAGAAGCTGGAGGCGTGGATGGCGGTGGTGCATGACCTGCGCGAGAACCTGCCGCATGCGCTGCTGGTCACCATCCGCCCCTCATTCTTCAATGAAGAGGTAGAGGCCACGACCGTGAAAGAACAGGTGGACATGGTGCTGTCATCCTTCGAAGAAGGGCTGGCGTTTGCGTCTACGCATATGCGGCCGGCGATCAAGGCCTGATGCGCTTGTCGCTGCGACCTGACGGCACCGGGACGGCAAGGAGACAGCCGGTGCGCAGCCGCTGGTGGTCAGTTGCGCAGCATCAGCTGACCGCCAGCATGCAGGACGTCTTCAAGCTGCACGGCTGGTTTTGATGCCTTGCCCTGCAGCCCAGGCGTTCACATCGTCGCGCCGGATCGCCGCAGCCATCAAGCCAGGAAAAGCATCGGGAGTGCACGCAAAACTGGGCACACCCAGGCTGGCCAGTTTGGAGGCCAGCTCCTTGTCGTAGGCAGGAGCGCCTTCATCACTGAGGGCCAGCAGCGCGATGAACTGCACCCCTGACTCGACCAACTCCTGCGCACGGCGGAGCAAGCCGGCTTCCACCCCGCCCTCGTACAGATCGGAAATCAACACGAGGATGGTGTTGCGTGGCTCCTTGATGAGAGTCTGACAGTAGCCAACGGCACCGTTGATGTCGGTGCCGCCGCCCAACTGCACGCCAAAGAGAAGATCAACCGGATCCTGCAATTGCTCGGTCATGTCGACCACCTGGGTATCGAACACGACCAGCTTGGTGGCTACCGAGGGCAGGCTGGCCATGACCGCGCCGAAAATGCTGGAATACACCACGGACGCCGCCATGGAGCCGCTCTGGTCTATGCACAGGACCACCTCGCGCTGCGGGCGACGCGCCTTGCGACCGTATCCGATGAGTGTCTGGGGCACGATGGTCCGGTAGTCCGGTTGCCAATGGCGCAGATTGGCGCGCAGGGTGCGGTTCCAGTCGATCTCGGCATGGCGCGGGCGGCGATTGCGCTGGCTCCTGTCCAATGCGCCGGTGATGGCACTGCGCATGGGCTCGTCCAGCAACTTCAGGAGCGCATCCACCACACGTCGCACTACCATGCGCGCTGTCTCGCGCGTCTCGGCAGGAATGACGCTGTTGAGCGAGACCAGGCTCGCCACCAGGTGCACATCCGGTTGTGCCGATTCCAGCATTTCCGGCTGCAGCAGCATCTCGCGCATGTTCAATCTGTCGAGTGCGTCGCGCTGCATGACTTGCACGATGGAACTGGGAAAGTAGTTGCGTATGTCGCCCAACCAACGGGCCACGCTGGGAGCCGAACTACCCCGACCGCCCTTGCGTTGCAGCCCCTGGCCGCCCTGGGGGTCGTACAAGGCATTGAGTGCCTGGTCGATGCCGTTCAGGCTATCCGACAGGCAGCCGCAGCTTTTCTCGGCTTGCGTGCCAAGTACCAGACGCCAGCGTTGCAGGCGGTCGGTGGGCGGTGCCTCGGGGGAGGCTACGGAGGCCGTAGCGGGATTCGGAATGTGGCTTGTCATGGGAATTCCTCAGTCATTCACTCTTGCCTGGACGGTCAGCCGGCTCGGCCGTCAGGCCCAGTAACAGACGCAGTGTGGGAAGGGCCATGGCTGCACGCTCTGCACTCCAGCTCCCGGCACTGGCTTGTGGGGCTGCGGCACCGGCGGCACCGTGGGAAGCGCGTACGCCCAGGTCATGCCGTTCACTTTGGGAAAAGCGGGCAAAGCTGCGTCGCACCAGTGGAACGATCTGCACGAAATGCTCGTCGCTCAGGTTGGCCAGCCAGTGATCGACCAGGCTCCATACCTGCACATCATGCAGCAAGACCATGGCGTTCTGGTTGAGGAATCCCTCCAGCCAATACGCCGCGTCCAGCGGTTCCATGCCGGACGAGAGGTGACGGGCCAATTGCGTGGCCACTTCTTCCTGTGACAGATGATGTGCATCGAGCATCAGGCGACAGCACAGGCCGCGCAGCAAGGCATGCGCAGATTCACCCAAGGCGATCTGCTTCAAGGCTCCCTGCCAGGCGGCGACCTGCTCTGCGCCTTCATGCAAGGCCACCGCTTCGTGTGTGGCGAGAATGGACTGGCGCAATGACTGTGCTGCCGACTCATCCACGCCCTGGCATGCCAAGGGCAGGCCAATGGCACCACGTACGATCAAGCCATCCAGGAGCTGCGCGAGCAATGCGCTGTCGGTCTGGCGCACGCTGCCGTAGCGGAACACGCGCACCAGGGGAGGTACCGCTCCGATGAGCTGTATCGCATCCCCGGTAAGCGCAGCGCGCGCCTGCAATGCGGCGCTCACCACCTCCACGGCACCCGCCAATTCGGCCATGAGCACCTGGTCGATCAGCTCGGCCAGGTCTTCCAGGAGAGTGAGCCGGACACATTGCTCGGCAACGCAAGCGCATGCGGCTTGCTCCAGCGTCGCGCCGTAGCGGCTGGCCTCGATCACGCGGATGGCAAACCCGGGTTGCCACTCCAACGCCCAACTCTCACGGAAAGTGCCCCGGTTGCCGCGTGTTGCGCGCGCGGGCTCTCCCCAGTTCACGCCGATCAGGCGCAGGCGATGCAGGAAGTGACTGCGTGCGAGGTCCATCTCCTGCCGCAGATCCAGGTCCAGCAGGCGATGCGCTGCCTCGACCTTGAGACGCAGCTTTTTCTGCGCTTGTTCGATGTCACGCTGCAAGGGAACCGCGGGCACATCGACCGGCACCTGCCCCATGACATCACCGACCGTGAGCGCAAGATGGATGAGCCGCAAAGGTGCTGATTCCCCCATGCACATGACGGTACGCACGGCCTCGTCCAGTTCATCCAGCCCCGGATGGGCACGGCCTCGCATGACGGCCAGGGTATTGGCCAGCCGCGTGGCCTCGATGACGTGGGCACTGGAGCAATCCACCTGGTGCTCGCGCAACACCCTTGCCACGCGGGCGAGCCAGCGGGTGGCACGGTCAGGCTGGTGGCCGGCGTGTTGCATCTCCTGCCCATGCGCAGGAGATGCATGCCACAAGTGGTGGTACCAGCCCGGCGCGGCCACTCCCGCGCCATAGCCGCTGTCCAGCGTAAGGTGGTGATAGGTCCAGGGCACCCAGGTTGCCTCGGTCTTGACCTTCGGCAAACCTTTCAGGATCGCCGCATCCGCCTTGGCGGTATGTGCCGCCATCAACGCCGGGGTATGCCAGGCACCACACACGACGGCGATACGTTGATGCCCCTCCTTGATCGCCTCGCGCACGCATTGACGCATGTGGGCTTCACGCTGGGCCTCGCGCTGCTCATCCTCGGCAGAGCGTTCATGCGGCCAGGTTTCACGCAGGCTCGTCATCGCTTCGGTGATGCCACTGAACAAGTCCTCGCCATCGCCGCGCTCTTCAATGAGCTGATTCCACCAGCTTTCCCCGTCGGCAAAACCGGCGGCGTGGGCCAGCGCATCCAGCGGATCATGTCGCCACGGCTGGAAGCTCTTCTGCGCCCCATCTGCCGGCTGCGCGTCGGCCGGAAGCCGGGCAACTTCCTCTTCAGGCGAGGCGGATGGTTCAGGGGATTCCGGGGATGGCGGGACTGACAAGGGCGTCATCAATGCAGGTACCGCACTCGCTTCAGCAGACAAGGAAGAACGTCGCGCCTGCTCCTGCGCCAAACGGACTGCCTGGGGCAAATCGATGAAACGCGTGGGTATGCCCTCGCGTACACCGAACTGCAACGCCTGCCACTCGGGCGAATACTCCGCGAACGGGTAAAAGACCGCGTCTTCTCTGCTGCCGGGGGCATACACCAGCAGGGCAACAGGCGGTTTGATTTCCTGGTGCAAGACGTAGGGAATGAGCGCATTGGCGTCCGGCGGACCTTCGATCAAGATACAGTCAGGCTGCAGGCTGAGCAGCACATGCCGCAGGCTGCGGGCGCAGCCGGGTCCGTGGTGGCGGATGCCGAAGTAGTGCACCGGACCCGGCGTTGATGCAGGGCCGGATGCCGCTTTGGTGGTCGAAGACAGGTCTGCCATGGCAGATTCGGCGGCGGGATCAGAGTTGCTCACGGCAGGCGCGGTAGAGTTCCATCCAGTCGGGGCGTTCCTTGACCACGGTCTCCAGATACTCCTTCCACACCACTTGGTCTTGCACGGGGTCTTTCACGATGGCACCGATAAGGCCCGATGCAATGTCGGCGGCATGCAGGGAGCCGTCCCCAAAATGCCCGGCCAGGGCCATGCCGCTGTTGATCACGGAGATAGCCTCTGCCGTGGAGAGCGTGGAGGATGGCGACTTGATGCGGGTCTTGCCATCTTCCGTCTGGCCATTGCGCAACTCACGGAAGATCTGCACCACGCGGCGAATTTCGCTGAGGCCCGGCGGTTCGGCAGGCAACTCCAGGGCACGGCCGAGTTCGGCCACGCGCTTGGCGACGATCTGCACTTCCTCCTGTTCACTGGAGGGAACGGGCAACACCACCGTGTTGAAGCGCCGCTTCAAGGCACTGGAGAGTTCGTTGACGCCCTTGTCGCGGTTGTTGGCCGTCGCAATGACGGAGAAGCCGCGTGTGGCCTGCACTTCGCTGCCCAATTCGGGAATGGGCAAGGTCTTTTCCGAGAGTACCGTGATCAGGGTGTCCTGCACATCTGCGGGGATGCGGGTCAATTCTTCCACGCGGGCGATCTTTCCCAATTTCATGGCCTGCACCAGAGGACTGGGAACCAGGGCGTTTTCGGAAGGGCCATGCGCCAGCAACTGCGCGTAATTCCAGCCGTAACGCAATTGCTCCTCGCTGGTCCCTGCAGTCCCCTGGATCAGCATGGTGGAGTCGCCGCTGATGGCGGCCGCCAGATGTTCTGACACCCAGGATTTGGCGGTGCCCGGCACGCCGTAAAGCAAGAGCGCACGGTCGGTCGCCAGGGTAGACACGGCGATCTCCATCAGGCGTGGCGATCCGATGTATTTGGCGCTGACTTCAAAACCGTTGTCGAGCTTGCCGCCCATCAGGTAGGTGACCACCGCCCAGGGCGAAAGCTTCCAATTCGCGGGGCGCTGGCGTTTGTCTACCTTTTGCAGGTTCTCCAGCTCCTCTGCGAACTGGTGCTCGGCGTGCTGACGTAAGACTTGCTGTGTATTGGCATTCATGGATAGGGCTCTGGTCTCGATTGAAGGGGAGCAGTGATTGATACCTGCGGTCTGGGAGGTCGGTTCTCGATAGGGATCCGTGCGGGTTTCAGTTGCCCTCAAGCGGAGGCGACACCAACTGTGCGAGGCGTTCGCGGCAATCCCGCACCTGGATGCACTGCATCAGGCAGGTCGCCAACGCATCGATTTCGTGGAGGCTGTGCTCAAGGTCGATGAGACGCAGGCTGTCGGGGTGCAAGACGCACATCAATTCCGGCAAATGCTCACGCAGGGCATATTGGTCATGCTGATTTCCCTTGGCCAGGCTGGTCCGCAAGATGGGGAGCAATTTCATCGAAAAAACGGATGACAACTGCTGGCCCACCGGACAACCCGCCAGAATCAGCCCGAGCAAGGAGTAGAGGTACTTTTTGTCGGACAGGCGTCGCTCATAAAATTGCTCGCGCTGCGCCGGTGCAAGCAACGCCAGCATGGCTTGCGGGGAGCCCAAGTCTTCCTGGTCGACAAGTTCGATCAATGCCTCGCACCACGCCGCATTGCGCTGACGAACGGCTGCCTGCGACCATGCGCGCAGGAGTGCGTCCTTCCAATCGCTCTGCATGCTCCAGACAAGGATTTGCACGGGGCTTCTTCCAGTGTGTTGTTCCCACCAGGACAAGGGCGTACGCCGCACCAACTGGAACAACCACCACGCACGTTCCCCCAGTTTTTCATAGGCGGGGCGTTTGATTTCGAGTTGATCGGCCTGCCAGTCTTCACCCACATGCATCGGCGCGTCCATCGTTTCGCCAACCAGTGGGCGCAGACGTTCCACCATGCGCAGCGCATAGGCGCTGCCGGGAAGATCCGACAGCAACTCTGCAGCAATCCGGCGTACATCCTGGGAGCGGTCCTTGCCGAGTTGGGTTTGCAGGAAGGATTCATCAGCGGGATTCAAGCGGGTCGCCAGGCATTCGATCAGCGCGGCGCGCTCCTTGGCGGGCAAGCTTCCCCACTCCTGATTCAAACGTTCACGTGCGGCATCGGGGTCCGTGGCACGCTGGCCAAGCAAGACCTGGCGGCGCTGCTCCAGACTGCCTTCACGCCACAGGGTTTGCGTATCCGCCTGTTGATGCACACCCGCTGCATAAGCCCATTGGGGATTGCACTTCGCCAGCCAGCGCCCGCGCTCACCGATGACTGCGCCGATCTCCCCGCGCAGCGCCGTGTTGCCGGCTCCCAGTTGCAGCAAGAGGGGCAGCTTGACCGAAGGCACATGCAAACCCGCCCGGTCCATCTCCCGCAACACTTGCACCTGCAGACGCAGCAAACCGATGGACATCACCCGCTCAAGCAAAGGCAGCCATGCTGGCGGAGCCCGCCTGCGCGATTCTGGTGCCGCCACCTCGGCTGGCACGGAGACGTCGGAGGCAGGCAGCCATGCCACCCGGCGCGCCAGCGCCAATGCACCGGCAACGCGCAACAACTGTCCGGGCGCGGCAGAGGGCTCTGTGGACAGGCGATCATGGAGCGCCAATGCGATCGGGTCCCGCGCCGTGGCAGGCGGCAGCGTCCAATGTCTGTCCGCCCCGACCAAGGCCACCTTGACCAACGCATCCCAATGGTCAAGGCTCCCGATATCCAGCGCCCCGTTTGTTGAAGTTGTTGAAGTTGTCACCGTCATTGCTCCTGTGGCGCGTGTGTGGCCGCCCAATACTCCGCAGCGTTCCACGCCAGCAGCGGGGTGAGTCGCTCACCATTCCATTCGCCAAAGACATTGAAGGCCTCTCCGCCGGACAGCGCCATCATTTGCCATGCATGTGCATCCACTATGCGCAGGTCCACGCTGGGTCGGACCTGGCTGCCTGGGTCGGCGCTGAGATGCAAGGTCCATTCCGGCACTGCATCGGATCCGAGGCCAGCCTCCGTCTTCTGGGGTTCATGGTGCATCAGGTGCACATCCCTGAAACATACCGGGCTTTGCATCAGCCACGGATTGGCCAGGCATTGCTTCGCCATCGCCATCCATTCCTGGCCTTCGTCACGACAACATGTGGCGGCGAATGCTTGCGCAAGTACCACGTCAGCGGCTCCCTCTGCCGCATCGTCCGTACCTGCCGGGATAGCAGCGCCTACGGCCAGCGCCCGCAAGGCCTGATCGCCCGGATAGAAAGCCAGCTCGGCTCCAACCAGCTGGCCCACGGCCCAACCCATCTCCACGGGTCTGGTCGCATGCGCATAGTCCAGCAGCAAGGCACGTCGCTGCGTGTGCGTGCCTTGCAACCACACCCGGTGTTCGGTCAAGCGGTTCTCCAGCTCGGTCACCACATTGGCCAATACCCGCCATTGATCGGTGACCCGTTCACCCGCCACAAGCACCTCATCGCGGTCATACGACCAGCCTAGCGCCTGGCGCACATGCGCCTGCATGCTCGCTGGCAGCTGCTCATAGCGTTGCAACGCATCCAGCAGCAATTGCAGGCTGCCCAGCCGCTGCAGCAGGCGAGCAGGCCAATCGCGGCCCTGGCCCACCAGCGTCATCGCATTGGTCAGCAGCTGCCCCAGCCTGGCTGCCTGTGCGTCCACCATGCGTGCAGCCATGGCATGCCAGTTCTGCTCTTGCTCACTGCTCAGCGTGGCCAGCCCCTGGCGCATCAGGTCATCCAACCACAATGCCAATTCGCGCGCCCCTGCGCACATGCGCTGCAGACGCTGTGCCTGACGCTTGAGCACAAGTGCCGGATCCGGCGGCGCTGCGCTGGCCGCCACGGCGGCCTTGATCTCTTTCTTTTCTGCGCGGTCTCTGCGCGAACTGAGCCACTCGGTGACCCAACCAGGCTCGACCGCCGTGAACGCACTGCTGTCGCGCGCCAGGAAAAGGAGCAAAGCCAAACCATGTTTGCAGGGGAATTTACGACTGGGGCAACTGCATTTGAAACTCGGGACGCCAGCCACGAAATGGACTTGCGTTTGATAAGGCTTGCTTCCGCTACCTTGGCATTCGCCCCATACGGCTTCATCGCTTGCCCCCAGCGCAGGCCACTTGGCCGGGACCACCAGGCCCTGTGCGGCCTTGGTCGAAGACGCGTCTGGCGACATGGCCAGCACTTGATCAGTGCTCAGCGTAGGACGACTCAATGCACTCCCCCTGGACAGATTGATGTTGGAACCGCAACCGGCTCATTGGAACACCGTCAGCAGATCTTCCCGACTCCGTTGCGAGCTGGAAATTCTACCAAAGTGGGACGAGCGCTTGTGCCCATTCAAACCGCCGGCACGATTCAACGTACATATCAACGTACATATGCGGTAAACATTCGGTCATCAAGGTCCGTTCCCGTAATGATCTCCGCGACGGGTTGCTCGCTTCGCACCCGTCCGCCCAAAACAAAGCCGCCCGGCTTGCACCGGGCGGCTTGGTCATATCAGGCTGATGAGACTGGTGACGGATCAGCGCTTCAGTTGCGACAGGTCACGCACGGCACCTCGATCAGCCGACGTGGTCAGCGCCGCATAAGCCTGCAGTGCCTGCGACACCACGCGCTGGCGGTTGCCCGGCTGCCACGCGGCATCGCCACGGGCGTCCATCTCTGCACGGCGCTTGGCCAGTTCGTCACCGGAGATGCGCAGGTTGATGGTGCGGTTGGGGATGTCGATATCGATCATGTCGCCCTCTTCCACCAGGCCGATGGCACCGCCTTCGGCCGCTTCCGGCGACGCGTGGCCGATCACCAGGCCCGAGGAACCGCCGGAGAAGCGGCCATCGGTGAACAGCGCGCAGGCCTTGCCCAGGCCCTTGGACTTGATGTACGAAGTCGGGTACAGCATTTCCTGCATGCCGGGGCCGCCCTTGGGGCCTTCATAGCGCACGATGACCACATCACCGGCCTTGACCTTGTCGCCCAGGATGCCTTCCACAGCCGCATCCTGGCTCTCGAAGACGCGTGCGGTGCCGGAGAACTTCAGGATGCTTTCATCCACGCCAGCGGTCTTGACGATGCAACCCTTCTCGGCGATGTTGCCGTACAGGACCGCCAGGCCGCCGTCTTGCGAGTAAGCGTGTTCGCGATCGCGGATGCAGCCGTTGGCGCGGTCCAGGTCGCTGTCTTCAAAACGCTCTTCCTGCGAGAAGGCCGTCTGCGTGGGCACGCCACCGGGGGCGGCACGGAACAGCTTGTGCACGGCCGGATCGCTGGTGACGCGGATGTCGAATTTCTCGATGGCTTCGCCCAGGGTCTTGCTGTGCACGGTCGGACGCGAGGTGTCCAGCAGGCCGGCACGGGCCAGCTCACCCAGGATGGCGATGATGCCGCCGGCACGGTGCACGTCTTCGATGTGGTACTTGTTGGTCATCGGCGCGACCTTGCACAGGCAGGGGACCTTGCGCGAGATGCGGTCGATGTCGGCCATGGTGAATTCCACCTTGGCTTCGTGGGCTGCGGCCAGCAGGTGCAGCACGGTGTTGGTGGAGCCGCCCATGGAGACGTCCAGGGCCATGGCGTTTTCCCAGGTTTCCTTGGTGCAGATGTTGCGCGGCAGGATGCTGTAGTCGTCCTGTTCGTAGTGGCGCTTGGCCAGTTCGACGATCAGGCGGCCGGCGCGCAGGAACAGTTCCTTGCGGTCGGCGTGGGTAGCGAGAACGGTGCCATTACCCGGCAGCGACAGGCCCAGCACTTCGGTCAGGCAGTTCATCGAGTTGGCGGTGAACATGCCCGAGCAGGAACCGCAGGTCGGACAGGCCGAACGTTCCACTTCGGCCACGTCGGCGTCGGAGATGTTCTTGTCACCGGCCTGGATCATGGCGTCGACCAGGTCGAGCTTGATGACCTTCTTGTCGGTGTTGACGGTCTTGATGACCTTGCCGGCTTCCATCGGCCCGCCGGAGACGAAGACCACGGGGATGTTCAGGCGCATGGCGGCCATCAGCATGCCCGGGGTGATCTTGTCGCAGTTGGAGATGCAGACCATGGCGTCGGCACAGTGGGCGTTGACCATGTATTCCACCGAGTCGGCGATCAGGTCGCGCGAGGGCAGCGAATACAGCATGCCGTCGTGGCCCATGGCGATGCCGTCATCCACGGCGATGGTGTTGAATTCCTTGGCCACGCCGCCGGCCGCCTCGATCTCGCGCGCCACCAGCTGGCCCAGGTCCTTCAGGTGCACGTGGCCGGGCACGAACTGGGTGAAGGAGTTCACGACCGCAATGATGGGCTTGCTGAAATCGCCATCCTTCATGCCGGTGGCACGCCACAGCGCACGCGCGCCGGCCATGTTGCGGCCTTGGGTGGTGGTATAGGAACGGTAGGTCGGCATGATGGGTGTCTCCTCAGGGCTGCTTAGGGAAAAAGGGAGCACAAGAGTGCCTTCGGGGAGAGTGTTTGTCCAATATATAATTCGATGCCTATTAATATCCGTTGGATATTATTCCAAAACAACATGGATAGCCTCTTCAGGCAAGCAAAAGGCCCGCACCATGGCGGGCCCTCAGCGCTTTCACGGCTCAGATGAGACTCAGGCTTCCTCTCCGGCCTTCCTCACGGTAATCGGTTCTACCACGCTCAGCAGCAGCACCAGGCACAGCAGCGAGGTGCCGACCATGTAGAGGAAGACACTGGTCCAGTCATAGCGATCCAGCAGCATGCCCACCGCCAGGGGGGCGCAAGCCCCACCGATCTGCCCCAGCGAATTGACGATGCCGAACGCGGTCGGATAGGTGGACTTGGTCGCCAGCCCCATGGGATAAGCAGAATACCCGGCAAAGCCGATACCCAGCATCAGGCCCGACAGCATCAGCATGGCCCCGAGATACAGCACGCTGTCCGGCGCTTCCACCAGCATCAGCGTCATCACGGCCGTGCCCAGCGCACCCAGCAGCATCATGGGCTTGCGGCGGCCACCGAGCAGGCGATCCGAGATGATCCCGCCCAGCATGTTGCCGGCCACCGCACCGATGAAGGGAGCCGAGGCCAGGAAACCCATCTTCACCGAGGCAAACCCCTTGACCGTCACCAGGTAGGTCGGGATCCATGACATGAAGATGTTGCTGATGCCGATCATGCAGCCATAGCCGATGGCCACGCCGATCACGTTCCAGGAGGTGAAGACCTGGCGCAGCGTTTCCAGACGCGGCACGCGGCGGGTGCGGTTGATGCCGTCCAGCCAGGGCATCGGTGCCACTTGCGCGCCCTGGGCCGGGCGTGCGCCGCTGCTGGCCGAACCGGCCGGCAGGTCCTGCGTGATGTAGCGGCGTTCGGCCTCATTGCAGAAGCGATTCTCGGCCGGCGAATTGGTCACCAGAAAGAACCACAGAATCGCCAGGAAAATGCCCGGCACCGCAAATACGTAAAAGATTTCGCGCCAGCCCCAGAGCTGGATGACGATGATGCAGACCGTCGGCACGATCAGCGGGCCGAGCTTGGAGGCGGCAATCCAGAGCCCGGTGGCCGTGCCCTTTTCCTCGGGCGGGAACCAGCGATTGATGACGTTGGTACAGCCGATGCCCAGCGGTCCTTCCGACAAACCCAGGCCCACGCGGTAGAGCTGCAACAGCAGCACCGAGGAGGTCGTGCCCATGAGGCCGGTGAACAGCGAGGTCAGCAGCATGAAGACCGAAAACAGAATGCCGGTGGTCTTTTCGCTCAGGCGCTTGTACATCAACCCGACCGGAATCTGCACGATGCCGTAGGCAAACGAAAACAGGCTCACGATCAGCCCGGCTTCGGTATTGGAGATGCCGTACTCCTTCTTCATGTACGGCAGGGCGATACCGAAATTGGCGCGATCCGCGCAGGCGATGGCCCAGATCATGAAGATCAGGCCCATCACCACCCAGCGATAGCGGGTCGGTTTCTGCTGGGCCAGCGGTGCGGACGCGCTGGCGGCCGGGGCTGCGGATGAGGCGGATGCGGCGGAACTGCGGCGGCCGACCGGGTCGGCGGCGTCGACGTGATTCATCGTCGGACTCCTTGGGCGTGTCTCGTGTTTATCGTTATGGATGGCGGCAATGGCGTGGCACTGCCGCGCTCAGGACGGCAGCGTGCGGCCGGTCCGGGGTGATCCCAGGTTCATGCTTGTCTCCTGTGCGGGTGGCGGGCTTTGTTGTGTGTCCCCGGAGGGATCTGTTGACGCCCGGCATTCATTGCGGCTCCTGCGTGTCTCGGTGGCCGACGCTGGGAATCATGGCGGCGGCCCTGCATGGCGTCCAATCTTTTCTGGCTATCAGGTGATGTGCGGATTGAATCGATACTGATACCGAATCAGTCACCATTTCGTGAATCAATTGATAGCCTTTTCGGATTGGACGCCCTGCCCGAATGCCCGCATCATCCGCCGGCATTGCCACCGAACGAGAAGGAGTCCCCCCATGAAACGCCACGTGCTGCAGCTCAATCCCATCCTGGTCCCGGCCATCAACGACAAGCTGGAAAGCCTCTATCACATGCACCGCCTGTTCGAGCAGGACGACAAGGAAGCCTATATCGAGCGCCATGGTGCGGTGATCGAAGGCGTCATCACCGGCGGCCACACCGGCATCAGCAATGCGCTCATGGATCGCCTGCCGGCGTTGAAGGTGGTGGCGGTCAATGGTGTCGGGACCGATGCGGTGGACCTCAACCATGCGCGCAGCAAGGGCCTGCCGGTGACCGGCACCTTCGGCGCACTGACCGAAGATGTGGCTGACCTGGCCTTGGGGCTGATGCTGGCGGTGAGCCGGCAGATCTGTCCGGGCCATGCCTTCGTGCAGCGCGGTGACTGGGTGCGCCATCCTTCGCCGACGGCCATTCCACTGTCGCGCCGCCTGAGCGGCAAGCGCGTGGGCATCGTCGGCATGGGCAAGGTGGGCCGCGCCATCGCCCAGCGCGCAGCGGCCTTCGGCTGCCCGATCGCCTATACCGACCTGCGCGCCATGGAGGACCTGCCCTACACCTTCCAGGCCGAGCTGCTGCAACTGGCGCGCGAGAGCGATGTGCTGGTCCTGGCGGCCGCCGCCGACAAGGCGCAAGGCATCATCAATGCCGCCGTGCTCGATGCGCTCGGACGCGAAGGCATCCTCATCAACATCGCGCGCGGCAAGCTGGTGGTGGAAGAGGATCTGGTGGATGCCCTGCAGCGCGGCGTGATCGCCGGTGCGGGTCTGGATGTGTTCGTGGATGAACCCAACGTACCGGCGGCCTTGTTGCAAATGGACCAGGTGGTTCTGCAAGCCCATCGCGCCAGCGCCACCGTGGAGTCGCGCACGGCCATGGGCGAGATGGTGCTGGCCAGCCTGGCGCAAGGTCTGGCCGGACAGCGGCCGGAGGGCAGCCTCACCACCTGAACAGGATCATGGCCGTGGCCGGGAGCGTAACTGCCTATAATGCACGCTCCCCTTACCGGCGAATCCCCATGCTCGATCTGGCTCAAGTCCGTTGTTTCGTGGTCGCTGCGACCGAACTCAATTTCCGTCGTGCAGCGGCGCTACTGAACATGACCCAGCCGCCCCTGTCGCGGCAGATCCATCTGCTGGAACACAGGCTGGGCGTGCAATTGTTTGAACGGGTCGGACGCACCGTGCGCCTGACCACCGAAGGCCGGGTGTTCCTGGCCGATGCTTCACGCCTGCTGCAATTGTCGGAACAGGCCGAGAGCACGGTGCGCCGCGCCAGCCAGGGCAAGACCGGGCGGGTGCGGGTCGGCTTCACCGGTGCGGCCGGCTATGAGCTGATTCCTGAGCTGCTGATGCAGGCGCGCAAGAGCCTGCCCGAAATCGACGTGGTGCTGTTCGAACTGATTTCGGTGTCGCAACTGGAAGCCTTCACCGCCAACACCATCGACATCGGCTTCCTGCGGCCGGTCTCATCACGCCAGCCGCTGGAATTGCAACTGGTGGATGACGAGCCACTGGTGCTGGCCATGCCGCAAGGCCACGCGCTGGCCGCGCATGAGCGCATCGCCACGGCCCAACTCGATGGCCAGCCCTTCATCATGCATTCGCCCACGCATGGAAAATATTTCTACGAACGCATCATGGCCATGCTGGGTGCGGCGGACGTCAAACCCGATTTCACGCAATACATCGACCAGAGCCACACCATCCTGTCGCTGGTGCGTGCCGGGCTGGGCGTAGGCATCCTGCCGGCCTCGGCCCAGCGCTTCCATTACGACCGGGTGGAATTCCGACCGCTGGCAGGCGAGGTGCCGCGCGCCGAGATGAGCATGGCCTGGCGTGCGGACCAGGACAATCCGGCGGTCACGGCCTTCCGCCTGATGGCCGCCGACTACTGTGCCGAACGCGCAGCCAGGCTGCGTCCGGCGGCACCAGCCTGATATCAGCCGCCCACGCGGCTCAGGTGTTCATAGAGGATCGCCGCGCCCACGCCAATCAACACCACGCCACCGATGATCTCGGCGCGCTTGCCGATCAGGTGGCCCAGCACGCGGCCGACCATCACGCCGATGGTGACCATGGTGGTGGTGGCCAGGCCGATCAACAGCGCGGCTTCGAGGATGTTGACGTCGATGAAGGCCAGGCCCACGCCCACGGCCATGGCGTCGATGCTGGTGGCCACCGCAGTGAGGGCCAGCATGACCACGGATTGCTTCTGCGGGGTAGCACTGGCCTCTTCTTCCTCATCATCGTCGCTCAAGCCTTCGCGGATCATGCGCGCACCCAGCACCAGCAGCAACACGAAGGCGATCCAGTGATCCCATTCCGAGACCCACTTGGTGGCGACAGAACCGGCGAACCAGCCGATGAGGGGAGTGATGGCTTCGATCACGCCGAACAGCAGGCCGATGCGCAATGCCTGCAGGAAGCGAGGCTTCTGCATGGCGGCGCCCTTGCCGATGGCGGCCGCAAAGGCGTCCGTGGACATCGCCAGCGCGAGGAGAAGGAGAGCGGGGAAATTCATGAGCGGGGATTCCTTGGCCGGGCGAAAAGTCCATGGACGCGCCTGCGCGCCCAGCCTGGCCGCAGGATACGTCTATGGTCTCGCCTACCTGGATGGCTACCCGCGCCACGGCAGCGATGCTGCCGAGAATGTTGACACGGGCTCTTCCGGATGACCCGGAAGCTGGCTACTCCCCAAAGAGAAGCCCGGATTTTAAACGAAGACGGCCGCGCTAGACAAGTTGTCGTGCCGGGTTCGTCAGAATGCTGCGGCGTACGCTACACAATGTATTGCCATATGGACATTCTGACGAAATGTACGACGCGACTCGCACAAGCATGCACACCAGACCGTGAGTGGTTCAGTCCAGCAAAGGAATGCGCGCACGAATCCAATCGAAGCGTGAAGGCGGGATCGGGATGCGGATATCCGGCCCAAACGCATTGGGCGCAATGATCGCCTCATCGTCGATTTGCAAGGGCTCATGGAATGAAATACCGGCTTGCCAATTAACCGAATAATGCCGCCGCGCCAGTGTTTCCCCGTGCTCGTCCAGCACGCTGAGTTCGAGCTGGTCATTGTCACCATCCTGGGGGCGCGGATTGGAACCGCATATCCGGATCTCATAAGTAACGCCGTTGAAGTCCTTGCGGCCTGCATTGAGCGTAGTGGGAGAATTGTAGAACTCGCAGCGGCCATATTGCGGGCCGAACAAACTGGTAGCCGAGACGATCAGCCCATACGAAAGCAACAGAGCATACGCAACGGTCGCGGTCCGATATCCACGTCGCAGAGAGGGCGATGCCACGACGGACGTTTCCCTTGCCATCCGCGCCAGGAAGCCTAAGAGCGCAATGATCAATGCACCCGCTTGACTGATCGCCATGAGATTCCAGCTTGCATCCTCGCTGAGGTGCCACATCAGGACGGGAGTCCTGACATCGAACAGCGGTGGGACGATGAAAAGCAATATCAGGATCGCCGGTGGCACAGCAACCACGAAGAGTACCGTGCAAAGGGTACCTAGCAGCAAACGCCTCACATAGGTTCCGGGGCGCAACATAGCGTCTCCAGCTTGAATCGAATAGCTTGTTTCAGCTTCAGATACTTCGGTTTTGAATACACCATGAAATCGCCACCTTGCTCGTGCCGTTCTCGCCATTCGTTATACGTTCGGTTGAACACGGGAAAATAGATGTCTTTCGCGCGCTGCCTGCGTATCCACCCTTGCCGGGTATCAACCAGCAGTTCGATTCCTTTATCGGTGAGATAGGGAGTATGCAAACCGCTGCGATCTTGTTTGGCACTCCCTAAATCTGTTTGTACGTCCACATGAAGATTCCACGTAGGTGGAATCACTTGCGCCAGATATCTCCCATCGACCCGATCACTGAACATGCCACCCACGGTAACGATGACGCCGGTTTTATTCCAGTGGCCGAGATACTGTGACTTGAGCTTGCCATCAGCGTCATTGAATGAATAGTTATCTTTGACATAGACGAAGACGTGGGTGATCTCCACGATGGGATCCATACAAAACGTCTTGGTTCTTCCTTTGTTGTCATATCGATGGTACCGCTCGCCGGTCACTGTGAAATTACCCACAGCAGCATAGATATTGAAGTTGGCCAAAGCACCAGTCAAATCCGACATGGCATTTCCATTTGCCGTATCGGAGGTCGACACCGCGACGAACTGGAATTGCCAGTCGTTAGCAAACTGTCTCAAGTCCTTGGTTTGATCGCCTGTGTTGAAGCTCATTGCGCTCATGCTCTTTTCTGCAAATGCCTCCCTTAGATAACGGCTGATTTTCTTGCGAAGTACCAGCAAACTGTTTTCGCTGTAAATCCCCTTGGAAAGCAACTCTTCATACCGCTGCCTGACCTTTCCAAATCCCAAGACCCAATCCAGGGTGACGGTCGTATCGTCGATGGGTTGTATCGAAGAACTGTCATCGTCATAGACATGTCGCTCTCGACCAAACCAGCTTCGTGCCAATGCAGCTGCGACGGGCCATCGTATGTTCTCCATCGCGATGGGGACATCCTGAAGATCAAACACGGGGGGCTTATCACAGGTCTCGATAGAGTCTTCTCGGCCTGATACCGCTTCAGGCAATACTTCGGAAGATTTCTTCCGGCTGCGGTCAGCCAGCTCTTTTTCTTGGCCTTTCGTCATTGGGGCCTGTTGTTTCTTTTGCTGCCCCTCTCGAGAGGAAGGCACCGAAGATTTCTTTTCGCGACCAGGCGGCAGGCGGTCCAGACTCACGCCCGAAGGGGAATCGAGGGGAACACATCCGCGCTCAGTGCGACGAAAGCGCAAAATATTTCCACCGGAACCGCGAGAGTAAGCATCGAGCTGGAAGTAAGGTAATTTTCTTGAACCCATCGAAATTCTCGAAAGAAGAGAATTTGCGATGGTATTTCTTGGCAGATAGCCAATTCAAGGTAGTTGAAGGTCGCCAGAAATGAACGTTTTGGGTAGCCCCCATTTGCCATGTGTCATATCAGGCAACCTGATGCATGAGAAATTCACGGATCGGTTCAAGCGAAACGGAACAGATGCAGCGGTACCCCGTTTATGATTGTTCCACCGGATCCACATGCGTCATCACATCCAGCACAGGATGCGCTTCCAGCACCCGGCGCCGCGCGTCGATGGCAATGGCATGGCCTTCGGTGACGGTGAGCGTGCCATCGATTTCCAGATGCACGTCCACCAGCGTGAGATCGCCCATGCGCCGTGTGCGCAAGTCATGCACCCCCTGCACTCCGGGCGTGGCGAGGATGGTAGTGCGGATGGCCTCGCCTTCTTCAGCGGACACGGCGCGGTCCATCAGGTCATGCAGCGCGCTCCAGAAAAATCCCCAGCCGGTGCGCACCACCATCAAGCCCACCACCGCCGCGGCCACCGGATCCAGCAAGGTGAAGCCCGCCAGGCTGCCGACGATGCCCAGCGCCACCACCAAAGAGGAAGCCGCATCCGAACGCGCATGCCAGGCATTGGCCACCAGCATGCTGGAACGCACGCGCTCGGCGATGCGCAGCATGTAGCGGAACAGCAGTTCCTTGGCCAGCAAGGCCGCCAGCGCCACCCACAAGGCCGCCACATGGACCGGCGGCGTCTCGCCATAGTGCTGGATCTTCTGGGCCGCCGACACCAGCATGCCCAGGCCCACCGCCAGCAGCAATGCACCCAGCGCCAGCGAGGCCGCCGTTTCGTAACGCTGGTGACCATATTGGTGATCGTCGTCAGCCTGCTTGCGGCTGTGATGGCCCGCCAGCAGCACCACGAAATCGGAAATGAGATCGGACAGCGAATGAATGCCGTCCGCAATCAGGGCCTGCGATCCGGAGAACACGCCGGCCGTGACCTGCAGCATCACCAGCGCGATGTTGACCACGATGCTCACCAGCGTACTGGTGCGGCCAGCGCGATAACGGGCCGCACTCAATGCCTCATCGCGAGGATCTTCCCCCTTGAAGTCTTCTATTTGGGTACTTAACATAAAACCAACGATAAGAGCCTAATCTAGATTCAAAATTGGCAAAACTTGTGCTATCGAACAAATTACTGGATCATCTTGCCACATTACAATGTCATCCGTATTGCGTCAGGGGGACTGCCGCCGCTTTTTTGCCGGTGCGGTCAGCAACGCGCCGGATCACGGCCCGCACCTCCATCGCACGACAAGACATCCCCGCGTACCTGGCTGGCGCCATGACACGCGAGCGATCCGAGACAGACCCGGTGCAGCCTTACATCGAGGAACAGCATGAACCAAGCAACTCCGCAACCGCTGTCGTTTGCGTTCGACAGGGCCAGCGGCGAACTGAGCGCCACCTGGCAACCCGTACAGGGATTCCCGCCGCTGACGCTGGCCTTCCTGAAACAGGCCATGACCGATCATGGGCTGACCAAACTGTTTTTCCAGGATTCGGTCCTCAATGGCTTCGTGCGCAAGGCCGAGGATGCCAAGGAACCCGTCACCCAGGTCATCGCCGAACGGCGCGATGGCGAATTCTCGCTCGATGTGTCCGATGACCTGATGATGGCCTCGCTGACCCTGGTGCCGCCCTACGGTGGCCGCGCCAAGAGCGTGGAAGTGGTCAACGCCATCCGCGCCGCCGGCATCACTTACGGCATCCTGCACGAGCAACTGCGCGGCGCGCTCTCGGCCGGCTTCTGCAACAAGCTGGTGGTGGCGCAGGGCCTCATGCCCACGCCTGCCGAGCCGGCCCGTTTCGAGAGCCTGCTGGAAGAAAAGGAAGAAGAGCTGGCCGACATCGACGAAGATGCCGTGGTCTCCTATGCCGACATGGGCCACATCCTGCTGGTCAAGGTCGGTGATCCGCTGATGCGCCGCATTCCCCCGGTGCCGGGCCAGGATGGCATCGACATCCGCGGCGGCAAGGTGCCGGCACGGCCGATTGCCGACGTGCCCTTCTCCAAGGAATGCATCGGTGCCGAACCGAGCGAGGAAGACCCCGACCTGCTGGTGGCCATCGTGCCGGGCCAGCCCACGGTCATCAAGAATGGCGTGAAGGTCAACCCGGTTCTCGATGTGGAAAACGTCGACCTCTCCACCGGCAACCTGAGCTTCGAAGGCACGGTGCGCGTCTCCGGTGACGTGCTTACCGGCATGAAGATGAATGTGGGCGGCGACGTGGTCATCAACGGCACCGTGGAAGCGGCCGAGATCGTGGCCGGCGGCAGCGTCACGGTCAAGGGCGGCGTGATCGGCCACAGCGAGGGCGTCACCGCCCAGGCCGGCACCACCGCCATTGCCTCGCGCATCAGTTCACAGAAATCGGTGCAGGTGATGTTCGCCGAGAGCGCCCACATCGAAGCTGCCGACGACATCCTGGTGCTGGGCAACGCCCGTCACTGCGAGCTGCTGGCCGGCAACGAGATCACGGTCGGCAAGGGCAATCCGCGTACCGGCCACATCATCGGCGGCCGCGTGGAAGCGACCAACATCATCCGCGCCAACGTGATCGGTGCGTCCACCACCACGCATACGCGCGTCCAGGTCGGCCTCGATCCCTATCTGGAAGAGAAAATCGCCATCAAGGAACAGGAATACACGCGCAAGGTGGCCGAGCTGGATCGCACCATCAAGCAGCAGAGCTACTACAAGCTCAATCCCGAAAAGGCCACCCCCGAACTGCTGCATGAAACCAGCGACAAGCGCAAGGCGCTGGCCTACGAGGTCAAGGTGTTGCTGGAAGAAGTGAGCCAGATGAAGGAAGGCATGGTCGCTGCCGAAGACGCACGCATCATCGTCGCCAAGGCCGTCTACGAAGGCACGGAATTGCGCATCGGGCACGAAGTGTGGCCGGTGCAATCCGATCTGGGTGGCGGCACCGCACAGCTGTTCGAAGGCGATATCCGCTACAACCCGAAAAAGTAGTTTTCCAAGGTTTTTCTTGTTTTCCGCCAGCCTGTGGATAAATCGTTTATATCATTTGCACTTCGGTTATCCACAGGCCGTTCCGCGCTCACGCACTGATAGCTCCCGCTCATGCAAGACCTGCTCCCCCATCCGGACCTGGCGCAACTGCGCGCCCTGGCGGCCGACAGTGCGGCCATCACTATCGATTGCAATTGCCGCGCGGCCGACAGCAGCGGCTGGATCAGCCTGCCCCTGTCGCTGCCGGAAACGCAACTGGTGGACGTGGCCACGCTCATTGCCGATCCCTACGACGAACCAACCTTCACCGAATACCATCCGCAGGGCACCCGCTACGCCTCGCCCGAGGCTCCCATCGCGCCGGCCTGGTATCCGTACAACCGCTGCAATATCGCGCGTTGCACGCAATGCGCACGCCACTACCTGCGCTACATGGAAGCCGGTGGTTATTTCGTGGATCGCCGCATCCGTTCACTGAATGCTCCGGCGCTGATCGTCGAGGCGGCCTGAAAACCGCTCCCGCTGTGCTGTTCAGCCCCGGCTCAAGCGGCTGGCCATCAGGATCTGGTACAGCGTATCCGCCGGCCGCGACAAGCGCCGCGCGGTGAGCGCCACATATTCGACATCCGGCAGGCGCGGCAGTGCCGCATGATTCAACGGCACCACCAGATCACGCGAGGCCAGATGCTGCGGCAACGCCGCCAGCCCCAGCCCGCCGCGTGCCGCCGCCATGCAGCCCGCATGACTGCCGCTGGTGCAGACGATGCGCCAGTGATGGCCTGACTTGCCCAGTGCCTGCAAGGTGGCCGCACGCGTGATGCTGGGCTCGGGTAGCAGGATCAGCGGCAAGGGTTCGGTGAGGTCAACCAGGGTATCGGGCCGCGTGAGCCACTGCATGGGCGTGGAGAACATGCTGTGCCCGCGCGATTCGCCGGCCCGCCGCTTGCCGACCAGCAAGTCCAGCTTGCCCTGGTCCAGCGAGGCATAGAGCTCGCTGGTGAGGCCGATGGTGATTTCCAGTTCGACTTCCGGATGCTGGCTGCGAAAGGCCGCCAGCATGTCCGGCAGCGGGCCCATGGCGAGGTCGTCGGAGGTGCCGAAGCGCACCCGGCCACGCAGGCGCGGGGCGCTGAACTGCGCTTCGGCGCGGGCATGCGCCTGCAGGATCAGGCGCGCATGGACCAGCAGGCTTTCGCCATCAGCGGTCAGTGCCAGCGAATGCGTATCGCGCACGAAGAGGCGACGGCCCAGGCTCTCTTCCAGGCGGCGGATGTGGTCGCTCACCGTCGATTGCGTCAGCCCGAGCTGGCGCCCGGCCTCGGTGAAGCTGGACGAGGTCGCGGCAGTAGCGAAGGTCTGGAGCCAGAGCGGATTGAGCATGAGGCCATTATCATCGGAGTTTCCGATGACAGTCAACGTGATCAGAGGGGTTCCCGATGGCCGTGCGCTTTCCTATCATGAGGGCAAACCCGAATCGTCCCTTCATTTTTTCCGCGAGCGCGCCATGAACCGCTTTCTCCCCGACCGCTTCACCCAGTTGCTCATCGGCACCGTGCTGCTGGCCACCTTCTTCCCGGCCACCGGCAGCTTCGAGCACTTCATGCACATCGCCAGCAATGCGGCCATCTCGCTGCTGTTCTTCCTGCATGGCGCCAAGCTCTCACGCGAGGCGGCCCTGTCCGGACTGAAGCAACCGCGCCTGCACCTGCTCACGCTGGCCTCGACCTTCCTCCTGTTCCCGCTGCTGGGCCTGGCCTTGAAGAGCATCGTGCCGGATCTGCTGACGCCGCAACTGTGGATGGGCGTGCTGTTCGTCTGCACGCTCTCCTCCACCGTGCAATCCTCGATCGGCTTTACCTCCATTGCACGCGGCAACGTGCCGGCGGCGATCTGCGGTGCCACTGCATCGAACCTGCTGGGCATCGTCATCACGCCGCTGCTGGTGACCTTGCTGCTGCATCGTCATCACGAAGCCAACGGCATGTCGCAGGTGCTGAGCATCCTGCTGCAACTGCTGCTGCCCTTCGTGCTGGGCAACCTGATGCGTCCCTGGATCGGTGACTGGATCAATCGCCACAAGGTCATCGTCAATGTCGTCGATCGCGGCGGCATCCTGTTGTCGGTCTATGCCGCCTTCAGCGTGGCCGTGGCACAGGGCGTGTGGCACCTGTTCCCGCCGGGGCAGCTGGCCTTGCTGGTGCTGGTCAATGCGGTGCTGCTGGGGACCGTGCTGCTGGTGACCACCTATGGCGCCCGCGCCCTGAAGATGCCGCGCGGCGATGAAATCGTACTGGTCTTCTGCGGCTCCAAGAAATCGCTGGCCTCGGGCATCCCCATCGCTTCGGTGCTCTTTGCCGGCAGCGGGGCGGCGGTGGTGCTGCTGCCGATCATGCTGTTCCACCAGATGCAGCTGATGCTGTGCGCGGTACTGGCGCGGCGCTATGCGGCTCGCAAGGAAAGTGAACAAAGCGGCGAGCACCCGCAGCAGGAGGGCGTGGCGGCGGCGGCGACGCGCTGATTGCTGACCGTTTCTTCCCGGGGGCGCGAGGGCTACTGACAGGACGTTGTCAGTAGCCCTCGCGCATGATGCCTTCCATGCCAGCCGGCATAGACAACGCCCCCTCCCAAGAAAAGGAAGACCACCATGCAAACCCAAGTCAACTGGTTCGAGATCGCCACCAAGGACCTGCAGCGCGCCACCCGCTTCTACGAAGCCGTCTTTGCCACCAGCCTGCGCCAGGAGCAGCTGTCCGAGGAAGGCCCGATGGCCATCTTCGTGCGCGATGACGGCCAGTCCATCGGCTGCCTGACCGGCCCCGGCTGGCTGGAGCCGACCCGCCAGGGCACGCTGATCTACCTCGATGCCGGCTCCTCGATCCAGGCCGTGCTGGACCGCGTCAAGGCGGCCGGCGGTGAAGTGACCATGGAGCGCTTCCAGCTGCCCAACGATATCGGCTACATCGCCCAGTTCATCGACAGCGAAGGCAATCGCCTGGCCTTGCACGCGATGCATTGAACGGACCGGATCGGCTCGCCAGGCCAGCGCCATGCCCGCATCTTGCACAGCAGCATCGAAGTTCGTGGCGGGCCGGGAGCATGCGTGCCAGAATGGCGCGCATCATTTTTTCCTCTGCCTGTCATGCGTCGAGCCGACCGCCTGTTCCAGATCACCCAGTACCTGCGCGGACGCCGTCTCACCACGGCGCGCCAGCTGGCGCAATGGCTGTCGGTGTCGGAACGCACGGTCTATCGCGACATCCGCGATCTTTCGCTGTCGGGCGTGCCGGTCGATGGCGAAGCCGGGGTCGGCTACCGCATCAAGCCTGGCTATGACCTGCCGCCGCTGATGTTCAACGCCGATGAAATCGATGCGCTGGTGATCGGCATGCGGATGGTGCAAGCCTGGGGCGGCCCGCAGCTGGGCGCCTCGGCGGCCTCGGCACTGGCCAAGGTGGTGCTGGCCCTGCCCAAGGAAAAACGCGATTTCGTTGAGGCCACGCCGCTCTTTGCGCCGGCCATGCAGGACGACTGCGGCCAGGGCGAGCGGCTGGAAGCCATCCGCCAGGCCATCAACAGCCGTCACAAACTGCTGCTGCATTACACCGATGCCCAGCAACGCAGCAGCCAGCGGGTGGTGTGGCCGCTGGCGCTGGCCTTCTTCGGCGGCACCTGGCTCTTGGCCGCCTGGTGCGAAACGCGTGACGATTTCCGCTCCTTCCGCCTGGACCGCGTCCGGCAGATGAGCGAACAAGGCCATTATCCTGACCGCAATGGCCGCCGCCTGCCGGACTTCGTGCGGGCCATGCAGCGCCAGGTGCGCGCACAGCAATCCTCCGCGGCAGCTCCGGCAACACCACCGGCGCCTGCCGCCCCGCCGCCCGCTGCCTGACCGGGCGTGGCGCTGCGCCAACGCAAAGCGCATATGCTGCTGCAAATTGATTCGTTCGCAAGCCGGGGCACCGGGGTTAGGCTGGGACCGTCACTCACTTCCTGCGAGTCCCTTCATGCGTGCTGCTGCCTCTGCTTCCGCTTCGGCCTCCACGGCCGGCCCCATCGCCTTGTCCCTCGACGACCGCTGTGTGCTCTGCGTCGGCGGCCTGACCGGTGCCCGCAATCACTACCGGGCCGAGATCGAAACCCGCGCCGGGCGCTTCCTGCATCACGATGGCGGACGCGAGGACAACCTGCACCGGCTCACGCCCATGCTGGCCGCCGCCGACATCGTCATCTGCGCCTCCGGCAACATCAGCCACAACGCCTACCACCTGGTCAAAAGCACCTGCAAAAAGCTGGGCAAGCCCTGCGTGCTGGTCAAAGGCACCGGCATCGCCTCTTTCCTCGATGGCCTGGGCCACCTGGCCGCCAGCGAAGCACCGCAGGAAGGACGCTCGGCCCGCGGCGACCGGGTGTTGCGCGGCAAGCGCTAGGGCCTGTTCCCATGCAATCTGCGAGATGCATGGGAACAGGCCCCAGACGATTCCTGCCAGCAACAAAAATATCCTGCTGTTTGGAAAAAATCTCAAATCCCCCCTACAATCGACTCCCCGGCCCGCCCTGCGTGCCGTACCGACAACATGCCAAGACGGCAATTTCCGGGAGTTCGTTTGAAGATCGTATCTCGCCTGCGCACCTGCCTGCGCCCGCGCCTGGGCGCGCTGGTGCTGACGCTGGCCGGTGCCGTGACCGGCGCACCGGCGGCGCAGGCCGCGCCACAACCCAGCTTCGGCATTGAGGTCGGCAATGCCTTGCTGTGCCTGAACCAGCTCAACAGCAAGTATTTCTTCGATTACCTGGTGGCCGCCTTCGGCCCGCCTTACAAGACGGAGGGCGGGGCCTACTGGTTCAAGGCCACCAATGTCACGCTGTGGGGCATGCAGGCCACCGATTTCCTGGTCAATGACAGCAGCAGCCAGGCCGACTTCATCGGCGCGTATTTCAACACCACGCCGGTCAAGCTGACCGATGCCATCAAGGGCGCACTGGGCATTCGCTTCACCCCCGAGGATGATTCGGCCTATCCGATGAGGCAGTCGCAGGCCGGCAGCAAGATCGTCTACAACGATACCAACGCCAAGATGTATTGCGCCAAGTCCAAGTTCCTGGTGCCGGGGCCCGAGCAGCCCTGAACGCGGAGCGTCGAAGAACCATGAAAAATGCGGCCCGGTGGGACACCACGGGCCGCATTTTTCATTGGGGCAGCGGGTAGCGGCTAGCGCTATGCAGCTCAAGCCTTGCGGAAATCGTTGGTGGTGCGGATGCAATCGCGCCCCGCTGCCTTGGCCAGGGCCAGCGCCTTTTCCGATTCGCGCAGCACGGTATCGGGTTCGTCGACCTGACGCTGCGGAGCCACGGCGGCGATGCCGATGCTGATGGTCACGCGGCCGGTCGGGCTGGCACTGTGCTCGATGTTGAGCTGTTCGATCGACTTGCGGATGCGTTCGGCCACGATCAGTGCGCCGTCCAGGCGCGAACCCGGCAACAGCACGGCGATCTCCTGGGTACCGAAACGCGAGAGCAGATCTTCCGGACGCACGTTGGTATCGCGGATGGCGCTGCCGACCCGGCGCAAGACCTTGTCGCCGGCCATGCGGCCATAGCTGGCGTTGTATTCATCGAAGAGATCGATGTCGATCATGATGATGGCCAGCGACAGGTTGGTGCGCGCCGCGCGGTTGAATTCTTCCAGCAGGCCGCGCTCGAACTGGCGGCGGTTGGCCAGGCCGGTCAGCGCATCTTCCAGGCCGACGCGGGCCAGGGTCTTTTCCATTTCTTCCAGGTGGGTGCGGGCATCATCGCGTTGCTCCACCAGTTGCTTGTGCTCTTCCTGCAGTTGCTGCATGCCGGCCTCCAGACCGGACAGCGGTTGCAGCAGTTGCCGCGCCAGCACCCAGGACAGCAGGGCCGACACCAGCACCAGGACCACGGCGGCGACCGCCAGGCCCTGCGTGCTGCCGTTCATGGCCATGGCGGTCAGCACGATGGCGGTGAGCAGCGCAGCGGCGGTGCCGGACAGGGTCAGGCGTGTTTGGAGTTGACGGGACAGGGACATAAGCTGAAAACCGACTTTCCTAAAAGAGAGGTTCGGCACCGGCAGGTCAGGCGCGGCAGGCACGGCAGTGATGGGCGGCAATATGGCCACGCGAAATCGTACAGGCTAGTTCGCTGCGATGCAACGCGATTGCCGCCCTGCACGCAGGATAGGCGTGCTTGTCAGGGCGCTGTCATGAGGACGTCAGGCCGGGTGTGAGGAATTCACGACAAACGCGGCGGCAAGCTCATCCATGGCATCGGCACGCGCATCACGCCACCTGCAGCGCCCGCAGCAAGGGCAGCCTGGTACGCGCGAAGAGCCGCGCCTGCGTCGCCAGTTCAGCCAGGTTCTCGTCCTCGGCTTCCAGCCGCACGCCATCGCGCACCAGCCGCTTGCCCTGCGCAGCGATGTGCTGCCAGGCCTGGGCGGGCCAGGCTTCGACATCGTCACCGCAGACTTCGCGCGCCAGCAGGAACAACTGCTCGACCCGGTCCACCTTCACGCCACTGCCGGTCAGCGGGCTGACCAGATGAGCGATGTCGCCCTCCTGGCTCTCCGGCAGCACCAGCGCTGCGCGGTGCAGGAGATAGGCATTGAGGTCGGCCGTGCGGCGCGCGATCTGGGCCTGGGTGGCGGCATCCAGCTCGGGAGGCAGCGGGGCCGCGTGGCCGGTGCCGATCAGCATCAGCGCCGAATCGATCACCTGCGACAGGTTCAGGTTGCGATGCGCCAGCGAGGCCGCCAGATCCACCAGCGTGTGCGGCTGGTAGTCCGAGAGCGCCTGCAGGATGGGTTCGTAGATGAGCCGGTTGAGGGTGATCTCGGCGGCCACGTTCTGAATCGTCAGCGGCACCTTGTCCGGCTCGGTCAGCAGCACCACGCTTTGCAGCGCCAGCGCCTGCACGCGCTGGCGCTCATCCAGCACCTGCCCGCCGCGCACCCAGTAATCGCGGCGGAAGGTCTGGTTGACCATGAAATCGCGCGTGCTCTGGTACAGCACCGGGTCGTCGATCTCGGCCAGGCACTGGCGCTGCGCCGGGGTCAGGTTGGCCATGTCGAGGTGATCGATGTAGTGCGCCGGGCAGGCGAACTGCAGACCGGCCTGCGAAAAGCGGCGATGGATCTCGGCGAAGGGCTCGGCGTGCCAGTCGCGATTGAAATATTCGTGCGCGAGGTAGCTGCGCGACTGCTGCTGCAGCATCTTGAGGCGGTCGCGCATGAAGGGGTTGGCCTGGGCATAGACCGGGTCGGTCTCGAAGAGCCGTGTGGCAAAGGCCAGCGCGGCCTCGATGCGGGCGGCCGTGGGCAGGCCGCGTTCCTCGTTGCCGGCCAGTTGCGTGTGCTGCACCAGCAGGTCGCGCAATGGCATGAAGGCCGACCAGCCGGGCTGGGTGTTGTAGCTCAGGTAGAGCACGCCGCCCGGCTTGAGCTTGCGGTCGATGAAATCGAGGAGGATCTGGCGGTTGTCCTCGGAGACCCAGCTCCAGATGCCATGCAGGGCGATGAAATCGAAATCCGGCAGATCGTCGCGGCGGCAGAAATGCGAAAAGCTGGAATCCTCCAGCTGCGCGCCACTGCCACTGGCCGCCGCCAGTTCCTGGGCGAAGGCCGCCTGCAAGGGATTGAAGTCGTTGCCCCACCAGCGCGTGGTGGATGCCGCTGCGTGAAAATTGGTCGACAGGCCCTGCCCGAAACCGAGCTCGCAGGCGGTCTGGATGGCCGGTGCCTGCAGGCCGTGGAAGGCGAAGGCCAGCGGCAGGCGGGCCGGATTCATGCCGGGGTAATAGCCGTAGGTGTAGGCGATGTCGACGACGTAACCGTCATTCCAGTTGGTCAAGGCGAGCTCCGGGCAGCGAACATGAGAGGGAGGAAAGCAAGGGCAGCGCCAGCCTCAGCCAGCACCGGAGGCATCATCGCCGGCGTCGGTACCGGCAGCCGGCCCGGCCAGTGCGCTGTATTTGCGCGCATTGCCACGGGCCAGTTCAACCGGATACTTGCGACGATTCAGTTCCATTTTTTCCAGCACGGCGCTGCGCAGGTCGACGCCGGTATGGTCGGCCAGCTGGATCAGATAGACCAGCACATCGGCCATCTCATGACGGATGCCTTCGCGCGCGGCGTCATCGAGTTCATGATCGGCCCCCGTCGGCAGCCACTGGAAGTGCTCCATCAGCTCGGCCACCTCCACCGAGAGGGCCATGGCCAGGTTCTTGGGCGTATGGAAACGCAGCCAGTCGCGTTCGCTGGAAAAGCTACGGATGATCTCGCGCAATTCGTGCAGATCGGAGGGGGCAGCAGCGGGCTGGCCGGAGGGGGAAGCGGTCATGGGCTTGGCGTGGGTCTGGATGTTGTCGTCTTGGCCTTGTTGTCGGCAAGGTACTTTATCACCAACCCACACAAACCGGCCTCCACACTTGATCTGCGACAGCTTGTATCCCACCGGAATGATGCACAATGTAGCGCAACACACGACATTCTGACGAACATGCTGACACTTTTACGATCTCCGCTGCGTCTTCTGTCCTGCACCCTGCTGGCCACCACGCTGCTGGCGGCCGGCTGCGACCGCCACATCGACCAGGAGCTGGCGGCCCACGAAGCCGCCCAGACCACGCTGGGCCTCACCCCCAAGCAATTTGCCGATCGCTTCAACAACCGGCTGGCCGATGTGCTCAGGGACATGAAGGTGGAAGAGCCCGAGCACATGGCCCACCTCTACATGCTGGACGCGTCGCGCCTGCATCCGGGCAAATATGAATACGTGCTCGACACCCAGGTCGGCCCGGCCCGGACCACGCTCATCGGCACGCTCAACAAGAAGGGTGAGCTGCGCAACGTGGGCGTGATGATGACCAACAAGGTGCCCGGCGCCCGTGACGAATTCCTGATCTGCGCCTCCAGTGCCGCGCGCAGTTTCATCTCCGGCAGCGAGGACAAGCTGCTGCCCCTGATTACCCGCCTCACCACGGTCGCCCTGGACAATCCCGGCCAGCGCATGACCGAGGTGGTGGCCGACCAATTGCTCTCGGTAGAACTGGTGCCGCAAGGCGTGCTGTTTCAGGTACAGCCGCGCCAATAAGCGACCACCGTAATGCCGATGACGATGATGAACGGAAACAGTTTCCGTTCATCATCGCCCCTGCCCGGCCCTGACCGGCAGGAATGCTGCTCCCGTTTCTGGTTCACCCGTGGAAAGGCCCGCCTTTTTGACCGATTGAAAGCGCAGTGCAGCGTTTAGATTCTGGTCATCGTGGCTTCCGTGTCGCGCCGCCCAAGCCGGAGAAAGGCTGGCGTCGTACATCTTTCGCGGAAATGCCATGGAACGCCATGACACCGACTCGCAATTCCACACCAGGCCGCGCGCGGCCCGGTATGAAAACGGGGTCGCCGCGCTTGGGGACGAAGCGCGGCGGCTTTCTACAACAGCGGCAGGACCGTGACCCAGCAAGGTCAGCAACGGTCAGGGCAACGGGGGCAAGCATGCGCACGAATCTACCGATCACCACCACCGAACGGTTGCTGGAGGATGGCAAGTCCATCGTCTCCAAAACCGACCTGCAGGGCAACATCACCTACGTCAATCCTTACTTCGTGGAAATCAGCGGTTTCGACGAAGAAGAACTGATCGGAGCGCCGCAGAACATCGTGCGCCATCCCGAGATGCCGCGCGAGGCCTTCGCCGACATGTGGGCCACGCTCAAGGAAGGCCTGCCCTGGAACGGGCTGGTCAAGAACCGCTGCAAGAATGGCGATTACTACTGGGTCCAGGCCAACGTCACGCCGGTGCGCGAGAACGGCCGCGCGGTCGGCTACATGTCCGTGCGCACGCGTCCTTCGCGGGAGCAGGTGCAGGCGGCCGACAGCGCCTATCGTGCCTTCGTCGGCGGGCAGGCACGCGGCCTGCGCATCCGTCGCGGCGCAGTGGCGCGCACCGGCTTCATCGGCTGGCTGCAGGGCCTGCGTGATCTGCCGTTGGCCAAGCGGCTGGGCTGGATGATGGGCGTGCTCACGCTCATGTTCATCCTCGGCGGTGCGGTCGCGGGCAGTGCCGTGCAGACGGCCGGAGGCAGCCCCTATGCGGTGTGGCTCGGCACGCTTGGTGGCGCTGCGCTGCTGCTGGGCTCGTGGGCGGTGCTGCATGCGAGCGTCGTGGCGCCCTTGCAGCGCGCCATCAAGTCCGTCCATGGCCTGGCCGGCGGCGATCTCGACCTGCATATCGATACCGATGCGCGCGGCGACATGGGCTTGCTGCTGCAAGCGCTGCAGCAGCTCAACGTCAACCTGCGCGCCATCATCGGCGACGTGCGCCGCAACGTGGAATCGATGACCATCTCCACCGGCGAGATCGCCAGCGGCAACATGGATCTCTCAAGCCGTACCGAATCGCAGGCCTCGGCACTGGAAGAAACCGCATCCAGCGTCGAGCAGTTTGCCGCCACCGTGCGCCAGAATGCCGACTCGGCGGCCAACGCCGATCGCCAGGCGCAATCGGCCTCCTCCATTGCGCAGCGTGGCAGCCATTCGGTGCAGCGCATGGGCAAGACCATGGAAGAGATCGACGCGGCTTCGCACAAGATCGTGGACATCATCGGGCTGATCGACGGCATCTCCTTCCAGACCAACATCCTGGCGCTCAACGCCGCCGTGGAAGCGGCGCGTGCCGGCGAACAGGGACGCGGCTTTGCCGTGGTCGCCTCGGAAGTACGCACGCTGGCGCAACGCTCGGCGGCCGCCGCCAAGGACATCAAGGGCCTCATCGACGACTCGCGCGCGAAAGTCGAGAGCGGCAATCAACTGGTCCGCGAAACCGCGCAAGCCATGGGCGACCTCGGGGGCGCGGTGGAAAACATGGCCGTCACGATGGCCGAGATCACGGTGGCCAGCAATGAGCAGAGCGGCGGCATCGAGCAATTGAATCAGGCCGTCAACGCCATCGACGAAACCACCCAGCAGAATGCCGCCCTGGTGGAACAGGCTGCCGCCGCTGCCGAGAACCTGCGCGACCAGTCGATCAAACTGAGCCAGGCCATGTCGGTGTTCAAGATCAGCTACGGCGGCCCGCGCTCACCGGCCTCTGCGAGCGCGAACACTGCCACGCGCCAGAAGGAAAACACGCTGGCACTGGCGCAGTAAGGCCCGCTGGTACGCCGTGCAAGCGGCATGCCTACACCGCTTTACAAGGCATTGCATTTCTTTACCCGATAAGGGGGTGTTCGCATCTTTGCACGGCCACCGCGCTTGCCTATGATGAACTCCTGTCCGCATCTCCCTCATCAGAGGGGGATGCTGGCTGCCTACCACTACAAGGGAGTTTCACATGAGCGTGTCTTCGGTCTCCTCCGGCAACAGCAGCTTCTACAACACCATCATCCAGCCCATCAAGAACGTCGCCTCCGAAGTCGGTGACGAGATTGAAAGCGCCTACGACACCACGGTCGATGCGGTTTCCTCGGCTGCGCATTCGGTGGCCGACAGCGTGACCTCGGGCGTCAAGGCCATCGGCAACATCATCGATACCTCCGCCTGATCTTGGGTGCCGCAGCATGGCGCCGGGACCGCGCCATGCAATAATTCGGGCTTCGCGACTACCGCCAGCCCGGACCCTGCCATGCTGCTGCATACCATCTACCTCATCGCCATCTGCGCCGAAGCCATCTCGGGCGCGCTCATGGGCATCCGCAAGGACATGGACATCTTCGGCATCTGCCTCATCGGCACGGTGGCGGCGCTGGGTGGCGGTACCGTGCGCGACATCCTGATCGGCCACTATCCGCTGGGCTGGGTGGCGCATCCCGAATATCTGGGCTTCACCATCTGCGCGGCGATCGTGGCAGCAGTCGCGGCGCGCGCCCTGCATCATTTCAAGTCCGCTTTCCTGGTGGTGGATGCACTGGGGCTGGTGGCTTTCACCATCATTGGCTGCGATATCGCGCGCAGCTTCGACAACTTCCACCCGGCCATCGTGGTGATGCTGGGCATGGTCACCGGGGTCTTCGGCGGCCTGCTGCGCGATGTGTTGTGCAACGAGATTCCGCTGGTCCTGCGGCGCGAGATCTATGCCAGCGTGTCGCTGCTGACCGGCACCCTGTATGTGCTGATCCTGCACTGGCAGATCGATGGCCGCATCGCCACCCTGAGCTCCCTGCTGCTGGGATTTTCGGTGCGCCTGCTGGCGATCCGCTTTCACTGGGAATTGCCACGCATGGACAAGGAGCGCGTACGCGGCTTCGACTGAAGCGAACGCCCTCCCTTGGCAAATGACATCCTTTGTTGCAATTGCCTGACTGCGCTTAGCAGACTCACGTAGTTCAATGCTGCCTCACTGCATCTCTTTCCATTTCTTTGCATGAGGTTGACCATGAAACGATTGACGACGCTGCTGGCTGCAGCGCTGCTGCTGACCACGCTGGGGGGCTGCGTCTGCGCGCCCTGGTTCTGCGGGCCCGGCCCGGGCGGAGGCGGACCGCGCGGCGGCTGGGGTGACGGCGGACATGGCGGTGGGCCACGCTGAGATTTTTCACCGGTGTCAAACGCAAAAGGCCGGAGCAAACTGTCTCCGGCCTTTCTCTTTTCCGTATTCTTTATTTTGTATTCCGTATTACGTATTCCCTCTGCGGAGTTCTGATGCAGCTCCTCAGCCCAGTGTGCCGACACTGGATTCCAGCAGCTTCCACGCCTCCTCGCCAAACCTGGCGCGCATGTCCTTGTAGAAATTGGCCTGCGCCAGTGCCTGTTTGAAGGAGTCCTTGTCCGCATCGACGATCTGCAAACCCTTGCCGGCCAAGTCATTGCGGGCCATGCCGGAGAAGCTGGCGATGTCGGCGCGCTCATCGGTGGCGGCCTGATCGAGTTCGCGGCGGACGATCTCCTGGATGTCCTTGGGCAGCTTGTCGAAGGCGCGGCGGTTGCCGAGAATCCAGTAGGCGTCCCAGACGTGATTGGAGAGCGTGCAGAACTTCTGCACTTCGTAAAGCCGTGCGGTGCTGATGATGGCCAGCGGATTTTCCTGCCCTTCCACCAGCTTGGTCTGCAGCGACGAATAGACCTCGTTGAAATTGATCGGCGTGGGACTCGCACCCAGTGCCGAAAACAGCGAGGTCAGCATCGGTGCTGCCGGCACGCGCAGCTTCAGGCCCTTGACGTCGGCGGCACTCCTGATCGCCTTGGTCGAGGTGGTGATCTGGCGGAAGCCGTTGTCCCACGGTTTGGACATGGTCAGCAGACCGACCTTCTCGATCTGCGCGCGCACGTGCGCGCCCAGTTGGCCGTCCATGGCCTTCCACACGGCCGCGTAATCCTGGAAGGCAAAACCGGTATTGACGATACCGGCGGCCGGCACCAGCGTGGAGAGCACGGTATTGGCCTGATTGAAGAATTCCACACCGCCATTGCGGATCTGCGACATCAGGTCGGTATCGGAACCCAGCTGGTTGGCCGGAAACAGCTTGATCTCCATGCGCCCGTTGGTGGCGTTGCGGATGCGGTCGATGGCTTCCTGCGCGCGCTTGTTGACCGGGTGCGAAGGATCCTGGCCGGTGGCGAATTTATAAGTAAACTCGGCCGCATTGGCGGGCCGCGTGAGGATGGAAAACAGCGGCAGTGCAGCGCCGACAGCGCCTGCCTTCAGGATCTGGCGGCGGCTCATCTTCTTTGATGCGATCTCGTCTTTCATCTTTTGTCTCCTGGCATTTTTTATGGTGGGAATCGATGAAACCGCGCCGGGCCACACGACCGAGCGGCGCGTGAACAACTCAATGGATCAGCATGCCGCCGTTGACGTCCAGCGTGATGCCGGTGCAGTACTGCGACAGGTCGCTGGCCAGGAACACGCAGACGCCGCCCACGTCATCCGGCCCGCCCAGGCGGCCCAGGGGAATGGTCTGGGCGATCTCGGCTTTCTTCTCGGCACTGAGGATGTCCTTGTTGATGTCGGTCGAGATGAGGCCGGGCGTGACGCAATTGACGCGAATGCCGTCCGGTCCGAACTCGCGCGCCATGGCCCGCGCCAGACCCAGCACGCCGGCCTTGGCCGCCGAATAGTGCGGACCGCCCAGGATGCCGCCACCGCGCTGGGCCGACACCGAGGAGATGCAGACGATGGAACCACCCTGCTGCGCACGCATGGCCGGCAGCACTGCCTGCGACATGTAGAGCGTGCCGCGCAGGCTGACATCGAGGATGCGGTCGTAGTCCTTGCCGCTGATGTCGAGGAATTTGGCGAGCTGGGTAATGCCGGCATTGTTGACCAGGATGTCGATGCGGCCGAACTGCTGCAGGATCGCTTGCGCTGCGGCCTCGCAGGAGGCCTTGTCGGTGACGTCGGCCACCAGGCCGAGATGGCCCTCGCCCAGACGGGCAGCAGCGGTGGAAGGCTCGGCGCGTTCAAGGTCGAGGATGACGACGCGCGCGCCTTGCGCAGCCATCAGGCGCGCGGTGGAAAATCCCAGGCCGTTGAGCCCGGCACCGCCGGTAATGACGGCAACTTTGTTCTTGAGCAGCATGGTGTGGTCTCCTGAAAGTGGCATGCGAATGAGCAACGGTGAAGACCTCCGCGCATTCCTCCTGCGAGCGGATGCCGCGCCAGATAGCGCGCATGGACGGATGTCTCCCTGTTGTTCTGGCGGCGATCTTCGAACTTTCATCCGGCTGCGACAAGTGATGCTTTGTCATGAAAATGTGACGAAGCTTCATCTGCCGGATCGATGCGCTAAAATCGGCCGCGAGCCCGCGCCCGCGCATGCCGTGACGCAGCAGAAACATTCACAAGACCAAAAACCGAGACACCATGATTCCTCCACTGACCTCTCTGATGGCCTTCGAAGCGATCGCTCGCCGCAAGAGTTTCAATCTTGCGGCGGCTGAATTGCATCTCACGCCGTCGGCCATCAGCCACCAGGTGGCGCGTCTGGAAAAGCTGCTGGGGCTGCGCCTGTTCGAGCGTTCCACCAAGGGGGTGGAGCTCACGCCGGCAGGACAGAGCTATCTCAACCGCGTGGCCGGTGCGCTCGGGGCGATCAATTCGGCCACCGACGATTTGCGGCATGGCGTGGAAAATTCGCTGCAGATCCATTCCAGCCCCAGCTTCGCGAGCCTGTGGCTGATGCCGCGCATCGGACGCTTTACGCAGCGCTATCCGGAGATCGCCTTCGGCTTGTCGGCCTCGCCGGAAATTTCCGATTTCGAGATCGGGCAGGTGGATCTGGACATCCGCTGCGGCGTACCGCACTGGCCGGATCTGGAAATCGAACCGGTACTGTCGGAGCAGGTGATCCCGATGGCCAGCCCGGATTTTCTCGCGCGCCATCGCATCGAGACCCCGGAAGACCTGGTGCTGGCCCCGCTGATCCAGTCGCGCGGCAGCCTGCTGCAATGGCCGGAATGGTTTGCCCGCTACGCGCCGGATCTGCGTCCGGAACGCATCGCGCTGCGCTTCGACCGCGCGATGATGAGCATCGAAGCGGCGGTACAGGGACTGGGCGTGGTCTTCGAGAGCGATGCCTTCGGCGCCGGGCATCTGGCCAGCGGACGGCTGCAGCCGGTGTTTTCGGACGGCATGACGCTGGAGATCACGCAACACTTTGCGGTCTGCCCGGCACGCAACAAATCGCGGCCGGAGGTGGTGTTGTTCCTGCAGTGGTTGCGTGAAGAAAGCGGGAAACTTGCGTCTACTTGACGCCAATTCAGCCAAGCCTGAATTTTCATCGCTTGCCTGCACCCGTACCGACCGCCAAGAATAAGTCTCCACCATTACAACGGAGACTGACGCATCGCCCTGTTCTGCCGGGCAGATGCGTCTTGCTGTCATGACCCCACATCCCCTGCAGCCGCTGGCGCATGCCATCCGCTTTCTTTCCATCGACGCCATCGTGCGCGCCACTGAAGGCCATCAAGGCGTGCCGCTGGGCATGGCCGAGATCGCCACCGCCCTCTACGCCCGCCACCTGCGCTTTCATGCGGCCGATCCGACCTGGCCGGACCGCGACCGCGTGGTGCTCTCCAATGGCCACGGCTCGATGCTGCTCTACAGCCTGCTCTACCTCACCGGCTACGAACACATCACGCTGGAGCAGGTGCGCAACTTCCGCGAATTCGGTTCGCACTGTGCCGGCCATCCGGAATACGATCCGCAACTCGGCATCGAAGTGACCACCGGTCCGCTCGGCCAGGGCATCGCCAATGCCTTCGGGATGGCGGTCGCCGAGGCTTACCTGAATGCGCGCTTCGGCGATGGCATCGTCAATCACCGCACCTACGCCTTCGTCGGCGATGGCTGCCTGCAGGAAGGCATCGGACAGGAAATGATTTCCCTGGCCGGCCATCTGCGCCTCGCCAAACTGACCCTGCTGTGGGACGACAACCAGATCACCGATGACGGTGCCACCGAACTCTCCATCAGCGAGAACGTGCCCGAGCGCTTCCGCGTGGCCGGCTGGCATGTTGTGGAGGTGGACGGGCATGACATCGAGGCGGTCTCGCGCGCACTCGACGCTGCACGTACCTCGGACCGTCCCTCGATGATCGCCTGCCGCACCATCATCGGCCGAGGCATCCCGCGTGTGCAGGGCCAGCGCGGCGGCCACAGCGCACGGCTCCATGCGGAGGATGCACAAGCCGCACGCGATCTGCTGCAATGGCCGCATGCGCCCTTCGAGATCCCGCAGGACATCCTTGCGCCGTGGCGCAACTTCGGCCAACGCAATCGCGATGAACATGCCGCTTGGCATCAGCGCCTGCAGGCCCTGCCGCCCACGCAGCGCGCCGAATTCGAACGTGTCCTGCGGGGTGACTTGCCCGATGGGTGGCAGGATGTGTTGCTGCAATTCAAGCGTAGCGCGCACGAGCCTGCGCAGGCGCAGGGCGGCATCCTGATCTCGGCCGCGCTCAATCAGCTGCTGGCCGAAGTGATCCCTGAACGCATGGTGGGCTGCGCCGATCTTGAAGCGCCCACGGCGCACAAGGGCTCGCTCAAGGCCTTCACCGCCAGCGACCGCAGCGGCGCCTACCTGCACTGCGGTGTACGCGAACACGTGATGGGCGCGATGGCCAATGGCATCGCCGCGCATGGCGGCGTGATTCCGCTGGCCGTGACCTATCTGGCTTTCTCGGACTATGAACGCCCGGCCATGCGCATGGCTGCGCTGATGGGCTTGCCGGTGAAATTCGTGTTCAGTCACGACTCCATCGGCATCGGCAAGAACGGGCCGACACACCAGCCGGTGGAAATCCTGGCCTCGCTGCGCGCCATGCCCAACATGCTGGTGATGCGTCCGGCCGATGCCAGCGAGGCGGTGGAATGCTGGGAAGTCGCCATGCAGCACCGCAGCGGACCGGTCAGTCTGGTCTTCGCACGACAGAGCCTGCCGCCGGTGCGCAAGCGCTTCGAGGTGAGCAATCTCAGTGCGCGCGGGGGATATGTACTGGAAGAAGCGCAGTGCGGGCCGCGTCAGGTGAGCTTGCTGGCCACCGGTTCGGAGGTGGCCATCGCTTGTGCTGCGCGCGACCTGCTGGAAGCGCGGGGCGTGGCCACCGCCGTGGTATCGCTGCCGTGCTGGGAATTGTTCGACCAGCAGGACAGCCGCTATCGTGACGCCGTACTGGGCGAGGACACGGTCCGGGTGGGCGTGGAAGCGGCAGTGCGCTTTGGATGGGATCGGTATCTGGGCGCGCGCGGCGGCTTCGTGGGCATGGCGGGCTTCGGTGCGCCGGGGCCAGCGGATGTGTTGTACCGGCATTTCGGCATCACGCCAGAAGCGGTGTTGGCGCAGGCTTTGCAGCTGCTGGACAGTCCGCACAGCCAGACGACATAAACCATTTATATGATTTATATAGGTTCCAGAACGCAAAAAGCCCATCTGAAACCAGATGGGCCGTTCATTGATTAACGCTGGATTCCCTCATGACCCTGGCGATCTGCCAGGTGCTGCGAGAGTGTCCTGCCCGGCCTATCTGGCCGGTGCTGGACTCAATCCAGGTGTTCGTGTTGTGGTCCGGAGGCCGCCGTTGGTGCGGGCCGGTGTCACGCTCTACGAGCGATTAATTAACTATTTGCTACACGGCTTGCGCCGTGACTGACGCGCTCCTGCCTTCGTGGTTCACCTGCCCGCGCTATCTGCACGGCCACAGCTGAGTCTCTGGCAGGAACGACGTCCTGCGCTGCCCTGACCTTCGGTACCGGCCCTCCCTGGCTATCTGCCAGGTGAGAGTCTGCGACAAAATCGCGCCGACATGAAAGGACTGCGGGAGTCTGCCGGCCTGGCCTCTGGAGCGTATGGAATTCCGGAGGCGTTCAGGCGCGGTCAGCGAGGATGTTCTGCTTCGCTTGCGCGAATATCGCGGTCTTAGATGACCTTGATGTTGGTGGCCTTTTCACCCTTGGGGCCGACACCGCGGTCGAAGGACACGCGCTGGTTTTCCGACAGGCTGCGGAAGCCGTTGGACTGGATGTCCTGGAAGTGCGCGAAGACGTCAGCGCCGCCAGCATCAGGAGTGATGAAGCCGAAGCCCTTGGCATCGTTGAACCATTTGACTACGCCGGTTTGAGTGCTCATGTTTGTTTCCTTTGGAAAAGTTTGGGACGAATGAAGGCAGATGCCTGATAGGCACTTGAAACCAAGAACTGAAACCGAAGGAAAGAAAACAGAACGACCGAGGAGGGAACGACAGTCAGGCGGAATTGGAACCAACAAGAATACAACTTGATGCAAGTACAGGTCGTATTGTACACCACATGCGACATCTTGCAGGTATCTATTGATAAATGTGTGGTTTTTCTGTAGGCATCGCACGCTTGGCCGCCCCGGCAGGGCCGCTCCGCCCGGCTACTGCGTCGCCACCGGCAAGGAGCGTCACGCCATCACGATGCCCGGCAGTGCCGCCGACAGTGACTTGACCGCTTTTTGCTGGCCCAACGTAATTCCGGTATATTGGCCCGAAGAAAAAAGAGGCCGTGTCCCGTTATGCGCCGGAGGTGGGCGGCGCTGATGGCATCGCGGGTTCCGTTGCATGTCACCCAGTCACTGCGTGCTCGATGCCCCTTCCCGAACGCCCCTTGTTTGATCCGTCCGACGATGATGCCACCGTGCCTGGCTTGCCGGTGCGCTTCGGCATTTCCGCCCTGGTGATGACGGGCATGGTTCTGCTGGCCGTGGTGCTGGTCTCGGTAGGCTGGTGGGGCGCGCGCCAGGTGCTGCTGGACATGGCCGAGCGCTCAGCCGAGGATGCCGGACGCATCATGACCGAGCGCTCGCGCCGCATCATCGACCCGGCCGTGGCCACGCTGCGCCAGCTGGCCTTCGATCCGATCACGCAAGCCACGCAACTCGACGAGCGCCTCACGCGCATTGCCGCCTTCTCCATCGACCTGGTCGCCAATCCGCTGGTGTCGGCAGTCTACGTGGGCTACCCCAATGGCGACTTCCTGCTGGTGCGCTCGCTGCGTGGCGCCGACCAGCGCGCCTTCTTCTCGGCACCGGCGGCATCGACCTTCCTGGTACAAAGCATCGTGCGCGATGCCGATGGCACGCAGCACGGGCAATACCGTTTCTATGATGCCGAACTGAAACTGCTGGCCCTGCGCGATGAGGCGGACTATCTCTTCGATCCGCGCACGCGCCCCTGGTACGCCACGGCGGACCGCTCGCTCATCCCCTCCATCTCGGCCCCTTACGTCTTCTTCACCACGCGCCAGATCGGCATCAGCCTCTCGCAGCGTGCGCGCGACGGCGAGGCCGTGGTCGCCATCGACATGACGCTGGACGACCTCGCCGCCAGCCTCGGCAACCTGCGCCTGACGCCCAACAGCGAACTGGCACTGGTGGACGAGCACCAGCGCGTGATCGCCTACAGCGATATGGCGCGCGTACTGGAACAGGAGGGCGAGAGTTTCCGTTTCCGCAGTCTCAAGGATCTGGAAGTCCCGAGCCTGTCACAGCTCTCCGCACGTGCGCTGGCCGGCGAGACCAGCGCGCTCTACAGCGTGAACGGGCGTGAGTGGCTGGGCTTGTCGCTGCCCTTCGACGTCATCGATGGCCATGCACTGAGGCTGCTCATTGCCGCGCCCGGTGACGAACTGCTGGGCCAGCTCGACCGCAATCGCAAGACCCTGGTACTGGTGGCCTTCCTGGTGGTGCTGGCGTTCCTGCCGCTGGGCTGGTGGGCCGGGCGCGCCATCGGCCGCAGCATGGAGCGGCTGGCGGTGCGGGCCGGACGCATGTCGCGCTTCGACTTCCGCACCCAGGACCGGCGGCGCAGTACCCTGCGCGAAATCAACATGCTCACCGACATGGTGGACCACGTGAGCCTGACGGTGGAAGCCTTCCTCGACATCAGCGCCATCCTCAGTACCGAGACGCATGTCGAAGAGATGCTGCAGCAGGTGCTGGAGAAATTCGTGCAGGCCACGCGCTGCGACGGCGGTGCCGTCTATCTGTGGCAGCGCGAAGACGGCCAGATGCAGCGCGCGGCGGCCTATGGCCAGCAATGCGGATTGACCGACAGCATGGCGTATGACGCACAAGGCACGGGTGCAGGCGCTGCCGACACCATCGCCGCACGTGAGACCGACGATGGCCGCATGCGCGTGGAACTGGATCTGCGTGGCCGCAACGGCTCACTCGAAGGTTTGCTGGTACTGATGCATGCCCATGACAGCGTGCACGAGGATCCGCGCTTCCTGGCCTTTGCGCGGCGTCTGTCGGGCATGCTGGCGGTGGCCATCGAAACGCGCCAGTTGATCGCTGCGCAGAAGGCCCTGCTGGAATCCCTGATCCGCCTGATGGCCGACGCCATCGATGCCAAGAGTCCCTATACCGGCGGCCACTGCGAACGCGTACCGCACCTGGCCATCCAGCTGGTCGACCGCCTGGCGCAAGAAAGTGAAGGCCGCTACGCCGGCTTCACCCTCAACGAGGACCAGCGCTATGCCTTCCAGCTGGCGGCGCTGCTGCACGATTGCGGCAAGGTCACCAGTCCCGAACACATCGTGGACAAGGCGACCAAGCTGGAGGTGATCCACAACCGCATCCACGAAGTGCGCATGCGTTTTGAAGTGCTGTGGCGCGATGCCGAACTGGATCTGCTGCGCGAGCTCTACGCTACCTTGCCTGCAGCCCGGGCCGAATCCTGGCGCGCAGAGCTGGAGCGCCGCCGGCATCAGCTGCGCGAGGACTTTGCCTTTGTCGCGCAATGCAATGTCGGGGGCGAAGCCATGTCGGACGAAGCCATCGCACGGCTGCGCCAGATCGCCATGCAGACCTGGCAGCGTCATTTCGATGACAGCCTGGGCCTGGCCGATGAAGAAAGCCGGCGGCTCGCCGCGGCGCGTGGTGGACAGATGCAGCAGGAACTGCCCTGCACCGAGACCTTGCTGGCCGACAAGCCGGAACACAAGGTAGCCTGGGAAGACGGACACCGGCCACCGGTTGAACGCGGCGACCCGCGCAATGTGCTGGGCTTCGACATGCAGCTGCCGCAGGTCCGGCAGAACATGGGCGAACTGCACAACCTGACCGTGCGGCGCGGCACGCTGACCGAGGAAGACCGTTTCGCCATCAACAATCACATCGTGCAGACGCTGGTGATGTTGAAGAGTCTGCCGTGGCCGGATTCGCTCAAGAGCGTGCCCGATACCGCCGCCAATCATCACGAAAAAATGGATGGCACCGGCTATCCGCGCCGCCTGCGCGCATCCGGGCTGCCCTTGCAGGACAGGGTGATGGCGCTGGCCGATGTGTTCGAAGCACTCACGGCGGCGGACCGTCCGTACAAGCCGGCCAAGACCTTGTCGGAATCGCTGCGCATCATGGCCAGGATGTGCCGGGAACAGCATCTGGATACGGAGTTGTTCCGCTACTTCCTGCACAGTGGCTTGTGGCGGACTTATGCGGATGAATTGCTGCGGCCGGGGCAGCGCGATGCGGTGGATATTGCGGCGATTGAAGACTTGCTGGAAGCGCATCCCGCGTAAGGCAGGCGATGCGAAGCTGAAGTCCGCCGTTATCGTAGAATCTCTTCTCACATTTTTGAACGCATCGGCAGGCTGATGACCTGCCGATGCTACCGCTGATCATCTATTGCTGTCCCTGCCCACTGACAACATGACGCACAAGTTATTCTGGTCCGCCCCCTATCAGACTGAACTCGACACGACCGTCACGGCAGTCGATGGTGATCAGGTACAAATCGCGCAGACCATCTTCTTCGCCTTCTCCGGTGGCCAGGAGAGCGATGCCGGCACGCTGGGCGGCCATCCTGTGCTGCAGGCCGAGAAGCGTGACCAGACCATCGTCTATACGCTGCCGCCCGGCCATGGCCTGCGGGTCGGTGATGCGGTTCACCTGCAGATTGACTGGGCACGCCGCTATCGCCTGATGCGCCTGCACTTTGCGGCCGAGATGGTGTTGCAGCTGGTTTATCAGATGCGGCCCGGCATCGAACGCATCGGCGCACACATCGCCATGGACAAGGCGCGCGTGGACTTCGCCAGCGACACCAGCCTGGCACCGCTGTTCCCTGCCATCGAGGCGGCCGCGCAGGAGCTGGTGGCGGCGGGCTTGCCCATCGTCACCGCATTCAGCGATGAAGCCGCCGGCCGGCGTTATTGGGAAGTGGAAGGATTTGCGCGCATGGCCTGCGGCGGTACGCATCCGCGCACCACCGCCGAAGTGGGAACACTGCGACTCAAACGCAAGAACACCGGACGCGGCAAGGAACGCATCGAGATCCTGCTCGATGCGCCCGCGTGATGCCGCTGAGCCTGGTGAATTTTTCGCATCGCTTGAGGACGACGACTGAGCGGAAGGCTCAGGTCTTGTAGTCGTACTTCATCTGCTGCGCGATGAGGATATCCTTGCTGGTGCGTTCGCACAGGGTCACGTAATCAGTGAGCGGCTGCGGAGGCCGCATGCCCTCCTCGATCAGGCGCTGGTTGTCGAACAGCACTTCCTCCGCCGCAAAATAGCCATACGAACGAATCGCCTTCAACACGATGCGCTTGTTGCAGGGACCGATCAGGTCCTTGAAGCGGTCCTGCATCTGCAGGAAGCTGTCGTAGTGGGTCTGGCGGTAGCGTGACATCTTTTTCTCACCGGTGCCGACGCTGATGGCTTCATCGATTTCGCCGAAGGTGCAGGCGTGACTGGGGCCGGACGAGATGTTGTACGCCGCGTATTTCAGCGTCGGTTTTTCCAGCAGCAGGTGCAGGGCTTCGGCGCAATAGTCCACCGGGATCACGTCGATCTTCTGGTCCAGCTCGCAGGGGAAGGCCTGCAAGGCGCGCGCCAGACGGAAGACCCAGTAGATGCTGCCCGAGGCGGCGCATCCGAGTTCGGTATGGCCGACCACGATGGACGGCCGCGCGACGACCAGCGGCAACTCGGGCAGTTCGGTGCGCAGGCGTTGTTCGGCCTGGTATTTGCTGGCGGTGTAATCGAGGTAGTGCTCGACGTCATCGGCAGGAGAATAGTCTTCCGACACCGGGCGCGGCGCGTTGCGGCCACAGGACATGCCGGTACCGATCTGGATGAAGCGCCGCAGCGGGCGTCCGCGCGAGAGGCCGTGCGCCATGGCGAGCACGCCGTCGACGTTGGTGGGGAAGATGGAACGATGGCTGCCGAACGAGGCCAGGGCCGCCGAGTTCACCACATCGCTGACCTGCAGCAGGCGCGGATCATCGATCCAGCGCTCCACCCCGGTAAGGTCGCCGCACAGAATCTGGTCAGGCGACAGGCGCTGCAGTTCGTCCTCGCTCACGCCGTGCAGACGCAGGTTAGACGCCAAGCGTGCGCGCCCTTCGTTGCGATTGGCCGACCTGACCAGGAACAGCGAGCGCTCCCAGCGTGGCGTGCGGATGAGACGAGCGGCCAGCGCGCCGCCGATGAATCCGGTACTTCCGGTGAGCAACAACATAGACGATGAGAGTTCCGCAGATAAGGAAGCAGGGACCGGCATGCCCCCATGCCGGCCGGTGAAATGAGGGCGCGAATCCGTGCCTCTTCCCCTGAAAATGGGGCAAAAAATTATAAGTGAGACGATCACGGAATTGAACCAGTCCAATTGGACTGGGCGCGCTGGCGCACCGATTCCAGCAGTAAAAAATTTACATCCTGCATCAGGCATTTCAGTCCAAACGGACTGATTTCTTTTGCGAGTGCGGCCATTAGAATTCGATGGATGTTGCCTCGCCCGATTTCCCTTCCCCACCTGACCGCCACTTCATGGCAACGAGGAGTTTCCTCATGCCGCTTGCGCCCGCGCTTCTCTTTCCCAGGTCATCGGCCGTGACGGCGCACGTCCATGTGCTCCCCATCCATCGCCGCGTGCGGCTGGGGATGGAAGGCGGCCTTGTCGCTGCCAGCGTGCTGCTGATGGTGGCCACGCTGGCGGCACGTTCGCTGTCCACCTATACCGCCTGCACGACGGCCCTGACGGCCCTGCTCTGTGGCGGATGCTTTGCGCATCTGCTGGTGCGCGAACGACGCGGGGTCCCTGATTCGCCGCGGAAATCGACGATGCTGGCGACGCTGATCGTGTGCGTTTTCCTGGCGGCGTTGTCGGACACCGGAATGGTCCACGGTCAACGCGGGGATGCGCCGGGGGCGCTGGTGAGTGCCTTGCGCCATGGAGTGATGCCCCTGGGCCTCTTCAGCTATTGGCTGGTGTTCTGCGGGCCCATGTCCTTGCGCTGGCGTACGGTACTGCCGTTTGTGCCGATGCTGGGATGGCTGTGCTTTGCGGCGATCCGCTCGGCGCAGGCCAGGCAGGTGCGCTGGCCGTGGGCCTCTTCGGGTCTGTCGGCGTGGGGCGAGGCGGCGGTGCTGGTGGCGTTGATGGTGATGCTGTTCGTAGCGGGGCTGGTGTTGTTGAAGCTGGTCAAGGCTTATCTGGTGGATGCGGGGATGCGGTCACGGGCGTTTGGGGATTGGGATGCGGGGGCGGTGTCGCGGTCGCCCAGATAGGTTCGGGTGATGCGGTTGAGCAAGATCCTTCATCACCCTCATCACCGATAATCAAGCGCGGTTGGCCGTCTCAGCGGGCCGCTCCGGCAGGCGCAAACGTGGCCTCTGCACGCATCGTATAATCGGTGCCGACGTATTTTTCTGCCGCTCCTTTCCCGTCCCCCGTATTCCATCACCTGGAGTCACCGTGCGTGCGTTCCGTCTTCCGCTGCTGTTCGCTGCGACCTTTTCCGTTTTTTCTTCCTTCGTTGCCCTGCCCGCTTGTGCGGACGAACTCCGGGTGCTCGCCGCCGGGGCCATCGCGCCCATCGTGCGCACGGTGGCCGCCGACTTCGAGCGGCGCAGCGGCATCCACGTCACGGTAGACAACGCCACGGGCGGCGTCGTGGACAAGCGTGTGCGATCGGGTGCGGCGGCGGATGTGGTGGTGGCACCGGATGGCGTGTTGCGCGGACTGGGCAAGGACGGCTATCTGAATCTGGCCAGCGAGCGGCCGATTGCATGGGTGGGGATTGCCGTGGCGGTCAGGCAAGGCGCGCCCTCGCCTGCCATCGCCACCGTGGCGCAATTCAGGAAGGCCTTGCTGGACGCGCCTTCCGTCGCAGTGATCGATCCCAAGGCCGGCGGATCGAGCGGCATCTATCTGGAAAAATTGTTTGAACGGCTTGGCATCGCCAGTCAGATGCACGCCAAGGAAGTGCTGGTGCCTGGTGGACTGGTGGCGGAAAAACTGGTGGATGGAAGTGCGGCGCTGGCATTGCATCAGCAGAGCGAGATTCTGCTGGTCAAGGGGGCGAAGCTGGTGGGGCCGTTGCCGGCGGACATTCAGAATTACACGGTGTATGTGGGGGCGGTGGGGGCGCGCACTGCATCGGGTGCGACAGGGCGGGCGTTTCTGACCATGTTTGGAGAGGAAACGGCGCGCAGGGCGATGGTGGAGCATGGGTTGTTGCCTGAGGGGGACTGACGCATTTGTTCTTGCGAAGGACACCGGACGATCCCGGGAGTAAGATACCGCGAACAAACATCCCCCAGCAGGAGCCAGGCATCATGAGCGAACGTCGCGTCCCTCCCGTCAGTCCGATTCGTGGCATACAGCCGCTATCGGAGGTCAGCGTCAAACGGACTTATTTTCGGCAACTGAATCAATGGCGCAAGATGTCCGAGAAATATGCCAAGGAGAGGAAGGCGCGGGAGGCCAAGGAGCAGGATAAGCAAGCCGGAGACTGAATTTACCGGGATGCAGCAACGCGATGACAACATCCATCGCCCATCCCGGCTCCTCCTGTCCCAAAGGCCCGGTTTGCCGGAGCAGGACAATCCCGCGTAAAATTCGCGGCCTCACGGGTGAAGCTCAATGGTAGAGCAGAAGCTTCCCAAGCCCCGCCACATCAAAAAAACCGCTGTTCATGCGAGTTCCAGCGCAGCCTTATGTAGTGTCGAGCAGAAGACCACATGGATTGTGGGTTGAGCTGCCATGCCACTTTCGAACCCACCGTGGTCACCTAAAGCTTCTGATATGCGGTGTAATAGGTCGCTGTTATAGCCCCTATTTTGAATCCCGCAATTCGCTGCTATTTTCTTTGCGATTACATCAATTCTCGCTTCAACACTGATTATCTTCTATATCTGCTAAATTTCTTAGCGGCCGCGCATTCAACGCTGGATAGTCAGAAATTTAAAGTTCATCCATCTCGTCACAAGCTTGGGCGACATCTATCGCAATTCAAAAGATGACAACAACCAAAAAATCTTTAGAACCTCGCAACCCGGTACTCGCGAAAAAGAGAAATGCCCACAGATGGTTTCAAAACAATCCAACCGCCCGTCGTCATTTCGATCTAGCTTTGAATACATTGCTCGAATTTTATTTGTCAGAATACCATGGGTACATTAATCGAAATGGCCCCCCAGAATATAGATTTAATAGCCATGGCGAAGGCTACACAACTATCAGTGCCAGTATTAAACATTCAAGAGTTAGATTCGTTATTCCAAAAAAAAGGATTCTTCCGAAATTTCGACGCGGCCATTGCCACGCAATAAAAAATAGGCACGGTATCCCTTACGACGTAGTTGACTTTGAAATATCGGGTCAAAAATCTATAGATCTCTTACGTGATTTTTTGTGCGATCCATTTCATAAGATTATCAATTTTTGCAATACCCCGACTCCCATCAAAAAAAAGAAAAAAACTTCCGAAAAAAGCTCAAAAATAAGAAACATAACGGATGAGGACGTCTTATATTTCTCGGACGCCCTGGATATATCGTCATCCACGAGATTTATATTCAAGTCAGGACATAGGGAAAAAAAAACCGGAATTATAAATGCGGCCACAAAGAGTAAAGATTGGGAAATTCTCCTAGCGCACAACGAGTTACAAACAGAACTTTACAAAAAACTATCTATTCAATTTGGCAAAAAAAATGTAGGAACCGAAATCCCTACGGGACAAGGAACTGCAATTGACTTAGTAGTAAAGTGCAAATGTCATTACATCTTTTACGAAATAAAAATAGCGAACTCAGTCAAGTCATGCATAAGACAAGCGATACCTCAATTGCTAGAGTACGCATATTGGGGAAAAGAAGATATTTTAGTGAAAGAGCTAATTATTGTCGGCCCTCACAAAATTACCCATGATGCTGCACGCTACCTAACACGCTTGCATGATTTATTTGGAATTCCAATTCAATATGAGCACTTGGAAATTCATAAATTCAGAAACAAAAATAAGTAAATTTATCGTCGATTAGAACTCTTCTATATTGAAAGATAGCTTTCAAGAAATCTGCACATGAGTGAAAGAACAAAAAAGCAACACTATGTTTGGGAATACTATCTCTCGGCCTGGGCATCAGACGGCCAGATATGGGCTAGGCGAGGTGGAAAGAATTTTAGAACCTCTACAGAGAATGTCGCGCAAGAGCGCTATTTCTACGAGATTCCAAAACTATCCCCCTCCGAAGTCAAGCTACTTAAAAGCATGGTGACAATTGGTCCGTTAATCAATCAGGTTGTCAATCAAAGCAGCCTTGCTACCTATTTGGCAATTGCCCAGTCCGAAAAGGATACGTCGAAATTCGGCATGGAGTGGCACCATACCATGATAGAACAACAAGCCCTTCCTATTCTCAAGGAGCTGAGAAATGGAAATGCCGCCATCCTAGAGGATCACAAAAGCAAAATTCATCTTTGCATCTATCTAGGGCATCAATACACTCGAACGAAAAAGATCAGAAATGCGTTTCCAACGAATCCAAATCTGAATATTCCAGAGGAATATAAAGACTGCGATTTACAGAAAATTCACGCAGCGAGCATATTTATCTTCGCAGGCGGCATTGGTTCTTACCTTTGTGATTATCTTGATCTGAGATTGATATACAACAAATCTGGAAAAAACCTAATCACGTCTGATCAGCCTATCTACAATTTGCTTGCCGTATCTGGTGAAATCTCAAAGGATTCATCGATCTACTTCCCGATTAGCCCAGAGTTGGCACTCTGGGCAAAGAAATCGCCGAATGATGAATACATCGACGACAAATCAAAGGTCGAATATCTTAATTCCTTCATGGCGAAGCACTCTCATGAATTCATCTTTGCAACCAGCGAAGAAGAACTCAATGCTGCCGCCCATGCTAAGTAGTGACAATTGCCGGACAATATTCCGAGCAAGTACTTTTTTGCTCTAGAGACAACATTTCCCTCACCCTTTCTCGCTATTGCTGACGTCAGATACGATCCGAGGAGAAATTCAAACGGATAACGTAACCACGTCATGCGACGCACCTCCCTGTTTGTTATTATTGGCATTGGGGAAAAATTAATAACGAGAACATATGATTGAATTTGTCACTAACGCAGGCCGCCCAAATCTCATTCTGTTTGTACATGGGTTTACTGGCGGAAGAGATACTTGGAAGAATACCGAGCATGGATACTTCTTTGACCAGCTTCGAACTATCGAAAAAATTGAAAGCAACTTCGATATTGCTTGCTTCGAATATTTCTCCAAATTAACAAACTTATTTCCGAATGCAAACGCGAGGCTGACAGGAATTCGCGCACTTCTAAAGCGACCGTTTCAAAAAGTCGAGAAAAATATCAGCATTAATGAGATCGCGGCGCTCCTCAGAAGTCAGCTGCGATTTCAACTTTCTGGGTACGAAAACATATTCATTATTGCTCATAGCATGGGTGGGTTAGTGACGAAAGCCGCGCTCATTAGAGATGCTGAGTTAAATTCCATAAATCGTATTCGTTTGGTTATATCGTTAGCCGTTCCACACTTGGGTGCGGATCTAGCTACGTATGGAAAATTACTCTCAAACAATCAGCAGATTCACGATTTAGCACCCCTTAGCGAACTATGCCCAGCATTGAATGATTCGTGGGTAAAGCTCAGCGATAAGCCTGTTATTAAATATTTCTACGGGACTTATGATGACGTAGTGAAAAAGCACAGCGCCATCGGTCTGGAAAATACAGAACAGGACGTTATTGCATGCGACGATACGCATCTATCGATTTGCAAACCCTCTGGCGCAAACAGCAATTTGATAAAAGCAATCGAGCACTTTCTAGAGGAGTTTCTGAATGGAGACTCCTCTCGTGACAAACTGGAATTCCAAAAACTTGACCACCCAGAACAATTTAACGACGAATATTTTGTTCTCAAGCTTTTAGTCGCAGACGTCCACAACGCGGTAGTGAGCCATTCCAAAGAGCACTTTTTAAATGCAGAATATGCTCGCAAATTGTTCAGCAGTTCAGCTGACCAGAAGAAATTAAAAGACCTATACGACCGCATAAGAACCTTATATCAAGATTCGTACGGCAAATATATTAGTAATGGAGAGAGTAATTCTGGATTATTGGTTAGTGAAATCCATCAAAAGATAATTGATGAAGACTCCGGCTATTTAAAAACCGCTCTTCCCCTCATTCATGGCTTACACAAAAAAGGAATGCTTCACCAATTGGCAAATGATCTAACTAATGATATCTGGTGGAGCGAAACACAATCAGTACCCGCACTCGACGACCTCAAAGCGAAATTAATTGCGTTGAATCATGAGTAATTTGCCTTATCTCGTTCCCGATCAAGATGGTGGACTCAATCTTGCCACCATGATGATTATTCTTCTATTTTTGGCCAAAACGGATCGCGGTAAAAAACTGATTAACAACGAGCGGCTTTTGATTTTTATGTATCTTTTGAGGAATCCTATCGTTCTGAACAAGGTTCTTGAACAGATTGGAAAAGATACTGTGGCACTAAGCGAGAACGAAAGGTATTCGATTGGCGGAATTACCGTTAATTTGGATCCGTTGTTCGATTCAAATTGGATAAAGAGAATTCTGCAGGAAGCAGCGGGTAGAGGTCTCCTAGAAGTGACCTATAGAAAAACTGAAGGCTTTATGTATTCTCTGTCACATACCGGGATTGCTCTCGCCAATAATCTCAATGGCGACTATTTTGACCGATTGAGGATATTTTCAAAAAGTCTTCAACAGGTGAATTCCGAGACCACTAAAAACCTAAATGTTTTGTTAAACAACGTATTTAGAGCATAAGACATGAACACACGCCCCAGCATCCAAATAAGAAAAATCATACTTGTCGGCAGGCGCAAAAATTATGAAGTCAATTTTTTCCCAGGCGTGAATATTATTTACGGAGACTCTTCTACTGGGAAGTCTAGTATTTTAGAAATTATCAATTATCTATTTGGCTCGTCGGAATTCATCTATGACCATGAAATCGAGACCTCTGTTGTATACGCTGCGATGGAGGTCCTTCTCAGTGGTCACGTCTATGTAATCAAACGCGACATATTTGATTCATCAAAATTAGTCGAGGTTTATCCATCTGCCTTCGACGAGACAGATTCAGTATTTCCGAAAAAACTGTCTCCAAATTACAGAAGTGCAGGCCCGGACGGATATCTATCAGACTTCCTTCTGAGCTCGCTTAATCTGCCGATCCTAAAAGTACTAGAAGCCCCCTCAAAAGCCGATTCACAATTAGTGCGTCTCAGCTTCCGTGATTTGTTTAAGTTTTGCTATTTGAAACAAGACGACGTGGGCAGCAAGCAGCTGCTCGGATTCGGCAATTGGGTTGTCTATAACAAAAATAAACAAACGTTCAAATATGTGTTCAATTTATTGGACAGCCATATCTCAGAACTCGAATTGCAACTCTCGAACTTGCACAATGATCGGAAACGTTTGGATGGAAAATACCAGGCAGTTTCTGAGTTTTTACGGGAAACCGAATTTGAATCAGCGATTGGGCTTACTGATTCGATAGAGGAACTTCAAAGGCAGGAGCAAACCCTCAAGGACCAGCTTTCTGAAATCAACAAGTCCATGACGGCCGATAGCGAAACTTATAGTTTCCTTCGTGATTCGTTGTCTGAGCTATCAGGAGACATCAAACTTACTTTGAATGATCGGACGAACTGCGAGCTAGCTATCGAACGATATTCACGCCTTAAAAACGATTACCAGACTGACATATCGAAACTCAAAGCCATAAAAACCGCTAAAGACCAAATTGGTTCACTTCCCTCAGAGCTGTTCAATTGCCCGATTTGCGACAACCATTTGTCACTTGATTCAATTAAACACGAACATAGGATAGATGAGTCTGACAAGGTGAATCAGGAAGTTAACGTTTTGACTCGGAGAATTCGCGATCTCGACTCATTACTGGTGACTGAACGCGGGAAACACCACTCTCTGTCAATGAAAATTAAGTCTCTCTATCAAGATCAAGAGAAGCTTCGCCGTATTTTGGATGAAGAGTCTGCGACTATGATTACCCCCTATCTTTCGGAGAGAGACGGAATTTCAAAAGAACTCGCCACTGTAAAAGAAAAAGAAAGTCAATTAAATAATTCATTAAAAATTCGTAATCAGCAGCGAAATATATTTGATGAACTGGATCGGCTCATATCAAGAATCGAGGCTCTTCAAAAGGATCTCGACAAATTGCGGCTTTCTGCCCCGTCAATTTCTGAAGTTCTCTCAAAATTAGGAGACTCTTTAAACCGCTATTTGACGAAAGTGAACATTAAAGACAGGAGAGATGTTCGTATTACGCCGTCTTCCTATCTTCCTGAGCTACGTAACAGAGAGTACAAAGACATCACCTCCGGTGGCTTGCGCACTATTCTTTCCATCGGCTATCTCATATCGCTGTTCGAATCTGCTCTTGAAGATTCCGTAAATCTTCCAGCATTTCTTATGATCGATACGGTTGGTAAATATCTCGGGAAAACGCAAGAAAAATATACAGAGACAGATACAAATGCCGATTCAAAAGAGAATATTTCAGACCCGTCGAAATATCACAATATGTACGAGTACATGATTGATGTCGCAGAAAAGGCAGAAGAAAAAAATGTCGCCTGCCAAATTATTTTGGTGGACAACGATGTGCCTATTGGAATTCAGGAAAAGTATGCTGGGTTCGTTATCGCCCACTACAGCAATAGCGGACGAAACGGATTACCTGTTGGCCTAATTGATGATGCTGTATCAGTATAAGACGGGTTAACTGAGATGAACGTGATATGGGCTGAACAAGACATAGCGCCAGATGAATCTTTGTGGCGTTACATTCGGGCAGATAGATTCGTGGAAATGATAGATAGACGGTGTCTTTATTTCGCATCAGCACGTCAGTTTGACGATCCGTTTGAAGGCGCAACGTCAATAGTTTATCCACATCCTGTTGACCCTCGATTTGAACGAATCGACGGTACTGAGAGAGCTTTCGAAGAACTTCGACGATTAACTAAAATTAGTTGTTGGAATAAGGGAGAAGATGAGAGCGAAGCGATGTGGAAGCTCTACGCCTCGGAAAGAAAAGGAGTTGCGATACGAACTACTGCATCAAAATTGAAGAATGCGCTGAGGCCTTTTCATCTCGAACCTAGATTTGCGGAGGAGACTCCTGTATGGGGTCACGTCAGATACGTTGACTTAACTAAAGTAAGACTTAACGTAGGTATGCTTGAACGTTTCTTCTATAAACACAAAGCTTTTGAAAGTGAACATGAATTGCGTATCGCGATTTCGCTTCGCTCCGCCGAAGAAGCTGGCGTAGCGGTGCCAGAATCCGGTATCAGCGTACCATTTGAGCCACATATTTTGATAGAAGAAATAATATTAGGCCCCAACCTGCAAGGAGAAGACAAACGAGCTGTAGAAGATACATGTAGAGCCAATGAATTGCATTCCTTGGTCAAAACGTCCTCGTTATTGTGGCAGCCTCGCTATATCTGAGAAAGCTCGCTCCAAAATACTTCCGCCATTCCACAACGCGATAGTATTTGGCTGTCTTGCTCATTGAGGCTGCCTCAAGAAGAAACGCATCGTAGTCGGTTTGCGATAACAGCTCGAAGTAACCAGCTACTACAGAATCGATACCACCGAGCAATCTTCAAGTTCACAAAACACCCCGAAACCGCGTAAAATTGCTGGCCTCGCGGGTGTAGCTCAATGGTAGAGCAGAAGCTTCCCAAGCTTAAGACGAGGGTTCGATCCCCTTCACCCGCTCCAGATCGCTTCCCTGCGGCCCTGTTCGCCCGTCCCTGACCGGTGCGACTTTGCGGGCCGCGCCTCAATTGCTTCGAGTCATCCATGTCTGAAAACAAATCCGGCAAGCCGCTGTTCTATGATCCCAGCGAGCGCCGCATCCGCAGTTTCGTCACCCGCGCCGGGCGCGTGTCGGTCGCGCAAGGACGCGCGCTGGAAGAACTGGGTCCGCGCTTCCTGGTCCCCTACGACAAGGCCCCGCTGGACCTGGCTGTCACCTTCGGTCGCCAGGCTCCGACCATCCTCGAAATCGGCTTCGGCATGGGCGAAACCAGCGCCAAGATCTCGGCCCTCATGCCCGAGAAAAACTTCATCGGCGTCGAAGTCCATACCCCCGGCGTCGGCAGCTACCTCAAGCTGATCGGCGAAGGCAACCTGGACAACGTGCGCATCATCCAGCACGATGCCGTCGAAGTACTCACCAACATGATCGCCCCCGATTCCCTGGCCGGCGTGCACGTGTTCTTCCCCGATCCCTGGCACAAGGCGCGCCACAACAAGCGCCGCCTGATCCAGTCGCCTCTGGTGCAACTGATCAGCACGCGCCTGGCCCCCGGCGGCTATCTCCACTGCGCCACCGACTGGGAAGAATATGCCATCCAGATGCTGGAAGTCCTGTCGGCCGAACCCACCCTGAAGAACACCGCCACCGATCCCTCCGGCTACGTGCCGCGCCCCGAATACCGCGATACCACCAAGTTCGAAAACCGTGGCCTGCGCCTCGGTCACGGCGTGTGGGATCTGGTGTTTGAAAAGCGCGCCTGAATACGCGCGCTGCATGCATGATTCAACGCGCAATCGTGCATGCGACAGGTGATGAATGAAAGCGATCACCCACGGTGATCACTTAAAGATCGCTCCGATGGCATGCTCCAAGGCATGCCATTGTCATTTCTGCGACGGCCTCACTGAAGCTTGAAGACCGCCACCGCGCGTGACAGCGATTCCGCCTGGAACTGCAGGCTCTCCGCCGCCGCAGCAGCTTCTTCCACCAGTGCCGCATTCTGCTGCGTCACGCTGTCCATCTGCACCACCGCCTTGTTGACTTCATCGATGCCGGCGCTCTGCTCGCGGTTGGCGACGTTGATGTCATCCATGATCGCCGCCACTTTCTGGATGGCCGTGATGATGTCTTCCATGGTGCCGCCCGCGCCATTGACCAGGGCCGAGCCGGCGTTGATCTTGCCGACCGAATCGTCGATCAGTTCTTTGATCTCGCGCGCGGCCGTGGCGCTGCGCTGGGCCAGGCTGCGCACCTCCGAAGCCACCACCGCAAACCCGCGCCCCTGCTCGCCGGCGCGCGCGGCTTCCACTGCGGCATTGAGCGCAAGGATGTTGGTCTGGAAGGCAATGCCGTCGATGACGCTGATGATCTCGACGATGCGATGCGAACTCTCCTCGATGGCCTGCATGGTCTGCACCACCGCACCGACCATGTCGCCGCCCTTGCGCGCCACGCCCGATGCCTCATCGGCCAGTTGATGGGCCTGGTGCGTGTTCTCGGCGTTCTTCTGCACGGTGGAGGTGATCTCTTCCATCGAGGCGGCCGTCTCTTCGAGCGAACCGGCCTGCTCTTCGGTGCGCTCGGACAAGTCCCTGTTACCGCTGGCGATCTCGGTCGCGGCCACGGTAATCGCACCGGTGCCGCTGCGCACCTCAGAAACGATGCCGACCAGGTTGTCGTTCATCTCTTTCAACGAGCGCAACAGTTGCGCCGTCTCATCCTTGCCGTGAATGACAACCTGTGAGCGCAGATCGCCGGCCGCTACCGTCTGCGCAATCTGCACCGCTTCGCCCAGCGGGCGCACGATGCTGCGCACCAGCGTCCAGGTGATGGCCAGGCCCAGCAGCAGCGACAGGCCGATCGAGACCAGCAGCAGCACGCGCGCCTGCTGGTAGTCGAAGAGGCTGTCGGCATTGATGGCGTCACGCGTCTTGCGGCTGTGGTCCAGCACGGCGACGACGATGTCATCGATCATCTTGGTCGGCACGCGATCCACACCCTTGACCTGTTCATCCACCCGCGCCACCGAGGCAGGATCGTCGGAGGCATAGAGCTTGAGCGCTTCCAGATAACGATTGAGCAGCTCGGCATGGGCCTGCTGCGCCTTGCGCGCAGGCTCGGCATCCATGCCGATACGCGGCATCAGCGCTTCGAGGGTCTTGAGCTGCTTCTGGGTGGCGGCGCTTTCATCGATGAAGGCCTGGCGGTATTTGTTGAAGGCAGCGGGATCCTTGCCGCGCAGCAAGGTGTTCTTCCACTCCTGCACCTGGATCTTGAATTGCACCTGCGCACTGCGGGCGGCATCGACCGATTGCTCGATGAGGGCTCCCGTCTCCATGCCCTGCGCCCCCTGGCCGTAGATTTCCCCGACCACCATCACGCCACGTATGCCGACAAAGGCGATGGCCGCCAGCAGCAGTGCCGACAGCATGCCCAGGCGCACGCCTATCTTCAGATCATTGAGTTTCATATCGCCCCCCGGCTCACCTTCGTTGGTGTTGAACCCGATTCCCCGCCGTTGATGATATCGCCAAGCGGGGCCAGCAAATCAGGGAAGAGGCCGGTAAAAGTGCCGTATGAATGAAAGTTGCGTTACGGCAGCAACGTCGGCCGAAAACGCCCGCCTGGCGCTCTATCGCGCTGGTGCAGGTGACGCAGGCAATGAAGGGATTTGACTAAAATCAGGGAGAATCCGCCGTCGCCCTCTCAGGCGTCGGCCGACTCCATGCCGGCGATCAGGTCGATGATCTGGGCGCCATAGGTTTCCAGCTTCTTCTCGCCCACCCCGGTGACGTGGCGCAGGTCGTCCAGCGATTGCGGCCGGGCCTTGGCGATCTCGCGCATGGTGGCATCGTGGAAGATGACGTAGGCCGGCACGTTGTGTGTGCGCGCGGTTTCCATCCGCCACCAGCGCAGCTTCTCGAAGAGTGCCTGCTCTTCGCTGCTGAGATCGGTCTCGACGAAGCTGGAGCGCTGCGAGCTGCGCTTGGCTTTTTCCGGCTTGCGATAGCGGCGCAGTTGCACCTGCTGTTCTCCCCGCAGCACCGGACGCGCGGCCTCGGTGAGCTTGAGGGCGCTGTAGTTCTCGGCATCCACCGTCAGCAACCCCAGCGCGATCACCTGGCGCAGGATGGCGCGCCATTCCGCCTCGCCGCGATCGCTGCCCACGCCAAACACGGAAAGCTGATCATGACGCCATTGCTTGACGCGCTCGCCATCGATGCCGCGCAAGACCTCGATCACGTGGCCGGGGGCAAAGCGCTGTTCGACGCGATAGACGGTGGAGAGCAGCTTCTGAACCTCAACCGTGGCATCGAAGGAGACCGGGGGCGTGAGGCAGGTATCGCAATTGCCGCAGGGGCTGGACTTCTCGCCGAAGTAATCCAGCAGGTGCACGCGCCGGCAGTGCAGCGTCTCGCACAGGGAGAGCATGGCATCGAGCTTGGTGCCGAGCACGCGCTTGAAGGTTTCGTCGGCTTCGGATTCGTCGATCATGCGGCGCTGCTGCACCACGTCCTGCAGGCCGTAGGCCATCCAGGCGTCGGCTGGCAGGCCGTCACGGCCGGCGCGGCCGGTTTCCTGGTAGTAGCCTTCCACGCTCTTGGGCAAATCGAGGTGGCAGACGAAGCGCACGTCGGGCTTGTCGATGCCCATGCCGAAGGCGATGGTGGCGACCATCACGATCTTGTCTTCGCGCAGGAAGCGCGCCTGGTTTTTGGTGCGCAGCGCGTAGTCCATGCCGGCGTGGTAGGCCAGCGCATTGAGGCCTTCGCCACGCAGGAACTCGGCCGTCTCTTCGACCTTCTTGCGCGAGAGGCAGTAGACGATGCCGGCGTCTTCCGGGTGTTCGTTCTTGATGAAGTCCAGCAACTGCTTGCGGCCATTGGCCTTTTCCACGATCTGGTAACGGATGTTGGGACGATCAAAGGACGAGACGAACTGGCGCGCATCTTCCAGTTGCAGGCGGTGGATGATTTCTTCGCGGGTCTGCTGGTCGGCGGTGGCCGTCAGCGCAATGCGCGGAACCTGCGGGAAGCGCTCATGCAGGATCGAGAGCTTGATGTATTCCGGACGGAAATCGTGGCCCCATTGCGAGACGCAATGCGCCTCATCGATGGCGAAGAGCGAGATGCGGGCGGACTCCAGCAGGTCCAGGCAGCGCGGCGTCATCAGGCGCTCGGGGGCGACGTAGAGCAGGTCCAGGTCGCCCTGGCGCAGGCGGCGCTCGATCTGCAGCGCTTCGTCGAAACTCTGGGTGGAATTGAGGAAGGCGGCCCGCACGCCGACTTCGGCCAGTGCATCGACCTGGTCCTGCATCAGCGCGATCAGCGGCGAGACCACCACGCCGGTGCCCTCGCGCAGCAGCGCCGGCACCTGGTAGCAGAGCGACTTGCCGCCGCCGGTGGGCATGAGGACAAGGGCATCCCCGCCACCGGCGACGTGCTGGACGATCTCGCCCTGATGACCGCGGAAGGACGAGTAGCCGAATACCGTTTCCAGCACGTGCAAAGCACGTTCTTGCTGGGTGGCACCGGGAGGCAGGGAATCGAAATCGACCATGGAAAAACCTGAAGCTGCTGCGTAGCGAAGGCGCTATTTTATTGCAGCCAGCCTCGCGACACCGCCAGCAGCAGGAAAACACCCAGCGCAGCTCGATAGACGATGAAGGGCCATGTCGAGAAACGCTCCAGGAATTTCATCAACCCCCAGATGGCGGCGAAGGCCGACACGCTCGCCACGGCCAGCCCGAACAGCAGCACGCCCCAGGCTTCCAGCGGGATATGGGCGTGCAGCAAGACCGCCAGTTCCTTCAGTCCGGCCAAGGCGATGGCAGGCAAGCCCAGCAGGAAGGAAAACCGCGCCGCTTCTTCACGGCGGAAGTTCAGGAACAGCGCCGCCGTGAGCGTGGAGCCGGAACGCGAGACGCCCGGGATCAGCGCACCGACCTGCGCCAGGCCGACGATGAGCGCATCGCGCAGGCGCATCTGGTCGACGCTGCGGCGATGGCGGCAGACCATTTCCGAGATCGCCAGCAGCACCGCCATGACGATGCAGGACCAGCCGATCACGCTCAGGCTGCGCAGCGGCGAGCCGCAGGCGTTCAGGACATGCGACAAGGCCAGCCCGGCAATGCCGATGGGGATGGTGGCCAGGATGATGGCCACGGCCAGCTTGAACATGGGATCGTTGAAATCGCGGCGACGCCAGGCCGCCAGGCTGCCGCCGGTGACGGCGCTCACGTCGCGCCGGAAATAACTGATGACGGCGGCCAGGGCCGCCAGCTGCATGGCCGCGGAGAAGGCCGAGCCGGGATCATGCCAGCCGAGGAAGGCCGGCACCACGCGCATGTGGGCGGTCGAAGAAATGGGGAGCAGTTCGGTGATGCCCTGGACGATGCCGAGGAAACCGATCTGCGCGTAACTGAGGGAGGCAAAGCCGATATCAAGCCCGGCGCTGCAGACGTTGGCCATGGGGTGTGCTCTGAAGGGAGTTGGCGAAAAGGAAGTTGTAGACCGCCGCCGGCAGCGAGGCCGGCCACGGGTGCTGCAGTGTACCGCGCCCGCCAGGGCGCTGGCTGACAGGCGCCTGACGCCCGCACAGTCCATGCACGGGCATCAGGCAGGGGGGTTACTCCACCCAGGCAACGGCGCCCGTATAAGCGGTCACCAGGACAATGATGCCGAAGACGATGCGATACCAGGCGAAGATGGTGAAATCATGCGAGCTGATGTAGCGCAGCAACCAGCGCACGCACAGGAAGGCCGAGACGAAGGCAGCCACGGTGCCCACGGTGAACAGCGGGACGTCGGCGGCCGACAGCAGGGCGCGCTCCTTGTAGAGCGAATAGATGGTGGCAGCGAACAGGGTCGGGATGGCCAGGAAGAACGAGAATTCAGTGGCCGCCTTGCGCGACAGGCCGAACATCATGCCGCCGATGATGGTGGCACCCGAGCGGCTGGTGCCGGGGATCAACGCGAAGGCCTGGGCGATGCCGACTTTCAGGGCATCCAGCGGGGTCATGTCATCCACCGTTTCGACGCGCGCCGAGGCCATGCTCATGCGGTCCTTGTTGCGGCGTTCGACCCACAGGATGATGAGGCCGCCGACGATGAAGGCGATGGCCACCGAGACCGGGTTGAACAGCACTTCCTTGATGCGGCGGCTGAACAGGAAGCCGAGAATGGCCGCCGGCAGGAAGGCGACAATCAGGTTGATCACCAGGCGCTGGGCCTTGCGATCGGTGAACATGCCGGTCAGCACGGTGGCGATGCGGACCCGATACTCCCAGCACACCGCCAGGATGGCACCGGCCTGGATGACGATCTCGAAAACGTCGGCCTTCTCCTTGGAAAAATCGGGGCCGGTGAATTGCAGCAGGCTGTTGGCCAGGATCAGGTGGCCGGTGGAGGAAATGGGCAGGAATTCGGTCAGGCCTTCGACGATGCCCATGATGAGCGCCTTGAGCGCGAGGAGAGTATCCATACGGGTGCTGTGGGTGGCTGTTGATGTGGGGTTGACGGGAAATGAACGAAATGAAGGAAATGGCTGCTTTCAGGCCCGAAAGCCCGGCAATCCGGCCATCGGAACACAATAAGCCGCTACAACATGAAGCAAATGGCCTTTTTTCCGTCCCGGCCAGGGGCAAACCCTGCAAAAGTGGCAGCGAAGGTCCGTCCGGGATGGCTGGCGTCGCCATAAAGCGGCCTTTCGACCACACCCGGCAGCAAAAAGTGCACTCGGTGCGCTGCAACAAAATCGGATTTTACCTTAGCAGGGTGACAAAACTTACATTTTGCTGTCAGGAATCCGCGCTAACATGGCTTTTTATTCCCTTCCTCGGCTGACGATATGAGCAAGAACACCGGCATCACGATCTATCACAACCCCAAGTGCGGTACCTCACGCAATGTCCTGCAAGGGCTGCGCGACGGCGGCGTCGAGCCGACCATCATTGAATATCTGAAGAATCCGCCCGACCGCGCCACGCTCGAAGGCCTCATCAAGGCCATGGGCGTGCCGGTGCGCGAGGTGGTGCGCAGCAAGGAAGCGCTGTTCAAGGAACTGGGGCTGGATGCGGACGGCGTGACCGACGCTCAACTGATCGATGCGATGCTGGAACACCCCGTCCTGATCAACCGCCCGATCGTGGTGGCACCGAAAGGCACGATGCTGGTGCGTCCCAGCGAGCGGCTGGCGGAGATTTTCCCGTAAGCACCGAAACGGGGCGTATCGGACCGGCATCCGCTGTCATTTGATGCCAAACTCGCCAGATGCGCCCGATCCGTGGTACAAAGGCAGAGTTCCTCCCTCCCCTTATCGACTCAGGAGCAGCGGTGCATCATCGACACGAAGAAAGTACTGCCGATCTGAAGGAGCTGACCACCATCGCTCCCATCAGCCGTGAAGCCCATGCCGCACACCTCAAGGAAAAGGTGGATACCCGCCGGCTCATCGAGGATATCCGCGAAGAAGCCCGACGGCGGCGCGAGGAAGCCTTCTAGACAGGCTTCCCAGCTTCAGATGCTCTCCCCTCGCCGGCCAGCTTGGCTGCCCGGCGCTGTCAGCGTCTCCAGTTCACTGAGCCAGGCGATGGCCTGACCGCGGTGCTCTCCACACATCTCCACTGAAGGCTGCAAGCCGGCACAGAAATCCGGACGTTCGGGCTGGCCGAAGATCTTGCAGCGCATGTCCTCGCCCAGTTGTACGCACGGCACGCCGGCCGGCTTGCCGTCGGGCATGCCGGGGATCGGGCTGGTGATGGAAGGGGCAATGCAGCAAGCGCCGCATGCGTCTCGGCAGTTCATGGACTTTCCTGATGGCGGTTGGCGCGGAGGGACTGCATTGTAGTGCATCGGGCGGCACGCAGTGCCGGCGGCTTGATCTGGCCGCTTGACGCCGGCGCGGCTTGCCACTTACAGTGCCCCGTCCCGGTAATCTTGTTTCTCATGTCTGCATCGGCCAAAGAACCGCGTTGGGAACGACGCAAACAGGACCGCCCCCAGGAATTGCTGGCGGCGGCGCTGGAATTGTTCGTCGAGCGCGGCTACGCCGCGACCCGGCTGGAAGACGTGGCCACCCGCGCGGGTGTCTCCAAGGGCACCCTTTATCTCTACTTCGATGGCAAGGAAAGCCTGTTCAAGTCGGTGGTACGCGCCAATGTGCTGCCCCTGCTGGACCAGGCCGAAGCCCGCATCGAAGGCCACGCCGGCAGCAGCGCCGAACTGCTGCGTGATCTCATCCTGCACTGGTGGCAGTCCGCCTCGCACTCCGGCGTCGTCGGCATTGCCAAGCTGATGGTGGCCGAATCCGGCAATTTCCCTGAACTTGCACGCTTTTACCATGATGAAGTGACCGCGCGCGGAGATGCGACGATAGTGCGCGTACTCGAACGCGGCATGGCACGCGGGGAATTCCGCCGCGTCGATGCCGACGCCATGAAGAAAGTCATCGTCGCTCCCCTCATCATGCTGATGCTGTGGGAGCAGTCACTCGCACCCTGCGCGGCCACGCCCATCGATCCGCTGGCCTACCTGGAGAGCATGATCGACCTTTGCCTGAACGGGCTCAAAGCCTGACGCCAGCCTGTCGCGCTCGCATTGCATTGAGGAAAACCCGCAACAGAAGCGCCTCCAGCGGCTTTTTCAGCGCATAGATGGGCTGATTAGCCGGGCGGTGTTTGCTAAAATGCTGCCTTTCCGTCGCTATTAGATTAGATCGAGCCACCGCCATGAATATCGAACAAGCCCGCTTCAACATGATCGAGCAGCAAATCCGCCCCTGGAACGTGCTGGCGCAAGACGTGCTGGACCTGCTGATGGTCGTCAAGCGTGAAGAATTCGTCCCGGCCGCCTATCGCAGCCTGGCCTTCTTCGACACCGAGATCCCGCTGCCGGGTGGTGAAAACATGCTGGCTCCGAAGATCGAAGCGCGCATCCTGCAGGAAGCCAATGTGAAGAAGCACGAATACGTGCTGGAAATCGGCGCAGGTTCGGGCTACATGGCAGCCCTGCTGGCGCACAAGGCGCGCCACGTGACGACCGTGGAAATCTCGCCGGAACTGAAGGCCCTGGCCGAACAGAACCTGTCGGACTACGGCGTGGCCAACGTCGACGTGCAACTGGGCAATGGCGCGCAAGGCTGGACCGGTGCCGATGGCAAGGCTGGCGAATACGACGTCATCGTCATCTCGGGCTCGCTGCCGCTGCTGCCGGAATCCTTCGGCAAGCAACTCAAGATCGGCGGCCGCCTGCTGGCCATCGTCGGTTCGGCCCCGGTGATGGAACTGCAACTGATCACCCGCACCTCGGAACACGCCTTCGAAACCGTCAACATCGTGGAAACCCTGGCCAAGCCGCTGCACGCAGCGATCACGCCGTCCCACTTCACGTTCTGAGCCTCAGGGCCGAGACAGGAAAAGCATCATGGAGCACATCTCTGCCCCGGAACTGGCGGCCTGGATCAACGATCCGGACCGCCCCACGCCCCTGCTGCTGGATGTGCGTGAACCCTGGGAACACCAGACCTGCCACATCGCCGGCTCGCAGCTGGTGCCGATGAACACCATTCCCGGCCGCTTCGCGGAGCTGGACGAGGAACAGCCGGTGGTCTGCATCTGCCATCACGGTGGCCGCAGCATGCAGGTGGCTGCCTTCCTGGAGCGCCAGGGCTTTACCAAGGTCATCAATCTGAGCGGCGGCGTGCACGCCTGGGCGGCCCAGGTGGATCCTTCGATGCCGACCTATTGAGCCTGGTCTTTTGGTTTATTGATTCATATCGCATTCTGGCCGGCGGGCGTCATGCACATGGCGCAGGCCGGTCAGGCGGGGGCCGGGTTCTCCGGCCTGCCTGAATTCCCTTCCGTTTTATCCTGATCCTTCATATCGCCTGAAAACCACCCGGGTTTCGAGGCTTATTAGTCCGGCTGCGTCTTCTGCAGCGACGGCGCGGTCTTGAGCGCGTAGAGCGAGGCCGCCAGGATGCGCTCGCCATCCTTGACCAGGTCGAAACTGTCGGGGGAAAAGAACCAGTCCGTCAGCAAGCCGCTGAAGGTGGCATGCGCCGCCAGGCAGGCCAGGCGGATATCGAGCGTGGCCGGAAGCTGGCCGCGTGCCACCGCATTGAGCAGGATCTGCTCCAGCCGCAACAATCCATCGACGTGGCATTCGCGCTGGCGAATCAGGATGGGGTCCTGCGCGTCGGCGAATTCGCATTTGTTGAAGATGATGTCGAACACGCGCCGGCAGCGCTCATCGGTCGCCGCCATGGTCAGCACATAGATGCCGCTGCGCAGGAACTGGCCCAGCGGATCTTCCACCTGCGGGCTGGCGTTTTCTTCCAGCACCGCTTCCATGGGCAGGCGCACGCGCTCGCACATGGCGTCGAACAGATCGCTCTTGTTCTTGAAGTGCCAGTAGATGGCCCCGCGCGTGACTTCAGCGGCCTTGGCCACGTCGGCCAGCGAGGTCTGCGAGACGCCGCGCTCATGGAACACCTGCTCGGCCGCATCGAGGATGCGGGCACGCGTTTCCAGCGCTTCTTCCTTGGTCGAACGGGCCATGTCAACAGACTCCCGGGCAAATGGCCATGGCGCAGCCCCTCAGGTGCGCCACTGGGCGGCCGTGTTGCGGATGCACATCACCCGCAACCGGCAGAGTTTCGTCAAAGGCTTCATGTGCGCAATCATCGTCATGAAGAAGTAAGTGAGTTTCGTGCACAATATCAGGGCGTCAAATTCGTCTTCCCAGCAGCTTGGCCTATCGCCCGAAGGCATGGAAGAGCTCGGATTCAGACCAGCGGAAACGGCATCAGAGTAGCTTTCGAATCAAAATGCAAGGAATCGCTCATATTTTGCTACGCCGTTTCGAACAAGTTTGTTAAATTAATGTGATGTTTGGAAGAAATACATACATTCATGGATGTATGTATAATAGCATCCGCTTCAAGTCCCTGCCGTTCATCATCTGCAAAAAAATTCATCACCCTGGCATGAAGGGGTGGGGACTTTTTTGCATTGCAACAATCTGTAGCCCGGCTCATCCATCCCCTCCATCACCGGATGACAGGCACAGCATCATCGTCGTGACCGGTTCTACCGAATTCGTTTCATCGCCGCCCCTGGCGGCTTCAACTTTACTTTCGTGCGAGATATCTATGAGCTCAGTCAGTCGTTTCACGCGCCTCACCATGACCGTCGCCGTTGCCGCCGCGCTGGTTGCCTGCGGACAGAAACCCGCCGCGCAAGGCGGCCAGATGCCGCCGGCCGAGGTGTCGGTGGTGACCATTGCCCCGCAGCGCGTGGCCATCACCAATGAACTGCCGGGCCGCGTGGAAGCCTTCCGCGTGGCGCAGGTGCGTGCACGGGTGGCAGGCATCGTGCAGAAGCGCGTCTTCAAGGAAGGCAGCGAGGTCAAGGAGGGCCAGGTGCTCTTCAAGATCGATCCGGCCCAGTACAAGGCCAGCCTGGAAAGCGCCCAAGCCACGCTGGCGCGCGCCCAGGCCAACCTGACGCAAACCTCGCTGACCGCGCAGCGCTACAAGCCGCTGGTGGAAGTCAACGCGGTCTCCAAGCAGGAATACGACAACGCCGTGGCCGCCCAGAAGCAGGCTGAAGCCGATGTCGCCGCCGGCAAGGCCGCGGTGCAGACGGCCAACCTGAACCTGGGTTATGCCACCGTGACCTCGCCCATCTCCGGCCGCATCGGCCGCGCGCTGGTGACCGAAGGTGCGCTGGTCGGCCAGGGGGATGCCACCCAGCTGGCCCTGGTGCAGCAGCTCGATCCGGTCTACGTCAACGTGACCCAGTCCAGCGCCGACCTGTTGAAGTTGCAGCAGGCGATGGCCGCCGGCCAGTTGAAGAGCGTGGGCGACAACAAGGCCAGCGTGACCCTGGTGCTGGAAAACGGCCAGGCTTACGAACAGCCGGGCAAGCTGCTGTTCTCCGACATCAGCGTGGATGAAAGCACCGGTTCGGTCTCGCTGCGTGCCGAATTCCCCAACCCCAAGCGCCTGCTGCTGCCGGGTACCTACGTGCGGACCAAGATTGAGCAAGCCGTGGACGAGCAGGCCCTGCTGGTGCCGCAACAAGCCGTGGTGCGTGATGCCGGCGGCTCCTCGGTGATGGTGGTCAATGCCGAGAGCAAGGTCGAGGCGCGTCCGGTCAAGACCGGCGGCGCACGCGGCAACAACTGGCAGGTCATCGATGGCTTGAAGGAAGGTGATCGCGTCATCGTGGAAGGCCTGCAGAAGGTCCGCCCGGGTGCCGCCGTCAAGCCGGTCCAATGGAATCCCGCGGGCGCTCCCGCACAAGCTGCTGGCCAGCCGGCCAAGCAAGAGGCGAGCGCCCAACCGAAAGCTAACTAAGAGGCTGCCAGATGGGAAAGTTCTTTATTGATCGCCCCGTATTTGCGTGGGTGCTAGCGATCTTCATCATGCTGGGCGGTGCGCTGGCCATTACCGGCTTGCCGGTAGCCCAGTACCCCAGCATCGCGCCGCCGACCATCGTGGTCACGGCGACCTATCCGGGTGCGACCGCGCAGACCCTGGACGATTCGGTGACCAGCCTGATCGAACAGGAAATGAACGGCGCCGATGGCCTGCAATACATCGAGTCGCAAAGCCAGGCCAACGGCCAGGTGCAGATCACCATCACCTTCTCGCCGGAAACCAATCCGGACCTGGCGGCGGTGGATGTGCAGAACCGCCTGAAGCGCGTCGAGGCCCGCCTGCCGGCAGCCGTGACGCAACAGGGCGTGCAGGTGACCAAGTCGCGTTCCAACTTCCTGCTCTTCATCGGTCTGTCTTCCACCGATGGCAAGCTCGATCCGGTGGCGCTGGGTGACTATCTGTCGCGTAACGTCCTGAACGAAATCAAGCGCGTGCCCGGTGTGGGCCAGGCGCAGCTGTTCGGTACCGAACGCGCCATGCGCATCTGGATCGATCCGAACAAGCTGATCGGCCTGAGCCTGACCCCGGCTGACGTGACGGCCGCGATCCAGGCGCAAAACGCGCTGGTGGCCGGTGGTACGCTGGGTGCCCTGCCCAGCCCCGGCAGCCAGCAGATCGCCGCGACCGTGGTGGTCAACGGTCAGCTGACCTCGCCCGAGCAGTTCGGCAACATCGTGCTGCGTGCCAATACCAACGGTTCGAGCGTGCGCCTGCGCGACGTCGCCCGCATCGAAGTGGGTGGCCAGAGCTATGACACCTCCGGCCGTCTGGATGGCAAGCCTTCGTCCTTCATCGGCGTGCAGCTGTCGCCGACCGCCAACGCGCTGGGTACCGCCACCGCCGTGCACAAGAAAATGGAAGAGCTGGCCAAGTATTTCCCGGCCGGTGTGAAGTACACCATCCCTTACGACACCTCCAAGTTCGTCAAGATCTCGATCGAGGAAGTGGTCAAGACCCTGATCGAAGCCATCGTGCTGGTGTTCCTGGTGATGTTCCTGTTCCTGCAGAACATCCGCTACACCATCATCCCGACCATCGTGGTGCCGGTGGCGCTGCTGGGTACTTTTGCCACGCTGCTGCTGTTTGGCTTCTCGATCAACGTGCTGACCATGTTCGGCATGGTGCTGGCCATCGGTATCCTGGTCGACGATGCGATCGTGGTGGTGGAAAACGTCGAACGCATCATGAGCGAGGAAGGTCTCTCGCCGGCTGATGCGACCCGCAAGGCCATGGGCCAGATCAGCGGCGCGCTGATCGGTATCACGCTGGTGTTGATCGCGGTGTTCATCCCGATGGCCTTCTTCGGCGGCGCGGTGGGTGCGATCTATCGCCAGTTCTCGCTGTCGATGGTGGCTTCCATGGTGTTCTCGGTGCTGATGGCCTTCACCCTCACGCCGGCATTGTGCGCGACCATCCTCAAGCCTGTTGAGAAGGGTCACCACCACGAGAAGAAGGGTTTCTTCGGCTGGTTCAACCGCAAGTTCAACACCACCGCCAATGCCTATCAGGGCGTGATCGGCAAAATGCTCAGCAAGGCCGGCCGCTACATGATCGTCTACGTGGTGATCGTGGCCTGCGTGGGCTTGCTTTACGTGCGCCTGCCGGCCTCGTTCCTGCCGAACGAAGACCAGGGCTACATCATCACCAACGTCCAGTTGCCACCGGGCGCAAGCACCGCGCGCACGACCGAGGTGGTCAAGAAGATCGAGGAGTACTACCTCAAGGATCCGGCCGTCGAACACGCCATTGCAGTGCTGGGCTTCTCGTTCTCGGGTAATGGCCAGAACGCGGCGCTGGTGTTCACTCCGCTGAAGGACTGGGCCGAGCGTGACAAGTCGCAGTCGGCCGATGCGATCGCCGGCAAGGCTTTCGGTGCCTTCTCGCAGATCAAGGATGCGATCGTCTTCCCGCTGAACCCGCCGCCGATTCCGGAACTGGGTAACGCGACCGGCTTCACCTTCCGTCTGCAGGACCGTGCCGGTCTGGGTCACGATGCGCTGGTGCAGGCTCGCAACCAGATCCTGGGCATGGCTTCGCAGAGCAAGGTGCTGGCCGGTGTGCGTCCGGAAGGTCTGGAAGATGCGCCGCAGCTGCAACTGGACATCGACCGCGACAAGGCCAATGCGCTGGGCGTGCCGTTCTCGACGATCAACAGTGTGCTGTCCACGGCGCTGGGTTCGTCCTATGTGAACGACTTCCCCAACCAGGGCCGCCAGCAGCGCGTGATCGTGCAGGCCGATGCCAACCGCCGCCTGCAACCTGAAGATCTGACCAGCCTGTACGCCCGCAACGCCAATGGCGGCATGGTGCCCTTCTCGGCCTTCGTGACGGCCAAGTGGATCAACGGCCCCGTGCAGCTGATCCGCTACAACGGCTATCCGGCCATGAAGATTGCCGGTGGCGCAGCGCCTGGCCGCAGCACCGGTGAAGCCATGGCCGAGATGGAATCCTATGTGGCCAAGCTGCCGCCGGGCTTCGGTTTCGAGTGGACCGGCCAGTCGCTGGAAGAAAAGACCTCCGGCAACCAGGCTCCGGCGCTGTATGCCCTGTCGCTGATCGCCGTGTTCTTGGTGCTGGCCGCGCTCTATGAAAGCACCTCGATCCCGCTGGCGGTGATGCTGGTGGTGCCGCTGGGTATCCTTGGTGCACTGCTGGGGGTGACGCTGCGCGCCATGCCCAACGACGTGTACTTCAAGGTGGGGATGATTGCGGTGGTGGGTCTGTCGGCCAAGAATGCGATTCTGATCATCGAGTTCGCCAAGGACCTGCAGGCGCAGGGCAAGGGCCTGATTGAAGCGACGCTGGAGGCGGTGCACCTGCGCTTCCGTCCGATCATCATGACCTCGCTGGCCTTCATCCTCGGCGTGCTGCCGCTGGCCATCGCTTCGGGTGCCGGTTCGGCCAGCCAGCGCGCCATCGGTACCGGCGTGATGGGCGGCATGATCACTGCCACCGTGCTGGCGGTGTTCCTGGTGCCGATCTTCTTCGTGGTCGTGCGCAAGATTTTCAAGGGCAGCGAGCGTCAGCGCAAGTTTGACGCCGACCACTCGCCCAAGATCAATAGTGGAGAATGACAATGGCTAATCTGTCGTTGCCGCGCTCGCCTCGCCTGCTGCAATTGTGCGCAGCGCTGATGGTGGCCGGCGTACTGGGGGGCTGCTCGCTGGCTCCCACCTATGACCGTCCGCAAGCCCCGGTGGAGACGGCCTACCCGGCCGATGCCGCCGGCCGTGCCGAGCTGCAGGCGGTCAACCTCGGCTGGCGCCAGTTCTTCCCGGACCAGCGCCTGCAGCAGCTGATCGCGGCTGCCCTGGAAAACAACCGTGACCTGCGCACGGCCGTCCTCAACATCGAGGAAGCCCGCGCGCAATACCAGATCGCGCGTGCCGATCTGCTGCCCAACCTGAACGTCAATGGCAGCGCCGCCCGCACGCGGACTGCGGCCAGCCAGTCGCTGACCGGCCAGCCGTTCATCAGCAACAGCTATCAGGTCGGCCTGGCGGTTCCCGCCTACGAGCTGGACTTCTTCGGCCGCGTGCGTAACCTGAAGGATGCGGCACTGGCGAGCTACCTCTCCACCGAAGAAGCGCAGAAGTCGGCGCAGATCAGCCTGATCGCGCAGGTGGCGCAGGCTTATCTGTCCGAGCGTTCCTACGCGGAGCAGCTGCAACTGGCCAATGACACGCTGAAGTCGCGCGAATCCAATCTGGATCTGGCGCAGAAGCGCTTTGACGTCGGCGCCAGTTCGGCGCTGGATTTCCGCCTGACGCAGACGCTGGTGGAGTCGGCCCGAGTATCGAAGTCCCAGCTGGAACGCCAGCGCGCGCAAGCCGAGAATGCACTGACGCTGCTGGTCGGCAAGAAGGTCGGCGACCTGCCGCCGGCACAGCTGCTGTCGGATGAAAAGATCGTGACCGATATTCCGGCGGGCTTGCCTTCCGACCTGCTGACCAATCGTCCGGACATCCGCTCGGCCGAGCAGAGCCTGCTGGCGGCCAATGCCAACATCGGCGCGGCGCGGGCGGCGTTCTTCCCGCGCATCTCGCTGACCGGCAGCTACGGCAGCGCCAGCAGCACGCTGGGTGGATTGTTCGAGTCAGGTTCGGGGGCGTGGAGCTTTGGTCCTTCGCTATCCTTGCCGATCTTCGACTTCGGCCGCAACAGCGCCAATCTGGATCTGGCGGAAGTGCGCAAGAACAAGGCCGTGGTGACCTACGAGAAGACCATCCAGACCGCCTTCCGCGAAGTGGCCGATGCCCTGGTGGCACGCGGTACGCTGGACGATCAGGTCAAGGCGCAGGAAGCTTTCCTGGCGGCCCAGCAGGAACGCCTGAAGCTGACCGACCTGCGATTCAAGAACGGGATTGCCTCTTCGCTGGATCAGCTTGATGCGCAGCGAGACTTGTTCTCGGCGCAGCAGGCCTTGATTCAGGCACGGCAACTGCGCTTGAACAATGCGATTGATCTGTACAAGGCGTTGGGTGGTGGCCTCAACGAAAATACGGTGAGCATGGCGGCCAAGCAGTAAGCGACAAACCAACTGCCATTCATCGTTCGGACGCCGAAAACGCCGAAGCAAAAAGAGCAGACCCGAGGGTCTGCTCTTTTTTTTCCTTCAGATCCAGTTCTGCTGGCGCTACTTGCGGGCCGCTTGTTCCAGGCGGGCCAACTCCCAGCCCGCCGCCTGGTACTCGAGATAGACGCTCACGCCCGGCTTGCGCGCATTCTCGAATGCCTCCCGTGCGGCCGGGACATTGCCGCTGGCCAGGCGCATCTGGCCGATGAAGAACCAGGCTTCGGTCAGTGCCATGTCCTTGTCATCGCCCTGCTTGCGTTGCGCTGCCTGAAGCACGCCGTCCTCGCCAAGGCTGCCGGCTACCAGCGCCAGCAGCGGGTTCGGCCAGACATCGTCGCTGCCCTTGCCGCGCGCCGCCTGCAGCAGCTCTGCACTGGGTGGCTGACCGGTTCGCCGGGCCGCCAGACCTTGCCATAGCAGCACGTAATGGCGGGACTCGGCGTCATCCTTGGAAATCAGAACCGACTGCGTGAAATCGGCCAGGGCCTCCTGGTACTTGCCCATGAAGAAGCGCGAGATCCCGCGCGACTGGTACAGCGAGCCTTCATTGCCACCCAGGGTCAGCGCCCGAGTGTAATCGGGAATGCTGCGTGCAAAATCACGGCTGTCACGCGCGACGTGGCCGCGGCACTCCCAGGCACGGGGATTGGACGGTCCCTGGCGCACGGCCTCTTCGGCGTCGGCCATCCCTTTGGCCGGCTCGTCCATCTCGGCGCGCACTTCGGCGCGGCGGCACAAGGCCTCGACCAGGTCATTGCCACGCAGGCGGCCAGCCGCGATGACGCGGTCGTAGGCGGCCAGTTCCTCCTGCAGGCGACGGCGCACGGTGTCCTTGAGCGTGCTGCTGCCCATGCCCAGGAAACCGCTCGTCTTGATCGCCTCACGCTCCACGAACTCGCCTTGCGCCGTGATCGAATCCAGCTGCTGGAGCGCGCTGTTGAGTGCCAGCAGCTCGTCGGGTGTGACCGTGTCCTTGAGCACCTCCAGGCTGCGTTCGACCTGCAGCACGTTACCCCGGAAGACCCGCTTGGTCGAATACGTGAAGAACTCGTTACGCAGGTTGCGCTCCAGCGGATCGCGCATCATCGAGACATTGGAGGGCCAGACCATGCGCAAGGTGTAACGCAGGCGGTAAGGGGCACGCGAGACCTTGGCCGGGTAGCTGCGCTTGAAGTTGCGCGGCAGATCATAGATGCCCTGCATGATGCTGGCCCCGTACTTGACCACCCACCCATCCGGATAGGCCTTGGCCGGCTTGGGCAGCTTGAAGCGGGCACGCGCGATGACGCGGTTGTTGGCCGCATCGTCCTCCAGCACCGGCACGGCCACCAGGTCGATACCGGGATAGCGGCGCTCGTAGCCACCGAGTGCGAACTTGCGCAAGCGTTCTTCCGGCAGGCTGCGGGAGACTACGCGCATGGTTTCGGCATCACTGCCGACCCAGGTCCAGGTCGCACTGAGCGTGCCATCGGCATCCAGGGCGGGAATCTCGATCACTTCATCCAGGACGGCGGTATTGCGCGCCACGGCATCAGTCCAGTGCATGCTCTCCAGGGCAGTCGTCTCCGATGCCACCGCCAGTATCGCTGCGCCTTCAACACCACTGCCCTGCTTGCTGAGCGAGCCGGACTGTCCCTGCATGGTCGGGTCCAGGTAGTAATCCGCACCATCGAGCCGCAGGCGCACCAGCACATGGTCGAAAACCAGGGGACTGGGCAGATAACGCGCAACGGTGCGCGGCTCGGCCAGCGAAGTCAGGATGGGAACGGCGTTCATCCCCATGGCGCGCAGCAGCGTCACCAGCAGATAGGTCTTGTCCTTGCAGTCACCGTAGCGGTCACGGACCACGTCGGCGGGCGGGTGCGGACGATGCGAGCTTTCTCCCATGGAGACGGAGAAGTAGCGGATCTCGTCCTGCACCCAACGCAGGGCCGCCACGGCCCGCTGCTCATCGGTGGGTAGTTTCTTCCATTGCTCCAGACGGGCTTGCAGCGCGGCCGGCACCGGCGCGCGCGGGAACAGGCCATCGGCCCAGCGGGCGACGCTGTTCCAGCTATCCCAACTGGTGAACTGCAAACGACGCAGGCTGAAGTCGGCCGGGACCCAGCGATCGGGTTCCTCGATCCGGATGCCGCGCTCGGTGAAGCGAAGCTTGCGCCAGCCGGCGGCCTGGCTGATGTCGGGACGGATATCGGTGTTGCCGATCTCGCCCACCATTTTCCAGTCCACGCGCTGGCCGACAGGATGGCTCAGGATGACACTGCGCAACTCGACCGGAATGGGCCAGTCCCACCCTGCCTCATTCGCGTAGGTGCTACCGAAGACCGGATTGGCACCTTCCACCGAATACGCGTATTGCACCGTATCGCCCACGCGCAGGTCCGGCACCAGCATGACTGCTTGGACCGAGCCGCTGAAGACGCCGTTTTCCATGCCCAGCTCGCGCTGCAGGAAGCGCACCTGCACTCGGCTGGTGTGATCCAGTACCTCTTTTCCGCGCAACACGCGCAGGCTGTGCAAATGCATTTTCTGATACTGCGGCACGAAGTCGATGATCAACTGCCCGGCCGAGGCCAGGGCACTGCTGTCATTGATCTGTGCTGCGCGATTGACGTAGAAGACCGGCTGGCTGTCGGCGCGGAACTGTGTGTCCCACAGGCGCATGACGATGGCCTCGGTACGTCGCGTCGCGGGCACCTCGATGGGTTCCACCCAGGAAGGAGTCTTGTCGCCGCGCGTGAAGGCTTCGGAGGCGACCTGGATCTCGCGCACGGGCAATGACGGGGCTTCCGCGGATTCCGTCGCTGCCGCGCCGGGAGCGGCTGGCAACTGGGCATGGACAACGAAGGACAGACTGCACAGGAGGGTGGCGAGCAGCCCTCTCGGCGACACGAATCGCATGAATTTTCCCCTGATGATTTGCCGACGCATCGGAGGCCAACGGCCGGCTTGATTTTGGTGCTGAGATTGTACGATGGCCACCGGGCTTTTGTGCAGGCATGACGCAACTGCCCAACGGGGCCGGACGATGGCGTCCGGCCGCGACGTTTTTCCGGATCATGGCGAGCCGGATCGGATGTTAGTATGGAGCCCCTTCTGGCCATCACGATCCCGCACTCCTTCATGCGTATCCTCGTTACCGGCGCTTCCGGATTTGTCGGCAGCGCATTGCTGCGACACCTCGCTCCCCGTCCCGATCTCGCTCTGCGCGCGGCCCTGCGCACCGCGGCGTCCGGCGGCTTGTTGCCTGCTGGTGTGGAGGTGGTGGAGACCGGCGACCTGGGACCGCAGACGAACTGGCACGCGGCGCTGACCGGCATTGATACGGTAGTGCATTGTGCTGCGCGCGTTCACGTGATGAATGAGACCGCCGGCGATCCGTTGAGCTTGTTCCGCCGGGTCAATGTGGAGGGTAGTCTTGCGCTGGCAAGACAGGCCAGGGACGCGGGCGTCAAGCGACTGGTGTTTCTCAGCTCGATCAAGGTCAATGGCGAGCAGACTGCGCCGGGACACCCGTTCACCGCCGACGATACGCCGGCCCCCGTCGATGCGTATGGCATTTCCAAAATGGAGGCCGAGCAGGCACTGATGGCTCTGGCTGCCGAGGGTGGCATGGAAGTAGTGGTGATCCGGCCGGTGCTGGTCTACGGGCCGGGCGTGAAGGCCAATTTCAGGAGCATGATGCGATGGCTGCAAAAGGGGATCCCGCTCCCGCTCGGTGCCATCACCGGTAACCGCCGCAGCCTGGTCGCCCTGGACAACCTGGTCGACCTGATGACGCTGTGCATGCATCACCCGGCGGCAGCCAATGAAATCTTTCTGGTCAGTGATGGGGAGGATCTGTCGACCACCGAGCTGTTGCGCCGCATGGGCCAGGCCTTGGGCCGCCCGGCCAGGCTGATTCCCGTGCCTGCGCCGGTGCTCGAATGGGGGGCAAGGTTGTTGGGGAAGGGAGCGGTGGCGCAGAGATTGTGCGGGTCGTTGCAGGTGGATATCGGGAAGACCAGATCAGTACTTGACTGGTCACCGCCCGTGTCCACCGACGTCGCGCTGCGCCGCGCGGCCTCGGCGGTGTATGCCGATGCGGAACGACGTTAAGAGCGCGATGCCTTCAGGGTACTGGTCAGGATATCGATGACCTTGTCCTGCTGTTGAACGGTCAGCCCCGCCCATAGTGGCAGACGAATCAGACGTTCGGATTGCTGATCGGTGACGTCCAATGCACCGCTGACGCGGCCGTAGCGCAGACCTGCGGGCGACGAATGCAGCGGCACGTAATGGAAGACTGCGCCAATCCCTTCCTGCTTCAACGCATCCAGGACCTGCTGACGCTGCCCAGCTTGCGGCACAATCACGTAATACATGTGCGCATTGTGGACGCAACCATCGGGCACGACAGGACGACGCAAGAGACCGTCCTGTTCCGCCTGGGCCAGTTGTTCATCATAGCGATGCCACGCCGCCAGGCGCGCGTCGGTAATGGCGTCCGCACCTTCAAGCTGGGCCCACAGGAACGCCGCTATCAGTTCACCTGGCAAGAAGGATGAACCTACTTCCTGCCAGGTGTATTTGTCGACTTCGCCCCGGAAGAAGCGACTGCGGTCGGTCCCCTTTTCCCGGATGATCTCGGCACGCTGCGCGAGCGCCGGCTGGTTGACCAGCAATGCGCCGCCTTCGCCGGAAATGACATTCTTGGTTTCGTGAAAACTGTAGGCACCGAGATCACCGATGGCACCCAGCGCCCTGCCCTTGTAGGTCGACATCACGCCTTGGGCGGCATCCTCGACGACGTGCAGGCCATGTTGTCGGGCGATGGCAAGGATGGCGTCCATCTCGCAGGCCACACCCGCGTAATGGACCGGGACGATCGCTCGCGTGCGCGATGTGATCGCCTGCTCAATCAGCCGCTCATCCAAGTTGAGCGTGTCCTCCCTGATATCGACGAACACCGGAATACCCCCCCGCAATACGAAGGCATTCGCGGTGGAGACGAACGTATAGGAGGGCATGATGATTTCATCGCCCGGCTGGATGTCCAGCAGCAGCGCCGCCATCTCCAGGGCTGCGGTGCACGAATGGGTCAACAGGACCTTGTGACTGGCTGTCCGCTCCTGCAGCCATGCATGGCATTTGGCAGTGTACGGACCGTCGCCGGCCAGCTTGCCATTGAAATGCGCCTCGGCAATGTAATACAGCTCCTTGCCGGTCATGTGGGGCCAGTTAAAGGGGATATTTTTCCCTTTCATCGCTTCTCTCTCAGAAAGCGCGCCTAGCGGCGCAACAGCATGTAGTGATTGATTTCCATGACGGGCTTGTAGCCGGCGGCCCACACCTTGTCCGTCACGCATTGCCGGGCCTTCAAATGGCCCTCCGGGGATCCCACCACACCAACGGGATCAAACATTATCCCGCCGTCAGCCTTCTTTTCAAAGGTCACCAGAAGATATTCGCTGACCCCGGTACCGACCGGGAAAATCTGAATGGAATTGTGGTTCCTGAACAGTTTCCAGACGTTGAACGGCGGCATGAACGTCACCGATGCCCCGGCTGGTATGGCCGCAACCAGACGATCAGCGCGATCAGTCTCGTAGCGATTGGAGGAAAACTTGGGGTCGATCACATAAAGGTCATTCACCGGCCGCCACAAGCCTTCCTTGATGAACGCGGTTCGCCATGACAGGTCGGGGCCATAGGGATTGAGAAAACTGACGACAGCCCCGATCAGGGACAACATGACGACGGCCGCCAAGCTCCTCGGCCACCGGCCTTGAGTGCCAGCATCGTACTGATCGCGCCGGGCAGCAAGCAAGCCGGTCAGGCCAACGGCACCCGCATAGATGACGAACGGGAAATAGAAGCTGTGATAGTGGGTGATCCAGCCGTCCTTTTCCGCTCCGCCAATCGACACGATGACATTGGGGAAAATCGTGATGCCGGCAATCAGCGCGGCACGCCAGTTGAACAGGGCTGCCAGCAAGATGAAAGGTAGATTGAATGCGATCAGCTTGACCAGGCCCGGACGAAAAACGTTGTTCAGGAACCGGGGAAGATCGAAAAAGCTCTTGTAGACCTCGGCATTGTCGACGTTGTGCTGAAGGACGCTGTAGACGGCGAGATAAGCCATCAGCGCCGCTGACACGGCCAGCACGAACAGAACGTTGCGGCGAGGTGCGGACCGGTAAAGAATCACATGGCCGAGCGCGACTACCAGCATGAGCAAGGCACCGCGTTCGTGAATCATCGCGCCAATAGCGGCAATCACGACGACCAGGATCATGCGCGAGCGTCCCATCACCTCCTTGTTGGTGAACGCCTCATGCATCAGGAATGCAAACGCCAGCGCGAAGGGCATGAACAGACGATCAAAGTAGATCCAGCCTTCCGTCGCGATACGCCAGGCCGGATGCAGACAGACGATCACGGAAAAGAACAGGCACAGGAAGGCAGGCACGTTGCGCCGACGCAGGAACAGATACGAAATGGCGGGCAAGGCAACAAAGGCTGACGCGGTAGAGATCGCGGCGACACGCTCAGCGCCCAGCCACTGCGCCAGTGCACTCAAGGGATAGACGATGAGATTGGCATGGCCAAGCAGAATGTTGGCAGGAATGGTGGAGAACTGCGTCTGATCGATCGCACAAAACTTGTCCGGATCCATCAGGATGAATGGGTACACATTCAGAAACGCACGCACCGCCGATGTCGTGGGTAACCCGAGGTGCCAGGTATTTTCCAGGACATCAAGGAAAAATGCAGTATCCGTATCACCGATGCCGTGATGCGCCTTCCAGAAGGTATAGGCGTACAGCAGCCCCAGCATGCCCAGCAGGAACAGACACATCGCCACGTCGATGACACGGCCCGACAGCGGGGCGCGCACGCTTTTCGAATTGCCTGGTTTGAGCGAGAACATTTGCATTGATAGTGATGCAGTGGGCGCCTGGATCAGCCGCGGGCGGCCACGACGGTGCCGATGATGATGAGTGAAATCCCGAACAGCTTGGGCATCGTCAACCCCTCATTGAGCAGCCAGACGCTCAGGATCAGGACGATGGCGAAATTGAGGCTCATGAAAGGATAGGCATGGCTGAGCTCGAATTTCGTCATCGCTGCCATCCACGCCAGCGACGCCAGAAACGCGGAAAAGAATCCCGAAAAGATGAGGGGATCAAACAACAGGCCCAACAGAAACTTGAGCTTGTCGGCACCGCCCAAGGGCAACGCGCCAAAATGGCCGATCCGCCACTTCAGAATCAGCTGGCCATACACCGTGAATACGATCGTGGCCAGGATGTAGAGGTAATCAAAGAGACGATTCATGTCATCCGCCTGCTCAGCCTTCCAGCACGGCGATGCCAAAACCCGTCTTGCCGTATCCGTTGCCGTTGTAGAGCATGAAACGCTGTCCCTTGTGATCAAAGACGAAAGGATATTCGACCATCTCGCTGTCCCAGCCCTCAGCGGAGACGTCGATGCCTGCCGCATCATCCATGCGGCGCCATTGCTTGGCATCGTCCGACTCGGCATAGCCGATCCGGTAACGATCGCCCCGATACGAATACCACATCTTCCAGACGCCACCATCGCACAGGACAGAGGGACGGGAAATGGCATATTCACCTTCATCGGCATAATCGATGGCGACGATACCTTGCCGGTCCCAGGTGATGCCGTCGGCGGACTCCGCGTATTTGATGTGATAGCGATGTTGCGGCTTGCCCTCGCTGATACGCCAGCCGGTGCAGGACAGGTACCACATGCGCCACAGATCCTCGCCAGGCATCACGCTGCAGCTGGCGCAGAAGTGCGGTTCCTTCATGGAGCGATCCACGATGGGACCATCAGCGTAGCGTTCAAAACGGCCTGAGCCTTGCCCCATGGCCAGGCCGATCGAATTGCGGAACGGCACGGTCACACCCAGATTCCATCCGATGTAATACATGTATTGCTGGCCGCGGTAGGTCGTCAGCCAAGTCGCCATGGTGCCGCTGTCATCGAACTCGCCCAAGGCACCGGGTGCCAGCACGGGTTGATCCGACAATTCCAGGATCTCCTGCGGACGGGCAAGATCAATCACCACGTAGCCTGTATGACTGCGGTTTTCTGCATCACGCGAGCTGAAATAGATGCGATACACGTCATCCCGGACGTGCTCCGCGATCGGGACCGCAGCATGAGTATGCAGCCATGGCCGCTCGCCAGCGGGACTATAGATGAGCCCCAGTTTTTTCCACTTTTGCGTCATATTCCTCTCAACCTGTTGCTTGGAACCCTGGAACGTTCCGTTGCCGTGCCGACGTACACGCCATTGGGCTCAGCATCTGCCAGGAGCAACGCCCCCGCACCGATCACGCATTGTGCCCCGATCTTGATCCTGTCCCGCAAGGTGGCATTGACGCCGATAAAACATTGCTCTCCGATCTCGACACCACCCGAGATGACCGCATGGGAAGCGATGAAGCAGTGATCGCCGATCAGGCTGTGATGGCCAATGTGATTGCCGCTCCACAAGGTCACGTTGTTGCCGATCCTGACGAAGGGCTGGATCGTATTGTCTTCGAAGATGAAGCAGTTCTCACCGATGTTTCCCTGGTTGCGGATAGTCGCATCCGGGCTCAGGTAACTGGCCAGCCGGTAGCCTTTGGCCTTGGCCGCCAGGTACTTTTCCTTGCGCACCGCGTTCAGCCTGGAGTAGCCCAGGGCGATGAACATCGCATGCTGCTGCGGCCCATGCGTACGCTCAAGCTCCTCGAATGGGACCACCGGCAAGCCGCAGAAAGTGGACTCCTTGATGTAATCGCCATCGAGAGTGAACGCCACGATCTCATATTGCCCGTCCAGTCCGAAATAGAAATGGGCGAGCTGGGCAAAGTCGCCTACGCCGAATATCACGAGGGGCGTTTTCATCGGGTCATGCTCCGGTAGTGTCATGTCGGGTATCTGCCTGGCGATCCGTACCATCGGCGGCCACATGTACGGGCATACGCCGGTAGACGTGGCGCACGATCGTGTACGGCCGCTGCTTCACCTCGGAAAATATTCTGGAGAGGTAGAGACCCACCACTCCGATGAACGAGATGATCATGCCGCCCAACAGCCAGACGGAGGCCATCAATGAGGTCCATCCGCTGACATGGCGCGCAATGAGCAGCCATTGTCCCACGATATAGGCGATGCATAGCATTGCCAGTACGGAGATGCTGACACCGATATAGAAAATGCCGATCAGCGGGGCGTTGCTGAAGGACGTCACCGAATTGACGAATTGAGACATCTTCTTGCGGAAGGTATACGTTGTCTCGCTGGTACTGTGCTTTTTGACCAGCATCGGCTGCTGATCAAAACCGGTGATATGCCACAACCCGGCAATGAACACCTCACGCTCGGTGTGCAGCAAAAGCGCATTGACATAGCGACGCGACATCAATCGCGCCGTCACCACGTTCTGGGGCAATGCGATACCGGTCCACGAGCGGAAGGATCTGTAAAACAATTCCCCGCTCCAGCGTTCGAACCATCCACCCTTGCGCTGCTCCTGAACGCCATACACCACGTCGCAATCGCTGCCGTTCATTTTCTCGGAAAAAGGCAGGAGAAACTCGGGATCTTCTTCCAGGTCGGCATCAATCAGGAACACACGCTCTCCCTGCGCGTGGGCCAGCCCGGTCATCATTGCCTTGTGGTGACCAAAATTGCGCGAGAGATCGACGACCACGACGTGGGGATCGCTTTCACCGAGCCTGATGGTCAAGCCCAGGCTGTCATCAGGAGAACCATCGTTGACGAAGACGATCTCGTAGTCGTCACCGACCAATGCCTGGGCGCAACGGCTGCAACGCTGGTAGAACTCCTCGATGTAGGGTGCCGACTGGTAGAGCGTGGCAACAATGGAAAGCTTCATGACGGGATGTTCCTGAGAAATTGACCTGCATCGCTTCCGCAGTTGAACAAGAGATCCAATATCGTAACGGTTGGCAGAAAGTCGCCCCACTGCTGCGGGTAGTCCTTGAAACCTGCGTAATCAAACCATTCGAGGGTGATTCCCGCGCGGAGGAATTGCTCCTCCTCCACATACCCTTTTGCAGAAGGGCCGGAAATGTAATGTGTTGCACCCGCCTGCAGACACAGATCGACCAGGCGTTCCGTCTTGCCATCGACCAGTTCGTAATCCCAGGAATTGGTGATCCTGGTCTTGATATGCAGGAAGCCACAGATGGCCTCGATGAAACCGCGATTCAGTTCGGACAGGTGCGTATGCTGGCAATCCTGGTAGAGCGGATGCAACCACTCGGCTACCTGATCGAAGTGGGCAGCCCGCCGATAGTTCTGCTGCAAGGATTTCCAGTGTTCAGCGGCCCAGGCAGTCCCTTCAATTTCCGTCTCGCGGATCTTCTGCAGATACTTGCCCTTGACGCGAACGGGCACGGTCAGCCACTGCAAACCCTGTGGCGTCTTGATCTGGTTGCGGTTCCGCCAGTCACGCCGGGTATATTGCATGTCGTCGTAGAGAATGAATTCATCCACGGCAGCGATCATGTCGAAGTAACCGCGCCAAGGGATGTAGTTGGACTGCAGGATTGCGATTTTCTTCATTTCTCTTGGGCCTGTCTATGGTCACGCACGATGGCGCAGGTCGGCATCATTCCGGCCTCTTCGCGGTGTTCCTGACTCCAACGCAATGGCCGGGAACGTGCGCGATCTCGTGAAAAGTAAAGCCAAACTGCTGTTCCAGAACGGTGGAGACCGGCTTTCCGGCAACCCAGTTGGCATCATCGGGAAGCTTGCCGTCCAGTTCCCCGCAGTCGATGTAGACGTAGTCAGCTTTGCGCAGACCGAGGGGATAAACACCCACCTTGACCCGTTGATGCAGCATGGCCATTCCGGCTTCATTGGTAACGACGAGACTGCCGGCGGCAAACTCGGCGTTGATCAGACGTCTGGTGTCATAGCCGGTGGGCGTTCCCCGCCGGTTTGCCTGATACATCGCAACAAACTCCCTCATGACGCTGGAGGGGACCGCGATCATGTTCCAATTCAGTTTTTCTTGGGTGTACCACACGAAGGCGGAAGCCAAAGCAAATCCGGCAATCAACGCACCCTTGAATGTTGCCCGCGAGCAAAGAAGATAGAGGTTGCAAACACCGGAGGCTGCCGCGAAGCAGAGCACCGGGAAGTAGTAGGAATGATAGTGGGACAGCCATCCCACCTTCTCCGCTCCACCGATAGAGCCGACCAAATTCGGCAATAGCACCACCAATGCGATGAGAAGGTAACGCGGCGCGAACACCGCCAACATCAGAAGCAATGCGTTGTTCTTGAGATTGATGAAAAGATTGTCGGCAAAGCCCGGAATCTGGGTATAGCGATAGACAAGATCATCCCAGCTGACGGGCAAAAATGTGTCGTAATACAGATTGGTCAGCACCAGTTTCTTGATCAGAAAAGCATATGCGACGAGCAACCCGGCGACGGCCAATTGCGTGAGCAAGCGCTTGCGCTGGTGCCAGCCGAACAAGATCGCATGCATTCCGACCAGCAGGCCACTGATCAGTGCAGCACGCTCGTTGACGAGGGCCAGCAAAAGCGCCACCAATGCCACATACCTCCACCGCAACTGGAAGTGCAGGCAACACAAGAGGATGAAGCCGAGAGGTACGAACAGCCGATCAGGATAGAACTGGCCCGCCAAGCCGAGGAACACCTGGGGACTGAAGAAAACGAGTCCGCAAGACAGAACGGATAGCACCACGCTTCGAGTACGCACCATCACGTAAGCCGCGGTTGCCCAGACCAGCAGCGCATAAGCCGTGGTCTGCAGCACGACCAGCGCCATGGAAGACGACATCATCCACATCAGCCAGGAGATGGGATAAAGAATGTAATAGGCGTGGAAACCCAGCATCGAACGTTCGTCAGCTGCAGGATGGACCAGCATGCCCTGCAGTTCCCGAGAAAGCAGCTCGGTGTTGGGAATTCCGATGTAACGGTGGTCGATGAAGTTCTGCGTATTGGCAAACACGTTGGAGACGGCACCTTTACCCGCATGGATGTTTTCGATGAGCTGCTCGAAGAGAGCAGCATCACCCATACGGTTCGTCTGCATGGCGTCCTTGCCGATGCAAAGGATGCAGGCGGCGATTGCGATGAGCAGCGCCAGCAAGCCCAAGGTCAAGCGTTGCCGCGTCATTGCTTGGACTTCCCCAGCAATCCGACGACATGCCGTCCAATCTTGCGCCCTTCACGCACCGCATAATTGGTACCGCGATCTTCCGGATAAATCTGCGCCATGGAGGCAATGTGCAGTCCCGGCAGAGGTCCTTCGGCCGACGGAATCAGGCGGCTGTAGTGCTTCTCCACCACGGGCTGCGACCAGCGCGACTTCCATACCTTGTGGTCGAGGATCCAGCTCTCGTCGAAGCGCGGGAACATGCGTTTGAGGTGCGGCATGGCATAGGCCAGGACTTCATCGGCACTCATGGAATACAGCGCCTCGTCGACCGGCAGATACTTGGACAGATAGACGATGTGACGTCCGCCATACGTGTCGGTGGACTCGAAGTTGGTGTGCTCGATCACCCCCACGAACGGGAAAGTCGGATCGTTGACGTTGAGCCAGTAGGTACTGGAGAGACTGTTGTTCAGTTCCAGCACCAGGCAGACGTTGCCCAGGTATTCGATGCGACGCAGCTGCTGCAGGTAGTCGGGGCTGGCCCAGTCCTTCACCATATCGGCGATCAGTGGCAGCGCCGGCGTGGCAATCACATGATCGGCGACGATGACACCCTTGGGCGTCTGCACTTGCCATAGTCCATCGTCGCGACGGAAGCTCTGCACCGGTGCCCGCGTGATGACGTGGCCGCCGGCCTGCGTGATGCGCTCGGCCAGGCGGGTCGCAATCGAGACAAAACCGCCCTTCAGATAGGCCAGGCGCTCTTCCCCACCCTTGCCGCGGCTGCCGCCGCGCAGCTTCAGCTTGTTCCAGAACCACACGGCCGAGACCTTGCGGGCGGCCGCCTCACCGAACTTGCCCTTGAGCAGCGGTTCCCACACCACGCGGAAGACCGACTCGCCGCCCAGTTCCTTGAGCCATTGTTCTGCGGTCTTGTCTTCCAGCTCCATCCAGTTCTTGACGCGGCGCGCGCGCAAGGCCAGCAGGCCCAGGCGAACGCGGTCAAAGAAACCCAGCGGCGTGAAGCGCAGCAGATCCATCGGGGTGGAGAGCTTGAAGAACTGGTTGGCATAGTACATGCCGGTATTGGTCGGGTTGATGGTGACCTTGTCGGACAGGCCGATCTCATCGATCAGATGCATCACTTCGAGGTCATTGGTAAACCAGTGATGGTAGAAGCGATCCAGCTTTTCGCCTTCCACATCGAAGGCAGCAGCCAGGCCACCCAGCTCTTCTTCAGCTTCCAGCACGGCCACGGAGGCACCGGCCTTGGCCAACTCATAGGCTGCGCTGAGCCCGGTAAAACCGCCACCGATGACGGCAACGCTGACGCGGATCTGTTCACTCATGTTCCAGCACTTTCTTGGGGCGCAGCGAGCGCACCAGCAGGTAAAGACCACCGCTCAGGGTCGGCGGCAGCCACAAAAGAAGATGGACCAGCAGCGCATAGGCCGTCGAGGCAGCCATATCGTTGCCGCCAATGGCAAGGGTCTTCGCGGTAAAGAAATCAAAGGTGCCGACGTAGCCGGGCGTGCTGGGGATCAGCGTGGCCAGGGTACCGACCGGCAGCGCCAGCCAGGCACTGGCAGGCTCGCTGACGGCAGGCAGTGAAAGCGCCGCCAGCCAGAACAGCATGCCTTCGCACAGCCAGGCCAGCAGCGACCATCCCACCAGCACCAGCATGGTCGGGCCACGCGACATCGACTCCAGCGTGTCGAATGCCTTGCCGATTTCATCGCCAAGGCGCTTGGCGAGCCCCGGCAACACCTTGGCCAGCAAGGCCAGGAAGAAGCGCGCCAGCGGACGCATGGCGTGCGGAAACAGCAGCACCGCCATGATCGCCAGCGCCATCAGCAGCAAGGCACCGGCACCCAGATCGACATAGCTGTGCAGGCGTGCGCCCACCAGCAGGACCGCTGCACCCAGCATGACGATGACCATCAGCAGGTCCAGCAATCGCTCCACGAACAAAGTGGCCACCACCGTCGCCGCCGAGGTGCCCAGCTGCTGATTGAAGGCGACCATGCGCATCAGATCGCCGGCGCGGAAAGGCAGGACGTTGTTGGCGGCGAAACTGGCGAGGAAGGGGCCTGCACAATCGGACCAGCGCAAGGCCGGTCGCGACACGCGCAGCATGGAGGTCCAGCGCGCGATGCGGCAGGCGTAACCGACCGCGAAGATCAGCAAACCAAGCAGGATCAGGCTCTTGTTGGCGGCCAGCAGCGTCGTGCTGAGCTGATTCCAGTCGGTGTGGCGCAAGGCCAGCCAGCCGAAGACCAGCGCAACGCCTACGCCGACGGCAAGGCGGATCAGCTGTTTGGCGGAAAATCGATTCATCAAGGGGGCATCCCGCTCAGGCCGATGCATCGACGACCGCCACCACCGGGCTGCGCGAGCCCTCGATGCGGGCCTCGGGTGCATATCCGATGTATTCCGACACCACGTACAGGGGCCGACGCTTGATCTCGCTGTAGATGCGGCCGATGTATTCGCCCAGGATGCCGATCGACACCAGTTGCACGCCGCCGATGAACAGGACCGCAATCATGAGCGCGGTCCAGCCCTCGACCCAGACCTGGGTGAAGATGCGCAGGAACAGGGCATAGAGGATGCCGAGAAATGCCAGGCCCGCAGCGCTCATGCCCAGTCCGATGGACATCTGCAGCGGCTTGCTGGAGAAGGACAGGATGCCGTCGGTGGCGAACTTGAGCATCTTCTTGAGGGGATACTTGGTCACGCCGGCCACCCGGCGCGCGCGCGCGTACGGCAGGGCCATCTGCTTGAAGCCGACCCAGCTCACCATGCCGCGCACGAAGCGGTCGCGCTCCGGCATGGCGCACAAGGTGTCGACCACACGGCGGCTCATCAGACGGAAATCGCCGGTATCAAGGGGAATGTCGACTTCCGACATCTTGTTGAGCAAGCGATAGAAAGCACGGGCAGTGGCGATCTTGAACGCTGACTCGCCTTCGCGTTCGCTTCGCACGGCGTAGACGACGTCATAGCCTTCGCGCCAATGGGCCACCATCTGATGTACCACGGCCGGCGGGTCTTGCAGGTCGGCATCCATGAGCACCACGGCGTCCCCGCGCGCAGCGTCGACGCCAGCCGTCACGGCGATCTGGTGACCGAAGTTGCGCGACAGGCAGACCACGCGCACCCGGGCGTCTTCACGGGCGATGGCCTTGAGTTTTTCCAGCGTACGATCACGGCTGCCATCGTTGACGAAGATGAGTTCGGCATCGAGGCCGTCCAGCTCATCCATGAGCTTGAACAACTCCAGCTTGGTGAAGTCGATCACCTCTTCTTCGTTGTAGCATGGCACAACAATTGACAACAACATTTACTCCCCCCCTTGTGGGCTCCCGCCCTCTTCCAGCCATGCATCCCGCCCGGTATCCATGCGCAGATGCCTATCTTTTTGCAGAGTTTTCCCGCAAAACCCAGTATTTTAACCACGCCGGGTGAGAATTCCGAAAAATTCACGGCAAAAATGTCCCGCCGCACCGCTCTTTGCAACTGCGTGCAGAGAAGACCCGCCAGAAGCGCGTCGGAAGAGCTTTTCAACGAGTACGCTGTTGCCGCAAGGAACGATAGGCCGGGGAAGTGAAAAAGCGGATGACGCTGCTGATATGCCAGCGCAGGTAGCGCAGTTTGCGGTGACTGTCGCGCTGGGCGTTATGCTCGACCGGTATGGCGCGCGCCACGCGCACTTCATGCCCGGCCAGCCTGGCGCGTGCGCACAGATCCACATCCTCGTAGTACATGCGATAACGCTCGTCAAGTCCGCCCAACTGCTCCATCATGGTTTTGGGCAGCATCATGAACATGCCTGCCACCCAGTCCGGATAGGCCACCTGACCACGCGTGGGAATACTGTCATTGGCAAGGTGGACGCCAAACAGCCGGGCGAGATAGCGTTTGAACGGTTGCAAGGGAGAGGGAAAGTGACGCGCACTGTCTTCTTCCTGTCCTTCTGCATTGACGATCAGCGGTGCGACGATGGCAGCCGGCACCATGCGCGAGACCTCCAGCAGGGCGTCAAAGGGATCGTCATGAAAGCGGATATCCGGATTGAGGATGACGAACCATTGCCCGCTTGCATGCGCCACGGCCGCATTCTGATTGGCGGCAAAACCCTTGGGTTCAGGATTGTTGACCACGACCACCGGGAACGGGAGGTCCGCCAGCAAGTCGTCGAAGGATTCCGGCAAATTGACCGTCAGGATCACTTCGATATCCGTACGCCCCAATCGCGCCAGATCGGCCAGCAGCAAGGCAATGTGCGCGCGGTGACCGTGACTGACGACTGACAGGGAAATGAGAGCTGGGGACATGGAGCGGTCTCGCGTACGGACGGGCAAGGAGTGAAGGCGCAGACGCTCAGCGCATCAGCACGTCGCGCAACGCACTGAGCGGACCGCGGCCGAAACGACGGTAATCACTGGTAGACACGGCATGCCTGAGGACAGCCAGAATGCGCAACGGCAGATACCGCGACAGGCCGGCACGAAAACGGGCAAAGCGCAGCCAGTCAGCAAGCATCGCGGCCAGGTCCGGGGTCAGGCGGCCCTCGCGTTCGAGGCGTGCCTTGAGCTGTTCAACACGGGTCAGCCGCAGCAACTGGAACTTGCTTTCGGGGAGCGCCATCACGAACCTGAAGCGCTTGACCAATCTGGCCAGGCCTGGTGCTTCCATGCCGATGGCATTGCGTCCATGCTGACGATATTGGACCGTGCTGCTTGGTTCGGAGCGCATCTTGCCTGTGGCAGCTGCGAGAATGGCCAGCCATTCATCGTGCACCCAATCCGGCGAAAACGGCAGGGCCAGGGGCAGCAGATCGCGGCGGAACACAGCCGCCGCTCCGGTGACGATATTGCGCCGGCACAGCACGTCCAGTGCGCGGCCTTGCGCCACCCAGCCGCGCTCTTCCTCACTCAGACCGAGCGACTGGAACAGCGAAGCCTGCATGTCGACGCCTTGCGCATCGACCAGCCGGGCGTCGCTGTGCAGAAGGGTCAGCGCCGGATCCTGCTCGAATTGCTCGCTGAGCAGACTGATCTTGAACGGCAGCCACACGTCATCCTGATCGCACAGGAAGATCAGGTCCGTCTGCAGGGACTGCACTGCTGCCTCGAAATTCCTGACCACCCCAAGGCGGGGCTCGTTCCTGACCAGCTTCACGTCAATGCGCTGGCGCGCGGCCCATTGCTGCAGGTATTCCCAGCTGCCGTCATCGGAGGCATCGTCATGAATGGCAATCTGATCGGGCAAGCGGTCCTGCTGAAGCAGGCTGTCGAGCTGCTGCGGCAGGTAGGGCATGCCGTTGCAGGTGCACATGGCAATTCCGCACGTCAGCCTTGCCGGACCTGCCAAGGACTTCGCCACCATCAATGCGCCACCGGGCTGGTGTCCAACATCCATTGCAGCGTCGCGCGCAGGCCAGGATGATGCAGGGGGCCTATGGCCTGTTCCAGCAAAGCCGGGCTGCCGCACAGCGTGCGCACCTCGGAGGCACGGACGAAGGCCGGATTGACGCGCACTTCCAGACTGTGTCCCGTGATCTCTTGCAGCAAGGCGATGACGGCGCGCAACGTCACGGGCTGGCCCGAGCAGACGTTGTAGCACTGCCCTGGCGCGCCCTTGTCGAGCAGGGCCAGATAGGCGTCGCATACGGTACGCACATCATTGAATTCGCGCTCGACATCAAGGTTGCCCAGCTCCACCACGCTGGCCCGTCGGGCAAAATGGTCGACCAGCTTGGGAATGACGAAGGACGCGTGCTGCCCTGCCCCGGTGTAATTGAAGGGACGCGCGAACACGATCGGCAAGCGGTCGAGGTAGTTGCGCGCCATGTATTCCATGGCCAGCTTGCTCATGGCGTAATGATTCGCAGGAGCCGGGGGCTGGCTCTCGCCAATCGGCGATACATCGCAATTGCCATAGATGTTGGCGCTGCTGGCCAGCAGCACTGCCGCCGGACGCTTCGGCACGCGCGCCAGAGCATCCAGCAGATTCATCGTGCCCAGCACGTTGACATCGTAAAACGCACCGGCATCCGCGTGGCCAACGAACGCAATGGCCGCCAGGTGGACCACCGCATCCGCCTGCGCTTGCGCAAGCTGATGCTCCAGTCCCGCCTTGTCATCCAGTTGCCCGGTCAGGGCGATCACTTCATGTCCGCGCGCAATGGCACTGGCAGTGAAATGCCTGCCAGTGAATCCATCACTCCCGGTAAGGAATATCTTCAAAACGAAGTCCCCGCCTGATTGCGACGCACATCGGCTTCCACCATCAGCGCGCACAACTGCTCCAGCGTGGTCTGCGGCTGCCAGCCCAGGATTTCGCGGGCGCGGGTGGGGTCACCGATCAGCAGCTCGACTTCGGCCGGACGGTAGAACTTCGGATTGATGCGCATGACGGTCTTGCCGGTGGCCACGTCCACTGCAGTCTCCTGCTCGGCGGCACCGCGGAACTCAAGATTGATGCCCACACCCTTGAAGGCCATCTGCACGAAGTCGCGTACGGTCTCGGTACGGTTGGTGGCCAGCACGAAGGTATCGGGCTCGTCCACCTGCAGCATGCGCCACATGCCTTCCACGTATTCCTTGGCAAAGCCCCAGTCGCGCTTGGCGTCCAGGTTGCCCAGTTCCAGGCAGTCCAGCTGGCCCAGCTTGATCTTCGCCACCGAGTCAGTGATCTTGCGGGTCACGAATTCGCGGCCGCGCAGCGGGCTTTCATGGTTGAACAAAATGCCGCTGGTACCGAAGATGTTGTAGCTCTCACGATAGTTGATCGTCATCCAGTGCGCGTACAGCTTGGCCACGCCATACGGGCTACGCGGATAGAAAGGCGTGCTTTCGCGCTGGGGGATCTCCTGGACCTTGCCGAACATTTCCGACGTCGAGGCCTGGTAGAAGCGGATGCGCGGATTGACCAGGCGAATCGCTTCCAGAATGTTGAGCGCACCCAGACCGGTGATGTGGGCCGTGGTGGTCGGCTGCTCGAAGCTGACGCCGACGAAACTCTGGGCGGCCAGGTTGTAGATTTCGTCAGGCTGCACCTTTTGCACCAGGGACAGCGTGGTGCCCAGGTCGGTCAGGTCGAATTCCACCAGATGCAGGTTTGGATGATCCTGAATGCCCAGCTCGTTGATGCGCCAGAAGTTGACCGAACTGGTGCGTCGATAGGTGCCATAGACTACGTAGTTCTTTTCAAGCAGAAGTTGCGCCAGGTAAGCGCCGTCTTGTCCTGAGATGCCGGTAATGATTGCGGTTTTCATAGTCTGAGGGATAGCTGAGTCTGGATTGATAAAGGATTTATGAGGGGGTCTTGAAGGAGATCTCGCCTACGGTCACGGGACGCTCATCGTGCGAACTGCCGAACACGATGCCCTGAACCGTCCCGGCAGGAATCGCCACAGCGCGGTCAATTATAGTGTTTTCACCGTGACAAGAATGCACTTCGATGTCGGTGCTGCTCATTTCACCGCGGGAATTGATCCAGTTAACCTGGGATCGGAACTGTGTTCCCTCAGGGCAAGATACCTTCACGTGCAACAGGCCACGGCGCTGTCCTTTCACGTCGATGGTCTGATAGACCGGATGCGTGACGGTAGCGGTCACGCCGCCTTTGACCACGGCATTCCCGTTGAGATCCCACTTGGGACCAGGTTGATCGAGCACCGGTCCTGCGACGCGCTCGACCCGGAACAGGCCATCGGTCTTGACCAGACCGACGCGCATGCCATTGAGACGGAACAGCTCGGTGGTCACCGACATGATATCGGCCTCATGCGATTCGTTTTGCCCCACCGGGTGCACGATGACCTCGATGTCGAAATCGCGCAGCAATTTCTTGAAATTGGTGTCGCGCTCGGGCGAGGAGAAGAACGGCCACGAGTGCCAAGAAAACGCGATGGTGCCTGCCGGGTAATGACTGTAGACCGGATCGGTGCCAACGATGAGAATCTGCTTGCTGCGGATACTGTCCATCTGCTGCAGGATGTCGCCGATGATCACCGCGGGCTTGCTGCGCTCGAGCATTGCACGATGGGCATCACGATCCACCAGCAAACGCGGAGAGAACTGCATCAGCGGCCAGTAGACCACCGGATAGCGCGCCAGGCTGACCAGGCACAGCAGCAGCACCAGCGCGGATGCCGTCAGCGCTGCCTTGGACAGGCGTGCCAGAGCCCAGGCACCGAACACGATGAACCACGGAAGCATCTGGTACACATAGCGCAAATAGGCCTGCGTGTGGAACACCAGCGCGCAATAGAAGGTGGTGGCCAGCAATCCGCCCAGGACCCACCAGTGACGCGTCAGGATGGCGGTGAGCAAGGCGAGCGGGATGAGCACCAGGAAAACGATGCCGATGGCACCATCCGCACCAAACTCGCCGTACCCCATGGACTTGATGCTCGCATCCCAGAACATGCCCAGTCCCAGCGGGTGCAAATAGAGCGGATTGGCAAACGCCTGCTCGTTCTTGAAGACGCTGCCGATGGTGAAGAACGGCGATTTGAAAATATTGTTGTAGAAGGGGAAGAGCGGATTGCCCGTCTTCAGATAGGCCACGACGTAGGGCTGGCAGCTGACAAGCAGAAACACGGCGACCGCCGCCGCCACCACCAGCAAGGTCGGCCGCTGGAACTTGCCCTGGCGTGCCAGCAGGCACACTGCCAGCAGCAGGATCGGCAGCAGCGGCGCGCCCAGCAGCTTGGAGGCACACAGGTAACCAGCAATGGCCCCCAGATACAGCCAGGCACCATGCGGCTTCTCGCTGGTGCCGGTCAGCTCGGCCAGACACAGCAGGAACAGGAAACCGATGACGGGCTCCACGAACATCGAGCCGGACACCAGCATGCTCAGCGGCAAGGTCAGCATCAGGGCCGGTGCGGCCAGCGCGGCGACCACGCCAATGCGAGGGGCCAGGATGCGGAACGACAGCCAGGCCGTCGCCAGCACGAAGGAGGTATCCATCAACTTCGCCGCCTGTTGGCCATCCAGGAAGAAGGGCGGCAACGTCAACCAATTGGCACCGAACGGCATCACCGACCAGATGTACTGGGTCACATCAAAGTCCCAGCGTTTGGCCGCCAGAATGCGAACCGGCAAGTTCAGGTGCATGGCCAGCGCATCGTGTCCCAGCTCGGGCAGCATGGTCACGAACAGCACCAGCGAAATGCCGGCCAGCACCAGGGACAGCAGCAGGGATTCCTGGAGACTACGCCGCCGGCGGCCCAGCAGGTCGCGCAGGGGCGAGGGCCGGCCGGCGGTGCGCCACACGCCGAGACGCCAGCTGGCCAGCAGGGCCCAGCCGCTGAAGAGCAACAGATAGAGCGTCGGTGTATTGATCGGGAAATGCGCCATGAGACCGATGAGACTGCCGGTGATCACGAATCCGAAGCCGCTGTTGCGAACGCTCCAGACGGTGGCCGAATCATCCTTCCACCACGACAAGGTCCAGGCACCGATCAGGGTGGCGCAAGTCCAATACCAGATCACGGCGACGAAGGGTCCGAATCCCGCCAGTGCCACGAACAGCGACGCACATGCGCCCAGCAGAAGCAGGAATGGCAAGCCTGCGGCCAGGCCCGCAAAGCACAGCACCAGCAGCGTGCCGACGGTGTTGTAGAAAGAAACACCCACGGCGGGGGAGACCCAGATCTTCTGCTGCCACCAGCCTTGAGAGAGCGTTCCCCAGAGTGCCACGGCCGCCAGAATGAATGCGACGATGGTCAGCAGCACGGGTTGTGCGACGCCCGGGGATCCCGGTTTGCGATCAGGAAGAGAGGGGTTCATGACGTTCATGCGGAGTGAAGACGCTGCAATGCGGCCCGGGCGATACGATCGGCGTTGGCCATGATGGTCAGCGTATGGGATTTTTCTGTCAGGTTGGGCAGGCTTGCGCCGTCGACCACGAACAGTCCGTCGAGCCCGGCGAGTTCCCCGATGGCCGAGGTCTCACCGGCTTGCGGCCGCTCACGCATCGGCAAGGTACCCGCGTAGTGAATGTCGCCGCCCGGCTGTCCGGCCGTGAAACTCATCGGCAACATGTAGGCCCCCAGTCGCGCGTAGGCGCGGCGCAGGCTTGCCGCGGCCTGCTTCAACAGGGTCGGAACGTCTTCATGGTAAGCGCCCCGGATGTGCAGGCGTCCGTCTGGCGTGAGATGTGCCTGGTTCGCGGAGAGATGCCCGGGAAGGAACATGTTGCCCACCACGCAGGAACTCATCAGCGAACGCAAGACGTCCACCGCCAGCCTGCGACGCAGCGGCAGATGGCGCGCGAACTCGGTCATGGGCAGGCCGACGGTCGAGAAAGTCGAACCGAGTGCGGTCACATCCTCCCGCAGGGTCTGGACAAATGCCAGCTGCCCGTAGCCGAAGGCGTCGGCGCGTGGCTTGCCCAGGAAAGACGGCATCCAGAGAATGAAGGCGGCCGTGGGGCAGGACAGCAGCCGCACCGGTGCCTCGTGCTTCAGGGCAGACAATGCCAGCCGGGTGGTGGCGACAGTGCCCGCAGCCAGGTGCACCTGACGCGCGCTGAAAGTCTTGCGCTGACGGTCCTGCGGATCCTCCCCGTACACCTGCCAGCCCTGCCCTGCATCCTGCCGGAGCGACTCCACCTGCAAGCGTGCATGGCGGAAGTTGGGGAATTGACGCAACGTCGCCAGATCTTCACTGGCGGAATACAGCGAGCGACGCTCACAACCAAACAGGCAGTTCCCGCTGCGATTGCATCCCTTGCGCGCACCACGGTCCTGGCTCAGCACGGCCACGGGAAAACGCCCGAGCCTGAATCCCTGCTGCAGCAGATCAGCACCATGTCGGCGATACTTCTGGTCCAGTGCCGTATGCAGCTTGTCCAGCGCGATCTCGGGCTGTGCTTCGCCCTGCATGCCGAAATAGTCAGTGAGTTCATCCTGTTGCGAACGGCTCACGCCAATGCGTTCCACCACGGTGCGATAGGAATCGTGCATGGCATCGCTCGGGCAGGGAAACGCCGCCAGCTCCTGGGGAGACAGTTGCGCCACACCGCAGCCCCAGGCATTGGACAAGCCGCCGGGAGCCAGCGACCCCAATGCAATGAATCCCTGTGAATCCACTCGATTGACCTGCGCAAAGTCTGCAAAGACGTGCGCATGGGTCGGCACGCGCAACTTGGGAGAGATGGCCTCGCGCATGCCGAGGGCATGGAAGCGCTCGCCGACCATCCACTCCCACTGCCGCGGATCGGTCGCACGTTCTTCCAGAAAGCTGCGTGTCGGACGCCGCACGTCTTCCTGGCGTCCGCCATCGACCATCAGCACTTTCACGCCTGCCTCGACCAGCGGAAACGCCGCCGATACGCCGGCCGGGCCACTTCCCACGATGATGACGTCAAACTCCGGGCTCACGGGAAACTCCTGTTGATGGCGTCACGCAAGAACAGCGGCATGCTCACCGGGCGGGCAATCCGCCAGAACACTTCCGATGCGACGGCACACGCCAGGCCAAGACCATAGCGCAGCATTCCCGCCGGTTGCCGGATGCCGATGAAACGCTCTGCACCCGCCTGCGTTGCCTCTGCCAGCAAGGTGGCCGCGTCCAGTCGCCATGCCAGTTCCTGCCCGCGTTCGCTGGCCAGGAAGGCGCGATCATCGAGCAAGGCCAGCAGCGCCGGATGACGCAGCGTAAAGCCGGGCAGACCCAGAGCGCGCCCTTCCCGGAAGCGCCCGATGGCAGCGATGTAGCGTTCGACGAGATCACTGTCGGGACGGCGATTGAGTACGTAGCACAGCATTGCCGCGGCTTCGGCGGCGAGCTGGTCGCCGGGCGCGGCGGGCTGCATGCCGCTCTCCAGCGAACGCAGTTGCAAGCCGAGCAGCGCCAGGCTGCCACGGGTATCCATGACCGGTAGGGCAAACAGGGAATCCAGACGGGACAGACCGAGCCGATTGCTGCGCTCAGCGCCCAGCAGTCGCACGGCCAATCGGACCAGTGCGGTCGGCACTGGCACGAAAAATCGTGTCTTGCGCACATGGCTGGCGGCAATCGCGCGCAGGAAAGTTGTGAAACTCAGCGCTTGCGACTGCGCGATCAGATGCACTTCGGGTGTCGCATCCGGCAGCTGCGCGATGCGCAACAGCGCCAACGCGAGATCATCGACATGGACCGGTTGTATCAATGGCGCAGGCAGAAATGCGGGCAACATCGGGAGCCGGTCCACCAGATTGACCAGCAACCCGAACAGTCCCATCGCGGCGCCGCCGTACACCTGGCCGGGACGCACCACGCTGCCGCCACGCTGCAGCACGAGCTGCTCGATACGCCACTTGGTGCGTCCATAGGCGGTAGGCGCATCCTCGCGCGCCGTCTGGCTGGAAACGAACACGAAGCGCGCACCCACGGCGGCAGCGGCGTCGAGCAGGCGCAGGGCGGCCACCATCTCGGCGTCGCCATCGGCTTCGGTCGCCACGCGCGGATTGAAGGCGAGATGCACCACGGCCTGCACATCGCCCGGCAGGGTCAGGGCGTCCGTATCAAAAAGATCGTAACGAAGCCATGCGCCGGCATCGGCCGCCGGTGCGGTCCGTGTCAGCAGCAGCGGATGATGCCCTTGATGCAAGGCCAGAGCCGCCAGCTGCCGACCGATGTAGCCTGTGGCTCCGGTGATGGCGATCTTCATGGCCGCAGCTCCTTCACATGGCCAATGCTGGACGCGATGAAAGGGCGGGCCGCACGGAAAAATTCTTCCTGACTGCAGAATCCGCGACGCTCATACAGGGGGGGGCCGTCATGTGCTGCCTCGTGGATGCGCGCGAGCGAACAGGGCTGCAGCAGCTGCGTACCACGGACCACATAATGAAGGAACAAAAATGGAAAAAGTCCCACCCAGGTCTTCGCCTGCGAGGGATACAGGAAACAGTAGCGCATGAAGCGCAGGCGCTCGGTCCACGACATGCGCCGCGCCATGACCTCGCCGTTGGCGGCCAAGGGCGCAAACAGCTTGAACCAGGGTCCGCTCAGACCGGCCCCGGTGTAGAGCGTGAACTGGCGGGTCTGCGGCAGGCAATGCGAGGACTTTGCGAGCGCCAGGCCAATCAGATGGGCGGCGTCATGATCCTGATGACCGCCTTCCCAGGCCAGCAGGTAAAGCAGCTCCGGCTGGCCAATGCGATGGCACAGCGCAGCCAGCTCGGCCAGTACGGCCGGCATGTGCTCGACCAGTTTGCTGTCCGGCACGCCCAGCTTCTCTCCGATGAAATGCACGCTGCTGGCCGCTACGCCCAAGCGTCCGAGCACATCGAGGCTTTCGGCATTGCGATCGGGACGCGGCCCACCGTCGAGCGCACCTGAGGTCAGATAGACGACCGAGACGCGATCGCCGGCCGCCAGCAGTCTCGCGATTTCGGCGAAGACACCGAACTCGTCGTCCTGATGCGCGAACAGGAAAAGGGCGTGCTTAGAAGGCATCGAAGTCCAGGAACGTGATGTAACACTTGTCCAGGGACAGCTTGTCGGTATTGTCCACCAGATTCTTGTAGATCAGATTCAGCGGTGACGGCTTGAGACGCTCGGGGATAGGCTGGAAATTGACACCGAAGCGGTACCCCGGAATGTTGCCCACGAACACCTTGGCCGAGAGCAGCCCGGCAGCCAGTCCATTGGGCTGGACCTTCTCGTGGGCCGCCGGCGGCAGCACCGCCAGCGCCGTCATGCCTGGCTTTCCTGCCGAGGCAAACACGCGCAGCTGGCCATCGGCACCGCGCTGGAGCGCGACCGGATTGACCGGGCTCTTGCTGCGCCATTGCAGGGCGGCTTCGCCCCACTCCTGAAACAGGTCCGCCTGGGCCAGCCCTTCTTCGCAGGCTCGCGCGTTGAGCGCACCTAGTCCCACCCGGGCCTGCAGCGGGCCCACCAACTGGAAGCCCATCTGCCGCACCCAGCCTGGCGTCGCCGCCGCATTGGCCACACCGATGACAAACTCGAATCCGCGCAAGGCGCCGAATTCGCACATCTTCAGTCCCAATCGCTTGAACAGGTGCTTGCCCTGGAAATCCGGATGGACCGCAACGTTGACCGCCACCAGCCCGCGCACCTGCCTGCCACGTAGACGATAGCGGCCCGGCAGCGCAATCACCTGTCCGATCACCTTGCCATCGCAGACGGCATCGGCACCCAGTGCCCGGCCTTCCGGGTTATCGATGTAGAGCCAGTTCAGATACTGGCGGCGCAGCTTGTCTGCTTGCGGAAAACAGGCCTGGTACAGCGCGATGTAATCATCCATGCGCGCGGTATCGGATTCGATCAGTTCAATTTCCATGGTGTCTCGGGTTCAGTTCTTCTCGTTGGCATCGACACTGCCAACGGCGGCCGCAGCGCCGGATTTCTTGCGGGTAAAGGTAAAACTTGACGTCACCCAGAAGGTCACGATGAACAGCAGCACGTCAGCAATTGCTTTGGCATAGACCGGATGCGGAATGACCAGCATCAGAAGGTACAACACCACCGACGAGATCGGGGTATAGAGCAGCGCCAGCCCGAAATACTTGGTCGCATGGGCCATCTGTCCGTCGGCTTCCTTGATCTGGTAGGTAAAGCGGCGATGCATGAAGAAACCGCAGATGGCCGCCAGGATCTTGACTGCCACGTTGGCCCAGATCGGATCGACGCCCATCTTCAGCAGCACATAGTAGCCGCCCATGTCGATCACATAGGCCAGCACTGCCACGATCAGGTATCGCACCAGGGTGCTCATGCTGCATCCCTCTTGCGCAGCATGCGTGCGGGCGCGCCGACCATGACTGCATATTCTTCCGTATCCTTGGTTACTACGGCATTGGCACCGATCACGGTGCCCCTGGCAATGGTGACTCCGGGCATGATGACGGCACCGGCACCGATCCAGACATCGTCACCGATGACGATCTTCTTCGGAATGCTCTGGCGGGCAAACACCGGCGGCAGTGCACCTTCAATCGGATGCTGTCCCGAGGAGATGGTCACGTTGCTGCCGATCAGTACATAGGAACCGAATTCGATACCACCCACCCCGTTGATGTAACTACCCGAATTGACGCCGAAGTTGCTGCCCATGGTGATGCGGTCGGCATGCACGATGGTCACGCGCGGCTGAATCCAGGCAAAGCCGGCGCAGCGCTTGAAGAAGACCTTGCTCACCAGGGCGCGCAGGATCACGCCACCGGTGGTGGGTACCAGCGAAAAGATGCCGAAGAAGAGCGACTCGAACTCCAGCCTGAGCATGGTGCCGAGTGAATATCCCTTGGCTTTTTCTTTCAGGAATCGCAGGTATTTCATGAGATCACTGCTCCGTCGCCGGGAGCTTGTCCTTGGCCGGCTTGCGCAGTCGTTTCAGACGCCCAAGGTGGCGCGCACGCTTGGGCACCGTCGAGATGTCGTGGCCAAGGAATGCCAGCAGCAACTGCAAGCCGGTCAGGATGGGCAGCGCGGCCATCATCACCACGCCGGCCGGCGTGGCGGTTCCGGAACCGGCCGCAACCAGCCAGTGATAACCGCCATAGATCACGCCGAAGCCGAGCAGCAGCAGGCCGATGGGCAATTCCAGCGAGGCCAGCGTCAGGTCGCGCAGGTAATAGTTGTAGAAGATGCGTTTGCCGAAGTTGCGTGCATGCTTGACGAGGAATTCGCCGACGATCTTTGAAATCTTGAGGCCACTGACCTCATCCCCATACTTGGCCGCCATGGGAATATCGATGACGGCCGCGCGCAGCGTATTGAGGCGGAACAGAATGTCGGTCTCAAAGAAGTAGCGCCGGCTGATCTTGTCATAAGGCAGATGGCGCGCCACATCCGCATGGATGGCAGTGAATCCGTTGGTGGGATCGAACAAGTCCCAGTAGCCGGTGGAGAATTTGGCCATGAGCGACAGCACCGTATTGCCAAACAGGCGCATCGGCGGCATCGCGCCGATCTCTTCGAGATCGTAGAAACGATTGCCCTTGGTGTAGTCGGCAATGCCATCGACGATGGGCTGGACGAAGTAGGGAATCAGCTCCGGATCCATCTGGCCATCACCATCAACCTTGACGATGACATCGGCCCCGCCCTCGACCGCAGCCTGGTAGCCGGTCATCACCGCACCGCCCACGCCCTGGTTCACTTCATGCCGCAGGATCCGCACGCGCGGGTCAGTGCAGTGCTGGGCGACGAAGTCACCTGAGCCGTCGGGGCACTTGTCGTCCACCACGTAGATCTGGGCGACATCCGGACCCATCGCCTCGATCACGCCCAGGATGTGGCGCGTCACACGGTAACTGGGAATGACGACGGCAACGACGGCATCGAAGCGGGCACCGTCACCGGCTTCGGTCACGGGTGTCACATCGCGCACGGTGGCTTGAACTTCGGTCATGCTTGTTTCATCCTTTCAATACGTTTCTTCTTCAAGCCCGCCAGGGGCCGATCGACCAGGCGGATCACCAGCCAAGACACCAGCAGGGTGATCACGAAGGCTACGCAGAAGAAGGGGAACGAACGCATCTGCATGCCTGCGGCCACCAGCCAGATGGCGGCGGTGGTATGAAACAGGTAGACCGGATAGGAGAGGTCACCGAGGAACTGATCCAGCCATCCCGGCTTGCTGGGTGCCAGCGACAGGACCACCCACGCCGACAGCAGCAGGGATACATACAGGCCATAAGTCCACGGCCAATAAGGGAAACGCAGCCAGACCAGGCAATGCAGCCCCCAGGCCAGCAGGCTCAGCCAGGGCGCACGCAGGCGCGACAAGGGTTCACGATACTGCGACAACAAGGTGCCTGCGGCAAAGGCCATGAAACAGGTCAGGAAGCCCGAGTAGCGATCCCCGAAGGTCTCCAGGCCAAATCCGTATTTCACGTTCAGCGCAGCACTCAGAATGAATGCCAGCCAGGCTGCGGAACGGTTCATGGCCATCAGGGGCATCAAGACATAGGCCCCGATCTCCACCGCCAGCGCGCCAGCCACCGGCACGAACAGGCCCGGCGTCGGAATGGGCAGCAGGAAGGCGTTGGACAGCCACTCCAGCGCGCCATGCGGGCGTACGAACTGCGGGTTCAGCGCCGAGGGCAGCACGCCGATGCGCGGCAGAATGTAGAGCGTGGCCGCACCGGCCACCACCGCAACCGCATAGGCCGGATAGATGCGCAGGAAGCGGTTGAACGCATAGTCGCGCAGGCCGCCTTCTTCGTGGCCGTACTTGAAGCACAGCACATGCGTCATCAGATAGCCGCTCAGGATGAAGAAACCCCATACCGCATAGGCGGCAGGACCGTGAATCATCCCTTCCCACAAGTGGGAGATGGCCACCAGCACGGCCAGCAAAAACCTCCAGGTACCCAGTCCGACTTTCACGTATTCCCCCTATCCGCTTTTTATCAGTTTGATGTCGGACGCCACAGCGACAGCGGCCGCTTGCTCTGGCGGACCGGCAGATCGACGCTGTCGAGGATCTTCTCGAAGGCCTTCCATGCCGCGCGCGCTCCCCATGCCTGATCAGCGAAACTGATACCGGCTGCGCTCATGGCGGTCCACAGGGCCTCATCGGTGTAAAGCTGGCAGACCTGATCCGCCAGCGCCTGTGCATCATCAGCGACCAGGACGTCGCGGCCGGCCACCAGCCCCATGCCTTCGGTGGCGATGGTGGTGGCCACGCTGGGCAGGCCGACGGCCATGGCACTGCCGATCTTGCCCTTGATGCCGGCACCGTAGCGCAAAGGCGCAACGTTGACACGCATGCGGTCCTGCAGGGGCTGCAGATCGTCAACAAATCCCGTGATGATCACGCGCTCGCTGGCCAGTGCCTCAATGCTGGCAGGCACGTTGCTGCCGACCACATGCAGGCGCACGTCGGGCAACTTCTGGTGAATCAGCGGCAGCACCTCGGCCACGAAGTACTCGACGGCGTCCACGTTGGGCGTGTGCTGGTAGCCGCCCACGAAGATGATGTCCTGGCGCTCGGCAAAGCCGACGCGGGTACCCGGCACATCCATGATCAGGGGCAGCACGTGCACCGGTGCTTGCGGCAACTCCTGCTTGAGCAGCGCCTGCTCGGCCGTACTCACGACGATGCTGGCGTCGGCGCGGCGAATGGCATCATGCTCGATGAGCTTCATCTGCTCGACGTCGCGCTTGTTGTCGATGCCGGCAACGGCGGCCTCGCGCTGCATGCGCAGGTAATGCAGATCCACGGTGTGATAGATCAGCTTGGCATGCGGGCAATGGCGACGCACGGTTTCCAGATGCTTCTCGATGACGCCCGGGCGAATCAGCAGCGCCAGGTCATAGCGGTAACCGCACTGCTTGACGTGCGCCTCCACCGACGGGCAGTAAGGTTCATAAAGCACCTCGACACCATAGGCCTGCAGCTCATCGGTGTATCCGGGCAGATACAGATGATTGTCCTCGGCCACGAAGGTGACCTGGAAGCCCATCTCGCGCATCAGCAGCATGAGATTGAAGATGATCACCGATCCCGCATCGCGGTCGGGCGTCGGCGTGCAATGATCCACCACCAGTACGCGGCGCGTGGCCGTGCGGTCCTTGGCACGGTCGACGTCCACGCCGTTGTCCTGGTAGGTCGCCAGCAAGTCCTTCCAGCGCTCGTATTGCTTGCGCATGTTCTCGACCTGATAGGCCTTGACGCCAGAGTTGAGGTCGGTGCCGTTGCTTACGCCTTCATAGTGGACGATCACGGACTGCGGCTGGTAGATCACCCGATAGCCGCGGCTGCGGATGCGCAATGCCAGATCGGAATCCTCGCAGTAGGCCGGCAAGTACAACTCGTCAAAACCGCCCAGCTCGGCATACAGCGCGGCCGGCACCACGATCGAAGCGCCCGAGCAGTAGTCGGTTTCGCGGGCGTAGCAATAGACGGGGTCGAGCTGGTCCTTGTAGCGGCCGAAATTCCAGGCGCTGCCATCCTTCCAGATGATGCCCCCGGCCTCTTGCAGCACGCCGTCAGGGTAGACCAGCTTGGAACCGACCAGGCCGGTCCCCGGGAACTGGTCGAAGGTGGCGATCAGGGTATCGAGCCAGCCTGGCGTGACTTCGGTATCGTTGTTGAGGAAATACAGGTACTGCCCGCGGGCCTGCTTGGCACCGAGGTTGCAGGAGCGCAGGAATCCCTGGTTGGTCTCGTTGAGGACCAGGCGAATGCCCTTGACCTTCGCCAGGATGTCACGCGATTCGTCAGGCGAGCAGTCGTCCACCACGATCACCTCGAACGGCAGGGCCGGCAGATGGCGCTGGATCGACGCCAGGCAGCGCAGGGTGTAGTTGTGCTTGCCGTAGATGGGCACGATGACCGATACCACCGGCTGCGCGTGCTGCGGCAACTCGATGGTGGTGGTCTGCCACGGGAACTCGGTATAGGGCGTTCCCTTGATGGCGCGTGCCTGGTTGCCGACACGGCCGCGATCGACACGGGTCAGCAGACGCCAAAGCGCCGGCAGATACTTTTGCACGAAGCGGCGATGTCCCACGCGCGCTTGCGCCGAGAACGGAATGCTGCGATAGATCCAGCGCGCCCCGCCAAAACCATACCCGCTGTAACGGCGAATCTGGGCGCCGGGTGTCATCACCCATCGGCGAGCTTCGCGCAAGGGCAAGGAGGCCTTCCAGGAAATACTGGTGGTCACCGTAGTGAAGGCTTCCTGCGCGGCCTCCAGCTCGGCATTGAGGCGCTTGATGTGTTCGGCGCGTTCCTCCAGCTGATGGGCACGCTCATTGAGGATGCGATCCCGGTCCTTGACGGCGGCTTTCCACTGGCGCAGCAGTTCGGATCTGAGTGGATCCTGCTCGAACAAGCCGGTCGACAGCGCCGGCAGCTCCACATCCGAAGCCAGCGCAACCCAGTAGAGCGGACGCGGCAGTCCAGTACTGGGACGGATCTCGCGATCCTGCATTTCGTAGTGGATCGACTCCGACGCCCCGGCCTCCGGGAAGATCGCCGAACCGTACACCAGCCGTTGTCCAAAGTAGCGGGTGTTCTTGTACCAGCCCGAGAGCAGCTGCTTGAACTCCTGTTCGTAGAGCTCCTTGACGTGGTACGGGTTGCTGTAGTTCGGCACTTCCGAATAGAAATGCTTGTCGGGATTGGAAATCAGCAACAGGCCATCGGGACGCAGCACGCGCTTGAACTCGCGCATCATTTCTTCGTGCTGCTCGTGATGTTCGATGGTCTCGAAGCTGACGATCAGGTCGACGCTGTGATCGGGCAGCGGAATGGCCGCACAATTGCCCTCCAGATAGCGCAGGTTGGGACGCTGGTAGCGTGCGCTGGCATGGGCCACGGCTTCGGGGGCGATATCGACGCCCGTCACCTGGCGCGCCACTTCCGAGATCAGGGCGGAACCATAGCCTTCGCCGCTGGCGATATCCAGCACATCCTTGCCGACGGCCAGTTCGCGCGCCTGCAGATAGCGGTGCCAATGTTCGAGCTCGATATTGCCATGCTCTTCCGGGACAAAGCGTTCGCCCGTGAATTCCAGGCCCGATTGCTGCGGCGTGCCGGACTGGCTGTCATTTCTGGATTGCACGTTCATTATTGATCATTTCGGCTACGGCCAATTGCAACGGGATGGCCATGGTTTGAAGAAAGGGATGCGGTATTGCGCAGGAGGGCTGCGGCGCGCATGGTCAGGCCGGCTCCAGCACGATGGCCTGCATGGGTATGCCCACCAGTCCGCTGGAAACACTGCTGGACTCGGACTTGAAGATCAGGGCGTCATGAATCCAGTGCAATTGTACATGCTCGTCCTGCGTGCCCTCGGCCACGGCGACGTTGATCGAATACTGGCCATTGGGCAAGATCGGCATGCGAAACTCGAAGCGCGCCTGCAGCTGCTCACCCGCCGCGCACGGTACCGGGTCGGACTCATAGCTGAGATAGGTGTTTTCCCCAAACAGCGTCTGTCCCAGCTTGTCCTTGACGAAGAAACCGACGATCGGCGAGCGCAAGGAATCGACAGCCGTGATGCTGATGGCGAGCGTCACCGCCTCGCCGCCCACCACCCAGTTCAGACGCTCGCCATCCTCACCGACGAAACTCACATCGGTAATGGCGGCACCGCCGCTGCCCAGCGCTGCGGCCTCCGGATCGAAGGTGAAGACCTGCAGGTCATTGCGCAGGTTGCTGGCATTGATCTTGTCACGCCGCACATCCACGCTCGGACCTTCAGCGCGAATGCTGGACCGCGCCACCTTGGCGACGGCGCTCTTGCCCTGCTGAGCCTCATAGAATTCCTGCAGGTACAGATCGCAGACATGGCGTGGCTCGCCTGCCGAGCGCATGTGACCGCGGTCGATCCAGACGGCATGCGTGCACAGGTTCTTGATCGAGGCGGTGTCATGGCTGACGAACAGCACCGTACCGGTCTTCATGAACCCGCGCAGGAAGCGCATGCATTTCTGGGTGAAGAAGGCATCGCCTACAGCCAGCGCTTCATCGATCACGAGGATGTCGGCATCGACGTGGGCGATCACGGCAAAGGCCAGGCGCACATACATGCCGCTGGAATAGGCCTTGACCGGCTGGTCCATGAAATCGCCGATATCGGCAAACGCCTCGATGTCCTTGAAGCGGGCTTCGATCTGCTGGCGCGTGAGTCCCAGCAGCTGTCCGTTCATGAAGACATTTTCGCGTCCGCTGTATTCCGGATTGAAACCGGACCCCAGCTCCAGCAAGGCTGCCACGCGCCCCGTGACCTCGACCGATCCGGCGCTCGGATTGAGCGTGCCGCAGATGATCTGCAGCAGAGTGCTCTTGCCCGAGCCGTTGCGGCCGATGATGCCTACCGTTTCGCCCTTGCGAATTTCCAGCGAGATATCGGACAGCGCATGGTGCTTGCGCGCCAGCTGATGCGCGCGCTGGCCCAGGCGTTGCCGCAAACCCGGAACCGGCATGATTCTGGCCAGACCCGCCAGTACCGCCTGGGTGAGCCGATCGGCAGGTCGCTCGTAGGTGTTGAAGCTCTTGCTGACACCGGAGACGCGGATCGCAATATCAGAGGACATCCGCGAAACCCTTTCTGGCCTTTTGAAAACAGAAATAACCGAACCAGGCCGTCACTGCGGCGACGGCCGCATACACCAGCCATTCGCGCCAGTCGGGCGCATGGCCGTAGATCAACACCTGGCGCGATTGCTCGATGGGAATCGCCAGCGGATTCAGCCGCGCCAGCGAACGCCACTGCTCCGGCAATGCAGAGGTCGGAAAGAAGATCGGCGACAGGAACATGAGGCCGGTGAGGAAGATGCCGATGGTCTGGCCAATGTCACGCAGATAGACGCCGGTGGCCGCCAGCAGCCAGCTTGCCCCGGCAATCAGCATGGCCAGGGGCAGCAGCACCAGCGGTATGTACAGCGCCGTCACCGGCACATGGCCCGCCACAGTCCATTCGAAACCAACCAGGACCAGCAGGCTGACTGCTGCATGAAACAGCGCCGACAGGAGATTGACGCAAGGCAGGATCTCCAGCGGGAACACCACTTTCTTGACGAAGTTGACGTTGTTGAGCACCAGGCTGGGCGCCTTGCCGATGCATTCCGAAAAGAAATTGAAGACGATCAGCCCGGCAAACAGCACGATGGCGAATTGCGATTGCGACTCGTCGCCGGTCCCGCCCCACTTCGCTTTGAAGACATGGCTGAACACCAGCGTGTAGATGGTCAACATGAACAAGGGCGTCACGAGACTCCAGAAGACGCCCAGCAAGGAACCCTTGTAGCGGCCGATGGCCTCGCGACGCGCCAGTTCCAGCATCAGGACGCGATGGTTCCACAGTCCGGACAACATCGAGAGGGGCGTGCTCTTATGCTTGATCATGGTGCGCAAACAATTCTGCCAGGCAGCGATCGACGTCATCCTGCCAGGCAGCGATGGGCAGGCCGAAGGTCTGCGTGAATTTTTCCAGCGACAGGCAGGAATTGGACGGGCGCGGTGCCGGTACCGGATAAGCCGATGCAGGGATGGCCTCGATGTCGGCTGCCTTGATGTTCAAGGGCTGCCCGGCTTCGGCTGCACGCTCGATGACGTATTGAGCGTAGCCATGCCAGTTGGTCCGGCCTCCGCCGGTGAAATGGTAAATGCCCGCCGTATCGGCCACGCGCGCGGGCGTGCCGGCGTTGTCGCCTGCCATCAAGGCATCGCGGGTAGCTTCAGCAATTGCGCGGGCGAAGGTCGGCGCACCGAACTGGTCCGCCACGACACGCAGGCTGGTGCGCTCGCTGGCAAGACGCAGCATGGTCTTGAGGAAGTTGCCGCCGTGCACGCCATAGACCCAGCTGGTCCGCCAGATCCAGAACTTGTCGCTAGCCGCCGCGATGGCCTGCTCGCCCGCCAGCTTGGTCTTGCCGTAGACGCTCTGCGGATCGGTCGGATCGGTTTCGAGGTATGGCCCGGCCTTGCGTCCATCGAAGACGTAGTCGGTGGAATAATGAATCAGTGCCGCCCCCAGAGCGCTGGCCTCTTCGGCCATGACGGCAGGAGCCTGCGCATTGATCGCGTGCGCTGCCGCCTGCTCGGTCTCGGCGCGATCCACTGCGGTGTAGGCCGCGGCATTGATGATCACATCGGGGGCTTGCGCGCGAATCAGACTGCGCAACTGCCCGATATCGGCCAGGTCCAGCGTCTGACGATCAAACGCCGCGACCTCGGCCACGCCACGAAACGCACGGACCAGTTCACTGCCAAGCTGACCGTTCTTGCCGGTCACCAGAATCTTCATTCAAATACCTCCGCATCGGCCAGCAATGCGCCGACCGCGTCCTTCGCCGACAACACGGGCTCGCCATCCAGCGGCCAGTCGATCCCCAGCGCCGGATCATCCCAGCGAATGCAGCGCTCATGCTGGGGCGCCCAGTAATCGGTGGTCTTGTAGAGGAATTCAGCGTAGTCGGTGGTGACCACGAAACCATGGGCAAAGCCCGGCGGAATCCACAGCTGGCGGCGGTTTTCGGCAGACAGCCGCACGGCGGTCCAGCGTCCGAAATGCGGCGAACTCTTGCGGATGTCCACGGCGACGTCATACACCTCGCCCATGATCACGCGCACCAGCTTGCCCTGCGCCTGCTGGATCTGATAGTGCAGCCCGCGCAGGACATTGCGTGCCGAGCGCGAATGATTGTCTTGCACGAAGTTGACGCGCTGACCAGTCGCTTCTGCGAAGCGCTGCTCATTGAAGCTTTCATAGAAAAACCCGCGGTCATCGCCAAACACCTTGGGTTCGATGATCACTACTCCGGGCAGGTCTGTCGTCTGGATTTGCATGCTGCGTCAATGGGCTAGGGAAAAATCAAAACGGACCCCATCGGGATCCGCATGGCTGATGTCCGATGGGCGTGGACTAGACGATATCTCCGCGCAACAGTCTGAACAGATACTGTCCGTAGGCGTTCTTCTTGAGAACCTCGGCCTGGCGCTCAAGCATTTCGGCGTCGATGTAGCCCTTGCGGAAAGCGATTTCCTCCGGGCAGGCCACCTTCAGTCCCTGGCGGTGTTCGAGGGTGGCGATGAATTGCCCGGCCTCAAGCAAGGAATCCTGCGTACCGGTATCGAGCCATGCCATGCCGCGCCCCATCAGTTCCACATTCAGGGTACCTGCTTCAAGGTAGGCACGGTTGACGTCGGTAATTTCCAGCTCGCCGCGGGCGGAGGGCTTGATCGATGCCGCGATGTCACACACCTGCTTGTCGTAGAAATACAGCCCGGTCACGGCGTAGTTGGAACGCGGTGCGGCCGGCTTTTCTTCGATGCTGACCGCGCGCCGCTGAGCGTCGAACTCGACCACGCCATAACGCTCGGGATCATTGACATGATAGGCGAAGACGGTCGCACCACTCTCGCGCGCCGCAGCGTGCTTGAGGTTGCGCTCGAAATCCTCGCCGTGATAGATGTTGTCACCCAGAATCAGTGCCGAGTTCTCGCCGTTGATGAAGTCACGGCCGATGATGAAGGCTTGTGCCAGGCCATCCGGTGTAGGCTGCACCGCGTAGTTCAGCGACAGGCCCCACTTGCTGCCGTCACCGAGCAGGTCGCGGAAACGCGGCAGGTCCTGCGGTGTCGAGATGATGAGGATGTCGCGAATCCCCGCCAGCATCAGCGTGCTCAGCGGGTAATAGATCATGGGCTTGTCATAGACCGGCAGCAGCTGCTTGGACACCACCGTGGTGACGGGGTACAGGCGCGTGCCCGAGCCTCCCGCGAGAATGATGCCCTTCTTGGTGCTTGCCGATTGGGTAGCTGTGCTCATTATTGTGCTCCGGCGATTTGCTCACGGCCATGGTAATTGCCTTCGATCCACTTGCGGTATTCGCCCGAACGCACGTTGGCTACCCAGTCCTGATTGGCCAGATACCACTCGACCGTCTTGCGCATGCCGGTCTCGAAGGTCTCGGCCGGGGTCCAGCCCAGTTCGCCGGCGATCTTGGCGGCGTTGATGGCGTAGCGACGGTCATGGCCGGGACGATCTGCCACGAACACGGCCTGATCAAAATACTTGCCGCTGGCCTTGGGCGAAAGCTCATCCAGCAGGCCGCACAAGACCTTGACCACGTCCAGGTTGGCCTTTTCATTGTTGCCGCCGACGTTGTATTCCTGCCCGGGACGACCGGCCTCCAGCACGCGGCGGATGGCCGCGCAGTGATCAGTCACGTACAGCCAGTCCCGCACTTGCATGCCGTCACCGTAGATGGGCAGCGACTGCCCCGCCAGGGCATTGGAAATGACCAGGGGAATCAGCTTCTCGGGGAAGTGATAAGGACCGTAATTGTTGGAGCAATTGGTCACCAGGGTCGGCAAACCGTAGGTGTGATGATACGAGCGCACCAGGTGGTCGGAAGCCGCCTTCGAGGCCGAATAAGGGCTGTTGGGCGCGTACGGCGTGGTCTCGGTGAAGGCCGGATCCTCAGGGCTGAGCGAGCCGTAGACTTCATCGGTGGACACGTGCAGGAAACGGAAATCGGATTTTTCCTGTCCGTCCAGCCCGTTCCAGTAGGCACGAGCTGCCTCCAGCAGGGAGAAGGTACCGTTGATGTTGGTGCGAATGAACTCGCCCGGACCATGGATGGAACGATCCACATGGCTTTCGGCGGCGAAGTGCAGGATGGCGCGCGGACGGTACTGCAGGAACAACGCCTGCACCTGATCCTGATCGCAGATGTCACCTTGGACGAAAATATGGCGGGGATCATCCCCCAGGCTCTTGAGATTTTCAAGATTGCCTGCATATGTCAGCTTGTCGAAATTGACGACAGACTCGTCATTGGACTTCAGCCATTCCAACACGAAATTGGAACCGATAAAGCCCGCCCCCCCGGTGACAAAAATCATTTCACGACCCTGATAAATTTACGGCAAATAGCAATGGACTCGTTAAGTTGCCTTTAAGACAACCCCAAAAGCCAACGACCGAGAATTATCTCAGAACTGGTGACCAATTGCGAGATTGGCCGCTTGACAGGCGTTCCCGAAAGCAACAACTCCTTGCGCCTCGTAAAGTTACGAGTTCTGAAACTGACTTCACGCGCTCATCTTGCCAACAGGGGTGCCAGCAGTTCTGTTGTTTTATGCGAGGCGCCCTGATGCGCGCCGGCGAAGCCATGCGCCGCATGCGTCATGGCAGCGATCCGATCCGGATCGGCAAACAGCGCGCTCGCCATGTCCCACAATTGTTCAGCTGAAGAGATGCGACAAGCCGCACCGGCCTCGATGGCCTGGTCCGTGATACTGAGGAAATTGAAGGTGTGCTCGCCGACCAGCACCGGCTTGCCCAGCGCCAGCGCCTCAATCAGGTTCTGCCCCCCCAGCGGCAACAGACTGCCGCCAATGAAGGCCACATCACACAAGGCGTAATAGGCGAACATTTCTCCCATGGAATCGCCCAACACGACATCCACCTGATCCCAGTCAACGTCCTGCCCCAGGGCGGCACGCCGGCGCAAGCGCAAACCCTGTGCCTGTACCATTCCGGCCACCTCATCGAAACGCTGCGGGTGGCGCGGCACGATCACCGTCAGCCAGCCGGTCCTCCCCAGCTTGGCCAGCGCATCCAGAATCAAGGCTTCCTCGCCCTCGCGCGTGCTGGCACAGAGCAGGATCTTGCGCTCCCCGATGGCGCGCTTCCATGCAAGACCGCGTTCGACCATCTCGGCCGGCGGCTGCACGTCGAACTTGAGGCTGCCGGTCACTTCGACGTGCCGCGCCCCGAAGGCACGCAGGCGCTCAGCGTCGGCCGGCGACTGGGCCGCGACCACATCGATCGCCTCGGCCGCCGGACGCAGCAGCGCGGCAAAACGCTGGCCGCGCCGCAGTGAACGCTCCGACAGGCGGGCATTGGCCAGCATCACCGGCACCTGGTGCCGGCGGCATTGCCTGATCAGGTTGGGCCAGACTTCAGTCTCCATCAGCACGCACACCACAGGCCGGAAGTGGCGCAGGAAACGCGCGCACATCCATCCCGTGTCGTACGGCAGGAAGCTCTGCACCACGCGCGCACCGTGCTTGCCATAGACCTGAGTCCCCGTCTCGCGGCCGGTGGCGGTCATGCAGGTGAGCAGAATGGAATGCTGCGGATATTGCTGCAACAAGGCGTCGATGAGCGGCTCGGCGGCACGTGTCTCGCCAACCGAGACGGCATGCACCCAGATGAAACGCGCCTGTGGGCCAGACAGGCGCGCCTCTTGCGAATAGAAGCCCAGGCGTTCGCCCACATGCGCCCGGTAGCCCGGTTCCTTGCGGCCGCGCCGCCACAGGCGCAGCAGTACCAACGGCAGCACCAGCCACCAGACGAGTGAATACAGCAGCCGCATCTCAGACCAGGGGATGGCCGACCAGGCGCGTCAGAATGGCCAGCGGACTGGATTGCGGATCATATTGCTGGTCCGGTGCCAGGTGCAGGGTCTGTTCCATCATGTACTGGCCCGACATGACCGCGTGCGAGGCCTGGTCCGAGAAGCAGATCCAGACGGAGCCGGCGGCAAACGGCATGGTGACCTGCTGGGCATCCTGCTGGTACTGCATGTCGCCCTTCATGCCGTCATGCAATTGCAGCATGAGGTGATCGTATTCGCTGCGGAAGGACTTGGTCACATGCAGCGCCTTGAGCACGCTGGCCTGCCAGCGCACATAAGGTTTGGCACGCGGCAAAAAGCGCTGCGCCACGGTCTCGAAAGGCTCGCCCACGCGCCAGACGCGCGGCACGCCATCGGGATTCACATTGGTAAAGACGCGCAGGATGCGTTCGCCGTAATTGGGCCGCGAAGGAAAGGCGTCCACGTGCATGCGGCGGTCATCGGCACGCCACGACTGGGCCCGCGTCTCCACCTGCATCGGGCGGTAGCTGGTCGGAGCAATGCGCAAGGCATCGCGGTATTTGGGCAACAAGGTATGCACCAGCGACAACGCCTGCTCGCGGAAGCGGCCAATCATCGCGGCCAGCGCCAGCTGCTGCTCGGTGCCGCCGGCGGCACCCTTGATGTGTCCGCGGGCGTCCAGGCTGATGTTGCGCGACTTGGGCGCGCGCACGGCCGGATCCAGCAGCTTGCGCTCGGAGTCCATCAACTGGAAAGCCAGCTGCGGGAAGTAAAGCACCTTGCCGGCTTCCAGCGCAGTGATCCAGTCCTGATTGGGATACTCGACCTGCCATTCGGTCAGGCCAATCTCGATAATTTGCGATTCCATGGCGCGTATTATGCCCGCAAGCGCTCTGCCCGTGTGGCCAACCCGGTGGCCCTGGCACGCCTGCAAGGCAGGCCGGATGCGGCTTGTCACGCAAAGTTGATGCTTTGAACAGGGCGTTTGATCTGCTTCAACGCATACCCAAGTCCGCCCCAAGGGACAATCAAACTCAGGCCAGCAGGCGCAGCGCGGCCGTCAACACATCCTCTTCGGACGGCGGCGCGCCCAGATCGCCCAGGTTGATGATCGCCGGCGACCAGTTGCCCTCGGTCTTCCAGCGCGGCGAGTCACAGTAGAGTTCGATCGTCGGCTTGCCATAGGCGGCGGCGATGTGGGTCAGGCCGGTATCGAGTCCGACCACCAGCCGCGCCTGCTGCACCAGGGCCACGGCCTGCATCATCGGCAGCGCCGGCAGCACGGTGGCACCGGGAATGCCGGCCGCCAACTGGCGTGCCGCCTCCTGCTCGCGGGCACTGCCCCAGGGCAGCAGGATTTGCAATCCGCGCGCGGCCAGGGCCTGGCCCAGCTTGATCCACTGCGCCTGCGGCCACTGCTTGGCAGCACGGGCGGTACCATGGAAGAAAACGACATACGGCTGCTCCGGCATCCAGGCCCAGCGCGCAGGCTCCGGCGGCTGCAGGGCAAAGTCGGGCTGCCCGTCCAACTGATAGCCCAGCGCAGCCGCCGCGACCAGCCTGGCGCGCGTGACGGCGTGCGTGCGCAGGCCGACCGGGATGCTCTGGTCATGGAAAATGCGGGAGATTGGTTCATATCCCGAGCCTTCGGTCGCATTGGCCAGGCCGATGCGGCGGCCCTGCGGTGCCAGGCGCGCCATGCGCATCACGACGCTGGTCTTGAGCAGGCCCTGGGTATCGAACACGAGGTCATAGCGCTCGGCCTGCAGCTCCCGCCGGAATGCCCCGATCTCGGCGCGCGTGGCCGCCGAGAACAGGGTCTTGCGCCAGCGCCGCAGGGCGATCGGGATGATCTTGCGGACGTGGGGATTGAGGCCGACCAGGCTGGTGTAGCCCTCTTCGACCGCCCAGTCGATCTGAGCCGCGGGGAAATGACGATGGATGTCCGCCACCATCGGCATGTTGTGGACGACGTCTCCCAGCGAGGAGACACGGACGATAAGAATGTTCAAGGCTGACCCACGTTGGCGTGACTTTATTGGTGGGCCAGCATCTTACCTCATCGGCCCATCAGAACGGCAGTGTCACATCAGGACGCGCGGCCAGGATGACCTTGCGGAATTCGCCCTGGATGCGCTCCAGTGCCTCGGGCGTCTCGGCCTCGAAACGCAGCACCACCACCGGCGTGGTGTTGGAGGAACGGGCCAGACCGAAGCCGTCGGCGTACTCCACGCGCAGGCCGTCGATGGTGATGATGTCCTGAGCACCCTCGAACCTGGCATCGCTTTGCAGCTTGCCGATGAGCGCGAAGTTCTCACCTTCCTGCAGCTTCAGCTGCAGTTCCGGGGTGCTGACCGATTGCGGCAGGGCATTGAGCACGGCCGACGGATCGCTCTGGCGGGCCATCAGTTCCAGCATGCGCACGCCGGCGTAGAGGCCGTCGTCGAAGCCGAACCAGCGGTCCTTGAAGAAGATGTGGCCGCTCATCTCGCCGCCCAGCGGCGCACCGGTTTCGCGCAGCTTGGCCTTGACCAGCGAGTGGCCGGTCTTCCACATCAGCGGCTGGCCGCCGCGTGCGGTGATCCAGGGCGCCAGGTGGCGGGTGCACTTGACGTCGTACAGGATTTCCTTGCCCGGGTTGCGGGTCAGCACGTCTTCGGCGAAGAGCATCAGCTGGCGGTCCGGGTAGATGATCTGGCCATCCTTGGTCACCAGGCCGAGGCGGTCACCGTCGCCATCGAAGGCCAGGCCGAGTTCGTTGTCGGTTTCCTGCAGGCAGCGGATCAAGTCCTGCAGGTTTTCCGGATGAGCCGGGTCGGGGTGGTGGTTGGGGAAATTGCCATCCACTTCGCAGAACAGCTCGGTGACTTCACAGCCCAGCGCGCGATAGATTTCACCGGCAAAGGCACCGGCCACGCCGTTGCCGCAGTCCACGGCGATCTTCAGGGGACGGGCCAGCTTGACGTCCGAAATCATGCGGGCGATGTAGGCGGCCTTGATGTCATGCGTGCTGTAGTTGCCGGCACCCTGCGGGAATTCGCCCTTGACGATGGCCTGGTACAGGCCCTGGATGGTCTCGCCGTGGATGGCTTCACCGGCCAGCACCATCTTGAAACCGTTGTAGTCCGGCGGATTGTGGCTGCCGGTGACCATGATGCCGGACTGCGTGTCCAGCACGTGGGTGCCGAAATAGACCATCGGCGTGGCGACCATGCCGAGATCGATCACATCCACCCCGACCGCCTGCAAACCCTTGGCCAGCGCGGCCGACAGCGAGGGGCCCGAGAGCCGGCCATCGCGCCCGATCACGACCTTCTTCTGGCCCTTGGCCAGGGCGGCGGCACCGAAGGCCTGACCGATCTGGAAGGCGACCTGGTCGTCCAGGGTTTTGTCGATGATGCCGCGGATGTCGTAGGCTTTGAAAATGGAATTGGAGATCATGGAAAACAGGTCCTCAAGTACGGATACGGGTTGGAGGGAATACGGATTCAGAGCGGAGCCATCATGATTTGCTGACCACCTCAAGACGCGGGCTCTCCAGTCGCTGCGCGGCCTGGCGGCGCTTCTCGACAAAGGCCCAGTCAACGATCTCGGCTGCCGGCTGGTAGCCGCTGACCAGCTTGTGCAGCAGCGCGCGGATGGCCCCGATGTCATTGGCCTGCAGCGCGTCATGGAGATGGCGCAGTTCCTCGGCCAGACGGTCCCACGGGATGAAATCTTCATGCGCGGTCATGATGCGCGGATGCGCGGTCGGCGCCGGCTGTTCGCCGATGAGCAATTCTTCATACAGCTTCTCACCCGGGCGCAGTCCGACCGTCTGGATTTCGATGTCGCCGTCCGGATTGTGCTCATCGCGTACCGACAAGCCGGACAACTCCACCATGCGTCGCGCCAGATCAAGGATGCGGACCGGCTCGCCCATGTCGAGCACGAACACGTCACCGCCTTCGGTCATCGCACCGGCCTGGAGGACCAGTTGCACGGCCTCCGGAATGAGCATGAAGTAGCGCGTCACCTCGGGATCGGTGAGCGTGATCGGACCGCCGGCCTTGATCTGCTCGCGGAACAGCGGCACCACCGAGCCGGAAGAGCCCAGCACATTGCCGAAACGCACCATCGAAAAACGCGTCAGGTTGCGCGTCCCGGTGCCATTGGCTTCCTGCCCGAGGAAACGCGGCACCACCTCGACATCGGAGAGCGACTGCAAGACCATTTCCGCCATGCGCTTGCTGGCCCCCATGATGTTGGTCGGGCGCACCGCCTTGTCGGTGCTGATGAGCACATAGTCGCTGACCTGGTTTTCAATCGCTGCCCGCGCCACGCAATAGGTCCCGAAGACGTTGTTGGTCACGCCCTCGACCGGGTTGTGCTCAACCAGCGGCACGTGCTTGTAGGCCGCGGCGTGGTAGATCGTGCGCGGTTGCCAGGTACGGCAGACCTGGCTGATGCGATCGAAGTGGCAGACGTCGCCCAGCAGCGGGATCAGTTCAGTGCCGGGCGAGACGCTGGCCTGCCGCTGCTGCAGATCGCGGTGAATCGTGTAGAGGTTGTATTCATTCTGCTCGAACAGCAGCAGCTTGGAGGGCCGCGAGCTGAGGATCTGGCGGCACAGCTCACTGCCGATGCTGCCGCCGGCCCCGGTGACCAGCACCACCTTGTTGGTGACGTTGCGGCCTACCAGCGCGGGATTGGGCAGCACCGGCTCGCGTCCCAGCAAATCGAGGATATCCAGTTCATGGGCATCGGTGATGGCCACTTTTCCTTGCGCCAGGTCTGCCAGATCGGGGACCGAGCGGATATGCACATGGAACGGCCGCAACTTCTCGATGATTTCCTTGCGCCGGGCCCGGCTGATGGAGGGCAGCGCGAGCAGGATATCGGTGATCGCAAAGGTCTCGATCAGACGCTCCGCCTCGCTGGCGGGATAGACGCGGCGGCCGTTGATGGTCTTGCCATAGAGTTCGCGGTTGTCTTCCAGGAAACCGAACAGCACCAGCTGGTGCTGCCGCTCCATGGCTTCGGCAATCTGCGCGCCCACCTGGCCGGCACCGTAGACCAGCAGACGCGACTGGCGCAGATGCTTGCGCTTGGAATCGACCTGGCTCAGCCACAGCCGGGCAAAGGCGCGGCTTCCGCCCACCATCACCAGCAGCAGCAGCGGCTGCAGGACGCCGAGCGAACGCGGAACGCCCGGCAAGGCCAGCCACACCAGCAAGGTGAACAGCAACAGTCCATAGAGAGCGACGGCCTTGGCGATGGTCACGATCGCGGCAATCCCGGTGTAGCGGAACACCGAGCGGTACAGGCCCATGCGCACGAAGATGGGCAACATCAGTACCGGAGCAATCTGGTAGACATGCCACTGGTAACCCTGCGGCCAGTGCAAGCTGTCCAGGCGCAGGGAAAAGGCGATCCAGGTCGCCAGCAAGGAGATCAGGACATCGATGGTGGCAACGATGGCTTGCTTGTTCAACCGCGGCAAATCCAGCACATGGCGTCTCATGACTGCCAATCCTTCATTTTTATTGGTTCCTTGCAAGATGTTCAGTGAGAAATACCATCCCGTCCGAGCACTTTGGCCACCGTCATCCAGAGGATGCGCAGGTCGAAGAAGAAGGACTGCTGTCTCAGGTATTGCTCGTCGAACTGGACCTTGACGGGAATCGGCAGTTCATCGCGCCCATTCACCTGTGCCCAGCCCGTCAGGCCCGGCTTGAGCCTGTGTACCCCGCGTTCACTGCGCAACGCGATGAGATCATGCTGATTGTAAAGCGCCGGCCGGGGACCGACCAGCGACATGTCGCCTCGCACGATGCTCCACAGTTGCGGCAGCTCATCCAGGCTGGTCTTGCGCAGCAGTCCGCCGATGGGCGTCAGGTGTGAACCGGAATCGGTCAACAGATGCGTCGCCACCGCCGGGGTTCCCGTTTTCATCGACCGGAATTTGGGCATGCTGAAGATCCGGTTATCCTGCCCTACCCGATCCGACCAGTACAGGACCGGTCCGCGCGAGGTCAGCTTGACCAGGATGGCCACCAGCAACATCGGTAGTGCCAGCACCAGGCAGGCCGCCACAGCAACAAAAATGTCAAAGAAACGTTTCATGATCAAAATAGGCACAACCGTGCAAATGCCGTCGTATGATAACTTTTATGTATGACAGCCGCTAACATTTCCTTGCCCATTCTTGCAGGCACAGCAAGCTTTTTACTTCATATGCATTCTTCTTCCCCTATCTATGCGATCGGCGACCTGCAGGGTTGTGCCGGTTCCCTGGAACAGTTGCTGGCCAGCCTCCCGGACACCACCCCTTCACTGATCTTCGCCGGCGACCTCATCAACCGCGGCCCCCAATCCCTTCACACCCTGCGCACCGTGATGCAGATGGGCGAGCGCGCCCAATCGGTGCTGGGCAACCATGACCTGCACCTGCTGGCCGTGGCCTGCGGCATCCGCCCGGCGCACCGCGACGACACCCTCGACGATATCCTCAACGCCCCCGACCGCGACGAGCTCATCGACTGGCTGCGCCACCGCCCCCTGGCCATCCACGAACAAGGCCACCTGATCGTGCATGCCGGCGTGCTGCCCCAATGGGACCGGCAGCAAGCCCTGGCGCTGGCCAACGAGGTGGAAACCATGCTGCGCAGCAACCAGTGGATGGACTTCCTGCGCCACATGTACGGCAACCAGCCCGATCGCTGGAGCGATGACCTGACCGGCCACGAGCGCCTGCGCTGCATCATCAATGCCTTCACCCGCCTGCGCTTCTGCCAGGCGGACGGGACGATGGACTTTGCGGTGAAGGAAGGCGCGGCAGCGGCGCCGGAGGGACTGATGCCCTGGTTCGAGGTGCCAGGGCGGAAGACCGAGGACGTGACCGTGGTCTTCGGTCACTGGTCCACACTGGGACTGGTGATGCGCCCCAACCTGATCGCTCTCGACACCGGATGTGTCTGGGGCGGCAAGCTCAGTGCGGTGCGACTTGAGGATCGGGCGCTGTTCCAGGTGCAGTGTCCGCAGGCGCGGCGGCCGGGCTGAGCGATTCCGGCGAGTATCCCAGTCCGGTGGCAATGACTTCACGCGCGGTGCGCGCGAGGTCGCGGCGATGCGCGCCTTCCGTGCTGATCAGGGGCAATTGTTTCAGTTCGGCCGTCATCCCCTTGGACTTGAGGATGCTCATGATGCTCTCGGCGATGGACATATCCCCGATGAAGTCAGCCGCCGCATGCAGCCGGCCCTCGCCATCCACATAACGCAGCGCATACGGCTGCACCGGTGCCTTGGCATCGATGGCGGCCTCGAACAGGTTGGCGTGGAAAGGCAGCAGCGTGCCCTGCGCGGCCGTCGTGCCTTCAGGGAAGAAGGCCACGTGCTCGTCCTTCTCGATGCTTTCCACCAGACCTTTGAAAATGCGCCGCACGTCGCTGGCCTTGCCGCGCGAAATGAAGATGGTGCCGGTCTTGGCGCACAGCCAGCCGATCAGCGGCCAGCTGCGGATTTCCGACTTGGCCACGAAACGGCAGGGCTGCAGCGAGTTGACCACGAAGATGTCCAGCCAGCTCACGTGATTGGACACCAGCAACGAACGCGGAATCGGCAGCGGGCTGTCGATCTTGATGGCGATGCCGCAGATGCGCAGCAGCTTGCGCGACCAGCGCCGGATGTGCGCCTCCCGCCCCTTCTCGGAGGTGAACGGGAACAGGAAGGCACAGACCGCCATGCCCTTGAAGAGATGCGCGATCAGGCGCAGCAAACGGAAAACGAACATGGCGTATTCGGGTCTTGATGAGGTCGTGATCGAATCGTCGTGACGAAAAACGGCTTGATCGAAATTCAAGATCGAAGTTGCCCGCAGCCAACCATCGATCAAGAAAAAATCAAACTGAAAATCAAGCGACAGGTTTTCAGCGCTCGAAGGCAATATGCCCCGAGACGATGGTCGCCTTGACCACGCCCGGCAGCTCATAGCCCAGGAACGGGGTGTGCTTGCCCTGGCTGGCCAGTGCCGAGCCCTGCACCTTCCACAAGGTGTTGGGATCGAACAGGCACAGGTCGGCCACGCTGCCCACAGCCAGGTTGCCCGCCTTCAGGCCCGCCACCTTGGCGGCGCGGTGCGTTACTTTCGAGATCGCCTTGGAGAGCACTTCCTTGCCCTCGCCTTCGGTCTCCAGCGCCCACTTCAGCGACAGCGACAGCAGCAGTTCCAGGCCGGTTGCGCCCGGCGAAGCTTCGCCGAAGGGCAGCAGCTTCTCATCGTCATCGACCGGGGTGTGATCCGAGCAGACGGCATCGATGGTGCCATCCAGCAAGGCCGTGCGGATCGCTTCACGGTCGCGCTGCGAGCGCAGCGGCGGCGTCATGCGGGCATTGGAATCGAAGAAGCCGATGTCCAGGTCGCACAGATGGATGTGGTGTACACCCACATCGCAGGTCACCGGCAGGCCTTCGCTCTTGGCCTGGCGCACCAGCTCCAGACCGGCGGCCGAGGACATGCGGCACAGGTGGACGCGGGCACCGGTGGCGCGCATCAGTTCGAACAGGGTATAGAGCGCAATGGTCTCCGACATCACCGGCACGCCCGACAAACCCAGGCGCGAAGCGGCCGGGCCGCTGTGGGCGATGCCGGTGCGGCCCAGGTGCGGGTCCTGGGGGCGCAGCCAGACGGTGTAGTTGAAGGTCTTGGCGTATTGCAGGGCCGACAGCAGCACGGTGGTATCGGTGATCGGCTCTTCGGCTTGCGAAAAGCCGATGCAACCGGCTTCGGTCAGCTCGGCCATTTCGGTGAGCGCCTTTCCCTTCAGGCCGGCGGTGAGCGCGCCCAGCGGATAGACGTGGGCCTGGTTCAGCGAACGGGCGCGGTGCTTGAGCATTTCCACCAGGCCGGGTTCGTCCAGCACCGGGTCGGTATCGGGCGGGCAGACCAGGCTGGTCACGCCGCCCTGGATGGCGGCCTGCATTTCGGATTCCAGCGTGGCCTTGTATTCGTAGCCGGGCTCGCGCAAGCGGGCCGACAGGTCCACCAGGCCGGGAGCCACGATCAGGCCGGTAGCGTCGATGGTCTTGTTGGCCACGAAGTCAGCCGGGGCCTGGCCGACGCCGACGATCTTGCCGGCGGCCACATACACATCCTGCTGGGCATCGATGCCGTTGGCCGGGTCGATCAGGCGGCCGTTCTTGATATGCAGTTTCATCAGTTCTTGTCTTCTTAACGGATCGTTCAAAACGTCGCGGTGACGGTCGTCGTCACCCGGGTTCAATTGCCAGCCACGATGCTCATGACCGCCATGCGCACCGCGATGCCGAAGGTCACCTGCGGCAGGATCACGGCCTGTGCGCCATCGGCCACGGCCGAATCGATTTCCACACCGCGGTTCATCGGGCCGGGGTGCATGACGATGGCGTCCGGCTTGGCCAGCGCCAGGCGTTCCGGGGTCAGGCCGTAGCTCTTGAAGAACTCCTGCGCCGACGGCAGCAAGGCGCCGCTCATGCGCTCGTTCTGCAATCGCAGCATGATGATGACGTCCACATCCTTCAAGCCCTCTTCCATGTTGTGGAAGACGCGCACGCCCATCTGCTCCAGGCCGCTGGGCAGCAAGGTACGCGGACCGATGGCGCGCACTTCCGGCACGCCCAGGGTGGTCAGCGCGTGAATGTCCGAGCGCGCCACGCGGCTGTGCAGGATGTCGCCGACGATGGCCACACGCAGGTTGGTGAAGTCTTTCTTGTAGTGACGGATGGTGTACATGTCCAAGAGACCCTGGGTCGGGTGCGCGTGGCGGCCGTCACCGGCGTTGACCACGTGGACGTGCGACTGCTTCGTATCGATCAGGTGCTTGGCGATCAGGAAGGGCGCGCCCGATTGCGCATGGCGCACCACGAACATGTCGGCGTGCATGGCCGCCAGGTTGTCGATGGTGTCCAGCAGCGACTCGCCCTTGCTGGTACTGGAGGCCTGGATATTGAGGTTGATCACGTCCGCCGAGAGGCGCTTGGAGGCAATCTCGAAGGTGGTGCGGGTGCGCGTGGAGTTCTCGAAGAACAGGTTGAAGACGCTCTTGCCGCGCATCAGCGGCACCTTCTTGACTTCGCGGTCGCCGATGCTGACAAAGGACGAGGCAGTATCGAGGATGTGCGTCAGGATCGAGCGCGGCAGGCCCTCGATGGTCAGCAGGTGTTGCAGTTCGCCGTTTTTGTTGAGTTGGGGATTAAGCATGGACCACCGTAAGGGAGAAGCGGCCGTCGTCGGCGCGTTGCAGTTGCAGGTTTTCTTGTTTGCTGAGTTCGACCGAGGCCGCGACGAAATCGGCGGCAATGGGCAGCTCGCGGCCACCGCGGTCCACCAGCGCCGCCAGCAGCACGCGCGCCGGACGGCCATAGTCGAACAGTTCGTTGATGGCGGCCCGTGTAGTGCGGCCGGTGTAGAGCACGTCGTCGACCAGCAGGATGGTGGCGCCCTCGACATCGAAGGGAATTTGGCTGGGCTTCACGTCAGCGCGCAGGCCCTTCTCGGAAAAATCGTCACGGTAAAAGGACACGTCGACGAAGCCCAGGCGCTCGGCCAGGCCCAGTTCGGTAGCCAGGCGTTCAGCCAGCCAGGCACCGCCGGAGTGGATGCCCACCAGCGCAACCTCGGTTGCGCCCTGCAGGCCGGCTTGGATCTGCTGTACCAAGGTTTGGTACAGCGCTTCTGCATCAAGCTGGGAAGGTGTTGTGCTCATGAATGTGCGTCGTCAAAGTATTGCTGCAAAATGATGGCGGCCGCCTGGTCGTCGATCTGTTCGCCGCGCTGGTGCTGGATGACCGCCGAACTGTAGCGTTCATCCACCAGCGTGACCTCGAGCCCGTAGCGGCCGTGCAACTGGTTGGCAAAGCGGCGGCAGCGCACGCTCATCTCGTGCTCGGCACCGTCCGGATGCAGGGGCAGGCCGACCACGCAGCGAGCCGGTTGCCACTCCGCAATCAGGCGCGCAATCGCCGCGAACTTGCCGTCGTTGGTCGCTTCGCTGATCACCGCAAGCGGCTGCGCCTGCTTCAGGCCGGTATTGCCCACGGCCACGCCGATGCGCTTCAAGCCGAAGTCGAAGGCCAGGATGGTATCCAAACGTCCCCGCTCCCTCAGGCCCGGCCGGCGTCGCCGGACAGCATCACCGGATCGATGCCCAAGAGGGCCAGCGCCGCCGTGAAGCGTTGCTCCACCGGCAACTCAAAAATGATGGCAGGGTCAGCCTTGACCGTCAGCCAGCCATTGCGGCCGATCTCGCCTTCGAGTTGGCCCGGGCTCCAGCCCGAGCAACCCAGGGTGACCAGCACGCGCTCGGGGCCATCACCGTGGGCCACCGCTTCGAGCACGTCCTTGGAGGTGGTCAGCGCGACCTCATCGGTAACCTGCAGGGTCGAGGAATATTTTTCCGAGGTCGAATGCAGCACGAAGCCGCGCTCCACCTGCACCGGGCCGCCGAACATGACCGGGCGGCGATACAGCTCGGGCATGGCATCGGGGGTGTCGGGCCGGATCTCCAGCTTGAGATTGATGCGGTCGAACAGCACATCCATGGTCATGTCGGTGGGCTTGTTGATGACCACGCCCAGCGCGCCGTTGTGGTTGTGCTCGCAGAGATAGACCACGGTGCCGCCGAAGATCGGGTCCAGCATGGACGGCATGGCGATGAGGAAATGATTGGTCAGGTCCAGTTCCAGCGGGGGACGGACCTCGTCAGCGGCATCGTCGCCCTCGGCCTGGCCGCTGGCATCGGAGCCGGCAGCGTGGCGGGAAGGGGCGTCGGAATGGAATGGGTCGAAAGCGCCAAAGGAATCCACGGATTCGTCGAAATCCTCGGCTGAGAAACTGAAGGGAGAATTGCGTCTCTTGATCATCCCGGCATTTTAGCAGTTTTGGCCGGGATCCCATGTGGCTCGTGGGGCAGCGCGAGCAAAGCCGGCCGCATGCAGCCGGCTTTACTGACCTCAATTGCCCTCGAGCATCTTTTTGACAGCCTGCCTCGCCTGCGCACCGAGTTCGGCCAGATCCACGCCGGGGATGGCGTCATCGCGGACCACGGCGCGGCCACCGACCCACATTGCCTTCAGGAAAGGCCGACCACCCGAGGCGACGGGGCCGATGGCTGGATCATGCAAGCCGAAGTAGCGCGGATCATCCAGCCGGTACAAGGCGATGTCAGCTTGCTGACCCACCTGCAGGCCCTGCAGCCCGTCCAGGCCGAGCACGCGGGCCCCGCCGGTCGTGCCCCAGCGCACCACATCCTCCACCGTCGCTTCATCGGCACCGCCTTCGAAGGCCCCGCCCCGGAACGCCGGAGTGGCTTCCTGGCCGCGCCGGGCGCGCTGCATCAGCCAGGCGGCATGCGTTTCCGAGATCATGTCGGCCGCCTCGTTGGAGGCCGCACCATCCACGCCGATGGACACCGGCACGCCCGCCGCCTCCAGCGCCCGGATCGGGGCGATACCGCTGCCCAGGCGACCGTTGCTTTGCGGGCAATGGGCGATGCCCGTTCCGGTACTTCCCAGCAAGGCAATTTCCTCGGCATCGAGCTTGACCAGATGCGCAAACCACACGTCCGGCCCCAGCCAGCCGATGCGCTCGCAGAATTCCACCGGGCGGCAGCCATGCATGGCGTGTGCGCTGTCCTGGTAGCCGACGGTCTCCGAGAGATGGCTGTGCAGCCGCACCCCCGACTCCCGCGCGGCATCGGCGATGGTACGCATTTCCTCCGGGGCCGCCGAATACAGCGGCGTGGTCGGTGCCATCACCACGCGCCGCATCGAAGCGGGCGCGGGATCATGAAAGCGCCTGGCCAGGCGCTGCATGTCGGTCAGGAAAGCATCGAGCGTCTCCGGACGCAGTGCACTGGGCAACTCCGCCTCCAGCTGCCGCGTGCGGGTGGCGGTGCCCCGGCACAGGACGAAACGCAGGCCCAGCTTCTCCGCTTCCTCGAACAGGATCTCCGAGGTATCGAACGGCATGCCGGGGTAATACAGGTAGTTGTGATCGGCAATCGTGCCGCAGCCCGAGCGCATCAGTTCGACCATGCCGATGCGCGCTGCCAGGCGGAACAGCTCGGCATCGAATTTGGCGCGATAGCGATAGGGCGTGGCCGCCAGCCAGGGGGTGAGCGTGGCATTGATGCCCAGCGGATCACCCTTCAACAACGACTGGAACAGGTGATGATGGGTATTGACCCAGGCCGGATAGGCCACGCAATCGCCGGCATCGATCACGTTCTCACCGGGCAGTGCGTCGAGTTTTCCGATGGCGGCAATCACCCCATCGGCCACGCGGATGTCGGGACCGGCGTGGCGCGCGGCCTCACCGGGCAGGCCGGTCAGGATGGCCTGCAGGTTGCGGATCAAGAAAGAGTTCATGACAGGTCGGCTCCTTGGACAGTCGTCATCATGCCATCTCGCTCTCATGCCAGCCGGCCAGCATGGCGCGCGACAGCGCACTCATCAGCCAGAACAGCAGGATGCCGGTCAGCGTGATGAGCAGCAGGGCCGCAAACAGACGCGGAATGTTGAGCTGAAAACCCGCCTGCAGGATCTGGTAGGCCAGTCCCGATCCGGTGCCACCGGTGCCTGCCACGAACTCGGCCACCACCGCCCCGATCAGCGCCAGCCCGCTTGAAATACGCAGGCCGCCAAAGAAATACGGCAAGGCACTGGGAATGCGCAGGCGGCGCAAGGTCTGCCAGCGCGTGGCCTTGTTGAGCCGGAACAGGTTGAGCAGGCCCGGATTGACGCTGCGCAGTCCCAGCGTGGTGTTGGAGATGATGGGGAATAGCGCCATGATGGTGGCGCATACCGTCAACGCGGCCGTGGTGTCCTTGACCCAGATGATGATGAGCGGGGCGATGGCGACGATGGGCGTGACCTGCAGGATGATCGCGTAAGGGAAGAGACTGACCTCGATGAAGCGGCTCTGCACGAACACGAAAGCGATGGACACCCCAAGGATCACCGCCAGCACGAAGGCCAGGAAGGTGATCTTCAGCGTCACCAGCAGCGACTCCATCAGCATGCCCCAATCGGCCACCAGGGTCTTGGCAATCAGCGCGGGCGTGGGCACCAGGTAAGGCGGCACCTCCAGCAGCGTGCAGACGATCTGCCACATCAGCAGCAGGGCGACGCCAATGGACAGCGGCGCGACCACGCGCCAGAACCCGGGTCGATTGACCAGCGGATCAGTGTTGGGCTTCATGGCCGTCTCCTTGCTGGTTGGCCAGCGTGAGGTAATCGGAAAGCGTCTTGCAGTACTGCATGAAGGGCGCCGAAATACGGAAAGCTTCATCACGCGGCCCGTCCACCTCGATGGCCACATCCGCAATCACCCGCCCGGGGCGGGCTGCCATCACGATCACGCGCGAGGACAGGAACACCGCTTCATAGATGCTGTGGGTGACGAAGACCACGGTCAGGTCCTGCTTGCTCCAGATGTCGCGCAGGTCGGCGTCGAGCTTGTTGCGGGTGAATTCATCAAGAGCCCCGAAGGGTTCATCCATCAGCAGCAGGTTGGGCGAGGTCGCCAGCGCACGGGCAATGGACGCCCGCATCTGCATGCCGCCCGACAGTTCGCGCGGCAGCACCTTGTGGAATTTTTCCAGGCCCACCAGTTTCAAGGCCTCGGCCACCCGCGCATCGGCCTGCGCACGCGGCACGTGGCGCAGATCCAGCGGCAGCCTTGCGTTCTGCTCCACCGTGGCCCAGGGCATCAGGGTGGCTTCCTGGAACACCATGGCCAGCGTGCGTTCAGGCGTGCCCACCGTGGCCAGGTTGCCGCCCCACCAGCGGATGTGGCCGTGGGACGGTTCTTCGAGTCCAGCAAACATCTTCAGCAAGGTGCTCTTGCCGCAGCCGGAGGGGCCCAGCAGCGAGACGAACTCGCCGCGCCCGATATCGAGCTTCACCTCGTCCAGCGCACGCGTGCCGTTGCGATAGGTCTTCTCCACCCGCTGTGCCGACAGCACCGGCGGCGCATCAGGCACAGCGGCCACCGCGGCCGCCCTCTCCTGCTCCCATGCCGCGGCCTGCGACATGGCGAATTCATCTCTGTCCATGGGATCTCCTGGCGGGTTCATGCAGCGGGGTGGATGCGGAACACTTCGGATTCGCCGTGCTCTTCCAGCAATTGCAGCAGCATGCGGCGCATGATGAGACCGGGCCGATCCGAGGCCATGTGAAATTCCTGGCGGCGGCGCACGTCGATGCAGGCATCGGGGTCAGTGGCTTCCAGGATCTCGCGGTCTTCCACCAGGATAGGGGCATCCCACGCGATCAGCTCGGCTTCGGAACAGTCTTCCTCGGTATCGTTGCGATAGAGCCATTGCGACAGCATGATGGCACCATCATCGATGGGCGTGGCGCAGTTGTAGATGATGTGATGGCGACCGCTCTCCGGATAGGTGCAGCCGAAGCGGCGCACGAAGGGCAGGTACCAGCGGTTGAACATGTGGCGCACCGTGGTGTCGGCGGTGCTGCCGGTGACGCGATGGCTGGCCGGGACGTTCTTGATGGGCACGCGGGTTTCGGCTTCGAAGCCGTAGTCGGTTTCCTCGATCTCGTATTTCTCCGGCTTGGGCTGGTCATACAGGCCGAAGGTGGCGCGATGCACGTAGCTGAAGTGCGAATTGTCGAAGGAGTTTTCCATCATGCGCAAGGCACTGGTTTCCCAGCGCTCGTAGAACTGGAAGATGCGCCGATAGCCGGGCGCGCCATCCTCGGGAAACTCCGGGATATCGCGCAGCGGTTCTTCCAGCGCCACCCACACATAGCCGTAGCGCTCCTTGCAGAAATACGACTTCACGCAGGCACCGGACGGCACGCTGCCATCCACGCTCTGCGGCACGCGCACGCAGGCGCCCTCGCCGTTGAAGGTCCAGCCGTGATAGCCGCAGACGATGTTGCCGTTTTCCACGAAGCCCTTGGACAACCGGGCCGTGCGATGGCAGCAGCGGTCCTGCAACGCGGCGGGTGAGCCGTCCTCCTTGAGCCACACCACCAGCTTCTCTCCCAACAGCGTGAAGGGCTGCGGACCATCCTTCAATTGCGTGACGGGCATGAGCGCGTACCAGAACTTGCGCAAGACTTTTTGTTGAGTTACCAGCATGAGGCTGCTCCTTCTGCTTGGACTGCGAACGCCATGGTTCGCAGTGGTCCGGCCGGCGTGCCAACACGGTCGCCTTCGCCGAAATACATTGGCTTCGAGGTGTCATGCGGCAGCTCAGGCCGCCGCCACCGCCCCGAAGGTCTGCTTTACTTTCATTTCCAGGTAGTCACCGATGGTGCAGGGTGCGTAGCGCGCCGGGCGTTCATCGCTGCAGCAACTGGGCAGGCAGGCCACCACGGCCGCCTGGTCGCCATCCTGGAAGAACGGCAGCGAATAGCGCGGTGCACTGCCCGCATTGAGCGCGCGGTGCGAATTGCTGTGATACAGGTCATTGCTCCAGCGCTGCAGCAAGTCGCCGATGTTGACTACGAAACTTTCCGCGATGGGCGGCGCGCTCACCCATTGGCCATCGGCATTGCAAATTTCCAGACCGCCGATGTCGTCCTGCGCGAGGATGGTGACCAGGCCCCAATCGGTATGGGCACCGGCACCGATCTGGTTGTGGCGGGCACCGTCAGGCTGCGGCGGATAGTGCAGCATGCGCTGGGTGGCGATGGGTGCCTGCAGCACCGGCTCGAAGAAATCCTCGGGCATCTCCAGCGACAGTGCGATCACGCCCAGCAGGCGATGCGACAGGGCGCGCACGGCGTCGTAATACAGCCGTGAGTGCTCTTCGAAACCCGGCAGATCCTGCGGCCACAGGTGGTGGCCATAGCGCAGCAGGCCGCGTTGTACATACGGATGATCGGGCGCGATGTCAAAGCCGAACTGGAAGCCTTCCTTCAGGTCAGCGGGCGATCCTTCATCGAGGGCCTGCGCGCCCATACGCTCGTATCCGTAGCCGGACGGAGAATGCCGCATGTCGATGGCCGATTTGCTGGCCTGGGGCAAGGCAAAGAAACGCCGCGCCCAGTCGAACTGCTGCTCGACCAGCGAGGGCGCGACACCGTGATTGACGAGGTAGAAGAAACCCACGTCGCGCGAGATCTTGTGGATCTCCCAGGCCAGCGCCTCGCGGCGGGCCAGTTCGGACGAGAACGCATCGGCGAAATCGATCACCGGAATGCGGCGCGCGGTCATGGGTACTGTGTAGGGAATCATGGCGTCCTCACGCTAACGGGGTCGCTGCTGCGGACAGCATATGGCAGCAGCGACCAGCGGGTCACAACATCAGGGCATGACCTTCATGTCCTTGACGAACTGGGTGGTGTAGGCCTTGTGATAATCGGTGCCCGCCTTGAGCAGGCCGGTGGCGACCATGACGTCATAGGTCTGTTTCCAGCGCTCATCGGTCATCACGCCGATGCCCAGCTTGGCCGCATCCCCCCCGGTGACGACCTTGAGTTCCTTGAGCTTGCCCAGGGCATAGGCCAGTTGCTCATCCCCCATGTTCTTGTTGTCGGCCTTGATGAGGGCATTGGCCGGTGTCGGGTCTTCCAGGTAGCTCTTCCAGCCTTCGGCGGTGGCCTTGACGAAGCGCTGCACCAGGTCAGGCTTGGTAGCCACTGTCTTCTGGAGCGTAACGATGGTGGTGCCATAGGGCGGATAGCCTTCGCTGGCGAAGAGGAAGAACTTGCTCTTCACGCCGGCCTTGTCGGCCTGGAACAGTTCGGACGAGGGATAGGCCTGCTGCGCGATGTTGGGGTCGGCAAAGAAGGGCTGCAGGTTGAAGGTGTAGGCCTTGGACTGCGCATCGGTGTAGCCGTACTTGGACTTGAGCCACGGCCACCAGCTCGACTGGCCCGAGCCAGCGACCAGGATGGTCTTGCTCTTGAGACCACCCAGGCTGCTGACATCATCATGCGTCATCATGCCCTGCAGGTCGGACTGGAAGGACGTACCGACAGTCACCAGCGGCAGTCCCTGCTCGATCCCCTTCATCACCGTGAAGTCATAGCCCATGCTGAAGTCGGCCTGCCCGGCCACCAGGATCTGCATGTTGTTGACCTGCGGACCACCCATCTTGATGGTCACATCCATCCCATATTTTTTATAGATACCTTTGGCCACCGCCTGGTAGAAGCCGCCGTGCTCGGCCTGCGCATACCAGTTCGACAGCAGCGTGACCTTGTCCTCGGCATGGGCCAGGCCCATCACCGACAGGGCAGCCGCGCCCAGCCACAGCGCGGCCAGGTGCCGCAGGAATGTCCGCTTTTGCATCGATTGCTTCTTCATAGCCTTCCTCTCCAGGTGGGTTGAACTTGCTTTGCGTGCTAACCAATTACAGATCCAGAACCAATCGCGTGCCGGCACAGCGCGATACGCAGGGCAGGATGCGGCGGCCACTGGCGCGTTCGGCGTCAGAGAGCACGCTGTCGCGATGCAGGGGCTGGCCGTCCAGCACGGTGCTCTCGCAACTGCCGCAGAAACCTTCGCCGCAGGAGGTGCCGATGACCACGCCCACTTGCGCGGCGGCAGCGACGATGCTCTGGCCGGGCTGCACCTCGCAGCGCAGGCCGGAACGGTGCAGGACCAGTTCGAACACGTGCTCTTCGGCCTGAGCCTGCGCAGCGGATGGAGGCTCGGCATTCGCCATCAGAGGCGCAGCGAACAATTCAAAATGAACATCCTGCTCGTGCCAGCCCGCCAGTTGCGCATGACGGCGCGCGGCTTCAATGAAAGGTGCAGGTCCGCACACATAGAGCGGCGACGAAGACGGCACGGCGGCAAGGGCCGCTGCAATGGCGCGCCCGGTCTCACTACCGTCCAGCCCCAGGTGCAGCGACATGCCTTGCGAACAGGCGGCCAGTTCATGGAAAAACGCGGCGTGTGCCAGGCTGCGCGCGAAGTAATGCAGGCGATGACGCCGGCCCTGCGCGGCCATCTCGGCGGCCATCGCATGCAGCGGCGTGATACCGATGCCGGCGGCCAGCAGCAACGGCGCACGCGGGTCGGCGATGAGGGGGAAGGCATTGACGGGAGACGATGCGCTAATCGCCATACCCTCCTGCACCTGTTCATGCAGGAAGGCGGAACCACCGCGCGAATCGCTCTCGCGCTTGACGGCAATCACGTAGCAGTCGCGCTGTTGCGGCGTATTGCAGAGGGAATAGGCACGTACCAGACCCTCCTGCAGATGCAGGCGCAGGTGCGCGCCCGGCGTCCAGGGCGGCAACGCGGCGTTGTCTTGCGCCACCAGTTCAAAGAGACGAATCCCTTCGGCCGCGTGACGCACTGCCCTCACCCGCAAACGCAGTGTGGTGGCGGCATTGCCGTTGAAGCGATCGGTGACGGCGTTCATCGCCCACCTCGGATGGCATTGCCGGAAAGGGAATCGATCAGGGGGAGTTTTGCGAAAAACGGCAACGCAGAATAAGAGGGCGCTCGGGCAATGTGCATGGTCTCGTGTCCTGTCAAAAGAGAGGGGCCATCGGAAGGCTCCGATGGCGTCACGAGCAATGCCCCGCGAGAAGGTAAGTGTCTTCGTTACCGACTGCTAGCCGCTTCTACTCAATCGCTTCTTTAGCAAACGGCGTGCCAAGGCCGGCGGCGCCGTAAACCCATGTGTTCTTCCTGAGATTCAATGAAAAAGGGACGGAAAATTCCGTCCCTTTGCCTGCGCGCTGCACATCTTGGTGCGCCCTGCCTTGATCTGCATCAGAAGCGCACCAACAAGAAGCTCGCCAATTTATTGCATCAGCATCAGGCCACGCCATGCTGCTTGAAGAAGGCCACGACCTTGCCCCATGCATCCTTGGCATCCGCCTCCACATAGCTGGGACGGTAGTCGGCGTTGAAGGCGTGGCCCGAATTGGCGTACACATGGAATTCGGATTTGTTGCCTGCCTTCTGCAGGGCTTCCTTCATCTGCTCCACAGTGGAAACCGGAATGCCCTGGTCCTTGCCGCCGTACAGACCAATGACCGGCGTCTTCAGCGTCGGCGCGATATCGATGGGCTGCTGCGGGAACAGCGCGGTCTTGTCGCCCACCAGGCGGCCATACCAGGCGGCTCCGGCCTTGACCTGCGGGTTGTGGGCGCTGTAGAGCCACACGATGCGGCCGCCCCAGCAGAAGCCGTTGATGCCCAGGCGCTTGATGTCGCCGCCGTTCTCGCCGGCCCATTTCACGTAGGCATCAATGTCGCCCATGACCTGCGCATCGGGCACCTTGGAAATGATTTCCTTCTGCAGCTCGGCAATGGAGGTATAGGCCATGGGATTGCCCTGGCGCACGAAGAAGTCCGGTGCGATGGCCAGGTAGCCCAGCTTGGCGAAACGGCGCGCGATGTCGGCGATGTGCTCATGTACGCCGAAGATCTCGGAGACCACGATGATGACCGGCAGTCCGGTCTTGCCCTCGGGCTGGGCGCGATAGGCCGGCACGCGCTGGCCGTTGACCTTGATGGATACCTCGCCTGCGGTCAGGCCCTGGGTATCGGTCTTGATCATGGTCTGCGCGCACACCGGCAGCACGGCGGCGGCAAAGCCGGTGCCCAGGGCGGTCTTGAGGAAGGTGCGGCGATCAGCGTTGCCGGACAGGTTGCTCTGGCCCAGCAGGCTGTTGAAATCATTGCGAAGGTCGTTCATCGGGTTCTCCATCTTGGTGGCACTTGGCCTCGTTGTGGTGGAAGTGATGGTGATGCGGGGGAGCGCCAACATGAAAAAGCGGTCCTTGCAGACCGCTTTCATGGCACCGGACAAGCTGGCATTTTTCGCACTCAGGCTTCATCCCCTGCCGGAGTCTAACCGCAATCGGCAGAACGTGTTGAGCGCGGCTTGACCAGGTTTTGACCCTGCTTCATCCCTGCACCGCCAATGCCGCTTTGCCGCCCGGCAGCTCCGGCGCACCGGGCGTGACGTCGATGACGCGCTCAGCCGAAGCCGGTTGTGCATAAGTTGCAGAAGTGGACGAAGTCACGCGCGCCTGTGCCGCATCGATGCGGAACACGCTCACCAGTTGCTGCAAACCGGCCGCCTGTTCCTGCAGCTGGCGCGCTGCGGCCGCTGCCTGTTCGACCAGGGCGGCGTTCTGCTGGGTCATGTCGTCGATCTGGATGATGGCCTCGTTGACCTGTTCGATGCCGCTGCTCTGCTCGCGGTTGGCGTGGGTGATCTCGGTCATCACGTCGGTGACGCGGCGGATGCTGGTGACGATCTCGGTCATGGTGCTGCCGGCCTGCTCGACCAGCTTGCTGCCGTTTTCCACCTTGCCCACCGAGTCGCCGATGAGCACCTTGATTTCCTTGGCGGCCGAGGCCGAGCGCTGCGCCAGCGAACGCACTTCGGACGCCACCACCGCAAAGCCGCGCCCCTGCTCGCCGGCACGCGCCGCTTCCACCGCCGCATTGAGCGCGAGGATATTGGTCTGGAAGGCGATGCCATCGATCACGCTGACGATATCGGCCACCTTCTGCGAGGAGGCATTGATGGACTGCATGGTCTCCACCACCTGCGAGACGATGCTGCCACCCTGCACCGCCACGTCGGAGGCGGCCAGCGCCAGGTCGTTGGCCTGGTGGGCGTTCTCGGCATTCTGCTTGACGGTGGAATTGAGCTGCTCCATGGAGGAGGCGGTCTCTTCCAGCGCGCCAGCCTGCTGCTCGGTGCGGGCGGAGAGGTCCAGGTTGCCGCGTGCGATTTCGGTCGAGGCGGTAGTGATGGTTTCAGAACCGCGTCGCACTTCCGAGACGATCGCCGCGAGCTTGTCGCGCATCACGCGCATGGCCGCCAGCAGGCTGTCGTTGTCACCGGCGCGGGTATCAATCACGACGGCTAGGTCGCCTTCGGCAATCTGGCCGGCGATCTGCACGGCGTAGTCCGGTTCGCCACCCAGCTTGCGCAGGATCTGGCGCGTGATCCAGATGGCCGCGAGGATCGCGGTGACCACGCCGATGGCGCTGATGAGCAGCATCAGCAGGCGCGCACGGGCATAGGCGGCGGCGCTGCTGTCGGCGGCTTCGCGGTTGAGTTTGTCTTCCAGTGCGGCCAATGCCTTCAGTTCGACCTGCCAGGATTTCTGCACCGGAAGGTATTGCTCCTTCAGGAATTGCGCCAGTTCATAGGCTTCGCGGCGCTTGCCGAATTCGACGGCTTCGTTGATGAGCTTCTCGGCGGTAGCGGCCTGTGCCTGGATCTTGGGCAGGGCCGCCTTCTCTTCCTCGGAAGTGTCCGAAGAATCGGCAAAGAGCTGTTGCAGCTTCTGCGCGGCGACCTTGTATTTCTGGGTCTGGCCTTCGATGTATTGCGCCTCGATGTCGACGTCGTCGGGCGCAGCCGGCAGCATGAGATTGCGCAGCGAGATGGAGCGCTCGCCCACCGTTTCCAGCATCTCCTTGACCAGTGCGCTCTCGGGATTCTTGACCTCCACCACGTGGGTGAAGCGTCCCTGCACCTGGTGCATGTTGTAGATGCCGAAGCCGGTCACCAGCACCAGCAGCAAGACCACCCACGCAAACCCCAACCCCAGGCGCGTACCTACCTTCATTCCTGACTTCATGACGTCTCCTCCCATGTGTTCATCGGAGGCCGGACGGAAAGACGGAGATGATGACGGCCACGGACCGCATGCGGTCATGGCCGGTGATGAATGTGCTTGTCCCCTGCTTCCCTGCCTCAGCCTCGGTTGCCCGGACCCCGTCCGGTACCACCCAGGGCGTCATCCCGTCTTTGTTCGTCTGCGGTTGCGACGCCGGTCTGCTTGTCTTGTCATTCAGGTGCTGGCTTGGGCGGCGGTGCTGACGCCAGCTGACCACGCGGGTCGCGTCACGGCATCAGCTTGCCTTCCTGCCAATCTTGCTTTTTTGCCTAATCGTTCACGCCCCTGCACTATCGCATAGCGGAAAGCCGCGTTTTCCTGTCAGGGGGTGAAGATTAATGCGCTTCGTCCCAATTCTTACCGATTCCGACCTCGGCAAGCAAGGGAACTTTCAGCTCCGCAACATTTTTCATCAATTCAGGCAGCTTTTCACGCACCACCGCCAGCTCATCCTGGGGCACTTCCAGCACCAGTTCATCGTGGACCTGCATGATCATGCGGCTCTTGATGCCAGTCGATTCCAGCCAGTCCTGCACGGCAATCATGGCCAGCTTGATGAGGTCGGCCGCGGTGCCCTGCATGGGCGCATTGATCGCCGCACGCTCGGCGCCTTGTCGGCGCGGACCGTTGGGCGAGTTGATCTCGGGCAGCCACAGGCGGCGGCCGAAGACCGTTTCCACGTAGCCGCGCGCCTTGGCCTGCAGGCGCGTTTCATCCATGTAGCGCTTCACGCCCGAGAAGCGCATGAAGTACTTGTCGATGTACATCTGCGCGGCAGAGCGTTCGATGCCCAGGTTGCCGGCCAGGCCAAAGGCGCTCATGCCATAGATCAGGCCGAAGTTGATGACTTTGGCATAGCGGCGCTGCTCGGACTCAACCTGCTCGGGCGCGATGCCGAAGATTTCGGCGGCGGTGGCCTTGTGGATGTCTTCGTTGTTGGCGAAGGCCTTCAACATGTTCTCGTCTTCGGAGATGTGCGCCATGATGCGCAGCTCGATCTGCGAATAGTCGGCCGAGACGATCACGCAGCCTTCGGGTGCGACGAAGGCTTCGCGGATGCGGCGTCCTTCGGGCGTGCGGATCGGGATGTTCTGCAGGTTCGGTTCGTTGGAAGACAGGCGACCAGTGACTGCCACCGCCTGTGCATAGTTGGTATGCACGCGGCCGGTGGCCGGGTTGATCATCTTGGGCAGCTTGTCGGTATAGGTGGACTTGAGCTTGGCCAGGCCGCGATAGTCCAGCAGGACCTTGGGCAGCGGATAATCCTCGGCCAGTTTCTGCAGCACTTCCTCATCGGTGGACGGTGCGCCCGAGGCGGTCTTCTTGACCACCGGCAGCTCCAGCTTGCCGAACAGGATCTCGCCCAGCTGCTTGGGCGAATTCAGATTGAAGGGCTGGCCGGCCAGGTCGTAAGCCTGCTGTTCGATTTCCAGCATGCGTTTGCCGAGATCGTGCGATTGCTGGCCCAGGCGGTCGCTATCGATCAGCACGCCATTGCGTTCGATCTTCTGCAGCACCACCGAGGTCGGGACTTCGATCTTCTCGTAGATGAAGCGCAGCTTGTCATCATGCTCGATCTGCGGCCACATGGCGTGATGCAGGGCCAGTGTGACTTCTGCATCTTCAGCCGCATATTCGGTGGCGCGTTCAATGGCCACTTCATTGAAGCCGATCTGCGACGCACCCTTGCCGCACACCTCGGCATAGGTGATGGTCTTGCGCTCCAGGTGACGTGCAGCCAGGCTGTCCATGTCATGCGGACGATGTGATTCGAAGACGTAGGATTCCAGCAGCGTGTCGTGCTTCACGCCAGCGAGACGAACGCCGTAGTTGGCGAAGATGTGGCTGTCGTATTTCAGGTGCTGGCCGAGCTTGGCCTTGCTGGCGTCTTCCAGCCACGGCTTCAGTTTGGCGAGCACGTGCTCGCGCGACAATTGTTCGGGTGCATCCTGGTAGTTGTGCGCCACCGGAATGTAAGCAGCACGGCCCGGCTCGCAGCACAGCGAGATGCCGACCAGCTCGGCCTGCATCGCATCCAGCGAGGTGGTCTCGGTATCGACGGCCGTCAGTTCGGCGGCGTTGATGGTGGCGATCCACTGATCCAGTTGCGCATCGGTGAGCACGGTCTCGTACTCGACCTTGGGCGCAGGAGCAAAGAGGCCACCCTGGGCCGGCGCTTCCAGTGCTGCAGCGGCGCTGGCACCGACCAGCGGGGCCTTGGCACCCGCCGGCTCGCTGCCCTCGCCCAGTTCGCGCAGCCAGGTGCGGAAGTTGTAGCGGGTGAAGAGATCCTTGAGCACTTCCTTGTCGACCGGCTGCATGGTCAGCGATTCAAGGATGGACTTCATGTGCTCCGACAGATCGCAATCGGTCTTGACCGTGACCAGCACGCGGCCTTGCGGCAGCCAGTCCAGGGCCTTGCGCAGATTCTCGCCGACCACGCCGCTGATCTTGTCGGCATTGGCCATGACGCCATCCAGCGAGCCATAGGCGGAGAGCCACTTCACGGCGGTCTTGGGGCCGCACTTTTCGACGCCGGGTACGTTGTCGACGGTGTCGCCGATGAGGCTCAGGTAATCGACGATACGCTCGGGGGGCACGCCGAATTTTGCGGTCACGCCGGCAATGTCGAGAACTTCATTGCTCATCGTGTTGACCAAGGTAACGTGTTCGTTGACCAGTTGGGCCATGTCCTTGTCGCCGGTGGAAACGATGGTGTCCAGTCCGGCAGCGGTGGCTTGTACCGAGAGCGTGCCGATGACGTCATCGGCCTCGATGCCCTCGACCATCAGGATCGGCCAGCCCAGGGCGCGCACGGCGGCGTGGATCGGTTCAATCTGCAATGCCAGGTCTTCCGGCATGGATTTGCGGGTGGCCTTGTAGTCGGGATAGAGATCATCACGGAAAGTCTTGCCCTTGGCGTCGAACACACAGGCAACATAACTTGCGGGATAATCGTTGCGCAGTCGGCGCAGCATATTGATGATGCCGTACAGCGCACCGGTGGGCGCGCCTTCCGCGTTACGCATATCGGGCAGTGCATGGAAGGCCCGATAGAGGTAACTGGAACCATCAACTAACAACAAGGTTTTTTGCATATGGAACAGAGAGGAAAAAATGTCCCGCGTCTGCGGGAGGTGGGGGACATCGAACGCGCGACGGCCAAGAAGGCGCGCGAGTCGTGGCATGTACTCACGATTATGGCAGAATTCATCGAATCGACCGAACGTCTCTCCGAGCTGCGTCCTGCCGTTTCCATCTTCGGTTCTGCCCGGATCAAGCCCGACAATCCCCATTATCGACTGTGTGTGGAGATCGCCCGCCTGATCTCCGACGCCGGCTATGCCGTCATCTCCGGCGGCGGCCCCGGCATCATGGAGGCTGCCAACAAGGGCGCCTACGAAGGTGCTTCGCCCTCGGTGGGCCTGAACATCGAACTGCCGCACGAACAGCACGGCAATGCCTGGCAGGACATCTCGCTGTCCTTCCGCCACTTCTTTGCGCGCAAGGTGGCCTTCGTGAAATATGCGGATGCCTACGTGGTGCTGCCGGGCGGCTTCGGGACGCTCGATGAGCTGACCGAAGCACTGACCCTCATGCAGACCGGCAAGTCGCGCATGATGCCGGTGATCCTGGTGGGCAGCGAGTTCTGGGCCGGCCTGGTGGACTGGATCAAGACCCGCCTGGTGGACGACGGCATGATCTCGCCCAAGGACGTGAACCTGCTGCAGGTGATCGATGAACCTGCCGACGTGCTGGCAGCCATCCAGAAATTCCACGCCGAGAAGTCCAAACCGGCGGAAACCCAGCAGGAGGCGGAACGGCAGAGCGGGATGTATCTGTAACGCCGCACTTCATGAGCACGACGAGGCCGGACCGCAGCGATGCCGTCCGGCCTTCTCTTTTTACCGGACCAGAACCGGCCTGGCATCAGCGATAGATGCAAGAAAGTTCACTTCCCCTCACCAACGTACGATTTGAAACAACAACGCAAGAATTCATGATGCAGGGCAACTTCATGAAGATTCATCCCACTTTCTTGCACCTTCTCTCTCATGCCGGTCGCCCGCGCCTATTTCACGCAACTCTTCCTGGGCACGCTGTACGCGGCGCTGTTCCTGTGCCTGATACCGATGGCGACCGGTGCGGCCATGCTGTTTCTTCCCGCCCCACAGTGGCAGCCATGGCACCCCGACCGGTGGCAAGACAGCCTGCACGCGCACCGTGAAACCCTGTACTGGCTGGCGGCCCTGCTCATGGCCGCCACCCTGGCCTGGTTCTGCTGGGGCATGGGCCGCGTGATCGGTCAGGCCCAGCCGCGCTGGCAGCCAGCCTACTGGACCACCACCCTGCTCTACATGCTGGTGATGAGCTATGGCGTGGCCATTGCCGTGGTCACCAGCACCCGGCCCCACTACCAGCAATGCCAGATGTACACCGAAAAGCTCAACGGCGGCCTGCGCCACTATCGGGGCGAAGACTTCCTGGTCGAACTGTGCGGCACCGGCAGCGGCGACAACCGGCACGACCAGATCCGCCTGCGCATCTTCGATGAGCAGGGCCAGTGGCGCGCGGTACGTTACTTCACCGTGCAATGGGGCGGGCACTATCCCCTGCTGATCGACTATGCCCGCGACCACCTCGCCTACTTCGATGCCAGCAAAGGCGAAGATGAAGAATTCGTCAAAGTGGTGGCCATGCCCCCTACCCTGGCTGACTGGCTGAGCACCCGCATCCCGCTGCTGGACTAGCCCCGGCGATGGATCCGGCTCAACACGGCCACGCGCGCTCGCATTTGCCTGTTGTCTTATTGATCATTCCCATGAAGAAACGCGACGGCCAGACCTTGATGGTTTGCTACAATGAAGAAAACAACACCCCTTTTTCTTCATAAGATCATGAAACCATCCCAACTCCGGTTCAAAGAGTCCCTGGCAGCGCTGCTGCTGTGCGCATCGGCTGGCCTGGCCGCGCCGCTGGCGCTGGCACAAACTCCGCCCGCAGGCCTGGCCGCCCAGCCCGCTCCGCCGCCGCCCGAACTGGAGAAGCTGGAAGAAGGCGAACCACCGGCCGTGACCATCCGCAAGCCGGGCGAAGACAGCCGCACGCAGGGCAACAGCATCAAGGAACGCCGCGACCACGGCCAGACCAAGGAAATCGAAGTCAAGTCCGGTCCCAGCACCTACTACGTGCGTCCCAATCCGCAACTGGGCGGTTCCACCCCCGGCGATGCACAAAGCCCGCCGCCTAGCTCGGCCCAGTGGAAGGTCGGCGAGTTCGACTGGGGTGTCAAGAAGCCTCAGGAAGGCGACACCGACGGCACCACCAAGAAGTGATTCCGCTGATCGCGCGCGTCGCCAGACGGTGATGGCGCGCGATCGACAGCGATCAACCGCATCACCCGGCCGCATTGCGCAGCCGGTTCAGGAACGGGAAGGACGGCGCATCTGCCCTCCCCCTCGCGCAGCCGCCGGATTTGGCGGCAGCGCGCCCCAGCCAGCATCCTCTTTTCATTTTCGTCATGGCAGTCTTTACACCGGTCAGTCTGGAACAACTCTCGGACTGGATTGAACAATTCCCGCTCGGCCGCGCCACCTCGATCAAAGGCATCTCCTCGGGCATCGAAAACAGCAACTTCTTCATCGGCACGGAGCAAGGCGAATACGTGCTGACGCTGTTCGAGAAGCTGCACATCGAACAGCTGCCCTTCTATCTCGAACTGATGCGCCACCTGGCGCAGCGCGGCATCCCGGTGCCGGCGCCGGTACCCAATGACAAGGGCGCCATCGTCAACCTGCTCAACGACAAGCCGGCAGCCATCGTCAGCAAGCTCGAAGGCCAGTCGCAGCTGGATCCACAGCCGGTGCACTGCGCCGCGCTGGGCGACATGCTGGCGCGCATGCACCTGGCGGCCAAGGATTTCAAGATCCTGCAGCCCAACCTGCGCGGCCTGGCCTGGTGGCTGGAAACCACTCCGGCGGTGCTGCCCTTCCTGCCGGCCGAACTGGGCCAGCTGCTCGCCAGCGAAGTGCAGTACCAGAAGGACTTTGCCGCCACCGCCGACTACCGCGCCCTGCCGCGCGGACCGGTGCATGCCGACCTGTTCCGCAACAATGCGATGTTCGTGGGCGAGCAGCTGTCGGGCATCTTCGATTTCTATTTCGCCGGTTGCGACACCTGGTTGTTCGACCTGGCCGTGACCGTCAACGACTGGTGCGTGGACCTGGACACGGGGGTGCTCGACACTGCCCGCAGCGAAGCCATGCTGGCCGCCTATCGTGCCGTGCGTCCGTTCTCGGACGCCGAACGCGTGGCGTGGCAGCCGATGCTGCGCGCTGCCGCGCTGCGCTTCTGGCTGTCGCGCCTGTACGATTTCTATCTGCCGCGCGAAGCCGAAATGCTCACGCCGCATGATCCCACGCACTTCGAACGCATCCTGCGCCTGCGCATCCAGGATGCGCCACCGACGCTGTAAGCACTGGAGCCATGGAAAAGATCCCCGCACACACCGGCTGGTCCTGGGTCAAACAGGGCTTCGCCCTGTTCAGAAAGCAACCGGCCGAAATCTCGACGCTGTTCTTCGCCTACATGTTCCTGATGCTGGCGCTGGGCATCATCCCGGTGCTCGGCCAGATGCTGCCGCTGATCCTGATCCCGCTGTTCTCGATGTCGTTCATGCAGGCCTGCGCGCAAATCGAGCGCGGTGAACGGGTGTTCCCCAATCTGCTGTTGATCGGCTTCCGCAGCCCGGCGCGCAATACGCTGTTGAAGCTCGGCCTGCTCTATCTGCTGGTGGCCACGCTGGTGGTGGCGGCTTCGGCGCTGGCCGACGGCGGCACCTTCTGGAAAGCCATGATGGGTGGCGGCCTGTCGACCGAGGAACTGCAAAGCGCCGCTGGCAGCATGCGCATTGCCATGCTGGTGGCGGCCGCCCTCTACGTGCCGGCGGCCATGGCGTTCTGGTATGCCGCCCCCCTGATCATGTGGCAGCAGATGCCGCTGGGGAAGGCACTGTTCTACAGCTTCTTCGCGGTGCGCCGCGCCGGGCGTGCATTCCTGGTCTTCGGCCTGGCCTGGATCGTGATCGCCATCGTGGTGCCCACGGTCATCAGCATGGCCATCACGCTGCTGACCGGCAGCATTACGGCGGTGTTCTTCATCCTGCTGCCCATCTCGATAATATTGACGGTCATCATGTACTGTTCGTTCTATCCGACCTACACTAGCGTCTTCGGAAAGCCCCGCAGAGGGTCCGACAGCCCGCACAACGGAGACAATCCCATCGTCTGACGCGTCATTCCCGTCAGACAGGACCTTGCGCCAGGCTGTCGCTGCCTGGCGCGCCCGGTCCGATGTGTTCGCAAGGGAGAGGCGAACAGCATCCGCTCCACCGCCCGCCCCCGCCAGCTGGACTTTCCATCACCACAGCTTCTTACACGGGGGTATCAGATGCGCATGAACATGCCGGTCACGGGGCAGGAACGCCTGCTCATCGATGGCAAGGCCATCGTTTCCAAGACCGATCTCCAGGGCAATATCACCTACGTCAATCCTTACTTCATCGAGATCAGCGGTTTCGAGGAAGAGGAATTGCTGGGCGCGCCGCAGAACCTGATCCGCCATCCCGACATGCCGCCCGAGGCCTTCGCCGACATGTGGGCCACCATCAAGGGCGGCACACCCTGGACCGGACTGGTCAAGAACCGCAGCAAGAGCGGCGACCATTACTGGGTGCGTGCCAACGTGACGCCCATCCGCGAAAGCGGCCAGGTGGTCGGCTACATGTCGGTCCGTACCAAGCCCGAACGCGCGGCGGTGGAAGGCGCCGAGAAGCTCTACGCAAGCATGCGCCGTGGCCAGGCCAAGGGCATTGCCCTGCATCGTGGTGAAGTGGTGCGGACCGGGCTGGCCGGATGGCTGGGCAAGCTCGGGCGCATGCAGTTGAATACGCGCCTGAACTGGTCGATGGGCGTGATGCTGGCGATCCAGATCGCCGTCGTACTGGCCGGCATGATGACGCTGCACCAGTGGTGGATCAGCGCACTGGCGGCCGCGTCAGCGCTGCTGTCCATCGTGCAGTGGATCGCCCTGCGCGCCGCGCTCATCAAGCCGCTGCAGCAGGCCCTCGATATCACCCACGCCATCACCGGAGGCGATCTCTCGGTACGCATCGAGACCGGCCGCCATGATGAACTGGGCCGCCTGCTGGCCTCGCTGCGCCAGATGAACGTGAACCTGACCGCCATCATCGGCGACGTGCGATCCAACGTCGAGACCATCAATATGGCGACCCGCGAAATCGCCACCGGCAACATGGATCTCTCACGCCGCACTGAACAGCAAGCCGCGAATCTGGAAGAAACGGCATCGAGCATGCACCAGCTCGCCGGCACCGTGCGCCAGAATGCGGATCACGCGAGCCAGGCCAACGAGCTGGCCGGGACCGCATCATCCATTGCCATGCGCGGCGGCGATGCCGTGGCCAGCACCGGCACGACGATGAACGAGATCAGCGAATCCTCCAACAAGATCGTGGACATCATCAGCCTGATCGACAGCATCGCCTTCCAGACCAATATCCTGGCACTCAATGCTGCCGTGGAAGCGGCGCGCGCCGGCGAGCAGGGACGCGGCTTTGCGGTGGTGGCCTCGGAAGTGCGCATGCTCGCGCAGCGTTCGGCAGCGGCGGCCAAGGAGATCAAGCAATTGATCGACGACTCGGTGGCCAAGGTGGAAGTGGGCAATCGCCAGGTGGAGCAGGCCAGCAGCACCATGCGCGACATCGTGGCTTCGGTGCAGCGGGTCTCGGGCATCATGAGCGAGATCAACGAGGCGACCCAGCAGCAGAGTGCGGGCATCAACCAGGTGCATGAAGCCATCACGCAGATGGATGCCAGCACCCAGCAGAATGCCTCGCTGGTCGAAGAAGCGGCCGCAGCGGCCACCAGTCTGGAAGAGCAGACCATGCGCTTGCTGCAGGCCATTTCGGTGTTCAAGTTCCAGCGCAAGTAAGCGCTGCGCTCAGGCACTCTCTCCCTGCAAGGGCGCAAACGGCGCATAGATCGCCCGATAGCGTTGCAGCCGCACCTGCAGGGCCGCATGCCGTGCCGCATCGGGCTGGTACAGCGCCTGCTGTTCCGGTTTGCGGCACACCTCGGCTTCATCGCCGCCGTCGGCCAGCCAGGCCAGGCGCGCCGCACCCAGCGCACCGCCGGCCTCGCTGCCCACGTGGGTGACGATGCGCACCTGCAGCGCATCGGCCAGCAACTGTGCCCAATAAGCACTGCGCGCGCCACCTCCTACCAGCGACAGTTCGGCCACATCGGTGCCCGCCGCACGCAGCGCATCGAGTCCATCCACCATGCCGAAGGCCACGCCTTCAAGTACCGCATACCCGAGTGCGGCGCGCTGGTGTTCCGGTGTCAGCCCGTGGAAGACGCCGGTGGCGTAAGGATCGTTGTGCGGTGTGCGCTCACCTGACAGGTAAGGCAGGAACAGCGGCGCATTGTTGCGCGCTTCTTCGTCGAGTTGTTCGATCTCGGCCAGGAGGCTCTTCTCATCCACGGAACACAAGCGGCAGAACCAGCGCAGGCAACTGGCCGCCGAGAGCATCACGCTCATCTGGTGCCAGCGCTGCGGCAGGGTGTGGCAGAAGGCGTGAATGGCGCGCCCAGGATTCGGACGGAAGCGATCATTGACCACGAACAGTACACCGGACGTGCCCAGCGAAAGGAAACCATCACCCGGCTTGACCGCACCGATGCCCACTGCACTGGCCGCGCCATCACCGGCACCACCGGCCACGATCACGTCCGCACGCAAGCCCCAGGCCTGTGCCAATTCCGGCAGCAGCGTGCCGGAGACCGCGCTGCCATCGACCAGCGCCGGCATCTGATCGCGCCGCATGCCGGAGGCGGCCAGCAGTTCGTCGGACCAGTTGCGGCCTTCCACATCCAGCCACAGCGTGCCGGCGGCGTCCGAGGGATCGCACACCTTGCGCCCGGTCATCATGAAACGCAGCCAATCCTTGGGCAGCAGCACGGTCGCGATGCGCGCAAACAGTTGCGGTTCATGGCGCGCCACCCACAGCAGCTTGGGCGCAGTGAAACCCGGCATGGCCAGGTTGCCGGCGATACCGTGCAGGCGCGGTGCGCGGCGTTCCAGCTCGGCACATTCGGGGGCACTGCGCGAATCGCTCCAGAGGATGGCCGGACGCAGCACCGCATCTTGCGCATCCATCAGCACCGCACCATGCATCTGGCCGGACAGGCCGATGGCGCGGATGCGGCCGAAGCGCTCACTGCCGAGCTGCTCGCGCAGCTTGTCCACGGTGGCACAGGTGGCCTGCCACCAGTCGGCCGGGCTCTGCTCGGACCAGCGCGGATGCGGACGCGAGACCGTCAGCGTACTGCCGGCCAGTGCCAGCAGCGCGCCCGTCTCGTCGATCACCACCGCCTTGACCTCGGACGTACCCAGGTCGATCCCAAGATACATGGTGCTCCTCGTTATTCGTTATTGAACGGCAATTCTATGACGCCTTGGGCACAAAAGGCAGCGTCAGTGCGCCTGCCCCAGCCACTGCTGCACACGCCCATAAGCCGAGCGCACCAGCGCCACCAGGCGCGCATCACCGGCCAGTTCGCCCCACAGCACGGCATCCGCGCAGAAGGCCTGCACCACATCCTCTGCCGCCAGCATGCTGCGCGCGGCAGCGGCGTCGAAGATGCCGTCCTGGTATTCGTAAGGCAGCGCACCGGCGGCCCAGCGCTGCAGGAATACCAGGAACAGCGCAGGCAGCATGGCTGTAGCCTGCGGATCGCGGCCGGCCGCCAGGCTCTCCTGCAAGGTCGGGCGGATGAAGCCGGGGATCTTGGAATAGCCATCGGCAGCCACGCGCTGGTTGGTGTCCTGGATGGCCGGATTGGAGAAGCGCGCCAGCGTCGTATCGCGGTATGCCGCCAGGTCGATGGGGCTGGGCGTGAGGCAGGGAATCACATCCTGCGTCACGTAGTCATGCGCCATCTGGCGGATGTCCTCGCGCAACGTACCTTCGTGGATGTATTGCAGCCCGGCCAGCGTGCCGGCCCAGGCGATGCAGCTGTGGCTGGCGTTGAGGATGCGGATCTTGGCTTCCTCGTAGGGCAGCACCGATTGCACCATCTCCACGCCGGCCGCTTCCAGGCGCGGGCGACCGGCCTTGAAGTCGTCTTCGATCACCCATTGGATGAAGGACTCGCCCATGAGGGCGCAGTGATCGTCGACACCTGTATTTTCTTTCACACGGGCCGCAACCGCCGGTGTGGGGCGAGGGGTGATGCGGTCCACCATGGCATTGGGGCAGGTGGCATGGGCATCCATCCAGGCCACCAGTGCGCTCTCGCCGCGCAGGGTCAGGAACTGGCGCAAGCCGTCGCGGAAACGTTCGCCGTTGTGGCGCAGGTTGTCGCAGTTCAGCAGGGTCAGCGCCGCCTGCGGATGGGCCTGGCTGCGTGCGCGCAGGATGGCTGCAATCGCGCCGTAGATGGTGCGCGGTGCACCGCTGCCATCGAGGGCGCAGCGCAGGTCATCGGCCAGATCGGCGTTGCCGGTGTCGAGCTGGTAGTGATGGTCGAGGTAGTAGCCGCCCTCGGTCACGGTGAAGGAGATGATGCGGGTGCGCTCTTCCGCACCGGCGGCGATCAGTTGCGTGAGCCGCTCATCCCACGGCAGGATGCGGCCGATGGAGGCGATGCGCTGGTAGCTGCGCTCACCCTCGGGTGTGACGGTCTCCAGCGTGTACTGGCCCTGCTGGCGGGCCAGCGCTTCCAGCAGCGGGCTCATGTCGGCGCGGATGTTGGCCAGCGCCAGTTGCCAGCGACGGTCGGCACCGCTCTCGCGCAGCGCATTCAGGTAGACCGCCTGGTGGGCGCGATGGAAGGAACCGGCGCCGATGTGCAGCCAGGTCAGGCTGTCGGCGGCGTCCTGGTCGAGGGAAGTGGCGGTACGGGTCATGCCTGGTCCTTGTCGAGGAAGTGAATGGGCGAAGGGATCAATGCGGGCGCGGCGCGGCCACGCCCGATGCCAGGCGCGGCAAGGCCTGGCCGTCGGCACCGAACAGATGGCAGCGGGCCGGATCGGCAGCCAAGTGCAAGACGCTGCCGTGCGGCGGATCGAGGCTGTCGGGCACGCGCAGGATCAGCGCATCATCGCTGCCTTCCTGGGCCGCATAGAGGTAAGAAAAATCACCCAGCAGTTCCAGCGCTGTGCAGCGTGCCTGCAGCGCGGCCTGGCCCTGGGCGATGTTGAGATGCTCGGGACGTACGCCCAGCGTGACCTTCTGCCCCGCTTGCAGCGTGCTGCCGTCAACCGCAGCCCACTGCAGTCCGCCCCCGGGCAATTGCACCTGCACGCCATCGGCCTGCACGGCGGCCACGGTGCCATCGATGAAGTTCATCTTGGGCGAACCGATGAAGCCGGCCACGAAACGATTGGCCGGATGGTGATACAGCTGCTGCGGCGAACCGACCTGTTCGATGCGTCCCTCGGAGAGCACCACGATCTTGTCGGCCAGAGTCATGGCTTCGATCTGGTCGTGGGTCACGTAGATCATGGTGGTCTTGAGGTCGTCATGCAGCTTGGCGAATTCCAGGCGCATCTTCACGCGCAGCGCGGCATCGAGGTTCGACAGCGGCTCATCGAAGAGGAACACGCTGGGCTGGCGCGTGATGGCGCGGCCAATGGCCACGCGCTGGCGCTGCCCCCCGGAGAGCGCACGCGGCTTGCGGTCCAGCAGGTGATCGATGTGCAGGATCTTGGCGGCATGCTGGACGGCGGCATCGATCTCGGCCTTGGACTTGCCCGCGATCTTCAACCCGAAGGCCATGTTGTCGTACAGGCTCATGTGCGGATACAGCGCATAGGACTGGAACACCATGGCCACCCCGCGCTTGGACGCGGGCACGTCGTTCATGCGGCGCGTACCGATGTCGAGGTCGCCATCGCTGATCTCTTCGAGCCCGGCGATCATGCGCAGCAAGGTCGATTTGCCGCAGCCCGAGGGGCCGACGAAGACGACGAATTCGCCATCCTCGATTTCCAGATTGATGTCGCGCATGACTTCGTTGTCGTCGTAGCGCTTGGCCAGGTTCCTGATGCTCACGGCTGCCATGGGATTCTCCTCGTTCTCTTGTAGGGGGACTGCGCGCTCTTTGCTCAGCGCAGCCAGATCAATTCACTCACCAGTTGCGGAAACTGTTTCATGTCCTCGAATACCTGATGCGCACCGGCATCCTTCAACTTGCGCGCCATCGTCTTGCGGTCGTGCGCCACGCCGGTAAAGCCCAGCACGTGCATGCCGGCGGCTACCGCTGCACGCACGCCGGTGACACTGTCATCGACTGCCACGCAGCGCGCCGGATCAACATTGAAGCCCGCCGCTGCCGCCAGATACACATCCGGTGCCGGCTTGGGATGGGCCACGTCATGACCGCTGTAGATGCGGCCGGCGAATTGCGGATACAGGCCGCAACGGCGCAAGCCGGCTTCGATGCGCGGCGCATCGCTGTTGCTGGCCACCGCACGCGGCAAGCGGATCGCCTGCAAGGCCTCGACCACGCCCGGCACCGGCTGCGCTTCTTCGCCGCAGGCCACGGCCACCGCCTGGTGGATACGCTCGGCGGCGGATGCATCCAGGCCCAGTTCGAATTCCAGATCAACTTCGCCCAGCAGGATGTCGGTGTACATGCCCAGGCGATGCGCGATGGCGGTGTGCAGGGCCTGGCTGCGCTGATCTTCCTGCTCGTCATCGTCGGCACCGCTCCAGGCGGGCAGCAGCGGCAACAGTTCACGATGCAGCACGCGCAGGGCGATGCTCTCGCTATCGAGCAGCACGCCGTCGCAATCGCAGATCAGGTGGGTGATCGCCTGGCGCGCCATCATCACTTCACCGCCCCGAAGGTGAGGCCGCGCACCAGCTGCTTCTGCGCCAACCAGCCCAGCGCCATGATCGGGGCAATCGCCAGCAGCGAGGCGGCCGACAGCTTGGCCCAGAACAGCCCTTCCGGATTGGAATAGGAGGCGATGAACACCGTCAGCGGTGCCGCATTGACGCTGGTGAGGTTCAGACTCCAGAAGGCTTCATTCCACGACAGGATGATCAGCAGCAAGGCCGTGGAAGCCAGGCCCGGCATGGCCGTGGGCAGCAACAGGTAAATCATTTCCTGCCAGGCGTTGGCCCCATCGATACGGGCCGCTTCGAGGATTTCCTTGGGTACGTCATTGAAGTAGGTGAACGCCATCCACACTGCGATGGGCAGGTTGATGAGCGTATAGATGATGGTCAACCCCGTTACCGTATCAAGCAGGCCGGTGTTTTTTGCCAGCAGATAGATGGGGATCAGTACGCCCACAGCCGGCATCATCTTGGTCGACAGCATCCACAGCAGCAGCTTCTGGGTGCGGCCGGTCGGGAAGAAGGCCATCGAATACGCCGCCGGCACCGCCAGCAGCAGCGACAACAGCGTCGACCCCAGCGACACGATCAACGAATTCTGCACATAGCCCAGGTAGTGGCTGCGGCTGAAGACTTCGCGGAAGGTGTCCAGCGTGGGCAAGAAAATCAGCGAGGGGGTATAGGCCTGGGACTCGGTCTTGAAGGCCGTGACCGCCACCCAGAAGATGGGGAAGAACAGCACGATGGCGCAGGCCCAGCCCAGCACCGCCACCCACAGGGGGCTTTTCTTTGGATCGCTCATTTTTCGTTGACTCCCTTGAGGTTCCTGGCCAGCATGCGCACCAGGAAGAACGAGACGATGTTGGCCAGCACGACCGCGAAGATGCCGCCCGCCGAAGCGATGCCGATGTCGAACTGCTGCAGGCCGATCGAATAGACCAGGAAGGTCAGGTTGGTGGTGGCCGTACCGGGGCCGCCTGCGGTGGTGGTGAAGATTTCAGCAAAGACCGAGAGCAGGAAGATGGTCTCGATCATGATGACCACCGTAATGGCGCGCTTCAGGTGCGGCAGAACGATGTAGAAGAAGATGCGCACCGGCCCTGCGCCATCAAGCTGTGCAGCTTCCTTCTGGTCGGTATCGAGCGACTGCAGCGCGGTCAAGAGGATCAGGAAGGCAAACGGAATCCACTGCCAGGCCACGATGATGATGACCGACAGCATGGGGTACTCGGCCAGCCAGTCAATGGGCTCCAGCCCCAGGTGGCGCATCACGTAGGCCAGGATGCCGTAGACCGGATGCATGATCATGTTCTTCCAGATCAGCGCGGCCACGGTGGGCATGACGAAGAAGGGACCGATGACCAGCAGGCGCGCAATGCCGCGCCCGCGGAACGGCTGGTCGAACAGCACCGCCAGCAGGGTGCCGCCGATGACGCTGATGGCCAGTACCGAACCGATCAGCAGTGCGGTGTTGCCGATGGAGGGCCAGAAGGCCGGGTCCTGCAACAGGAAAATATAATTTTCCAGACCCACGAAACCGGTCTGGTCAGGGGCCATCAGGTTGTAGCGATTGACCGAAAAATAGATGGTCATCACCAGCGGAACGATCATCCACGCCAGCAGGATCAGCACCGACGGCGTCTGCATCAGGCGGATGGGATTGAAGCGCTCCTTGCGCGGCGGACTGGTCTGCTGCTTGCGTGCAGCAGGCTGGGAAGAACTCTGCATCATCGGTGAGGTGGACGACACCTGGGTAGAGTGGATCGTGGACATGACGGCCTCGGCATTTCAATCCGGGCGGCGCACGCAAGGTGCAGACAGCCGGGGAGAACGGCGCGATGTGCAAGGCATGCAGACATGCCGCTCACATCGCGCGCGGGGCATGCAGCACGGGCTGCATGCCGGCGGAACCACAAGCGGAAGGACTTACTTGATGTAACGGCCCTGGCGCATCATCCGCACTGCCTGTGCCTGGGCGGCATCCAGGGCGGCATCCGCGCTGGTCTTGCCGGCCAGTGCACCGGCAATGGCCTGGCCGGTCACGGTGCCGATCGACTGGAACTCGGGGATGGTGGCGAACTGCACGCCGGTGTAGGGCACCGGTTTCAGGGTCGGCTTGTTGGCGTCCGCAGTCTGGATCGCATCGAGCACGAAGTCGGAGAACGGCGAGACCTTCTTGTACTCGGCCGACGCGTAGGTCGAGTTGCGCGTACCCGGCGGCACCAGGGCCCAGCCGGAATCCTTGGCGACCAGGTTGATGTATTCCTTGGAAGTGGCCCAGGCCGCAAACTTCTTGGCGGCTTCCTGCGACTTGGAGGACTTGGGCACGGCCAGCGACCAGATCCACAACCAGTGCGAACCCTTGTCAGTCACCTGCTGCGGCGAGGGAGCGAAAGCGGTCTTGTCGGCCACCTTGGAATCCTTGCCGTGATAGAGCATCCCAGCTGCCACCGTGGCATCGACCCACATGCCGCACTTGCCGCTGGAGAACAGCACCAGGTTTTCATTGAAGCCGTTGGAGCTGGCACCCGGTGGACCGTACTTGCGCATCAGGTCGACATAGAAGTTGACCGATTTCTTCCATTCCGGCGAGGACAGCTGCGGCTGCCATTGCTCGTCGAACCAGCGGCCACCCCAGGCATTGGCCATGGTGGTGATGATGGCCATGTTCTCGCCCCAGCCGGCACGGCCGCGCAGGCAGATGCCGTAGACGCCCTTGGCCGGGTCATGCAGTTGCGCGGCCAGCTTGGCGACCTCATCCCAGGTCGGGTGCTGCGGCATGGTCAGTTTCTTCTGCTCGAACAGATCCTTGCGGTAGTAGGTCATCGAGCTTTCGGCGTAGAAGGGCAGCGCATAGAGCTTGCCATCCACGGTCAGGCCCTCGCGCACCGGCTTGATGAGATCGGCCTCATCGTAGTCCGCCGGCAGGCCGCTCATCGGTGCCAGCCAGCCCTTCTTGGCCCAGATCGGCGCTTCATACGCACCGATGGTCATCAGGTCGAACTGGCCGCTGTTGGTGGCGATGTCGGTGGTCAGGCGCTGGCGCAGCACGCTTTCTTCCATGGTGACCCAGCGCAGCTTGATGTCGGGATTGGCCTTCTCGAACGCCGGTGCCAGCTTCTGCAGTTCGATCATGTCGGGGTTGTTGATGGACGCGATGTTCAGCGTCACCGGCTCGGCTTGTGCATGGCCGGCAGCAAACAGGGTCGAGATGGCCGCAGCGGCCAGGGTGAAGCGAACGCGGGTAAAGCCGGACGCACGGGTGCGCACGAGTTTGGACATGCTGGTCTCCGAATGTTATGGGCCCTCCTGCACGTTCTTCCTGGGTGGCAGCGGCAGACGATGCCGGTGTACGCATGCAGGGAAAGGCGGTTTTCGCTAACGGTTTTCGCTCACTACGTTTTGAGCAAATATTATTTTTATGGGCAAATATTCATCCATTCTCGAATTTGTGTCAAGCATTTGCTTTTTTATTGAGCATTTGCCCAAGCTTCGCAATAATGGAACGGTCAACTCGCCGTAAAATGGCGACCCGAGAGGGAATTCACCGCATCAACATCACAGAGACAGCCCGCGCCCGCCTGCATTGGCAGCCACGGGACGGCTGGCGAGGAGAACATGTCTAGCAGCGCATCCAAACTCGACCTGGCGGCGCGCGCCGCGTGGATGTACTACGTGGCCGGCAACACCCAGAACGAAATCGCCGAACGGCTCGGCATCTCGCGCCAGATGGCGCAGCGCATGGTGGCCTATGCGGCCGATGCCAACCTGGTGAAAGTGCAGATCACGCATCCGGTCTCTTCCTGCCTGGAACTGGCGCAGGGCCTGCAGGAGCGCTACGGGCTGGAGGTGTGCCGCGTGGTGCCCGGCGCAGGCGGCGCGGGCAATCCCAACGAATCGCAAGAAGTGCAGCAGATGCTGGCGGTAGCCGGGGCCGAGGTGATGGAGCAATACCTCAGTTCGGAAGCACCGCTGGTGGTCAACGTCGGCTCGGGACGCACGCTCAAGGCGGCCATCGAGCGCCTGTCGGAACTGGAGCGTCCGCAGCACCAGATCGTCTCGATGATTGGTGCCTTTGCTTCCGACGGTTCGGCCAATCGCTACGACGTGGCTCTGCAAGCCGCAGAAAAACTGGGCGCACGCTTCTACCTGCTGCCCGCCCCGCGCGTGGCCGAAAGTGAACGCGACCGCCAGCAATGGTGCAACCACCGCGCCTACAAGATCGTGACCGGCCTGGCCGAGCGCGCCGATGTGACGTTCCTGGGCATCGGCACCATCGCACTGCAGGGCGCGATGCACGAGGACGGTTTCATCGACGATGAGGAAGTGGCCGACCTGCAGCGCCAGGGGGCGATCGGCGAGATGATCTGCCACGCCTTCGACATCGACGGCGTCATGCTGCCCTCGTCGCTGGCGGCGCGCGTGACCACGCCGCCGCTGGCGCAGAGGCCGCAGCGGCCGGTGATCGCGCTCTCCGGCGGCAGCAAGAAAGCCGACGCCGTGCGCGCCGCCTTGCGCGGCGGCTGGCTCACCGGCCTCGTGACCGACGAGACCTGCGCGCGCCACGCCTTGCAGGATTGAACCGCCTACGCATTTACTGACCACTACAACGACACGCACACGGAGACCAGCATGACCCAGAGCGCCGCATTCGTCGTCTTCGGCGAAGCCCTGACCGATTTCATCCGCCAGCCTGACGGCCAGTGGCGCGCCATTCCCGGCGGTGCCTGCTGGAACGTGGCACGTGCCGCTGCCCGCCTGGGCGTGGCCACCGGTTACGCCGGCAGCGTCAGCACTGACGTCTTCGGCGCCGAGCTGTATGCGCTCACAGAAGCGGCCGGACTGGACATGCGCTTCACCCAGCAGCACGCCAAGGCGCCGCTGCTGGCCATGGTGACCTCGACCACGCCGCCCGATTACTTCTTCATCGGCGACGACAGCGCCGACCTGCATTTCGATCCGCAGCGCCTGCCCGCCGGCTGGATGGACGAAGCGCGCGTGCTGCACTTCGGCTGCATCAGCCTGACCCGCGAACCGCTGGCCTCGCGACTGCTGCAGATCGCCCAGGAAGCGGCACTGCGCAACAAGAAGATCGCCTTCGATCCCAACTGGCGCAAGTTGATGGACAGCCCCTCCTATCGCATCCTGTTCCAGCAATTGCTGTCCCTGTCGCATTACGTGAAGGTGTCCGACGAAGATTTGGAGCGCCTGTTCCCCGGCGACGGCAACGCGCTGGCCACGCTGCAAGCGCTGGCCCCGCAAGCGGAAATTCTCTACACGCTGGGTGCAAAGGGCATGCAGTGGATCAAGGGTGAGCAAGTCATTGACCAGCCTGCCTATCGCGTCGAGGTGGTCGATACGGTCGGCTGCGGCGACGCCTCCATGGGCGGCTGGATCGCCAGCCAGCTACGCCAGCCCAATGCCCCGGCGCAGGTCCACCTGCAATGCGCCGCGGCCGGTGCGGCCATTGCCGCCTCCAAGGCCGGGGCCTATGCCGCGACCTGGGACGAAGTGCAAGCCATGATCGCCGGGGCCTGAGGCTGGGGACTGCGCTTGTGGGCGCGTGAGCGAATGGCTAGAATCCGGCACCACTGCTCTTCTTTGTCTCCATGAACAAGCCCACCCCGCAAACTGTTGCCATCGTCGATGGCCAATCCGCCATGCGCCTTTCTCCGGCACAGGAACAGTTCAATGCGCTCATCGACGCCATCGGCACGCGCCGTGCGCAGCTCAAGGAGTGGGAAGCGGCCAGTGATGTATTCCACAAGAAATTCACGGCCCAATATGTCCCGTTGGAACAGGAACTGCTCACCCTCAAACGCCAGATGGTCTATCGCCTGCATGCCGCCTGGCCCGACAAGGCACTCGGCAAGGGCGAGCGCATCGCACTCTCGGCGCTGATCGCGGACATGGCGCAGGCCCTGTTGCAACGGGCCGATGATGCGGAGTTGGCGCTGATCTACCAGCAGCATGCGGAAGAAGAGGAGACGGAAGAACCCGCCTCCGTTGCGGAAGTACACGAAGACAAGACCATACAAGCAGAGCCCGCGATCGCCGAGGACGATTTCACCACCGGCACGCCGGAAGAAATCATGCAGCGTATGGAAGCGATGCTGGAACGCCAGGAGCGCGAACGCATGCAAGCCGCGCATGCGCGCGAGGCCCAGCGCGCCAGCCGCAAGAAGCCGCCGAAACAGCGGGCTGCAGAAGCCCGGCAACAGGAACAGCGCATCGAATTGAGCCAGTCGATCCGCGCCGTTTATCGCCGGCTGGCCAGCGCCCTGCACCCGGATCGCGAGCTCGACGAGAGCGAACGCGCTCGCAAGACGGCGCTGATGCAGCAGGTCAACCAGGCCTATGAAAAGAACGATCTGTCACGACTGCTTGAACTGCAACTGGAACTGGAACAGATCGACCAGCGTTCCATCCACGGCGTCAGCGAGGAGCGGCTGACGCACTACAACCACATCCTCACGGAACAACTGGGCGACCTGGATCAGGAGATCGCCCACATGGAGCGGCATTTCAGGCAGACCTTCGGACTGGGGCCTGCCGCCCGGGTGTCGCCAAAAGGGATAGGTCGCGATTTGAACAAAGTCATTGCAGGCATGCGGCAGGAGATGCGCGATGTTGGAATGGTGTTGGGATCGTTTGACGATGTGGAGCAGGTCAGGGCCTGGTTGAAGCAAGGCGGGCGCAGACAATAAGGCGTTCCTTGGAGGCCTGTCATTTGCGGATCTCAGACATGCTCTTGAAGCATGAGCCACGACTCACATCAACGTATCTCCTCAATAAACCGAGGGCGGTCTATTGCCACCATGCGCCGAACGTCCAGACACTCGCAATGAGCGCAAAGATGAATGCCACCACGACGATATAAATTCTTTTTCCTGCAGGCGATGCTTCATGCCAGCGTTGTGCTCTGGTTTTACCGAACAGCTCAGAGAGAATTTCCCGCCCCTTCATGCTGCATCTCCTTTCATTGCGTGCATCTCGGCATCACGCCCACATGAAAAACGCCCCGTTGCGCTGTTGATGGCAACGGGGCGTTTCACTGCTCAAACCCAATTCAACGGCAACGCAAAAACTTAGATTTTTTCCAGCTTCGCCACCGACAGATCCAGCAATTTCATCCCGAACTTGCCAAAGTTGATCTGCGCCCGCGCCGCACCGCCACCGCCTTCGATGTTGACGATGACGCCCTCGCCGAACTTGGCATGGGACACGTTCTGTCCGATGCGCCAGCCGGAATCGGTCTGGCGCGAGAAGTTCTGCGCGATGCGGTTGTTGCCCGCTTCCGGCACTTCATCCCAGGCCGACTTGGGATTGGCGAACCAGTGATGCTGGGCGATCTTGGGCGAGAGCCACTTGATCGACTGCTCCGGCATTTCATCGAAGAAGCGTGAACGCATGTTGTAGCGCGTCTGGCCGTGCAGCATGCGGGTCTGCGAGAAGGTCATGAAGAGCCGCTTTCTCGCCCGCGTAATGGCCACGTACATCAGGCGGCGCTCTTCTTCCACGCCGCCCTCTTCCTTGGCACTGTTCTCGTGCGGGAACAATCCCTCTTCCATGCCGGTGATGAAGACCGCGTCGAACTCCAGCCCCTTGGCCGAGTGCACCGTCATCAGCTGCAGGGCATCCTGGCCGGCCTGCGCCTGGTTGTCGCCGGCTTCCAGCGAGGCATGCGAGAGGAAGGCTGACAGCGGCGACATGATGGTCACCAGCGGCGCATCGGCATCGAGCACTTCCACGCCATCGGCGGTGGTGATGGCCGTGCCGGCCGAGGCCTGCGCCTGCGGGCCGAGGAAGGCCGGGGCATCGAGACCATAGCCCTCTTCCGAGACGAACAGCGTGGCCGCACTGACCAGCTGTTCCAGGTTCTCGATGCGGTCTGCGCCTTCCTTTTCGTTGCGGTAGTGGGTCATCAGGCCGGACAGGTCCAGCACCACCTTGACCATTTCGGGCAGGGGCAGATGCTGGGTTTCGAATCGCGCGCCTTCGATCAGCTTGATGAAGGCATTCAAGGAAGAGCCCGCCTTGCCCGCCACGTAAGGCACGGCGGCGTAGAGCGAGCAGCCGTACTGGCGCGCCGCATCCTGCAAGGACTCCATGGCCTTGGCACCGATGCCGCGCGTGGGGAAGTTGACCACGCGCAGGAAGGCCGAATCATTGTGCAGGTTGTCCATCAACTGCAGGTAGGCAATCGCGTGCTTGATTTCGGCGCGCTCGAAGAAGCGCTGGCCGCCATAGACGCGATAGGGAATGGCCGAGCTGAAGAGCGCATGTTCCAGCACCCGCGACTGCGCGTTGGAACGATAGAGGATGGCGATCTCGCTGCGCGCCCAGCCTTCGGCGATCAGGTCCTTGACCTGTTCGATGATCCACTGCGCTTCCTGCAGATCGCTGGTGGCTTCATAGACCCGCACCTGCTCGCCGTGGCCGGCATCGGTGCGCAGGTTCTTGCCCAGGCGCTTGCTGTTGTTGGCGATCAGTTCGTTGGCGGTGTCCAGGATGTGGCCGTGCGAGCGGTAGTTCTGCTCCAGCTTGATCAGGTTCTCCACATGGAATTCCTGCTCGAAGGCCGACATGTTGCCCACGTTGGCGCCACGGAAGGCATAGATGCTCTGGTCATCATCGCCCACCGCGAAGACCGCGCCGTGCTGGCCGGCCATGATCTTCAACCATTTGTATTGCAGGTCGTTGGTGTCCTGGAACTCGTCGACCAGGATGTGGCGGAAGCGGCCCTGATAGTGCTCGCGCAGCGGCTGATTGCGCGAGAGCAATTCATAGGTGCGCAACAGCAGCTCGGCGAAATCGACCACTCCTTCGCGCTGGCATTGCTGGTCGTAGAGCTCGTAGAGTTCGACGAACTTGCGGTTGTAGTCGTCGTAGGCATCCACATCCTTGGCGCGCAGGCCCTGGTCCTTGGCGCTGTTGATGAAGTACATCAGGTTGCGCGGCGGATACTTCTCGTCGTCCACGTTCATCTGCTTGAGCAAACGCTTGATGGCCGAGAGCTGGTCCTGCGTATCCAGGATCTGGAAGGTCTGCGGCAGGCCGGCATCCTTGTGATGCGCGCGCAGCAGGCGATTGCACAGTCCGTGGAAAGTCCCGATCCACATGCCGCGCGTATTGATGGGCAGCATGCCCGACAGGCGCGCGGTCATTTCCTTGGCGGCCTTGTTGGTGAAGGTCACCGCCAGGATGCCGGAGGGCGAGACCTGCCCGGTCTGGATCAGCCAGGCGATGCGGGTGGTCAGCACCCGGGTCTTGCCGGAACCGGCACCGGCCAGGATCAGCGCCGATTGCGCGGGCAGCGTCACGGCGGCGAGCTGCTCTTCATTGAGGTTGTGGAGAAGATTTTGCATCCCGCGATTATAAAGGGCGCGTGCCCTGACCGGGCGGGCAGGCGCGGCGCTATACTGCCGCACAGTTGATTTATCCACAGCCGAACCCGGCACTCACCTCAGCAATCGACTCTTCCGACCATGCGCCGCCTGTCTTCCCGCTCCTTCGCCGCCCTGCCCCTGATCGCCGCCCTGCTGCTCGCCGCCTGCGCCACCACGCCGCCCCCGGCCGCGCGCAGCGATGTCGAACAATTGCTGACCTTGCAGAAGACCCGCCTCGACGTGGCCGCCCCGGTGGCACGCAGCAAGTGGAATTCGCATGCGCCCATCGATGATCCGGCGCGCGAGGCGGTCATCCTCGACGACGTCGCCGCCCGTGCGCAGAAACTGGGACTGGATGCCGCATGGACGCGGCGCTTCTTCCAGGACCAGTTCGAGGCCGGCAAGATCGTGCAGCGCGACCTGCATCGCCAGTGGCGTGTGGAGCAGCGTCCGCCCTTCGCCAATCCGCCGGACCTGGCGCTGCAGGTGCGCCCGGTGCTGGACCGCCTCACCCCCGACCTGCTGGCGGCGCTGGCCCGCCTGAACGGCCACTGGTGCGAACCGGCCGTGCAGCGCGATCTGGCTGAGCTGGCACCGGAAATCCTGGGGGCCGACTACGCCCCCGCCGTACGCGAACGGGCCACTGACGCACTGCACTGCCAGCGCTGAAATACAGCCTGCAGGCAACAGGACGTCGCACAAAAACGACTAAGTTGCTGAATTGACAGGCAAAAATCTTTTGCTGTCCTGCAGCATTTTTAGGGCGGGAGTAAAATTCGGTCTGGCTGTTCACGCGCACACCGGCGCGCGCGGCCTGTTCATTCCGGTTTGCCCTTCCGGATTCACATTCCGACTTTCCCGCCATGTCCGACGATTCCTGTAGTCCCAGTTCCACCGGCACGCCCGTGCCCGCCGCTGCGCCGCGTCCATTGACGCCGGCCAAGGTCACGCGGCAGATCATTGCCACCGCCTTCTTCACCTTCCTGGTTTATCTGGCCATCGGCATCCCGATGGCGGTGCTGCCGGGTTACATCCACCTCGACCTGGGCTACAGCTCGGTGATCGCCGGCCTGGGCATCAGCGTGCAGTATTTCGCGACCTTCGTGAGCCGCGCCAATGCCGGCCGCATGATCGATACCATGGGGGCCAAGCACACCGTCATGCGCGGCATGCTGCTGTGTTCGGCCAGCGGCGGCTTGTTGCTGCTCTCGGCGCTGGCGCAGCCGCTGCCCTTCCTGTCGCTGGTGCTGCTGTTTGCCAGCCGCGCCTTCCTCGGCCTGGGCGAAAGCCTGGTCGGTACCGGCGCCATCATGTGGGGCGTGGGCCGCGTGGGGTCGGAGAACACCGCCAAGATGATCTCCTGGAACGGCATCGCCACCTATGCGGCCCTGGCCATCGGCGCGCCGCTGGGCGTGGTGCTGGACCGCTCGCTGGGCTTTGCCATGATCGGCCTGACCGGCATGCTGCTCACCGTACTCGGCTTCGTGCTGGCGCGCGGTGGCCCGGTCACCCCGGTGGTGCAGGGCGAACAGCTGTCCTTCAAGCTGGTGCTGCGCAAGGTGTTTGCGTATGGCATGGGCCTGGCCTTCGGCACCATCGGCTTCGGCTCGATCGCCACCTTCATCACCCTGTATTACGCCGATCAGCACTGGAGCGGCGCAGCCTTTGCGTTGACCGCCTTCTCCTCCGCCTTCGTCGGTGCGCGCCTGCTGTTTGCCAATGTCATCACGCGCTTCGGTGGCTATCGCGTGGCGGTGGTGTGCTTCCTGACCGAATCAGTCGGCCTGCTGCTGCTGTGGAGTGCAACCACGCCTGCGCTGGCATTGCTAGGTGCGGCGCTGGCTGGTTTCGGATTTGCGCTGGTGTTCCCTTCGCTGGGGGTGGAAGCCGTCAGCCTGGTGTCACCGGCCAATCGTGGCGCGGCACTGGCGGCGTATTCGGTATTCCTCGATTTGGCGCTGGGCATTACCGGTCCGCTGGCCGGGGCCATCGCGGGACAGCTGGGATATCCGCAGGTGTTCCTCTTCGCCGCCATTGCGGCCATTGGTGGCGTGGCCCTGTCACTGTCCTTGTATCGCACTGCGCAGCAGGGCGCCAAATCGTGATCTGATTGCCGTTGCAGTCGATGAGACGTCGGGCCGATAGGTTTTGATCTATCGGCCCGATTGATTTATAGGCGTGCATTTATCTCCAAAATCGATTGAAATGGGGAACGTCGGCCCCACTCTTTTATCAATAGTTGCGTAGTCGCAGTTTGTCCGTTTGCGATTTGCAATAGAATCGCGGTGTTGCGCAGTGTATGTACCCGCTTACGAAAAACCGAACAGCTAAGGAGCGAATAATGGCAAAGAAGAATGTGGCAGCCCCCTCGATCAACATCGGCATCAACGACAAGGACCGCAAGAAGATTGCCGACGGCCTGTCCAAGCTGCTGGCAGACACCTACACGCTGTACCTGAAGACCCACAACTTCCACTGGAACGTGACCGGTCCGATGTTCAACACCCTGCACCTGATGTTCGAAGGCCAGTACAACGAACTGGCACTGGCAGTGGACCTGATCGCTGAACGCATCCGCGCACTGGGCTATCCGGCACCGGGTTCGTACAAGGAATTCGCCAAGCTGTCTTCGATTCCCGAAGCCGAAGGCGTGCCCAATGCGCAAGAGATGATCGCCCAGCTGGTGGCCGGCCAGGAAGCCGTGACCCGCACCGCACGTTCGATCTTCCCGACCGTCGATGCCGCCGCTGACGAACCGACCGCCGACCTGCTGACCCAACGCATGCAGCTGCACGAAAAGAATGCGTGGATGCTGCGCAGCTTGCTGGAAGGCTGATGATCTGCCGGCGTTAGCCAAAGAAAAATGCCGTTCAATTGAACGGCATTTTTTTCGTCGACGCTCCGGACGGGCCCGGCATTCAGCGATACAAATCCGCCAACTGCCGCGTCTTGCGCTCCTCCACCGGCACCAGATACACACTGCTGATGACAGCCACCATGTCCGCTCCCTGCGCCACCAGCGGCGGCGCGTTCTCCAGCGTGATGCCACCGATCACGACCACCGGCAAGGGGATCTCGCGCTTGGATTGCGCAATGATTTCCGGCGCGGTCCGGAAATCATATTTTTTCACGCGCGACGGATAGAAACCGCCGAAGGCCACATAACTGGCACCATCGCGGTACGCCGCATGCGCCAGCTCCAACGTGCCGTAGCACGAGGCCCCGACGATGCGCTCCGGCCCCACGGCCTTGCGCACCTCGGCAATGGACGCATCGGTACCACCGACATGGATGCCATCGGCATCGATCTCCAGGCACAGGTCCACGTGGTCGTTGATGATGAGCGGCACATCATATCGCCGGCACAGCGCCAGCAATGTCGATGCCTGCGCGCGGCGCTGCTCCGCACCGGCGGTCTTGTGGCGGTACTGCACCAGCGCGGCCCCGTTCTGCAAGGCCAGCTCGGTGGCGGCCAGCAGTTGGGCGGTGTCATCCCAATCCGGCGTGACGATGTAGAGGCCACGCAGATGCGTTGCGTACTCGGGTTTCATGTCAGGCTCCTGCCGCAACGGCGGCGTCAATAACAGGTTCAAAGGCAGGCACGCGATTGGGAATGCGCTGCCCCTCGGCAATCGCATAGGACGTCGACAAGGCCTGCTGCGTGTACTGCTGCGCCAGGTCGATGGCCTCGCGCATCGGCAGGCCGCGCGCCAGGCAGGCCGACAGCGCGGCCGCCAGCGTGCAGCCGCTGCCGTGGAATTCATCAGGCAGCCGGGTCCAGCGCCAGCGCGCGCTCTCGATGGCCTCTTCGGCAAACTCGGAACGGAACATTTGTCCGTACCAGCGATTGATCACATCCTGCTCCTGCGGACCATGGCCGCCCTTGAGCAGCACATGCGCACATCCGCGCTCCATCAGCAGCGCCGCCTGCCGCGGCGGTTCCACATCGCCGCACAAGCGGCGCGCCTCGTTGAGGTTGGGGGTGATGACGGTGGCCAATTCATACAAGGGTTCGATCACGCGCGCAGCATCGTCGCGCGAGAGCTGGTCGCCCTTTCCATTGGCCAGCACCGGATCGAGCACCACCGGTAAATGCGGGTCACGCGCACGCAAGTGTCGGATCAGGCCGGCGATCACTTCGGCATTTTCTCGACTGCCTGCGATGCCCAGCTTGACCGCTGCGATGTCGAAGCGGTCAATCAGCACCTGCGCCTGATGACGCACCAGTTCCGGATCGAGCGCATGCACCGCAAAGACGCTGACGTTGTCCTGCACCGTCAATGCCGTCGGCACCGACAAGGGATGCGCACCCAGTGCCGTGATGGCCGGGATATCGGCCTGCATGCCGGCCCCGCCGCTGGGGTCCGAGCCGGAGAAGACCAGCACGCAGGGTGGCGTGGCGCGATAAGCGGCCTGCATGCTCACGCCACGCGGCCGGCCATCGGCGAGGACGGCGAGGCGGCAAACTTGCGCGCAATGCGTCCTGCGAGGAAGGCTTCGCGGCCCGCCTCCACCGCCAGTTTCATGGCGCGCGCCATGCGAATCGGATCGCGTGCACCGGCAATGGCCGTATTCATCAGCACGCCATCACAGCCCAGTTCCATCGCAATGGCCGCATCGGAAGCCGTGCCCACGCCGGCATCGACCAGCACCGGCACGCGCGCCTGTTCGATGATGAGCGAAAGATTCCAGGGATTCAGAATGCCCATGCCCGAGCCGATCAACGAGGCCAGCGGCATGACGGCGGCCACCCCCAGGTCTTCCAGCATGCGCGCCTGGATCGGATCGTCGCTGCAATACACCATCACGTCGAAGCCATCCTTGACCAGGGTCTCGGCGGCCTTCAGCGTTTCGGGCATGTTGGGGAAGAGGGTTTTCTCGTCGCCCAGCACTTCCAGCTTGACCAGCTTGTGTCCCCCCAGCAGTTCGCGCGCCAGTTGCAGCGTGTAGACCGCATCGGCGGCGTTGTAGCAGCCGGCGGTATTGGGCAGGATGGTGAATTCGGAAGGCGGCACCGCGTCCAGCAGGCTGGGCGCATTCGGATCCTGGCCGATGTTGACGCGGCGGATCGCCACCGTGATGATCTCGGCACCGCTGGCGACCGTCGCCGCGCGGGTTTCGTCGAGGTCCTTGTACTTGCCGCTGCCCACCAGCAGGCGCGAGCGATAGGTCTTGCCGGCGATGGTCAGGCCCTTGTCCTCGCTCAGGAGGGGGGCGTCGTTCATGTTCATGTCGATTCCTTGTCTGTGAGAGCTGCATGCCACGGGAGGCGGCCGCTGGCGACACGCACGTGCCGCAGCGGAACAATCGTTCATCCGCCTCCGATGGCGCGCACTACGTCTACCTTGTCGGCCTCGGCCAGCGCGCGCGCAGGCCATTGCGCGCTGGGCACCACCTGGCGGTTCACCGCCACGGCCACTGCCTTGCCGGCCAGAGAGAGGCCGGCAATGAGCTGGTCCAGCGTGGCACCGTCAGGCAGGGGATGAGGCTTGCCGTTCAGTTCGATCTGCATGGCGCTTACTGCTTCGCATAAATCTCGGCGCCCATCTTGACGAACTCGACCGATTTCACCTGCATGCCTTGCTTCAGGGCGTCGATCTCGGAGATGCCTTCCTTGGCAGCGTAATCACGCACTTCCTGAGTGATCTTCATGGAACAGAAATGCGGGCCGCACATGGAGCAGAAATGCGCCACCTTGGCCGAATCCTTGGGCAGGGTTTCGTCGTGGAATTCGCGCGCCTTGTCCGGGTCCAGGCCGATGTTGAACTGGTCTTCCCAGCGGAATTCGAAGCGCGCCTTGGACAGCGCGTTGTCGCGGATCTGCGCGCCCGGATGGCCCTTAGCGAGGTCGGCTGCATGCGCGGCAATCTTGTAGGTGATGATGCCGTCCTTCACATCCGTCTTGTTGGGCAGGCCCAGGTGTTCCTTGGGGGTGACGTAGCACAGCATGGCCGTGCCATACCAGCCGATCTGCGCGGCACCGATGCCGGAGGTGATGTGGTCGTAGCCAGGCGCGATGTCGGTGGTCAAGGGGCCGAGGGTGTAGAACGGGGCTTCGTGGCACTGCTCCAGCTGCAGGTCCATGTTCTCCTTGATGAGATGCATGGGCACGTGGCCGGGTCCTTCGATCATCACCTGCACGTCGTGTTTCCAGGCGATCTGGGTCAGTTCGCCCAGGGTGCGCAATTCGCCCAGCTGGGCTTCGTCGTTGGCGTCGTAGATCGAGCCGGGACGCAGGCCGTCGCCCAGGCTGAAGCTGACATCGTAGGCCTTCATGATCTCGCAGATCTCTTCGAAGTGTTCGTAGAGGAAGGATTCGCGGTGATGCGCCAGGCACCACTTGGCCATGATGGAACCGCCGCGCGAGACGATGCCGGTCATGCGCTTGGCCGTCAGCGGGACGTATTGCAGGCGCACGCCGGCGTGGATCGTGAAGTAGTCCACGCCCTGCTCGGCTTGCTCGATCAAGGTGTCGCGGAAGATTTCCCAGGTCAGGTCTTCGGCCTTGCCGTTGACCTTTTCCAGCGCCTGGTAGATCGGCACGGTACCGATGGGGACCGGCGAATTGCGGATGATCCATTCACGGGTCTCGTGGATGTTCTTGCCGGTGGAGAGATCCATGACGTTGTCGCCGCCCCAGCGGATGGCCCAGGTCATCTTTTCCACTTCCTCGCCGATGGAGGAAGTGACGGCCGAGTTGCCGATGTTGGCGTTGATCTTGACCAGGAAATTGCGGCCGATGATCATCGGTTCGACTTCCGGGTGGTTGATGTTGGCGGGGATGATGGCACGGCCACGGGCGACTTCGTCACGCACGAATTCCGGAGTGATCTCGGCGGGAATGGACGCTCCGAAGGACTGGCCGGGATGCTGGCGACCCATCAGGTCGGCCAGCTTGTTGCCCATGGGGCCGGAGGCTTTCAGTTGCTCCAGGTATTCCTTGCGGCGCAGGTTTTCGCGGATGGCGATGAATTCCATTTCCGGCGTGATGATGCCGCGGCGTGCGTAGTGCATCTGGGTCACGTTGGCACCGGCCTTGGCACGGCGCGGCTTGCGATGCAGGTTGAAGCGCAGCTCGGCCAGGGCCGGGTCGTTCAGGCGTTGCTGGCCGTATTCGGAAGTCGGCCCGGGCAGTTCCTCGGTGTCGTTGCGCTCCAGGATCCAGGGCAGGCGCGGGGTGGACAGGCCGGCGCGGATGTCGATCTTCACGTCCGGGTCGGTGTAGGGGCCGGACGTGTCATAGACATAGATCGGCGGATTCTTTTCGGAACCGAACATGGCGGGCGTGTCGGCCTGGCTGATCTCGCGCATGGGCACGCGGATGTCCGGGCGCGAGCCGGTCACGTAGATCTTGCGGGAATTCGGGAGAGGCTGGACGGCTGCCTCGTCGACGGTCGCCGTCGCGGACAGGAATTTCGGGTTGGCATTCATTTCGGCTCCTTTGCTTGATGACTCATGGCTCGGAGCCAGCAAAGGAGGTTGCGGAAGAGGACGAACGGCGTGGAGTACTGCGGACCGTGGGTGCGTCATGCTGCCGGTTGCTTCCCTTCGCTGGCATTATCCAGATCAGGTTCAAGGGTATTTCTCACCCGGCTGCCAGAGCATGTGCTCCGGTGCCAGGACCCCTAGCGATGCGACGCGGACCGCTTGCGCAGTCCTTGTCGTGGACCGGATTCTACACCGATGGCCAGCGGAGACAAGCGCTGCTTCATGAAACCTGAACTCCTGCAGCATGAGATTCAGGAACGACAAATCAAGATAATCAAGTAATTATTTGCCATTCATTTAACTAATAATTAAAAATAATCAAATCCTGCCAAGCGAGAAACTTTCTGCGTGATATATTTTCGGCGGGAAAGAAAATGGGTTGCGCCAGAGCAAGCAGTACAGGCAACAAGCGCTTGCGGTCAACCCCATCCAGCCCGCCGCCAACGAGGCGGGCACGAGGGCACGATAAGGCAGCCTGGCACAGGGGCTGGATACGCCGGCTGCCACCGCAACACCAGACGACGCGTCGCACCCGACCGGGTGCATGCTGGGGGGCATGCGCGACTGGCAAGAAGAAATACGGCGATCCCGCTGCGCCGTCAGCAAACAAGAAACATGACTCTGACACTTCGTCGCAAGACGCTGGTGGTGCGCACGCTCGTGGCGGCCATCGGTGCAAGTTTCGTCTCGGGCTGCGCGGTCGATCCGGCCACCGGCAAACCCTCCTTCAAGGAAACCTTCGCCAGCGATGATCCCTGCTCGCAAAACGCGCGCAACATTGGCATCGGCGTGGGCGTGCTGGCCGGCGCACTGCTGGGCCGCCAGGTCGGCGGCGACAACAAGGGGCTGCTGGTCGGTGCCGCACTGGGCGGCGTCATCGGCGGCCTGATCGGCAACGACATGGACAAGCGGCGCTGCGAGTTGTCCAAGATCGCGAAGCAGTATCAGCTCGACCTGCAGATCACGGCGCTGGACAACAAGGGCGAAGCGATCACCACCACCGACAGCGCCAAGGCCAAACAGGAGACGGCGGGATCGGTGGTCGAGATCCGTGATCCTGCCGGGGCCGGCGGCCACTTCGAAAGCAATTCCGATCAGCTCACATCGCGTGCCCGCGATTACTTCACCGCGATCGCCGCCACTTACGACATACGCAAAAGCGCGGCCGAAATACAGGATCCCAACCTGCGCAAGCAATACCTGGAGAAGATGAGCCAGCGCAAGCTGCTGCTGGTCGGGCATACCGACGACACCGGCTCCTCGCGCCTGAATGCCGACCTCTCCGAGCGCCGTGCCCGCGCAGTGTCGCGCTTCATGCAGGAGCACGGCGTACCGGCAGCTTCGCTGTATTTCCAGGGTGCGGGCGAGTTCTATCCGATTGCCAGCAACGACACCGAAGACGGACGATCCAGGAATCGCCGCGTGGAAATCGTCGAGTTGGTCGACAAGGCCAGCTTCGACAACTATCTCGCCGCGCGTCGTCCGCGCGTGGAGTTCTATCGCCAGGAAAAGAGCGACGCACCGACCGTCGCGCAGTCCGGTGCAAGTACCGGAGTCACCGCTGCAGCCGCAACTCAAGGAGTGCCGCGCACGCGTGCGGCCACCAGCGCCAAGAACAACACAGCCAGGACTACCAGGAGTGCGGACGTCGTTGCCAGGGACAATCGCAACGACGGCAAAGGCGATGCGGCAGCCACTGCCCCTGCGCCGAAGACCTCTGCGTCTGCGCCTGCCGCGAACGCACCCGCCAGCGCATCAACCCGTAAAGCGGGGTTGCCCGACAGCGGCGACTGGATCGACTTTGGCGGCGCGCCGCTGATCGCCTCCAGCGACACGGCCGCCATCGGCAAGGTCGAGGGCAAGCGTCCCTTCTTCTCGCTGATCAGCCCGGCCTACGCCGATGAGCCGCCGGTACTGGCCGACTGCACGCGCGACCGGCCGCGCGCAGCCAATGGTGTCAAGTCATTGGCTGACGGCAAGGCCTATCGCACCAGCGAACACATCCCCGGCCTGTATGGCAAGACCTGGACCGAGCAGGTCAACGGGCATCAGGTGGTGATCAACCGCATCGCCGTGCTGGCGGGCGACGGCACGCTGGCCAACCTGCCCGAGTTCAAGGTCTACAAGAACTACGATGCGGCGCGCCGCACGTCGGCCAAGGCCGATGTCCAGCTGCAGCCGGAGGTCAACACCTACCTGGGCAGCAAGGGCCTGCTTTATCGCATCTTCCTCAAGGGCCAGGGCGGCATGCAGTGCGCCGACATCGTCTTCGATGCCGGCGGGGGCAGCGCGGCCAGGGCTGGACGCCTGGTCTACCTGCGCGCCAACACGCCCTATGCGGCCGACTTCAAGCCCAGGATGTACCAGTAAGCCAGCACCGACAACCACAACACATCAACCAGGGAGCCCCTCAATGAAAGAATTCTTCGACACCTATCCACTGGCGGCCTGGAGCGTGGTGAGCGTTCTCATGGCAGCCGTCGTCATCATGACCCTGTGGGAGCAGGTCAAATGGTGGTGGTTCAACACCTGGGTCCGCTTCCCGCTGGTGGGCCGCATCGCCCGCCTCTCGCGCGACCTCAACGAAGACTCCAGCCTGCCCGGCTGGCACAAGGGCGAAAGCACGCTGTGCCTGGAATACAAGAAGTTCATCCACATCCAGGACGAGCATGACTTCAACGAGAAGGTCACCTATCTGACCAAGTCCGGTGACAACGGCCGCAAGGCCACGCCCAACTGGATCTGGCTGCTGACGATCTCGATGGTGTTCGTCGAAGCGATGGGTTTCTCCTACGTGCTGGCGGGCTACACGCTGCCGGGTGCCAGCGAGAACCTGCAGCAGACCGGGGCTTACGGTATCGCTTTCCTGATCTCAGTGATCCTGGTCGCCTTCACCCACCTGGCCGGACATGAGCTGTACAAGTCCGAGCGCGTCAACCTGGCGCGCCGCCAGTGGAACGAGGCAGGCCGCAAGCAGGAACTCTTTACCGGCACCATTCCGCTGGCCCGTCCGCAATCCAGCGATGACCACAAGCCCACCTTCACCCAGCTGTGCAACCGCGTGGGCTCGCACCCCAGCTACAAGATCACGGTGCTGACCGTGATCTTCGTGCTGCTGGTGGCCAGCCTGGCGACCTACGTCCGCGGCCAGGTGCTGGAGCGCGAGCTGGAAGCACGCGTGACCCTCAGCAGCAATCAGGCCGGCAATGCGGCACGCTCCGCAGCGGGCAGCCTGGACATGTCCGCTACCAATGTGCGACTGCCGGCCGACGATGATGCCGCCAACCGCGCCGCCGACCGCAAGGCCGTCAGCGACGAGGCCGACATTGATCGTCACGGCGGCTGGGCGACCTTCATCGTGCTGGCGTTCGTGTTCGTGTTCCTGCAGATCCTGGGGGTCATCTTCGGCTATCGCTGGGGCTTTGCCGGCGAGAACAGTGCCGAAGCCTATCGCGACATCGGCAGCGGCCGCTATTCCAGCTACAGCGCCGTACGTGAACACTATCGCCGCATCGCCGACACCGCCCAGGCCAGCCTGGCCACGCTGCAGCAGAAAATGATGATGCACAACAGCACGCATGGCACGTCCGGCCAGCACCTGAGCAAGACCTTCCGCGACTTCATGCAGCAGACCCGTCTGGCCGATGCCGCCGAACGCCAGAGCGAACGCGACTTTGCGCAGACGGTCGCGGCCCAGCAGGCGACGCCCTTGCACGTTCCCGCCCACCCTGCGGCAGCGGCCGCGCCGGTGGCTGCACCGGCCGTGGTGGCAGTGGCTGCGGTGGTACAGGCCCCTGCCGCCCCCGCTGGCACCGACAGCCTGCCGGACGTGATGACGCGCCTGGATGCGCTCGGTGAAGACAAGGAAGCCAAGAAGAAACTGATGGCGCAATTGCCCGAGGCACTCAACATGGCCGTGCGGGAAGAACTCAAGCGCCGCAAGGACGAGCGCGAACGCAAGGCGCGCGAGGCTGACGCCGAACTGGAGGATCTGCTGTGAGGAACTGGTCTGCCCTCGTCCTGGCCACCAGCCTGCTGGGCGGCAACGCCTGGGCTGGTGCCATCGATGCCATCCCGACCTGCTACGACAACAAGCTGGTGGGGACGGCCCCGGCTGTCGTGGAGTCCGAACTGTTCGTGGTCATCGACCAGACCACCCTGCTTGATGGCGGTCTGAAACAGTCAGTGGCCGACAACCTGAAGCCTTTCCTGGCAGGGGGCAATGCATTCCAGATCATCACCTTCTCCGCCTATACCCAGGGCCATTACACGGAAGTGCTGGCCTCCGGCAAGCTGGATGCACCGATGGAGGCCAGCCGCCGCAATGATGTCTCCAAGACTGCGCTGGCCAAGTTCGACCAGTGCATGGCGCGCCAGCCGCAGCTGGCGGCGCAGGTCGCCGGCGGGGCCTTGCGCGCTGCCTTCGATGGCACCAGCGGCGAGATCGCCAAGTCCGACGTGCTGGCCAGTCTCAAGTCGATTGCCGAACTGAGCCGCAAGTCCAAGGCGCGCAACCGCATCGTGCTGCTGGTCTCGGACATGCTGGAGAACTCCTCGGTGTCCAGTTTCTACGCCGACCGCGGCCACAGCGTGCGCAAGATCGACCCGGCCAAGGAAATGCAGCTGGCCGAACAGAATCAGCTGCTGGGCGACTTCGGCGGGGCGCGCGTGTATGTGATCGGTGCCGGGCTGCTGTCCGAGGATGGCAAGAAGAGCAAGAGCTATCGCGATCCCAAGACCATGCAGGCGCTGGCCGGTTTCTGGAAAACCTATCTGGAAAAGTCCGGTGCACAGCTGGTGGAGTTCGGCCAGCCGGCGCTGCTGAGCCCGATTCGTTGAGCTAGCCAACGATACAAGCTCGTCAGTTGCCTTAACCTGAATGTATAGTAAGGCTCGCGACATTTTCTGATGTCGCGAGAAAATCAACCTCAAAAATCCAAGAATCAGGGGAATCATGAATCAACTCCAGATGTTCAAAGCCGGCGTCCTGCTTGCCGTTTCCATCGTACTGACCGGTTGCGCTACCAGTCGCAGCGAGATCAAGCTGAGCGAACCATCAAGCGCCGCTGCCACCAAGGCCGCAGTGGCCTCCAAGAACAAGACGGTATTGCTGCGGGAAGTCTTCGATGAACGCGTCTTCGAAGATGCCCCCTCGTCGCCGAGCACTCCTTCGCTGGGCTTTGAGGGCTCTGCAAAAAGCACCGCCGAGATCAAGGCGCGGGCGATCGGTCGCAAGCGCAACGGCTTCGGCAAGGCGCTGGGCGATGTGCTGCTGGAAAACGGCATGACGGTGAGCCAGGTGATGCGCAAGAACATCACCACCAGCTTGCAAGAGGCCGGCTTCAAGGTGGCGGTCAACGCTGCTGACGCAGGCGAGGCCCCCATCGTGATCGATGCCCATGTGAAGAAGTTCTGGGCCTGGTTCACCCCTGGTTTCTGGGCCGTCAGCGTGGGAACGCAGATCTCGACTGATCTGGTGGTGCAGAACAAGAACATGCCCATCGTGATCAACATCGAAACATCGGAAAACCATATGGCGGTCACCGAAGGCGTCTGGATCGAGGACATCGACAAGGCGCTCGTGAAGTACCGTTCCGAAGCCACCGGCCGATTCATGGACATGAACTGAACCACAGCAGCTGCTGGAGCTGGTCGAGCAACTAAACAACGGGAGTCTCAGGACTCCCGTTTTGTTTCCGCAAAGAAAAAGGTTGCCCGTCAGCGCCCCGGCCAACGCTGCGCTTGGCCGGTTTGGCGCGCCGTTCCCTTATAATGGATGGTTTCGCAAAAACACACGTCAAATCATGGAATTAGCCAAGTCGTTCGAGCCCGCCGAGATTGAGAAATTCTGGCGCGAGGAGTGGGAAAAGCGCGGTTACTTCGCCGCCACCACCGACGCGGAGAAGCCCTCGTTTTCCATCCAGCTGCCGCCGCCCAATGTGACCGGCACCCTGCACATGGGTCACGCGTTCAACCAGACCATCATGGATGGCCTGACGCGCTACCACCGCATGCGCGGCTACAACACCGCCTGGATCCCCGGTACCGACCACGCCGGCATCGCCACTCAGATCGTGGTGGAACGCCAGCTGGATGCGCAGAAGATCTCGCGCCACGACCTGGGCCGTGAAAAATTCGTCGAGAAGGTGTGGGAGTGGAAAGAAAAATCCGGCTCCACCATCACTGGCCAGATGCGCCGCATGGGCGCCTCCACCGACTGGGCCCGTGAATACTTCACGATGGACCCGAAGATGTCCAAGGCCGTCACCGAAGTCTTCGTGCGCCTCTACGAGCAGGGCCTGATCTACCGTGGCAAGCGCCTGGTGAACTGGGACCCGGTGCTGGGCACCGCCGTCTCCGACCTGGAAGTGGTGTCGGAAGAAGAAGACGGTTCCATGTGGCACATCAAATACCCGCTGGCCGATGGCAGCGGCCATATCGTGGTAGCCACCACCCGTCCGGAAACCATGCTGGGCGACGTCGCCGTGGCCGTGGACCCGACCGACGAGCGCTACGCCGCGCTGGTGGGCAAGATGATCAAGCTGCCGCTGGTGGGCCGCGAGATCCCCATCATCAAGGATGAATACGTCGACAAGGAATTCGGCACCGGCTGCGTGAAGATCACCCCGGCGCACGACTTCAACGACTACCAGGTGGGCGCACGCCACAACCTGGAAATGATCAGCGTGTTCACCCTCAAGGCCACCATCAACGAGAATTCGCCCGAGAAGTACCAGGGCCTGGACCGCTTCGAAGCGCGCAAGCAGATCGTGGCCGACCTGGACGCGCTGGGCCTCTTGGAACTGGTCAAGCCGCACAAGCTGATGGTGCCGCGTGGCGACCGTACCGGCGTAGTGATCGAGCCGATGCTGACCGACCAGTGGTTCGTCGCCATGAGCAAGCCTGCACCGGAAGGGACCTGCTTCCCCGGCAAGTCGATTGCCGAAACCGCGCTGGAAAAAGTCTCCTCGGGCCAGATCAAATTCGTCCCCGAGAACTGGACCAACACCTACAACCAGTGGCTCAACAACATCCAGGACTGGTGCATCTCGCGCCAACTGTGGTGGGGCCATCAGATCCCGGCCTGGTACGACGAGGATGGCGGCATCTACGTCGCCCGCACCGAAGAAGAAGCGAAGAAGCAAGCCGGTGGCAAGTCCGTCAAGCGCGATGAAGACGTGCTCGATACCTGGTTCTCCTCGGCGCTGGTGCCCTTCTCCACCCTGGGCTGGCCGGAGGAAACGCCGGACTACAAGCTGTTCCTGCCCTCTTCGGTGCTGGTGACGGGCTTTGACATCATCTTCTTCTGGGTGGCGCGCATGGTCATGATGACCACGCACTTCACCGGCAAGGTGCCTTTCGATACCGTCTACGTTCACGGCCTGGTGCGCGATGCGTCTGGCCAGAAGATGTCCAAGTCCAAGGGCAACACGCTGGACCCGATCGACCTGATCGATGGCATCGGCGTGGATGAACTGGTGGCCAAGCGCACCGTCGGCCTGATGAATCCCAAGCAGGCGGCCAGCATCGAGAAGGCTACCCGCAAGGAATTTGCGGACGGCATTCCGGCCTTCGGCACCGATGCGCTGCGCTTTACCTTCGCCTCGCTGGCGACCCTGGGCCGCAACATCAACTTCGACCTGAACCGCTGCGAAGGCTATCGCAACTTCTGCAACAAGCTGTGGAACGCCACCCGCTTCGTGCTGATGAATACCGAAGGCCAGGACTGCGGTTTCGACGGCCACGAGAAGGGTGTCTGCGACAAGGAAAAGCTGCAGTTCTCCAAGGCTGACCGCTGGATCGTGTCGCTCTTGCAGCGTACCGAAGCCGAAGTCGAAAAGGGCTTTGCCGACTACCGCTTCGACAACATCGCTACCGCCATCTACAAGTTCGTCTGGGACGAGTACTGCGACTGGTACCTGGAAATGGCCAAGGCCCAGATCCAGAGCGGCAATGAAGCGCAACAGCGCGCCACCCGCCGCACCCTGCTGCGCGTGCTGGAAAGCGTGCTGCGCCTGGCCCATCCGGTGCTGCCCTTCATCACCGAGCAGCTGTGGCAGAGCGTGGCTCCGCTGACCGATCGGAAGCCCGATCCGGCGGGCGACTCCATCATGCGCCAGGCCTATCCGCGTCCCGACCTGGAAAAGATCGATACCGATGCCGAAGCCTGGGTTGCCCGGTTCAAGGCCTACACCGATGCCTGCCGCAACCTGCGCGGCGAGATGCAACTGGCGCCGTCGCTGCGCGTGCCGCTGATCGTGGAAGCCGCCGATGCGTCGGCCGTGGAATCCTTCCTGCCCTACCTGCAAGGCCTGGTGCGCCTGTCGGAAGCCACGGTGGTGCCGCAACTGCCGGAGTCGCCGGCACCGGTGGCCATCGTCGGCGAAGTCAAGCTGATGCTGAAGGTGGAAATCGACGTGGCCGCCGAACGTGAACGCCTGGGCAAGGAAGTCACCCGCCTGACCGGCGAGATCGCCAAGGCCAATGGCAAGCTGTCCAATGAAAGCTTCGTGGCCCGTGCGCCCGAAGCCGTGGTGGCGCAGGAGAAGGAGCGTGTCGCCAACTTCAGCGCTACGCTGGAAAAGGTGAGGGAACAGCTGGCCAAACTCAAGTAAGCCAGCCTGTTTCTTCATGAAGCCGTCGTCCCTTGCGGGGCGGCGGCTTTTTTTGTGCTTGCCTTGCGGCGCGGGCTTGTCTAGACTGGATCGAAAAAATTAGAACAATCGTGCTTTTTTATGGCATTCGACTTGATAACAGGAGACCAGCATGAACCGTATTTCCTCCCCTTCCCGCCTGGCCACGCTGTCGCTGCTGGCTGCTACTTTGCTGGCCAGTGCTGCCGCCTGGGCCGATGGCTCGCCGGTGGGCTTGTGGAAGAGCATCGATGACGCCACCGGCAAGCCCAAGGCGCTCATCCGCATCAGCGAAAACAATGGCGAACTGAGCGGCAAGATCGAGAAGCTGTTCCGTGCGCCGGAAGAAGACCAGAACCCGGTCTGCCAGAAGTGTGAAGGCGAGCTCAAGGACAAGCCGGTCATCGGCATGACCATCCTGTCGGGCCTGAAGAAGGACGGCGAAGAATACAACGGTGGCCAGATCATCGATCCGGCCAATGGCAAGGTCTACAAGAGCAAGCTGACGGTGGTCGATGAGGGGCAAAAGCTCAATGTGCGCGGTTATGTCGGCATGCCCATGCTGGGCCGCACCCAGACCTGGCTGCGGGAGCAGTAAAGCCAGGCCGGTCAGGCCGGACGTGAAGCTTTGAGCACGTAACGGTCCAGCTCACGGGCGAAGGCGCGGCCGTCGCTGGCGCTGAAGGCGGCCGGGCCGCCGGTCTCGACGCCGCTGCTGCGCAGCTCTTCCATGAAATTGCGGGTGCTGAGGTGATGGCCGATGTTCTGCGCCGTATAGAGCTCGCCGCGCGGATTGAGCGCCAGCGCGCCCTTGGCCACCACGTCGGCAGCCAGCGGAATATCGGCGGTGATGACCAGGTCGCCGGGTTCACACTGGCGGGCGATTTCCTTGTCGGCCACGTCGAAGCCGGCCGGCACCACCATGGATTTGATGTAACGCGAAGGCGGTGTGCGCAAGGGGCGGTTGGCCACCAGCGTCACGATGATGGTGGTGCGGTCGGCCACCCGGAACAGCATGTCCTTGATGACACCCGGACAGGCATCGGCATCCACCCAGATCGCCATCAGCGCGCGTTCGCCCGCGTCAGACGAAGGACACGGTCAGGCCCGGCAGGGTCACGCCCGAGAAGGCTGTTGTCCAGGTCTGGCCGGGCTCGATGGGACAGGCGTCGGTCCACGTTCCGGTGCTGATGATCTCGCCGGCCTGCAGCTGGCGGAAGCGGGTCTGCTTCTGCAGCAGCTGGTGCAGGTGCCACAGGGCGTGCAGGGGGCTGTCCATCTCGTCATTGCAGAAGCCGGCAGCACGCAGCACGCTGGACGACTCCGTGTTGCAGGACAGAGAGACGCTGGCGCTGGCCAGGATCTGCGGCAGGTGGTGTTTGGTCGCCGAAGACAGCACGTGCGGCTCGCCCACGATCAGGGTGCCATGCAACCCGAAGGCGGCAATTGAATCGGCTACGGTGAATTCCCAGTTGGGGAAGGGACAGACCACGATTTCGAAGCCATGCGCCATCCACTCCAGGCAATCGGCCAGCTCCAGCAGCGATGCGCCGGGGGCCGGGGTCTTGCCGAGCTTGAAGACGATCTCCGGCTCGATGCGCGGCTGCACCGCACCGGTGAGCGATTGCGCGCCGTGATTGTCTTCGGCGAAGCGCACCGTGGCATCGTACATCGGTGCCCAGGTCGGAATCCGCGCTTCATCGATGATGCCGTAGCGCTCCCAGTTCTTGCGCACCACAAACCCGATCTTGCGGCCGATAGGCTGCTCGCCTTGGGCAACGCGGATGTTGCGGATGTTATGAGCGATTTCGTAGGCGTCTTCGACCGACAGCGGCTCGGACTCGGAAATGCGCGGGATGATGCGGGACTGAGCGCGGGCATCCAGCAACTGATGCGCGTAGCGGAGGGCTTGGCTCGACATTAGCATGGAGGGCTCACATCGAAAGATAGTGAATAGCTATCCATTGTCGATGACGATTAATTTTTGCACAAGCAAAAACTCGCTTTTATACGAGATCTGACAAAAATTTCATCAGATTGACCTGCTGCGCGTCATGCTGTTTTTCAGTGGCTGCAACAGTCCTGTCCAGCTTGAGAATGGCAGAGCTCATGCGCCCCAGAGTTCACCGTTCGGACCGGTTTGAGGCGCGGTCACGCCGAAATGCTGATAGGCCAGCCCCGTGGCGATGCGCCCGCGCGGGGTGCGCTGCAGGTAGCCTTGCTGGATCAGGTAGGGCTCCAGCACGTCTTCGATGGTGTCGCGTTCTTCACCGATGGCCGCCGCCAGGTTGTCCAGCCCGACCGGCCCACCGCCGAACTTGAAGAGCACGGCCTCCAGCAGCTTGCGGTCCATCAGGTCGAAGCCGACCGGGTCCACGTCCAGCATCACCAGAGCGGCATCGGCCATCTCGCGGGTGATGCGCCCCTCCCCCTTGACCTCGGCATAGTCGCGCACGCGGCGGAGCAGGCGGTTGGCGATACGCGGGGTACCACGGCTGCGGCGGGCGATTTCCAGCGCGCCTTCCTCGACGATGGGGGCATTGAGCAAGCCGGCGCTGCGCGTAACGATGCGGGCCAGCTCGGGCGGGGTATAGAACTCCAGCCGGGCGACGATGCCGAAGCGGTCGCGCAGCGGATTGGTCAGCATGCCGGCACGGGTGGTCGCCCCCACCAGCGTGAAAGGCTGCAGGTCCAGACGCACCGAACGGGCGGCCGGGCCTTCGCCGATCATGATGTCGATCTGATAATCCTCCAGTGCCGGGTAGAGGATTTCCTCCACCACCGGCGACATGCGGTGGATCTCGTCGATGAAGAGCACGTCATTGGCTTCGAGATTGGTCAGCAGCGCGGCCAGGTCGCCCGCGCGCTCCAGCACGGGGCCCGAGGTCTGGCGCAGGTTCACGCCCATCTCGCGGGCGATGATGTGGGCCATGGTGGTCTTGCCCAGGCCGGGCGGGCCGAACAGCAAGGTATGGTCGAGCGGCTCGCCACGCTTGCGGGCGGCCGAAATGAAGATTTCGAGCTGGGCGCGCACCTTTTCCTGGCCGACGTATTCGTCCAGCTGCTTGGGCCGCAGGGCGCGCTCGATGGCTTCCTCGTTGGCCGAGGCCGGGGTGGCGGAGATGATGCGCTGTTCGGAGAAATCGTCGGTCTGGATGCTCATGCTCTAATCCTTGTCTGGCCGGGCTCAGCCCTTGGAGAGCGCCTTCAGGGCCAGCTTGATGCCGTCCGAGACGCTGCTGTCCTTGGGCACCTGCTTCATGGCCAGGGTCGCTTCCTTGTCCGAATAGCCCAGCGCAAGCAGGGCATTGAGGATGTCGGCCGAGGCGTCGCTGTGGACCACGCCGGCCACCGCGCCAAGATCGGCTCCGAGCTTGCCCTTCAGTTCCAGCAGCAGGCGTTCGGCGGTCTTCTTGCCGATGCCGGGCACGCGGGTCAGGCGCCCGGCTTCCTGCAGGGTCACGGCCTGGGCCAGGTCGGCCACCGACATGCCGGAGAGGATGGACAAGGCCGTGCGTGCGCCCACGCCGGAAATCTTGATGAGCTCCTTGAACGTATTGCGTTCTTCGGCGGTCCCAAACCCGAACAGGATGTGCGCATCCTCGCGGATGGCCAGATGGGTCAGCAGCGTGACCTTCTCGCCCAGGCCCGGCAGGTTGTAGTAGGTGCTCATGGGCACGGCCACTTCGTAACCGACGCCCTGGCAGTCGACCAGCAGGTTCGGGGGGATTTTTTCTAGAAGAATTCCGGAGAGGCGACCGATCATGGCGTCAGGGATGTGCGTGGGAGGCAGCTTCTGTGATAATCCCGCGATGATACAGCACTGTTCGGATAAACAGTATCCAAGCCCCCCCCCCTCAGAGATGAAGACAAAGGAAAAACATGGCCGGTAGCGCCTTTTTTGCATTGATTGACGACATCGCCACCGTGCTCGATGACGTTTCCCTGATGACCAAGGTGGCCGCCAAGAAGACGGCCGGCGTGCTCGGCGACGACCTGGCCCTCAATGCCCAGCAGGTCGCGGGCGTGCGCGCCGAGCGGGAATTGCCCGTGGTCTGGGCGGTCGCCAAGGGTTCGTTGAAGAACAAGGCCATCCTGGTACCGGCGGCGCTGGCCATCAGTGCCTTCATCCCCTGGGCGGTGACGCCGCTGCTGATGCTGGGGGGCGCTTTCCTCTGCTTTGAGGGCTTCGAGAAACTGGCCCACAAGTATCTTCCGCACGATGACGAGCATCATGAAGTCGCGGCCAAGGCGGCGGAGGACGTCGATCCGCTGGTCTACGAGCAGGAAAAGATCAAGGATGCCGTGCGCACCGACTTCATCCTCTCGGCCGAGATCATCGCCATCACCCTGGGTACCGTTGCCGGTGCGCCGCTGCAGCAGCAGATCACGGTACTGGTCGGCATCGCACTGATCATGACGGCGGGCGTGTATGGGCTGGTGGCCGGCATCGTCAAGCTTGATGACGGTGGCCTCTATCTGGTGCAGCATGCGGGCGCAAGCGCCTGGGGACGCTTCAAGGCCGGTATCGGCCGGGCGGTGCTGGCGGCCGCACCGAAGATGATGCGCAGCCTGTCAGTGATCGGGACGATTGCCATGTTCATGGTCGGCGGCGGCATCCTGACCCACGGCCTGCCCTTCGCGCATCACGCCATCGAGGCGGCGTCGCAAGCGGTGGAGGGTGTCGCCGTAGTTGGACCGGTCCTCGGGGCGATCACCCCGGCGGTCTTGAATGCCCTCTTCGGCGTAGTCGCCGGGGCAGTGGTGCTGGTGGTGGTGAAGCTGGCGCAGCGCGTACTGTCGCTCTTCAAGAAAAAGCACTAACCGACCAGACGCCCGCCGCGCATGCGGATGCCCTTGCGCGCCAGCGCCGGGGCCAGCGCGCCGAGGTCCGACAAGACTCCCCCCCCATGCGCATGGCAGATCGCCACGCCCAGCGCATCGGCGGCATCGGTACCCGGCAGGCCGGGCAGCTTCAGCAGCCGCGCCACCATCTCCTGCACCTGCGCCTTCTGGGCGCGTCCATGGCCGGCGACGGCCTGCTTGACCTGCAAGGCCGTGTATTCGGCTACCGCCAGGTCGGCGGCCACCAGCGCGCAAATGGCCGCGCCGCGCGCCTGTCCCAGCAGCAGGGTGGATTGTGGATTGACGTTGACGAACACTTTTTCGATGGCCGCGCAGTCCGGTGCATAGGACTTCACCACTTCGCCGACGCTGGCCAGGATCACCTTCAGGCGTGAAGGCAGGTCGCCATCCGGCGTCTTGATGGTGCCGGAAGCGATATAGGAGAGCGTGTTGCCCTGCTTGTGGATGACCCCGAAACCGGTGGTGCGCAAGCCAGGGTCGATACCGAGGATTTTCATGCCCGCCAGTCTAACCGATCAGGCGGGCAACCCGTGTCAGAACAAGACGCCCTGCCCCGGATCCGCGGTTTTCTGGCGCGGGCGGCGCTGGGTGGTCGAGGGCAGGCCACTCTTGCGCGAGCCGTGCTTGTCCTGGATGGCATCGGCTTCCGCCCGCGCGGTACTGCTGCTGCGCTGGCCGTAGAGGGCGTCCTTGGCGTGCTTGAGGGCCGTCTTCTCATCAACGATGGGATCGGGATAGGACGCCGTGCCAAATTCCGGCACCCAGCGTCGCACGTACTCGCCCAGCGGATCATGATCGCGCGCCTGCTTGGCCGGCGAATAGATGCGCAGGGTATTGATGCCGGTGGTGCCGGATTGCATCTGCATCTGGCTCCAGTGGATGCCCGGTTCGAAATCCAGGAACTGCCGCGCCAAAAACAGCCCCGGCGCACGCCAGTGCAGCCACAGGTGATAGGCGGCAAAGCTGACCAGCATGGCGCGCATGCGGAAATTGAGCCAGCCGGTAGCGCACAGCTGGCGCATGCAGGCATCGATCATGGGATAGCCGGTACGGCCTTCGCACCAGGCATCGAAACGCGCTTGCGCCTCCACGCCCCACGGACCGCCATCGCCCGGACGCAAGCCATCCAGCGAACGCGCCACGTTGCGCCATTCGATATCAGGCTGGTCTTCCAGCTTCTGCATGAAGTGGCAATGCCATCGCAGGCGGCTGGAGAAACCGCGCAGGCCGTAGGCCAGTTCGCGGTCGGCCGTGTGTTCGATGGCCAGCTCGGTAGCCTGATGCACGCTGCGCATGGAAATGGTGCCGAAGGCCAGATGCGCGCTGAGCCGGCTGCAGGCGTCGGGTGCGGTCAACGGACTGGACATGCCGCGCCGGTAATCGCGCCCGCCGCCGCCGAGGAAGGCGCGCAGCGTATCCCATGTCGCTGCCTCGCCAGCGGGCGGTTGCAGGCGTACCTCGGGCAAACCCAGTTGGGTCAATGTGGGCAGCCTCTCGGGCTGCATGCCTTGCGGCGCACGAAAGCCGACAGGATTGGCAATCTGCGCTGCCTCCATGCGCTGCACCCAGCGCGCGGCCCAGCCATCGCGGCTGCGCAGGCGGCGCACCACGCCGGTTTGCGGAAACTCCTGCCACTGCACGCCCTGGATGCGGCTCCAGCGGTTCACCGAAATATCGCGGGCATAGCTCCAGGCAGGGCCGGTTTCTTCGTGGCTGAAGAGATGGGTCACGCCCCACTCGCGACGCAGGGATTCCAATACCTGCACTGCCTCACCAATGCGCAGAAGCAAAGGCAGGCCGCGTTGCTTCAATTCGATCTGCAAGGGGGCGAGGGAACGCAACAGGAAATCCACATGACGCGGATCGCATTCAAAACTCTGCAGCCATGCAGGCTCGATGATGAAGACCGCAAACGCGCGCTCACACCGCGCCGCCTCGGCCAGCGCCGCGTGATCGCGCAGGCGCAGGTCGCGCTTGAACCAGACCAGGCCGACGCTCATGTCAGCCTCGGTCCTGGCGGCGTTCGAGCCGCACCACCAGGCGTTGCACGGCCGGACGCACGCGCAGGAAGCCGCGATAGCTGCGCTCCATCAGCCACAGCATGCCGGGCAGCCGCGCCAGCCGGGCCAGCCAGCGCCACCCCGGCAAGGTGGCCCACAACTTCACGAAGGCTTCGGCACCACTGAAGACCACGCCATCGGCGCGACGAACATGAAAGCGAGCCAGCAACTGCTCGCGCGTCATGCCCGCAGGAAGCTCTGTGGCGGGCACATCCGCGCGGCTGATATCGCAAAAGCGCAGCGGGGCATCCTGCGCACCGCGCTGGTACACGCCGATCTCGCGCCGGCACAGCGGACAGGCACCGTCATACAGCACGGTGATCTCTTCCTGTGGCGCACGAGGGTCAGGGTCAGGCTGCGCCATCGCGCCGCTCCTTGCGCTCGGTGCGCGCCAGCAGCTCGGCGGCGCTCTGCAGGCCTTGCGTGCTGCGACGCCACCACTGGGTGAACAGGTCGCTGGGCTTGTCGACCACCGGGAACAGTTCCGGCGCTGCCACGCATTGTGCCCACAGCGGCAGCCAGGGGGCCAGATGCGGATCGGCCACACAACGCACGCTGCGGGCAGTCTTGAGGGCGCGGCCGACGGTGGCGGCGTCACCGTGCCAGCACAGCGATGTCAGCTCGCGCATGCGCGCACCGACAAACTCCCAGCGGCGCTGGTCCCACGGCCAGAGCAGATGGAAGTCAGACAGATACAGTCCCACCACTATGGTGTCAGCCGGCAGATCGGCGGGCAACTCGCCCAGGCTCCACGGATGGACCAGCCAGACATCGCGGCCGGCCACGGCTTGCGCCTCCGGGGTCAAACTGCCCAAATGTTCAGGTGGCACCGGCAGCAGGGCCGGCTCCTTGCAGCGTTCCCGCGCGCGCTGGGTGGGTTCGGCGGCCACCGGGTCGGGATTGAGGGCGATTTCGCCCAACACTTCATATGAGGTGTCTACCACCGTGCCTGGGCTGTGCCACTCGGCCGGGGCGTACTTGGCCACGTTCTCGGCATTGAACAGATAAGGCTTGTGGCTGCCGGTCCCGGCCACCCACTGCCAGCTCAGATGATTGCTGGCCAGGTCGCCATCCAGCAGATGGCCGACCATCCAGTCCGCCCCCGCACGCCAATGCACCTTGCGCAGATGCACCACATAGCTGGCCAGCCACATGCGCGCGTGGTTGTGCAGGGTGCCGGTGGCATACAGGGTGCGCACGGCCTGGTCGATCACCGGCAGGCCGGTGGCAGCTTCGCGGATATCGGCCGGCAGTTCGCGCGCATAGGCCGACTCCGGCAGCGGGCCGGCGTGCAGTGAATCGAAGATGCGCGCCCCGCGCCTGGCCCACACGTAGCGATAGAAGGCACGCCAGCCCAGCTCATAGACGAACTTGTGCTGCACATCCAGCGTCTGGCGGCTGCACACGCCCGCCAGCACCTCGCGCAGGCTGACGAAGCCGTGCGTGAGATAGGGCGACAAGCCCGTCACGGCACCGTCAAGACTGTTGCGGGTGCGGGCATAGGCACCGGGACGCACGGCGGCGATGCGCTCGCGCGCGGCGGCCAGGGTCGGCAGCAAGGGCAGCAGCGCCAGCGGTCGTGGTGCAGGGACCGCAGCGACAGCAGCAGGGGCTGCGGGTGCGGCGGGTGCGTCTTCCGGGGAAGGGGACTCCAGCACCAGGTCGAATTGATGTTTGCGATACATGGCTCGACTCCTCAAAGGCCAGGGTGGGCGCGCTTGCGGCGGCAGGCTTCGGAACAGTATTTGACCTCGTCCCAGTTCTTGGCCCAGGCGCGCCGCCAGGTCATGGGCAGGCCGCACACGGCGCAGGGCTTGCTGGGCAAGTGCGCCTTGTTGCCGCGATGTCCGGTGACTTGGCTTTTCTGTTTCATGACTCAGGATTGTACTGAATAAATGCGTCACACTTGACTCATGACGCCAAATTAGCGTCTATAATCTGTGTCAAACATGATTCACTGGAGCCCGTCATGAGCCTTGCGCAATCGACCTCTTCCCCTGCCCTTGCGGCCGACAAACCTGCTGGCGAAGCCTTGCGCCGCACTGGCGCCGTGGCGCGCATGCTGCGCATGCCGGTGGCCACGCTGCGGGTGTGGGAGCGCCGCTATGCGCTGACCCAGGGCCAGTTGTCACCGAGCGGCCAGCGCCTGTATTCGGAAGCCGATGTGCGGCGGCTGGCGCTGATCCGGCAGTTGACCGAACTGGGCCACGCCATCGGCAGCCTGGCCGGACTGGATATGGATCAGCTGCAGCAAGTGGCGGCCACCCATGCGGAACTGCACGCAGCCCGCCCGACGCCACCGGAAGCGGTGCAGGGTCAATGGCGGCTGGCCGTGATCGGCTCCACCCTGGCGCAGCGCCTGGACAAACCCGGCCTGCTGCAGCGCCTGGGGCGTCCGCTGCAGTTGCTGGGTCCGTTCGAGAGCATCGAACAGGCGGCCATGGCCTTGAAGCGGGAAGAAGTGGATGCCCTGCTGCTGCACGAGCCGCAGTTGCACGCCGGCTGGCTGGGCGCACTGGAGAGTTCGGCACCGGCGCTGAGCGGGCTGCCGATGGCCGTGCTGTATGGATTTGCCAGCGAAGCCGTGTGCGAGACGCTGGCGGCGGTAGGCATCAGCCTGCTGCGTGCGCCGCAGCCTGATGTGGTTATCCTGCAATGGCTGCGCGGCCTGGCGGCGCTGTCTTCACCGGCGCGCGACGAAGAGGCAGCCGACAAGGCCCTGCCGCCGCGCCGCTGGGATGACAATGAGTTGATCGCCTTTGCCAACCAGTCCACCACGGTGGCCTGCGAGTGCCCGCGCCACGTGGCGGAATTGCTGATGCAGCTGTCGCAGTTCGAGCGCTACAGCGCGCAATGCGCCAACCGTAACGTGGCTGACGCACAATTGCATCAATATCTGCAGCAACTGACCTCGGAATCGCGGCAGCGGTTTGAGGCGGCCTTGACGCGCATTGCCGTGCATGAAGGAATGATCAGCGAGAACAGCTGAAGCCGGCTTGACGCCCTGATGATTGCGTCTATGGCACCAACACAATGCAGCACCAAAGTGCAGGTCTTCTTTCCGAACCTCGGCAATTCGGAGTTGTCTGAACGGCTTCTCACAACTCCCCGTTGTTTCTTGATTCATCCGAGATAGGAAAAATAATGACTAACAAATATCGCTATGGAATTCATGAAAACCTCTCCCCAAATGAATTACTTTTCTACATTTTTGTCGACGAGACCTGCAAAGAACTTGGTGTAGACGATATTGGCGCGGCAGCTGCCATTGTCGCTGGTGAAAACATTATTCCCACACGCGCCAAGCTCAGGGGAGCGACGAAGGGTACGTCAGTTGCGTCCATATTGTCTCGAAGATACCTGAACTACGATCTGAAGAAACGCATCTTGCCAACGGTGACACGAGAAAGCATCAAGCGCCTCCAAATCCTTATGACCAGAAACATCGGTGCTTTTGTGGGACGAGCTGTCCCGGTTGTTGGATGGGTCTTCATGGCTTACAACGTTGCAGCTATCAGCGTTCGAGCTGTGGCGAACTACAACCGTCGCGTCGACCCTGTCGATAGAGTTCTGTCATGAACCATCTGACATGGGACTCCTTTGAAGCTTGGGTCCGACAGCGACATGGCACCAGCGATCAAATGCACTTGGTGAGAACCACCACGCTGACCGGAGACATGCACCTCACCGGCGATGAAGCCGCTGACTTCATTGATCGCTACTTCGCGGCGTTTTCCATCGATCCCGGGGACTATAGTTTCGACCGATATTTCCTCGGTGAGGGATTCAATCTCATCGAGGTGATCCACATGGCTTTATCCAAGAAGAAGCGGGCCAAGTATGAGCGGACCCCGCTGACCTTGGGGATGCTCTACCAGGCGGCATTGGATGGGGAATGGAATTGTGCTCGACTCGAAGCACTTGGAACAGATCCAGAATACGACACACCGCCGGATGCCGGTCAATCGGGATAAGCGCCACCGGCAGGTCCATGCGCAGCCTTGCTGCTACAAGAGTGTGCACCACGAAAAACGCCCGGCATGAAGCCGGGCGTTTTTGTTGGATCTGGCAGCGATCAGTGACGGAAGTGACGTGTCCCCGTCAGCAGCATCACGACATCGCGCTCATTGGCCGCATCGATGACTTCCTGGTCGCGCATGGAGCCACCCGGGTGGATGACGCAGGTGGCACCGGCATCGACCACCACATCCAGGCCATCGCGGAACGGGAAGAAGGCATCCGACGCCACGGCCGAACCAGCCAGGGTCAGGCCGGCATTCTGCGCCTTGATGGAGGCGATGCGAGCGGAATCGATACGGCTCATCTGGCCGGCACCGACGCCCAAGGTCATGCCATTGCCGCAGAACACGATGGCATTGGACTTGACGAACTTGGCCACGCGCCAGGCGAACATCAGGTCCTGCAATTGCTGCTGGGTAGGCTGCTTCTTGCTGACCACCTTCACATCGGCCAGCAGCACGTTCTTGGCATCCGGCGACTGCACCAGCAGGCCACCGCCGACACGCTTGAAGTCGTAGCCATTCAGACCGGTGCCCAGCGGGATTTCCAGCAGGCGCACGTTCTGCTTGGCAGCGAAGATCTGCTTGGCTTCAGCGCTGAAGGACGGAGCGATCAGCACTTCCAGGAATTGCTTGGCCACGGCTTCGGCCGCTGCGGCGTCCACTTCGCGGTTGAAGGCGATGATGCCGCCGAAGGCCGAGGTCGGGTCGGTCTGCAGGGCCTTGCTGTAGGCATCCAGCGGGTCGGCACCGATGGCCACGCCGCAGGGATTGGCGTGCTTGATGATGACGCAGGCTGCTTCCGTGGCCGGGTCGAAGCTCTTGACGCATTCCCAGGCAGCATCGGCATCGGCGATGTTGTTGAAGGACAGTTCCTTGCCCTGCAGCTGGGTGTAGTTGGCCAGCGCGCCATCGACCTTCTTGATGTCGCGGTAGAAGGCAGCGCTCTGGTGCGGGTTCTCGCCGTAGCGCATGTCCTGGACCTTCTCGAAGTGAAGGTTCAGGGTCGCCGGGTAGGCGCTGCGGGTGCTGTGCTGCTTGTCTTCACCCAGGGCAGTGAAGTAATTGGTGATGGCGCCATCGTATTGCGCGGTATGGGCGAAGACCTTCTTGGCCAGCGCGAAGCGCTTTTCGTAGGGCAGGTCGCCACCGGACTTGAGCTCGGCCAGCACGCCTTCATAATCGGTCGGATCGCAGATGACGATCACGTCCTTGTGGTTCTTGGCCGAGGAACGCAGCATGGCCGGGCCGCCGATGTCGATGTTTTCGATCGCGTCTTCCAGCGAGCATTCATCCTTGGCCACGGTCTGCTGGAACGGGTACAGGTTCACCACCACCATGTCGATGGTGGGGATGCCGTGCTGTTCCAGCGCAGCGACGTGCTCGGGGAAATCGCGACGGGCCAGGATGCCGCCATGGACCTTGGGATGCAGCGTCTTCACGCGGCCATCCAGCATTTCCGGGAAACCGGTGTAGTCGGCCACTTCGGTGACCGGCACGCCATTGTCGGCCAGCAGCTTGGCGGTGCCGCCGGTGGACAGGATGTTGACGCCCATGGCGGACAGTGCGCGCGCGAAGTCGAGCACGCCTGCCTTGTCGGATACGGAAATGAGTGCTTGTTTGATCATGGTAGGCAAGACTGGTAAGGAAAAGGAAACCTGAAAAACCGTGGAAGGAAGCTGCACCCGCGCACCCTCCCGGCGCCCGCCCTGGCGCGCCGGCAAGGCCGCTGGCGGCTACAGCAGGCCGTGCTGCTGCAGCTTCTTGCGCAGCGTGTTGCGGTTGATGCCGAGGATCTCGGCGGCCTGGGACTGGTTGCCCTCGGCGCGCGCCATCACGGTCTCGAAGACCGGTTTTTCGACCGTGGCCAGCACCATGTCGTAGACATTGGTCGGTAGCTGTTCACCCAGATCCCGGAAATATTTTTCCAGGCTCTTCTTGACGACATCCTCAATACTTTCTTTGCTCATTGCTCTGCTGCTTCTGTTCTTGTCGGTGTCACCCCGCAAACCTGAATGCGCCGTTTTCCCGCGGGCGCGATGGTGCGTGGCGATGCCGTGTTGTTGATCAATTGCGCCCGCTGTTGCTGCTTGCGCCAGCGCATCCGATACCCTTGTTGTCCTGTCGTGCTGTCCTGCCGTCCTGCGGTGTTGCTTCAGGCGGCCAGGGCTACCTCGTCGGCCAGTCCGTATTGCAGGCGATCGCCATGCACGGCCTGCTCGGCAAAGAACTGCCGCACCGCCTGCAACTGCTGGCCGCAGTCTTCGATGCGGTTCATGCTGCGGCGGAAGGTCTCGCCGCCCGGCAGGTCGCGCACATACCAGCCGATATGCTTGCGTGCCGTGCGCACGCCCAGGTAGTCGCCATAAAAAGCGTAGTGGGCTTGCAGGTGCTCATCCATGAGGTGCTCCACCTCGGTCACCAGCGGTGCCGGCAGGTGCTCGCCGGTGCGCAGGAAGTGATCGATCTCGCGGAAGATCCAGGGCCGTCCCTGGGCGGCACGACCGACCATGACGGCGTCGGCCCCGGTCAGGCGCAAGACTTCGCGCGCCTTCTCGGGCGTAGTGATGTCTCCATTGGCCACCACCGGGATCTTCACGGCGGCCTTCACGGCGGCGATGGTCTCGTACTCGGCTTCACCGCTGTAACCGTCGGCGCGGGTGCGGCCGTGCAGGGTCAGCATGGCGATACCGGCGGCCTCGGCCCGGGCGGCAATCTTGAGGGCGTTCTTGTTGGCGCGGTTCCAGCCGGTGCGGAATTTCAGGGTCACCGGCACATCCACCGCCGAGACCACCGCGTCCAGGATGCGCGCCACCAGTTCCTCGTCCTGCAGCAGGGCCGAACCGCACCAGCTGTTGCAGACCTTCTTGACCGGGCAGCCCATGTTGATGTCGATGATCTGCGCCCCGCGCTCGACGTTGTACTTCGCGCAATCGGCCAGCATGACGGGATCGGCCCCGGCGATCTGCACCGCCTTGGGTTCCATCTCGCCATCGTGGTTGATGCGGCGCGAGGTCTTCTCGCTCTGCCACAGGCGCGGATCGGACGCGGCCATTTCCGAGACGGCATAGCCCGCCCCCAGCTGCTTGCACAGCTGGCGGAACGGTCGGTCGGTCACACCCGCCATGGGGGCGACGAACACGTTGTTGCGCAGGGAATAGGGCCCAATGTTCACGACGTGGATAGGGGGAGATACGGGGAAGGGCGCTATTTTAGCGCGATTGCCTGCCTCGCCCAACAAGAATCGGGCGCGGTTACATCTTTGGGGCTGATTATTTATTGGGCAGCGGAGATTGTTGGAGAAATGCCAATATCAAATATCACTGCACAGGAAAAACGGCAGGCCAAATGCGTTCCTGCCACCCTGCTGATTACCTCAAGGCAATGAATGATCAGCGATCCACCTCATCCAGCGTCTCCCGCTGGAGATGCCCGATCTCGCCCCAGGAGCGGATGTGGGCACGTTCGCCATCCCAGTGCAGGCGATTGACGCTGGCGTTGAAGATGTCAAAGGTGCGTGGCTGGGCGAAGGAAGTCTGGCTGGCCCAGTGATGTACGCACTCCAGCACGCCGCCATGGGTGACGATGGCCACCTTGCGATAGCGGCCCGAAGCCAGCACGCGCTGCACGGCCGCCACCGAACGTTCATAGAATTCGCGCATGGTCTCGGCGATGCGCTCGCCGGCGGGATAGCGGAAGTCCGGCTCGCGCGCCTTCCACTGGCGATACGCCTCCGGATAGCGCGCTTCGATCTCGGTATGGCGCAAGCCCTCGAAGCCGCCGTAGCAGCGCTCGCGCAAACCCGCATCGATCTGCACCGTCAATCCCGCTGGCCCGGCCACGGCCTGCGCCGTATCGCGCGCACGCTGCAGGTCGCTGGCGAAGACGGCATCGATGCCCTCCCCCGCCAGCGCCTCGCCCAGCGCCAGGACCTGGCGCTGGCCGGCTTCATTCAAGCCGATGTCGATATGCCCTTGCAGGCGTTTGTCCACGTTCCAGTCGGTTTCGCCGTGGCGGATCAGCAGGATGTCGGTCATGCAGTGCAGTCAGGTCAGCTACGCGGTACCGCGTTGGGGTTGAGGGTGTAGAGGCCGGTGAGGGACGCCTGATCCAGCACATGGTCGCGCAGCGCAGTGACCACCACCGAACCTTCCAGGTTGCCGACCACGGGCAGCTGTTCCACGTCCAGCGCGTACAGCGTGAAGATGTAGCGGTGCACCAGCGCATCGTTCCACGGCGGGCAGGGGCCGTCATAGCCGAAGTAGTCGCCGCGCATGTCGCCGTCGCCGGCGAACCAGCCGGTGTAATCGTTGATACCCTGGCGCGCGCCCGGCATCACATCGCCCAGCACCGCCGGTCCCGGCTTGCCGCGCGCGGTCACGCCGTTGCTGAACTGGCCGGCCTTGATTTCGCTCACGCCCGCCGGAATGTCCACCAGCGTCCAGTGATAGAAATCCACACGCGGCAGTTCCAGCGGCACGGTCTTGCCTTCCTGGTTCACATCATCGCCGCGCGAAGGCACGTCGGGATCATGCACCACCAGTGCCAGCGACTTGGTGCCGGCCGGCAGATCGCTCCAGGCGAAGTGCGGATTGCGATTGGCAGAGAGCGCCACGTGCGTCTTGGGATCCATCACCGCAAAGGCGAATTCGCCCGGGATGTTGGCACCGTCCTTGAAAGAATCGCTCCAGAATTTCATATCACCTCCAAAAAGTAAGGCCACATGCAACACGCATTACGAATTCATTTGGGGACGCGCCGCCGGGCTTCAATGCCGGGCTGGCTTTTATTCAGTAACGTTCATATCGGCAGCCGGCGCCTTGGGCTTGACCTGCAGCCAGAAGGTCACCGGACCGTCGTTGGTGAGCGACACCTTCATATCGGCTCCGAAGCGCCCCGTTCCTACCCGTTCCTCGCCATGGCGCGCACGCGCCTGGGCCACGAAGTGATCGAACAGTTGCCGACCCAGTTCCGGTGCCGCAGCCGGCGTGAAGGACGGGCGCGTGCCTGAATTGGTATCGGCCGCCAGCGTGAATTGCGGGATCAGCAGCAAGCCGCCTTGCACGTCGGCAACGCTGCGGTTCATCTTGCCGGCCTCGTCGCTGAAGACGCGATAGGCCAGCAGCTTCTTCAGGAGGGCGTCGGCTTCGGCCGTGGTGTCATGGCGCTCGGCGCAGACCAGCACCATGAGCCCGGTGCCGATGCTGCCCAGCGTCTGGCCATCCACCACCACCGAGGCCTGGCTGGCCCGCTGCAAGAGGGCGATCATGCGCGTTCCAGCTTACGCCAGGGTGACGCGGGCGAACTTGCGCTTGCCCACTTGCACCACGCACTGGCCGGCCTCGACCTTCAGGCCCTTGTCGCTGATGACGGTGCCGTCGATGCGCACACCGCCCTGCTCCACCATGCGCAGCGCTTCCGAAGTGGAGGCGCACAGGTTGGCTTGCTTCAACAGCTGGCCGATGCCCAGCGGCGCGCCCGACAGCGAGACTTCCGGGATATCGTCCGGGATGCCGCCCTTGGAGCGGTTCACGAAGTCGGCCAGCGCATCTTCCGCGGCCTGCTGCGAGTGGAAGCGGGCGACGATTTCCTGAGCCAGCGCCACCTTGATGTCGCGCGGGTTCTTGCCGGCCTCGACCTCGGCCTTGTAGCCAGCGATCTCGGCCATCGAACGGAACGACAGCAGCTCGTAGTAGCGCCACATCATCACGTCGGAAATGCTCATCACCTTGGCGAACATGGTGTTGGCCGGTTCGGTGATGCCGATGTAGTTGCCCTTGGACTTGGACATCTTTTCCACGCCGTCCAGGCCTTCCAGCAGCGGCATGGTCAGGATGCACTGCGGCTCCTGGCCGAAATCCTTCTGCAGTTCGCGGCCCACCAGCAGGTTGAATTTCTGGTCGGTGCCGCCCAGCTCCAGGTCCGACTTCAGGGCCACCGAGTCATAACCCTGCATCAACGGGTAGAGGAATTCATGCACCGAAATCGGCGTGCCTTCCTTGAAGCGCTTGGTGAAGTCATCGCGCTCCATCATGCGCGCCACCGTGTAGCGCGAGGCCAGCTGGATCATGCCGCGGCTGCCCAGGGCATCGCACCATTCGGAGTTGTAGCGGATCTCGGTCCTGGACGGATCCAGCACCAGGCTGGCCTGGGCGAAATAGGTCTTGGCGTTGATCTCGATCTGCTCGCGCGACAGCGGCGGGCGCGTCGCATTGCGGCCGGACGGGTCGCCGATCATGGAGGTGAAATCGCCGATCAGGAAGATCACCTGATGGCCCAGGTTCTGCAGCTGGCGCATCTTGTTCAGGACCACGGTGTGGCCCAGGTGCAGGTCGGGCGCGGTCGGGTCCAGGCCCAGCTTGATGCGCAGCGGCTGGCCGCTTTGCTCGGCGCGCGCCAGCTTTTGCGCGAATTCGCTTTCGATGAGCAGCTCATCGATGCCGCGCTTGGTGATGGCCAGCGCTTCCTGCACCTTGTCGGTGAGGGGCAGGCGGGAAGGAGCTGCTTGGGCAGCGGCGGCGGAGGTGGACTGGTCGGCGTTCATCGATATAACTAAAAAATTGGCTTTTGTAGGACAGGACCGCTAAATCGTGTTGCTATAATTCCGACTTTCGTTTTTTCTGCCCAGCGCCAGGACGCGGCCTCAGAAGCTCAGCAGCAGGAAAACGTTCTCGACCCGTAGGCGATGTTACGCGGGCGCAACACGGCGGGGGGACAGGAAACGCCGCATTGCAGCCATCACCCGCCATCCGCCACGGAAACGTCAGATTTTAACGTATTCGGTTTGCATGTTCCCACAAGATAAACTCAAGCACGTCTCGTCCCTGTGCTTCTCCGCGTTGCAGTCCTGCCACCACAAAGTCGCCGCTTCCTCGCCCAAGACCCGCATCATCGGCGCCAGCGCCCTGTTCCTGGCCGCCTTCACCATCGGTGCCGCCGGCTTCGCCCCGGCCGAGCCTGACCTGCGCGATGCCCCGGTGAACCCGATTTCCAAGGAGCTGGCCCTGCCCGACCTGCAACAGCAGATCAGTGCACTGGAAGAGCGTTCGCAGTACTACGTCAACGAAGAGAAGGTCCGCAGCGGCGACACCCTGGCCACCCTGCTCAACCGCCTCGGTGTGGATGACGATGAGGCCACCGCCTTCATCAAGTCCGATACCCTGGCCCGCACCGTGATGCAATTGCGCGCCGGCAAGCGCGTCGTGGCCCAGACCGATGACAACGGCGAGCTCATCAAGCTCTCCGCCACCCTCGACGACGGCAGCGACACGCCCAAGAATCTGGTGATCGCGCGCCATGACGGCAAGCTCACCGCCGAAGCCCAGCCCGCCGTGCTGGAGCGCCGCGTGGAAATGCGTGCCGGCACCATCTTCTCCTCGCTCTTCGCCGCCACGGACAACGCGCAGATCCCCGATGCGGTCGCCATGCAGCTGGTGGACATGTTCGCCACCAACATCAACTTCGCCTCCGACCTGCGCCGTGGCGACCGTTTCAACGTGGTCTACGAGACCTTCTATCAGAATGGCGACCTGGTGCGCACCGGCCGCGTGCTGGCCGGTGAATTCGACAATGCCGGCAACCGCTACCAGGCTGTCTGGTTCAGCGACCCGGCCAGCAAGACCGGCGGTGGCGGCTATTACGCCTTCGATGGCAAGTCGCTCAAGAAGGCGTTCCTGAAGTCGCCCCTGGCCTTCACCCGTATCTCTTCCGGTTTCTCGATGCGCCTGCACCCGATCCTGGGTCAGTGGAAGCAGCATACCGGCGTGGACTTCGCCGCCCCGACCGGCACGCCCATCCATGCAGCCGCCGACGGCGTGGTCGATTTCGTGGGCCAGCAGAATGGCTACGGCAACATCGTCGTCATCAAGCACTGGAGCGGCTACTCCACCGCCTACGGCCACATGAGCCGCTTCGCGCCCAACATCAAGAAGGGCATGAAGGTCAGCCAGAATGACGTGATCGGTTTCGTCGGCATGACCGGCTGGGCCACCGGCCCGCACCTGCACTACGAGTTCCGCGTCAACAACCAGCCGCGCAATCCGCTGTCGGTGGAGGTGCCCAACAACCAGGCCCTGACCGGCCCGCAGTTGCAGCGCTTCCGCACCGTGGCCGCCGACATGCAGCATCGCATGGCCATGCTGCGCGTGCCGGGTGCGCCCGATGTGAAGCTGGCGGCAGCCAAGTAAGAGACGGCTGTCCGAACTCCCCGACCAGGGCGGCGCTGTAGAATCAGCGGCCGCCCTTTTCTTTTTACGAGCTGCCTGCCATGAACGATTCTCCCTTTTTGACCATCGGCCTGATGTCCGGCACCAGTCTTGACGGCGTCGACGGCGTCCTGGCCGCCTTCGATGGCCAGACGATCACCGCCACGCTGGCGGCGGCTTACGTGCCCTTCCCCGCCCATCTGCGCGCGGACCTGATGGCCCTGCAGGCCGCCGGGCCCAACGAGATCGAACGCGAAGCCCTGGCCGCCAATGCGCTGGCCGTGCATTACGCCGACTGTGTGGCGCAACTGCTGCTGCAGGCTGGCAAGACGGCGGCCGACGTGCGCCTGGTGGGCGTGCATGGACAGACCATCCGCCACCGTCCCGAACTCGGTTTTACCCGCCAGACCAACAACCCTGCACTGCTGGCCGAACTGTGCAACATCGATGTGGTGGCCGACTTCCGCAGCCGCGACGTCGCCGCCGGCGGCCAGGGCGCACCGCTGGTGCCGGCCTTCCATCGCGCCATCTTCGGCGATGCGGCGCAGTCGCGGGTGGTGGTCAATATCGGCGGCATCGCCAACATCAGCATCCTGCCGGCGGGAGAAGACGGCGCCTACGGCTTCGATACCGGCCCCGGCAATGCGCTCATGGATGGCTGGATTCATCTGCACCAGCAGCGCACCTATGATGCCAACGGCGACTGGGGTGCATCGGGACAAGTGCATGCGGGACTGCTGGCGCAATTGCGCGATGAGCCCTTCTTCCGCTTGCCGCCGCCCAAGAGTTCGGGACGCGACCTGTTCCATCTCGACTGGCTGCAGGCGGCCCTGCTGCGCACGGGCGCTGCAATCGCCCCGGAAGATGTGCAGGCCACGTTGACGCTGCTCACGGCCAGTACCATTGCCGACGCCATCGTCGCGCACGCACCCACGGCGCAGCAGGTCTATGTGTGCGGAGGCGGCGCCGAGAATGCCTTCCTGATGCGGCTGTTGCAGCAGCAACTGGACGGCCGCGCAACCGTGCAGTCGACGGCCGCTCTGGGCGTGTCTCCGCAGCATGTGGAGGCGCTGGCCTTTGCCTGGCTGGCGCGGCGCTTTGATCTGCGGTTGCCGGGCAACCTGCCGGCGGTGACCGGAGCACGCGGCTTGCGGGTGCTCGGCGCGTTGTACCCGGCCTGAGGTAAGATCGCTGAAACGAAAAAGCCGTCCGGTGCATGGCACGGACGGCTTTCTCTTTAGCGCTTCATGATGTTTGGCGCCTGTTTCAATACCGAACGGGTCGGTATCAAAATGAATTCAACAATCAGTAATATCAGTAATGGCGCTTGATGACGCTTGATTACTCTTGCTGACGGCGATCAATAACGGCTGATGCGGCCATTATCCAGTCGCACACGATCCCCCACGCGGAAATCGGTATTGTCTTCCTGCGCGAAGGTCTGCAAGGAGCCATCGCTCATGCGCACGCGGATGTTGTAAACCTGGCGGCCGGCAGAGTTATTGCGCTCGACCTGGTTACCGGCATAGGCACCACCGGCGGCACCCGCGACAGTCGCCAGCACGCGGCCGGTGCCGCCACCGACGGCGTTACCCAGCAGGCCACCGGCCACGCCACCCACCACCGCACCGGCCACGCCGCTGCTTTCCTTGTGGGTCACTTCAATGGCTTCCACCACGCCGGTACCGGAATAGGACGCCACGCGTTCATAGTTCTGCGAGGTCGGTGCCGCGCCATAAGGGGCTTGCTGCGGACTCGCGCAGCCAATCAGCAAACCGGCAAAGCTGGCGCTGATCACGGCCAGCGAGATGTAGTGATGACGGACGGACATGGTGTTCTCCTCTGCACGAATGCACGAATGCGATGGACGATGTTCGCAGTGTGCCGCGCAGCCTGCATGCGCGGCATCGGAGAAGCCCGGCAATGCTTGTCGGAGAAATGAGGACGTCGCCGTCAGCAGACAGTCTCAGTTGAGCCAGCCGCGCCGACGGAAATACCAGAACGGCGCGATGGCCGACCCGACCATCATCAGGATGGCCAGCGGATAACCCACCACCCAATCCAGTTCCGGCATGACCTTGAAGTTCATGCCGTAGATGCTGGCGATCAGCGTCGGCGGCAGGAAGGCCACCGACGCCACCGAGAAGATCTTGATGATCTTGTTCTGGTTGATGTTGATGAAGCCGACGGTGGCATCCATCAGGAAGTTGATCTTGTCGAAGAGGAAGGCGGTGTGGCCATCCAGGGATTCGATGTCGCGCAGGATCTGGCGCGCATCCTCGAACTGCTCCGAACTGAGCAGACGTCCGCGCATCAGGAAGCTGACCGCGCGGCGCGTATCCATCATGTTGCGGCGGATGCGGCCGTTCAAGTCTTCTTCGTGGGCGATGGTGTTGAGCACTTCGGCGGCGGCCTGGTCGGACAGGCTTTTCTTGAGCACGCTGGTGCTCACCGCTTCGAGCTTCTGGTAGATGCCTTCGAGGGCATCGGCCGAATATTCGGCATCGGTCTCGTAGAGGTCGAGCAGCACGTCGCGGTAGTCGCCGATGGAACCGGGCCGCGAGCGCGCACGCATGCGCACCAGGCGGAACACCGGCAGGTCTTCCGCATGCACCGAGAACAGGATGTTGCGTGCCAGGATGAAGGCCACCGTCATGGTGGAGGAAGAATCGTCGTCGCCTTCGAAGAGGAAGTCGGTGCGCAGGTGCAGGTCGCCGTTCTCGGCTTCGAAGTAACGGGCCGAGGCTTCGATGTCGCTGAATTCATCCTCGTCGGGCAGGGTCACGCCGTAGATGCTCTTGACCCAGGCGCGCTCTTCGTCATTCGGTTCGGTCAGGTCCACCCAGACCGGCGCGGCCTGTTCGAGGTCGGTGCGGCTGTCGATGTTGACCTGGCTCAGCCGTCCGTTTTGCAACACGAATACATTGATCATGGGTTCTCGCTCGGTGGAACGCGGGGGGAAGAGTCCCGGGTGAAATGCGGCAGCCCGTGGCGACAGGCGCGAAACGTGCGCAAGTGTACGTTCAAGCCCCGTGCCAGGCAAGCGCCAATCCAGCGCTGGCGGAACCGCTGTGGTGAGCGTGGCGCGCTGTCATACGGCGGTCATCTGGCTGCGGCAGCAGCGCAGGATTACTTGTGCGCCGGCGGCAGCGTGGCCGCGTTCATGCGGCGCAGGATCAGGCTGGTGCGCGCGGCCAGGTAACCCGAGCCACGATTGCGGTCGTAATAGCGCGGACGCGGCAGCATCACCGCCAGCCGTGCTGCCTGTTCGGCGCCGAGATTGGCGGCCGTGGTGCGGTAGTAATGCTGGGCTGCGGCCTCGGCACCGAAGACGCCGTTACCCCACTCCACCACGTTGAGGTAGAGCTCGAAGATGCGCTGCTTGTCGAGCAGGAATTCCAGCATGTAGGTGATGATGAATTCCTGGCCCTTGCGCAGATAGCTGCGCTCGCCCGAGAGGAACAGGTTCTTGGCCAGCTGCTGGGTGATGGTGGAACCGCCGGCCACGACCTTGCCCTTCTTCTCGTTCTTTTCGTAGGCCTTCTGCAAGGCCTCCCAGTCGACGCCGTCATGCTCGGAGAAGTTGGAATCTTCCGAGGCGATGATGGCGCGTTTGAGATTGTTGGAGATGCGAGCGTAAGGCACCCAGCGGAATTGCAGCTGGGCATTCGGGTCCTTCTCGCGCAGGATCGACAACTGCTGGCGCATGAAACTGGTGGACTCCGGATTGTGATCCTTCCACCACCAGATCTGGACGAAGAAGTACAGCTGCAGCAGCAGTACCAGGGTGATGGGCAGGACGATGATCCAGAAGAGCAGCTTGCGTAGCGATTTCATGAGCCGGTTGTTGTTCTGTTGCCGTGTTCTGTCGATCCGGGAAATTCCGTCATGGTGCGATCCTGCAGAGATGCACTCATGCACTCATACAGTCCTGCACTCCTGCGGTCCTCTACATCTGTGGAGGACTGCCAGCCTTTTGCTTGGTGCTTAGTGCTTATTGCGACAACTGCTGGCGCAGGCTGGCAAACACCTCGGCGGTGGCGGGCCGCACGCCGCGCCACAGCTGGAAGGCTTCGGCGGCCTGCTCGACCAGCATGCCCAGGCCATCGCGCACGCTGGCCCCGTGTTGCTGGGCGCTCTGCATGAAGACCGTGGGCTGGCGGCCATACATCATGTCGTAGGCCAGGGTCTCGCTGCCATACACCGATACCGGCAGCGGCGGCAGATCGTCCGACAGGCTGGCCGAGGTGGCGTTGATGATGACATCGAACACGCCCTCCAGTCCGGCATAGGCCGCACTGCGTACCGGGCCGAATTCCCGGAACTGGCGCGCCAGTTCATCGGCCTTGGCTTGCGTGCGGTTGACGATCACCAGTTCGGCCGGCTGCTGTTGCAGCAGAGGCAGCAGCGCTCCACGCGAGGCACCGCCGGCGCCCAGCAGCAGCACGCGGCGGCCTGCCAGCGCCTGGCCGGCATTGACCATGATGTCGGTCACCAGGCCCGCACCATCGGTGTTGTCGCCGAGGATGCGGCCGCCTTCGAACTTGAGCGTATTGACCGCTCCGGCCAGACGCGCGCGTTCGGTCAGCTGATCGGCCAGCGCGTGCGCTTCCAGCTTGAAGGGAACGGTGACGTTGGCACCGCGTCCGCCGCGCCGCTGGAACACCTGCACCGCTGCCTTGAAACCGTGCAGCGGGACCAGCAGGCGATCGTAGTGCAGCGACTGGCCGGTCTGGGCGGCGAACTGCGCATGGATCTCGGGCGACTTGCTGTGGGCAATCGGATTGCCGATGACGACGTATTCATCCATGGTGGTTTGCCTGCTCCCTCGTTATATGTTCTGACTGCTCTTTGCTGTTCTTGTGTCGGACCGCTGCGCCGCTGGCGATATCAGCCGGCCTCCAGTTCTGCCTGCACGCCCTGGTCACGGGTGAAACGGAAGGTCACGATGACTTCCCACACATCATCCTTGCCGCTGGTGCGCATGTTCTCAGGAAAACGGCCGAACGGCACCGAGCGCCGCACGATGGCCACCGCCGCCTGGTCCAGCGCGGCATTGCCGGAACTGGTGCGCACCACCACGCCGCCATCGCGCTCGTAGATGCTGCCATCCTGGAATACCGGAATCACTACCAGCAGTTCACCGTAGAGCTTCTTGCCGTCGCGGGTCGGGAAGTTCAGGGTGCCGACCTTTTCTATCTTGTCCTGCAGCGCCTTGAAGTACTGGGCATAACCGACTTCGCGGGTGCTCGGCGTGATCTGGGTCTTCTTGGGGCGCTTGTTGTATTGCGCGATGTCCTTGGCCAGTTCGGCTTCCATGCGCGCCATGGCCTTGGCGGTTTCGGTCAGGTCGCGCGCGTTGGGCTGCGGCGTCTCGGTCGGTTTCTGCTGCTCGGCGCTGGCCACGTGCTGGCGCGCCTCCTGCAACTGCGCCAGCATCTTGCGCTGCTGCTGTTCCAGTTCGGCCACCTTGCGCTGCGCGGCCTTGACGCTGTCACCGCTCTCCACGTGCTGCATGTCCGGCAGCGGCGATCTGGCGCGGCCGTCGTCGGCATTGCCGCCGCCATCCAGGTTGGCCTGCGCCAGCGCTTGGGCATTGACCGGCTTCTTGTCATGCTTGGCGTTGACCAGGATGACTTCCAGTTCCGGATCGGACGGCTTGAAGCGGAAGGCGTCGGGCGCGGCGAAGTGCACGGCCAGCAGCAGGCCATGCACCAGCAGCGAGATTCCGAGCGCGACGCTCAGCAGACGATGTTGGGCAAACAGATTCACAGCAGACGGGGAGCAACGACGATATTCACAGCGCCAATTCTACGCCAGCACCGCGTCATTGCGCGGCTTGGGCCGACGGGTTTTCGTCGGCATCGGCGGCGTGGGGATGTGGCTCTTCCTGTGCATTTTCCTGTACGGAATCCTGTGCATCGTTCTGTACATTGTTCTGTACCGAATTCTGCTCGGCAGCGGCTTCCTCGCCCTGTTCTTCGCTGCCCATGGAGGCCATGCCTTCGAGCAACTCGTCATCGTCTTCACCGAGGTCGCTGGCCAGCGCCTGGGCCGCAGCGGCCGGCACTTCCAGCAGGCGCGCTTCCACGGTCAGGTCGACCTCGTCCCAGCGCAGCAGGTCCAGCTTGACCTGCAGGCCGCGCGCCAGTTGCGGCAGGCCCGGCATGCGCAGCACCAGCGGGATCTCGACCAGGCGCAGGATTTCATCCTTGAGCACCACCGCTTCCACGGTACGGGCGTTTTCCTGCGCCAGCCAGCGCAGGCACCAGTAGCGTTCCATGGTCGACTGGAAATCGGCATAGCCGGAGTACGCCGCATCGAAGCCCGAGACGATGGCGAAGAGATCGGCATCGCGCGGCTTGAAGGGCGCCACCAGCGGCGCGGTCACGCCGTGCTCGATGCAGGCCAGGATCTGCCACTGGTTGACCAAGTCGGTATAGCGGCGCAGCGGCGAGGTGCTCCAGGCATATTGATCCACGCCCAGGCCCTGGTGGGGCGCGGCGTGGGTGACCATGCGCACCTGCATCTTGGCGGCCCAGCCGCCGGCCCCGCCGCCTTGCGCGCGGTAGATGCCCGGCACGCCGTGATCGGCCATGAGCTTGCCCCAGGTGCTGTTGGCGAAGATCATCAGCTCGGCCACGATCTTGTCCAGCGGCGCGCCACGGCGGCGGCGCACGATGCTCACCACATCGTTCTCGACGTAGAAGTTGAAGTCGACGCGATTGTTCTGTTCCGGGCGCAGGCCGAAACTCTCGCGCTTGGCCATGCGGCCCTGTTCCAGCAATTGCACCCACTGCCACAGGAGCGCGATCTCTTCCTTGTGCGGATACTCGCCGCGATTCTCGGCCAGCGCTTCCTCGGTGACCAGCTCGTCGAGGTCGTTGTGGCGCAGGTTGGCGGCGATCGGCACCCGCTCGGCGCGGGTCTCGGTGCCCAGCACTTCCCAGTTGGCCGCATCCAGCGTGGCGTACAGCGACAGCGCAGGACGCGCAGCCCCGGCATCCAGCGTATAGGTGGCCACCAGGTCGTCTGGCAGCATGGTGATCTTTTCGCCCGGCATGTAGACGGTGGACATGCGCGCACGCGCAATCGCATCGATCGCATCGCCGCGCTTGATGGCCAGGCCCGGTGCGGCGATGTGGATGCCCACGCGCAGCTTGCCGTCCGGCAGGCGGGTGACCGACAGGGCATCATCGATCTCGGTGGTGGTCACGTCATCGATGGAGAAAGCCTGGACATCGGCCAGCGGCAGGTCGGTAGCCGCCGGCGGGATATCGATGGCCGGGAAACCGGTGCCGCGCGGGAAGAATTCGTAGAGGAAACGCGCGTAATGCAGATCCTTGGGCGAGGCCACGCCACCGGCAGCCAGCATCAGGCGCTGCGGAGTGGTCTGCATTTCCTTGGCGGCGGCGTCCAGAGCCTTGAATTCGATGCCGTTCTTGTCCGGCTTGAAGAGCAGTTGCAGCGCGATGGGGCGGAAGGCTTCCGGCAGTTTGTGGGCCTTGAGTTCTTCCACATACACGGCCTGTGCGGCCAGTTGCTGCTTCTTCTTTTCCAGCCCGGCCAGGGCCGCCTGCAGCGAGGCCTGCGGTGCCGCCTTGTAGCGGCCACGGCCCTTCTTGTAGAAATAGATCGGTGCGCGATGCAGGCACAGCAGCAGGCCGGCCGCTTCCGGGGGCAGCGGGGCGTGGCCGAAATATTCGGCGGCCAGGTCGGTGAAACCGAATTCTTCTTCGCCGGCCACTTCCCAGAGGAAATCCAGGTCGACTTCATCAGCGATGGCCTGGGCCTGTTGCATCAGCTCCTGCGGCGCGGGGGCAGCGAATTGCAGCAGCGCATCGCGCGACTTCACCTTGGCGCGCTTGCCGGAGGCCATCTCGACCTGGTAGGACTCGCCCTGCTGGGTCATGATGGAGCCGGCCTTGAAATCGCCGGATTCTTCGAACAATAAATTCATCTGCTTCTATCGCTTTTCAATCGGTACGTGGGCCGGCAGCGGACGCATCAGCGCCTCCAGTGCCGGCAGGAAAACATCGGTGACCATCAGCACGCCGCCGCGCCGGGTAAACAGGGAGCGGCGCGCCAGCAAACTGGTCGGCAATTCGGACTCGGGCAAGGCCTGCGCGATGCGGCGCATCAGCGGGTGGCCGGCGGACAGCCGAGCATACTGGATGGGGCTGCGTCCGACCAGCGGATCAAAGAACAAGTTGGCCCCCAGGGGCGTGCTGCCGAGCTTGCTGAAAAAGGGCCAGTCGGACTTGACTGAGCTGGTCGACAGCACCGTATGGCCGAATACCACCGGCTGCCCGTCGCCCAGCAGGATGACATCGCGCTCCACCACCCGGCTACGGGGCGATATGCACAAGGCTTCATGCTCATCGGCCAGGATGCGGCCCGGGCGCTGGCGCAGCAGGCGCACACTGAAGCTTTCGGTCCGTTTCTTCAATTTCAGGGTCATGGACCCGGGGTCGGCCAGCCAGGCGCGGGTGCGCCGCACCAGGTCGCCATCGGCCGCCAGCAGCGCCGCCAATGCCTGCGGATGCGCCATCCAGCGCGCCTTGCGGACGGCATGGGGCATCAGCGCACCGCCTTGCCGGGCAGGTCCACGCCGCAGAAGGCCAGCACCTCGTCCAGATGGTCGGCAAACTCGGCCATGCCATGGTCGCTGCCCTCGATGACGGTCTGGCGCGCGCCGGGGTAATGGGCCACCATCTCGCGCCAGTCCAGCACTTCGTCACCGGTGGCGGCGAGCAGGAAATAGCGCTCCGGGCGCGTGATCGCCGGCATCGACAGGGCCAGCAGCTCGGCGATGTACTCGCGCTTGAATTCAAAGGGTTCGTCGGAGTGGTATTGCGTGGTCACGCCGACATAGGATTCCAGGTCACGCGGCGGCTTGACCGCCGGGTTGACCAGCACCGCCCGGCAGCCGGTGTGTTCGGCCAGCCAGGTGGCGTAGTAGCCGCCGAGCGACGAGCCGACCACGGTCAGCTGCGCCGGGTCCACACCCGCCACCAGCGCACCGGCCAGAGCGATGGCCCCGGCCGGCGAGGCCGGCAGTTGCGGGCAGACGTACTGGTCCTGCAGGCCGAGCGCGGCCATGCGCTGTCCCATCACGCGCGCCTTGAAGGACTGCGGCGAGGAACGAAAGCCGTGCAGGTACAGGATCATGCCAGTGCGTCCAGCAGCTTCTGGTGTACGCCGCCGAAGCCGCCATTGCTCATCACCAGCACATGGTCGCCGGGCTGCGCGGCAGCCTTGACGGCTTGCACCAGTGCATCGAGGTCGTGGAAGGCAGCGGCTTTCTGGCCCAGCGGGGCCAGCGCTTCGGCCAGGTCCCAGCCCAATGCATCACGCCCGGACTGGGCGCCGAAACCGAAGACCAGGTCAGCATCAGTCAAGCTGCCCGGCAGAGCTTCTTTCATCGTGCCCAGCTTCATGGTGTTGGAGCGCGGCTCCAGCACGGCCAGGATGCGAGCGGTACCGACCTTCTTGCGCAGGCCGGCCACGGTGGTGGCAATGGCGGTCGGGTGATGGGCGAAATCGTCATAGACGGCCACGCCATTGGCGCTGCCGCGCAGCTCCATGCGCCGCTTCACGCTCTGGAACGCGCCCAATGCCTCGATGGCCTGGGCCGCCGGCACGCCTACGTGGCGGGCAGCGGCAATCGCGGCCAGGGCGTTCATGCGGTTATGTTCACCGGTCAGCGACCACTCCACCGTACCTTGCGACTGGCCTTCAAAGAAGACCTCGAAACGGCCATCCTCATGGGTCTGCAGCGACCAGCCGGGCTGGCCGGCGGCTACGCCAAAGTCTTCACGTTCGCTCCAGCAGCCGCGCGCCAGCACGCGTTGCAATGCGGTTTCACGGCCATTGACGATGACCCGGCCGATGCCGGGCACGGTGCGCACCAGATGGTGGAATTGCGTCTCGATGGCGGCCAGATCGGGGAAGATGTCGGCGTGATCGTATTCAAGATTGTTCAGCACGGCGGTACGGCTGCGGTAGTGCACGAACTTGCTGCGCTTGTCGAAGAAGGCGGTGTCGTACTCGTCGGCCTCGATGACGAAGAAGGGCGACGGTCCCCCCTGGCCGTCACTGCCCAGGCGTGCCGAGATGCCGAAGTTCATCGGCACCCCGCCGATCAGGAAGCCGGGCTGGTAGCCCGCGTGTTCCAGCACCCAGGCCAGCATGGCCGAGGTGGTGGTCTTGCCATGCGTGCCGGCCACCGACAAGACCCACTTGTCCTGCAGGATGTTCTCGCCCATCCATTGCGGGCCGGAGACATAGGGCAGGCCGCGGTTGAGGATCTCCTCCATCAGCGGGTTGCCGCGCGAGACCACGTTGCCGATGACGAACAGGTCCGGCTTGATCTCCACCTGCGACGGCTCGAAACCTTGGGTCAGGGTGATGCCCTGGGCTTCCAGCTGGGTGCTCATGGGGGGATAGACGTTGGCGTCGCAGCCGGTCACGGTATGGCCAGCCTCTTTGGCCAGCACGGCCAGGCCGCCCATGAAGGTGCCGCAGATGCCGAGGATGTGTATATGCATAGTGAATCTTGGGGTGTAATCCCGCGATTTTACCTGAGCCGGCGGCTGCACCTGCTAACGAGTATGATGTCGCCCATGTCTGAATTTGAATTCACCTCCCCCACCGAGCAGCTGCGTGCAGAAATCGCCGCCGCCGCCGCGCGCATGATCGCCGAAGATGGCGCCGACTACGGCAGCGCCAAGCGCAAGGCGGCCAAACAGATCCTGGGCAACCAGAAGGTGCGCGGCGAGATCATGCCGGATAACGAGCAGATCGAAGAAGAAGTCCGCATCTACAACCAACTCTTCTTTGCCGATACCCAGCCGGCGCGCCTGTTGCACCTGCGCCAGGTGGCCCTGCAGCTGATGCAGGACCTGCAGCAGTTCAATCCTTATATTACTGGCGCGGTGTGGAATGGCACGGCAGGTGAACATTCGGACATTCACCTGCAGCTGTTCTCCCCCAGCGCCAAGGATGTCGAGATTTTCCTTCTGAACAAGAATGTGAACTTCGAGGTCGGCGAGACCAGCCACTTCCGCACCGGCCAGGCGGTGGAAACCCTGAGCTTCCTGCTGCCCCAGCGCGGTGCCGACTCCGAACTGGCCCATCTGGCCCTGTATGACGAAGACGACCTGCGCGGCAGCCTGCGTGCCGCCCCTGGCAAACGCCCCGACCGCGGCGATGCGGCCGCGCTGGCGGCGCTCATCGATGCCCCCTCCGAGGACTGATTCATGACGAAGCTGAAAAATGTGATCTTGTTGGCCGTGGTTGCGGTCGTTTGCGTGGGCGTTGGCATCTATGCCAGCCATCGCGCCAACCCGCCCGCCTCGCCCGAGACCCAGGCGCTCAACAAGCTGCTGTCGCAATCGATGCCGGATGCCAGCGGCCAGACGCAGTCGCTGGCGCAATACAAGGGCAAACCCCTGGTCGTGAACTTCTGGGCCACCTGGTGCGGCCCTTGCGTGGAAGAAATGCCCGAGCTGACGGCCTTGCAGCAGGAGATCGCGCCGGTGCAAATCCTCGGAATTGGCGTCGATAGTCAGGAAAATATCGCCAAGTTTGCGCAAAAGTACCAAATCCGCTATCCTCTCTTCGTTGCCGGAACCGGCGCCACCGATTTGCTGCGGCAATTCGGCAATCAGGCGGGCGGTCTTCCGTTCACCGCTCTGGTGGGCAAGGACGGCAACGTCAAGAAGGTCTACCTGGGCCGCATCAAGTTCGATGAACTGCGCGCCGACCTGTCACAGCTCTGAATCGCAGAGTCACTTGCAGGGCCACCTCGGCGGCCCGCAAACGCAAATCCGTGAAAAGAAAGTTTTTCTTGCCAAATGATGGCATTTGACGGCAAAATGCGCGCATCGTCGTCAAACGGAGCTTAATCTCCATGGCAAAACAGCTTCTCCTGCTCAATGGCCCGAACCTCAATCTGCTCGGAACCCGGGAGCCGGAAGTCTACGGATCCACCACGCTGGCCGATATCGAACAGCGTGCACAAGAACAGGCCCGCGCCGCCGGCGCGACCCTGGCCACCTTCCAGAGCAACCACGAAGGTGCGCTGATCGACCGCATCCACCAGGCGCGCCTGGAGGGGGTCGATGGCATCATCATCAACCCGGGTGGATTGACCCATACCAGCGTGGCCCTGCGCGATGCGCTGGCCGGGGTGGCGATTCCCTTCGTGGAATTGCATATCTCCAATGTGCACCAGCGCGAGGAGTTCCGGCATTTTTCCTATCTGTCCGGCATCGCCCGGGCAGTCCTGTGCGGCTTCGGGGTCGATGGCTATCGTATGGCCGTTGATTTCTGGCTGCGTCAATCCTGAGGGCGGACACGCCGCTTCGAACGGATCGCTTCACGTACTGCAAGACCCAGACTGAACCCGCCGGGCGCCACAGAGCGCCGGCGTTTCGTTTAACACTACTCATCTACATTCCGAGGGATTCAAATGGATTTACGAAAACTCAAGACGCTGATCGACCTGGTTGCTGAATCGGCCATCGAAGAGCTGGAAGTCACCGAAGGCGAAAGCAAGGTCCGCATCGTCAAGTCGTCCCCGAATGCCCAGAACCAGGTCGTGATGGTGCCGCAACAGCAAGCCTACGCTCCCGCCGCTGCCCCCGTGGCCGCGGCCGCCCCGGCTGCAGCTGCTCCCGCTGCCGCACCGGCGGCGCCGGCCGTGCCGGAAGGCTATATCGTCAAGTCGCCCATGGTCGGTACCTTCTACCGTTCCTCGGCACCGGGCGCACCGGCCTTCGTCGAAGTGGGCAAGGAAGTCAAGGAAGGCGATACCCTGTGCATCATCGAAGCCATGAAGCTGCTCAACGAAATCGACGCCGACAAGGGTGGCGTGGTCAAGCAGATCCTGGTGGAAAACGGCCAGGCCGTCGAGTTCGGCCAACCGCTGTTCGTGCTGGGCTGATTCCCGCCGCAGCAGTCCCTGGCCTGGCAGCAACGGCCGCCGCGCGGCACATGCCGGCTGCCGCGGCCCGGCTCCGGAACCTATAACGCTTGAACCTGGCGACGCCTCATTCCTGTTATGTTTGAAAAAATCCTCATCGCCAACCGTGGCGAAATTGCCCTGCGTATCCAGCGCGCCTGCCGCGAACTGGGTATCAAGACCGTGGTCGTGCACTCCGAGGCCGACCGCGAGGCCAAGTACGTGAAGCTGGCCGATGAGTCGGTCTGCATTGGCCCGGCCCCGTCGGCCCTGTCCTACCTGAACATGCCGGCCATCATCAGCGCCGCTGAAGTGACGGACGCCCAGGCGATCCACCCCGGCTACGGCTTCCTCTCGGAAAACGCCGATTTCGCCGAGCGCGTGGAACAGTCCGGCTTCGTCTTCATCGGCCCGCGCGCGGAAAACATCCGCATGATGGGTGACAAGGTCTCGGCCAAGCAGGCCATGATCCGTGCCGGCGTGCCCTGCGTGCCGGGTTCGGAAGGCGCGTTGCCGGACAACCCCAAGGAAATCGTCCAGATCGCCCGCAAGATCGGCTATCCGGTCATCATCAAGGCCGCCGGCGGCGGTGGTGGCCGTGGCATGCGCGTGGTGCATACCGAAGCCGCGCTGATCAATGCCGTAACCATGACCAAGACCGAAGCCGGTGCCGCCTTCGGCAATCCGGAAGTCTATATGGAGAAGTATCTGGAAAATCCACGCCACGTGGAAATCCAGATCCTGGCCGACGAGCACAAGCAAGCCATCTGGCTGGGCGAGCGCGACTGCTCCATGCAGCGCCGCCACCAGAAGGTGATCGAGGAAGCGCCAGCACCGGGCATCCCGCGCAAGATCATCGAGAAGATCGGCGAACGCTGCGCCGAAGCCTGCCGCAAGATGAACTATCGTGGCGCCGGTACCTTCGAGTTCCTGTACGAAAATGAAGAGTTCTACTTCATCGAGATGAACACCCGCGTGCAGGTGGAACACCCGGTGACCGAAATGATTACCGGTGTGGACATCGTGCAGGAACAGATCCGCATCGCCGCCGGCGAAAAGCTGCGTTACCGCCAGCGCGACATCGAACTGAAGGGTCACGCCATCGAGTGCCGCATCAACGCCGAGGATCCGTTCAAGTTCATCCCCTCGCCGGGCCGTATCACGGCGTGGCACGTGCCGGGTGGTCCTGGCATCCGGGTTGATTCGCATGCCTACTCGGGTTACTTCGTGCCGCCCAACTATGACTCCATGGTCGGCAAGGTGATTGCCTACGGTGCGACCCGCGAACAGGCCATCCGCCGCATGCAGATTGCGCTCTCGGAGATGGTGGTGGAAGGCATTTCGACCAATATCCCGCTGCACCGCGAGTTGATGGTGGATGCGCGCTTCTTCGAAGGCGGAACCAATATCCATTATCTGGAACATAAGTTGTCGGAACGCCCGACGGCGCCGGAAGCGGACAAGTCCATCAAGAAGTAACTCGCAGTGCATCAGCAATAGCATCAAAAGCAGCAACAACAGTAACGACAGTAACGACAGTAACGACAGCAAAGGCAGGCAAGCATGGCTTGGGTAGAAATCGTCATCGAAGTGGCGCGCGAACAGGCGGAGGCATTGTCCGACGCCCTGATGGACTCTGGCGCCCTCTCGGTGTCGGTGGAAGATGCCGATGAAGGGACGGACGCCGAGCGTCCGCTCTTCGGCGAACCCGGCATGGAGCCGGAAGAAGCCGCCTGGGACCGCAGCCGTGTGGTGGCGCTGGCCGGCAAGGATGCCGACCACGCCACCATCGTGATGGATGCGGCCAAGGCCATCGGCCTGGACTATGCCCTGCCCTTTGCCACGCGCACTGTGGAAGAGCAGGACTGGGTGCGCCTGACGCAATCCCAGTTCGAGCCCATCCACATTGGCCAGCGTATCTGGGTCGTGCCCAGCTGGCACGAGGCGCCGTCCGATCCGGACGCCCTGGTGCTGGAACTGGACCCGGGCCTGGCCTTCGGCACCGGCAGCCATCCGACCACCCGGCTGTGCATGGAGTGGCTGGAAGCCAATGCCACCCAGGCCCAAACCCTGCTGGACTACGGCTGCGGCTCGGGCATCCTGGCCTTGGTGGCCGCCAAGATCGGCGTGCCGCAGGTGATCGGGGTGGACATCGATCCGCAGGCGCTGGAGTCAGCCCAGCACAATACCGAACGCAACCACTGCAGCGCGACTTACTACCTGCCGGAACCCTTCGCTGCAGCCCACCCGGAAGGTGAGCGCTTCGACGTGGTGGTGGCCAACATCCTGGCTGGCCCCCTGCAACTGATGGCCCCCATGCTGGCCGGCCGCGTGCGCGCCGGCGGTTCGCTGGTGCTCTCGGGCGTGCTGGATCGCCAGGCGCAAGAAGTCATCAACGCCTACGCGCCCTGGATCGCCCTGTCCGTCTGGGCCGAACATGAAGGCTGGGTGGCCCTGGCAGGCCGCCTGCCGGAGTAATCCATGGCGTTGGCGACCCAGTGTCCGCACTGCCTGACCATCTTCAGGGTCGCCAGCGACCAGCTCAAACTGCGCGGCGGACTGGTCCGCTGCGGCAATTGCCGCCAGGTCTTCAACGGTAACGAATACCTGGTCGAGGCCAGCGTGGCCGACGGCCACTACCAGCCGGCACCAGGCAGCAAAGCCCAGGCCGGGATGGCGACACCGGTGTTTGCGCCGGCAGCTTCGTCATCCTCCGTCCCGACGCCCCCCGCTAACAGCCCCTATGAACGAACTGGCGCGCCGCTGACCGCGCAACAGCCTCCCTTCGTTCCCCCTGCTCAAACGCCCGTCCCCGAGGTGAACGTTCCTGCGCCGCAGCCAATGTCGGCAGCCGAGCCCGTCCAGGCTGCTGCGCCGGCTCCCTTGCCTGCCGCCATCCCGGTCATTGCCGAGCCCAAGGTGTTCCGCTCGCCAACCAGTCCGGGCTACCTCCCGGATCTTGGTGCGAGCTTCAAACCCGCTGTGCCTGTGGACAAGACAAGTCCCGAGGATCAAGCCAGCAGCCCGATGCCGCCGCAAGAGGATGGCCCCGACAGCGGAGCGCTGCTGCGCCGCTCCTCGGCCGAGTCCGACGAGATTGCCGCGCCGCCCGAGGTGGCCGCCGTCTTCCGTATCGACGACGAGCCGGTGTTGCATGATGTGGCCGATGCCAAGGACGGCTTCCCCGGCGATGGAGAAAAATCCGACGCACAAGAAGCGGAAGCGGAAGACGACGAGCCCGCCGACGAACCCGGCTTCGTCAAGCGTGCCGAGCGCCGCGCGCGCATCAGCCAGGCCATGAAGATGGTGATGATGGTGCTGGCCGGCGTGATGGTGCCGGTACTGCTGCTGCAATCGCTCTACTACTGGCGCAATCCGCTGGCCGCCTCCGTACCGCAGCTGCGCCCCATGCTCAACGGCATGTGCGTGGCTTTCCATTGCACCGTGGGCCTGCCCACCGAGATCGAGCGCCTCTCGCTGGAATCCAACGAACTGCAGGTGGTGCCACCCAACCAGAACGTGTATGCGCTCTCGCTGGTGATGCGCAATCGCGGCACCAGCGCCCAGGCCTGGCCGCATATTGAACTTACGCTCAACAATGACGACGAGAAGGCGGTGGTGCGGCGCGTCTTCCGCCCGCGCGATTATCTGGCCGACCCGGCGCAGGTCGACCGTGGCATCGGGCCCGAGAGCGAGCAGCAGATCAAGCTCAACTTCGAGCTCAAGGATGCGCTGGTCTCGGGTTATCGCATCTATCTCTTCTATCCCTGACCCGGACTCATCCCGGCTGATCGTCACCGGTCATCACTGCCCGGCCTGAACTCGAAACGACTTGCGTCAGGTTCGGACTGCACGCCGCTTTTCTTCTACAATGCGGCATCATTCACTCACTTGTCCCGACCACGCCATGAGCTCCCTGATCTGCGGTTCCCTCGCTTACGACAACATCATGCAATACGAGGGCCGTTTCGCTGAAGCCCTGCTGGCTGACCAGTTGCACAAGGTCAACGTCTCCTTCCTGGTGCCCACCATGCGCCGCGAGTTCGGGGGCTGCGCCGGCAACATCGCCTACAACCTCAAGCTGCTGGGTGGCGAACCGATCGTGATGGCCACCGTCGGTCTGGACAGCGCACCCTACATGGAGCGTTTTGCCGCCCTGGACATCTCGACCCGATGCGTGCGCCAGATCGAATCCTCCTTCACCGCGCAGTGCTTCATCACCACCGACGCCGACAGCAACCAGATCACCGCTTTCCACCCGGGTGCCATGACCTGGTCGCACGAGAACAAGGTCGCTGACGCCGGTGCGGTCAAGTTCGCCATCGTCGCGCCCGATGGCCGTGACGGCATGCTGCAGCACGCGCAGCAGGCGGCTGAACTGAAGATCCCGCTGATCTTCGATCCGGGCCAGGGCATGCCGATGTTCGATGGCAATGACCTCAAGAACTTCATCGACCTGGCGACCTATGTCGCGGTCAATGACTACGAAGCCGAACTGCTGACGGCGCGCACCGGGCTGTCGCTGGCGCAGATCGCTGAACGCGTCACGGCCCTGGTGGTCACACGCGGCGAGCTGGGTGCCGACATCTTCGTGGACGGCAAGCACCACGCCATCCCCTGCGTGAAGGCCGACAAGATCGCCGATCCGACCGGCTGCGGCGATGCCTTCCGCGCCGGCATGCTGTTCGGCCTGACCGAAGGCTATGACTGGGAAACCACCGGCCGCCTGGCCAGCCTGATGGGTTCCATCAAGATCGCTTCACAAGGTCCGCAGAACCATGCGCCGTCCAAGGCGGAGATCGAAGAGCGCTTCCACAAGGCCTTCGGCTATCGCTTCGGCTGATGGGCTTCCCTGCCGTTGACGCGCAGCGACTCATGCGCGATGCCGGCTTCCTGCATCATCAAGGAGATTCGCCATGCTGAACCCTTCCTCGTTTTCCCTCGCGGCCGATGCGGCCGCGCGCCTGCGCCGCTGGTGTGGTGCCTCGCTCCTGCTGGGGGCAGTGCTGTGTTCGCAGGGTGCAGTGGCCGCTCTCAAGCCGGGCGACAAGGCCCCCGAGTTCTCCGCACCGAGTTCGCTGGGCGGACAGGTGTCGACCTTCTCGCTGTCGGAAGCGCTGAAGAAAGGTCCGGTGGTGCTGTACTTCTATCCGGCCGCCTTCACCTCCGGCTGCACCATCGAAGCGCACCTGTTTGCGGAAGCCGTGGATCGCTACAAGGCGCTGGGGGCCACCGTCATCGGCGTGTCGGGCGACAACATCGAAACCCTCAACAAGTTCTCGGTCAGCGAATGCCGCAGCAAGTTCGCGGTGGCGGCCGATGTCGACAAGAAGATCATGAAGGCCTATGACGCGCAGTTCATGAAGGTCACCGGCTATGCCAGCCGTACCTCCTACGTCATCACGCCGGACCACGCGATCCTCTACGAGTACACCGACATGAATCCGGAAAAGCATGTGGAGAACACCATGCAGGCGCTGGAGCAGTGGTCGGCAAAGCAGAAGCGCTGATCGCGTTGTTGCCGCGTGCAGATGAAAAAAGAGCCGGATGTCCGGCTCTTTTCACGTGGAGGCAAACCCGGCGGTCTAATCAGAAACCGCCGAAGAGCAGCCCACTGACCACGCGCACCGCGATCTGCAGCAGGATCAGCAGCACCAGCGGCGACAGGTCCACGCCGCCCAGGGGCGGGATGATCCTGCGCAGCGGACGCAGCAGCGGATCGTTCAGAGCCCGCACGAAAGGGGCCAGCGGTGCGTGCGGATTGACCCAGCTGAAGACGGCCTCGATGATCAGCGTGGCCATGAAGCCGTAGCAGATCCATTCAAAGAAGCGCTCCAGTGCCACCAGGAAGATGAGCTTGAAGTCGAAACCGCTCTGAAAACCCAGGATGGCGATGATGGACAGCAGCACGATGAGGAAGGCCCCCAGCAGGCTGGCCCAGTCATGGCGGCCGCCCGGCATCACCCGGCGCAGCGGCAGCACCAGCCAGTCCGAGAGCTGGTAGACGAATTGACCCACCGATTGCGGCGGACGTACGCGCACTACCTGCATCCAGAAGCGCAGCAGCAGGACGCCGGCCAGGATGCTGGCGACGGCGTTGACGATCATCGTGAAAATACTATGCAGCACAGGGATCTCCATCAGTGAGAGGCAGGGCACATACTAGTGGGCAAGCGGTCGCTGCGCAATCGCTGTCTGCTGCGTGCTGCGTGCTGCCCGCGGCGAGGTGGTCGCGCAGGCAAGCGTTAGCGCCGCGTGCGAGCACACCTGAGCTTTCATATATTGTGCCATTGTGCCGGAATGCCAGAGCAGAGATGCAGTCCTTCATCATCGTCGGGAGCGGCAAGGCCCTTCCGGCAGGCATAAAAAAACCGCTGCATGGCGCAATGCCATACAGCGGCCTTCAGTCTGAGGGGATCAGACTAGACGCACGCCGATCTTACGGACGGCCAGCGCCGGTCGGGAACGGCCATGCAGCGGCCGGGTTCAGCACGGTCTTGGCGGCCGGTGCTGCTGCGGCGGCTGCCGGCTTGGCGGCTGCCTTCTTCGGAGCGGCGGCCTTCTTGGCGGCTGCCTTCGGTGCTGCAGCTGCCTTGGGCGCTGCGGCCTTCGGAGCGGCTACCTTCTTGGCGGCGGCCTTGGGAGCAGCTGCCTTCGGTGCTGCAACCTTCTTGGCTGCTGCGGCCTTGGGAGCGGCTGCCTTCGGAGCTGCTGCCTTCTTGGCGGCGGCCTTCGGCGCTGCGACCTTCTTTGCTGCTGCCTTCGGTGCTGCAACCTTCTTCGCTGCTGCTGCCTTCGGAGCGGCTGCCTTCTTGGCAGCGGCCTTCGGCGCTGCAACCTTCTTGGCTGCTGCCTTCGGAGCTGCAACCTTCTTCGCTGCTGCCTTCGGAGCGGCTGCCTTCTTGGCGGCGGCCTTCGGCGCTGCAACCTTCTTGGCTGCTGCCTTCGGTGCTGCAACCTTCTTTGCTGCGGCGGCCTTCGGAGCTGCGGTCTTCTTGGCTGCTGCCTTCGGAGCTGCAACCTTCTTCGCTGCGGCGGCCTTCGGAGCTGCGGTCTTCTTGGCTGCTGCCTTCGGAGCTGCAACCTTCTTTGCTGCGGCTGCCTTCGGAGCTGCGGCCTTCTTTGCTGCTGCCTTCGGGGCTGCAACCTTCTTCGCTGCTGCCTTCGGAGCGGCTACCTTCTTGGCAGCTGCCGGCTTGGCGGCGGCCTTGGCCACGGTCTTCTTGGCGGCTGCGGCCTTGGGCGCGGCTACCTTCTTGGTGGTTTCCTTGGCGGCTGCCGCCTTCTTTGCCGCCGGCTTCTTCGCCGCGGTCTTCTTTGCTGCTGTTGCCATTTTGTTTCTCCTTCTTCACGTGAATGGAAAAAATCAAGCTTGATATAAGCAACCCGCACGCGACATCGCGATGACGCGGGCGAGCTATTCATCGGCACAAGCCGCCTGTGGCTTGCGCTAATGAATTCGGCACCAGCTGAACTGCTGCATCCCCTCACCTATGCAGCGCTTCAGCTATCTTGGCGACGCCCCTCCGGTAGTGCCCGCGCAATGGCGCAGGAAGATGCGACTACGGGAGCAGGCGCGACACCAAAAAAAACGCCAGCGTGTTCAAACGCTAGCGTCGGAATCGCGTTCCTGAAAAACCTTGGTGTTTTTCAAAGGAAAAGCCGCCTGACCCGACAAGATGGGGTTAAGCGGCGATAACAGAGAAGATTGATTCGGTCTCTGACTGTTCATTAATTTGGCGTAGGCCTTTTCCGTTTCAGCAGCCGGGCATCTTGCAAGCTACCCGGCTCCTGTTGTGCATCATGTCTCGATGAAGAGAGCTTCAAGACTGCACATCATTCCCAACTCAGTGCGCCCCCGGTTTGGTATTCGATGACACGGGTCTCAAAGAAGTTGCGCTCCTTCTTCAAGTCGATCATCTCGCTCATCCACGGGAACGGATTTTCTTCTTGTGCGAACAGCGGGTCCAATCCGATTTGCTGTGCGCGGCGGTTTGCGATGAATCGCAGGTAGCCCTTGAACATGGTAGCGTTCAACCCGAGCACGCCTCGCGGCATTGTATCCTCTGCGTAACGATATTCCAACTCCACCGCGCGTAAAAACAACGATTTGATTTCGTCGCGGAACTCCGGAGTCCACAGGTGCGGGTTCTCCATCTTCACGGTGTTGATCAGGTCGATGCCGAAGTTGCAGTGCATCGATTCGTCACGCAGGATGTATTGATACTGCTCGGCCGCACCCATCATCTTGTTCTGGCGACCCAGTGCCAGGATCTGCGTGAAGCCCACGTAGAAGAACAAACCTTCCATGATGCAGGCGAAGACGATCAGCGACTTCAGCAGCTTCTGGTCATTCTCCATCGTGCCGGTCTTGAACTCGGGATCGGTCAGCGTATCGATGAAGGGAATCAGGAACTCGTCCTTGTCGCGGATCGATGCGACCTCGTGATACGCATTGAAGATCTCGGCTTCATCCAGGCCCAGCGATTCGACGATGTACTGGTAGGCGTGGGTGTGGATCGCTTCTTCAAAAGCCTGGCGCAGCAGGTACTGGCGGCACTCCGGTGCGGTGATGTGGCGATAGGTGCCCAGCACGATGTTGTTGGCGGCCAGCGAGTCGGCGGTGACGAAGAAGCCCAGGTTGCGCTTGACCAGACGGCGCTCGTCTTCGGTCAGGCCGTTCGGGTTCTTCCACAGCTCGATGTCACGCTGCATGTTGATCTCTTGCGGCATCCAGTGGTTGGCGCAGCCGGCCAGGTACTTGTCCCAGGCCCACTTGTACTTGAAGGGCACCAGCTGGTTGACGTCGGTGTGGCCGTTGATGATGCGCTTGTCGGCAGCATTGACGCGGCGGGTGGTGTCGACCTGCTCGCTGTTGCCGGCCATCAGTGCCGGGTTCAGCGCAGCATTGGACTGGCCGAAGGCCGGTTGCAGTTGCGGCTGCAGGTTGGGGGTGCGCGGCGCCTGGGCCGGTTGCTTGACTTCATCATCCCAAGAAAGCATCTGTGGTTCCTCTTTACTTTATCGGTAGCTGCCGGCGAGGTCGCATGACCATGGCGCGGCGGGTGTCTATCAGGTGACAACGGCGCATCCGGTGAAGTTCACCGCGATGCGCCGGCTAGGGTGGGCAGGACTTGGGGCAGTGTTGCTGCCGTCATCTCGGATGACCTTGGATCATCCTCATCAGCAGGCCGTCCCGGCCCTGCCCGGATTGCTTACTGGCAGGCCTCGCACTCTTCGAAGCCCGGATCGCCCGGACGCATGGTGCAGACCGGACCATCGGCTTCGATCGAAGCACCCGGGGTCGGCATCACGTAGGCAGCCGAGGCAGCCGCCGCCGAAGCGATCGGTGCGGCCGGCACGGCCGTACCGGAAGCCGAGGCCATGGCACCGGCGCCGCCATCAACGGCCACGGCGTTCAGTGCACCAGCACGGGAAGTCGACTTCTCGGTGTGGGTCGCGCCGATGGTGCGCAGGTAGTAGGTGGTCTTGAGGCCACGCAGCCACGCCAGCTTGTAGGTCTCGTCCAGGCGCTTGCCGGAAGCACCGGCCATGTAGATGTTCAAGGACTGGGCCTGGTCGATCCACTTCTGGCGACGCGAGGCGGCTTCCACCAGCCAGGACGGATCCACTTCGAAGGCGGTGGCGTAGATGTCGCGCAGGTCTTGCGGGATGCGGTCGATCTTGGCCAGGCTGCCGTCGAAATACTTGAGGTCGGCGACCATGACTTCGTCCCACAGGCCACGGGCCTTCAGGTCGCGCACCAGGTACTCGTTGATCTCGGTGAATTCGCCCGACAGGTTCGACTTCACGTACAGGTTCTGGTAGGTCGGCTCGATGCAAGCAGACACGCCGATGATGTTGGAGATGGTCGCCGTCGGGGCGATGGCCACGCAGTTCGAGTTGCGCATGCCGTGTTCGGCGATACGTGCACGCAGGGCGGCCCAGTCCAGGGTCTCGGTGCTGTCGGTTTCCAGGTAGCCGCCGCGTTCTTGCGCCAGCAGCTTCAGGGAATCTTGCGGCAGGATGCCGCGATCCCACAGCGAACCGCGGTAGGAAGCGTAACGGCCGCGCTCTTCGGCCAGTTCGGTCGAAGCCATGTAGGCGTAGTAGCAGACGGCTTCCATGGAGCGGTCGGCGAATTCGACGGCGTCCATCGAGGCGTACGGCACGCGCTTGATGTGCAGGCAGTCCTGGAAGCCCATGATGCCCATGCCCACCGGACGGTGGCGCAGGTTGGAATCACGTGCCTTCTTGACGGCGTAGTAGTTGATGTCGATGACGTTGTCCAGCATGCGCATGGCGGTGCGGATGGTCTTTTGCAGCTTGGCATGGTCCAGCTCGCCATTGACCAGGTGCGCCGGCAGGTTCACCGAACCCAGGTTGCAGACCGCGATCTCGCTCTCGTTGGTGTTCAAGGTGATCTCGGTGCACAGGTTGGAGCTGTGCACCACGCCCACGTGTTGCTGCGGCGAACGGATGTTGCAAGGATCCTTGAAGGTGATCCACGGGTGGCCGGTTTCGAACAGCATCGACAGCATCTTGCGCCACAAGTCGTTGGCTTGCACCTTCTTGAAGAGCTTCAGCTCGCCACGAGCGGCCTTGGCTTCATAGGCGGTGTAGGCTTCTTCGAAGGCACGGCCGAACTTGTCGTGCAGGTCCGGGGTGTCGGAGGGCGAGAACAGGGTCCACTCGCCCTTTTCCATCACGCGCTTCATGAACAGGTCGGGAATCCAGTTCGCGGTGTTCATGTCGTGGGTACGGCGGCGGTCGTCGCCGGTGTTCTTGCGCAGTTCGAGGAATTCCTCGATGTCCATGTGCCAGGTTTCCAGATAGGCGCAGACTGCACCCTTGCGCTTGCCGCCCTGGTTGACCGCCACGGCGGTATCGTTGACCACCTTCAGGAAGGGAACCACGCCTTGCGACTTGCCGTTGGTGCCCTTGATGTGCGCACCCAGGGCACGCACCGGGGTCCAGTCATTGCCCAGGCCGCCGGCGAACTTGGCCAGCAGGGCGTTTTCCTTGATGGCTTCGTAGATGCCGTCGAGGTCGTCGGCCACCGTGGTCAGGTAGCAGGAAGACAGCTGCGAACGCTGGGTACCCGAGTTGAACAGGGTCGGGGTCGAGCTCATGAAGTCGAACGAGGACAGCAGGTCGTAGAACTCGATGGCGCGGGTTTCGCGGTCGATTTCGTTCAGTGCCAGGCCCATCGCCACACGCATGTAGAACGCCTGGGGCATCTCGATGCGGGTGCCGCCGATGTGCAGGAAATAACGGTCATACAGGGTCTGCAGGCCGATGTAGCCGAACTGCAGGTCGCGCTCGGGCTTGATGGCAGCAGCCAGCTTGGCCAGGTCGAACTGGGCCAGCTTGGTGTCGAGCAGCTCGGCTTCGATACCCTTCTTCACGTATTGCGGGAAGTATTCCAGGTACTCGGCCGGGGCGTCCGCCTGGGCCACTTCCTTGCCGAAGACTTCCTTGCGGATGGTGTGCATCAGCAGGCGCGAAGTCACCTGGCTGTAAGCAGGGTCCTTTTCCATCAGCGCGCGGGCAGCCAGGATGGCGGACTTGTACAGCTCTTCGACGGGCACGCCGTCGTACAGGTTCTTGACGGTTTCGGACAGGATGGCGTCGGCATCGACGTGCGATTCCAGGCCGACGCAGGCAGCGGCGATCAGGGAACGGACTTCGTTGATGTCCAGCGGACGGCTCTGGCCGTCTTCGGTCACGTGCAGTTGCGGTGCGGCCACTTCGGTCTTGGTGGCGGCGCCTTGCTGGGCGCGCTCTTCCATGCGCTTGGCACGGTACAGCACGTAGGCACGGGCGACGTCATGCTCGCCCGAACGCATCAGGGCCAGCTCGACCTGATCCTGGATATCTTCAATATGGAAGGTGCCACCGGTGGGCTGGCGGCGCACCAGCGCCGACACCACGTTGGTGGTCAGTTGCTCGACCATCTCGCGCACGCGCGCCGAAGCGGCACCCTGGCCACCGTTGACGGCCAGGAAGGCCTTGGTCACGGCGATGGAAATCTTGGAGGGCTCGAAACCGACCACGGCGCCATTGCGGCGGATGATGCGGTATTCGCCCAGGCCAGCGGTCTGGGACACGATGGCCTGGCCTTCAGCGGAACCTTCCAGCTCGGCAGAGGTGCCGAACGGAGCGGGCGATTTGACGGAAATTTCTTGGGTTGAGCGCACTTAGCCTCCTGGGGTACATGGGGCAGATGGCCGGGGGTTGCCACCTGCGTTGCTAATAACTTCATCCGGGCCCCGAACGGCAAAGGACCCGCGAACGGCGGAAGCGTCCCACAATGACTGTCCCTTGCGTGGACATTCATGCTGACGCAAAACTGCTTGAAACTGATGTGTGGAACGGAATTAAAAGAAGGAGAACCGGGGGCGTTGTCGTACTTGGTTACTGCCTCGCGGGTCTTGCACCTTCTGAAGCACTGCCTGAAACGGGCCGACCGTGGATGAAGACCCGACACCAACAACAAGTTCAACTGAGCACTACATCTAGTATCAAAACATCGAATGGGACTAATTCTAGTAGCGGCCCCGGGCGGATGCAACCGCTATTTAGAGAATTTTTGTGCTGCTCAAGCTTGACTTTTGTGAAGGCCAACGGGGAAGCGCAATTGCGCCGCGTTAACGATTTTCACCATTTTGTTGTGATAGCCGTCCCAGTCGAAGAAGGGTCCGGGGTCGGTCTTGCGCACCGGCGCGATGTGTTCGTGGCCAGCCACGGCGGTCAATCCGTAGCGCGTTACCAGGGCCTGGGAGAGCTGCACCAACGTCTCATATTGGGCTTCGGTGAAGGGTTCAAAGTCGGTCCCTTCCAGCTCGATGCCGATGGAAAAATCATTGCAGCGCTCGCGCCCCTCGAAGCTGGACACGCCCGCATGCCAGGCGCGGCGATGGGCCGGGACGAACTGCACCACTTCGCCATCGCGGCGGATCAGGAAGTGGGCCGAGACCCGCAGGGGACGCAGCTGGTCGAAATAGGGATGCGCGTCAAAGTCGAGCCGGTTGCAGAACAGGTCGGCGATATGGGGGCCGCCGAATTCACCGGGCGGCAGGCTGATGTTGTGGATCACCAGCAGCTCGGCAGCCACGCCTTCGGGACGTTCGTCGCAATTGGGCGAGGGTTCGCGGCGGGCGTGATCACACCAGCCGTCGCCATCGATGATCCAGGCGCCGGGGTCAGAGAAGACAGCGTCCATGCTCAGAAGGAAGCCAGGCGGCGATGCTCTTCGCAGCAGTAGTGCGCGCCGGAGGCATGGACCACCGCCTCGGAGGCCGGGAAGTGGATGCCGCAATGGGCGCACTGCACCATGGTCTCGACATTGCTGTCGCCACGACGGCGAAAGCGCGAGGGCTTGGGACGCGGCATGCCCGGCTCGGGCTCGGCGGCGGCGGGGTTGCCGTCGGTGGGACGGTCGCTGCCGGCCAGCATGGACTTCTTGGCGCGCTGGAACCACACCACCACGGCCAGCAGGACCACCAGCCAAATCAGATATTTCATGTCAGAACCCGATGCAGCACGACTTCGAGAACGAACCGGCTGCCCACATAAGCCAATAAAAGGATGGCGAACCCGGCCAGCGTGAAGCTCAGCGCGGTCCGCCCCCGCCATCCCTGCCAGCGACGGCCGGCCAGGAGCAGGCCGAACAGCAGCCAGGACAGCATGGTGAAGACCGTCTTGTGGTCCCACTTGAATGGTGTCCCGAACAACTGCTCGGAGAAGACGACACCCGATAGCACCGTCAGCGTCAGCAAGGTGAAGCCGAAGGCGATCAGGCGGAACAGCAGTTTTTCCATGGTCAGCAGCGCCGGCAGTCGATCCAGCGCCAGCCCGAACCAGCCCGACTGGGCAGCCGGACCGGGCCGGGTATGCAGGCGCGACTCCTGCAGCACCATCAGCACCGCATGGAAGGCGGCGATGGTGAGCGTGCTGTAGGCCAGGATGGAGATGGCGATGTGCGCCAGGAACCAGTCGGACTTGCCGGCCAGCGCCACCATGTTGCCGGGGAAAGCGCTGGGCAGCACCACGGCCACCGCCGCCACCGGCAAGACCAGCACGCGCATGCTGTCGAGCGAGAAATTGCGATTTTCCAGCCAGTAGGCCGCCACCGAGATCCACAGCGTGGACGACAGCATGACCGCAAAGCCCACCCGCAACGCGTCGGGCGCGAACATGTCCGACAGCAGCGCCCCGCCATGCAGCATCCAGCCGACCACGATGCCCGCCGAAATCGGCACGCGCCGCTCCGAAGGCATGAAGGCGCAGCCCAGATAGAGCAGCGCAGCCAGGATGAAAAAATAAGTTTGCATCACCCGAGTTTACACTATCTCGGCCCCCGGCCCGCTTGCGCCCGGTCAGCCGGCGCGCGAATCGGGCCCGCCAAATGCGACACGGCAGGGCTTGCCTGCCGTGTCGGGCACATCACTATAGAGAGCTGCAGCCACGTCAGTCGACCGCCGCCGCCTTCATCTCCGCATTGTGATGGCGCTGCTGCTCTTCCATCACCAGCTGGCCCAGTTCGCGTTTCAAGGCATTGAACTCGGGGTCCGCCGGATCGCGCAGGCGCGGCAGGTTCACCAGCATGTCGCGCTTGACCGTGCCCGGGCGGTAGGTCATGACCACGATGCGGTCAGCCAGGTAGATGGCCTCCTCGATGCTGTGGGTGACGAAGACGATGGTCTTCCTGAACTCGTCCCAGATGCGCAGCAGCTCATCCTGCAGGTTGCGGCGGGTCAGCGCATCGAGGGCACCGAAGGGCTCGTCCATGAGCATGATGGGCGAATCCAGCGCCAGCACCCGGGCGATGGCCACCCGCTGGCGCATGCCGCCCGAGAGATCCTTGGGGAAGCGGGTGCGGAAGTCGATCAGACCCAGCTTGTCCAGCAATTGCGTGACGCGCTGGTGGATCTCGGCCTTGGGCGTTCCCTTGATCTCCAGTCCGAAGGCCACGTTCTGTTCCACCGTCATCCAGGGGAAGAGCGCGTATTCCTGGAACACCATGCCGCGATCCGGTCCCGGCTCGGTGACCACCTTGTCGCCGGTGAGGATCTGGCCGGACGATGGCAGGGCAAACCCGGCGATGGCGTTCAGGAGCGTCGACTTGCCGCAGCCGGAAGGCCCCAGCAGGCAGACGAACTGGCCGTCCGGGATATCGAAATGGATGTCCTTGAGGGCCACGACCTCGCGGTCATCGGTCTTGAAGACCTTGTGCACATTCTGTATACGAATGCGCGGAGAAGCATTTGTCTGGTTCATCTCAGTTCTCCAGCCCGCGATGCCAGCGCAGCATGTAATTGTTGAGGCGGCTCATGCCCAGGTCGATCGCCAGGCCCAGGAGGCCGATGGTGATCATGCCGGCGATGATCTTGTCCGACCAGAAATATTCACGTGCCTCCATGATGCGGAAGCCCAGGCCATTGCTCACCGCAATCATCTCGGCCACGATCACCACGATGAAGGCAGTCCCGATGCCGATGCGCACGCCCGAGAGGATGTAAGGCACCGCCGCCGGCAGCATCACCCGCAGGAACAGCGTGGACTGGCTCGCCCCCAGATTGCGGGCCGCGCGCAGGTAGATGCTGTCGACCTGGCGCACCCCGGCGATGGTATTCATCAGCACCGGGAAGAATGCCCCCAGCGAGATCAGGAACAGCGCCGGCGGATTGCCCAGCCCGAACCAGAGGATGGCCAACGGGATGTAGGCAATCGGCGGAATCGGACGGATCACCTGCACCGTCAGATTCATGAGCCCATAGATCCGCTGGCTGGAGCCCATCAGCAAGCCCAGCGGCAGGGCCAGCCCGGCACCGATCAGGAAGCCTGCCACCACCCGGTACAGGCTGCCGATGGCATCCATGATCAGTTCGCCCGAAAAGGCCCAGGCCAGCCAACTGCCGGCCTCGGGCTCATAGGGCTTGAGCGGGGTGGCGTATTCCACCCATTTCTTCAGGACCGCCCAGGGCGAAGGCAGGATCTGCGGATTGATCCAGCCAGCCCGGGACGCGCCCTCCCACAGCGCGATCACGACGATCGGCACCAGCAGCCCCTGCAGGAAGCTGCCCTTGTTGTTCTTTGCCATCGAGATTCCCCCGTCTTACTTCAGGTTCATGCTCTTCTTGGCCTGCTCCAGCAGATCGGTCTTCACCCAATCCTTGGCCACCGGCGGCTTGGCCATCTTGCCGGTACCGTACTTGGCCATGGTGTCGGTGGTGACCTGGATGTGCTCGGCCGTGATGTCGTAGGCGTAAGGCGAGTTGCCGATGGCGTCGTAGAAGTCTTCCTTGGTGATCTGGTTCTTGAAGATCACTTCACGCACGTACTTTTCGGCCACTTCCGGCTTGTCGATGAAGGTCTTGGTCGCCTCCAGGAAGCAGCGCATGAACTTCTCGGCCAGCGGACGCTTCTCGGTGTAGAACTTCTCGGTCATCACCATGGTGCGATAGGGCTCGCCGATCGGGGTGTCATACGGCTTCATCACTTCCACGCCGAAGCCCTTGTTGATGGCCTGCGAGGATTGCGGCTCGCTCTGCATCATGGCGTCGATGTTCTTGCCCAGCAGGGCCTGGTTCAGGTCGGCGAAGGCCAGATAGACGATGGTGACATCCTTGGCCGTCAGGCCGTTCTGGCCCAATTCGGCATCCAGCAGCACTTCATGGATGCCGCCCCGGGTGACGCCCACCTTCTTGCCCTTGAGGTCCTTGACCGACTTGATACCGGAGTCCTTGCCCGCCACCAGGCGTGCGCCGCCCTTGGCGAAACCGGCCACCACATAGATCGGCGCACCGTTGGCCCGGCCCGAAATGGCGGCCTCGGAGGCGGTCGTGCCCACATCGAGCTCACCGGCCAGGATGCCCTGCATCACATCCGGGCCCTTGGCGAAGACTTTTTCGTCGACCTTGATGCCACACTTGGGGGCGATCTCCTTGATGTAGGACACCGCGCCATAGTGGGCGAACTTCAGGTTGCCCAGGCGGATGACGTCGTCTGCCGCTTGGCTGGTGGCCGAGAAACCGGCAGTGGCCAGCAGGGCCAGCGCGATCCATTGTTTTGGTTTTTGCTTTTGCATTTCCACTCTCCTCTTGTGTGTATCGTTGTTGATACGGCGCGCCGGCGGCAGTCGTGCAGGCCGGCAGTCTCGATGGCGTTGGCCCGTGCTGCGTGGCAGGGGCCTTGATTATTCTGTGCGCTTGGAAATTCAGCGCCCATGTATACACAAAGAGCGCAAGCCGTACAAGCTGTTAATTTTACGTAGCGCCCCCATCTGGGCCGCACGCGCCGGCAGGGGCGCAGCGGGGCTGATCGGTTAGAATGCAGGATTGCCCGCCGCCCCGCCTGCGCACTCCCGGTGCGTCGTAGTCCCGGCCAGCGGCCCTGCGGCCTTTCCGCCCCCATTCATTTGCAGATATCACCATGCTAGACAACCTGACCCAACGCCTCGCCAAAGTCGTCAAAACCATGCGCGGCGAGGCGCGACTGACTGAGTCCAATACCGCCGAGATGCTGCGCGAAGTGCGCCTGGCCCTGCTGGAGGCCGACGTGGCCCTGCCCGCCGTGCGCGAGTTCATCGCCAAGGTGAAGGAAAAAGCCATGGGCGAAGAGGTCATCGGCTCGCTCACCCCCGGCCAGGCCCTGGTCGGCGTGGTCCAGCGCGAGCTGGCCAGCCTGATGGGTGCCGACCTCGGTGCCGAAGCCTCGCAACTGAACTTTGCCACCCAGCCGCCGGCCATCATCCTGATGGCCGGCCTGCAGGGTGCCGGTAAAACCACCACCGTCGGCAAGCTCGCCAAGTACCTGCGCGAGAACAAGAAGAAAAAGGTCCTGACCGTCTCCGCCGACGTCTACCGCCCGGCCGCCATCGGCCAGCTGCAGACCGTGACCGGCCAGGCCGGCGCCGACTTCTTCCCCAGCCAGCCGACCGACAAGCCGGTCGACATCGCCCTGGCCGCACTGGACTACGCCAAGAAGCATCACCACGAAGTGCTGATCGTCGACACCGCCGGCCGTCTGGGCATCGACCAGGCCATGATGGATGAAATCCGTGCCGTGCACGCCGCCATCAAGCCCATCGAAACCCTGTTCGTGGTCGACGCCATGCTGGGCCAGGACGCCATCAACACCGCCAAGGCCTTCAACGACGCCCTGCCGCTGACCGGCGTGGTGCTCACCAAGCTGGACGGCGACTCGCGCGGCGGTGCTGCGCTGTCGGTGCGCCACATCACCGGCAAGCCCATCAAGTTCGCCGGTGTGGCCGAAAAGCTCGACGGCCTGGAAGCCTTCGATCCCTCGCGCATGGCCAACCGCATCCTCGGCATGGGCGACATCCTGGCGCTGGTGGAAGAGGCACGCAAGGGCGTGGACATGGAAGCCGCGCAGGACCTGGCGCACAAGATCAAGGGCGGCGGCAAGTTCGACCTCAATGACTTCAAGGCCCAGCTGTCGCAGATGAAGAAGATGGGCGGCCTCACCAGCCTGCTGGACAAGCTGCCGGCCCAGATGCAGGCCGCCGCCGGCAACGCCAACATGGACCAGGCCGAGAAGCAGGTGCGCCGCATGGAAGGCATCATCAACTCCATGACCCCGCAGGAACGCGCCAAGCCGGAACTGATCAAGGCCACCCGCAAGCGCCGCATCGCCGCCGGTGCCGGCGTGCAGGTGCAGGAAGTCAACCGCATGCTGTCGCAGTTCGAGCAGATGCAATCGATGATGAAGAAGCTCAAGGGCGGCGGCATGATGAAGATGATGCGTGGCATGAAGGGCATGCTGCCGGGCGGCATGCGCTGACGGCATCGGCCGCAAAGTCTTTCTGGAAAAGGCTTTGCGGCCCTTCCACACGACCTCCGGCGGTCTCTTCTGGCGCCGGAAAAACTCCCCTCCTCCGCTTTTCCCCTCCGTTTTCGAGCCCCTATCCGGTCTCTCCGGATACGTTTTCTGTACGCGTCATGCGCACGAAAACATGCCCTTCTTTCATCGCTTGTCCTTCCCCTCCGATATCGCCGATGCGGCCCTTTCCGGGACTTCCGCGATCCGCCGCGATCCCTTTACCGGCGCGGCTTGACGGCGGATCGGGGCGGCTCGTTGTTTCCTGGCGCTTTCACGGGAAAATCCACTAAAAAATACTTGCGTGGCCGTGCAAAGAGCACCACTATTAGCGGTGCGTAAATGACGCATTCATCTCATTCTTGTGAGGAGTCTTTCCGATGGCCACAGCAAAAAAAGCAGCAGCCGCAGTAAAGAAGCCAGCAGCAAAACCCGCAGCCAAACCCGCAGCCAAGGCAGCCGCCAAACCGGCCGCCAAAGCCGCCGCTCCCAAGGCAGCCGCCAAGCCTGCCGCCAAGGCAGCGCCGAAAGCCGCACCGAAGGCCGCTCCCAAGGCAGCCGCTCCCAAGAAAGCCGCAGCAAAACCCGCCGCCAAGCCCGCAGCAAAACGTACTCCCAATGCCGCCTTCATGAAGCCGCTGACACCGTCGGCAGCCCTGGGCGAGGTGGTCGGTGCCAAGCCGCTGCCACGCACTGAAGTGACCAAGAAGGTCTGGGAATACATCAAGAAGCACAAGCTGCAGAACGCCGAAAACAAGCGCAACATCGATGCCGATGACAAGCTCAAGGCAATCTTCGGTGGCAAGAAGCAAGTCACGATGTTTGAAATGACCAAGCTGATCTCGGCTCACCTGAGCTGATCGACGCCCGCGGTTTGCAAGCGACTTGCAAACAAAAACGCCCGCAGATGTCATGCGGGCGTTTTTGTTTCCGGATGTTTCAGGGGGCGTGGCCTGGCCGGCCGGTTTTCCTCTTGTCTGACGCAGCCTGCAGCACTTCTCTGATGGCGAGCAGGCCTGTCACCGCCTACCATGGCGGTTCTGCAGGGTGTGGCACTGGCCGCAAAGGCCGGTTTCAGCTTTCCAGCTCACATCGCCTCCGGCAGAACTGAATAAAAGAACCGAAAACCGGAAACCGGGTCTATCCCTGTGCCATCCACTGATGAGCCTGGACGCTCATGACCAAGAGAAAGGAAATGACCATGCCAAACCAAACCGCCACCCTGCGTCACCAACTGCTGCGTTCGGCCAGCGCCCTCGTGATCGGCCTGGCCGCCCTGGGCGGTGCCTCGCACGTGTTCGCTGCGGGCAAGGCCGGCCAATCGGAATACCAGCAGCAGATCGCCGCCTGCAAGAGCGGCGCCTCCACGGAAGACCGCGCTACCTGCCTGCGTGAAGCCGGTGCTGCCCAGCAAGCCGCTGCGCGCGGCACGCTGACCGATCCGGGCGCGGCGCAACTGAAGGAAAACGCCCTGCGCCGCTGTGAAGGCCTGCCGCAATCGGATCGCATCGATTGCGAGAAGCGCGTCAACGGTCAGGGCAACAGCGATGGCAGCGTCGCCTCGGGCGGCATCCTGCGCGAGACCGTGACCATCGTCCCGGCCAAGTAATTTCGCTCTCCCCAAAAACGAAGGCGGACGCCATGGCGCCCGCCTTTGTCATTGCAGCCTGTGGAAAGATCAGGCAGCCAGCTTGCCCTGGATGAAGGCCAGCGCCTCGGCCAGCGGTACTTGGGTGGCTTCTGCATCGCGGCGACCCTGGTATTCGATGTTGCCTTCCTTGAGGCCACGGTCACCGACCACGATGCGATGCGGCACGCCGATCAGTTCCCAGTCGGCGAACATCGCGCCCGGACGCTCGCCACGATCATCCAACACCACATCCACACCCGCCTCGGTCAGTTGCGCGTACAGCTTGTCGATTTCGGTCTTGACGGCTTCGCTGCGGTCATAGCCCATGGGGCAGAGCACCACTTCGAAGGGCGCAATCGAGGTCGGCCAGATGATGCCGCGGTCGTCGAAATTCTGTTCGATGGCCGCGCCCAGGATACGAGTCACGCCGATGCCGTAGCAGCCCATCACCAGCGGTTGCGGCTTGCCGGACTCATCCAGGTAAGTCGCCTTCATCGCTTCGGAATAGGTGGTGCCCAGCTGGAACACGTGGCCCACTTCGATGCCGCGCTGGATCGCCAGCACGCCCTTGCCGTCCGGCGAGGCATCGCCTTCAACGACGTTGCGGATATCGGCCACCAGCGGCTCGGGCAGGTCACGGCCCCAGTTGGCACCGGTGTAGTGGAAATCGGCTTCATTGGCACCACAGACGAAATCGGCCATGTTGGCGACCGTGCGGTCGGCCACCACCTTGACCGGCTTCTTGGTGCCGATCGGTCCCAGGTAGCCCGGGGGCGTGCCGAACCATTCAACGATCTCGGCTTCGTTGGCGAAGCGGTAGGTGGACAGGCCCGGAATCTTGCTGGCCTTCACTTCGTTGAGTTCATGGTCGCCGCGCAGCAGCAGCAGCCAGATTTCCTTCTTGGCCGGATCTTCGTTGTCCACTGCCAGCACGATGGATTTGACGGTGCGTGCCAGCGGCAGGCCCAGCAATTCAGCCACGGCTTCGCACTTGGACTTGCCGGGCGTGGCGGTCTTTTCCAGCGCCTGGGTGGCGGCACCACGGCTGCTGTCCACGGGCAGCGCTTCGGCCGCTTCCATGTTGGCGGCGTAATCGGAGGTGGGGCAATAGACCAGTGCGTCCTCACCGGTGGCGGCGATGACGTGGAATTCGTGCGAGCCGGAACCGCCGATGGCACCGTTGTCGGCGGCGACGGCACGGAACTCCAGGCCGAAGCGGGTGAAGATGCGCACGTAGGCGTCATACATGGCCTGGTAGGACTTCTTCAGGCCATCGACATCGCGGTCGAAGGAGTAGGCATCCTTCATCGTGAATTCGCGGCCGCGCATGAGGCCGAAACGCGGACGGCGCTCGTCGCGGAACTTGGTCTGGATGTGATAGAAGTTGACCGGCAATTGCTTGTAGCTGCGCAGCTCAGTACGGGCCACGTCGGTGACCACTTCTTCGGAAGTCGGCTGGATGGCGAAATCGCGGCCATGGCGATCCTTCACGCGCATGAGCTCGGCACCCATCTTGTTCCACCGGCCGGTTTCCTGCCACAGCTCGGCCGGCTGCACCACCGGCATCAACAGCTCGACGGCGCCGGCACGATTCATTTCCTCGCGGACGATGGCTTCGACCTTGCGAATCACGCGCAGACCCATGGGCATGTAGGTGTAGATGCCAGCTCCCAGACGCTTGATCATGCCAGCACGCATCATCAGCTTGTGGCTCACGATTTCAGCGTCGGACGGGGCTTCTTTCAGGGTGGAAATAAAAAAACGTGAGGCGCGCATGACGGTCGGTTCTTTTTAAAAAGAGGAGGGTTATAATCGTTCCAATTTTAAAGGATTAGCTGGCTGATGCGCCCTTTCTTTGCAGATTTGCTCCTAGTTTCAATGACATCCGTGCATCGATGTGATTGCTCCTGACCGCCTGGCGTACCGGCTTTGCCGCGTGCGCCCGCAGTCGCATGAGCCTGCCTGAAAGGGACTTCCAGCCGCAGAAAGTTTGAGGATCACCATGCTGGATCGAGAAGGCTTCCGCCCGAACGTCGGCATCATCCTGCTCAACGCCAATAACGAGGTGTGGTGGGGCAAGCGCGTACGCGAGCACTCCTGGCAATTCCCGCAAGGCGGCATCAAGCACGGCGAGACCCCCGAACAGGCGATGTTCCGGGAACTGGAAGAAGAGATCGGCCTGCGTGCCGAGCACGTCAAGATCATCGGCCGCACCCGTGACTGGCTGCGCTACGAAGTCCCCGATCATTTCATCAAGCGCGAAGTGCGCGGCCATTACCGCGGCCAGAAGCAGATCTGGTTCCTGCTGCGCATGGTCGGGCGCGATTGCGACGTCAACCTGCGCGGCACCTCGCATCCGGAATTCGATGCCTGGCGCTGGCATGACTACTGGGTGCCGCTCGATGTGGTCATCGAGTTCAAACGCGAGGTCTATCAGCAGGCGCTGCAGGAATTGTCGCGCTTCCTGAGTCGTCCGGGCCACGGCCCGCGCCGGGCCGAGCAAGCCGGGCGCATAGCGCATCCCCACAAGAATCCGGGCCAGGCCGCACAAGCCCAGCCCTGCAACGGCGCGAGCACGCCGGAAACCAAGTGAGTTCCATGCCCTCTTTCCAGCAACCTGAACCCCCACGTTCCCTGTTCACCGTGCGCGGCCTGCGCCGCGCGGTGCTGGCCTGCTCGCTGCTGGCGGCCTGCGCCGGCGCACTGGCGCAGAGCTTCGATGAAGAATTCGACGACGAGGAAAAGCCCTGGCAGGAAATCGCCGTGCAGTTGCCGCCGACGCCGCAAGAGCAGAACCTGGCCGAGTTCTATCTCAGCCCGAATGCCACCATGAAGGCCTACATCGATACCAATTCCGTGTCGATCGGCACCGACAAGGTAGTGCGCTACACCGTGGTCACCAAGACCGAAGGCGGTGCGGTCAACGTGATGTACGAAGGCATGCGCTGCGAGACCTGGGAAAAGAAGACCTACGCCTTCGGCCATCCCGATGGCAAATGGTCGCGCTCGCGCCGCGACAAGTGGCAGCCGATCCGCGATATCGGCGTCAATCGCATCGATGGCGCGCTGTTCAAGGATTATTTCTGCGAAGGCAAGATCATTGCCGACAATGAGAACGTCAAGAGCATCGTCAATCGCCTCAAGACGCAGACGCGTATTGATCCGGTGCGTCGCTGATCCCGGCGGCTGGCTCGAAGCACACAATAAAAAACGCGGCCTTGGCCGCGTTTTTTATTGTCCGCATGAAATGATTTATATCGTATAAATCGTATAAATTATTTCTTTACTGCAATGCATCGCCTTCACAGCAGCACCAGATTATCCCGATGCACCAGTTCCGGCTCCTCGACGAAACCGAGGATGGCCTGGATCTCGGAGGAAGGATGGCGGATGATGCGCCGCGCATCCGAGCTGTTGTAGTTGCTCATGCCGCGCGCGATGGCGCGGCCGCTCTCGTCCACGCAGGTAATCACGTCGCCCCGGCCGAACTCGCCCGAGACTTCCACCACGCCGATGGGCAGCAGCGACTTGCCTTCCAGGCTCAGCTTCTGCACTGCGCCAGCATCGAGCACCACACGGCCGGCGGTCTTGAGGTGATCAGCCATCCATTGCTTGCGCGCGGTCAGTTGCGCGGTCTCGGCGTTGAGTTGGGTACCGATGGCTTCACCGGCAGCCAGGCGTGTGAGGACCTGTTCCTCACGGCCCCAGGCGATCACCGTATGTGCGCCGGAGGTGGCGGCGCGCTTGGCGGCCAGGATCTTGGTCAGCATGCCGCCGCGGCCGATGCCGGTACCGGTGCCGCCTGCGATCAGCTCCAGCGACGGGTCGCCGGCACGCGCTTCGGAAATGAGCGTGGCCGCAGGATCCTTGCGCGGATCGGCGGTGAACAGGCCCGGCTGGTCGGTGAGGATGATGAGCGCTTCGGCCTCGATCAGGTTGGCCACCAGAGCGCCGAGGGTGTCGTTGTCGCCGAACTTGATTTCATCGGTGACCACCGTGTCGTTCTCGTTGATGACCGGCACCACGCCCAGTTGCAGCAGGGCGAACAGGGTGGAGCGGGCATTGAGGTAGCGTTCGCGGTCGGCCAGGTCGGCGTGGGTCAGCAGCACCTGTGCGGTGTGCAGGTCGTGCTTGCGGAAACTGGTTTCGTAGATCTGTGCCAGGCCCATCTGGCCCACGGCCGCGCAGGCTTGCAGGTGATGGATGCCGGTCGGGCGCTTGTCGAAGCCCAGGCGCTGCATGCCCTCGGCCACCGCGCCGGAGCTGACCAGCACCACTTCCTTGCCGAGCGCACGCAATTGCGAGATCTGTTCCGCCCAGCGGGCGATGGCGTTGGCGTCCAGGCCCTTGCCATCATTGGTGACCAGGGAAGAGCCAACCTTGATGATGAGTCGCTTGGCGCGTTGAATGACCGATTGCATAGTGTTCCGGGTTCTGATTCTTCTGGGAGCGGTCGGAAAATCCGACAGGCAGAGATGATAGCCCGAACCGCCCCCGCGCGCAGCCCCAAGAAGCTTCAGGGCTGCACCGGCACGAATCAGTCCAGGACCTTGAAGCGCGGATCGTCCGGATCGATGCTGGAGATGGCGCGGGCTTCCTCGGTCATCTGGGTTTCTTCGGCGCGGTGCTCTTCGGCGCGCTTGGTTTCCAGATACTTGTAGATGTCGTTGATGAGCTCTTCGCAGCCGTCACGGTTGAGCGCCGAGATCTCGAAGACCGGGCCCTTCCAGCCGAAGCGCTTGACGAAATCCTTCACGCGCTTGGCGCGTTCGGCCTCGGGCACTACGTCCAGCTTGTTCAGGACCAGCCAGCGCGGCTTGTCGAACAGGGACTGGTCGTACTTCTTCAGTTCCTGCACGATGGCCTTGGCTTCCTTGACCGGATCGACTTCCTCATTGAAGGGGGCCAGGTCGACGATGTGCAGTAGCAGACCGGTGCGCTGCAGGTGGCGCAGGAACTGCACGCCCAGACCGGCGCCATCGGCCGCACCTTCGATCAGGCCGGGGATGTCGGCGATCACGAAGCTCTTCTCGTGGCTCACGCGCACCACACCCAGGTTGGGGTGCAGGGTGGTGAAGGGGTAGTCGGCGATCTTCGGACGGGCGTTGGAGACGGCCGTGATGAAGGTCGACTTGCCCGCATTGGGCATGCCCAACAGGCCCACGTCGGCCAGCACCTTCAGTTCCAGGCGCAGCTCGCGGCGCTCGCCTTCCTTGCCTTCGGTCTTCTGACGCGGAGCGCGGTTGGTGGAGGTCTTGAAGTGGATGTTGCCCCAGCCGCCTTCGCCGCCCTTGGCCAGCATCACGGTCTGGCCGTGGAAGGTCAGGTCCGCGATGTGTTCGCCGGTGTTGATGTCGACGATGAGCGTGCCCACCGGCATGCGCAGGTAGACATCATCGGCCCCCTTGCCGTAGCAGTCCGAGCCACGGCCGTTTTCGCCGCGACCGGCGCGGTGCAGCTTGGCGTAGCGATAGTCGATCAGGGTGTTGACGTTGCGGTCGGCCACGGCCCAGATGGTGCCGCCCTTGCCGCCGTCGCCGCCGTCGGGACCGCCGAAGGGGCGGAATTTCTCGCGGCAGAAGCTGGCGACACCGTTGCCGCCATCCCCCGCCACGACTTCAATACGTGCTTCGTCGATGAATTTCATGATTTGGACGCCTCATGGGACATGGGAGCCGCTAACAAAACGTCGATGCACCTCGGTCCTGGTCAGGACCCACCCCGGCGCTTCCGACGGAAGCCTGGGCTCGGCGCTTTGTTGACGGCTCTTCAAAAATCAAAAAGGCTCCACCATCGGCAGAGCCTTTTTTATGCCTGGTTTCCGGGCGAACCCGGATGACAGGAACGCTTACGCCGTAACGACGGTAGCGTATTGACGCTGTTGCAGGCCCTTGACAACGAACTTGACCTTGCCGTCCTTCAGGGCGAACAGGGTGTGGTCCTTGCCGACGCCGACGTTTTCGCCAGCGTGGACGCGGGTGCCGCGTTGACGGACGATGATGCCGCCAGCGTTGATCACTTGGCCGCCATAAACCTTGACGCCCAGGCGTTTCGATTCTGAGTCACGGCCGTTGCGCGTAGTGCCGCCGCCTTTTTTGTGTGCCATTTAAAACTCCTTGATGACTTTGGATGAGCAGTTCGTTCGGGTCAACGCTCAGGCGTTGATGGAGACGATTTGCAGTTCGGTGTAGTTCTGACGATGGCCTTGACGCTTTTGGTAGTGCTTGCGACGACGCATCTTGAAGATGCGGACCTTGTCATGGCGACCTTGTGCTACCACAGTAGCCAGCACCGTAGCACCTGCGACCAGCGGCGCACCGAACTTCACGGTTTCGCCTGCGCCCACTGCGAGCACTTGATCCAAAGTGATTTCGGAGCCAATGTCAGCCGGTATCTGTTCTACTTTGAGTTTTTCGCCAGCAGCAACTTTGTATTGTTTGCCGCCGGTTTTTATGACCGCGTACATGTGAAACCTCACGAATGAATGAATAAGAACGATTTCTCCCTTGCCGCGCCCGTCAAAAACCCATGGCGAAACAGGAAAACCGCAAATTATACAGGCACTTAGCCCCACGGTCAAAAGCCTTGACACTTTGCCCGACCTCTGTACAACACAGTTTCCGGCAGGACAATGGAAGAGGACTTGCCTGACAGACAACCCGAATCCTCAGCCAGGTTTTCATTCCAACAATGAAAAACCTTTACTGTGCGGGCTCAGGCTCTTTGGCGTGCCCCTGCCTTGTCATCGTATAATCCGGGGAATAACCATTTTCCACAGGTTCCGCCTTGTCTGCCGCCGTACAAAACGCTTCGCAACAAACCATCATGCATCCGATCGTCGCCGACATGGAGGCGGTCAACGCAGTCATCCGCCGGCAGCTGTACTCGGAGGTGCCGCTGGTCAACCAGGTCGCCGAATACATCATCAGTGCGGGCGGCAAGCGCCTGCGCCCGGTGCTGGTCGTGCTCATCGCCAATGCCTTCGGCTACAAGGGCGAGCATCACCACTCGCTGGCGGCCGTGATCGAATTCATTCATACCGCCACCCTGCTGCATGACGACGTGGTCGACGAATCCTCGTTGCGCCGTGGCAAGCAGACTGCCAATGCCATGTTCGGCAATGCGGCCTCCGTGCTGGTAGGCGACTTCCTTTATTCGCGCGCCTTCCAGATGATGGTGGCGGTGGGCAACCCGCGTGTGATGGAAATCGTGGCTGATGCCACCAACGTCATCGCCGAGGGCGAGGTGCTGCAGCTGCTCAACATGCACAATCCGGATGTGGACGAAGCCGGCTACCTGCAGGTGATCCGTTCCAAGACCGCCAAGCTGTTCGAGGCCGCCAGCCAGATCGGCGCCCTGATTGCCGGTGCCGACGAAGCCGGCATCGAAGCCGCCGGCGAATATGGCCGCTCCATCGGCACCGCCTTCCAGCTGATCGACGACGTACTGGATTATTCCGGCAACAGCGCCGAGATCGGCAAGAACGTCGGCGACGACCTGCGCGAAGGCAAGCCCACGCTGCCGCTGATCTGGCTGATGCAGCACGGCACGCCGCAACAGCGCGAACTGGTGCGCACCTGCATCGAGAACGGCGACGAACAGCATTTCGACGAAGTGCTGTCGGCCATCACTCACTCCGGCGCCCTGGCCTATACGCGCGAACAGGCGGAGATTGCCGCCCGGCGCGCTGCGGATGCAATTATTTCACTTCCCGATAGCCAATTCAAAAAATCCCTGTTAGAATTATCGGCTTTCGCAGTAGATCGAAATCACTGACTTAGATCTCACTCGACGGGGTGTAGCTTAGCCTGGTAGAGCGCTACGTTCGGGACGTAGAGGCCGGAGGTTCGAATCCTCTCACCCCGACCAGAATTACCTTGCAGACCAAGGACAAAAAAGCCCAGCAGCGATGCTGGGCTTTTTCATTTGCCCCGCCTCCTGTATGTCGCCTTTTGCACAGCCAAGTAAAAAGCGGAACCCGTGATCCCACGAATTCCGCCTTTTCGTTCACATACAGCTCGAGGCGGTTGCCCCACCTGCCAGCCTACATCTCCAGCTCTGCCGGATTCTTCACTTCCTTCTCTTCAGCAGGGGCTTCAGCCACGGTGGCGTCCGTGGTCAGGATCAGCGCAGCTACCGAGGCCGCGTTCTGCAGGGCGGTGCGGGTGACCTTGGTGGGATCGATCACGCCCAGCTCCACCATGTCGCCGTACTCGCCGTTGGCTGCGTTGTAGCCGAAATTGCCCTTGCCGGAATAGACCTTGGCCACCACGACCGACGGTTCGTCGCCGGCATTGGCAGCGATCACGCGCAGCGGGGCCTCCAGCGCACGCAGTACGATCTGGATACCGGCGTTCTGGTCGGCATTGGCGCCTTCCAGCTTGCTGATCGCCGCACGGGCACGCAGCAGCGCCACGCCGCCACCGGGCACGATGCCTTCTTCCACCGCCGCACGGGTGGCGTGCAGGGCGTCATCGACGCGGTCCTTCTTTTCCTTCATTTCCACCTCGGTCGCGGCGCCGATCTTGATGACCGCCACCCCGCCGGCCAGCTTGGCCACGCGCTCCTGCAGCTTCTCGCGGTCGTAGTCGCTGGTGGCTTCCTCGATCTGGGCCTGGATCGACTTGACGCGGGCATCGATCTTGTCCTGGGCCCCAGCGCCGTCGATGACGGTGGTGCTGTCCTTGCGCACCTCCACGCGCTTTGCGCTGCCCAGGTCTTCCAGGGCGGTCTTCTCCAGGCTCTTGCCGGTTTCTTCGGAGATCACGGTACCGCCGGTCAGCACGGCCAGGTCTTCCAGCATGGCCTTGCGGCGATCGCCGAAGCCCGGCGCCTTCACCGCCGCCACCTTCAGCACCCCACGCACCGAGTTCACCACCAGGGTCGCCAACGCTTCGCCATCGATATCCTCGGCCACGATGAACAGCGGCTTGCCGGCCTTGGCCGTCATTTCCAGCACCGGCAGCAGTTCACGGATGCTGGAGATCTTCTTGTCATACAGCAGCACCAACGGGTCATCGAGCTGGCACAACTGCTTGTCCGGATCATTGATGAAGTACGGCGACAGGTAACCCCGGTCAAACTGCATACCCTCGACCACATCAAGTTCGTTCTCCAGCGACTTGCCATCCTCGACCGTGATGACGCCTTCCTTGCCGACCTTCTCCATGGCCTGGGCGATGATGCTGCCGATGGCCTCGTCGGAATTGGCCGAGATCGCGCCGACCTGGGCGATTTCCTTGTTGGTGGTGATGGGGCGGGAAATCTTGCGCAGTTCCTCGATGGCCGCCGCCACTGCCTTGTCGATGCCGCGCTTGAGGTCCATCGGGTTCATGCCGGCGGCCACGTACTTCATGCCCTCCTGCACGATGGACTGGGCCAGCACGGTGGCCGTGGTGGTGCCGTCGCCGGCCACGTCGGCCGTCTTGGAGGCGACCTGCTTGACGACCTGCGCGCCCATGTTCTCCAGGCGGTCCTTCAACTCGATTTCCTTGGCCACCGAGACACCGTCCTTGGTGATCACCGGCGCGCCGAAGCTGCGATCCAGCAGCACGTTGCGGCCCTTGGGACCGAGGGTCACCTTGACGGCATCGGCCAGTACGTTGACGCCCTTGACGACGCGGGCGCGGGCAGTGTCATGAAACTTCACTTGTTTCGCACTCATGTTAGGTCTCCACGAACTAGGGAATGGTAAGGATCAGCAATGCGCCGTGTCAGGCAGCCTTCTTGTCCTGCCCGGCGGCAGCTTCGAAGACGCCGAAAATATCTTCCTCGCGCATGACCAGGAGCTCCTGGCCATCGATCTTGACGGTCTGCCCGGCATATTTGCCAAACAGCACCAGGTCGCCAACCTTCAGTTGCAGCGCACGCAGATTGCCGTCGGGCAGGACGCGGCCATTGCCCACGGCCAGCACCTCGCCCTGCTCGGGCTTCTCGGTGGCGCTGTCGGGGATCACGATGCCCGAGGCGGTCTGGCGCTGGTGTTCGATTCGCTTGACGATCACTCGGTCATAAAGGGGACGAAGTTTCATGTTCAATCTCCAGAATGGTCTATGTCACGTGAACAAAAGAGAATCAGGGATCCGGGGACCCCGGCCTTGAAAATTCGGCGATGCAGGAAATAGGTCTGGCCGTGCCGCTTATCAAGAGCGCCAGGAAGAGCAATTTGTAACAATCTGTTACAGCCTGGAAGGCAGGATCAATCGCGTGATGCGTCCCATCCGGTAGACCGTCCGGCGGCCCCGGTCTTCAGCCGGCAGCGGCGCGACCGGACAGGGGCCGGTACGTGCGCCATCGCTGTTGAGCGTCTCGTCGTCCTGCGCCAGTTGCGACCACAGGCCACCCTTGACCGGGTGGAACAGCCAGCGCCAGTAGCCACGGCGCGCAGCCAGTTGCATGGCGTCATGGCGGGCCTGCGGGGCATCGTCGAGCGTGACCGGATGGTCTTCGTCGCCCTCCCCGAAGGCCTGTCGGCATTGCAGGGCTTCGCCCGCCGGCGCGCCGATCTGGTTGCATCCGCGCGCACGGATGCGCGTGACGTCCCAGGCCCCCAGGTGCCAGGCCAGCGCCAGTACCAGTTCATCGCGCAGCAGGTCGCTGTACCAGGGGCCCTCCACCTTCAGCACGGAACTCAACACCGGCCTGGCGGGGATCGCCACTCCCGGTAACTGCAGCGGCGTGGCCCGCTGGAAACCGTGCCAGTGCAGGAAGAGGTAGAGGGGACTGTCCGCCGCATGGGCAGCGGTAGCGCTGACTGCGTAGAGCGGCAGGCGGGTGGCCGACATCTGGGCCGTGATGGTATCGATGAGTTCCATGAACCTGATCTCCCGAAACGGACGATGAGGCAAGCGCAACAGGTCAGGCGCGGCGGGAAACCGCTGGGGTATTCCGGTGAAGCCGGATGGAGGACAGCCGGCAAGGCGCGCCGCGCTTGCTGCGACCTATTCTAGGATCAGCGAGGTGAGGATTTCAATGCCCGGAGCGCGCGGGCCTCGGGACTCAGAACAAACGTCCGTTATCCAGCGCCGGATCGAGATTGTCGATCACCGCCCTGGCCCATCCCATGCCGCGCTCCACGGCCAGCGCTGCGCTATCAAACCGGCCAGGCAGCTGGCGGCGCGGAAACAGGGACGGCTCCAGCCCGCTGCTGTCGGCGATATGAACTTCGGCAACCTCCCACAACCCGTCCGCACCATGACAGCGCAGCGAAATGTGAAAGCCCTTGTACTGCTCCTGATGAGTGACCGGAGCTTGCATATTTTTTTTCTTTCGCAAAACCGATCATGGGAGGGCGCATACCGTCGTGAAGGACAGGCGGGCCGGAAGGCATCAGGCGGCGCACCACGCCATTGGGCGTGGGAGGGATGCGCCGCGCGATCTCAGCGGCGACGGAAACCCGGACGGGGGCCGCTCGGGCCGCGCTGTTCCAGGTGACGGAAGATGATGCGACCCTTGTTCAGGTCGTAGGGAGACAGTTCCAGCGTGACCTTGTCGCCCGCCAGAATCTTGATGAAATTCTTCTTCATGCGACCGGCCGTATAGGCGATCAGCGAATGGCCGTTGTCCAGCGCCACGCGGAAACGCGAGTCGGGGAGGACTTCGGAGACTTGTCCTTGCATTTCGATCAGTTCTTCTTTTGCCATTTTCTCTTTCTTGTGCGTGAGCACGCGACCTCACGGAGGAAGGGCTCGGGGATTTGCAATCTCTGGCTTTGACGACTGGCCACGCCATGGGGAGGCCGGGAGCGTTAAGGTCGGAGGACAGGTGAACCCGCTGGCGGCGAGACCGGCAGCGCAGTTTCTTTACTCGGGGAAGCGGATGAAGATGCGAATCACGCGGATTGCAAGATGCTGTACGACAAGGCGCGTGGGGATCAGGATTTCCGCTCGGTTCTTGAGCGATCCATGCATTATACGCGATTTTTGCCCTACCCGCCACTGCGCGCCTCGGGACGGTCTGCTGTGGTTTATCTGCGCCATTGCACAATCGACATCGATTTATCGATGCCACAGATAAACAAAAATGGGGATCACGCGCCATCAGCGCAAAAAAAACGCCACCGCGCAGGTGGCGTAAAAAACTACCAGAGGTTCTGCCAAATCAGATAAATCATTTACGCATTCCTGCGTTTCAGGCCGACGAGCTGCCGATCTCATCTCTCAATGGTGCGGCTCCAGCGCGTATTCCACACGGCGCGGTTCTTGTTGATCTCATCCCAGTCCACCGCGCGCGCGGCCTTGACGAAGCCATTCATGCGCGCCTGCTCGGCCGCGGCCGTGCCGCTGACCTGGACCTTGGTATTGGTCGGGTTGTAGTTGCCGTTTTCCAGCGCCAGCGCTTGCGCCTGCGGCGAGAGCAGATAGGCCGCCAGCTCCTGCGCCAGCTGCGGCTCGGTGTTGTTGGCGATCACGCACTGCGCCACCATCAGCACGATGGCGCCTTCCTTGGGCTGCACGTATTCCACCGGCACGCCCTTGCTCTTCAAGAGCGTCGATTGCGTGGGCGTGTAAGGGAACAGAGCCGCTTCGCCGGTCTGTGCCATCTCGGAAATCTTGGCCGAATTGGAGATGTACTCCAGCACATTGGGCCCGATGGTCGAGGGCCAGGCCTTGAAGCCGGGATCGACGTTGGCATCCGTGCCGCCCTTGAGCTGGTTGAAGGCGAGGAAGGCATGCAGCCCGAAGGTGGACGAAGGCAGCGACTGGAACACCACGCGCCCCTTGAGCTTGGGATCGGCCAGGTCGAGCCACGAGGTCGGCGGTGCCCAGCCCTTCTCGGCATAGACCTTGGTGTTGTAGGCCAGGCCGGTAACGCTGATGGTCACGCCCGTGGCCAGGTCATCCTTGATGTGCGCCACCGGCAGCAGGTTGGCCAGGTTGGGATTGGGCTTCTGCTTCTCGCACAGGCCCATGCCGACGGCGCGGACCATCACGCCATCGTCCAGGAACATCAGGTGCATCTGCGGCTTGTCCTTGGCGGCCTGGGCCTTGGCCAGGATGTCGGCCGAGCCGCCGGGCACCACGGCAATCTTGACGTTGTACTTCTGCTCGAAGGGACCGAACACCGCCTGCGTGAAGGTCTTCTCCATGTTGCCGCCATTCATGCCGACATACAGCGTGCGGGTCTGCGCCTGCACCTGGGCGGCGGTGGCGGCCAGCAACAGTCCGAGGGCAGCGGTGCGGGAGAGCGACATCATGAGATCTTCCTTTCAGGGTGGGAGGACAACAGGTCGACAGCGTCGGAACGTGGCGGCAGGAAGCGGCCAATCGAGAAAGCATCCAGCGCGATGGTGCTGCGGCCATGCAGCACCAGCTCGGCCAGCGCCTCACCGGCAGCCGGCCCGATCTGGAATCCGGCACCGCAGAAACCAAAGCCATGCAGCAGGCCCATTTGCGTGGTGCTGGGGCCGATCACCGGATGCTGGTCCGGCAGGTAGCCTTCCACGCCGCTCCAGCTGCGGATGATGTGGACATGGCGCAGCGCCGGCAGCAAGGCCGCCGCCTGCGGCAGCAGCCCGAGAATGGAATCATGCGAGGCGCGGGCGCGCAGTTCATCCTGCTCATAGCCGCGGCCACCGCCCAGCACCACGTTGCCGCGCGCCACCTGGCGGCAGTAGATGGAGCCGCCCTCCACGCCCAGGCTCCAGGGCAGGAAGTGGGGAATCGGTTCGGTCACCACCATGCTGGGGTAGCCGCTGGTCAGGGGGACGGTCTCGCCAAAGGACTGCGCCACGCGATTGGCCCAGGCACCGGCGCAATTGATGAGTACTTCCGCACGCACCTGCAAGGGTTCGCCACCCTGCCGCGCTTCGGCCACGAAGTCGCGGCCATCGTGGCCCACCTGCATGACTTCGCAACGCTCGATCACGATAGCGCCCGCCGCTTCGGCCGCGCGCGCAAAGGCCGGCGAGACCAGGCGCGGATTGGCCTGGCCATCTTCCGGACACAGCGAGCCGCCGACCGCCGCGCCGCCCAGCCAGGGACATTGCTGGCGCAGGCGTTCGCCGCTGATGAGTTCGATCCCCAGGCCGTAGGGCCGGCTCAGTTCGGCATAGGCGATCAGCGATTGCAGGTCGGCCTCGCTGCGGGCCAGCTTGAAGTGGCCGCTGCGTTCGTATTCGCCGGTGGTGCCGATCAGGGACTGCAGATCGCCCCAGATTTCATGCGCGCGTTGCGACAGCGGCAGCTGCACTTCGGGCCGGCCCTGGCGGCGCACGCCACCGTAGTTGATGCCGCTGGAACGCGCACCGCACAGGTCGCGTTCCAGGATGGTCACGCGGCGTCCGGCTTTGGCCAGCACCAGCGCAGCCGAGCTGCCGACGATGCCGCCGCCGATGATGAGGACTTCCGTATGGAGGCTCTTCATGAGGCATCCTCCTGCGCATGCAGCGCGATCACGCGCGCAGAGACCGGCTCGGGGGCCGGCACATGCATGCCCAATGGAATCGGCTTGATCGGTGCCTGGCCGCGCAGACGACCGACTTCCTGCACCGGCAGGCCAGCGGCATGCGACAGAATTTCGGCGGCCGCGGCACCACACATGCGGCCCTGGCAACGGCCCATGCCAACGCGGGTGAGGGCCTTGAGCCGGTTCATTTCCGCAGCGCCTTTCTCGCGCACGGCGGCGCGCAATTCACCGGCGCGGATGTTCTCGCAGCGGCAGATCACCAGATCGTCCGCTGCCGTCGCCGCCCAGCGTTCGGGGAAGGGGAAGGCGCGCTCCAGTCCGAGACGGAAAGCGCCGATGCGCGCCAGCTCCGCTTCGATCTGCGTCACACGGGCCGCATCGACGGCGATGCCGCGATCCTGCAGCAAGGCCAGCGCAGCGCGTTCACCGGCCAGCTCGGCGGCATCGGCCCCCATGATGCCGGCACCGTCACCGGCGAGATAGACGCCCGGCACGCTGCTGCGGGTGCTCTTGTCGCGCACCGGCAGGTGCGCGCGCTGCAGGCTGTCGAACTGGAAGCGGCAACCCAGCAGATCAGCCAATTGCGTTTCAGAACGCAGTGCATAGCCGAAACCGACGGCATCGCATTCAATGCGCTGCTCGGTACCCGGCTTGCCACTCGCACTTGCCAGGTTCTCGCGACGCCAGACCAGCGCCTGCACCCGCGCATCGCCTTCCACGCGCAGCACCCGCGCGTGCGAATGCACCGGCACGCCATGCAGCTTGAGCCAGGCAAGGTAGTAGATGCCCTTGGCCAGCAAGGCCGGCTGGCCCAGCATGGCGGGCAGTGCGGCAATGCGGTCAGCCAGGCTGCTGCTGTCGAGCACCGCCGCCACCCGGGCACCGGCCTTAGCATACTGGTAGGCCACCAGATAGAGCAGCGGACCATTGCCGGCCAACACCACCGAGCGTCCGATGGCGCAGCCCTGGAACTTGAGCGCGACCTGCGAGCCGCCCAGGGTATAGACGCCCGGCGTGGTCCAGCCGGGGAAAGGCAGCACGCGATCAGTCGCACCGGTGGCCACGATGATGTCTTCCCAGGCCAGCGTTGAAGCGGATTGCGCGCTGCCCTCCATCAGGTCGAGCAAACCCGGCTGGGCATTCCAGACGAGGGTGTTGGGACGGTAGTCGATGGCCTCGCGCAGCGCATGGAAGGTGCTGTGCACCGATTGCGCGCGGCTGGCTTCGAAACCATAGAGCGTCTTGCGGCTGCGCAGGAAACCGCGCGGCGGCTGGCGATAGATCTGGCCGCCGGCCTGCGCGGCTTCATCGATGACGATGGGCCGCACGCCATGGGCCAGCAGCGTCTGCGCCGCACGCACACCGGCCGGGCCGGCACCGACGATGACGGGAGCTGCGCGCGTCATGCGGGTTCCTCCTGGCCGCTGCGCAATTGCATGCCGGCACGGATGAAGGTGGAGCAGGCACGCAGGCGCTCGCCGCTTTCAGTGGCGATCCAGCAATCCTGGCACGCGCCCATCATGCAAAAGCCGGCCCGCGGCTGGCCGCTGAATTCATTGCGGCGCAGGCTCGCGGTATTGGTCAGTACGGCGGTCAGCACCGTGTCGCCTTCCAGCGCGGTCGCCGGGCGGCCGTCCAGCGTGAAGCTGACCGCAGCGCGATCGCCTTCGGCCAGCCGCACCAGCTGGGCCTGTGCAGGAGCAGAGGTGTGATTCATGAACGCCCCACCAGCACGCGGTCCAGGCCATAGACCCGGTCCAGGATGATCATGGCCACCGCCGTGATGGCCACCATCAGCGCCGAGACGGCCGCCATCATCGGATCGATGGATTCGGTGGCGTACATGTACATGCGCACCGGCAGCGTCACCGTCGAGGGCGAGGTCACGAAGATGGACATGGTGACTTCATCGAAGCTGTTGATGAAGGCCAGCAGCCAGCCCCCGGTGATGCCCGGCAGGATCATCGGCAGCGTGATGCGCAGGAACACCGTGGAGCGCGTGGCCCCCAGCGACAGTGCGGCATGCTCGGCGCTGCGGTCGAAGCCGATGAGCGCGGCCATGATCAGGCGCATGGTGTAGGGCGTCACCACCAGCGAGTGCGCCAGCACCAGCCAGCCGAAACTGCCCGCGCCACCCACCACCGAGAACAGGCGCAGCAGGGCCACGCCCAGCACCAGGTGCGGAATGATCAGCGGCGACAGGAACAGGCCCTGCAAGACGCCGGACCAGCGATGCGGATAACGCACCAGCGCCATGGCCGCCGGAATGGCCAGGGCGGTGGAGATGGTGGCCGCTGCCAGCGCCAGCCAGAGGCTGTTCCAGAAGGAACTCACGAAGTCGGGAAACTCAAACACCGCCTTGAACCAGCGCAGCGAGAATTCAGGCCCGTTCATGGTCAGGGTGTTTTCGGGGGTGAAGGCAATCACGCACACCACCAGGATCGGGGCCAGCGTGAAGAGGATCACCAGCGCATTGAAGCACAATGCAATCGGTCCGTTCTTGTTCATGGTTCAGCCCAGCGCTTTCTTGTAGCGGCGTTCGATCATGCGGTTCCAGCCCAGCATGATGACCAGGTTGGCCACCAGCAGCAGCAGCGCGATGGCTGCGCCCAGCGGCCAGTTCAGTTCGTGCAGGTATTCGTCATAGATGATGGTGGCCATCATCTTCAGGCGGCGTCCGCCCAACAGCCCCGGAATGGCAAAGGAGCTGGCCGAGAGGCCGAAGACGATCAGGCTGCCCGAGAGAATGCCGGGCATGATCTGCGGCAGCACGATACGGCGCAGCACGGTGATGGGCGAGGCGCCCAGCGACAGCGCCGCGTTGGCCACGCCACCATCGAGCTTCTGCAGCGAGGTCCACACCGGGATCACCATGAAGGGCAGCATCACATGCACCAGCGCAATGACGATGGCCGTTTCGGTATAGAGCAGCTTGACCTTGGCAAAGCCCAGCGCCACCAGTGTGCCGTTGATGAGGCCTTCGGGACCGAGCAGCATGCTCCAGCCGAAGGCGCGCACCACCACCGAGATCATCAGCGGGGCCAGCACCACCAGCAGCATGATGGAGCGCCAGGGCTTGCGCATGCGGTTGAGAATGTACGCCTCGGGCGCACCGACGACGATGCAGATGAGCGTGACCAGGCCCGAGATCCACAGCGTGCGCCAGAAGATGCCGTAGTAATACGGATCGGTCAGCACCGCTGCGTAATGCTCCAGCGTGAAGGTACCGGCCTTGGGGCCGGTCTCGGCATCATAGGCGTTGAAGGACAGCACGAAGGTCAGCACCAGCGGCACCAGGAGCATCACCGTGCACAGCAGGATGGCCGGGGCCGACATCAGCCAGGGCAGGCTGCGCTGGCTGGGCGCCTTGTCGCTGGCGGCGGCACTCACCACGGGCGGTGCCACGGAAGTTGTGCCGGCCGCGCTCATGCTGCGACCCCTTCATCGCTGCGGGCGGTGGAGACCAGGCGCAGGCTGTAGTCGCTCCACGCCAGGCCGACGGCAGCCCCCTGCTCCAGGGCTTCGGCACCATCGTTGGCCGACAGGACCGAGAGCAGGCCCAGCGGGGTCTCCACTTCATACATCCATTGGCTGCCGAGGAAGAAGCGGCGCACCACTTCGCCATTGCAGCGGCCCTGGCCGGGCGCGGTACAGCGGATCTTTTCCGGACGCAGGCCCAGCACCACGCGGCCACCGCCGCGCAGGCCGGTGTCGGTGCTTTCCAGCGACAGCATCATGCCGCCCACCGCGATGTCAGCGCGTTCACCTGCGGCACCGACCACCTGGCCTTCGAGCAGGTTGGCCTTGCCCACGAAGGTGGAGATGAAGCGGTTGGCCGGATGTTCATACACGTTCAGGGGACGGCCGACCTGGGTGATGTGGCCGGCCTCCATCACCACCACCCGGTCACTGATGGACATGGCTTCGCTCTGGTCGTGCGTGACCATGATGGTGGTGGTGCCGACCTTGCGCTGGATGTCGCGCAGTTCGAATTGCATCTCTTCGCGCAGCTTGGCGTCGAGGTTGGACAGCGGTTCATCGAGCAGCAACACCGGCGGAGCAATCACCAGCGCACGCGCCAGGGCCACGCGCTGGCGCTGGCCGCCGGAGAGTTCGCGCGGATAGCGCGCACCGTGTTTTTCCAGATGCACCAGCGACAGGGCCTGCGCCACACGGTCGCGCTTCTCAGCGGCGCCGCACTTGCGCATCTCCAGCCCGAAGGCCACGTTCTGCTCCACCGTCATGTGCGGGAACAGCGCATAGGTCTGGAACACGATGCCCAGGCCGCGCGTATTGGGCTTGGCATGCGTGATGTCGCGGCCGTCGAGTTCGATGCGGCCGCCGCTGACGGCCTCGAAGCCCGCGATCATCTGCAGGGTGGTGGTCTTGCCGCAGCCCGAAGGACCGAGCAGGGAGATGAACTCACCCTTTTCCACCGTGAGGTTGAACCCCGATACCGCCTGGGTATCGCCATAGAACTTACTGACATTGGTCAGCGTGAGAAATGACATTGCAAGCTCCCTGTCGCAAGGTTCGGGCGCTGCACGGCTGGCGGGCTTGTCGGCCGGCGGGCGCTCCGATGCATACTTTCAATTGCGCAACCCCATCGCTGAAGCGATGTGAGCGGCGCGTCTCCTGTTTCGTTATTGATGCAATTTCGGTGCCAATTCTGCTATCGTATTTCGACAGTCGGGAAATTTTTTATATTTATTCCGTTCAATGAAATGCATCGGCGAGCGAACCGCCGCCGATTCCACCCAGCAGACAAAGCCCCCTCATGAGCGAGCACAACGACGAGGCCACGGCCGCCAGCGCCCCCGCCTCCCTGCCGGTCAACGGCATCCAGCGCACCTTTGCGGTGTTGCGCGCGCTGGCCGATGCACCACCGCAAGGCATGCGGGTGACGCAAGTGGCCAAGACCATCGGCCTGACCCAGGGCACCACGCACCGGCTGCTGCAATCGCTGGCCGGGGAAGGCGTGGTGGAACAGGATGAGCGCAGCAAGCTGTATCGCCTGGGCATGGACCTGTTCGCCCTGGCCGCGCGCGCCGGCAATGCGTCGGATGTGCGCAGCCTGTGCCGTCCGGCGCTGCTGCGGCTGTGCGGCAGTCTTGGCGATACGGTCTTCCTGCTGCTGCGCTCGCGCTTCGATGCGGTGTGCGTGGACCGCGTCGATGGTCCCTTCCCGATCCGCGCCTTCACCGGCGACATCGGCGGGCGCGTCGCCTTGGGCGTGGGACAGGGCGCGCTGGCCATCCTCGCCTTCCTGCCGGAAGAAGAACGCGAGGAAGTGATCCGCTACAACGTGCCGCGCCTGCGCGAATTCGGGGTCTATGACGAGGTCTACCTGCGCACGGAAATCGAGCGTGTGCGCGAGACCGGTTATGCGGCACGCCAGGCCGGCCTGCTCGATGGCATGGCCGGGCTGGGTGTGCCGCTCTTCGATGCCGGCGGCAACATCGTCGGTGCCTTGAGTGTAGGCACGCTGACCTCGCGCCTGACCGAGGAGCGCCTGCCGACCGTGGTGCAGATGCTGCAGCGGGAAGCCGCCGCCCTGTCGCGCCGGATCAATCCCTTCGACCCGGCCTTGCGCCGGCCCATGCACCAGGCCAATCCCGTGGAGCCACAAGCATGACCACCCCTGCTCTTGCCCCCGTGCTGCTGATCAAGTCCGGCGGCGCTGCCGCGCTGGCCGAGTGGCGCGCCAGCTTTCATGAATTCGCACCCGAACTGGGCCTCGACGTGCGCGCCTGGGATGATCCGGAAGTCGATCCGGCGCGCGTGCAGTTCGTGCTGGTGTGGCAGCCCGAGCCGGGGCGGCTGGCGCAGTTCCCCAACCTGAAGGCCATCATCAGTGCGGCTGCCGGAGTCGATCACATCCTTGCAGACCCGCACCTGCCGGAGCTGCCCATCGTGCGCATGGTCACGCCTGAAACGCAGCAGCGCATGGCCGAATTCACGCTCATGAGCAGCCTGATGCTGTTGAAGGACATGCCGCGCATCATTGCCCAGCAGGCGCGCGCCGAATGGCGCGAATTCTCCACGCCCCGCACGGCGCGCGAAACCCGCGTGGGCGTGCTGGGCCTGGGTGCGCTGGGCTTGTCGGCGGCGCACATGCATGCAGCGGTCGGCTTCGAGACCGCCGGCTGGGCGCGCTCGCTGCGCAGCGAAAAGGGGCTGGCCTGCTTTGCCGGGGCCGCTGCGTTGCCGGACTTCCTGGCCCGCACCGATATCCTGATCTGCCTCTTGCCCGAGACCACCGATACCCGCCACCTCATCGATGCCGATCTCTTGCGCCAGTTGCCGCGCGGTGCCGCGGTCATCAACGTCGGCCGCGGCAGCCACGTGTGCCTGCCGGATCTGCTGGCCGCGCTCGACAGCGGGCACTTGTCCGGTGCCGTGCTGGACGTGTTCGATGAAGAACCGCTGCCCGCCGAGGCTGCCGTCTGGCGCCATCCGCGCGTGCTGGTCACGCCCCATGCAGCGGCAACGCCCTCGCGCCGCGAACGCGCCAGGCAGGCGGCGGTGGCCATTGCCGCGATGCTGGGCGGCCTGCCGCCGCCGCATCTCTACGACCGCAGCAAGGGTTACTGAAGGGCAAGTCCGGGCGCAGCCGCCACACCGCGCCGCCGCCCGGCTTGCGAGATAAGCCCCCATCGTCTAGACTTTGGCGCTCGCTGGCCGCCCTGGCTTGCCTGTCATGACGACAAGCAAACAGGCCCGCCGACTCCCTCCCATGCGTGAGGGCAACCCACTGACGGCAACGTTTGGATACCGTACCCATATGGGTGCAAGCTCTTGCACTCCTCATTCTCATTCTGCTCTCGGCCTTCTTTTCCATGACCGAGACGGCGCTGATGGCCGCCAACCGCCATCGCCTGCGGCACCTGGCCAAACAGGGCAACCGGGCCGCCGTCACCATCCTGTGGCTGCTGGACCGCACTGAACGGCTGCTCTCGCTGATCCTCATCGCCAATACCGTCATCAATGCGCTGGCCACGGCCCTGGTGACGGCGCTGGCCATCGCCGCCTTCGGCAACCACCAGCGCGTGATCACGGCGGCCACCGCCTTCGTGGCGGCGCTCTTGATCATCTTTGCCGAGATCGTGCCCAAGGTGATTGGTGCCACCCATCCCGAACGCATTGCGCTCTTTACCAGCTTCATCTTGAAGCCGCTGATGCGCATCGCCAAGCCGCTGGTGTGGTTCGTCAACATCTTCGTGTCGGCCATCCTCAAGGTCTTGCGCATCAAGACCGGATCGCGCGCGGCCGAGCAGCGCATTTCTCCCGAAGAGCTGCGCTCCATCGTGCTCGAAGGCGGCAGTTTCATTCCGCAGAAGCACAAGAGCATCCTGCTGAACCTGTTCGACCTGGAAAAGATTTCGGTGGAAGACGTCATGACCCCGCGCGCCCAGGTCGAGGCCCTGAACCTGGCCGCCCCGGTGGAGGAGATCCTGCACCAGCTGGCCACCTGCTATCACAACAAGCTGCCGGTGTTCGAGGGCGAGATCAATCACATCGTCGGTATCCTGCATGTGCGCAAGACTGTCTCGCTGTTCCGCCAGGAAGACGACATCACCCACGACGACATCCGCGCCCTGCTCTCGGCCCCGTATTACGTGCCGGTGGAGACCGATGTCTTCACCCAGCTGCAGTACTTCCAGGAAAACCACGAACGCCTGGGCATCGTGGTCGATGAATACGGTGAAGTGCAGGGACTGGTGACGCTGGAAGACATCATCGAAGAGATGATCGGCGAATTCACGACCTCCTCGCCCGGCTCCTCCGGCGAAGGTTTCGGCTGGGACAAGGACGGTACCTGCCTGCTTGAGGGCAGCACCACCCTGCGCGACATCAACAAGCGCCTGGGCCTGAAGCTGCCGCTGGATGGCCCCAAGACCATCAACGGTCTGCTGCTGGAAACCCTGCAGGACATTCCCGAAGCCAGCGTGGCCGTCAAGATCGATGGCTGCGTGATCGAGATCGTGCAGGTACAGAACCAGGCTATCCGCATGGTCAAGCTCATCGCCTTGCCTGCGAAAGTGAAGGCACAGGACTGAGAGCATGCGCCGGGCCTTGCGGGCCGGCATCGAACTCCACCGATTTTGTCCCGCGCAAACGGCCGGCCCGCTTTTCGGGCGGCCGCCGCGCGTGGGAGACTTGCCCTCCCTGTGCGTTGCCCTGCGGCAGCGCCCCTGCGCGCGAGGTCTCCCATGCTGCACACTCCCGACACGGCCGTGGCCGATGATGATGTTCCCGTGGTGCGCCTGCTGCACAAGCTGCTGGCCGATGCCGTCGGCATGGGCGCTTCCGACCTGCATTTCGAGCCCTTCGAACATCTCTTCCGCGTACGGCTGCGGCTGGATGGCGTGCTGCATGAACTGGCGCAGCCGCCGTTGAGCTTGCGCGACAAGCTGGCCACCCGCCTGAAGATCCTGGCGCGGCTGGATATCGCCGAAAAGCGCCTGCCCCAGGACGGCAAGATGCGCCTGGCGCTAGGCACGCGCACGGTGGATTTCCGCGTCTCGACGCTGCCTACGCAGTTCGGTGAAAAGATCGTGCTGCGCATTCTCGATACCGCGCAGGCGGCATTGTCGATCAGCGACCTCGGCTATGAACCGGCCCAGCAGGAAGCGCTGCTGCAAGCCATCAGCAAGCCGCACGGGCTGGTCCTGATGACCGGGCCGACCGGCTCCGGCAAGACGGTCTCGCTGTATGCCTGCCTGCAGCGCCTGAACCAGCCGGGGGTGAACATCGCCACCGCCGAGGACCCGGTGGAAATCAACCTGCCCGGCATCAACCAGGTCAGCATCAACGAACGCGCCGGACTGGACTTCGCCCTGGCACTGCGCGCCTTCCTGCGCCAGGATCCGGATGTGCTGATGGTGGGCGAGATCCGCGACCTGGAGACCGCCGACATCGCCGTCAAGGCTTCGCAGACCGGGCACCTGGTGCTCTCCACCCTGCACACCAACGACGCCCCGGCCACGCTCACGCGGCTGCTCAACATGGGCGTGCCGGCCTACAACATTGCGGCATCGGTCAGCCTGATCGTGGCCCAACGGCTGGTGCGCAAGCTGTGCCGCTGCCGCCGTCCGGCCGGTGGTACGCCGGCCACCTTCGTGCCGCACGGCTGCCCGGCCTGCAACCAGACCGGCTTTCGCGGGCGCACCGGCATCTATCAGGTGATGCCGGTCAGCGCGGCCATGCAAGCGCTGATCCTGGCGCAGGCCGGCACATTGGAACTGGGCCGGCAGGCGCAAGCGGAGGGCATCATCGACCTGCGGCGGGCGGGGCTGCTGAAGGTCTTGCGCGGTGAAACCAGCATGGGAGAAATCCTTGCCTGCACCTGATCGCACGACATCGGCGTCCCAATTCCGCTGGGAAGGGCTGGACCGCCACAATCGCCCGCAACGCGGTGTGATACAAGCCAGCGATGAAGCCCAGGCACGTGCCCGGCTGCGCCAGCAGGGGATGCGCGTGGCGCGGCTGCGGCGCGCGGAGCGTGCGGCCGACCTCGACAATGGCCCGGCCCCTGCGGCAAACCCGGCCACAGCGAGGACGCGTGGCCGCATCAGCGCCAAACAGATCGCCCTCTTCACCCGCCAATTGGCCACCATGCTGCGGGCAGGATTGCCGCTGCTGCAGTCGCTGGACATCGCCATTCGCGGCGCCGGCCAGAGCGCACTGGCCGCGCTGCTGGCCGACGTGCGCCAGGCCGTGGCGCGCGGCGAGAGCCTGCATGCGGCGCTGGCGCGTCATCCGCGCCAGTTCGATGCGCTCTTCTGCAACCTGGTGCGCGCCGCCGAAGAAGCGGGGATGCTCGACAGCATGCTGGAGCGCATCGCCCTCTATCGCGAAAAGTCATTGGCCTTGCGCGGCAAGGTGCGCGCGGCATTGGCCTATCCCTGCGCCGTGGTGCTGGTGGCCATCATCGTGACGGTCGTCATCATGCTGTGGGTGGTGCCGGCATTCGAGCAGATGTTCCAGCAGTTCGGGGCCGAGTTGCCGCTGCCCACACGCGTCGTCATGGCCACGGCGCGTCTACTGGGCCAGCACGGTCCCTGGCTGTTGCTGGGCACATTGGTGACGGGCGTGCTGGCAACCCTGGCGTGGCGGCGCTATCTTCCGCTGCGACTGGCGGCGCAGCGCCTGAGCCTGTCCTTGCCGCTGTTCGGCAAGCTGTTGCGGCAAGCGGCGCTGGCACGCTGGAGCCGCACCTTCGGCACCCTCTTCGGTGCCGGCATCGCCCTCGTGGAAGCGCTGGAAACGGTCTCTGGCGCGGCCGGCAACGTGGTCTATGCCGACGCCTCGCTGGCCGTGCGCGACGCCGTGCGCAATGGCGCCTCGCTGCATGCGGCCATGCAGGCCACGGGCGTCTTCCCCGACCTGGCAGTGCAGATGACGGCCGTGGGCGAAGAGGCCGGCGCCCTCGACGCCATGCTGACCAGGATCGCCGACCTCAACGAACGCGAGGTCGATGAAGCCGTCACCGCCCTCACCAGCCTGATGGAACCCGTTATCATGGCGGTGCTGGGCGTGGTGATCGGCGGCCTGGTGGTGGCGATGTACCTGCCGGTGTTCCGCATGGGTGCAGTGGTATAAGCCGGCACGCCTGTCTTCCCCTTCTTTGACGACCAAACCAGTTGAACCCGACGATGTCTTTCTTGGATGCCCTGGCCTTCCCCGGCAACGCTGCACTCGCTGGCGCGGCGGCGCTGCTGGGCCTGCTGGTCGGCAGCTTTCTCAACGTGGTGATCCATCGCGTGCCGCAGATGATGCTGCGCGAGACCGCCAACTTCGTCGCAGGGGAACGCGGCGAGGCCCTGCCGCACGCCGACCGCTACAACCTCTGGCTGCCCGCCTCCGCCTGCCCGCATTGTGCCGCGCCGCTGGCGCCGCATCACAAGATTCCCCTGCTCAGCTGGCTGCTGCTGCGCGGACGTTGCGCCTTCTGCGCCCACCCCATCAGCGCCCGCTACCCGCTGGTGGAACTGCTGACCGCACTGCTGTTCGCCCTGTTGGGCTGGCGCTTCGGCCTGGGCCTGCATGGCGTGGCGCTGATGGTGTGCGCGTCCTTCCTGATTGCGCTGGCGGTGATCGATGCCCGCACCATGCTGCTGCCTGACGACCTCACCCTGCCCTTGATGTGGCTGGGGCTGCTGGTCAACGTGGTGCATCGCCTGGTGCCGCTGCAGGATGCCGTGCTGGGTGCGATGGCCGGCTATGGCGTGCTGTGGCTGATCTACTGGATCTTCAAGCTGGCCACCGGCAAGGAGGGCCTGGGCTATGGCGACTTCAAGCTCATGGCCGCGCTCGGGGCCTGGCTGGGCTGGCAGTCCTTGCCGCTGGTCTTGCTGCTGGCCTCGGCGCTGGGCGCAGTCCTGGGCCTGGCGCTGATGGTTTTTGGCCGCCACCAGCGCGGCCAGGCCATTCCCTTCGGCCCCTGCCTGGCCTGCGCCGGCATGCTGACCCTGCTGATGGGCCATGGCTGGCTCACGCAACTTCTCTACGACTTCTGATTCCATGACCTCATTGACTGAACGCTTCACCATCGGACTGACCGGCGGCATCGGCAGCGGCAAGACCACGGTGGCCAACCTGTTTGGCGAGCTCGGCGCTTCGCTGGTCGATACCGACGCCATCGCCCACGCCCTGACCGCACCGCAGGGCCTGGCCATCGATCCCATCCGCGATCATTTCGGCGGCGAATTCATCGATGCGAACGGTGCCATGGACCGCACCCGCATGCGCCAGCACGTCTTCGGCAACCCGACTGCACGCCATGCGCTCGAAGCCATCCTGCATCCGCTGATCCGCAGCGAAACCGTGCGCGAGGCCGAGGATGCCACCGGTCCCTATGTCATCTTCGTGGTGCCGCTGCTGGTGGAGTCCGGCACCTGGGTCGGCCGTGCCAGCCGCATCCTGGTGGTGGATTGTCCGGAAGAAGTGCAGATCGCGCGCGTCATGCAGCGCAACGGCCTGCAGCGTGAGGAAGTGGAAGCCATCATGGCCGCACAGGCCAGCCGCCAGGCGCGATTGGCGGTGGCGCAGGACGTCATCGACAACGGCGGCAGCAATGCCGAGCTGCCGGATCAGGTACGCGAGCTACATGCGCGCTACCTGGCGCTGGCAGGCGGGCACTGAGCGATGGTGCAGCTTGCGCGGCTGCAGCAATGCACTTGGGCAGCGCGGCAAATGCGATGCGCTCCTGCAGCTTCATTTGATGGCGACTGCATTTGTAATTTTCTTCTGCATGGGTCAGAATCACAGACATTGCACATGTTGACGAGGTTATTGCACCCACGCGGCCTGTCAGCGGCCTAACAAGTCCGGTTCAACCAATAAAGGGATCATGCTTTGATCGTCTACGAATACCCTTTCAATGAGCGTATTCGCACGCTGTTGCGACTGGAAGACCTCTACGAGAAATTCGTCTTCTTCCTGCACCAGGAAAGCCCGCATCAGCATCACATCGCCCTTGCCACCATTTTTGAAATGCTGGAGGTCGCCGGACGCGCGGACCTCAAGTCCGACCTGCTGCAAGAGCTGGAACGGCAAAAGCAGATCCTGCTGGCCTACCAGTCCAATCCCAATGTCGAGCCCGAGATGCTCAATGCCATCCTGGCCGAAGTCGACCAGGCCAGCAGCGCCCTCTCTGCTGCCCAGGGCAAGACCGGCCAGAACATCCGCGACAATGAATGGCTCATGAGCATTCGCGGCCGCACCATCATTCCGGGCGGCGCCTGCGAATTCGACCTGCCGGCCTATTACGCCTGGCAACAGCATCCGTTTGAACGCCGTTTCCAGGACATTTCCAACTGGTTCGCCCCGCTGATCCCGCTGTTCGATGCCATCGCCATCGTCATGCGATTGCTGCGCGAATCCGGACATGCAGTAAAAATCAACGCCGAAGGCGGCAGTTACCAGCAGATGCTGCAGGGCAAGGTCTACCAGATGCTGCGCCTGTCACTGGACATCAACCTCGGCGCCATCCCCGAGATCTCGGCCAACAAATACATGCTGTGGGTGCGTTTCACCCAGCAGGATGGCGACGAGAAGCCGCGCTCCTTCGAGGGCGAAGTGCCCTTCGAACTGGCGCTGTGCGGCTTTTGATCCGTAATCTGAATCGAATGAAGTGAAGTAAAACGTATGGCCACGATCGTAGACTGCCCGACCTGCGGCACCAAGGTGGAATGGAGCGAGAAGAACAAGTACCGCCCCTTCTGTTCCGAACGCTGCAAGCAAATCGACCTGGGTGCCTGGGCCGAAGAAAAGTACACTATCCCCGCAGTGAACCTGCCACTGGAAGACGAAGGGGACAAGCCCGTGCAGTGATGACGGGCTTTTTCCTTCATTTCGCCTTAAAGCCACCCATCTTCAGGCTTCGTCGTCATATCGCAGCTGATCCAGCCACTGGAGCAGCGGAATGGTGGCCGGCAGCAGCGGTTCCACGCCCACGCTGCCCTGCCAGGCAAAGGCCTGGCCTTCCAGACTCTGCGGCTCGCCGCGCCACTGGCGGCTGATGTAGAAATGCAGGCGTACATGGGCATGCGGATAGACGTGCTCGACGCCGCACCAAGGCTCACCGTCCAGCACCTCGATCCCCAGCTCTTCCTTGAACTCGCGCTGCAGCGCCGCGAAGATGCTTTCGTCCGGCTCCACCTTGCCGCCGGGGAATTCCCAGTAACCCGCATAGGGCTTGCCCTCTGGACGCTGGCCCAACAGCACGTCGCCGTTGGGCTGCATCAGGATGCCCACGGCTACGTCAATGGGCTTGGCCACGGGCTTGGAATCGCCGCTCATCAGCCTTGCGCCTTGCCGGCGTAGTCGCGCGCGAACTGCCAGGCCACGCGGCCCGAGCGGGAGCTGCGCTGCAGCGCCCAGCGCAGGGCATCGGCGCGGGCTTCGGCGATCTGCGCGTCATTGCAGCCGAAGTGGCGCAGCCAGTGCGCCACGATGTCCAGGAAATCGTCCTGCTTGAAGGGATAGAAGGTCACCCACAGGCCAAAGCGCTCGGAAAGCGAAATCTTTTCTTCCACCGTTTCGCCGGGGTGCAGGTCGCCATCCTCGGTGTGGGTGTAGGTGTTGTTGTCGGAGAGGCGCTCCGGCATCAGGTGGCGGCGGTTGGAGGTGGCGTAGATCAGCACGTTGTCGGACTGCGCCGCGATGCTGCCGTCCAGGGCCACCTTCAGCGCCTTGTAGCCGCCCTCGCCTTCCTCGAAGGAAAGATCGTCGCAGAAGACGATGAAGCGTTCCGGACGCGCCGCCACCAGTTCCACGATGTCCTGCAGGTCGTGCAGGTCATCCTTGTCCACTTCGATGAGGCGCAGGCCACGGTCGGCGTACTGGTTCAGGCACGCCTTGATGAGCGAGGATTTGCCGGTGCCGCGCGCGCCCGTCAGCAGCACGTTGTTGGCCGGGCGGCCTTCGACGAACTGGCGGGTGTTCTGGTCGATCTGTTCCTTTTGCGGGCCGATGTTATGCAGGTCCGACAGGCCGATCTTCGAGATCTGCCCCACCGCCTGCAGGTAGCCGGGACGCTGGGCGGTCGCACCGCGCCAGCGGAAGGCGACGGCGGCGTTCCAGTCGGGTTCACGGGCGGCGGCGTTGGGGAGGATGGCTTCGACGCGCGCCAGCAAGGCTTCGGCACGCTGCAGGAATTGGTCTAGCTGGGTCATGGTGATCGCAAATCGGGATGAACGGGGCGGGAATGCACGCGCCATTGTGGCGCAAGGCGCTGGCGGCCGGTGTGAATAAAATTGATCCGAGGGCGCGGGCATTCATGTTGCCGCCGCCATCCCGGGCGCGCCATCGGCCCGGGGATGGGTGGGCCGATGGCGGCGAAACGCCGCGAGGTGAAGAAAAACGCTCAGGAACGGTAGTCGGCGTTGATCGAGACGTAGTCGTGCGACAGATCGCAGGTCCAGATGGAAGCCTTGGCCGTGCCGCGCGCCAGCTTCACACGCACCACGATCTCGGCCTTCTTCATGACGCGCTGGCCGTCTTCTTCGCGGTAATCCGGGTTGCGGCCGCCGTCCTTGGCGACCCACACATCGTCCAGCCACAGGTTGATCTTCGACACATCCAGATCCTCGATGCCGGCATAGCCGATGGCGGCCAGAATACGGCCCAGGTTCGGATCGGAAGCGAAGAAGGCGGTCTTGACCAGCGGCGAATGGCCGATGGAGTAGGCGATCTGGCGGCACTCCTCGATGCTCTTGCCGTCTTCCACGGCCACTTCGATGAACTTGGTCGCGCCTTCGCCATCGCGCACGATCTGGTGCGCCAGATGCTGCGACAGGTCGGTGACGGCTGCAGCCAGTTGCTTGTACTCGTCGCTGTCGGCGCTGGTGATCTCCAGTTCGCCGGCACCGGTGGCCATCAGGATGAAGGAATCGTTGGTCGAGGTATCCCCATCGATGGTGATGCAGTTGAAGGAATGGTCAGCGGCATCCTTGACCAGCTGGTTCAGCAGCGCCTGCGGCAGCTTGGCGTCGAAGGCCAGGAAACCCAGCATGGTGGCCATGTTGGGCTTGATCATGCCGGCGCCCTTGCTGATGCCGGTCATCACCACCTGCTTGCCGCCGATGGTCAGGGTGCGCGAAGCAGCCTTGGGCTGGGTGTCGGTGGTCATGATGGACTCGGCCGCGTTGAACCAGTTGTCGGCCTTCAGGTTGCCGATGGCTTGCGGCAGGCCGGCGATGATGCGATCAGCCGGCAGCGGCTCCAGGATCACGCCGGTGGAAAACGGCAGGATCTGCTGCGGCTCCACGCCCATCTGCTGGGCCAGCGCGGCGCAGACCGACTTGGCGCGCTGCAGGCCTTCTTCACCGGTGCCGGCGTTGGCGTTGCCGGTGTTGATCACCAGGGCGCGGATGGGCTTGCCGGCGCTCAACTGCGCCAGGTTGGCCTGGCAGATCTGCACCGGGGCGGCACAGAAACGGTTCTTGGTGAAGACGCCCGCCACAGTCGCGGTCTCGGCCAGCTTCATGACCAGCACGTCCTTGCGATTGGCCTTGCGCACACCCGCTTCGGCATGGCCGAGTTCGATGCCGGCGACGGCTTTCAGGTCGGAAGGAACGGGAATCGGGGAATTGACGGCCATGGCGAGCTTTCAGCGTAAAAATCGGAACGCGTATTTTAAACACTTTCCGTCACCGGCTGATGACGCAGAAACTCGCTTTCGATGATCTCGGCGCTCATCCTGGCCCATTGCGCATACTGGCCGTGGCCCGGATGGAAGCGGTCAATCGCCATCTCATGCGGCAGCGCCCATTGCAGGGAGCAGTAACGCAAGGCGGCCTCGGCATCGATCCAGTCGCGCAGGGCGCGGTCCAGCTTGCGCGCGTAGCGGCCCAGATACCAGCGCAGCGGCTGCGGTGCCACCGGCAGCAGGTGCATGGGCGGCAAGCCCGAGAAGACGATGTGCTCCACCCCGGCCTGCGCCATCAGGCGTTCGCACAGCAGGCGCAGGTTGGCCACGTAGCGTTGCGGGCTCATCTGCGAGGTCACGTCGTTCACGCCCAGGGCCACCACCAGGACGGTGGCCGGACCGATCTCATGGCGCGTCAGCAGGTCCAGCGCTTCGAGCGAATTGACGCCGCTCTGCGCCACCAGCTGCCAGGCCACCGGATGGCCGGTGCGCGCGGCCAGCTGGCGAGCCAGCGGCTGGGCCAGGGCTTGCTCCTGATGCTCCACCCCGACCCCGGCGGCCGAGGAATCACCCACTACCAGCACGCGCAACGGCTCGGCCACCAGCCGAGGCTGCAAGGCGGGAAACTCCATGCCGCTGCGCGGACCGGCCGCTTCCGGCAGCCGCAGCGCGGTCTGGCGCAGGCGTTTGGCTTGCGTCAGCAAAAGGGGCCCCAGCAGCAGTTTTCCCAGGATCAGCATGGGCGGCCTCACGGCAGCAGGTTCTTGACCACCACCAGCCACGGGCGCGCGGCAATCGGCTGGGCACGGCCCTGCTCATCCACCGGGATCAGGGATTCGGAGACCGAGTTGAAGACATTGCCCCCGATCACGCCAGCCCAGCCATCATCGGCATGCACCTCCACCACCAGATCGCAATGGCCGGCCAGCCCGGGCCGGATTTCGTCGATGGAAGTGATGTTATTGTTGCCGCGCGGGGCGCAGATCAGGTCACCGGGCGCAATCGGCTCGCTCTCGGCCGGGCGCAGCACGAATTGCGGCGAGGGGCGCGACTGGCGGTCCTTGAGGAAGCTCAGGTAATTGAAATGGGTTTCGTTGGGCGCGAAATCCTGCGGCGGCACATTGGTGCTCACCATCAACCAGGAAATGAAGGCCGCCGACCAGGCTTGCTGGCAATCTGCACCGGTCAGGTTCTTGCCGACCGCGTGCCAATACTCGGCCACCCGCTGCACGGCCTCGCCCTCGTCTTCCAGCAAGCCCAGGCGCGGGGCGCTGAAGGGTTCATGGCGCATGTCGATCTGCTGGTTGCCGAAGAAATCCCACTCGGCCTTGGCCGCTTCCACCAGCGCCGCACGGGTGGGGGGCGCGGTGCTGATGGCCACGGCGGGCACGCCGGTATTGGTCACCGGGATGGAGGGCGTGACGGGCGCGTAGCCCGGGTTGCCGCTGTCGCGCCACTGCGGCAGCGGCGAGGAAGCGCAGCCGGCCAGCAGGACGGCGATGGCGGTGGCAGTGAAGCTGAGACGGGAAGCACGAAACATCTTGGCGAGCGACATCTTCTTGTTCTCCTGGGCGGCAGGCGTGGGCTGCCGGAGCGTTCATCATAAAGGGAGCCAGGCCAATTTTGCAGAAGCCTTCACCTGCAGGATGTAAAAAAGGCCGCCCACCCGCCTGGGTGGACAGCCTCTTCACATCTGGCCGGAATGCGGCCGAACCGGGGGACTCTGGTTCAGGCCAGCTTGCCGTGGCACTGCTTGTACTTCTTGCCGCTGCCGCAAGGGCAGGGATCGTTGCGGCCGACCTTGGGGTATTCCGATCCGTCGTCTTCGCCACCGGCCTGGGCGGTCGGTGCCAGCAGTTCCTCCGGCGCGGCTTCGGGATCGAAGTCGGCGTGCTGGTAGTTGACGTTGATGGGCGAGCCACCGGCCATGCTTTCCTCGGCCGCTTCGATTTCCTCGCGGCTCTGGATGCGCACGGTCATGACGACCTTGATGACTTCGTTCTTGATCAGGTCCAGCATCTGGGCGAACAGCTCAAACGCTTCGCGCTTGTATTCCTGCTTGGGGTTCTTCTGCGCATAGCCGCGCAGGTGGATACCCTGGCGCAGGTGATCCAGTGCGGCCAGGTGTTCGCGCCAGTGGTTGTCGATGCTCTGGAGCATGACGCTGCGCTCGAAACCGGCGAAGGCATCCACACCGACCACGGCGACCTTGGCTTCGTAGGTCTCCTTGGCGGCCGTCAGCAGGCGCTCCAGCAGTTCGTCTTCGGCCAGGTCGGGCTCGGCCTTGAGCATGGCTTCCAGGTCGATGTCGAGCTGCCATTCGTTCTTGAGCACAGCTTGCAGGCCGGGGATGTCCCACTGCTCTTCCATCGACTCGGCCGGCACGTATTCGCGGAACAGGTCGGTGAAGACGCCCTCGCGCAGGGAGGCGATCATCTCGGCCATCTCGGCCGACTCCAGCAACTCGTTACGCTGCTGGTAGATGACCTTGCGCTGGTCGTTGGCGACGTCATCGTATTCCAGCAATTGCTTGCGGATGTCGAAGTTGCGGGCTTCCACCTTGCGCTGGGCCGACTCGATGGAGCGGCTCACGATGCCGGCTTCGATCGGTTCGCCTTCGGGCATCTTGAGGCGGTCCATGATGGCGCGCACGCGGTCACCGGCGAAGATGCGCAGCAGCGCATCATCCAGCGACAGGTAGAAGCGCGAGGAACCCGGATCGCCCTGGCGGCCGGAACGGCCACGCAGCTGGTTGTCCACGCGGCGCGATTCGTGACGCTCGGTGCCGATGATGTGCAGGCCGCCGGCATTGACCACGTGGTCGTGCAGGGACTGCCATTCATCGCGCAATTGCTGCGACTTGGCAGCCTTGTCGGCATCCGACAGGGACTCGTCGGCTTCGATCAGCTGGATCTGCTTGCCCACGTTGCCGCCCAGCACGATGTCGGTACCACGGCCGGCCATGTTGGTGGCAATGGTGATCATCTTGGGACGGCCGGCCTGCGCCACGATCTCCGCTTCACGCGCGTGCTGCTTGGCGTTCAGGACATTGTGCGGCAGCTTGGACTTGGTCAGGATGCCCGAGAGCAGTTCCGAGTTCTCGATCGAGGTGGTGCCCACCAGCACGGGCTGGCCGCGCTCGTAGCAGTCCTGGATGTCCTTGACCATGGCCATGTACTTCTCTTGCGCGGTCTTGTAGACCTGGTCCTGGCGGTCCTTGCGGGCATTGGGACGGTTGGGCGGGATCACCACGGTTTCCAGGTGATAGATTTCCTGGAATTCGTAGGCTTCGGTATCGGCCGTACCGGTCATGCCGGACAGCTTGGCATACATGCGGAAGTAGTTCTGGAAGGTGATCGAGGCCAGGGTCTGGTTCTCGTTCTGGATCTTGACGCCTTCCTTGGCTTCGACGGCCTGGTGCAGGCCGTCAGACCAGCGGCGGCCTGTCATCAGGCGGCCGGTGAATTCGTCGACGATCACCACTTCGCCGTTCTGCACGACGTAATGCTGGTCGCGGTGATACAGGGTGTGCGCGCGCAGGGCGGCGTACAGGTGGTGGATCAGGGTGATGTTGGCGGCATCATAGAGCGATGCGCCTTCGGGCAGCAGGCCCATCTGGGTCAGGATTTCCTCGGCCTTGTCGTGACCGGCTTCGGTCAGCAGGACCTGGTGGCTCTTCTCGTCCTTGGTGTAGTCACCGGGGACTTCGATCTTGCCCTTGCCGTCCGGGGTCTCTTCGCCAATCTGCAGGGTCAGCAGCGGCGGCACGGCGTTCATCTTGTGATACAGCTCGGTGTGGTTCTCGGCCTGGCCGGAGATGATCAGCGGCGTGCGTGCTTCGTCGATCAGGATGGAGTCCACTTCGTCGACGATGGCAAAGTTCAGGGCGCGCTGCACGCGGTCATCGGCATCGAAGACCATGTTGTCGCGCAGGTAGTCGAAACCGAATTCGTTGTTGGTACCGTAGGTGATGTCGGCAGCGTAGGCTTCCTGCTTGACGTCGTGTTCCATCTGCGACAGGTTCACGCCGGTGGTCAGGCCCAGCCAGCTGTAGAGCCGGCCCATGTCTTCGCAGTCGCGCTGTGCCAGGTAGTCGTTGACGGTCACCACGTGCACGCCCTTGCCGCCGAGCGCATTGAGGTAGGCCGGCAGGGTTGCCATCAGGGTCTTGCCTTCACCGGTGCGCATTTCGGCGATCTTGCCGAAGTGCAGCGCCATGCCGCCGATGAGCTGCACGTCGAAGTGGCGCATCTTGAGCACGCGGCGGGACGCTTCGCGGCAGACGGCGAAGGCTTCCGGCAGGATCGCATCCAGCGATTCGCCACCGGCGATGCGTTGCTTGAATTCGGGCGTCTTGGCTTGCAGTTCGGCGTCGCTCAGCTTCTCGACCGAGGGCTCCAGCGCGTTAATCTGGCGGACGATTTTTTGATATTGTTTGAGCAGTCGCTGGTTACGGCTGCCGAAAATCTTGGTCAGGAATGACATGCTTGGATTCTATAAAAGCGCCGATGAACGATCCGGCAGAGTGACGTTGGGCTCCCGGCCGCGGGATTCCAGCCGACAACGCCCGAAAATAAACCATGGATTCTAGCACGCAGGCCGAGGGCATTGGCTCGCCAGCCCGTCTTCATGCCGCCTGCGCGCCGCATTCGCTTTAGATCGGGCGTGTTTGCAAGGTTTCAATGGGGGAGGGGGATTTGGCAAAAATCTTCATGCCGGGCTTGCCAGAGATGCAATGATGCGCCAGGAATGCGGCCTGCAGGCCACCCTCCCCGGCCGCAAACGCCCGTCCCACGGAGGCTGGCGCTGGTCAGAACTTGCCCGAGCGGACTCAGCGGCCCGCGACGAAGACCGGCATCTGCTTGGGCTGGTTGCCGCCGGTGGCACCGAGCGCCAGGAACTTGCGCGGATCCTGGGCGATGCCGCGTATGCGCACCTCGAAGTGCAGGTGCGCCCCGGTCGAACGCCCGGTCGAACCCACATCGGCCACATGCTGGCCGCGCTTGACGATATCGCCCACCTTCACGAACAGGCGCGAGGCGTGGGCGTAGCGGGTGATGATGTTGTTGCCGTGGTCGATTTCCAGCATGTTGCCGAACTGATAATGATATTCCGAGGCGATCACCACCCCGGCGGCGGCCGCAACGATGCGGGTGCCGACCGGGGCCGGGAAGTCCAGGCCTTCATGGAAGGCGTTGTGGCCGCTGAAGGGGTCCAGCCGCCAGCCGAAGCTCGACGAGTTGTAGGCCACGTTGACCGGTTGATTGGTGGGCAGCAGGCGCGACTTGATCTTGTCGCCCATGAGGGTGGATTCCACCGCGTTGAGATAATCGGAACGATGGCCGGCATCCTGGGCCAGGTTGTCGAGCATGCGGCGCAGCTCATCCATGCCGACATCCCGGCCGGAGCCGGCGATGCTGGAGACTTCAGCGCCGCCACGACCGGGCAGCTCCTTGAAATTGAATTCTTCCGGACGGATGCCGGCCAGGCCCTGCACGCGTTCGCCCAGCGCATCCAGGCGCATCATCTGGGCCTGCATCTCGCCGACCTTCACGGCCATCATGGCCAGGTTCTCTTTCAGGAATTTCTCGTTGCGGCCATCTTCTTCCTGGCTCATGGAGACGGCCAGCTTGTGCAGCATGGGCGCGGCATCCGGGTCGCCGGCCTTGTTGAGCAGGAAATAGGTGATGGACAGCGAAGCGCCGGCGATCACGCTCACCAGCAGCAGCAACATCAGCAGGAGGTGCTTGGTGCCGAGCGTGACCGATCGGGCTTTGGTGAAACGGGGGTGCAACAGGATAATTTGCATCTTTGCTCCTTGGTCTCCGGCCGGTCAGACACCGGATGTGATAAGGTTTAAAGATGAAGTACGCATCTACGTTTACCCCTTATCGGCCTGCTCTCACAAGTGCTCAACGCATGGCGAAGAGCACGAAGGGAGCCGCGGATTTCTTGCGGTCGAATTCGACGATGGCGGCGCTGTTGCCCGCCCTGGCTCGCATGGGCACGCTGCAGCAGTCAGTGGCCGCGAACTTGCCGGCGATGTTTGCCGCGTGTCAGATCTTGCAGTTTGAAGCTGGCGTGCTGGTCATGAGCGCGCCCAATGCAGCGCTGGCGGCACGGTTGAAGCAGCAAACCCCGAGGCTGCAGGACCGCCTGCTGAAGGACGGATGGCAGGTTAATTCAATCCGAATCAAAGTGCAAGTTGGCCGGACGGCCCCCCCGCCAGCGCCAAAACGGGTGCTGGAACTGACCGACAACGCGCTCACTTCCTTCGCCGAACTCAGCAGTACACTGGCCAGCGATCCGCGCAGCCAGGGCCTGAAGGAAGCCATCGACGCCATGATACGGCGGCGCGACCAGCGCAGATCGGCCAAGCAGGCAGGAGAAGACCCGCCATTTCTTCAGGGAAAATAGTCCGGAAATAGCCGGATCACGAGATTCTTCTAAAAAATTTACAAGATTTCTCTCGTCAGATCGCCAGCAAGCCATCGCCAGAAAAGCAAACGCCCCGGTCCAGGCCGGGGCGTTTTACATTGCGGCGTGTGCAGCCAGCGCCAGCGTCAGCGTCAGTTCAGCGCCCACTCCTGCTGGGCTTGCATCACGTAAGTCTGCGGGGCCTGGTCGAGCTGGTCGAAGCTGACGATCTCATAGGCATCCGGCTGCGACAGCAATTCGCGCAGCAGCAGGTTGTTGAGGCCATGGCCGGACTTGTGGGCATCGTAGCTGGCCAGCAGCGGATGGCCGATGATGTACAGGTCGCCGATGGCATCGAGGATCTTGTGGCGCACGAATTCGTTGTCGTAGCGCAGGCCGTCGGCATTGAGGATGCGGTATTCATCCATGACGATGGCGTTCTCGAAGGAACCGCCACGGGCCAGGCCCATGCCGCGCAGGGTTTCCACATCCTGCATGAAACCGAAGGTGCGCGCGCGGGCAATTTCCTTGACGTAGGAGTCGATGCCGAAATCGACCTCGGCCACCTGTCCGGTACCATCCACGGCCGGGTGGTTGAATTCGATGAAGAACTTCAGGCGGAAGCCGTCATAGGGCTCCAGGCGCGCCCATTTTTCCTTGTCGCCCGTGCCTTCGCGCACTTCCACCGCCTTCTTGACGCGGATGAATTTCTTGGGCGCGTTCTGCTCCTGCAGGCCGGCCTGCTGCAGCAGGAAGACGAAGGACGAGGCCGAGCCATCCATGATGGGGATTTCTTCGGCGGTCAGGTCGATGATGAGATTGTCGATGCCCAGGCCGGCGCAGGCCGACAGCAGGTGTTCGACGGTGGACACCTTGGCGCCATCCTTGGTCAGGGTCGAGGCCATGCGGGTATCGCCCACGCCGGTAGCGATCATCGGCAGCTCGACCACGGGATCGAGATCCACGCGGCGGAACAGGATGCCGGTATCGGGTGCGGCCGGACGCAGGGTCAGCTCGACCTTGGTGCCGGAGTGCAGGCCGACGCCGGTGGTCTTGACCAGATTCTTGATTGTGCGCTGTTTCAACATCCGGTCATTATAGCCAAGATGCCCCTGCCCCGCCCCTTGCGGCAGGGCTTTGTTGCAAATCGTTCCTATCTGTAAAACAGGGGCCGGAGGCGCCCATTCATCGATCACAGCGATAAATCCGTTTCCCCAAGGAAAAACGGCATGCCGCAGCATGCCGTTTCTTTTTCGCCTGGTGGCCGGGAAATCCCGGCAGGCATCAGCCCAGCTGGCCCAGCAGGGTTTCCGCGTTGGAGACCTCGAACTTGCCCGGGGCTTCCAGATTCAGTTGCTTGACCACGCCGTCTTCGACCAGCATGGAATAGCGCTGCGAGCGCACGCCCATGTTGCGTTCGGTCAGGTCGAATTCCATGCCCAAGGCCTTGGTGAAAGTGGCGCTGCCATCACCCAGCATGCGCACGATGCCGGTGGCCTTCTGGTCGCGGCCCCAGGCGCCCATCACGAAAGCGTCGTTGACCGAGATGCACCAGATCTCATCCACACCCTTGGCCTTGAACTGGTCAGCCAGGGCGATGTAGCCCGGCACGTGCTTGGCCGAACAGGTCGGGGTGAAGGCGCCCGGCAACGCGAACAGCGCGATCTTCTTGCCCTTGACCAGGTCCGACACCTTGAAGGCATTGGGGCCCAGGCTGCAGCCTTCGGTCTCGGTCTCGATGAATTCGGTCAGGGTGCCTTCGGGCAGGCGGTCGCCGATCTTGATGGTCATGGTGTTTCCTCGTCTGGTTGTAGGACTGTGAATTAAGTGGTGAAACAGATGCATCTGCCGCGATTGATCGATTCAGCAGATGAGTTGCCGGCGCGCTGCGCACGAAAAAACGCCGCGCACCAGGCGCGGCGTTAGTATGCCTTGGAACCGGCCGGCCTGCTGTGAAGCCGCCGACCGATCCAAGCCAACGACGATCAGTCTGCCTGCTTGCGCAGGAAGGCCGGGATGTCGTAGGTTTCCATGCCGTTCTTTTCCAGGGCGCGCACGGTGTCGGAAGCCGACTCGCGACGCCACACGGCCGGGGCCTTCAGGCCACCGAAGGTAGCACCACCGGCTTGCGCGCCACCTTGCGGCATCACGCCACCGACGGCCATCATCGGCTCGTTGTGGGTGCCGGTGCGCATGACCGGAGTCTGGACCAGCTGCACGGCCTTGCGGGCACGGCCCAGGCCGGTGGCCACCACGGTCACGCGGATCTCGTCACCCATGCTGTCATCGTAGGCGATGCCTTGGGCGATCGAGGCATCCGGTGCCGCGAAGGCGCGCACGGTAGCCATGACTTCCTTGATTTCCTTGCCCTTCAGGCCACGGCTGGCAGTGACGTTGACCAGCACGCCGCGCGCGCCGGACAGGTCGATGCCATCCAGCAGCGGCGAAGCCACGGCCTGTTCGGCGGCCACGCGGGCGCGGTCGACACCGGCGGCGGTCGCGGTACCCATCATGGCCTTGCCCTGCTCGCCCATGATGGTCTTGACGTCGTTGAAGTCGACGTTGATGTGGCCGGGCACGTTGATGATTTCGGCGATGCCGGCCACCGCGTTGTTCAACACGTCATCGGCGTGCGACAGCCATTCGATCATGCTGTCGTCTTCGTAGATCTCTTCCAGCTTTTCGTTGAGGATGATGATCAGCGAATCGACGTGCTGGGTCAGCTCTTCCAGACCGGCGTCGGCGATGTCCATGCACTTCTGGCCTTCGTAGGAGAAGGGCTTGGAGACCACGGCCACCGTCAGTGCGCCCAGCGACTTGGCCACTTGCGCCACCACCGGAGCGGCACCGGTGCCGGTACCGCCACCCATGCCGGCGGCGATGAAGACCATGTGCGCGCCGCGCAGGGAGTCTTCGATGCGGGCGCGGGTTTCCTCGGCCAGGCGGCGGCCGACGTCGGGCTGCATGCCGGCGCCCAGACCGGTATCACCGATCTGGATGACGTTGTGCGCCTTCGATTGCTTCAGTGCCTGGGCATCCGTATTGGCGGCGATGAATTCGACGCCGGACACACCCTTGTTAATCATGTGCTGCACGGCATTGCCGCCAGCACCGCCCACGCCCACGACCTTGATGATCGTACCCAGCGTCGCATTGTCGACCATATCGATTTCCATGATGACTCCTTAAAATATATGTGTCCTGCAGCTGGCAGTTGATAGGCATCACGCGGTGTGACGACTAGCAACTGATCACTGCTGTCCGTATGTGTGCTTCCCTGTTGTTTCTTGTTGATGCTGATACCGATGCTGCCAATGATGCGACTGATACCTTGAAACCTTAAATTCTTGAAACCTTAAATTCTTGAAGCCTTGATACCGCTATTCTAAGAAAACACTGCTGCAAATTTGCTGCCGTTCTCATCAATTTTTACTGCCAGAACCGTACAACCGAACCGCCAGCAACGACCAATGCTTTTACATCCTGATGCATTCACCACCGGCCGCTCGTGGCAGCCGATGAGAATCGGTCAGAAATTGCCGAGGAACCATTCCTTCATGCGCTGCCAGACCGCCTTCACCGAGCCTTCCTGGCGCGTCACGATGTAGCCGCGCAGATACTGTTTCTTGGCTTCCTGCAGCAGGCCGAGCACGGTCGAGTAGCGCGGGCTGCGCACCACGTCGGCCAACTGGCCGCTGTATTCAGGCGTGCCCAGGCGTGCCGGTTTCAGGAAAATGTCTTCGGCCAGTTCGGTCATGCCCGGCATCATGGCCGAGCCACCGGTCAGCACGATGCCGGAAGACAGCACCTCTTCATAACCCGACTCGCGCACCACCTGGTGCACCAGCGCGAACAGCTCTTCCACACGCGGCTCGATGACGGCGGCCAGGGCCTGACGCGAGAGCGTACGCGGATTGCGGTCGCCCAGGCCGGGTACTTCCAGCGTCTCGGTCGGATCGGCCAGGATCTGCTTGGCCACGCCATAGCGCAGCTTGATTTCTTCGGCTTCCAGCGTGGGGGTGCGCAGGGCCATGGCGATGTCGTTGGTGATCTGGTCGCCGGCAATGGGGATCACCGCGGTATGGCGGATCGCCCCTTCGGTGAAGACTGCCACGTCGGTGGTACCGCCGCCGATGTCGACCAGCACCACGCCCAGCTCGCGCTCGTCGGTGGTCAGCACCGAATCGGCCGAAGCCATCGGCTGCAGGATCAGGTCCGACACTTCCAGGCCGCAGCGGCGCACGCACTTGACGATGTTCTGCACGGCAGAGACCGCACCGGTGACGATGTGCACCTTCACTTCCAGGCGGATACCGCTCATGCCGATGGGCTCGCGCACGTCTTCCTGGTTGTCGACGATGAATTCCTGCGGGACCGTGTGCAGCAGCTGCTGGTCGGTCGGGATGTTGACCGCCTTGGCGGTCTCGATCACGCGCGACACGTCGGCAGCGGTGACTTCCTTGTCCTTGATGGCGACCATGCCGCTGGAATTGAAGCTGCGGATGTGGCTGCCCGCAATGCCGGTATAGACATTGCGGATCTTGCAGTCGGCCATCAGCTCGGCTTCTTCCAGCGCGCGCTGGATGGATTCGACGGTGGCCTCGATGTTGACCACCACGCCTTTCTTGAGCCCCTTGGATTCGGACTGCCCCAGCCCGATCACTTCATGGCGGCCATCGGGCAGCACCTCGGCCACCACCGCCACCACTTTCGAGGTGCCGATGTCCAGACCGACGATCAGATTTTTTGCGTCTTTTGTCATAGCGTTCCGCTTATTTCTTTTTCCCGTTCATTGCCGCCAGCACCATTCCATCTGCCTTCAGGGCCATCCCGTTGGGATAGCGCAAGTCGACGCTTTCTATCTTGCCCTGCAATCTTTCCAGCAGCTGCGGATATACCGCCACCAGCCGCGCCACCCGTTCCTTCAACACCGCATCGCCCTGGTCACGGCCCAGCTCGACGGTCATGCCGTTGTCCAGCCGCACGGTCCAGGCGTAGCGGTTCGACAGCACCAGCGACTCCGGCTCCAGCTTGATGGGCGCGAACCACTGGCGAAACAGCGCCAGCCGCGCCACCACCTGCTTCTCGCTGCCGGGCGGGCCATCAAACTCCAGCAGGTCACCGTCGTCCTCGGCCTCGGCCAGGTTGGCGGTGAACACGTCACCCTTCTGCGAGAGCAGCTTGCCATCCTCGCCCCAGGTGCCCAGGGCCTTGTGTTCCTCGATCTTCACCACCAGCCGGTCCGGCCATTCACGCCGCACCATGGCCTTGCGCACCCAGGGCACGGCTTCGAAGGCCGCCCGCACCGCCGTCAGATTGGCGGTGAAGAAATTGCCATGGATGCGCGGCACCGCGGTCGCCCGCACCGTCAACGCATTGACCTTCTCCAGCGGCATGTCGCCGGAGGATTCGATGCGTATCGTGTGCAGCGTAAACATCGGGCGCTGCGCTACCCACCATAAACCCGATGCCACCAGGGCCAGCAGCACCAGCGCAATGAGCGCACTGCTGATGGCGTTGAGCATCTTGACGTCCTGCCACATCGACGCGTTCTTCCTTAAACCCGGGCCATCACGGCTGGCCCGCCTGCGGCGTCCAGTCCTTCGAGGGCGTCATGTCCAGCGACGCCATCTGCAGGATCGTGCAGCACAGGTCTTCATAGCTCAGGCCCACGGCCTTGGCCGCCATCGGCACCAGGGAATGGCCGGTCATGCCCGGCGAGGTATTGATTTCCAGCAGGAAGGGCTCGCTCTTGCCATCGGCCTCGCGCAGCATGAAGTCCACACGGCTCCAGCCACGGCAACCGAGCGCATTGAACGCACGTACCGCCAGATCCTGCAAATGGCGCGTCAGTTCCTCGTCAAGGGGCGCCGGACACAAATATTTCGTGTCGTCGGTGAAATACTTGTTCTGGTAGTCGTAATTGCCCTCCGGTGCGCGGATCTCGATGACCGGCAGCGCGCGCGCCTCGCGGCCCGTGCCCAGCACCGGCACCGTCAGTTCGCGGCCACGGATGAACTCCTCGGCCAGCACCACGCTGTCGTAGCGCGCGCAGAGATCAAAGCCGGCCTGCATGTCCGAGTAACCGTTGACCTTGGCAATGCCGATGGTCGAACCTTCGTGCGGCGCCTTCAACATCAGCGGCAGGCCCAGCTCGTCAGGGACCACGCGCAGTTGCTCACGCGTAGTGGCCTTGGCATCCAGGCTCAGGAAGCGCGGCGTCGGCAGGCCGTGCGAGAGCCAGATGCGCTTGGTCATGATCTTGTCCATGGCGATGCTGGAGGCCATCACGCCGGGACCGGTATAAGGCAGGCCCATCTGTTCCAGCGCGCCCTGCAGCGTGCCGTCTTCGCCGTAGCGGCCATGCAGGGCGATGAAGACGCGGTCGAATTTCTCGGCCTGCAGATCACCCAGGCTGCGCTCGGCCGGGTCGAAGGCATGCGCATCCACACCCTTGCTGCGCAAGGCCTGCAGGACACCGTTGCCCGACATCATCGACACTTCGCGTTCGGCGGAGCGGCCGCCGAAGAGCACACCGACACGGCCGAAGGCCTTGATCTGGTCCTGGCTGATCATGCGGCCCCCTGTTCGTTCTTGCCACCGGCTTGCGCCACCAGGCGGCCGGGTACGGCGGAAATCGATCCCGCGCCCATGGTCATGACCACATCGCCATCGCGCACCACATTGCGGATGGTCTCGGGCATGTCGCCGATGTCATCCACGAAGACCGGCTCCACCTTGCCTGCCGCACGCAGCGCATGCGCCAGCGAACGGCCGTCAGCGGCCACGATGGGCGCTTCACCGGCCGAATACACTTCGCCCAGCACCAGCACATCGGGCGAGGACAGGACCTTCACGAAATCCTCGAACAGGTCGCGCGTGCGGGTGTAGCGATGCGGCTGGAAGGCCAGCACCAGGCGGCGGCCCGGATAGGCGCCACGGGCGGCGGCGATGGTGGCGGCGGTCTCGACCGGGTGGTGGCCGTAATCGTCCACCAGCGTGAAATGACCGGCCGGATTGCCCTGCGCATCGGTGATCGGCACTTCGCCATAACGCGTGAAGCGACGGCCCACACCGTTGAATTCGGTCAGTGCTTTCTGGGTGGCGGCATCGTCCACGTCCAGTTCGCGCGCAATCGCGATGGCGGCGCAAGCGTTCTGCACGTTGTGCATGCCGGGCTGGTTCAGGCTCACCTGCATGGGGGCGTAGCCGTCCTGGATCACGGTGAATTCCATCTTGCCCTCGACCGCCTTGGCATCGATGGCGCGCACATCGGCGTCTTCATGGAAGCCATAGGTGAGGATGGGCTTGGAGACCATGGGCATGATTTCTCGCACGTGCGGATCATCCAGGCAGAGCACGGCCACGCCGTAGAACGGCAGGCGCTGGGTGAACTCGACGAAGGCCTGCTTCAGGCGCGCGAAATCATGGTTGTAGGTTTCCATGTGATCGGCATCGATGTTGGTGATGACTTCGATCACGGGCGTAAGGTTGAGGAAGGACGCATCCGATTCATCGGCCTCGGCCACGATGAATTCGCCGGTGCCCAGCTTGGCGTTGGCGCCGGCGCTGGTGAGGCGGCCGCCGATGACGAAGGTCGGGTCCAGCCCGCCCTGCGCCAGCACGCTCGCCACCAGGCTGGTGGTGGTGGTCTTGCCGTGCGTGCCGGCAATCGCAATGCCCTTCTTCAGGCGCATCAGTTCGCCCAGCATCACCGCACGCGGCACGATGGGGATGTGCTTCTTGCGCGCGGCCAGCACCTCCGGGTTGTCGCCCTTGACGGCGGTGGAGGTGACGATGGCGTCAGCGCCCTCGATGTTCTCGGCTGCATGGCCATAGCGGATGCTGGCACCCAGCTGCGCCAGGCGCTGGGTGGCGGCGTTGCTGCCCAGGTCCGAGCCGGAGACGCCGTAGCCCAGGTTGAGCAAGACTTCAGCAATGCCGCTCATGCCCGAGCCGCCGATGCCGACAAAATGGATATTCTTGACGCGATGCTTCATGGTGTTACCAGTCCTTCCAGCACGCGCGCGATTGCCTCATTGGCATCGCGCCGGCCTTGTTCGTACGCCGCCTGCGCCATGGCATGGCATGCAGCGCGGTCCAGTTTCTGCAGCAAACCGGCCAGGTGATCCGGCGTCAGTTCGCGTTGCGGCAGGTGAATCGCCGCCTTGTTCTGTGCCATCCATTTGGCATTGTCGATCTGGTGCGAGGTGGTCGACACCGCCAGCGGAACCAGCACGCTGGCCACGCCCGCTGCCGTCAGCTCGGAGACGGTGATCGCGCCGGCGCGGCAGATCACCAGATCAGCCTCGGCATAGCGGCGCGGCATGTCGTCGATGAAATCGACCACTTCGGCCTGCACGCCTGCCGCCTCATACGCTGAACGCAAGGCCGCGATGTGCTGCTTGCCCGATTGATGCGTCACCTGCGGACGCAACTCGGCGGGCAGTTTTGCCAGCGCCGCCGGCACGTTGTCGTTCAGCACCTTGGCGCCCAGGCTGCCGCCCACCACCAGAATCTTCAGCGGGCCGCTGCGGCCGGCGTAACGCTGGGCCGGTTGCGGCAGCGCGATGATTTCCTTGCGCACCGGATTGCCGGTGACCTCGGCCTTGCCCGCTGCCTTGCCAAAATCGGCAGGGAAGCCGAACAGCACCTTGGTGGCCATCGGCGTGAGGGTCTTGTTCGACAGCAGCAGGGCCGCATCCGCATTGACCAGCACCAGCGGCTTGCCACGCAGGCGCGCCATCATGCCGCCCGGCACGGTGACGTAACCGCCCATGCCCAGCACCACATCGGGGCGACGGCGGCCGAGGATGGCATGGCAATGCAAGAAGCTTGCCGCCAGGCGCCACACGCCCTTGACCGTATGCATCAGGCCCTTGCCGCGCAGGCCGGCGAAGACGATGCTGTCCATCTCCACGCCATGGCGCGGCACCAGTTCGCGCTCCATGCCGTGCGTGGTGCCCAGCCAGCTCACCTGCCAGCCACGCGCACGCATGGTGTCGGCAATGGCCAGGCCGGGGAAGATGTGGCCACCGGTACCGGCGGCCATGATGAGCAATGTGCGGGGCGCGTTCATAGACGGCCTCCGCGCATGAGCACCCGGTTTTCGTAATCGATGCGCAGCAGAATGGCCAGGCCCACGCAATTGAGCAGCACGCCCGAACCGCCATAGCTCATCAGCGGCAGCGTCAGGCCCTTGGTCGGCAGCAGGCCGAGGTTCACGCCCATGTTGATGAAGGCCTGCACGCCCAGCCAGATGCCGATGCCCTTGGCCACCAGGCCGGCAAAGGTCAGATCGAGCGCGATGGCCTGGCGGCCGATCTCGAAGGCATGCTTGACCAGCCAGTAGAACAGCAGCACCACCACCAGCACGCCGGCGAAACCGAGTTCCTCGCCGATCACGGCGAGCAGGAAGTCGGTATGCGCTTCCGGCAGGTAGTGCAGTTTTTCCACGCTGCTGCCCAGGCCCACGCCGAAGAGCTCGCCACGGCCGAAGGCGATCAGCGAGTGCGACAGCTGATAGGCCTTGCCCAGTGCGTTTTCTTCTTCCCAAGGATTGAGGTAAGCGAAGATACGCTCGCGCCGCCACGGAGAAGTCACGATGACCAGCGAGAACACCCCGACCAGCGTGGCACCGATGCCGCCAAACCAGACGCCGTTGATGCCGCCCAGGAACAGGATGCCCATGGCGATGCAGACGATCACGCCGAAGGCACCGAGGTCGGGCTCCAGCAGCAGCAGCAAGCCCACCAGGCCGACGGCGGCCGCCATCGGGAAGAAGCCCTTGACCAGCTTGTGCATCACCGCCTGCTTGCGCACCGTGTAGTCGGCGGCGTACAGCACGATGAAGAGCTTCATCAGTTCGGAGGGCTGCAGGTTGATGACCTTCAGCGAGAGCCAGCGCTTGGCACCGTTGACGCCCTTGCCGACGCCAGGAATGAGCACCATCAACAGCAGTATCAGGGTGATCGCGAACAGATAGGGCGCCCACTTCTGCCAGGTCTCCATACGCACGCGGAAGGCCAGCGCGCCCGCGATGATGGAGAGCACGATGAAGATCGCCTGGCGGATCAGGAAGTGGTAATTCGAATAGGAGGCGTACTTGGGCGAATCCGGCAGCGCCACCGAGGCCGAGTAGACCATCACCATGCCGAACAGCATCAACAGCAGCACCACCCAGATCAGCGGCTGGTCGTATTCCATCATGCGCGAACGCTGCTCGAAACCGATGCTGCCCGATGCGCTGCCACGGCCACTGCGGCCACCCTGGGCGCGGCCGGCGGCCGCCGGCGCGGCTTCTTTCAAGCCACCCAGCCAGCTGCGCACGGAAGACAGGCCCAGTTTCATGCCAGCACCTCACCGCGCGAGAGCGCCAGTTCACGCACCGCATCCACGAAGACTTCGGCGCGATGGGCGTAGTTGCGGAACATGTCCAGGCTGGCGCAAGCCGGCGAGAGCAGGACGATGTCGCCGGCGGTGGCGAGTTCGCCGGCCTTTTCCACGGCGGCTTCGAGGCTGGCGCAATCGATCAGCTCGACCCCGCTGTCGGCCAGGGCGGCGCGCACGGCAGGAGCGTCACGGCCGATCAGCAAGACTGCACGAGCATATTTCTGTACCGGCAGGTCCAGCGGCGAAAAGTCCTGGCCCTTGCCGTCGCCACCGGCGATCAGCACGATGCGATTGGGATGGCCGCCCAGCCCCAGGCCATTGAGCGCGGCCACGGTGGCACCGACATTGGTGCCCTTGCTGTCGTCGTAGTACTCGACATCCTGGATCACGCCGACCAGTTCCACGCGATGCGGCTCGCCGGTGTACTCGCGCAGGCCGTGCAGCAGCGGTGCCATCGGCAGGTCGATGGCGCGGCACAAGGCCAGTGCGGCCAGCGCATTCATGGCGTTGTGGGCACCGCGAATGCGCAGGGCATCGGCGGGCATGAGACGCTTGACGGTCACCGGCGGCGGCAGCATGTCCTTCTGCTTGCGGCGGCGCTTGCCTTCCGGCACTTCGTCGTCTTCATGCACGAAAGCATTGGCCAGCCACAGCATGCCGTTGTCGTTGACCAGGCCGAAACTGTTAGGGGTGGACGGTTCATCCAGGCCGAAGGTGGACAGTGGCGCGGCCGCGGCGCTCATCTCCATCACCAGGGCATCATCGCGATTGAGTACGCGCACGGTATCCTGGCCGAAGATGCGGGCCTTGTCGGCGGCGTAGTGCTCCATGCTGCCGTGCCAGTCCAGGTGGTCCTGGGTCAAATTCAGGACGGTGGCGGCGTGCGGCTGCAGGCTGTGCATGGTGTGCAGCTGGAAGCTGGAGAGCTCCAGCACCCAGGCTTGCGGCATCGAGCCGCGATAGGTCGGCTCGGGCGGCGGCGGTGGCGGGACTTCCACCAGCGCATCTTCCTCGGCCTTGCGCGAGACTTCCATGAAGTCGCCCAGGTTCATGGCCTCGCCAGTGGTCGCCGGGGCGTCGATCTCAGCTTGCGGGATCGCGTCGGAAGCGACGTCCAGCGTGGCCGCGACAGCCGGCTCCGGCGCTTCGTGCGCGGCGGAGCTGGCTGCCTCGGCGTCATCGGGGGAGGCTTCGGTGGCGGAATGCGCGGTCTCGGGTGCCGGCTGCAGTGCAGTTTCCTGTCCTGTTTCCTGTCCTGTTCCCTGCCCTGTTTCCGGTACAGATTCCTGCACGGAAGCTGGTACAGAATCCTGTACGTTCTCCTGTCCTGCTTCCTGCTCTGCCACCGGCTGCTGTTCCGCAGTCGCCAGCAGATCCATCTGCGGCGCGGGTTCAGATTCCGATGCGGTGACCGGCGCGTCTGCTTGCGGCTGCGCCTGCAACACCGGCACCGCAATCGCAGCGGCCGCCTCGATGCTGGCGGCGGCACGGCGATGCTTCTCGGCTTCGGCCGCCTGCTGGGCATCCAGCACGGCCTGCTGCGCGGCTTGCGCTTCAGCTTCGGCGGCAGCCTGTTCGGCGGCGATCGCATCCTGCTCGGCCAGTTCGGCCAGGAATACCTTGTCCTTGATGACCGCTTCGCGCAGCACATCCAGGGCGGCCGGGCTGATGTTGCCCGCCACTTGCACCGACAGGCCGGCGCGCTGGCACAGCAGGCCGGTCAAACGGGTCACGGTAGTCTTGCCGTTGGTGCCGGTGATGGCCAGCACCTTGGGTTGATACAGGGTCTCTTCGCGCAAGGCGGCCAGCGCCTGCGCAAACAATTCGATCTCGCCCCACAGCGGCAGGCCGCGTTCGGCAATGGCCGGCATCAGCGGTGCCAGCTCGCCTTCGGGGGCCAGGCCGGGACTGACGGCGACGAAATCGATTCCATCAAGCAAGGACGGCGACAAGGGCTGGCCCAGCACGGCCTGCGCCTCGGGCGCGTCGGCACGCAGGGCGGCCAGGCGCTCGGCCAGGGCCGCTTCGCCACGGGTATCGGCCACGCGCACGCCGGCGCCGCAGTAGACCAGCCACCGCGCCATTGCCAGGCCGGACTCGCCGAGTCCGAGCACCAGAACGTGTTTGCCCGAGTAATTCATCGTTGTTTCCAGACTCACTTCTTCACTTGTTTCTTGCCATGCAGGGACTGCCCTGCCAACCACAAAGGCAGCGCTTGCCATACTTCACAAGGGCTGCCGTTTTTGTTCATATCGCCTGTTTACCGCAGCTTCAGCGTCGACAAACCGACCAGCACCAGCATCATGGTGATGATCCAGAAGCGCACCACCACCTGGGTTTCCTTCCAGCCCTTCTGCTCGTAGTGATGGTGCAGCGGTGCCATCAGCAGCACGCGGCGGCCGGTGCCGAAACGCTTCTTGGTGTACTTGAAATAGGCGACCTGAATCATCACCGAGAGCGTTTCCACCACGAAGATGCCGCCCATGATGAAGAGCACGATTTCCTGACGCACGATGACCGCGATGGTGCCCAGCGCACCGCCCAGCGCCAGTGCGCCGACGTCGCCCATGAACACCTGCGCAGGGTAGGCGTTGTACCAGAGGAAGGCCAGTCCCGCGCCGCCCATGGCACCGCAGAAGATCAGCAGTTCGCCGGCCCCCGGGATGTGCGGGATGAACAGGTACTTGGCATAGGCCGCATTGCCGGTCAGGTAGGCGAACAGGCCCAGGGCCGCACCGACCAGCACGGTCGGCATGATGGCCAGGCCGTCCAGGCCATCGGTCAGGTTGACCGCATTGCTGGTGCCGACGATGACGAAATAGGTCAGCGCGATGAAACCCCACACGCCCAGCGGATAGGTCACGGTCTTGAAGAAGGGCACGATCAGATCGGCCTTGGGCGGCAGGTCCAGGCTGAAGCCGGAACGCACCCAGGCGACGAAGAGATCGAAGACCTTCATGTTGCTCACCTCGGATACCGAGAAGGCCAGGTAGAACGCCGCCACCAGGCCGATCAGCGATTGCCAGAAATATTTTTCGCGCGAGCGCATGCCTTCCGGATCGCGATAGACCACCTTGCGGTAGTCATCGACCCAGCCGATGGCGCCGAAACCGAGCGTGACGATCAGCACGATCCACACGAAACGGTTGGACAGGTCGGCCCACAGCAAGGTGGAAATGCCGATGCCGATCAGGATCAGCACGCCGCCCATGGTCGGGGTGCCGGACTTGATGAGGTGAGTCTGCGGACCATCCTGGCGCACGGCCTGACCGACCTTCATGCGGGTGAGCATGCGGATCACGGCCGGGCCGGCGATCATGCCGATCAGCAGGGCCGTGAGCGTGGCAAACACCGCGCGGAAGGTGATGAAGTTGAACAGGCGCAGAAAGCCGAAATCCTGTTGAAAATTCTGTGCGAGCCAGACCAGCATGCTAATGGGTCTCCTGTTGATGTTGCGTGAGGGATTCAACGTTGACCAGATGCTGTACAACTCGCTCCATCTTCATGAAGCGTGAACCTTTTACCAAAACGGTCGCGCCCTGCGGCGCGGCCTGTTCCACCGCCGCATTGAGTGCGGCGATGTCGTCGAAATGCATGGCCTGCGCTACGTTTTGTAGCGCGGGGCCATACGAAGTGACGGCGTGTTTCGTCAATTCGCCCAGCCCGAAGAAGAGCGGGATGCCACGGCTGCGGGCATAGGCACCGATCTCGGCATGGAACTGCGGACCCTGGTCGCCGACCTCGCCCATGTCGCCCAGTACCAGCACGCGCGGGCCGGCGATGGACGCCAGCACGTCGATGGCGGCGCGCACGGAATCAGGGTTGGCGTTGTAGGTGTCGTCGATCACCAGCGCACCGCTGCGGGCTTGCTTGCGCTGCAGGCGGCCGTTGACCGGGGCGAAGCTCTGCAGGCCGCGCACCACGGCGTCCACCGGGATGCCGGCACCCAGCGCGCAGGCGGCAGCCGCCAGCGCATTGCGTACGTTGTGCTCACCGACGGCAGCCAGTTCCACCTTGAACTGTGCGGGCGGCACGGCCAGCCCTTTCACCGTTATTTGCAGGGTGCTGCCGAAAGCGGTGGCCTGGTAGCTGGCGCTCACATCGGCTTGCGCATTCAGGCCGAAGGTCAGCACGCGGCGCGCACCGGCTTCTTCACGCCAGAGCGCAGTGAAATCGTCATCGGCCGGGAACACGGCCACGCCATCGGCGGGCAGGTGGCGGATCACGGCGCCGTTCTCGCGGGCCACCGCTTCCACGCTGGCCATGAATTCCTGATGCTCGCGCTGGGCATTGTTGACCAGGCCCAGCGTCGGCTCGGCGATGCGCGAGAGCACGGCGATTTCGCCCGGATGGTTCATGCCCATCTCGATGACGGCCGCCTGATGTTGTGCGCGCAGGCGGAACAGGGTCAGCGGCACGCCGATCTCGTTGTTGAAATTGCCGCGCGTGCCCAGGTAGCCGTCTTCACCGAAGGCGGCCGCGAGGATGGCGGCGATCATTTCCTTGACGGTGGTCTTGCCGTTGCTGCCGGTGACGCCGATGACGGGAATCTGGCGCTGCACCCGCCAGCCATGGGCGATCTGGCCCAGTGCGGCGCGGGTGTCGGGCACCACGATGGCCGGTACGCTCAATCCCGGCGGCACGCGGTCGACCACCACGGCGGCAGCGCCCTGGGCCACGACCGCATCGAGGAAATCATGCGCATCGAAACGTTCGCCGCGCAGCGCGACGAAGACATTGCCGGGCTTGACCGCACGGCTGTCGGTGACCACGTCATTGAGTTCAAGCACGCCGGCCGGGGCATTGACCACGCCCGGCACGGTGTGCGCAGAGGCGGCTTCCTCGGCGGTGCGGATCCATTCCAGCAACTGGCGGAAATCGAATCGCATCATGCGCCCCCCATCATGGTCGAGCGCGCGGCGAGCGCCAGCGCGACATGGTCGGCATCAAGGAAGGGCAATTTCTTGCCGGCGATTTCCTGGTAGGGCTCGTGCCCCTTGCCGGCCAGCAGGACCACATCGGCCTTGGTGGCGTGGCGGATCGCCCACAGGATGGCACCGGCGCGATCGGGCAGCACGGTCGGTTCCACGCGGCTCATGCCGGCGCGGATCTGTTCGATGATGGCGTTGGGATCTTCGGTGCGCGGGTTGTCGCTGGTCAGCACGACCTGGTCGGCCTGCTCGGCGATCTGGCCCATCTGCGGGCGCTTGCCCGGATCGCGATCGCCACCGCAGCCGAACACGCACCACAGCTGGCCACCGCGCTGGGTAGCGACCTGGCGCAAGGTGGACAGGGTCTTGTCGAGGGCGTCGGGCGTATGCGCGTAATCGATCACGATCAGCGGTACATCGGGTCCGCCGAATTGCTGCATGCGGCCGGGCGCCGGGCTCAGCGCAGCGGCAGCCGCGACCACGGCATCCCAGGCCACGCCCTGGGTCAGCAGCACGCCCATGATGCCCAGCACGTTGCTGACATTGAAGCGTCCCACCAGCTGGGTCTTGACCTGGCCGCTGCCGAAAGGCGAATCGACATGGAAGGCAGTCCCGGTATGGCTGCTGCGCAATTGGCTGGCGCGCAAAGTCGGTACGCCGTGCGTGTCGCCGCCCTGCTCGTCGGCAATGGCGTAGCCGATCACCGGCAGCTTGCGCTCGGCCAGCAGCGGCAGCAGGCGCTGGCCCATGCCGTCATCCAGATTGACCACGGCATGCTTCAGGCCCGGCCACTGGAACAGCTTGCGCTTGGCGTCTTCGTAGGTCTGCATGTCACCGTGGAAATCCAGGTGATCGCGGGTGAAATTGGTCAACAGGGCGACATCGACGTGCATGCCGTTCATGCGGCCCTGGGCCAGTCCGATGGAGGAAGCCTCAATGGCCAGCGCGCTCACGCGGGCCTGCGACAGCTTGAACAGGCTGCGTTGCAGCAGCACGGCGTCCGGCGTGGTGTAGCCGGTGACGTCGAAGCCTTGCGGCTTGCCGTTGACGAATGACCCCACGCCCAGCGTGCCGATGACACCGGCGCTGCTGGCACCGGCCAGGCGCGACAGTGCCGTACCCAGCCAGTAGGCGCAGGAGGTCTTGCCGTTGGTGCCGGTCACGGCCACCGTCAGCATGTGCTGGTCAGGCTGGCCATACCAGGCGGCGGCGATCTCGCCGGCACGCATCTTCAGGTCGGGCACGGCCAGGTGCGGCGCATCGATCTGCTCGGGCCAGGTGTAGCCAGCGGCTTCATACAGCACGGCAGCGGCACCGCGCTCGACGGCATCGGCAATATAGGAACGGCCGTCGGCGTCGCCCACGTAGGCGAAGAACACGTCGCCCGCTGCCACGCGGCGGGAATCCGAGGTCAGTTGCGCAGACGGCGACGCCTGGCGCAGCCAGGCGAGGATTTCTTGAAGGCTCGGAACGCGCTGGGACATTACATGCTCTCCTCTAGCGGTTCTTTGGGAATGATGATGTTGGTCACGCTGGAATCAGGCGGTACGTTCAATGCGCGCAAGGCATTGGCGGCCACGTTGGCAAACACCGGGCCGGCCACCGGGCCGCCGTAGTGCTGGCCTTGCGGCTCGTCGATCATCACCGAGATGATCAGGCGCGGGTCTGACATCGGGGCGATGCCCGAGAAGGAGGCCACGTACTTGCGCACATACTTGCCGCCCTCGATCTTGTAGGCGGTACCGGTCTTGCCACCGACGCGATAGCCCGGCACCTGGGCCTGCGGGGCCGTGCCGCCGGGGGCGACCACGGTTTCCAGCATGCGGCGCATCTGCAGGGCGGTATCGGCCGAGATGACGCGCTGGCCAATGGGCGAATCGGTGACCTTGGTGAAGGACAGCGGAATGATGTCGCCATTGCGGGCGAAGATCAGGTAAGCGTGTGCCAGCTGGATCAGCGAGACCGAGATGCCGTGGCCGTAGCTCATGGTGGCCTGCTCGATCGGACGCCACGACTTGTAGGGACGCACGCGCCCGGCCACCGCACCCGGGAAGCCGAACTTGGGCTGCTGGCCGAACCCGACCGTGGTGAACATTTCCCACATCTCTTCCGGCGGCATGCCCAGCGCGATCTTGGCGGTACCGATGTTGGAAGACTTCTCGATGATCTGCGCCACCGTCAGCGGACCGTGGGCATGCGAGTCGCCAATGGTGGCGGTGCCGATGGTCATCTTGCCGGGCGCGGTCTGGAACACGGTCGAGGGCGTGACGCGATGGGTATCCAGCGCCAGGGCCACGGTGAAGGGCTTGAGCGTGGAGCCGGGCTCGAAGGTATCGGTCACGACGCGGTTGCGCAGCTGCGCGCCGGTCAGCACCGAACGGTCATTGGGGTTGTAGGTCGGCAGGTTGGCCAGGGCCAGCACCTCGCCGGTCTTGGCATCGACCACGATGATGCCGCCGGCCTTGGCCTTGAATTTCTCGACCGCTTCCTTCAGTTGGGTGAAGGCGATGTACTGGATCTTGCTGTCGATGGACAGGGTCAGGTCGCGGCCGTCATGCGGTTCGCGGATGGATTCGATGTCTTCCACCACGCGGCCCAGGCGGTCCTTGATGACGCGGCGGCTGCCCGTCATGCCGGCCAGGGTCTTCTGCGCGGCCAGTTCCATGCCGTCCTGCCCGGCGTCTTCGATATTGGTGAAGCCGACCACGTGCGCCATCACCTCGCCTTCGGGATAGAAGCGCTTGTATTCCTTGCGGGTCTCGATGCCGGGGATGCCCAGCTTGACGATCTTGTCAGCGGTATCCTGTTCGACCTGACGCTTAAGGTAAACGAAGCTGCGGTCGGAATCGAGCTTCTTGCGCAGTTCGGCATCGCTCATTTCCAGCAGCTTGGCCAGCTGCACCAGCTTGTCCTTGGGCGCGGCCTGCACGTCTTCCGGGATGGCCCAGATGGCCTTGACCGGCACCGAAGAAGCCAGCACCTGGCCGTTGCGGTCGGTGATCTTGCCGCGCGTGGCCGGCAATTCCAGCGTGCGGGCGTAGCGTGACGCCCCCTGCTTCTGCAGGAAATCGGTGGACACGCCCTGCAGCCACAGCGCGCGCAGCACCAGCGCCACGAAGGCGGCAAACAGCACGAACAGCACGAAGCGCGAACGCCACGCCGGCAGCTTGACCTGCAGGATGGGATTGGAAGAAAACGCCACGCCCTTGGAAGCCGCCACACGGCCACCGGAGAGGTTGGTACGCGGAGGCATCTTGGTCATGGTGCCCCCACGGTCAGGTATTGGGTACGGGCGGAGGAGACCGGAACCATGCCCAGGTCACGGCGCGCCAGTTCCTCGATGCGGGCGTTCTTGCCCAGCGTCGATTGGTCCAGCTGCAGCTGCGCCCAGTCGACGTCGAGCTGGCGGGCCGCGCTCTGGGCGCGTTCCAGCTCGATGAACAGGCTGCGGGCCTTGTACTGGGCGCTTACGACCGACAGCGCGCAACCCACCAGCATGATGGTCAGCAGGATGCACAGGCGCCCGGTCATGCAGGCGCCCCTTGGGTCGTGGTGGAGGAAACGGGCGTCACGCGCTCCAGGCCGCGCATGACCGCCGAGCGGGCACGCGGGTTGGCAGTGACTTCGTCAGTGCCGGGCATGACACGCGGCAGCAGGCGGGCCGGCGCTTGCGGCAGGTCCACGGCACGGATCGGCAGGCGACGGTCGGGCTGCGGCGCATGGGCTTTGGAGGCCATGAACTGCTTGACGATGCGATCTTCCAGCGAGTGAAAGCTGATCACGACCAATCTCCCGTGCTGCGCCATCTGGGCAAATGCCTTGTCCAGACCTACTTCGAGTTCTTCAAGCTCTTGATTGACGAAAATCCGTACAGCCTGAAATGTACGAGTGGCCGGGTCTTTGCCTTTCTCGCGGGTTTTGACGGCTTGTGCCACGAGCGCGGCAAGCTGTCGTGTGCTTGAAATTGGCTCGATTGCCCGGCCAGCAACAATCTTCTTTGCAATCTGAAGAGCAAACCGTTCTTCCCCATAATCTCGTATCACCTTTGCAATCTGCTGTTCATCTGCCGTTGCCAGCCATTCCGCTGCCGACACGCCACGGGTGGTATCCATGCGCATGTCCAGCGGGCCATCGAGGCGAAAACTGAAGCCGCGCGCGGCGTCATCCACCTGCGGCGACGAGATGCCCAAATCCATCAATACGCCGTCGACCTGCGCAATGCCGCGTGCGGCAAGCGCTTCATCCATGGTCGCGAAGCTGTCGTGCACGATCTCGAACCGGGCATCGTCAATCTTCTGCGCCGTGGCGATGGCCAACGGATCCTTGTCAAATGCGATCAGGCGCCCTTGCGGGCCCAGCCTGGACAGGATGGCGCGGCTATGACCGCCGCGGCCGAAGGTTCCGTCCAGGTAAATGCCATTGGCGCGCTCGCCCGCAATGGCCAGCGCGTCCACGGCTTCTTCCAACAGCACGGTGCGGTGCTGCAGCTCGGGCACCGGTTGCAGATTCATCTTGTCCGGCCGTCAGAAGGAAAAGTTGCTCAACACATCCGGCATGCCACCTGCCACAGCCTCGGCTTCGCTTTCGGCCAGCTTGACGGCATCCCAGATTTCGAAATGACTACCCATGCCCAGCAACATCACATCACGCTGCAGACCCACGGCCGCGCGCAGTTCGGGCGCGATCAGGATGCGGCCGGCGCTGTCGAGCTCCACGTCCTGGGCATTGCCCAGGAAGATGCGCTGCCAGGCACGGGCCGACATCGGCCAGTTGGCGATCTGCTCGCGATGCGTCTCCCAAGTCGGGCGCGGGAAAAACAGCAGGCAGCCATGCGGATGGCGCGTCACGGTGGCGCGTCCTTCGCACTGCACAATCAGGGCGTCACGATGCTTGGCCGGAATGGTCATCCGTCCTTTGGCATCGAGATTGAGTGCTGACGCGCCCTGGAACACTGTGTTTTTCCTTCGCCTGCGGCGAGTGAGATTGCTGATCGGGTGCCGTGTCCTGCCGGGCAAATGCAAATGACGCCACAAATGCCCCACAAAAAAACACTTTTTGACACTGCCGCCCACTTTAGTGGATGCACTATTGCAGGTCAAGCGGTATACGCAGCGAAAAACCGGGATTTTGCTAATAAAGTCAAAGACTTAGCGCACTTCCTTAAAACCGGCCATTCACAACATTTGTGAAGAAAATGAAGGACTTAGCATTTACATTGAAGGTGTAACCTGAGCTATACACATGTGTTTCGCGCCAGAATTGCGCAACGGCGCGGATTTGCGCCGCATGGAACCGCCGCTGTGCCCGATTTCGGGGCAGCGCCAGAGAGGAAATTGGAGGGAATCCGACTGCGCCCGATTTGCGAGTGCGCGAGGCCAACGGACATGGATTTTGCAGTGCAACTTAAGTTCACCAGAGGGCGGAAAAAAGGGCAAAAAATATCCGGATTCGGGATGCCATCACCCGGATCGTTTTCCATCCCGGTCGCGACCGCGAGGAAGGTGACACCGGGAGGGCGTACAGGAAAGAGGTCGGCGAAGCAGCATCCGAGCCCGAAACTTCATCAAATTCTTCGTCAAATGAATGGCAGGAAGCGTTTTTGTTTTGACTTCCGCGGCGAGCACCTTTTACTATCCGTGTCTTTGGGAAGATCGATACGCAAGAACGCGGCCGGCATGGCCCGTTTGCGGGTGTTGAAAAGCACGTCGATTTTTTTCAATCCAAGCCGGTTCCGACCAGGGCCTATCGGCTGAAAACGCAGATAGGGCTTGCGGATCCGGCTCATTCCAGTGCTAAAATCTGGGCACCTTAACAGTGAAAGGAATTTTAAAGTGAACAAATCTGAATTGGTTGACGTTATCGCCGCCGACACCGAGATCTCCAAGGCAGCAGCCCAGCGCGCGCTGGACTCCGTCATCGAGAACATCATCAAGGCCGTGACCAAGGGCGATACCGTGCAATTGGTTGGCTTCGGTTCCTTCTCGACCGGCAAGCGCGCTGCTCGCACCGGCCGTAATCCGCAAACCGGCGAAGAAATCAAGATCGCCGCTGCAACCACCGTGAAGTTCTCGGCTGGCAAGGCTTTCAAGGAAGCCGTGAACAAGAAGAAGAAATAATTTCACGCTTCGCGCATTTGAATGCCCTAAACCAGGTTCAGGGCATTCAAATCGAGGCCGATTCGACAGGATCGGCCGTCCCCTCCCCCCTCGCTTCACCCGCTTCAGCACTACGCTCCCCTGATGGTTCTTCGCTTGCACACTGGCCACAGTGAGTGCACGGTGTCTGGACGCACTCCTTGCACAGGCCCCGCCAGCACAGTTGCCACCCGGCCCGGCACGCACAGCAGGAGCGACCTCCATGAGCAGCAAGCTTCGTTTGCCAAGGCCATCCTCAGCGCCTAGAATTTTTTTGGCCTGACTTCTGCACACTGCTTCACTTCCGCTTGCCGTCCCGTCGTACACCATGAACAGCCGGCCCGTCCGGCTCACCCAAGGAGACCGTCGATGAATAGCCCTGCCCAGCGTCCGCCACTTCCGCCCTTCACCTGCGAGACCGCCGCCATGAAGGCGCGTGCCGCCGAAGATGCGTGGAATTCCTGCGATCCGCAACGCGTCTCGCTGGCCTATACCGAAGACAGCCGCTGGCGCAATCGTGCAGATTTCGTCCACGGACGGGCCGAGATCGTCGCCTTCCTCACCCGCAAATGGGCGCGCGAACTGGATTACCGCCTCATCAAGGAAGTCTGGGCGCACGAAGGCAACCGCATCGCCGTGCGCTTCGCCTATGAATGGCACGATGATTCGGGGAGCTGGTTCCGCTCCTATGGCAACGAAAACTGGGAATTCGACGAGCATGGCCTGATGCGCCTGCGCCATGCCTCCATCAACGACCTGCCCATCAAGGAGGCAGACCGCAAATTCCACTGGGACCGTTCAGGCCCGCGCCCGGCCGATCATCCGAGCCTGTCCGAACTGGGTCTGTAAGGCCGGACCACTGGCCCGGCCGGGGAGCGCCTGAAGCGTTTCATGCACCCAGGTCAGCCAGCGGATGATCCGCCTGCGGCCACGGATCAGCGAAGAAACCTTCCACCCATTGCGGCGTGGCGGCGGCCAGCGAAGCCGGATTCCATTGCGGTTTCTGGTCCTTCTCGATGATCAGTGCGCGGATACCTTCGACGAAATCGGGGCGTGCCGCGCAATGCAGCGACACCACGAATTCCAGCCGGAACACCTGCGCCAGCGACAGCGGACGCACCCGCTTCTGCAAGGCGTAGCCCAACCAGGCCGAACCGGGCGAACCGGCGCGCAAGGTCGCTTGTGCCTTGACGAGCCAGGCATCCTCGGTCTCCAAGGTGAGGATGCCGTCCACGATCTCGGGCAGCGTGGGCCGGCGGCACAGGGAGTCGATCAGATCGAAATGCGTGCGCAGGTTGGAGGACGCGAAGACGGCCGCCCCTTCCTGCGAGGACGAGGCCTGCGCGCTTGCCAGGACACGATCCAGCAATTCGGCATCATTGCCCTGCCCCCACGGCTGCATCAGCAGGGCATCGATCACCGAGGCCTTGGCGGCATGCGCCACGCGATAGTCGGCCAGCCCGGCGAAGAGCGCGTCGTTGGCATTGAGGTTGGCACCGGTCAGCGCCAGGAAGATGCCGGTCTTGCCCGGCATGCGCGCCAGGAACCAGCTGCCGCCCACGTCCGGATAAAGCCCGATGGTGATTTCCGGCATGGCCAGGCGCGATTTTTCGGTGACCACGCGGTGGCTGCAACCGGCCATCAGGCCGATGCCGCCGCCCATGACGATGCCATGCCCCCAGCACAGGATGGGCTTGGCGAAGCTGTGGACAAGATAATCCAGACGATATTCGTGCTCGAAGAATTCGGCCGCGTAGGTATTGGCGCGGATGTCCTCGCGCGCGGGCGAAGCGTGATGCTCGCGCATGGACCGATAGAGCTGCTGCAGGTCGCCCCCGGCACAGAAGGCTTTCTCGCCCTGCGCCTGCAGGATCACCATGGCCACGCCCGGTTCGGCCTGCCACTGCTGCAGTTGCGGCGTGAGCAGCCGGACCATCTCCAGCGAGATGGCGTGCAGCGTCTTTTCGGAAGCGAGGGTGGCGATACCGATGCGACGGCCGTTGGCGGCCGTCAGTTCTTCGAATACCACGGGGGCGGCGGTTTGATTCATGGGTCTCCTGGGTCTCTGGCGAGCCCGCAGTGCCCACGGGCCGCAGTGTGTTTTATGTCAATGAATTCAATGAAGCAGGCCGGTAGGCCGGATTCTGTTACGGCGGGAAACCCGCTATGACAGCCATTCCTCTAGGCGACGGATCACTCCGCCGCTCAAGCTTTCTACCCGCACGCTCCGCGAGCCACATCAACGCGTGCCTATTTGAAATTGCTCCGGGTGGAGGTTACCGCGTTTCACCGTAACTGAATACGCTCGTCTCTGTGGCCCTGTTCCTCGCCTTATACCGGCTTGCGCCGGCTTTCAGCGGACGGCCGTTAACCGTCACCCTGCTCTGTGGAGTCCGGACCTTCCTCCCGCCACCTCCTTGCGAAGGCGGCCAGCGGCTGTCTGGCCTGCATCGGGCGCTATTGTAGCGCAGCATGGCCCGGCACCGGAGATCCTCCGTCGCAAAACGCTTTTGCGTGCGCGCAAAAGCTCATGCCAATTCGGCATGTGACACCCGTGCGGCTCTTCGGTAGTCTGCTGCTGATCCGCTGCAGGCCACGTGCCGCGCGGTTCTTGACTGACTTCAACGAAATTCCATGCATATCTGCGTAATGGGCGCCGGCGTGATCGGCGTGACCACTGCCTACCGTCTCCTGCAGGATGGCCATCAGGTCAGCCTCATCGATGCTCGCCAACAGCCCGGCGAGGGCACCAGCCAGGGCAATGGCGCCCAGCTCAGTTACTCCTATGTGGCGCCCTTGGCCGACCCCTCGGTCTGGACCAAGTGGGCTTACTACCTGTTCAGCAAGGATTCGCCGCTGACCATCCGGCCTACCGCCGATCTCGACCAGTACCGCTGGCTGCTGGAATTCCTGCGCTGCTGCAATGCGCAGCGGGTGCGCCAGACCACCATCGACCTGCTGCAACTGGCCTTCTACAGCCGCGATCAGCTCACGCAATGGAACGCTGGCCTGCAGCTGTCATTCGACCATCAACGTTCCGGCAAGCTGGTGATGTTCACCGACGCGCAGGGACTGGAAGCCGCCGCGCAGCAGGTGCAATTCCAGTCGCAATATGGCTGCCAACAGGAAGTCCTGGGCGCGGCCGAATGCATCCGCATCGAGCCGGCGCTGGGCCACTCGCAGCGCGACTGGGTCGGCGGCATTTACACGCCGAGCGAAGAAGCGGGCGATTGCCCGCAGTTCTGCCGCGCGCTGGTGGCGTCCATGCAGGCCCATCCGAACTTCCGCTTCATCGGTGGCGCCCGCATCAGTGACGTGCGTCGTGAAGACCGCGCGCTGCGTGCGGTGCAGGCCGGCGGCCAATGGCTTGCGGCGGATCGTTTCGTGCTGGCGCTGGGCGCCGAGAGCGTGGAGTTCGCCCGCTTGCTGGACTTGCGCCTGCCGCTCTATCCGCTCAAGGGCTACAGCATCACGGTGCCGCTGGAGGACGAGGCCAGCCGCACGGCGGCACCGCAGGTCTCCATCACCGACATCGCCAGGAAGATCGTCTATGCGCGCCTGGGCCAGCGCCTGCGCGTGGCCGGGCGCATCGAGCTGGTGGGACAGGATCGCAGCATTCCGCCGGCGGCCGTCGAGGAACTGAAGAACGGCCTGCGCGAACTCTTCCCCGGCTGCGCGCTGGGCGAGGATGCCACGCTGTCGCCGTGGATGGGCTTCCGTCCGGCGACGCCGAGCGGCGTGCCGATCGTGGGGGCGTCGCCGATCGAGAATCTTCATCTCAACATTGGCCAGGGTGCACTGGGTTGGACGCTGGCCTGCGGCAGCGCGGCGCTGGTCGCCGACCAGATCGCCGGCCGCCGCCGCGCCATCGACGACACGGCCTTCCAGTACCGCGGCTGAAGAAGTTTCATGCCAGGCTTCGGCATTCGGACTTAACATGGCCCCTGGCCTGCAATGGCGCAGGCCCATCCATGGGAGACGAACGATGCGGGAAAACCGGCTGCGCACCCTCTTCGCGCAACAGCAACTGGCCCTCTCGGGCTGGGTATCGATGGGCAATTCGCTGCTGGCCGAGGTGCTGGGCCACAGCGGCTACGATGCGGTGACGGTGGACTTGCAGCACGGTCCGTTCTCGATCGAATCGGCACTGCCCATGCTGCAGGCCATCTCCAGCACGCCCGCCGTGCCGCTGGTGCGCTGTTCCGAAAACAGCCTGGGAGAAATCAACAAGCTGCTCGACGCCGGTGCCTATGGCGTGATCTGCCCGCTGATCAACACGGCGGCGGATGCCGAGCGCTTCGTGCGTGCCTGCCATTATTCACCGCGCGGCGGTCGCAGCTATGGCCCGGCACGCGGCTTCCTGTATGGCGGTGCGGACTACTTCGCCCACGCCAACGCCACCATCCTGACCCTGGCCATGATCGAGACCCGCGAAGGCTATGCCAACGCCGAAGCGATTCTGCAGACTCCGGACCTGGACGGCATCTTCATCGGCCCCAGCGACCTGGCCATCGAACTCGGCCTGGCGCCGGACGCCTACGATGATGCACGCCTCAACGAGGCCATCGATCATCTGCTGGCGCTGGCGCGCAAGCTGGGCAAATACGTGGGGATCTTCGCCGGCACCATGGAGATGGCGCAGCGCATGAAGGGCATCGGCATGGACCTGGTGGTCCCGGGGACTGACATTCAGCAGATCAAGGCGGAGGGGGCGCGGAGGATCGCCGCGTTGCGCTGATTCAAGGGAAATATGAAGTGTGCAACGGCCAATCGAGCCTGGCCGGTTGAAATCGGGATGATCAGGTGAAGAAAAAGGCGGAAAACCATCCGCCTTTTCGCCAGGCACTCAACCTGCAAAACTGATTTGCGGCTTCAGTCCCAGCTTGCCGGCCAGGGTCACCAGCATATCCAGGCTGAAATCCTCGACCTTGCCCTTCAACAGCCGGGAAACGCGCGGCTGCGTGATGCCCAGTTCCTCGGCGGCCTTGGCCTGGGTCCATCCTTTTTCTTTCAGCCGCTGCGAGGTTTGCGCCAGTACCTTCACGCGCATGAGCATGACTTCCGCCTCGGCAGGTTCAAAGCCGAGATCAATGAAGACGTTGCCGCTACCGGAAACAATGCTGTCGTCATTCCAGCGGGGATCAGTCGTTTGCATGTTCAAGCTCCTATCATTCGGTAACGCCGGGCTGCCAGATCGATATCGGCCTTTTCGGTTTTCTGCGTCTTCTTCTGAAAGGCGTGAAGCACATAGATCGCTTCGGTAAACTTGGCCACGTACATCACACGAAATGCACCATTGGCTTTGTCCCGATAGCGAATCTCGTAGACACCCTGGCCGACGTTTGGCATGGATTTGAAGTCGCTGGGTTCAACGCCGAACTGAACGCGCGCCAACTCTCCGCCCAAGACGCGCCGCACATCGTCCGGCATATCACGCAGGTCAGAGAGACTGGAACCGAGAAAACGCAGGGGCTTCATGCAAAGATAATACAAGTACTTGCATATTTATGCAAGTACTTGAATAAAGCATTGACCGCGTCCTGGTGCGCCGTTCAGCCCCTCACCACCCGCCCAAAGAACGGATAATTCGGATCGTTGTACCCATGCGTGGACGCATGCCCCGGCGTGACCAGGCTGTCGACCAATGCCTCTTCCTCTGCGCTGATCTTCATTTCCGCTGCATCGTAGTAATCCTCCATCTGCGCCAGCGTGCGCGGTCCGGCAATGACGCTGCTGATGGACGCATTGGCCAGCACCCAGGCGGTGGCGAACTGGCCCAGCTTGATCCCGCGCGCTTCGCAGTGCTGCTGCAGCCGCTGCGCGATCAGCAGCGATTCCTCGCGGAATTCGGTCTCCATCATGCGCTTGTCGCCGCGGCCGGCACGCGTGTCCTGCGGCGGCTTCTGGCCGGGCTGGTACTTGCCGGTCAGCACGCCGCGCGCAATCGGGCTGTAGGGCACCACGCCCAAACCATAGTTGGCGCAGGCCGGCAGGATTTCCACTTCGGGCTGGCGGTTCAACAGGTTGTAATAGGGCTGGCACACCAGCGGCAGCGGGACATTGTTCTTCTCGCACAGGCGCACGATCTCGGCAATGCGCCAGCCACGGAAGTTGGAGACGCCAAAGCCGCGGATCTTGCCCGCACGGATCAAATCGCCCAGCGCTTGCACGGCCTCTTCCAGGTTCTCGTCCTGGTAGTCGCGGTGCATGTAGAGGATGTCGAGGTAATCGGTATCGAGGCGCTTGAGGATGTTCTCGGTCTCGCGCACGATCCAGCTGCGCGAATAGTGCGACTCATTCGGCTTGCCACTCATGGCATTGCCCAGCTTGCTGGCCAGCACCCACTCATGGCGCTGTCCGGCCAGCAGCTTGCCGACGATTTCCTCGGACTTGCCCTTGGTGTAGACGTCCGCCGTATCGATGAAATTGATGCCATGCTCGCGGGCCGACGCCACGATGCGGCCAGACTCTTCCAGGTCAGTCTGGTCCCCGAACATCATGGAACCCAAACACAGGGCCGATACCTTCAGGTTGCTCTTGCCGAGGCGACGATAATGCATGCTGTCTCCGAATCAAATGGGATGTGGATAACTTAACTGCCGCAAGCCGCTCATTCTAGCGAGCTCCTGGTACGCCTGCTCAAGCTCACAGCACCGGCGCTTCCTCTTCCTGCCAGCGCCGCTTGTCGCGCAGCGGCGGCGCGCCGAACAGGCGGCTGTACTCGCGGCTGAACTGCGATGAACTCTCGTAACCCACGCGATGCGCGGCAGTGGCCACGCTGGCGTCGGCGGTGAGGATCAGTTTGCGGGCTTCCTGCAGGCGCAAATTCTTCTGGTATTGCAGCGGACTCATGGCCGTCACCAGCTTGAAGTGGTGATGCAGCGAAGACACGCTCATATGCACATCGCGCGCGACATCCTCGATGCGCAAGGCCTGGTCATAGCCCTCCTTGATGAGGCGGATCGCCTTGGCCACGCGGTTCATCTGGCTGTCCTGCAGCACGGTCTGGCGCAACAGCGCTCCCTGCCCGTTCATCAGCAGGCGATACAGGATCTCGCGCCGGATCATCGGCGCCATGATCGGCACGTCGCGCGGGGTCTCATGCAGGCGCAACAGGCGCAGCACCGCATCGAGCAGGTCAACGTCCAGCCGGTTCACATACAGGCCGCGCGCAGCCCCTTCGCCAAAATTGGCCGACGCCGGCAGGTTCTCGTCGCCGATCAGCTCGCCGATTTCCTGGGTATCGAGCTCCAGCCGCAACCCCAGATAGGGTTCATCGGGACTGGTCACCATGACCTTGCCGACCACCGGCAGATCCACCGAGGCGACCAGGTAATGCATGGGATCGTATTCGTAGATCTCATCGCCCACGAAGATGCGCTTGGAACCCTGCGCAATGACCGCAAAGACCGGCTTCTGCACCGCGTGCTTGGGGCCGCTCGGACAGGTGATGCGATAGATTTCCAGGTTGGGGATGGCCGTAGCCAGCATGCCTTCGACGCCGGCCGTAGTGCGCTCCAGCAGTTGCAGCAGCTCCTGCTGCATGGCCTGGAAACGCGGATCATCCTGCTGCCGGGCGGGCGCACTCTCCACTGCCTCCGGCAGCAGCAACGGGCCGGAATCCTGAACGGAATGCAGATCGAGGTCCATAAGCTCCTCTCATTGAAAGACAGACGCGACTCTAGCGCGGACTGGCAACTGCCTGATCCTCTGCAGTCCATCCATAGAGAATCGGGCAAGAAGTTTGCAGGATCAGGTATGCCCTTGCACGATTGAGCGCAATGATCATGGCACGAACACACCGAAAACCACGCGCCATCGCGATTTCACCTGAAATCCCAGCAAGCATGAAAAGAGAATCGGGCAAAAAACCAGCAGCTTAAGGCACGCGAAAACACCGGCCAGCCCTGCATAATCCTCGCCGAACCCCAAGCCAGATTTACATCGATCAGAACACGCTCTCGGCGATGTTGTACTGCTCCACCACCGTGCGCACCGTCGTGGATTCGGGCTTGTTGACGAAGTGGCACTCGCTCTCTTCCATGCCCATGGTGCAGGCCTTGTTCAACGGGCAGGTGGCGAACAGTTCGGCCACCCAGTCGACGAAGGCACGCACCTTGGGCGAGAGATGGCGGTTGTGCAGGTACACCACGGAAATCGGTAGCGGTGCCGGCTTCCATTGCGACAGCACTTCCACCAGACGGCCTTCATCGATGTGGCGGGTGACCATGTAGAGCGGCGCCTGCACCATGCCGAAGCCTTGCAGGGCGCACTCCACGTAGGCATCGGCATCGTTGACCGACAGACGGCCATTCATCTTCACCTCGCGGGTGATGCCATCGACCACGAAGTCCCAGTCGATGGTGCGGCCGGTACGGCCGGAGAAATAATGGACCGACTGGTGCTGTTGCAGGTCTTCGATGGTGTGCGGCACGCCATGGCGCTCCAGGTAGGACGGGGCGGCGCAGGTCACGGTCTGGAAGGTGCCGATGCGGCGCGCCACCATCGAGGAATCCTGCAAGTCGCCGATGCGGATGACGCAGTCCACGGCCTCCTGCACCAGGTCCACGGGACGATCGCCCATGCCCATGACCAGCTCGATGTCCGGGTACTTGCTGTAGAAGTCGCACAGGTTGGGCAGCAGCATGAGCCGGCCGATGGAGCCCGGCACATCGATACGCAGCCGCCCCTGCGGACCGCGGGTGACATTGCGGAAGGATTGTTCAGTCTCCTCGACGTCCGCCAGGATGCGCACGCAGCGCTCGTAATACGCCGCGCCGTCGGGCGTGAGGCTGATGCGACGCGTGGTGCGGTTCAGCAGGCGCACCTTCAGCATGCTCTCCAGCCCCTGGATCAGGGTGGTCACGGTAGTGCGCGGCAGGTTCAGATTGTCGGCAGCGCGTGTGAAGCTATTGGCATCCACCACAGCAGTAAAGACTTGCATGGCCTGGAAACGGTCCATCGCTCTCTCCTTTGAGGCCGCCTCCAGGCAAAACGCCGGGGCGGCAATCGGGGGCAAGACAGATCCCTGCAAGACCAGGCACCGCCCCCGGCGCGCCATCTTGCCATGACCGGATGGACCCGGATCGCAGTGACCAGCCCCATCCCAATTTAAACCAAATACAGACAAAATCCAGCCAACTTTGCGCATCTGATGACAACAGCATCGATGTTGCATGAGCCACCCACTTCGCCGAGGAGGGAAGCTAGGGCTTTTTCTTCACTGAAAGGATCAGAAAAGTGAATGAATTAATTTCACTGATTGTTCAGACTTACCGAACAGTGTTGTTGGATTATAGGTGTTTATTCGAGACCCTGCTGTGGCGCACAATCCGCTCCATTCTTGGACAAGTGGCTTCGGCCCAGGCGCTCATCATGCAAGGTTCCTCTCCGCTGGACATCCGCAATTTCTTCGTTCCCGGCCCGTTGGGACGCATCCCCGTGCGGCTGTACCAGCCCGCTGCCGCCCTGCCCAAGGGTGAGAAACGCCCGCTGGTGCTGTATTTCCACGGCGGCGGTTTCACCAGTGGTTCGCTGGATGACGCCGACACTCCGGCCAGTTTCCTGGCCGAGCACAACCAGGCGGTGGTGCTGTCGGTCGGCTACGCGCTGGCGCCGGCCAAGCCCTTCCCGGCCGCGCCCGAAGATGCCTTCGCCGCTGCCACCTGGGCCTGCAAGAACGCCACCGAACTGCAGGTGGACCTCGACCGCATGGTGGTCGCTGGCGACGATGCCGGCGGCAGCCTGGCCGCCAGCCTGACGATGATGACCCGCGACCGCTGCGGCAAGCCGCTGGCGGCCCAGGTACTGATCAGCCCGATGCTGGACCCCAGCATGCGCCTGCTGGGCGATGCCACCCGCCTGCAATCCGATGTCACCGCCGAGACTTGCGCGGCCAGCTATCGCCAGTACCTGCCGCAGACCATGCAGCGCCTGCATCCCTATGCCGCGCCGCTGGAAGTGAGCCGCCTGGCGGGCCTGCCGCCGGCCTTCATTGCCACCGCCGAACGTGACGTGCTCTGCCCGGAGGCCGAGAAATACGCCTCCAGCCTGATCCGCGCCGGCGTGCCCACGCAGGTCTCGCGCTTCGTCGGCATCACGCACGGGGCCCTGCGTACGCACCTGCCGCTGCTGACCGAGATCGTCAATTTCCTGCGCTGCCGCTTCGCCACCCTGCGACGCGATGCTGCGCTCCCTGAATTTTTGCCGCATCCGCTTCACCCCTCCACTTCACTCTGAGGACAAGAAAATGAACACTCCCGCCCCACTGCGCAAACGTTTCGCTCTCACTGCCACAGTCCTGGCCGTCATCGCCCTCTCGGTCGGTGGCACCATCTCCATGGTCGGCCTCTCGGCCAATGCCTCCACTGCCCCGACCGCTGCCGCCGCCGGCGCGCCGGTCGATGTCGCCGAAGTGGTCCAGCGCCAGATCATCGACTGGCAATCCTATTCGGGCCGCATCGAAGCGGTCGATCGCGTCGAGGTCCGCCCGTTGGTGGGCGGCACCCTGACCGCCGTCCACTTCAAGGATGGCGCACTGGTGAAGAAGGGCGACGTGCTCTTCACCATCGACCCGCGCCCCTATGAGGCCGAAGTCGCCCGCGCCGAAGCGCAACTGGCCGGCGCCGAAGCCCGTGCCGGCTACACCGCCTCCGACCTGGCCCGTGGCCAGCGCCTGCTGGGCGACAACGCCATTGCCAAGCGCGACTTCGAAGAGAAGCAGAATGCCTCGCGCGAAGCCTCGGCCAATGTCGCCGCCGCCCGTGCCGCCCTGCGCGCGGCCCGCCTGAACCTGGAATACACCCGCATCACCGCACCGGTCTCGGGCCGCATCTCGCGCGCCGAAGTGACCGTGGGCAACGTGGTGAACCCGGGCGCAGCCAATGCCCCGCTGACCACGCTGGTATCAGTGGCCAAGGTCTATGCCTCCTTCGACGTCGATGAACAAAGCTTCCTGAAGTACGTGAACCCGGCGCGCGCCGCTGGCGCCACCGTACCGGTGGAACTGGGTCTGGCCAATGAAGACGGCTACTCCCGCAAAGGTCGCGTCGGCTCGGTGGACAACCGCCTCGATACCGCCTCCGGCACCATCCGCGTGCGCGCCATCTTCGACAACGCCGATGGCCAACTGGTCCCGGGCCTGTATGCCCGCGTGCGCCTGGGTGGCGGCGCGCCGCACCAGGCCGTGCTGATAGACGAAAAGGCCCTCGGTACCGACCAGGACAAGCGCTTCGTCATGGTAGCCGACAAGGACAACAAGGCGAATTACCGCCAGGTGGTGGTGGGCGCCGGCCATGACGGTCTGGTGGTGATCGAAAAGGGCCTGCAGCCGGGCGAACGCATCGTGGTCAATGGCCTGCAGCGCATCCGTCCGGGTGACGCCATCACCCCGACCGTGGTGCCGATGCAGACCCAGGCCGCTACGGCCGCACCGGCACCTGCCGCTGGCAAGGCCTGATCCACGCCAGAACGCTCTCGCATTCAAGGAAGAACAAGTCGCAGGGGCTGCAAGGCCCGCTGCCAGGGCATTTGCATCCTGACGACTGACAAGGAACCTACATGAATATCTCAAAATTCTTCATCGACCGCCCGATCTTCGCGGGCGTGCTGTCGGTACTGCTGCTGCTGGGCGGCGTGCTGGCCATGCTGCAGCTACCCATCTCCGAATATCCGGAAGTGGTGCCGCCCTCGGTAGTGGTGCGCGCGCAGTATCCCGGCGCCAACCCGAAAGTGATCGCTGAAACGGTGGCTTCGCCGCTGGAAGAGCAGATCAACGGCGTGGAAAACATGCTCTACATGCAGTCGCAGGCCAACAGCGACGGCAACCTCACCATCACCGTCAACTTCCGCCTGGGCGTCGATCCCGACAAGGCCCAGCAGCTGGTGCAGAACCGCGTCTCGCAAGCCCTGCCGCGCCTGCCGGAAGACGTGCAGCGATTGGGCGTGACCACGCTCAAATCCTCGCCCACGCTGACCATGGTGGTGCACCTGACCTCGCCCGACAACCGCTACGACACCACCTACCTGCGCAACTATGCAGTCCTGAACGTCAAGGACCGCCTGGCGCGTATCCAGGGCGTGGGTGAAGTGGGCCTGTTCGGCTCGGGCAACTACGCCATGCGCGTCTGGCTCGATCCCAACAAGGTGGCCCAGCGCGGCCTGACGGCCACCGACGTGGTGCGCGCCATCCGCGAGCAGAACGTGCAGGTAGCGGCCGGTGTGATCGGTGCCTCGCCCAGCTCGCCCGAAACGCCGCTGCAATTGTCGGTGAACGCGCAGGGTCGTCTGAAGACCGAGGGCGAATTCCGCGACATCATCCTGAAGGCCTCGCCCGATGGCGCGACCACCCGCCTGGGTGACGTCGCACGTGTCGAACTGGCCGCCTCCGAATATGGCCTGCGCTCGCTGCTGGACAACAAGCCGGCCGTGGCCATCCCCATCTTCCAGGCCCCTGGCGCCAACGCGCTGGATGTCTCGACCCAGGTGCGGGCGGCGATGAAGGAATTGTCGGCCGACTTCCCCAGCTCGGTCAGCTACAGCATCGTCTATGACCCGACCCAGTTCGTGCGGGCCTCCATCGAAGCGGTGGTGCATACCCTGCTGGAAGCCATTGCATTGGTCGTGATCGTGGTGATCATCTTCCTGCAGACCTGGCGCGCTTCCATCATTCCGCTGTTGGCCGTGCCGGTCTCCATCATCGGTACCTTCTCGCTGATGCTGGGCTTTGGCTACACCATCAATGCGCTGTCGCTGTTCGGGATGGTGCTGGCCATCGGTATCGTGGTCGATGATGCCATCGTGGTGGTGGAAAACGTGGAACGCAACATCGGTGCCGGCCTTTCGCCGCGTGACGCCACCTATCGCGCCATGCAGGAGGTCTCCGGCCCCATCATCGCCATTGCCCTGACGCTGGTGGCGGTGTTCGTGCCGCTGGCCTTCATGACCGGCCTCACCGGCCAGTTCTACAAGCAGTTCGCGATGACCATTGCGATCTCCACCGTCATCTCGGCCTTCAACTCGCTCACGCTGTCCCCGGCCCTGGCCGCCCTGCTGCTCAAGGGCCACGGCGACAAGCCGGACTGGCTGACGCGCCAGATGGACCGCTTCCTGGGTGGCTTCTTCATCCGCTTCAACCGCTTCTTCAACCGCGCCTCCGACAACTACGGTCATGGCGTGACCGGCGTGATCAAGCGCAAGGGTGCCACCATGGGCGTGTATGTGGTGCTGCTGGCGGCGACGCTGGGTGTGTCCTACATCGTTCCCGGCGGCTTCGTGCCGGGCCAGGACAAGCAATACCTGGTGGCCTTCGCCCAGCTGCCCAATGGCGCTTCGATCGACCGCAGTGAAGAAGTGATGCGCAAGATGAGCGACATCATGCTGAAGGAACCGGGCGTGGCCAGTGCGATTGCCTTCCCTGGCCTGTCCATCAACGGTTTCACCAACAGCTCTTCGGCCGGTATCGTCTTCGTGGGCCTGAAGCCCTTCGAGGAACGCAAGAGCAAGGAACTGTCGGGCAACGCCATCGCTGCCTCGCTGAACAAGAAATTCGGCGGCATCAAGGAAGCCTTCACCGCCGTCTTCCCGCCGCCGCCGGTGATGGGCCTGGGTACGCTGGGTGGCTTCAAGATGCAGATCGAAGACCGCGATGCGCTGGGTTACGCCGAACTGGACAAGGCTGCGCAAGCCTTCATGAAGGCCGCCGCCAAGGAACCGGCGCTGGGTCCGATGTTCTCCAGCTACCAGATCAACGTGCCGCAGCTGGATGTGGAACTGGACCGCGTCAAGGCCAAGCAGTTGGGCATTCCGGTCACCGACGTGTTCAACACCATGCAGATCTACCTGGGTTCGCTGTATGTGAACGACTTCAACCGCTTCGGCCGCGTCTATCAGGTGCGGGCCCAGGCTGACGCGCCCTTCCGCGCCAAGGCCGAGGACATCGCGCAACTGAAGACCCGCAACGATGCCGGCGAGATGGTGCCGCTGTCCTCCGTGGTGAAGGTCAAGCAGACCTTTGGTCCGGAAATGGTGGTGCGCTACAACGGCTATACCGCCGCCGACATCAATGGCGGTCCGGCTCCGGGTTATTCCTCGGACCAGGCCCAGGCTGCGGCTGAACGCGTGGCGGCTGCCACCCTGCCGCGCGGCATCAAGTTCGAATGGACCGACCTGACCTACCAGAAGATCCTGGCCGGCAATGCAGGCGGGTGGGTATTCCCGATCAGCGTGCTGCTGGTGTTCCTGGTGCTGGCGGCGCTCTATGAAAGCCTGACCCTGCCGCTGGCCGTGATCCTGATCGTGCCGATGAGCATCCTGGCGGCACTGACCGGTGTGTGGCTCACCCGCGGCGACAACAACATCTTCACCCAGATCGGCCTGATGGTGCTGGTGGGCCTGTCGGCCAAGAACGCCATCCTGATCGTGGAATTCGCCCGCGAACTGGAGATGCAAGGCCGCACTGCCGTGCAAGCCGCCATCGAAGCCAGCCGCCTGCGTCTGCGCCCGATCCTGATGACCTCGATCGCCTTCATCATGGGGGTGGTGCCGCTGGTGACCTCCTCCGGCGCCGGTTCGGAAATGCGCCATGCGATGGGCATTGCGGTGTTCTTCGGCATGCTGGGCGTGACCCTCTTCGGCCTGTTCCTCACGCCCGTGTTCTACGTCCTGTTACGTACCATCGACCGCCGTGCACTGCACTCGGCCTCGCATCACGAAGCCCCGATGACCGCCGGCACCCACATCGCCCACGCTGCACCGGGCGCACAGGATGATCGCTGATCTGCGGATCGGCCCATGAATGGAGCAAGAAAAATGATGACCCAATCTCTCTCGATGAGCCGCCTGCTGCGCCCCGTGCGCATCAGCTCGGCCCTGCTGGCGGCACTGCTGGTGCTGGCCGGCTGCTCGGTGGCCCCGACCTATGAACGTCCGGCGGTGGACACCCCGGCCGCCTTCAAGGAAGCGGCCCCTGCGCCGCAGACCGGCGAGAACGGCAGCCAGTGGAAGACCGCGCAACCGGCCGAAGACATTGCCCGTGGCGAGTGGTGGAAAATCTTCGGCGACGACAAGTTGAACGCCCTCGAAGACACCGCCCAGCAAGCCAACCAGGACCTCAAGGCGGCCGCCGCCCGCCTGGGCCAGGCGCGCGCCCTGACCCGCGATGCGCGCTCGGGCTACTTCCCGCAGGTGGATGCAGGGGTCGGTGCGACCCGCCAGCGCCCGTCGCCCGCCTCGCAAGGCTTGCCGGCCGATGCCAACACACAACCGTTCACTCTCTATCGTGCTCAGGTGAACATTTCTTACGAAGTTGACCTGTTCGGCCGGGTCGCCTCGACCGTCGATGCCGCCACCGCCGACGCCCAGCGCAGCGAAGCGCTGTTCCACTCGGTACTGCTGGCCCTGCAGGCCGACGTGGCGCAGCAGTACTTCCAGGTGCGTGAACTGGACGCTGCCGCCGAGCTCTATCGCGGCACCGTTGAATTGCGCCAGGAATCGCTGCGTCTGGTGCAGCGCCGCTTCGACGAGGGCGACATCAGTGAAGTGGACGTAGCCCGCGCCCGTTCCGAACTGGCCTCGGCCCAATCGGAAGCGCTGGGCATCGCCCGCCAGCGCGCCACCGCCGAACACGCGCTGGCCATCCTGCTGGGCCGCACCCCGGCCGAGTTCTCGCTGCCGCCGCAACCGCTGACGCGCCTGAGCGTGTCGGTGCCGGCCGGACTGCCCTCGACGCTGCTGGAGCGCCGTCCCGACATCGCCGCCGCCGAACGCGCCATGGCTGCCGCCAATGCCCGCGTGGGCGTGGCCAAGTCGGCCTTCTTCCCGGCGTTGAACCTGACCGGTGGCCTGGGGTATGAGTCGGCGCAACTGGGTGATCTGTTCAACTGGTCCAGCCGCACCTTCCTTCTGGGCCCGCTGGTGGGCACGGCGCTGTCGATGCCGCTGTTCGATGGCGGACGCCGCCAGGCCGGTGTGGATCGTGCGCGCGCCAGCTATGAAGAGCAGGTGGCAACCTATCGCGGCACGGTTCTGAACGCCTTCCGCGAAGTGGAAGACAACCTGGCCAACCTGCGCATCCTGGACGACCAGAACCGCGCGCAAGATGAAGCCGTGGCCGCATCCTCGCGCGCAGCCAAGCTCTCGCACACGCAGTACCGCGAAGGTGCCGTCAGCTACTTCAGCGTCATCGATGCCGACCGTACCGTGCTGCAAACCCGGCGCGCCTCGGTCACGCTCGATGGCGAACGGGCCCGTGCAACAGTCAACCTGATCCGCGCCCTGGGCGGCGGATGGGGTAGTCCGGAAATGCAACTATCCTCATCGAAGTAAGCCCGCAGACGTGACATCGGCCCGCATCCTGCGATGCGGGCCGACGATGAAGCATGATTTCCCGTGGTACTTCTGGCCCGCCTTGCGCAAGCGACGGCGGGCTTTTTTTTTACGCTACCTGCGGCAAGCCCGCGCGTTCCAGCAACTGGCTGCAACGCTGCGACAAGGCCACCACGCGCAGCTCCTTGCCAGCACGCACGTAACGCTCGGCGAGGGTCTGCACGGCCGCAATGGCGGAGTGGTCCGCCAGGCGCAGATGACGGCAATCCAGGGTGACCTGCTGCGGATCGTTGGCCGTATCGAAGAGGTCGAGGAAGTGTGTGGTGGAGGCGAAGAACAGCGTGCCCTGCGGCAGGTAAGTGCGGCTGCCGTCGGCCTCGTCGCGGCGGTCGGCACGGATTTCACGGGCATGCTGCCAGGCAAAGTTGAGCGCGGTGATGACGATGCCGCACAGGACGGCCACGGCCAGGTCGGTCAGCACGGTGATGATGGTCACCGCAATGATGACCAGCGCATCGCTGCGCGGCACCTTGCCCAGCACCCGCAGCGAACCCCAGGCAAAGGTCTCCTGTGCGACCACGAACATGACACCGGCGAGCGCCGCCAGCGGGATGCGCTCGATGGCCGGCGACAGGAAGAGGATGAACAGCAGGATCATCCCGCCCGCCACCACACCGGAAAGACGCGAGCGCCCACCCGAGCCGAGGTTGATCATGGTCTGGCCGATCATGGCGCAACCGCCCATGCCGCCGAACAGGCCCGAGACGATGTTGGCCGCGCCCAGTGCCAGGCATTCGCGGTTGGGCTGGCCACGGCTGGCGGTGATTTCGTCAGTGAGGTTGAAGGTCAGCAGGGTTTCCAGCAGGCCGACGATGGCCATGAGCACCGCATAGGGACCGATGATGCGCAGCGTCTCCAGGTTCATCGGCACACTGGGCCAGTGCAGCGGCGGCAGGCCGCCGGCGATCTGCGCCATGTCGGCCAGGGTGCGGGTGTGGAGGCCGCTGAAATAAGTCACCAGGCCCACGCCGAGGATAGCCGCCAGCGCCGGTGGAATCGCCTTGGTCACGCGCGGCAGCAGCCACACGATCAGCATGGTGGCCAGCGTCAGGCCGATCATGATGGCCAGCGCCCCGCCCTGCAACCATTGCGGACCGGCGGGGGTCTCGACGCGGAAATGTTCCAGCTGCGACATCGCGATCACGATGGCCAGGCCATTGACGAAGCCCAGCATCACCGGATGCGGCACCATGCGCACCAGCTTGCCCAGCCGCAGCGCGCCGAAGAGCAGCATGATCACGCCCGACAGCACCACCGTCGCCAGGAAATATTGTGCACCATGCTGAACGACCAGGGCCACGATGACCACGGCCATCGAGCCGGCCGCCCCGGAAATCATGCCCGGGCGGCCACCGAACAGGGCCGTGATGGTACAGATGAAGAAAGCGCCATATAGCCCCATCAGCGGGTTCAACTGCGCCACCAGCGCAAAGGCGATGCATTCGGGTACCAGCGCGAAGGAGGTGGTGAGGCCGGCCAGAACGTTCTGGCGCAGGTCGCGCAGGCGCGAAGTGGATGAGGAGAGAGTCGTCATGGGCAGGGAAGAAACAGGCCGCAGGGGCCGGCACCATCATGAACGCGTCAGCGCGCGTGAGGCGGCAGGGGCGGTACGGCAGAGATGCCCTGCGCACGCACTGTCATCGCCGGAAACTGGGCGAAAGCACGTCCGCAAGACTTGAAGGCAGCATTTTACCGCACCGCAGCATCGACTGCCGGTGGCCGTGGCGCGGCTGCCACGCCAGAACCTGCGCTAGGGCCTGTTCACATTAAATCTGCGAGATGCGTTGCCCCCAGAAGGCGTGGTGGCAAGGCGCGCGTCGGGGCTGGTGGTGGTGCCACCAGCCCCGACGTGCAACGCGACCAGCGCGCCTTCTGGGGGCAATCCTCCGGGAGAGGCCGCCAAGCGTCGCCTGCCGTTGTTGCAGCTCCTTGCCGTGGCACCACCACGGCGCGTCGCCGCGCCTAGGCAGTCAACGCTTGGCGACCTCTCGCACTCGCAGATTTAATGTGAACAGGCCCTAGCTCCAGATCACCTCGATCTCGGTATCAAGAAGATAGCCAGCCCCGCGCTCGGTACGCAGCAGGGTCGGATGCTTGGGGTCGGCTTCGAGCTTGCGGCGCAGGCGCAGGATCTGCACATCGATGGCGCGATCATAGACTTCGTCGAAGGCGCGCGTGCTTTCCAGCAAGTATTCGCGCGAAATGATGCGGCCCGGCGCGCCCAGGAACGCCACCAGCAGGCTGAATTCGGCATTGGTCAGACTGACCTGGCGCTGGTCCGGCGCGGTCAGCCTGCGCGTATTGAGGTTGAGCTCCCATCCGGCGAAGCGATAGGCCCGCGGATGCCGGCCGCGCGTCACCGGAGCGGCCGGCGCAGCCTGCGCCGCGGCGCGCCGCAGCACCGCGCGCATGCGTGCCAGCACTTCGCGCGGCGAGAAGGGCTTGGTGATGTAGTCGTCCGCGCCCAGTTCCAGGCCCATGACCATGTCGGCCTCCTCATTGCGGCCGGTCACGCAGATGATGGACAAGCCACCCGCAGCCCGCCAGCCGCGCGCCAGTTCGGCACCATCGACATCGGGCAGACCGAGGTCGAGCAGCACCATGTCGTACTGCGTGGCCTGCACGGCGGCCTGCGCCTGGGCACCGGTGGCGGCGCTGTCCACGATCAGTCCGTGGCCGCTCAGGTAGTCGACCAGCAATTGACGCATGGCCTGGTCATCATCGACGACCAGAATGCGCGGCGGGGGCGTGATGCTCATGGAGAACCTCGTTCGGATGCGCCCAGGGCGTGCAGGACCGCACGCCGCAGGGCAGGAAGATCATACGGCTTGGCCAGCGATCGCGCTGCCAGCGCCGCCGCCAGGGTGGGCGCACGCGGCTGGCCGGAACACAGCAGCACGGGCAGGTCGGCACGCAGCGTGCGCATGGCGGCGATGAGCGCATCGCCCTGCATCTGCGGCATGTCCAGATCGGTGATGACCAGATCCACGGCCAGCGGCTCCAGCGTCAATTCCGCCAGCGCCTGCTGCGGGTCGCCGAACACCATGGGGCTGTAGCCCAGACTGGCGAGCCACTGCGCGCACAGGGCGCGCTGGGCTGCATCGTCATCAATGACGAAGACGCATTCGCCTTGTCCACAGGCACTCGCGCCGGCCGCGCCCGGCGCAGCAGAGGGTACGACGCGCTCAGGTACTGCCAGCGGCAGCTCCTGTGCCGGCAGCGGCAACAGCAGGCGAAAGCGCGTCCCCGACGGGGCGCTGCTGACCGCCACGCCGCCTTCATGTTCAATGGCGATGCCGGCCACGATGGCCAGCCCCAGACCGGTGCCGCTACCCTTGCCGCCGCCCCCGCTGCGGGTGCTGAAGAAGGGCTCGAACAGGCGTGCCAGATGTTCCGGGGCGATGCCGGCACCATCGTCCGTCACTTCCAGCCAGACCGCCTGCGGCTGCGGCAGCTCACCGGCCAGCGGCGCTTGCGCCGGCGTGGCTCCGGCATGCAGACTGACTACCACCTGGCTGCGCGCCGCCTGGCTGGCATTGCGGATCAGGTTCAGCGCCAGGCGCGCCAGTTGTCCCGCATGGCCCTGCACGGCCAGCGGTTGTGGCGGCGGCTGGTAGGCGATCACCACGCCCGCTGGACACAGCGGACGGGCCAGCATGACGGCCTCGGCCACCGGATCGCGGATATCAAGCAGGCTGCGCTGACGATCGCCACGGCGACCGGCCAGCAGGATCTGCTCGGTCAGATCGCGGCCACGACGCACGGCCGCCAGAACTTCGCTCAATGGGCGCTGGGCGGGCGCGTCGGCATCGAGCTGCTCCTGGGCCAGTTCCGTATAGCCGCCGGCCGCGCCCAGGACATTGTTGAAATCATGGGCGATGCCGCCGGCCATCATCCCCAGCGCTTCGAAACGGCGCATCTGTTCCATGCGGGCGGCCAGGACCTGCCGTTCACGCATGGCCACGGCAATGAAGAAGGTCAGCATCGCCAGGCCGGCCAGGTCGACCTGCAGGTTCCAGGTGCTGTCCAGCCCCTCCTGCGCATAGGGGCCGATATCGTAAAGCGTGAACAGCACTGCCATCACGGCCGCCAGACTGGTCGCCAGGGTGGCGCTGCGCAGGCCGCCATACAGCGCGGCGCCGGCCAGCGCCAGCGAGAGCAGCACGCGCTGCACTTCGCCCGACCAGCCCAAGCCCGCGCAAGCCAGCAGCACGCCGCTCACCGCCAGCGCGCCCAGCAGGGTGATGCGGTCATGGAACAGCCTGCGCCAGGCACCGTCTGACCACGTCAGCACGGCCGGCGTCAACACCAGGATCGCCAGCCCATGCCCCACCAACAGCGTGCGCCATTCGGCCCACCAGCCGCCCGGCATCACATCGGCAGCCAGCGTGGCACCCAGCGCCGCCACCACGGCCACCGCCACCAGCGGCAACAGCAGCAGGAAACGGCCCAGCCTGACCAGCCCGTCGAATTGTCCGTCGCGGCTGACGAAGCGCCGCCCCAGCAGGACGCAGGCCACGATCTGCACCACGTTGAGCAGTGCAAAGCCGGCATCGACCTGCCACGGCAGGCTGTCGCGATCGCCGACCACCATCATCGCCACGAACACCGCCAGCAGATAAGGGAACCAGTCGCGCGCCGGCTTGCGCCACAGCAGCGCGATCATCAGCGCCGGTGCCGGCGCAGCGATGGGAGCCAGCGTAGTGCTGTCCTGCAGATGGGCAGCGGGACTGGCCAGCAAGGCATAGCCCACGCCGCACGCCAGCGCTGCCAACAGCGTGCGCAGACTTTCGGCGAAGGCGGGGCGGGAGCTTGGGAGATCGGCCATGAGGAACGTGTCAGCTGCGTGAGTAGAGCACGCGCAGGGCCACCCGCCGTTCGTCCGCCGGCAACTGCATGACTGCGCGCAGATAGGCAATGGAGGCGTCGCAGGTAGCGTCCGGGTCAGCCTGGCGGCGCAGGGGCGAAGACAGCAATTTCAGTTGTTCCTGGGTCAGCGGCGCAAGTGCCTTGCGCATCACGCGGGTGCGCTCGGCCAGGCTGTAGCGCCCGGCATTGGCCGGATCGGCGTCACGCAGCAGGCGCTGCGTCATCACCTGTTCGCGATTGGCGAATTCCTGCGGCAAGGCCGCTTGCGGCGCCTCGCGCCCGGCCGCCGCCTCCGCGCGCGAACGCGGATAGATCAGCTCGGTGCAGGCCGCCACGCTGATGCCGCGCAAGGCCACGGCTTCGTCCAGCAGCAATTGCTGGAATTCGGCCAGTGATGCATCAGAGGCAATCGGCAGCAGCCGCCGGCTCAACAGGCCGACCTGCTCGCGGCCCACGGCCAGGATCTCGGCGTCCGACGCATGCGCCTGTACCTTGGCCCAGGCCAGGTCGATGGTGCGGGCAAAGTCGGCGGGGTGGTAACGGGCCATGATGTCGAACAGCGCCCCCTTCTTGAATTCCGCCTCCAGCACGTCGCGCGAGGTGGCGATGGTGGCCAGTTGCGCGGTCTCGCCGCCCGGTGCCAGACGCGTCAGCACACCGGCCTGCAGCAGCTGGCCCAGCTCCGGATACCAGCTCTGCGCCGCCGGGGTATCGGCAATGCGTTCGATGAAGTCATGCGGCAGACCCAGCTTGCCGTAGGTATCGAAGGTCAGCTTGCGGTCGAAGCTCTTGTTGATGCGATCATCGCCGCCGACCGTATAGAGCGTATGGAAACCGATGTGTGCACGCGGGTCCATCGCGCGGTCACGTCCCGCCAGGAAGGCCAGCGTGCAGGAGGACGAGCACTCCTGCTCGACATAGGTATTGAGCCGGCGGCGGCGGATCACCTCGCCCACCAGCTTGCCTTCGCGCACCCAGCCACCGGCCGAATACAGGACCACCGTCTGCACGCCAGGATGCTGCTGCAGGATCGCATCCAGCCCATCGGCCGCGCCGTCGTTCATCCCCCCTTGCAGCAGGACCGACTTGCCATCCACCCGCACCTGGTACACCACCGGTGGCCCGAGCTGTTTGCCCAGGGCGATCTCGAGCTGTTCGCGCACGGAATGCGCGGCCCGCCAGGTACTGGTGACCATGCTGATGGCACCGCACACGATCAGGAACTTGACCACCACCTCGGCCCAGCGCCGTCCGCCGCGTGCCACGTGCTTGCTGGCCGAGCGCCAGCAGCCCCACACACCCCAGGTCCAGGCCAGGTAGCTGAAGGCGGCGATACCCAGCACGCCGGCCATGCCGTAGCGCGCCGGCATGTCATTGGTCAGCCGCGCCAGTACCGAGATGGCCAGCGCCGGCACCAGCGAAGTCAGGAGGACGGTATGCAGCCAGTAGGAACGGCCCAGCGAATAGTCGCCGCGCCAATGACGGCGCAGGAAACTGGCGGGCGGGCTGGAAGGAACGGACGATCGGGTTACTGCCTGGGACACGTGATGCTTTTCCTCGATGCGCTGCCGCGCAGTGCGCACAGCGTCTTCAATGAAGGGAGACTTTATGAAGCCAACAGCATAACCCAGCTTGGCGATGCCGTCGCGCCTTCACCCGCCATGGCCGGGGATACGCGACAGGTCGACCGGGTCGATCTGGCTGGGATGCATGAATTGCTCGGCATACTTTTCGTAGATGCGTTCGCGCACGAACAGGTCGAAGATATCCGGATCGATGTGATTGCGCGCCTTGAAGCCGGCCAGGATATCGACCGCCTCGTTGAGGGTATTGCCGCGCTTGTAGGGACGGTCAGCGGCGGTCACGGCTTCGAAGATGTCGGCCACCGCCATGATGCGCGCCTGCACCGACATCTGCTCGCGCGTCAGTCCCTTGGGATAGCCCTTGCCATCCATGCGCTCGTGGTGGCCACCGGCAAATTCCGTGACGCGGGCCAGTTGCTTGGGCCACGGCAGGGACTCCAGCATCTTGATGGTGATGACGATGTGGTTGTTGATGATGGCGCGTTCGGCATCGTTGAGCGTCCCCGCACGGATGCGCAGGTTGCCGGCCTCTTCGTCATCGAGCAGCTTGCGGAGTTGGCCGTCGGGACCGCGCCAGCTGCGTTCGGCGATATCCAGCACGCGCTGCTGGTCTTCGGCGCGCATGCCTTCGTTGCCGTAGTTGATCCTGCGCAGGAAGGCGCGCTCATCCTCCATCTGCAGAAACTCGGCCTGCAGGCCGGCGTCCAGCTCGGCAGAACGCTCCGGCGTGAGCGCGGCACCCAGCGCCAGCTTCTCCTGCAGCACGCGGATCTGGGCATCGCGCTTGAGCACTTCGAATCGGGTATCGATCAGGTGGATGCGATCGAAGATGGTTTCCAGCTTGGTGGCTTTTTCCACGATGTGGCTGGGCGTGCCGATCTTGCCGCAGTCGTGCAGCAGCGCTGCCAGCCACAGTTCGCGACGATCGGCGTCGGTCATGCGGAAATCGGCCAGCGGGCCTTCGGTGGTGTTGTGCGCAGCCTCGGCCAGCATCATGGCCAGTTGCGGTACCTGCTCGCAGTGGCGGCCGGTGTGCGGCGACTTTTCGCCGATGCCGATGTTGATGAGCTTGATCAGGCTTTCGAACAAGTTCTCCAGGCGCGCGATCAACTGCTGGTTGGTCATCGCCATGGCGGCCTGCGAGGCCAGGGCCTCGATGAAGCGCTGGTCGGTCTCCGAGAAGGGGACCGGCACGCCGCTGTCGGGATCGATGGCATTGATGAGCTGCAACACCCCCACCAGTTCCCCCTCGTGATCCTGCATCGGCACGGTCAGGATGGACTTCGAGCGATAGCCATACTTCTCGTCGAACAGGCGCATGCCGTTGAAGTTGAAGCCGCTGGCCTGGTAGACGTCGGCGATGTTGACCGACTCCCGGGTGTTGGCCGCATAGGCGGCGACCGCCGCCAGGTTGGGCTGGCCATCGGGAAGCGTCAGGGCGATATCGGGAATCGAGACGGCCTGGCCACTGCTGCCGCCCTGGTGCATCTTGAGGGTCTGGTTGACGGAGATGTCGAAGCGCAGCGCGTCGCCATGGTCGGTGGTGCGGTACAGCGTGCCGCCATCGGCGCGCGTGATGTCGCGCGCGGTCAGCAGGATGCGCTCCAGCAACAGCGGAATGTCGCGCTGGCTGCCCAGCTCGCGGCACAGCTCGGTCAGCCGTTCCAGGCGATAGGCAATGTCGCGGTGCTCGCCGGCCGTGGGGGCGAGATCATGCATGCTGGCCGGGACGTTCATGCCGCCCTCTCCCGTCCGCCGCAGTGCAGGCACTGGACGGTCTGGCAGGTGTGGGCTGCTGGGTGGACTGCTGGCAACATGCGACTCCCTGAAGCGTTGGCGGACGGACATGGCGCGATCATTGCGCAAGGGCAATGCCGACGCACTTCTGGCGGATGCTTTTTCGGCATCATCGCGATTCTAGACCGGCAGCGCACGCTGTCTTGCAGCGAGCTTGAGGGGATTTGGCCGCCAATTCTGCGCTTGCCGGCAACCGCGACCAGCACCCCTTGGCCGCGCCCGCGTTCAGGGATCTCCCGATTGCGCTGATGAGCCGTATCCCTTACCATCCACCTGTGTTGCATAATTTGCCACATCGTCCGCAAAGCCAGTCCGGAAAAGGGTTTCCGGGCTGCAACAAGGTTCCCTCTCAACCCGTGCGGCAGGGCCGGAACCCACAACTCTATGAGCGGCAATCACAATGCGTGTAGAAATCCTGGGCTGCAGCGGGGGCATCGGTGGCAATGGCATGCGCACCACCTCCCTGCTCATCGATGACGATATTTTGATCGACGCCGGTACTGGCGTAGGCGACCTGCCGCTGACGCGGCTGGCGCAGATCGATCACGTCTTCATCACCCATGCGCACCTGGATCACATTGCCTGCCTGCCGCTGATGATCGACAGCGTGGGCGACATGCGCAGCACGCCGCTGACCATGCACGCGACGGCCGCGACCATGGAGATCATCCGCAAGCACATCTTCAACTGGCATATCTGGCCCGACTTCAGCGTCATCCCGACCCCCGAGCAACCCTTCCTGCGCTTTGCCACGGTCGAGCCTGGCCAGCCGGTGCAACTGGGCCAGCGCAGCATCACGCCGCTGCCTGCGGCGCACACGGTGCCGGCGGTCGGCTACCAGCTGCGCAATCATGTGAGCGGGTCGTCACTGGCCTTCAGCGGCGATACCTGTCTCTGCCCGCCGCTGTGGGAAGCGCTCAATCGCATCGGACAATTGCGCTACCTCATCATCGAGGCCGCTTTCGCCAATCGCGACCGTGAACTGGCGCTGCTGTCCAAGCACCTGTGCCCCAGCCTGCTGCTGGAAGAACTGCAACACCTGCAAGGCCGGCCCGAGGTGCTGGTCACGCACGCCAAACCCGGGCAGCTGGACGAGATCGCCGCCGAGATCAAGGCCGGCAACAGCGCGCACCAGCCGCGCATGCTGGCCACGGGCACCGTGCTCGACTTCTGATCCATCCCGCCCTCAACGACAAAGGCACCGCGCTCCAGAGCCGGTGCCTTTTCTCTTGATCTACCGCCAGCCGCTCCCGCCTTACTGGGTCACGCAGGCATCCAGCTTGGCCGCGCCGATCTTCTGCGTCCCGGTGTTGCCATTGCTGCTGATGGCCGGCGGCATCGTCACTGTCACGCCCTGTGCCGGCGGCACGATCACCGGCGGCTGCGAGATCGAGGGGACGAAGCCGAACTGGCCGGCGCTGTAGAGTTGCGATCCGCTCGGGTTGGTGACCTGGATGGCCCCGGTCACCACATCCACATGCAGGCCATTGGCCGGCGGCTGCCCGCTCGGGGTCGGCACGCCGGCGCAATCGTCCTGGCAGTACAGGGCACCGAAGTGGGTGCCGCGGATGCCGATGGTGGCCGTGGGCGTATCGAAATTGACGGCATCATGATTGCGCTTGCCGACCAGCCCGGTCACCGCCCGCAGACCGCCCTTGACCAGGCCGATGGCCACGGCATCATTCTTGGGTTCCTTCTCGTCATAGAGGTATTTGCTCACCGCCACCTCGGAACCCGGCCGCAGCACGATCTCGCCGTTGTCGACGAACTTGACGCGGGCATAGGTCTCGCGCTCGGTGATGAGCGTATCGCCTTGCAGGATCGCCGATTTCACCGACAGCACCACGCGTGCACCGTCCGCATGGCGCACGCTGAGCACACCCGACAGATGGGTGACCTGGCCCACCACCGGCTGCGACTGGGCGAAAGCAGTCGCCACCGCCAGCAGAAGCAGCAGCGCCAGGATCAACCCGGCCAGGGGGCGCCGGACCGAGGCCGGCGAAGTTTGCTTGAAGGAATTCATGAAGATCACATCATCCGGTTATCAGGTGCACATCGGCAGCGGCTTCTTGGCCTGCTTGCGGTCATCGCCTTCGTCGCCAAAGTGGTCCGTCGTACCGCCCACGGTTTGGGTGGTGGCACCGGTCTGCTGTACGACATTGCCGCTGGTGGCGGGCACGGTATCGGTGAGCTGGGCGTTGTTCAGGCTGGCCTGCAGGTCACGGCTCTGCTGGTTCTGTTGCTGCTGCACGGCCAGCGCGGTCTGGCTGTTGGACGCGCTGCTGCTAGTACTGCTGGAGTTGGAGTTGGAACTGGAACTGGAACTGCTGGAGTTGGCCGCTACCGGCGTGCGCGTCCCGTTGGCGTCGACGATGGTGACGCCCTGGGCGTAACCGATCACCTGGCCGGAATCCACCGACAGCAGCGCCACGCCCGGAGGCGAGGTGGAGATGTTGGCGTTGATGGTCATCGAATCGCCCGCCGACAGCGTGATGTTGCCGCCAGTGGAAACCAGCACGCCATTGACCGTCAGCGTGTCGTTGCTGCCCGACGAGGCGCTCGCGGTCAGGGTAATGGTTCCGGTGGCGCTGACGCCGCCCGAACCGATGGTCAGCGGGCTGTGTGTGACCACGCTGACAGAACCGTTGCTGCTCTTGAGCTGGCCGGTGCTGTTGATGCCCAAGGTGGCCAGCTTGCTGTCGGTACTGATGGCCGTGCCATTGGCATTGCTGGGCAGACTGCCGAGGAAGCTGGCGCGGGTGCCGATGGCCGAGGTGACCACGCCGCCCGTGTTGTCGATGCTGATGTTGCCGCGCGTGGTGGTCACACCGTTGATGCTGACCGCGCTGGCATCGCTGGTGTTGAGCGCGTTCTTCAGCGTGATGTCGCCGGTGCCGCTGTTGTTGGCGGCAAAGCCGGCAATCTGGTTGCCGCTGTTGTTGAAGGTGATGCCGCTGCTGGCCGAGGCGATCAATTGCGACTTCACCCGCATCGAGGTACCGGTGCTCTGGGTAAGGTTGCCATTGGCAGCCTGCAGCACCAGATTGTTGGCGGTGATGTTGCCGATGGCCAGCGAGCCGGTAGCCTGCGACAGCGCGGCATCAGCCAGGGTCAGGTTGCCGCCGGTCTGGCTGAAGGCATCAGCCACGACCAGGCGCGAGCCGACGTTGCCGGTCACGGTGCCGTTGGACACGGTCAGATTGGACAGGCGGACATCGCCGCCCAGGGTCAGGTTGCCGGCGACCAGCTCCGCCGTCATGTTGGACTGGGCGGCATTGGCCAAGGTGACGGTTCCGTTGAGCAGGACCGTCTCGCCGTTGATGAAGTCCGTGCTGCCGATATTGAGCGTGCCGTTTCCGCTGGTAGTGCCATTGAGCACCAGGGCAGCGATGCTGTTGTTCGAGCCACTCATGCGGTTGACGCTGATCGTGCCGTTGTTGCTGGTGCTGTTGCGTACCGTCAGCGTACCGCCGCGCTGGTTGAGCTCGGATCCCGCTGCGATCTGCAGATTGGCGATGGTATCGTCAACACTGTCATGTCTCACGGTCTGGTTGCCCGAGATCACCACGGTATCGATCTGGGTCGGCATGTAGGTGGACACGTTGCCCACGGTCGCGTTGCTGACCCAGTTTTGGCGGTCCTCCCAGCCCCCTTCCGAATAGCCGTACTGCTGATAAGTGAAGGTCTCGGCACCGCGCAGGGAGAGGTTCGCCAGGCCGTTGTCACCGTAGACCGCCTTGAACATCTTCTCCTGTCCGCCCGCCGTGACGATATCCCCGGTCACGGAGCGGAAGTAGCCAGTCGGTGACGAAGTACCGCTGATGTTGATGGCATTGATGCTCACTTCGCCAGAGGGTGAGTAGCCGCTCAGCAGACGGGTCTTGAGGCTGCCGTCCAGACTGGTCGAAGAGAATCCGGTCAATTCGATCACGTCATGACTGCCGTCGCTGGCACCTGCGATATCGATCAGCATTTTTCCGGTATCGCCCTGGCTGAAGCTGGCATCGCTGGGGTCGCCGGTTGCCCGCAACGCCAGACGCCCTACTGTCCCGTCACCACCCGGTGCGAGGCTACCGTCATTGGTAAACGACCCACTGACCGACAACGTACCATTGCCCGAAATGGTCCCGTTGGTCTCGTTGCGGATGTAGCTCGCGCTGACATTGCCGCCGGCCATCGTCAGGGTGCCATAGTTGCTCACACTGGCATTGCCGGTGACGCTCAACACGGCAGCGTCACCATTGAGGACCAGCGTGGCATTGGCATTGTTGGTCACATCACCACTGGAGTTGACGCGACCGCTGATGTTGAGCGTACCGTTGTTGGTGATGCCATCGCTACCGACCGACAATCTGCCCTCACCGTTGGAGGCGACGCTGACGGTACCGTTGTTCGTGAGCGAATTGATATTGCCCCCGCCGCCGTTGAGCGTAAGCGTACCGGCGCTGTTGACGCGCACTGCTGCGGCGTAGAGGTTGCCGCTGCCAAGGTTGACCGTGCCATTGCTGATGAGCAGATCCCCGTTGCCGGAATCATCGGTGACCCTCAGCGAGCCGCCGTTCAGCACGATGCGTGCGCCATTGTCGATGGTACTCAGATTGCGCGGCTTGACCGCGTCCATGATGCGGGCTTCCGAGAAGCTCTCTTGCGATGACTGCACATAGCCGCTGTTGAGGGTCAGCCCAAGCCGTCCGCTCTCGCTGATGATGTTGGCCCGGATGCTGATGTTGTTGGCGGAGTTGAGCGTCAGTGTGCTGTCCGCGCCGCCGCTCTTGGTGATGTTGGCGGAGACGGTGATGTTGCCGCCCACGCCATCGCTATCGCCGGTGGTCAGGCTGACGCTGACACCATTGCTGAGCTGATTGGAAATGGTCGCCGCTGAAATCGTCGCGCCACTATCGGTGGAGGTGACCGCGTAGGACGAACAGCCATCGAAGCTGACGTTCGTTGTGGTGTTGGGCACCACCTCCAGATCATGCGGATCGATGAGCCAGGTCCCGCCCGTCCCGACCTTCGGCACCTTCACCACATCCAGGCGTTTCAGCCCGGAGGTATCCACAAATCCACCCTGCCCTGGCGCGCCCACTGCCGACACATCGCCATCGATGAAGGCGGCATTGGCGGCATACAGCGTGACATTGCCGCCCTTGGTGCCATCGGCACTGATGCTGGAACTGGCCGTGGTGGTCAGGTTGCCCGAGGCGCGCAGGAAGATGCGTCCGCCCTCGCGCACCACGCTGGAGGCATTGATGACGCCGCCATTCGTGATGAGGCCCGCCGCCACGCCGATGCGCCCGGCTTCGGCGGTGATGGTGCCGAGATTGGTGACGTTGCCGGCACTGCCGGTCACGTTCACGGTCACGCCCGGGGTGGCGGTATCGGCCAGCGTCACGGTCTGGCCGGCTGCGAGGATGACCTCGCCCTGCGGGCTGGTGATGATGCCGCTGTTGGACACGCTGCCGCCAATCAGGTAGACGCTGCCGCCGGTGGCCGAACTGATCTTGCCCTGGTTGTCCACCAGGCCGGCATTGCCGTCCTTGATGAAATTGAGACGGCCGGCCAGGAAGTCGTTGTCGCTGATGGCCAGGGAGGTCGCGATGAAGCGGGCGGCATCCACCGTACCGCCGGGCCCGATCACCACGCCATTGGGGTTGTACAGCACCACCGTGCCATTGGCCGAGAGCTTGCCGTAGATCTGCGAGATGTCGGCACCGGTCACCTTGGCCAGCAAGGCCGCGGACGAACTCGGCTGGGCGACGTTGACCGCCGCATCGGCACCGATGCTGAACGAGGCGAAGCGGGCAATGGCCTGCGGCGACAACTGGTTGATGTTGAGCGTGTTGCCGTTCTGGCTGAAGCTGAGATTGCCATTGGCCACGCTCCAGCCGGTGGGCAAGGTACCGGGCGCAGGCGCGGCGGCCAGCGCCGGGGCCTGCCACGCGCCACACACGGCGGCGGCGGCCAGCGACAGCCGCAACCCGGGCGCGAGCGCCCGCTTCCACGCACGCTGCAACAGACGCGACAGCAGCAGCGGCAAGGGCTTGCGCGCCCGCCAGGAAAGCGTCAGGCGGCGCTTGCCGACGCGTACCGTGATCGAGGGCGGCAGCAGTTCGATGGCCGGCGGAACCGGGGCTGGTGCGGGAGTGGATGGTGATGTCATGTCAGAACCCCAGGATGGCACTCAGGTGGGCGTTGAGATCGCCCCGCTGTTCGGTGACGGAATTGCCGTTGAGCAGAACCCGCGCCACATCCAGGCGCAAGGTGAAGTCACGTCCCAGCGTATAGCGCAGCCCGGCGCCGAAGCTGGCCAGCGTGAGCGTGGACGGCACCGTCGAAGCCCCGGTCACGTTGTTGTTGGCACCGCGCGCGGCATCGACAAAGCCCAGCAGACGCAGGTTGCCGCGCGCTTCGCTCTTGACCAGCAGATCCGGGGTATAGAGTTCGGCATTGACCACCGCACCGCTGTCGGCAGCCACCGCGCGCTCGGTGAAGCCGCGCACGGTATTGGCCCCGGCCAGACCGAACTGTTCCACCGGCGGCAGCGCATGGGGAGAGACCTGCAAGCTGCTGGCCAGGCGTACCTGCCAGTCATTCTGGAAGACCTTGAACCAGCTTGCACCGCCCCGCACGATGATGAAATTGTCCATCGACTGGCGCGAACCGGTGAAGAGCGAATAACGGTCCGTCACCTGCAGCGCGTCGTTGCGGCGCGCCTCGCCGGTGGCCATGTTGCGGGCGATGCCGAGGTTGTAGTCCAGCACCTGTCCCACGCCCTGCTGCTGCGCGCTGTAGCTCACCGACAGCGGCAATGTGGAATACGGCAGGCAGGTATTGAGCGAGGCGCCATTGAGCAGACCGCCATTGATGTTGCAGCTGGAATCGACCTTCTTGTAGTCGGCACCGAAGACCAGCTTGCTGCTCCACTCGCCGCTGCGGGCAAAGTAGTGGTTCCAGCGCAGCGCATAGATTTCGCCGCGGCCGGTGATGTTGAGCGTGGAGTTGACCGCCAGCGTCTGGCCCGAGGTGACGTTGGATTTGCCGTAGATGAAATCGAGGCTGTCGCCCAGTCCATACATGGGCAGACGATAACCCAGCGAATACAGGTCGACCTTGGCCCCCGAGGGACTGTCGGGCGAGGTGGTGTAGGCCACCGTAGCCACATGGTCGCGGTTGAACAGGTTGGAGTGCTGCACGGCCACGCCGGTGCGCCATTGCCCGGTATCACGGTTGCCGCTGTTGTCGACGTTGAGCATCACGCGCAGGGGATTGTCATCCTTGACCGTGATGGCCGCATCGATCTGGTTGGTGGATTCGGAGGCGGTGAGCGTGACGTTGACCTGCTTGGCCGGATTGTCGTTGGCCAGTTGCACCGATTCGGAAATGCGCCGCAGGTTGGGAGCACTGCCCTCCACCAGCTGCGGAATGCTGGCGCGGATGTTCTGCTCGCTGAAATGGCGGTTGTCGCTCACCACCACCTTGCCCACCACCGTCTCGACCACCTGCAGGCGCACTACGCCGCCGGTCAGTTCCTGCTCCGGCACGCTGACCTGCACGGCGGTATACCCGGCACTGCGATAGGCGTTCTCCAGGGCTTCCAGCGCCTGCTGGATGTCGCCATAGACGCGGCCGGGGCCGCGGAAAGGCGTGACCGCTTCGTCGACCCTGGCCTGGGGCAGCAAGGTGTTGCCCTCCACCGCGAAGCGCGTGATGTCGAATCGTTCGTCGTTGCGGACCGGCGCGCTGCCCGCCGCCAGGGCGGACGCCTGTGGTGCCGGCTGCGGCTGTGCCCATGCGGCGACGGCGCTGCCCAGCAGCGCCATCCCGATCAGAGAATGCCCAAAGCATCGTTTCATTGTCTCTGTGACCCGCCCCCCGGCGAGCCCTCCCAGTTCTCTTGTTGCGCAGCGCGGCGGCAAGCCACGCTGTCACTGCCACCCTCCCATCCGGCCAGCCGCCTGCACTGACGTCAGCACATGGATCGCGCGGACGCAATGCGTGGCCGGCACGCAGGTACCCGGACCACGTAAGCGAACAACAAGACGAAAAGGAACCCCTGAAGCAGATGCGCTCGGACACAGATATTCCACTTCTTGAAGGAGGGATCAATCGCGTCCGGCAGCGACGTTGCCTTGCCAGGCAACATCACTCTTGATGCTTGTAAAGTATACTGACTAGTCCTGACCGCGTCGACAAGAATCGCTGAAAAACCGCTTCCAGCGGGCGTTTGCGGCTGATTGCACAGCACTTGATTGCCACTCGGAAATAATTTGCGGTTTCAACATGCAAAGATTTTCGTGAAGTGCCAGCGGATGAGAACGTTTGTGCAAAACACGTCGCGCGGCGATCACACCGCGCTGATTTCCCCAAGGAAAATGCGGCGGACTGACCGGGTCTCTTTATTTGGTATCGAAGGTCGTCACGCCATCCCAATCGGCCGGCGGCGGCGACTGGCGATAGTGCGCAATACGCTCCAGGTAGAGCGCATAAAGTCCCCGCGCGTGCGCGGCCTGCAGCGCTTCGATGGCGGCCTGCGCCTCCTCCCAGCGCAGCGCGCGCACCAGCGCCAGCGCCGCATGCCATTGCTCGACTTCCGCGCGCAACCCGGCATCGAGTTCGCTCTCGACGGCCAGCGGCTCGAAGATCGGCACGGGTTCGTTCTTGCCCTTCACCCGCACCCGGTCCAATTCGCGATAGGCAAACTGCGGCGCGGCCTGGCGCGTGGCATCACCGACCATCACCCCCACCCCGTAGACCTTGGTGATCGACTCCAGGCGCGAGGACAAATTGACCGCATCGCCCATCACCGTATAGGCCTTGCGGATGCGCGAGCCCATGTCGCCCACGCGCATCTGGCCGCTGTTCAAGCCGATGCCGATCTTCAGCGGCGGCCAGTTGCGGCGCGTGAATTCCTCGTTGAGCAGCAGCGTGGTCTGCTGCATCTTCAATGCCGTGGCCACTGCGCGGGCGGCGTGATCGGGCACATCCAGGGGCGCGCCCCAGAAGGCCATCACGGCGTCGCCGATGTACTTGTCGAGCGTGCCGCGATTGCCACGGATATCTTCGGACATGGCCGTGAGATACATGTTGATGTATTCACGCAGCTCGTTGGGCTGCAAGCTTTCGGAGATGGTAGTAAATCCGCGCACGTCGGAAAACATCACGGTCAGTTCGCGGATCTCGCCTTCCATGTTGTAGCTGGCCGGATTGGCCGCCATTTCGGCCACCAGTTCGGGAGCCACGTATTCGCCGAACAGGTTGACGATGGCCTTGCGGTTGCGATATTCGAACAGGTAGCCCCAGGCCAGGTTGCTGATGAACAGCAGCGCCACCAGCAGCAACGAGGACGCCAGCGGCAGCACCAGGCCGGCGCTGTCATAGAGCCAGTAGTTGAGTCCGCCCAGGGCGGCCGCCGTCCCCAGCGACAGCAGCACCGAGGCCAGCGGCCCCAGCGCGGGCAACAGCAGGCCCAGCAGCAGGCCGGCCAGCGCCACCTGCAGGCCGTCATAGCCCGCCGCGAAATCGGGGCGGGTCTTGAAGTCGTCATCGATGATGGACGCGATCAGATTGGCGTGGATCTCCACCCCGGGATAGACCGGACTCACCGGCGTGGCCCGCAGGTCGTTCAGGCCCGGCACGGTGGTCCCGACCAGCATGATGCGGCCATCCAGCTGGTCGTGCGGATAGGTGCCACGGATCACGTCCACTGCCGGTACATAGCGATAGGCACCGCCCTGCGGACCGCCACGCCCGCGATAGGTCACCAGCGTGGTCAGCCCGCGCTCCACCGGAATGATCAGCGGCTGCGGACGCGCTTCCACGGCGATGGCGGCGAGCGCATCGTAGGCCTCCTTCTGGTTCCCCAGCAGTCCATCCGCGCCGGTCAGGAAGACCGGCTTGATGCGCTTGCCATCGACCGCCACCCGGGCCGTCGCCAGGGCCAGCGACTCGTAGAAGTTGTCGCCATGCCGCGCCAGCAGCGAGACCGTGCGAATCAGCCCGTCGTCATCGGGAACCGGATTGAAGAAGCCGCCGGCACGCGCCGCCGCTTGCAGCTGCGGCAGGTTGGCACCATAGGCGCGCCAGCGCACCACCTCCACGTCGCGCCCGCCCAACGCGGCCACGCTGAAGGCGGGCGGCGGCAACTGCCCCTTGATCACGGCCCCGCCCTCATTGGAGAAGGCATAGCCCATCACCACCGGCTGGCCCTGCAGGGCGGCGGCCAGGCGTGCGTCGTAATCCATCTGCGGCTTGAGCAGGCGCAATTGCTGTGCCAGTTGCGGCACGTCCTTCAACGGTCCGCGCGCCAGGTCTTCCAGACGGCCATAGCCGGAGGTGGTGTCGGGCTCGGCGAAGACCACGTCGAAACCGACCGACTGCGCCTGGTAAGCCTGCGTCATCTGCTCCACCAGCTTGGCCACCAGGTCGCGGCTCCAGGGCCAGCGGCCCAGCTCGTTGATACTGCGCTCGTCGATGTCGACGATGACGATGCGCGGATCCAGCGCCGGCTTGGCCACACGCATGCGCAAGTCATAGAAGAACAGGTCCATGCGCTCGACCACGCGATTGGGCAGCACCCCCACCACCACCGCCTCGGCCAGGCCGATGAGCACCAGCGCCAGCAGCCAGCGCGCCCAGTACTTGGCGAAGACGATACGCAAACGACGCAACATGGACTTTCCCCCGATTCCTTTTTTGATTGGCTGCGATCATGCCACCAGTTGCCGGTGCCCACAATCGGCGCGGCACGCCGGACGTTGCCACACGGCATGACTGCATGAATAGCTGAAATAAGCCAGACGCGATGAACCGATGCGCAAAATGGGTTCTAATGATTTCCCGCCACCGATGAAGGAGCCCCGCATGCAGCCCATTCCAATGATCACCCTGCGCAATGGCGCGCAAGTCCCGGCACTTGGCCAGGGCACCTGGAACATGGGCGAGTCCCCCGCGGCCGCCAGCGCCGAGGTACGCGCCCTGCAGGCCGGCATCGACCTGGGCATGACGCTGATCGATACCGCCGAGATGTATGCCGATGGCCAGTCCGAACGCGTGGTCGGCAAAGCCATCGCCGGCCGCCGCGAACAGGTCTATCTGGTCAGCAAGGTGTTGCCGCACAACGCCAGCGAGCGCGGCACCATCGCCGCCTGCGAGGCCAGCCTCAAGCGCCTGGGCACCGATCATCTGGATCTCTACCTGCTGCACTGGCGCGGATCGCATCCGCTTTCGGCCACCATCGCGGGCATGGAGACCCTGATGGCGCAGGGAAAAATTCGCGGATGGGGCGTCAGCAATCTCGACACCGACGACATGGACGAGCTGGCCGATGGACCCGGTGGCGAGCAGGTGCTGTGCAATCAGGTGCTGTACAACCTCTCGCGCCGGGGGATCGAATATGACCTGCTGCCGCAGGCCGAACAAAGCGGCGTGGCCGTGATGGCCTATTCGCCCATCGAGCAAGGACGCATCCTCAAGCAGGCGGCCCTGAAGGCGGTCGCGCAGCGCCACGGCGTGACACCGGCGCAGGTGGCGCTGGCGTGGGTGTTGCGACGTCCCGGGGTGATCGCCATTCCCAAGGCGGCCGATGTCGCGCACGTGGAGGCCAACCGGGCCTGCCTGGCGCTGCATCTGAACGAAAATGACTACAGTGAGCTGGACGCGGCCTTTCCACCGCCACGGCGCAAGCAGCCGCTGGCGATGTTGTGAAGCAATGGGCCTTCAGGCCGCTGCCTCCAACGCTTGCAAGGCCTTGAGCAAGTAGCGCACGGCCGCCGGAATCGGCGCGATCACCGGCACCGAAAACCGCTGCGCCAGTGCCGTCGCCGCCTGCCCCAAAGGACCGCCGCCAATCACCACCGCCTCGGCACCATCGCGCTCCACGCAGGCGCGCACCGCTTGCGCCAGTGCCTCTACCAGTGCCTGCGGATCGGCCGCCAGCGCGCGCGGATCACCGGCGGTCAGACGAATGCCGGTGTAGAGCGCACCGACACCCGCCTGCTGCGCTTTTTCACCAATCACATCAGCCAGCTCCGGCGTGACGGTGGCCACACCGAAGCGGCGTCCACCCTCGGCTGCTTCCAGCATCGACGCTTCACACAGCCCGGCGACTGGCCGGCCATCGAGCGCACGTAGGCGCTCAATGCCAGGATCGCCAAAGGCGCTGATGATGCACCCGACGCTGTGCCGCCCGCCTTCGCGCCAGTTGCGCTCGACCTCCGCCCCCGCTGCCGCCAGTTCCACGGCATTGACGATCATCTCCGGCCCCTGCCGCGCACTCACGCCGCTGAGGGCATATCCCGCTGGCAGCGAAGTGCGGGCAATGGCCACCATCATCTCGGTGGTGGCCTGGGAGGAATTGGGATTGATCAACAGGATATGCGGCATGCCAGACTCATGAAAAAGAAAATCAACTACGTGCAGCGACCGCCGGCACCCCTGCCTCCGGCGCAGTCTCCTCCAGCGGTGCATCGGGCGACTTGCCATAGGTCTCGGGCACGGTGCGGATGGCAACAGTGAAGATGCCGTACATGGCGGCGATCATGCCGAACACGCCCGCCAGCCCGAAGGCATCGAACAGCCGGCCAGCGACCAGCGGCATCAGAGCACCCGCCGCCGTACCGGTGGCGAGGATGAAGGCGGTACCGAAGGCGCGCACGCGAGTCGGATACAGCTCGGGCGCGAAGATCCAGATGGTGGTGTTGAGCAGCAGCACGAAGAACTGGAACACCGCACCCGCCGCCAGGATCAGCACGATGCTCTTGGCCAGGAAGCCGATGGCCAGCGCCGCCAGGCAGGCGCAGATCGCACCGGCGGTCAGCACGCGCTTGCGCGGCAGATGGAATCCGAACAGCGACGCGGCAATCGCCCCCAGCAGGCTGCCGCTCTGCATGACCATGGTGAACAGCAGGCTCTTGGAGATGGTGTAGCCCAGGCTCACCAGAATGGTCGGCATGAGCGTGAGCACCGAGATCTGCGCGCCATAGGTCATCCAGATGGCGATGCACAGCGGCAGCGTGCGCCGCGCCAGCGCGCCCTGGAAGATTTCCATGGAGCGCACCTTGGCCGGTGCGGCCTGCTGGCGGCTGCCATCGTCGCTGATCCAGTCACGGCCTTGCGGCGCCGGGCCGGAGAGCTTGCCGCTGGCCAATCGCACCAGCACCTGATTGGCTTCGGCGATCTTGTTGCGGGAGAGCAGGAAACGCGGCGTCTCCGGAATGTAGCGGCGATAGAAGGCCCCCAGCAGTGCCGGCAGCATCAGGCAGAAGAACAGCCAGCGCCAGCTGTTTTCACCGGGAAAGAGCGTAAACACCAGCAGGCCGAACGCCGGTGCCAGGAAATTGCCCATGCCGCCCGCGCCCACATTGACCAGGCCCACGGCAGTGCCGCGGAACTTGCTGGAACAGAACTCGGCCAGCATGGTGACCGCAATGGCGATTTCACCGCCGAGACCGAAACCGACGATGGCACGGCCCACAGCCATCACCGTCAGGTCCGGTGCCAGCGCGCAGATGCCGGCCCCCAGCGTGAACAGCAGCAGGTCCAGGCTCAGCATGACGCGCCGCCCATAGCGGTCGGCCACCAGACCCGAGACGATGCGGCCGATGGCGGCGCTGGCGAAGGTGACCGTATTGAGCAGGCCGATGTCGGTCGCCGTCAGGCCCCACTGCTGCTTGAGCAGCGGGCCGACCAGGCCGATGGCGTTCTGTTCGAAGGCGTCGAACAGGCAGCCGATCAGGATCAGGAAGATGATGGTGTGATGCGAACGGGTCACCCCGATCTTGTCCAGCGCGCCGTCCAGTTCGGCCACGCGTGGCGAGTGCGGCAGGTCGGGCGATGAAAGTGTGGGTCCGGCCATGGTCTGCTCCTCTTGCGTTGGAAGGTCCAATGAGTGCTGCTCGGTATGTGCATCGGGTGATGCGAGGCTGGGAGACCACGGCGACCTGACCTTGCGGCCGTGAAACTACTGTAGTCCAGCATGCCCAGAAATGAAAGCCAGATTTCAATATATATTGTTTATTGAAATTGAGATTTCACTCATGCAGCTGCATTAGCAATCTGCGTGCCAGCCATTTTTGAGGGATGAAATCAGGATTTCAGGAGGAAATGACCGGCCGGGAACGCCCGGCATGCGCCGCAAGAGGGCAGGCAGCACGGTCGCCGCACCGGCGCGGGGCGGCACGCATGAAAATCGGGAGTCAGAAAATTGAAGTGCCTGAAATCAGGATTTCAATATTGGAAGCAGGCAATCGTCCGACATTCCAGCCCGGCAACTCACTCGAAGTCGCCCAGTTCCTCATGCTCCTGCTCCACTGCCGCCAGCCGCTTGCGTCCGGCGGCACCACTGGCTTCGATCACCAGGGTGGACAAGAGATCACACAGCGCCATCACGCCGACATGATTGTCCAGCGAGCCGGGACCGCGGCAATGCGCCTGCAGCGACCAGGTGGCCCGGGCATAGTCGGCTGAGGCCTGGTCGCTGATGTAGAGCAGATAAGATCCGGCGCGCGTGGCGGCCTCCAGCAGGCGTTCCATCTGCCCGGTCTGGCGGCGCGTGCCGAAGACGATCACGCAATCGCGCTCGGACAGGCCGGCGGTGTATTCCGCGAGGGTCTCGCCCGGCCCCGGCAGGCAGGTCACGCGCGGCAAGACCTGGATGATCTGCCAGCGCAGGTAGAGCGCAAAGGCCTGGCTGCTGCGGCTGCCGAAGATCAGCACCTGGGGCGCGTTGACGATGGCGCGGGCGATCTCGGCCAGGGTGGCGTCGGAGAGGCGCTCGAAGGTCGCCGCCAGGTTCTGCTGGGATTGCTGGAAGTGCGCCGCCACCGAGCGTACCTGGCGCGCAGCGCCAGAGCTGCTGGCGTGGAACAGCGGGGAGCCGGTCTCCTGTTCCTCGCGCACGTGGCGGCGCGCTTCCTCGTAGCTTTCATAACCGACGCGGCGGATGAAGCGGCTCACGGTCGAAGGCGACACGCCCGCCAGTTGCGCCAGCTCGTTGCCGGCGTAGCTGGCCAGCTCGCCCGGAAACTCCAGCAGGAAGTCGGCCAGCTGGCGTTCGGTACTGGAGAGTTCGTCGAGTTTGCTGCGCACGCGGCGCACGAAGGATTCGGCAGAAGGTTTCATGTCGGTGCGGGGCAGATCCGCGAGGCAGTTCAATGCGGGCGGTCGCGAAGCCGTGGCGGGCGATTTGCTTCATATCGCCTCAAACCCACGCGATCCGGACCGGGTCGCCGCATTGTATAGCAGCCAGGCCCTGCTGCGGCGTCAGCCGAACTTGCGTGCAGCGTCGATGGCCAGGCCGCTGCCGATGCTGCCGAACAGGTCCCCCTCCACATGCCGCGCCTGCGGTGCCAGCGCACTGATGCGTTCGCGCAGCAGGCGCACGCCGCTGGAACCGCCGGTGAAGAACACGCTGTCGATATCGTCGGCGCGCAGGCCGGCCTGCTGCAACAGCGCCAGCACGGTCTGCTCCACCGATTGCACCAGGTGATCGACGGCACCGTTGAAGTCGCTGCGCAGGAGCGGCAATTGCTCCGGCTGGCGCAGGCGGTCAAGGTCCAGCAGGGTCTGCTCGGCGCTGGAGAGCGCGATCTTGCCCGCCTCCACCTGCAGCGCCAGCCAGTGGCCGCAACGCTGCTCGACCACGTCCAGCAGGCGCGCAAAGCGCTCGCGGTCGGCCACTTCGCGCGCCACGTCCTGCAGTTGCTGCCAGGCCTTGCGGGTGTAGAGCTGGTTGATGGTGTGCCAGGTGGCCAGGTTGAAGTAATAGCTGGAGGGGATCTCAGCATTGCCCTGCAGGCGGCCGCCCAGGCCCAGCAACGGCATCACGCAGGCCAGGCTGAAATACTTGTCGAAGTCGGTGCCGCCGATGTGCACGCCGCCATTGGCCAGGATATCCTCGCGCCGCTCGCTGCGCGCCGCGCGCTCGGGCGAAAGACGCACCAGCGAGAAGTCGGAGGTACCGCCGCCGATGTCGACGATGAGCACCAGCTCTTCCTTGTCGATGCGCGACTCGTAATCGAAGGCGGCGGCAATCGGTTCGAACTGGAAGGCGATGTCCTTGAAACCGACATCGCGCGCAATCTCTTCCAGCGTGTCCTGGGCCAGCTGGTCAGCGGCCGCATCCTCATCGACGAAGTGCACCGGACGGCCCAGCACCACCTTGGAGAACGAGGTCCCGGCGGCACGTTCGGCGCGTTGCTTGAGTTCACCGATGAACTGCGAAAGCAGGCCACGATAGGGCAGCGCCCGGCCGCCCACTTCCGTCTGGCCATCGATGGCGCCGGAACCGAGCAAGCTCTTCAGTGAGCGCATCAGGCGGCCTTCGTAGCCGGCCAGGTATTCGCCCAGGCCGGCGCGGCCATAGCTGAAGCTGTTCTCGTCGGCATTGAAGAACACCACCGAAGGCAGCGTGGCCTTGCCGTCTTCCAGCGGCAGCAGCAGGGAATCCCCGGCCTGCGGGCGCTGCCAGCCGACCGTGGAATTGGAGGTGCCGAAATCCACACCGCACGCGTTCGCCATCGATCACTCCTTCTTTTTGGGTCGGCAATCATATAGAAAAGGACGGTGCTTGTCTGCACGGCGTCATGGCGGCGTTTGAAGCAAACAACATGCCGCCGTGAAATCATTACCGATTCGGCAATAGCAGGATGACAAGCCAACGAAAAACGGCACCGCCGGGCAAGGCTGCCCGGCGGTGCCGTCAGATCGAACCGGCTGAAAACGGCTGTGGAAAACTTAGAATTCCTGCGCCACCGGACGCAGCACCACTTCGCTGATATCCACATTGGCCGGCTGCTCGATGGCATAGGCAATGGCGCGCGCCACCGAATCGGCCGGAATCTGGTTGGCCTCATACCAGGCCAGCAGGGCTTCCGAGGTCTCCTTGTCGCTGCTGTGAGTCTTCAGTTCGGAATCCACCGCCCCCGGGGAGATGATGGTAGTGCGCACACCGTCCGGTGCTTCAGCGCGCAGGCCTTCGGTCAGGGCACGCACCGCGAACTTGGTGGCGCTGTAGACCGTGCCCATGCCGGCGAAGACCTTGATGCCCGCCACCGACGACACATTGATGATGTGGCCCGAGCCCTGCGCAGCGAAGCGCGGCAGCGCGGCGGCCACGCCATAGAGCACGCCCTTGACGTTGACGTCGATCATGCGGTCCCACTCTTCGACCTTGAGCTTGGCCATCGGAGCCAGCGGCATGATGCCGGCATTGTTGACCAGCACGTCGATGCGGCCGAAGTGCTGCTCACCCTTGGCGACCAGGGCTTCGACATCGTCGCGGCGCGCCACGTCGGTGGTCACGGCGATGGCCTGGCCACCGGCGGCGGTGATGTCGGCCACCAGCTTTTCCAGACGATCGGTGCGGCGCGCACCGAGTACCAACTTGGCGCCCAGTGCAGCCAGGTGACGTGCGGTGGTTTCGCCCAGGCCGCTGCTGGCACCGGTGATGACGACGACTTTGTCCTTGATGTTGTTGCTCATGATGAATCCTTTCCAGTGATGGGGTTGGCTTGCGGTTGCTGCGTGTCGATGGAAGGATTATGGGTGGCGCCACTATGCCAAACAATGGAAATGATAAGATTACAGAATTCCATTTTCAGGAATCATCATGCTCAACCGACTGGAGATGCTTCGCATCTTCTGCGCTGCCGCCGATACCGGCAGCTTCAAGGAAGCCGCGATCCGGCTCGGCATTTCACCGCAGGCCGTCACCCGCGCCATCCAGGAACTGGAGCGCCTGCAGGGCGAGATGCTGTTCCATCGCAATACGCGCCAGGTGCGCATCACCAGTTTCGGCGAAGCGCTCGCCGAACGCGCACGCGAAAGCCTGCGTGATCTGGATGGACTCTTCGAAACGGAGGCCGCAAGCCCGGCCGACGAGATGAGCGGACTGGTGCGCCTGGCCGCACCGTCGGCACTGGGACGCAGCCGCCTGCTGCCCATCGTGGAGCGACTGGCGCAGGCGTATCCCGGCTTGCGCTTCGACCTGCGCCTGACCGATCAGCGCGCCGACGTGGTAGGAGAAAAGATCGACATCGGCATCCGCGTCGGCACCGTGCCGGACAACCGCTTCGTGGTGCGGCGGCTGGGCAAGGTGCGCTTTTACGTGGTGGCCACGCCGCGCTTCCTGCGCCGCCATGGGGCCCCGGAGGACACCGAGGCCCTGCGCGCCCTGCCCTGCACCGCGATGCTGGACCGGGGCACGGGCCGCCCCTGGCCCTGGCTGTTCGCGCAGGAGAACCAGTGGATGGCCGATCATGCCCGCTTCCTCTGCGATGATTCCGAGGGCGAATATTTATTGGTAAGAAGTGGGGTGGCCATCGGCCAGATTGCCGGTTTCCTGTGCGAGGACGATATCGCGGCAGGACGGCTGGTCCCCGTCATGACTGATCACGAACCCGATCCCTGGGACATGTACCTCTACCGTCCGCAACGCGGACCGGTGCCGCCGCGCCTGCGGCTGGTGTTCGATACGCTGGTGCGCGAATTCGCCGAGTGAATGTGCTGGCTTACCAGCGGCAGTCGTGATCCATCAGCACTTCGGCACTGCCCTGTTCCTCGCGGTCGAAGTTGACCGGCATGTTGACCAGGAAGAAGCCGGTGCTGCCATCGGCAAAACGCGCCCCGGTCAGCAGCAGTGACTGCGAGGCCATGTTGTCGGCCGCATAGGCGCTGCGGGCAGCGGCCAGCTTGAAGGGGTCGTGCAGTGCCAGCGCATCGGCGGGCAGGCGCATGACCCAGTAGCGATGGCCTTCGAAATACCACGGCAGCCATTGCTGCAAAGGGTCACCTCGGTGATCGTCGAGGCTGGCCGCCACATCGCGGCGCATGCAATCGATGTGCAGATGCAGGTGCAATTGCGAACGGCCGGCCGCCGAATTGATTTCAATGCCCAGCTGTTCATCGGAGAGCGGACGGCCCAGGGCCTGCGCCACACGCCCGCGCTGCTCCCATGCATAAGCCCAGTAGTTGGGCGCATCCGGTGCCAGCAACTCCGGACTTTCGATGCCGGTCAGGCGACGGGTCGGCATGAGCAGGTATTGCGCGGGACCGACCAGATCCTTGAGCACCACGAAGCCGCGCGCCAGATCGACCATCACGCATGGCTGCGGCTGGCCGGTGGACTGCATGTTGGGCAGGCATTGCTGGCTGGTGATTTCCCACAGCTTGTGGGGATCGGCGGCCTGGGCCGGACTGGCCGACAAGACGCAGGCGGCCAGCAACAGCGAACACAGGAAAGCGGCGCGGGAAGAAAAAAGGGAAAGCAGTCGCATCGAAACCATCCGGGACAATGAGCTGCAAGGCGGCAGGCAGCGCCGCAGCGAGGCCGTGAGATTAACGGCCCGGTATGTCCGCAGCATGACAGCCGTATGACGGGGGAGATTACTTGTCGCGCGTGGCCTGCACCAGGCACTTGGAGAGCTTGTCGAAATGCAGCCAGGCAGCCTGGCTCAGTTCGACCTGCTTGCGGCGCGGATCTTCGGTATCGGCCAGGACGATCCAGCCCTTCTCGCGCATGGATTTCAGGCGCGCATGCAGCATCGCGGGCGAACCGAATTCGCTTTGCGCCATCAGGTCGCGCACCGACAGGCGTTGCTGCTCCTGCCCGGCACGGGCGATGAAAGCCAGGATCCGGTCTTCGAGCGGATCCAGCGTAGCCAGTGACGGCAATCCCCGGAGTGCTTCGGCCAGTTGCAGAAATCTCAGGTAGATGTCCGCCGGCCGCTTGTTTTTACCCATATGGCAATGGTGTTGGTTGTTGTCTTGCAAGTCAGGAACGCGTTACGTACGGAGCGCGCGTAACACGCGCGCGCGACATCGTTCCAGAATTGATAGCGAATCATACGCCTGGCCTGCCGGAAAGTGCAATCTTTACCGCCTTGACCGGCAGCAATGCGTCCGGCGGTAACGTTTGCACGCCGATTTGCGAGGCTGGCGCGCCACACTGCTGAAAATTGTTGAGGTGCAGCGCCCCGCCGCATTGGGTAACATACGCGCCGTTCCGCATGTCCCAGCCTCCCCTCGCCATGCAAGCCTCGCCCGACCATCGTTACGTCCTGCGCACCCACCTGGCCGCCATCGCCGGCACGGCGCTGTGCTATTTCGTGTTCTATTCGATCAACGAATGGCTGTTCCGGCGCACCCAGTTCACCGAGGGCATCGCCTGGATCTACCTGCCCGCCGGCGTGCGCCTGATCTGCACCCTGCTCTTTGCCGAGGCCGGCTGCGTGGGCCTGCTGGTGGGCTCCCTGGCCACGGCCGCGACCTATCAACTGTTCCCGCATGACCTCATCGCTGCCGCCGGCTACTGCCTGATCTCGGCCGGCGCCCCCTACCTGGCCTACCGCCTTACGCTCTCCGGCATGGACCTGGGGCGCAACCTGGGCAACCTCAACACCACCCGGCTGATGGCCTGCATCCTGCTCTATGCGCTCTCCAATCCGCTGTTCCAGCTGATCTGGTTCGTCATGCGCGGGGTCTATCCGGATTTCTGGAGCGGCCTGATCGTCATGTCCATCGGCGATCTCTCGGGCTCGCTGATCGTGGTCTACCTGTGCAAGCTGCTGCTGGCCATGCTGCCCCGCATGCCCGTGCCACGGCGCTGATGGCAGGCCGCACGCTGTCGCCGGCAGGCGTCAGCCGCTGGCACACCTGCGGACTTGCGGATAACCCCAGGCAACATTTTCTTCACTCGGGTTAACGCAAACCCGCATGGTGTAATACGCACGACACATTTCCTCGCTACGCTGCGCATCGCTATAAAAACTATAGCGCTACAAATCGTATAACGAAGCTTCGAGGAGTGTGGCATGCGCAGTTGGGACGAACCCAAAAAACGGAAGGCCCGCGTCGAGATCATCCCGATGATCGACGTGATGATGTTCCTGCTGGTCTTCTTCGTGCTGATCAGCCTGAACGTGATTCCGGCCCTGGGCCTGAAGACCCAGCTGCCCAGTTCGTCCACCGCCCAGGATCTGAAACCGCAGACCAAGGCCGTCATCACCATCGCCAAGGAAGACGTGATCCAGGTCGATGGCGAGAACACTACCCTGGACGCCCTCACCGCCCGCCTCGACAAGCTGCGCAAGGATGGCGAGAAACTCAATCTCATCATCAACAGCGACCGCGGCGTGGAAGTGCAGCGCCTGGTCGACGTGATGGATACGCTCAAGAAGGGCGGCTTCGATTCCATCTCGATTGCCACCCGCAAGCAGTGATGATGAACGTTCCCATCCTCTTCCGTTTCCGCGAGCCGCTGGCCACGCTGCCCTCGCTGGTGGTGCTGGCCGTGCTGATCCTGGCCGGCGTGCAGAAAGTGACCGAACTCAAGCGCAAGGAAGATCCGCAGCCGGTGCAAATCTCGCTGACGGAAATACCGCCGCCTCCGCCGCCGCAACCCAAGCCGCAAGTGGAACCGCAGCCCAAGCCGGTGGAGCCGCCGAAGAAACAGGAAGCGCCCAAGCCCGTGGCCAAGCCGGCCCCGGTCAAGCAAGCGCCGGCCCCGGTGGACCCGGCACCGCCCTCGGCCACCGCACCGATCCTGCCGGCCACGCCGCCGCAACCCAGCGCTCCGGCCGCACCTCCGGTGCAGTCCGCGCCGGTGGCCCCGCCATCGCCGCCGCCGGCCAACACCGCCAACATCGAGCAGACCTACGTCGGCCAGTTGCGCGCACATCTGAACAGCATCAAGCGCTATCCGACCGGACGCGAAGCCAGCACCCTGCGACCGCAAGGCAAGGTGCGCGTGTGGTTCGTGTTGAAGCGCGATGGCAGCGTGGTCGACAGCGGCATCGAGAGCTCATCGAACTCCATGCTGCTCGATGATGCCGCCCGCAAGACCATCAATCGCGCCGCCTTCGCGCCCTTCCCGGAAGACAGCTACAAGGGCGAGAGCACGCACCGGTTTACCGCCGATCTGGAATTCATTCCCGTCTGACGCGGCCCGCTGCAGAACGCAGAGGGCGCGCACCGGGCGCAACGATTTCGACACGCAGTTCAACAAACCCAGGGGAACACGACATGCAATGCAAACTCACCCGGCTGTCCTTGCTGATATCCGGGCTCTTCATGGCAGGCGCACCGGCCTTCAGCTTCGCCCAGTCCACCACCACTGACGTCGGCACCGTGACCGTGCAGGGCGGCGGCAGCGCCAGTGCCGGCACGGCTGCAGCCACCGGCCTGATCCAGGCGGAAGATTCGCCCAAGGCGCGCAGCTCGGTCAACCGTGACTACATCGAGAAGCAATCGCCCACCGGCACGCCCTACCAGATGATCAACCTGCTGCCCGGCGTGAACACCTACGACAACGACGGCTCGGGCCTGTTCGGCGGCAACATCCGGGTGCGCGGCTTCAACAGCGACCAGCTGGGCTTCACCATCAACGGCGCACCGGTCAACGACTCCGGCAACTTCGCCGTGTATCCGCAGGAGTACACCGAACCGGACAACCTGTGCAACATCTTCGTGACCCAGGGTTCGACCGATACCGAAGCGCCTCACGTGGGCGCCACCGGCGGCAACATCGGCATGACCTTCTGCGCACCGGAAGACCAGCAGCGCATCCGCGTGACCAATGCCTTCGGTTCCAACAGCCTGTGGAAGCGCTATGTGCGCTTTGACTCGGGCAAGCTGCTGGACAACAAATTCAAGTTCTTCATCTCGTACTCCAAGACCACTGCCGACAAGTTCAAGGGACCGGGCGGCGCCATCAAGGATCACGTCGACATCGGCACCAACTTCGACCTGGGCCAAGGCAGCTTCATCAACGCCAACCTGCTCTACAACCGCCAGCTCAACAACAACTACCGTTCGCTGACCAAGACCCAGATCGCCCAACTGGGCCGCAATGCCGACTTCGGCAGCACCATTCCGCAGCACCAGCCCGCAGTGGCCGGTACCGCGCAGAACGACACCACCTATGCCCCCAACGTTGCGGCCAACATCGCCAACAACGCGTACTACGCCTACAACCTCAATCCCTTCGAGAACTGGCTGGGCACCATCAATGCGCACTTCCAGCTGAGCCCGACCTCCAGCCTGGATATCGATCCCTACTTCTGGTACGGCTTCGGCACCGGCGGCAACCAGCTGCAGACCGTGCGTGAAGGCGGCGTGACCGGCGCCAGCCAGCTCGGTGGCGGCGCACGCGACGTCAACGGCGACGGCGATCGTCTCGATACGGTCTACGCCTACGAAGGCAGCCGCACCCGCACCTATCGTCCGGGCGTGACCTTCAAGTTCAACCAGCAGCTGGACAACCACCGCATCCTGGCCGGCTACTGGGTCGAGCGCGCCCGTCACCAGCAGACCGGTCCCTTCAGCCGCGTGGACAACAACGGCAACATCGCCGACCTGTGGCAGGACAATTCGGACCAGTGGCTGCGCAATGCCGATGGCTCCATCCTGCAGTACCGCGACACCATGACCGTCAGCACGGCGCAGTCGATCTTCCTGCAGGACAGCATCAGCATGATGAACGACAAGCTCAACGTGCAAGTCGGCGGCCGCTACTCCTCCATCGACCGCGACTTCACCAACTACCCGAGCACCGGTTCCACCAGCGGCACCAACAGCTATTCCAGCGCCGGCTACTACAAGGTCAAGAAGAACTACGCCGACTTCCTGCCCAGCCTGGGCGTGCGCTTCCAGCTCGATGAGAAGCAGTCGGTGTTCTTCAACGCCGCCAAGAACTTCAAGGCACCGGGCAACTTCTCCTACTTCGGCCTGCTCTCGGGCGGCACCATCGTCAACGGCCAGCTGGTCGGGGCGACCCAGCGCGAAGTGCCGGTGGACAAGGAAACCTCCTGGAACTACGACCTCGGCTACCGCTACAACACCGAGAAGTGGATGGCCTCCGGTTCGCTGTTCTACATCGATTATCACAACCGCATCGCCAGCGCCTACAACCCGGACACCAACAACAAGACCGACTACAACGTCGGCGATGCCAGCTCGCACGGCCTGGAACTGGAAACCGGTTACGCCTTCACCCGCAACCTGTCGATGTATGGCTCGCTGTCCTACATCAAGAGCAAGATGAAGCAGGACCTGCGCAACAGTTCGACCCAGTTCCTGCCGACCTCGGGCAAGGAATTCCCGGATACGCCGAACTGGCTGTCGGGCCTGTCGCTGCAATACCAACAGGATGGCTGGTACGTGTTCGGCCAGGCCAAGTACACCGGCCGCCGCTACACCACCCTGGTCAACGACGATGCACTGGGTGGCTACACCCTGTTCAACGCCGGTGCCGGCATGACCTTCGCGTCCACCACCTGGCTGAAGAAGCCGACGGTGCGCCTGAACGTCTACAACCTGTTCGACAAGCAGTACCTCAACCTCAACGGCGGCAGCGGCAGCCAGTTCACCACCAACGCAGTGGCGGTCAACGGCATCCCTGGCACCGATCCTTCGCTCTACATCGGTGCCCCGCGCACCTTCACCGTCACCCTGACCGCGGATTTCTGATCGCGGCCTGAACCGGGCGGCCCGCACCTGCAACGCGGGCCGCCCATCACTGCAAGAGAGGCAAGCATGAACATGCAACTACTCCACGAACTGGCCTTCTACCTGATGTACGCCTGCGCGGCGCTGGCCATTTTCGTCATCGTCGAACGCGGCCTGTTCTTCGGCTACACCATGCGCCAGGCCACGGGCCTGGAGCGCGCCATGACGCACGCGGTCCAGCACCTGCAGGAACTGCCGGCCGAACTGACCACCCGTCCCAGCCTGCCGCTGGCCCTGGTGTCGGACATCCTGGCCGAGAAGCATCACCTGCATACCGAGAAGGACCTGGAAGATTTCAGCGAGTCGGTCTACATTGCCAAGCGCGGCGAAGTGCAGCAGCGCCTGTGGATCCTCGATACCATCGTGACCGCTGCGCCCCTGCTGGGCCTGCTCGGCACCATCCTCGGCATCATCGACACCTTCAAGGCACTGGCGGTGCAGGGCGTGTCGGACCCGGGCCAGGTGTCGCAGGGCATCGGTACGGCGCTGTATGCGACGGCTCTGGGCATCGGCATTGCGGTGGTCGGCATGTTCTTCTTCAACCTGTTCCAGGAACGCATCGAGCGCATCAACGATCATCTGAAGGTCCTGATGCTGCGCGCCTGCGTCGGCCGCATGAACCCGCAGCCGCAACACAGCCCGCAGCCGCAGGGCAAGCTGCACATCGCCTGAGCGCCACACTGACTTCTCCCTTGCCGACATCATGACCCTCGCGCCACGCCGTCTTCTGCTTCGTCTCGCTGCCGCCTTCGGGCTGGTTCTTTCGCTGGCCACACCGGTCCGGGCCGAATTCGCCATTCCCGGCTTCGAACTGGTCCACACCGTGCCGCGCGAAACCACGCTGGCCACGCCGGACCTGCGCGATGCGGCCGTGGTGTGGAAGGAAATGTTCGACAGCGCGCAGCGCGAGATCGTGTTCGGCCAGTTCTACGTGGCCGGGCAGGATGGCGAGGCGCTCGATGACATCATGGCGCACCTGGAGGCGGCCGGACGGCGCGGCGTGAAGATCCGCTTCCTGATGGAAAAGAAGGGCGAGTTCGCCTCGGTCCCGGCCACCATCGAGAAGCTCAAGCGCATCCCGAACCTGGAATTCCGCCAGATCGATTATTCCCGCATGACCGGCAACGGCATCATCCACGCCAAGTATTTCGTGGTCGATGGCCGCAGCGCCTATGTGGGCAGCCAGAACTTCGACTGGCGTTCGTTCTCGCACATCCATGAGACCGGATTGAAGATCACCGACCCGGCCGTGGCAGCGCAGGTGCAGGCCATCTTCGAAATCGACTGGGCGGCGCAGGCGGCCATCGCCGCCGGACACACCCCGGTCATGACCAACCGCAGCGTGGTCCCGGCCGATGTGGCGCGCGGCAATTACCTCGTGGCCAGCCCGAATGCCTACAACCCGCCCGGCGTGGGCGATTCGCAAAGCGAACTGGTACGCCTGATCGGAGAAGCGCAACAGGAAGTGCGGGTGCAGTTGCTGGACTATGCGCCGCTCTCCTATGGTCCCAACCACACCCGGCCCTATTACGCCGTGATCGATGATGCCCTGCGCGCAGCGGCCACGCGGGGCGTGAAGATCAAGCTGATGGTCTCCAACTGGAACACCGAGGCCCCCGCCATCCGCTACCTGCAAAGCCTGGCGGTGCTGCCCAACGTGGAGATCCGCATCGTCACCCTGCCGCAGGCCAGCAGCGGTTTCATCCCCTTCGCCCGGGTGATCCACACCAAGGCCATGAGCATTGATGGCAAGGTGGCCTGGGTCGGTACCAGCAACTGGGCCGGCGGTTATCTGGACAACTCGCGCAATCTGGAAGTGGTGCTGCATGACGCGGCCATGGCACAACGCGTGGCAGCCCTGCATGAGCAGACCTGGAGTTCGGCTTATGCCCAGCCCATCGATGTGCTGAAGGTTTATCCCAAGCCGGCCAAGGGCAAGCCTTAGGACCTCTTCACCAGCTTGGCACTCAGGGTGCCAGGCCCATCATCTGCCTGGCCAGTCCCACCAGGTCGAAGACCGGACGCCCGGTGCGCTGTGCGATGAGGCCCGCCACCGGCGGCATGTTGGTGCATTCAAGCAGGATGGCACGCACCTGGGGTTGGGTGGCGACCAGCTGATCGGCGGCCGCCACCATCTCGGCATGCACCCGATCCATATCCCCCTCGGGCTGATTGCCCACGATGACGCGCGCGAATTCAGACTCCACCGGCATGCCCACGATGGGCGACTCCATGCTGCCCCCCAGCGCAGCCAGGTGCGCCGCACCGAGACTGGCACCAGACGCCGTCAGGATGCCGACATGGCGCGCACCGCCGAAGGCGTGATACAGCGTGGGCAACCAGCACAGGCTGGAACTGGCAAACGGAATCTCCAGCGCTGCCGCGATGGTCTGCTGATGCAGCGCCAGGAAACCGCAACTGGTCACGATGGCCTTGCAGCCGTCCGCCTGCAAGGCCTGCGCCGCACTGACAAAGTCATCCACCATGCCGCTGGCCCGTTCGAAGATCACCTTCTGGGGTGAGGCCCGGCTGACCTTGCGCAAGCGCACCGGGAAAGGAAAGGTCGCGGGATTGCCGATATCGCCCACGGGACGCGGAAAAACGGTATCGAGCATGACGATGCCAAGCATGCGTGGCCTTTGAAAAAATCGGAAGGAATGCCCGGCATTCTAACCAAACCCGGGCAAAACGCCTGCTATGCGCCACCCACGGCCAGCGGATCCTTGCCCATGGCCTTGATCCACGAATAGACCGGCGGACATTCATCGACGATGGATTCGGAGACGATATCGATGAGCACCGGCCCCTCGCTGGCAAAGGCTTCATCCAGTGCAGCGACCAGTTCTTCGGCATTGGCCGCACGCAAGCCCTTGAGGCCGAAGCCCTGCGCAATGCGCGCCACATCCAGCCGGGTGAAATCGACCGAGAGGTATTGCGCATCGTTGTGCAGCTTCTGCAGCGCCTTGATCCATCCGAAACAGCCATTGTTGAAATGCAGCAGCACGGCCGGCACTTGCAGACGGGTCAGCGTTTCCAGTTCACCGCAGGACATCGAGAAGGAGCCATCGCCAAACAGGCCGATGGGCCGCACGTCGGGCCGCGCCAGCCAGGCACCGACCACCGCCGGAATCGCATAGCCCAGTCCGCCGAAAGCACGCGGAATCACCAGCCGCGAACCATCGCCCGGCAGGCGCAGATAGCGCGTCATGTGCGGCGTAGGCGTGCCGGCGTCGGAGACCATGACCGCACGCGGCGGCAGCCGGCGGTTCAATTCGTGGACTACGCGCTGGGGCTTGAGCGGCAGTGCATCGCTGTGCAAATCCGCTTGGGCCTTCTCCCAGAATCGACGCCGCATGCCGTTGAGTTCAGCATTCCACCCACGCGGTTCGTGCTGCGTCACCAGCGGCAGCAGATCCTGCAAGACCGAACGGACGTCGCCGGCGATGTTGAGATCGTTGCGACCGGTATTGCCCAGTACCGCCGGGTCGATATCGACCTGCACGCGCTGGCGTTCCTGTTGATGGCTGGGGAAGGTCCAGCCGATGGTGACCACCGATCCCATCTTGCAACCGAGGTAAACCAGCAGATCGCTCTCCTCGACCGCCCGTGCTGCATGGGGATGGAAGCCATTATCGCCAATGACCCCGAGCGCCAGCGGGTGCTCGTCCGGCACCGCCCCCTGACCGGTGATGGTGGTGACCACGGCGGCGTCGATCTTCTCTGCCAGGGCCAGCAGGGCTGCCCCGCCATCGGAATGCATCACTCCGCCGCCGGCCACCAGCACCGGGCGGCGCGATGCGTCGAGCAACGCGGCCAGCTGCCGCACCAGATCCGCATCGGGACGCATGGGAAAGGCCGGGAAGCGCCGGCACTCAGGCTCGGCGTAAATCTCGTCCGGCGTACTGGCCGAGGCGTGGGCCAGGATATCTTCGGGGAAGGTCAAGTGCACGGCGCCCGGACGACCCGAGGTGGCGGTCCGGAAGGCGCGCCTGACTGCCTCCGGAATCTTGGCCGTGGTCTTGACCTGGAAGGACAGCTTGCACACCGGCTCGAACAGCTTGGCGTTGTCCAGCTCGGTGATCATGCCGCGACCTTCTCCCTTGAGGGGAATATCGTTGGTCAGCAGGATCAGCGGAATGGAAGAACTGTTGGCCTCGGCCATGCCGGGCAGGGAATACATGGCACCGGCACCGCTGGGGCACTCGGCCACGCCGGGCTTGCCGCTGTAGCGCGCATAGGCGTCGGCCATGTAGAGCGCCGAGCGCTCGTCGCGTGCCATCACGTGGCGCACCTTGCCGGAGCGGTTCAGGGCTTTGTAGAAAGCCACATTGGTATCGCCGGGCACGCCGAAGATCACTTCCACGCCGTATTCTTCCAGCAGTTTCACGAGGACATCTGCACCAGTCATGTTTTCTCCGTTTCGGTAGGGGTAAGGGTTGCCTTGCTCATGGATAGCGGGCCAGGGTCAGGCCATCGATATCGATGGCCGGCGGGGTACCCGTGATGAGGTCCGCCACGACGCGGCCGGAGCCCAGCGACATGGCCCAGCCGGTCGAACCGTGACCCAGGTTCAGGAACAGATTGCGGACCGGCGTGGGACCCAGCAGGGGCGGTCCATCGGGCGTCATGGGACGGCGTCCGACCCAGAACTGCGCATCATCAAGATCGCCGGCCAGCGGAAACCAGTCACGCATCACCTGACGCAAAGTATGCAGACAAGCGGCGCGCAACTGCAGTCGGTCATCGCCCAGTTCGGCGGTACCGGCCACCCGCACCACATCCCCCATGCGGGTGATGGCCGTCTTCAGGGATTCATCCATCACGGCCGCACGCGGTGCCGCCTCGGGAAAGCGGACGGGAATGGTGGCCGAATAGCCCTTGACCGGATACAGCGGCACACGGATGCCCAGCGGTGCCAGCAAGGCATGGCTGTCCACGCCGGCGGCAACCACCAGGGCATCGCAGGCCAACGGCCCGGCTTGCCCTGCGCTGCTCACCTGCAAACCCTGCACTTGTCCACCCTGCACCAGCAGACCGCTGACCTGCGTACCGAAGCGGAACTGCACGCCCATCTCTTCACACAAGCGCCGCAACTGGCGCGCGAAGACCGCGCAATCCCCGGCCTCGTCATCGGGCAGGTACAGGCCCGAACGCGGTTCGATGCGCGCGTGCTGCAGCCCCGGTTCGGTCGCCACGCATTGCGCCGCGCTCAAGCGCTGGTGGGCAATGCCGGCTTCCTCCAGCAAGGCCAGTGCGGGGGCCGCCATGTCCTCGTCGAAGCGGCTGCGAAAGAGCTGCAGATAGCCCTGGCTGCGGCCGTAATCAAATGGATGCTGCGCCAGGAACTCGTGCAGGCAATCGCGGCTGTAATAGGCGATGCGCTGCATGCGCAGCTTGTTGCGGCGATAGCGCTCCAGCGTGCAGTTGCCCAGCCACTGGCTGATCCAGCGCCATTGCCGTGCACTCATCCGCGGCCGGAACACCACTGGCGAACTGGCCTTGAAGAGATACTTGAGGATCTTGCCCGGCATGCCCGGCGCTGCCCACGGCGTCACATAGCCGGGTGCGATCACGCCGGCATTGCCGGCGCTGGTCTGGCAGGCCACATCGGCCTCGCGTTCGATGAGCACCACCTCAACGTGGCGAGTGGCCAGCCAGTACGCGGTGGCCGTGCCGATGATGCCACCTCCGATGACGACGACTTTCATGTGCGCTGCACCTGCAAAAGAGTGAAGCATGGAAGGGACCGGCGCACTCGCCGGCAGCGAGACCGCAGTCTAGGGTGGAGCGCTGACACAAAAAAGGGCAAGAACGTCGAAATAGTGGTCTAAACTGACGTAATGACGTGCCGTTTCGTCTTTCTGTAGTGTTTGCTGATTTTTTCCTCCCTTCCCTGGAGCCCACAGCATGATCAGACTGGACTTGCTGGACGATGTCGATCGCCAGATCATTTCGGAATTGCAGATGAATGCGCGGGCCTCGGTGGCCGACATGGCGCGCCGGCTGGACCTGGCGCGGACCACCATCATTGCGCGCGTGGAGCGTCTGGAAAAAAGCGGCATCATCGCCGGCTACACCCTGAAGCTGGGCAGTGACGTGCTCGATTCCAGCCTGCAGGCCTATGTCGGCATCACCCTGCAGCCCAAGGCGGGCAAGGATGTGGTGCGACGCTTCAACCGCATGCCGGAAGTCCATCAGCTGTGCGCGGTCAGCGGCGAGTTCGACTATGTCGCATGGCTGCGCGTGAGCACGCCGGAGCAGCTCGACCGCATCCTGGACGAGATCGGCGAAATGGATGGCGTCATCAAAACCACCACCTCGGTCGTGCTGGCACGCAAGATCGACCGCGGCGATGCGCCCAGGACCCGCTGAACGGCCGTTCCGGACCAGGCGACCCGACAGAATGACGAAGTCGCACTACTTTCTGTAGTGCCGGACCCTGCTTTCTGACACATTGTCCGTATATTCTGTCCGCGAAGCTTCCTAGAATGAAGACCAGCCTCTTCGTCTCATTCACTCTGGAGTTTCATCATGCGCACCGTCTTGTTGGGTTCGGGCCACATTGGCCAAACGATTGCACGTCTGCTGTCCGACAGCGGCGACTACAACGTCACCATCGCCGACCGCGATGCCCAGGCCCTGCAGGCCGTCGGCGCGCTCAACATCGAAAAGGCCGTGGTCGATTCCTCGGATGCGCGGGCGCTGGAAGCACTGCTGCACCCGGCCGACATCGTGATCAATGCCCTGCCGTATCACATGGCCGTGAAGGTGGCCAGCGCAGCGCGCAATACCGGTACCCACTACTTCGATCTGACAGAGGACGTGCGGGCCACCAAGGCCATCGCCGCGCTGGCTGCCGACGCGCCCGTGGCCTTCATGCCGCAATGCGGACTGGCACCGGGCTTCATCGGCATCGCCGCGCACCATCTGGCCGGTTCCTTCGACGAAGTGCATGACGTCAAGATGCGCGTCGGGGCGCTGCCGCAGTACCCTACCAACGAACTCAAATACAACCTGACCTGGAGCGTGGACGGACTGGTCAATGAGTACTGCCATCCCTGCGAAGCCCTGCGCGACGGCGTCAAGGTCGCGGTCGATCCGCTGGCCGACATCGAACATTTTTCGCTGGATGGCGTGGAGTATGAAGCGTTCAATACCTCCGGCGGGCTCGGCACGCTGTGTGAAACGCTGGCCGGCCGCATCCGCAATCTCGACTACAAATCGGTGCGCTATCCCGGTCACCAGCAGCGCATGAAATTCCTGCTCAGCGACCTGGGCCTGAAGCACGACCAGGAACTGCTCAAGAACATCCTGCGCAAGGCCGTCCCCACCACCATGCAGGACGTGGTGCTGGTGTTCGTGACCGTCAGCGGCATGCGCGGCGACAAGTTCGTCCAGGAAGTCTTCACCCGCAAGATTTTCGCCATTCATGAGGAAGGCCACTACGAGAGTGCGATCCAGAGCACCACCGCTTCCGGCGTCTGCACGGCGGTCGACCTGTTCCGGCTCGGCAAGTTGCCGCAGCGCGGCTTCATCAGCCAGGAGGCGATCAGCCTGCCGGATTTCCTGGCCAACCGCTTCGGTCAGGTCTACGCCTGATCCGCCTCGAGAGCGTCCTCCATGTCCCGCCCCCAGGATCCTGACGTGGAGGACCGGGGCACCGTGCCAGGCCTGCGCCTGCATCAGGCCAGCTGTCACTGCGGTGCCGTACGCTTCCGTTTCCTCTCCCATATCGAGGAGGTGGTCCAATGCAATTGCTCCTACTGCGTGCGCAAGGGCGCACTGCACCATCGCATCGATGCCCGCCACTTCGAATTGCTGGCCGGCGCCCGGGCACTGAACCTGTACCGCTTCGGTACCCTGCGTGCCACGCATTTCTTCTGTCGCTTGTGCGGCACGCATACTCATTGCCACCCGCGCTCGGCACCTGCGCAGATCAACGTCAACGTGCGCTGCGTGGAAGACGTCCATCTCTGGCTGGCGACGGTGCGCGTGCGCGATCATGATGGCCGTGCATGGGCGCTCGACACAACCTGATGCCGCGCGCGCGACGATGTGCAGTGCGGCGTGCACGGCAACGCATTCCCGACGATAATTGTTTAAATAATTTTCAGGGAAACCGCAAATTGCAATTTGCAGTTTGCAGTTCACAGATTCAGCTCACGGATTCAGCCTCAGCGGCCACGACAATAGCGACAAGAACGCGCCTGACGAAGGCAGACAGCAAGCACCATGCCGGCACATGCCTTCACCGTGGTGCAACACCGACCGTTCATGGTGCGGCCAGCCTCTTGCAAGAGGCTGGCCGGGCGAGTACTGCATCGATCAGCCGTGCGTATGGATGGCATGAAAATCGCTAGGTCGACCCCGCCTGCAATGCGCTTTGTACCGCAGTCTTTTTTCAAGTGAAACCCCGCAAGCACGAGCCACGACCCACCCTACCAGGAGACCCACATGAGCATTTCACGCAGACACTTCCTTCAATCGGCACTGGCCGGCACGGCCGTACTGAGCCTGCCGGAAGTCTTCGCCCAGGATATCGAATCGACCATGGCGCGCGTCAAGCGTACCGGCAAGCTGCGCCTGGGTGCCATCAACGGTGCCATCCCCTATTTCAACAAGGATCTGGTGACGCAGGAGTGGAAAGGTTTCTGTGCTGATTTCGGCCGTGACCTGGCGCGCTATCTCAAGGCCGAAGTCGAATGGGTCGAGACCACCTGGGGCAATGCGGTGCTGGACGTGCAGACCAACAAGATCGATGCGCAACTGGCGATGGCACCCACGCCACAGCGCCGCGAAGTGGTCGATTTCAGCAATCCGCTCTACAACAACATCAATACCGTGGTCGCCCGCAAGGGGCTGGAGTTCAAGGCCTGGGAAGATCTCAACAAGCCTGAAATCAAAGTCGCCGTGGACGTCGGCTCCTCGCACGACCAGCTGGTCACGCGCATCCTGCCCAAGGCCACCATCCTGCGCTTCGAAACCTCGGCCGCGGCCACCATGGCGCTGCAATCGGGACGCGCCGACTGCCAGGTGCTGGTGGTGCTGCTGTCGACCTCGCTGCTGGTGAAGCTGCCCAACATCGGCCACATCGTCTTCCCCACACCGGATGAAACGGCCCCGACCAACATCGGCATCCGCAAGCAGGCCGATCAGAGTTTCGTGACCGCAGTGAACGGCTGGCTGGAGGAATCGCGCAAGGCCGGGCGCATCCGCGAGATCATCGTGGCCAACATGCAGAATCTCGCCAAGGTGCCCCCGACCGCTTTCCCACCGCAGCTCAAGTTCTGAGGAGCGGCCATGTACAGCTGGGATTTCGGGATGCTGTGGCAATACCGCGGCATCATCGTGTCGGGCGTCATCACCACTGTGCTCTTCACCGCCGTGGTCGTCATCACCGGCCTGCTGGTAGGCGTGCTGGTGGGTCTGGGCCGGGTCTCCTCCAACCGCACCCTGTGCGGTGTGCTGCGCGGCTATGTGGAGGTGTTCCGCTGTACGCCGGTGCTGGTGCAGCTGATCTGGTTCTACTATGCGCTACCGGTACTGCTGGGCATCGAACTCTCGCCCTGGATGGCGGCTGCGCTGGCGTTGACGCTGTATGGCGGCGCCTTCTACTCGGAGATCGTGCGGGGCGGGATCGTCTCCATCGATGCCGGGCAGACCGAGGCGGGCCAGGCCATCGGCATGACCCGCTGGCAGGTGATGCGGCGGCTGATCCTGCCACAGGCCTTCCGGCGCATGACGCCACCGCTGGTGAGCCAGTCCATCATGCAATTGAAGAACACGTCCTTGCTCTCGGTGCTGGCCGTACCCGACCTGGTCTACCAGGGCCAGCTGATCGCCCACGACACCTATCGCCCCCTGGAGATCTATACCCTGGTGGCGGTGCTGTATTTCATCATCCTGTTCCCGGCCACCGTGGTGGCCAAGCGGCTGGAACTGCATCAGATCAAGGCTTGAGGAAGCGCCATGAGCAAACCCATCATGATTTCTGTACGCGGCTTGAAGAAGTCCTTTGGCGACCAGACGGTACTGAGGGACATCAACCTGGAGATTGCCAAGGGCGAAGTGGTGGCCTTGATCGGCCCCTCGGGCTCGGGAAAATCCACCCTGCTGCGCTGCCTGAACCTGCTCGCCGCGCCCAATCACGGTGTCATCAAGATCGGCGGCGAGTGTTTTGACTTCGACCAGACGGTGCCGGAAAAGCTGAGCGACCGGACCATGGCACGTTTTCGCGCGCAGACGGGAATGGTGTTCCAGCACTTCAATCTGTTCCCGCACATGACGGTGGTGCAGAACGTGATGGAAGGCCCGGTCACCGTACTGCGCCGCCCCAAGGCGCATGCCCATGCCCAGGCGATGAAACTGCTGGCACAGGTCGGGCTGGCGGAGAAAGCGGAGATGTATCCCGAGAAGCTCTCCGGCGGCCAGAAGCAGCGGGTGGCCATCGCGCGGGCGCTGGCCATGGATCCGGAAGTGATGCTGTTCGACGAAGCCACCTCGGCACTGGATCCGGAGCTGGTCGGCGAGGTCCTCAACGTCATCAAGCAACTGGCCGAGCGCGGCATGACGATGATCCTGGTCACCCATGAAATCGCCTTTGCCCGCGAGGTTGCGGACAAGGTGATCTTCATGCGCGATGGTGTGGTGGTTGAGGCCGGGCCGCCGGCGCAGGTGATTGATGCGCCGACGCAGGCGGCCACCCAGGCTTTCCTCGCGCGGGTGCACAAGATCGCGGCCTGATCTCGGGAGCCCGGCTTCACTTGCCTCCGGTCACGTCGAGAAAGGTCCCCGTGCTGAAGGAAGCTTCCTCGCTGGCCAACCAGAGAATGGCGCGCGCCACTTCCTCGGGCTGTCCGCCCCTTCCCATGGGGATGGATTCGCGGACCCGGTTGACCCGGTCCGGTTCGCCGCCGCTGGCATGCATCTCGGTGTAGATGTGGCCGGGCCGTACGCAGTTGACGCGGATGCCTTCACGCGCGACTTCCTTGGCGAGGCCGGTAGTGAAGGTTTCCAGTGCGCCCTTCGAGGCGGCATAGTCGACATATTCGTTGGGACTGCCCAGGCGGGCAGAGGCTGAAGACACGTTGATCACCACGCCACCCTTGCCCTGATGGCGATAAGCCATGCGCCGGACCGCCTGCTGCGCGCACAGCATGGGTCCGATGGCGTTGACCGCGAAGATGCGCTGCATGCGCGCGAAACTCAGGTCTTCCATGCGTGACTGGCGCTCCAGCGTGGCTGCATTGTTGACCAGCACGTCGATACGGCCGAAGCGCGCATCGATGGTAGCGAAGAGCTGCGCCACCTGGTCCGGGTCGGCGCTGTCGGCCTGCAGCGCCAGCGCCCGTGCGCCGCGCTGCGCGATATCGGCCGCCACCAGGTCGGCCGCTGCGGCATCGCGCAGATAGCTGAATGCCACATCGTAGCCGCGTTCAGCGGCCAGCCGCGCGGTGGCGGCGCCCATGCCGCGGCTGCCGCCGGTGATGAGAATGACGGGCTTCGGTGATGCGTGAGTCATGACAGATCTCCATGGAGTGAGCACAACGGGAGGGGAGCAGGAACGGCCACCGGATCAACCGATCAGTACCGTCCCCGCTGCGATGGCAGCACAGGCCAGTACACGTGGCCAGGTCAGCGTCTCGCCCAGAAACAGCCGGCCGATGACGGCGGCGAACAACACGCTGGTCTCGCGCAGTGCCGAGACCGCCCCCATCGGTGCCAGCGCCATGGCCTGGATGACGATGCCATAGGCCAGCAGCGAGACCAGCCCGCCAGCAAAGGCGGTGGCGCAGGTCGCCGCCGAGGCGGGCGGCTGCCACAATGCGCGGGGGCCGCGCCACACCACGAAGACGGCGGGCATCAGCAAACCCCAGCCGGCGCACATCCATGCGGTATAGGCCATGGGGCTGCCGGAGAGCCGCACGCCCAGGCCATCCACCACGCTGTAGGCCGCAATGAAGCAGCCGGTCCCCAAGGCATAGCGCAGGCCGGGCAACGCCATCCTGCTGCCCCTGAATGCCAACGCGATGATGCCGCCCGACACCAGTCCTGTTCCCACCAGCGCCGCCGGCCCCGGCATCTCACCGGCCAGCAGGGCCGCACCCAGCGTCACCAGCAGGGGCGAGGATCCACGCGCGATCGGATAGGTCTGGCCCAGCTCACCACTACGGTAACTGCGCACGAGGAAAAGGTTGTAACCCACGTGCAGCAGGGCCGAGAGCAGTCCGTACGGCCAACTGGCCGGCAAGGGCAGCGGCAGCCACGGCGTAACGGCCAGACTGGCCAACGCCACGGCCAGGCACATCACGGCCATCGACCAGAGACGGTCCGCGCCGTTGCGCAGCAGCGCATTCCAGCTGGCATGCAGGAAGGCGGCAAGGAGGATGAGCAGGACGACAGGCAAAGGCATGCGCCATGGTAAGCAGGAGCGCCGCCGGACAGAAGCGAAGTCTCCTCATCCCGCCATGAGCAAATCCTCATGCCTGGTGCCGAGGCGGTGACCTTGCATCTCAGTAGCGCGCACCGGCTGCCTGTGACTGCGCCTGCAGCCATGCCCGGAAACTGGCCACGTGCGGCTGCGTCTCCACGCCCTTGGGACAAACGAAGTAATAAGCCAGCGGAGAGGGCAAGGCCAGCTCGAACAGCCGCACCAGGCTGCCATTGGCCAGTTCCTGCTCGACGTGGCCGCTGCGGGCCAGGGCCACGCCCTGGCCCAGCAGCGCTGCTTCGATGGTCATGTTGGTATCGGCCAGGCGTACGCTTTCGCGCAGGGCCGAGACGCTCACCCCGGCTTGCTGGAACCACAGGTCCCATTTCGGCACCATGTCGGCCCCGGCCCGCGTGAGCAGGGGATAGCGGCGCAGGTCAGCCGGCTTGCGGGGCATGCCCAGGCGCGCCAGCAGGGCCGGGCTGGCCACCGGGAAGATCTGCTCGCGGAACAGGAATTCGGAAAACAGGCTGGGGTAGTGGCCGGGACCGAAACGGATCGCCACATCCGGTTCGGCCGGCGTGAAGTGGATGGCCGTATCGGTGGTCTCCAGCGTCACCAGCAGCTCGGGATGGGCTTGCGTCAGCGCCGGCAGCCGGGGCAGCAGCCATTTGAGCGCGAAGGAGTAGGTGGTGCTGACCTTCAGCGGCTGCCGCCCTTCCTGCGCGCGCAGCTCGGCCAGGGTGGCCTCGAGCCGGGCGAAGAACTCGCGCACCACCGGCGCCAGCGCGGCCCCGGCCGGGGTCAGCGTGTTGGACTTGCCGCGCTGGAACAGCGCCATGCCCCACAGCGCTTCGAGGTGGCGCAGCTGGTGGCTGACCGCACTCTGGGTGACATGCAGCTCTTCCGAGGCGGAGGTGAAACTGGCATGGCGGGTCGCGACTTCGAAGGCCCGCAGCGTGGCAGTGGGGGGAAGGTCTCTCATGGTTGCGCTCAGGGGTAGACGGCGGGAAAACCGGTCATGAATGAAAGCTCATGATAGCAACAGCCGTCGTCTTGCAGTCCGGGAAGCTCCTCGCAAGCGGACGAGAATGCTGCGCAAAATCCAATCTATACACAACGTCTAATTTTAGATAATATGTATCATATGACTTCCCGCTCCCGCAAAAAGAAACCCGACCGTCCCGACCACGCCCTGTTGCTGTCCCAACTGCAACAGGTAGCGCAGGGCCTGGGCGAGACCTTCGCTCCCTTCTGCGAAGTGGTGCTGCACGACCTGCGCGATGCGGATCACTCCATCGTGGCCCTGCACAACAATCTGTCCGGGCGCGAGGTCGGCGACGCCACTACCGAACTGGGTCTGGCGCGCATCGCCGACGAGAGCTATCCGCAGGTCCTGACCAATTACGCCAATACGCTGCCCGACGGCCGGCAGGCCAAGAGCACCTCGATCGGCATCAAGGATGCCGATGGCAAATACGTGGCCGCGCTGTGCATGAACATCGACCTGACCCTGTTCGGCGCGCTGCAGGGCATGCTGCGCCAGTTCGGTGGCATCGACCAGGGCGTGCGCGTGGCCGAAACGCTGGAGCCGGCCGGTGCCGAAGGCCTGCGCAGCCGCATCGATGCCTTTGCCGCGCGGCTGTCGACCACGCCGCGCAGCCTCAAGGCCGAAGACCGCCGCCAGCTCATGCGTGAACTGCGCCAGTCCGGCTGCCTGGATATCCGGCGCGCGGCCGAGATCGTGGCCGCGCATCTGGGTGTCTCGCGCGCCACCGTCTACAACGACGAGAAGGAGTAAGCGCGGACGTCACGCGCGCTCCCCGCCATATGCATCGTCACTGTCTCTTTCCATCCCACTTGAAGGAAACCTCATGATCCCCGTCTCCAGCGCTACCGAATCCCCCAGCTTCGCCGATGTCCTGCTGGCCGCCGAACGCATCAAGCCGTGGGCGCACAGAACGCCCGTCCTGCGTTCGCGCACGGCCGATGCGGAAGTGGGCGCACAGCTGTTCTTCAAGTGCGAGAACTTCCAGCGCATGGGGGCCTTCAAGTTCCGCGGTGCCATGAATGCGCTCTCGCAGTTCGACAGCGAACAGCGCAAGCATGGCGTCATCACCTTCTCCTCCGGCAACCATGCGCAGGGGACCGCGCTGGCCGCGCAATTGCTGGGCATTCCCGCCGTCATCGTGATGCCCGAGGATGCGCCGGCAGCGAAGGTCGCCGCCACGCGCGGCTATGGTGCCGAAGTGGTGATGTATGACCGCTATACCGAAGACCGCGAGGCCATCGGTGCGCGCCTGGCCGCCGAGCGCAAGATGACGCTGATCCCACCCTACGATCATCCGCACGTGATGGCCGGACAAGGCACGGCCACGCTGGAACTGCTGCAGGAAACCGGTCCGCTGGATGCGCTGTTCGTGTGCCTCGGCGGCGGCGGCCTGCTGTCCGGTGCGGCGTTGGCGGCACGGGCACTGTCTCCCGATTGCAAGATTTATGGCGTCGAACCGGAAGCCGGCAACGATGGACAGCAGTCACTGCGCGCGGGCCAGATCGTGCATATCGATACCCCCAAGACCATCGCCGATGGCGCACAGACGCAGCATCTGGGCAAGTACACCTTCGACGTCATTCGCCAGCTGGTGGACGACATCCACACCGTCAGCGATGCCGAGCTGGTGTCCGGCCTGCGTTTCTTTGCCGAGCGCATGAAGATGGTGGTCGAGCCGACCGGCTGCCTGGGCTTTGCTGCCGCCCGCAAGCTGAAGGAGCAGCTGCAGGGCAAACGCGTGGGCGTCATCATCAGCGGCGGCAACATCGACCTGGGCAAGCTGTCGGGGTATTTGTCCTGATTATCGGGCGCATCAGTGAGCCCAATCGCACGCGACTTCGTTTTGGCCTACAGTGTTGAGCCCTCATCATTCAATGCTGATCCCTCCACTCACCCACAAGGACTGGAAACACCATGCCCCATCTCGTACTGGAATACACCGGCAATCTCGCCCTCGATGTGCAACCGACGCTGCTCAAGCTGAACCAGGCGCTGGTGGCCAGCGGACACTTTGAAGAAAACGCCATCAAGGCGCGTGCCGTGCGTCTGGACAACTACCTGGTCGGTACCGCACCGGAGGCCAAACGTGCCTTCGTGGCGGTGCGCCTGGCCATCCTGACCGGCCGCACGCTGGACGACAAGAAGCAGGTATCCGACCTGCTGGGCGCGGCACTCCAGAAGGACCAGAACTGGCCCAAGGATCTGCAGGTACAGCTCACGGTGGAAGTGGTGGACATGCAGCGCGAGAGCTACTTCAAGCTCGCCCTGCAATAAGCTGCGGGCCCGCCAGCGCCATCACGGCGCGGCCCTCAAAACGAAAAGCCGCACGGTGCAGACCGGGCGGCTTTTTTTGCTGGTGCACGACAGGTGCGCGATATTGTTCTTGTGATGCCGCGCGACCATGCGTGGTCAGTGCATCCGAGCTTCAGGATGCCAGTGCGGGTTCGCGCAGGAATTCGCGGAACTGCACCACGTTGCCTTCCGGATCGAAGCCATCGCAGGCACGAAAATCCGGACCGCTCCATTCGGCATCGGCCGCTTTCATGCCACCGCCGAGCTGCTGCGTGGCGAGTCGGGCGTGGGTGAGCGAACGCACGGGAAGGAACAGCTTCACCGGCACGTTCTCGCGCAGCACCGGTGGCGAAGTGATCTCCACCGTGGCTGCACTGGCTTGCGGAATCGCATGAATCACCAGCAGGAAATCCTCGGCTTCGATCACTACTTTCTCGGCCTGGGCCTGCTTGGGAACCACCGCCAGCACCTGCGCATAAAACGCGGCGAGGCGGGCTACATCTTTGGCGAACAGGACTGCGCCTGCTTTGGGCTGGGTCGACATCTCTGCTTTCAAAAACGTTGATCGGATCAAACAAGGAACGGCAGAGTTTATTTACGACCATCGCGCTTGGCAAGCATTAATCGTCTCCCTGTGGCGACAGCGTTATGTCGCCGCGTGGCGACGCCCGTTCGTCGCCTTTCCCCCGACATATTGCAGAGCAATATAAGAATCCGCTGACACGCGAAAGTGGTGCTGTCCGATGTTCATTTCAGCGCGAAAAAACTAATGTCGCATATCGCCGGTAAGAGATTAGGGCCTGCTCACATTCAATCTGCGAGATGCGTTGCCCCCAGAAGGCGTGTTGGCAAGGCGCGCGTCAGGGCTGGTGGTGGTGCCACCAGCCCTGACGTGCAACGCGGCCAGCGCGCCTTCTGGGGGCAACCCTCCGGGAGAGGCCGCCAAGCGTCGCCTGCCGTTGTTGCAGCTCCTTGCCGTGGCACCACCACGGCGCGTCGCTGCGCCTAGGCAGTCAACGCTTGGCGACCTCCCGCACTCGCAGATTGAATGTGAGCAGGCCCTAATAAATCGTCAATTGTCAGCATGATCAGCCAAGCTGTTTGTATGTGATCGGAATAGCATCGTTTGCGCTACGAACGCGTATAAATTGTAAGAGGATGTTCCAAATCGGTTTACTTCCGAACTCGATCTGCTACCTTGATGTCGCAGGGCAACATGGTGTGTGGCGAAGAAAAAGAAAAATATTTCCACTTGCACACCGCTATGCCACGCCGTCCTCCCCACTGCAGTCCACTGCGCTGACGGCGACCGAACATAACGCAACACAACCCTCACGAGTATCGCGCCATGAACATTCGAGATTTGCACGCTCAGTACACTCCCGAACGCTCCATTTTCAAGCGGACCCAAGCTGCGCATCGCGCCATGACGGACAACGCCTCCCAGCGCATCGAGCTTGCGCACACCGACAGTGACGCCGATGCCTGGCTGGAGCCGGCCCTGTCCGACTTCATCTCGCTGGCCTCCAGCGTCTGCGGGACACCCATGGGCATGTTCAGCCAGCTGCATGCCGACATCGGCCTGCAGCATCCTTACCTGTCGGTCAACAATGGCCGTGGCGATGCCCGCAACCAGTGGTGGCGCTTCCCCGGCCAGACCGGGGTGATGCGCAATGCTGTCGACTTCTCGCTGTGCGAAACGGCGGCACGTACGCCGGGCCAGATCACGGAAGTCAATGACCTGTCCAGCGATCTGCGCTTTGCCACCAGTGCGCTGGCACGCGGCAATCCGGCCGTGCGTTTTTATGCGGGTGTGCCGCTGGTGTCGGGCAATGGCGACATCCTGGGCACGCTGTGCGTGATGGACCGCGTACCGCGCACCCTGACCCCGGCACAACGTGACGCGTTCCAGAAACTGGCACGCCAGCTGGAAGCACAGATCGACAGCCATCGCGCCATGCAGAAGCTGGAACAGCAGACCATGACCGATGCCCTGACCGGCATCGGCAACCGCCGCAGTTTCGATTCGCGCCTGCGCGAAGAATGGACACGCCATCTGCGCAATGCCCGTCCGCTGACCATGCTGATGGTGGACGTGGACTACTTCAAGCAATACAACGATACCTATGGCCACCCGGCCGGCGATGCCCTGCTGGTGCAACTGGCGCGCGTGCTGCGCTCGCCGTTGCGGGCCAGCGACTTCTTGGCACGTTACGGTGGCGACGAGTTTTCGCTGATCCTGCCGGATACCGATGAGACCGGTGCCATGCAAGTCTCGGAACGTATCAAGCAATCCGTGGCCCGCGTGAAGTGGCCGCACACCGACATCGAGATCAGCCTGGGCGCGGCGACCGTGACGCCTTCGGAAATGTGCGACTTCAGCGCCTTGCTGCATGCGGCTGACCAGGCCATGTATCAGCGCAAGCATGGGCGCAATCCGCGCAATGCATGAGCTCGCTGCTTGCCGCTGCTGACGCTGGGGCAGGAACGAAAATCGCCGCTGTGAAAACAGCGGCGATTTTTTTTATGGGCCGTAGCGAGCTCTTATCGCCCTTGACTGGCAGGCGGTTTGGAAAGCAGAGAGAGCGCCACCAGCATCGACAAGCCTACCACCACGGCCCCCGCGAGATACACGCTCTGTACCCCTGCATGGCTGGCCAGCGCACCGGCCAGCGGGCTGGTGATGCCCAGGGAGAGATCAAGAAACGCCACATACGCCCCCATGGCCAGGCCGCGCGTCTGCGGTGGTGCGCGGCGCATCGCTTCCACACCAAAACCGGGGAACGCCAGCGAGTAGCCGAAGCCCGTCAGCGCAGCACCGGCATAGGCCATCCAGTTGCTGTCGGCCTGCCAGATGAGCAACTGGCCCAGCAATTCGATGACCACGCACACCAACGCCACTTTCGCGCCACCGATCTGGTCCGGCAGATGGGCAAAGAACAGGCGTGCCACGATGAAAGTGACACCGAAGCTGGTGAAGGCCAGCGAGGAATCCCCCCATGACCGTGCCGCAAACAACAAGGCGATGAATGCCGTGATGACGCCGAAGCCGACGCTGGAAAAAGCCAGCCCCAGGCCAGGCTGCCAAACGGCACCCAGCACCTGGTAAAAGGGCGTGCGGCGGCTGGCTCCGGGCGCCACGCCACGCAAGGGGCTGATCGCCAGCAGCGCCACTATCGGCAAGAGCACGCTCACGCCGGCAATCCCCGCAAATCCCCAGGCCTTGCTGACGGCCACACCCAGCGGTGCACCGCAGGCCATGGCTGCATAGATGGCGATGCCCAGCCACGCCATCACCTTGCCGCCATGCTGCGGCCCGACCAGCGCGATGCCCCAGCCCATGGTGCCGGTGATGACCAGGCTCTCGCCCAGGGCCAGCAGGACGCGTCCCGCCAGCAGTACCGCCACCGAGATGGCCGGCTGGTCCAGCCAGAGCAGAGAGGCCAGATAGATCAATCCCGACAGCGCCGCAGCCACGAAGCCGCCGACGACAGCGCGCTTGGGGCCACGCAGATCCGCCACGTTGCCGGCCCAGGCGCGCGAGAGCAGCGCCGCTGCAAATTGCGCACCGACCACCACACCCACTACGGTGGCGTTCATGCCCAGTGCCTCCTTCAGGTGCAAGGGCAGCACCGGCAACTGCAGGCCGATGGTGAGAAAGGCGATGAAGACGGCCAGCGTCAGCGGTGCAAGCGCCTGCAGGACGGATGTGCCGTTGCCGGCGGCGGTGGCCGGCGGGATGGAGAGAGGCGGGTCTGCCTGTTTTCCGTTCATGGGAAACCTCGAAGAAAATTGTGAAGGGTGGACTCAGGAATGTTGCGGAAGTCCCGTTGATAGCAGGAACGCTGCGCAGTAGAATGCGACGAATCCGTCATATTCCGTCGAATGGCAGTATGTGACGGATTCGTCAGGTTTCCTAGTCGCATTCCATTTACGTCTTCGCTACTTCCCCGCCCTCCCCATGAACAAGCCCCGCCGCCCCGAGATTACCCTCCGCAAGACACCGCAACAGGCGCGCTCCACCGAGCTGGTGGCCGCCATCCTGGAAGCTGCTGTTCAGGTTTTGCTGCGCGAAGGTGCGCCGCGTTTCACGACGGCGCGCGTGGCCGAGCGCGCGGGCGTGAGTGTGGGATCGGTGTACCAGTATTTCCCCAACAAGGCGGCCATCCTGTTTCGCCTGCAGGCCGACGAATGGCAGCAGACCACGGCGATGGTGCGCCAGCTGCTGCAGGAGACGGACAAGCCACCGGCACGCCGCCTGCGCGAACTGGTGCATGCCTTTTTGCGCAGCGAATTCGAAGAAGCCCAGGTACGGATGGCGCTGGCCGATGCCGCGCCGCTCTACCGCGATGCGCGCGAGGCTGAAGAAATGCGCCACGACTGGGACGGCATCATCGCGCAGTTCATGCGCGAAGCCTTGCCGGGGGTTTCCGCGCCACGACGCAAACGCGCGGGGCAATTGATGATGACCACGCTCACCACGGCGGGTGAACATCTTTCGCGCGGCACGCTGCCTGAGAGGGAAATACGCGCCCATGGCGAGGCCATGGCCGACATGTTCTGCGCCTATCTGCACAGCCTGCAGCCGCGCTGAATCGCGCTCACACCTTGCGCTTGCGCGGCACCGCCGTGGAAGCACGCTGCACCAGCTGCGGTGTCGCCGTCACCCGCATCACGGGCGAGGGACTGCGGCCCTCGATCAAGGCCAGCAGCAGGTCGATGGACATGCGCGCCGCTTCTTCCGTCGGCACCGCCACGGTGGTCAGCGCCGGACGCGAGACCCGCGCCCACTGGATGTCGGTGATACCGATCACCGAGATATCGCGCGGCACATTCATCCCCAGGTCGGCGATGGCGTTCATCGCACCCAGGGCCGGCAGATCATTGCTGGCGAAGATGGCCGTGAGCTGCGGCTCCTCGCGCAACAGCGCGATGGTGGCCTGATACCCCGCCTCGACCGTATCACCGATGTAGCGCGCACTCTGCAAGGTGTGCTTGACGCCGGCAGCGGCACAGGCCTCGACAAAACCGCGATAGCGTTCCGCGTGAATGCCGCTCTTCTTGCTGCCGACCAGCGCACCGATGTGACGATGGCCAAGTCCCAGCAGGTGCTGCGCGGCAGTCGCGCCAGCCGCATAGAAATCCACCGCGATGCAGGGCAGCTCGGGCGGGGCGTCCGGTTTCTCCCACATGCACAGCACCACCGGGGCACCCCGCCGCTCGGTCTTCTTGAGCTCGTCCATGGGCAGGTTGGCGTTCATGATGAGCACGCCGTCGGAGAGCGTTCCGGCGATCTGGTCGAGGTAGGCGCGGCCGGTGTCGGGATCGTCGTTGGTATTGCAGACGATCAGGAAGCGGCCGCGCTCGCGCGCCGCACGCTCGGCCGCCAGAGCGAATTCCGGATAGAAAGGGTTGGCGATGCTGGAGACCACCAGCGCCAGCGTGGGCGCGCGCCCCTCAGCCAGGGCGCGTGCGGTCAGGTGCGGACGATAGCCGAGCTGGGCGACCGCCTCCAGCACGCGCTGGCGCGTCTGCTCGCCGACCTTGCCGCGCTGGCGCAAGACGTTGGACACTGTGGCCGAGGTGACACCGGCCAGACGGGCAACTTCGGATAAGGTGGTCATGGGTGCATGGAGTTGGAAGCCCTCGCATTCAAACCGCTTATGACGGGCTTGTCAACGCGCACACGCGGGTCGCGCTGCTCAAACTGAAGACGCGTCGTGCAGCCGCTGCGGAAATGATTTACGCATTGTTCACCCGCGCCCCACTCCTTCAGAGGAACGCAATCCTGACAAAAAGCTGGCAGTTTTTCGTTACAGGATTGTTGTTGCAGAGGCCATCCAAGATGGGTATGATCGACCAAAATATTTGCCAACCCAACACGGCAACACGCTCAGAACAACGACGTGGAGACAACCCCCGATTGCATACAGGAAACTCAGGCGATCTTTTTTTTGGGTCACTTGATTAAGCGCTTAACCTGACGCCGCATCTGCCTCGTGGCGCCCTGCCCTGCAATCCATTTCTGCTAGGAAAACGTGATGGCCAGCATCAGCTTGCGTGCAGCACAAAAAGCCTACGGCGACGCACCGCCGGTAATCCGCAATGTCGATCTCGACATTGGCGAACATGAATTCTGTGTTTTCCTGGGTCCCTCCGGCTGCGGCAAATCCACGCTCCTGCGCAGCATCGCGGGGCTGGAAGATCTCACCAGCGGCGATCTCTTCATCGGCGGCAAGCGCGTCAATGACGTGCCTTCGGCGCAGCGTTCGGTAGCGATGGTGTTCCAGAGCTATGCGCTGTTCCCGCACATGACGGTGTATGAAAACATGAGTTTCGGTCTGACCCTGGCCAAGCTGCCCAAGGCCGAGATCGAGCAGAAGGTGCGCGAAGCGGCGCGCATCCTGCAGCTGGAAGAACTGCTGCAGCGCAAGCCCAAGGAACTCTCCGGCGGCCAGCGCCAGCGCGTGGCCATCGGCCGCGCCATCGTGCGCCGTCCCGGCGTGTTCCTGTTCGACGAACCGCTCTCCAACCTCGACGCCACCCTGCGCAGCCAGACCCGCATCGAGATCGCCCGCCTGCATCGCCAGTTCGAACAGGCCAGCGTGATCTATGTCACGCACGACCAGGTCGAGGCCATGACCCTGGCCGACCGCATCGTGCTGCTGCATGCCGGCGCCGATACCCAGCGCTTCGGCAGCATCGCCCAGGTCGGTGCGCCCATGGAGCTGTATCACCATCCGCGCAATCGTTTCGTGGCCGGTTTCATCGGTTCGCCGCGCATGAACTTCCTGCCCGCGCAGGTGGTGAATGCGCAGGAGAACGGCATCCTGATCCGCCTGCAGCACAGCGAGGAAACCCTGCTGGTGGCAGCCAAGGGACCGGTGCAACCGGGCCAGCCGGTAACCCTGGGCGTGCGCCCCGAACACATGGACATCGGCAGCCAGGGCCAGTACGGCATCACCCGCGAAGTGATGCTGGTGGAGCGCCTGGGCGAGCAGACCTATGTGCATCTGGACGAACCGGCCGGCCAGCCGCTGGTGGCCAAGGCCCCGGGCGATGCCCACATCGCGCGCGGCGAGCGCCTGCGCGTGTCGGTCGCGCCGAGCTGCGCCTACCTGTTCGATGCGGACGGGGTGGCACTGGCGCGCACACAAGTTCATCCGGGCCTGGCCGCCGCAGCCTGAACAGGCAGTGCGCACGCGCCCTCTTCTCTTGACGCTTCACTACCGCTAAGGAACCACGATCATGTCGTTACGATTGGGAGTCTGTTACTACCCCGAACATTGGCCCGAGGCCATGTGGGAAAGCGATGCCCGGCGCATGAAGGCGCTCGGCATCAAGCAGGTGCGCATCGGCGAATTCGCCTGGAGCCGCATCGAGCCCTCGCCCGGCGACCTGCGCTGGGACTGGCTGGACCGCGCCATCGAGGTGCTGGCCAGCCACGGCCTGGAAGTGGTGATGTGCACCCCGACCGCGACCCCGCCCAAGTGGCTCATCGACCGTCACGATGACGTGCTGGCGGTCGACGCCAACGGCCGCGAACGCGCCTTCGGTTCGCGCCGCCATTATGATTTTTCCTCGGACTCGTATTACGAAGAATCGCAGCGCATCGTGCGCCTGCTGGGCGAACGCTACGGCCAGCATCCGGCGGTGACCGCCTGGCAGCTGGACAACGAATACGGCTGCCACCAGACCGTGGTCAGCTATTCGCCCTCGGCCCAGCGCCGCTTCCGCCAGTGGCTGCGCCAGCGCTATGGCAGCATCGATGCGCTCAATACCGCCTGGGGCACCGTGTTCTGGAGCATGGAATACCGCAGCTTCGACGAGATCGATGCGCCCGTCGGCACCGTCACCGAGGCCCATCCCTCGCATCGCCTGGACTATCGCCGCTTTGCCTCGGACGAAGTGGTGCGCTACAACCGCATGCAGGTCGAGATCCTGCGCCCGCTCTCGCCGGGCCGGCTGATGGTGCACAACTTCATGCAGATGTTCCTGGAGTTCGATCATTATCCGGTAGCGGCCGACCTCGATGTCGCCACCTGGGACAGCTACCCGCTGGGTGCGCTGGAAGTGATGTGGTACGACGCCGAAACGAAGGCCCGCTGGCTGCGCACCGGCCATCCCGATTTCGCCAGCTTCAACCACGACCTGTATCGCGGCATGTCGGCTCAGCCGTTCTGGGTGATGGAACAGCAGCCCGGCCCGGTGAACTGGGCCCACTGGAATCCCGCCCCGCTGCCGGGCATGGTGCGCCTGTGGAGCTGGGAAGCCTTCTCTCATGGTGCCGGCTGCGTCTCCTACTTCCGCTGGCGCCAGTGCCCGTTCGCGCAGGAGCAACTGCACGCCGGGCTGAACCGTCCTGACAATCGTCTCGACGTGGGCGGCACCGAAGCCGAACGCGTGGCCCAGGAAATCATCGCCGTGGAAAACGCCAGCGGTGCCTTGGCCCAGCCGCGCGGCAAAGTGGCGCTGCTGTTCGACTACGATGCCAAGTGGCTCTTCGAGATCCACTTCCAGGGTATCGACTTCGAGTATGCGCATTTCGCCTTCGACTATTACTCGACCCTGCGTTCGCTGGGTCTGGATGTGGACATCGTCCCGCTCAACGCCGATCTGCAAGGCTACGCCATGATCGTGGTGCCGCCGCTGCCCATCGTGCCGGACGACCTGCCGGGCCGCATCGCAGACAGTGGCGCGCAGGTGGTGTTCGGTCCGCGCAGCGGCTCCAAGACCAAATCGCTGCAGATTCCGTCGACCCTGCCGCCGGGCCCGCTGCAGCAGTTGTTGCCGATGCGCGTATGGCGCGTGGAATCGATGCGCCCCAACGTCAGCGAAACAGTACGGTTCGGTACGGAAGAAGGCCAGGCCCGCTACTGGCGCGACCTGATCGAAGCCGATGGCGACGGCCTGCAAACCATTGCCACCTTCGGTGACGGCCACCCGGCCATCGTGCAGAAGGAACGTGCGCACTACCTGGCCGGCATCTTCGATGCCGGGCTGACCACGCGCTACTTCGAGCAGGTGGCGCGCGCCGCCGGACTGGCTCCGCAACGTCTGCCGGAAGGCCTGCGCCTGCAGCAGCGCGGCGGCCTGCAGTTCGCCTTCAACTACAGCGACGCACCGATCACGCTGCCGCATGCCGACGGCGCGCAGTTCCTGGTCGGACAGGCGGCGCTGGAACCGCAGGGCGTGGCGATTTATCGTCCGCACCCGCAAGGATAAGCAACACGCCGGCCGCACTCTGGAAGACAGCACGGCGGCTGCGGCAGCCGTGCACGAGCAGGCGACAGAACCTGCAGGATCCTGGAAAAATCTGGAAGATCCACGACACCGCCGTATCAACTTTTTAGAACTTCAAGACTTTTTAAACTTTATAAATTTTATAAACTGTTTAGCGGTTTGAATGGTTTCAACTGTCTGAACCAAACATTCGGAGACAACAATGAAGAAAATGATGCGCATGACCGTGATCGCCGGCTGCCTGGCCGCCTCCGCCGCCTGGAGCGCCGCCGCCCTGGCCGGCACGCTGGCCGTCAACATCGCCTACAAGGGCGCCGTGCAGCGCACCGTGTGGCAATCCACGGTCGATGAATTCAAGAAGGCCAACCCGGACGTCGACGTCAAGGTCTCCTTCATCGAGGAAGAAGCCTACAAGGTGCAACTGCCGGGCTGGCTCTCGACCCAGGCCCCGGACATCATCAACTGGCACAACGGCGAACGCATGGCCTTCTACGCCAGCCGCGGCCTGCTGGAAGACCTGAGCGAAGACTGGAAGAAGAACGGCTGGGACAGCACCTACGCCTCTACCAAGGAAGCCTCGTCCTGGCAGGGCAAGCAATACTCGGCACCGACCGTGTATTACTCGTGGGGCATGTTCTATCGCAAGGACCTGTTCAAGAAGGTCGGCATCGCTGCCGAACCCAAGAGCTGGGATGAATTCCTGGAGGCCTGCAAGAAGTTGAAGGCCGCCGGCATCGCCCCCATCGCCGTGGGTGGCCGTGACGCCTGGACCCTGGCCGGCTGGTTCGATTACCTCGACCTGCGCATCAACGGCAACGCCTTCCACCAGCAGTTGATGGCCGGCGACGTCGCCTACACCGACCCGCGCGTCAAGAAGGTCTACACCGCCTGGAAGAGCCTGATCGACAACAAGTATTTCATCGACAATGCGCTGTCCTATGACCTGGATGGCGCCCAGCCCTTCCTGTTCCAGGGCAAGGCCGCCATGATGCTGATGGGCACCTTCATCGCCAAGGGCTTCCCGGCCAAGCTGGCACCGGAGATGGGTTACTTCCAGTTCCCCATCATCGATGCCAATGTACCGACCGCCGAAGAAGGTCCGACCGAATCCATCCACATCCCGGCCAAGGCCCGCAACAAGACCGATGCACGCCGCTTCATCGCCTTCGTCGGCACGCCGGCCATCAGCGCCAAGCTGGCCGATGGCCTGGGTTCGCTGCCGGCCAACAGCAAGTCGCCGGCCCCGGCCGATCCGATCTCGCGCATCGGCTTCGAGATCCTCTCCAACGCCAAGGGCGGCATCTCGCAGTTCTATGATCGCGACATGACCAAGGAAATGGCCGATGAAGGCATGAAGGGCATGCAGAAGTTCGTCAGCGATCCGACCAAAATCGATGACGTGCTCAACGAGCTGGAACAAAGCCGCAAGCGTATCTACAAGAAGTCCTGATCGTCGTTGTTGATGCCTGGCTGGTCCAGGCAGTCCATCCGGGCCATGCCGCCTGCCCCGTGCAGCAGCGGAATGGCCCGCAGAAAAAGAAGGAGACCCCGCCATGCTAGCGCCCACATCCGCCGCGCAGCCGCCTGCGACCCAACCTGCTGCCACGCCGGTCTCCGGCCCGCAGCGCAGTGCCGCCCGCCGCAATCGCGCCGCCTTCTGGTTCCTGGCGCCGGCCTGCGTGATGACGCTGGTCTACGTGCTGTACCCGATTCTCTATACGATCTATCTCAGCTTCTTCAGCTGGGATGGCATGACCGCTCCCAAGTATGTGGGCCTGGCCAACTACATCGAACTGTTCCATGCGCCGACCTTCTACACGGCCTTGAAGAACAACGTGCTGTGGCTGCTCATGTTCCTGCTGGCCCCGCCCATGGGCTTGGCCATCGCGCTCTACCTGAACCAGAAGGTGGCCGGCATGCGCGTGGTGAAGTCGCTGTTCTTCGCGCCCTTCGTGCTCTCGGGCGTGGTGGTCGGGCTGATCTACAGCTGGTTCTATGACCCCAGCTTTGGCCTGCTCTCGCTGATCCTGGGCCAGGGCGTGCCGGTGCTGGGCGATGCGCGCTATGCCACCTTCGGTATCATCTTCGCCGCCCTGTGGCCGCAGACCGCGTATTGCATGATCCTGTTCCTCACCGGCCTGACCGCCCTGAACCATGACCAGGTGGAAGCCGCCCGCATGGAAGGGGCCAAGGGCTGGAGCATGCTGCGCTACGTGATCCTGCCGCAATTGCGTTCAACCACCTTCATGGCCTTCGTGGTCAGCATCATCGGCGCGCTGCGCAGCTTCGACCTGATCTCGGTGATGACCAGCGGCGGTCCTTACGAAAGCTCCACCGTGCTGGCGTATTACGCCTATGACCAGGCCATCAAGTATTACCGCCAGGGATATTCGGCGGCCGTGGCGGTGACGCTGTTTGCCATCATGCTGGTCTACATCATCTATCAACTGCGCCGCATGCTGCGCGACGAACGCTGATCATCCGTCGCCGCACGTCCATCGCCCAACGTTCAAGAGAAAAGAGAGATCGCCATGTTCCCCATGCCGATAGAAAAATGGAAGCCGATCAACCGCGCGCTCTACCGGGCTTCGCTGCCGGTGGCGCTGCTGATCTGGCTGCTGCCGATGCTGACCGCGCTGGTCACCTCGATCCGCTCCAACGATGAACTGATGGCCGGCAACTACTGGGGCTGGCCGCAGGACTTCGCCATGCTGGAGAATTACCGCGAGGCGCTGACCGCCTCGCCCATGCTGCATTACTTCTGGAACAGCTGCCTCATCACCATTCCCTCGGTGATCGGCGCGATTTCGCTGGCGGCCATGGCCGGCTTTGCGCTGTCCACTTACCAGTTTCGTGGCAACACGGTGCTGTTCGCCACCTTCGTGGCCTGCAACTTCGTGCCGCAGCAGATCCTGATGATTCCGGTGCGCGACCTGTCGCTGTCGCTGGGCCTGTTCAACACCATCACCGGGATGATGCTGTTCCATATCGCCATGCAGACCGGATTCTGCACCTTGTTCCTGCGCAATTTCATCAAGCAGCTGCCCTTCGAGATGATCGAGGCGGCGCGCATCGAAGGGGCCAGCGAGTGGACCGTGTTCTATCGCATCGTGCTGCCGCTGATTCGCCCGGCGCTGGCCGCGCTGGCCGTGCTGGTATTCACCTTCGTGTGGAATGATTACTTCTGGGCGCTGGTGCTGACCCAGGGCGATGACGTGGCGCCCATCACCGTGGGCGTGGCGGCGCTGCGCGGACAATGGACCACGGCCTGGAACCTGGTCTCGGCCGGTTCCATCCTGGCAGCGCTGCCTTCGGTGATCCTGTTCTTCGTGATGCAGAAGCAATTCGTGGCCGGGCTGACCTTCGGGGCCAGCAAGGGCTGAAGGATCGCGGCCCGGGCTTACTGCAGGGCCGCGACGCCCGCCTCGGGCGGTTGCGCTGGTACCGGGGGCGGCACATCGGTGTGGATCATGAGTACCGTGCAAAGGCGTGCAGTCGTGCCATTCTTGGCCAGCTGCGCGCCTTTGCCGTTGTAGATCTTGCCGTTGCCCATGAAGACGCCATCGATCTTGAAGGTCCACGAATTGGCCGGGTTCTCCAGCCGGTAACCCATCCCGGCCAGGCTCAGGGATTCGCCGGAGATGGTGCCGGACATGACTTCTTCGGCGAGCTTGGTGCGCCGCTTGATGATCACGCGGTTGCCGTCCACCTGGGCATTGAAATTGGCCTGGAAGGGCTGTGAATCCTTGTTGAAGCGATTGGCATCGCAGGACATGACAGCGCGCCAGCGACCGTCCGGCGGGCTCGGCTCCGAGCTGGCCGTGCCCCCGGCGATACCGGCAGAGGGCAGCACTCCCAGCTTGCCACCAAGAATCACGGTGATGGAATCAGGGTAATCGAAACCGGCACCGCTATTGCGGTCGATGGCATAGCCGATCAACCCGCCTGCAAGCACATTGCCCCAGACGTTGGTATTGGCACGGGAGACTGCTTTCTGTTGTCCGACCACGCCATCTTTGGCGCATTCGACCATCAGGTCGGCAGTGCTCTTCTTGATCGTCACGCTGCCGGGTGTTTTGACAAACCATTGACCAGCATCGTTGGTCAGGGTGCAACTGGCCCCGGAAATGATCTGGTTGCCCTGCGTGGCCTGAACCGAAACGGGTTGCGTCTGCGTGCCCGTGATGGAGGCACAACCGCTCAGCAGCAAGGCTGCCATGCATACCAGCATTCTCAACATGAAATCCCCGATGTTCCTTGCGCGCCCGCGCGTGTTGTCGTTATCGTTGCCGCATCCCTCGATGGCGGGCCTCAGGCCTGCCATCCAGCGAGAATATAGCCGAGCTGCGCGTCGCGTGACTGACGAATCACTGACAGGAAAAAGAAAATATTTCAGCTGAAATACGCGCGTGGCTTTTTGACATACGGCCGTGATGACAGCGGCGCACGATGTCTCCATCGACACCGCAACCCAAGGAGAACATCATGCATACCACCACCCTGCGCCTGGCCGTATTCATCGGCATGTTGAGCATGACTGTCGAGGCCCACGCCGGACGCGGCGGGGCGATGCTGTTCAAGGACCTGACGCGGCTGTTCAGCCACCTGTTCCACCAGTACACCGGTGGCTGAACTGCGCGATCCTCAGGGCTGGGCCGCCTGCTGTCGGGGCGCGTCCAGCCCTACGCCCATGGCTTGATACAGCGTGGCCGTATCGTTCATGCGGCTGGCAGTTGCGCGAATTTCGCCCAGCTTCGCATTGAGATACTGGCGTTCGCCGGCCCGCGCTGCACTGGCCGGATAAGCGCCCAGTTGCGCGCGCCGCTGCGCATTGCGCCAGCCCTGCTCGGTGGCCGCGCGTGCCGCCGCCGAGGCCTGCAAGGCGTCGGCATCCTGCGTCAAGGCCACCAGACTATCGGCCACGTTCTGGAAAGCATTCAACACGGTCTGGCGATAATGCGCCTCGGCTGCGAGGTAGGCTTCCTTGCTGGCATCGCGCTTGGCGCGCAGGGCACCGCCATGGAACAGCGGCTGCGTCAGCGATGCGCCCAGACCCCACACGGCTCCCGCACCGCTGGTGGCCTTGGCCCAGGAGAAACCGGACTGGCCGAACGATGCGCTGATGGACAGGCTGGGGAACATCTCCGCTGTCGCCAGCGCCTGCTGTGCGGCCGCCACCTTCAATGCGGCATCGGCCGCGAGAATGTCGGGGCGCTGTTTCAGCAATTCGGAAGGTACCGTCATCGGCACCTGCTCGGGCAGCTTCAGGCGCGTGATGTCGAGATCGGCCGGTGCGGCATCCGGCGTGCGGCCCATCAGTACCGCCAGCGCGTGACGTGCGCCCTGCCATTGCGCTTTCAGGGCGGGCAGGCTGGCGCGCAGCGATTGCGCATTGGCGCGCGCGGACAGGACATCGTCATTGGAGACGGCACCGAGCGCAAGACGCCGCTGCAATTCGTCCACGTCGGCATCGGCCAGCGCCACCAGGCGCTCGGTGTCGGCCACCTGCGCGCGCAGGGAGGCGGCATTGATGGCCGTGATGACCACGTTGGCCGCTACCGCGCGGCGTGCCGCATCGAACTGGTAGGACTGGGCATCGACCTGGGCGGCCAGCGCCGAGTTGGCGAAGCGCTCCACGCCGAACAGGTCGAAGGTATAGCTGGCGCGGATCTGGCCGGCGAAGACGTTGTACAGGTTGGTGGTCGGGCCAAGATTGGGCAGACCCAGGGCACGCTGGCGCTGGGCCTGGCCGACTGCGTCGATGGTCGGCCACAGCGATTCATCGATCTGCGCACGCAATTGCAGGCGTGCACTGGCCAGGTTGCGGTCCGCTTCGGCCAGCGAATGATTGCTGCGCAGCGCCTCCTCGACCCAGGCGGACAAATCCGCCGAACCAAAGGCGCGCCACCATTGCGGCACGCTGCGCTGGCCCAGTACGAAGGTCTGGCGCGCCTCCTGCGGACCCAGCGTGGCCGGGGTGGCCTCGGCGGCGTAGTGGACCGGTTGCGGCACGGCCGGTGCTTCGCCGGTCGGGCCCAGCGCGCAACCCGACAGCAGCAGTGCCGCGGCCAGCGCCAGAGGGCGCGCATGCGGGGCAAACATCAAACGAACGGCGCTCATCAGTGGCTCCCTTGCGCGGCGTGGTCGCGGTGATGGGTTTCATCCGGCTTGACCCGGTAGCACAGCGCATACAGCGCCGGCAGGTAGAACATGGTCAGGATGGTGGCGATGGTGATACCGCCCATCAGGGCAGTGGCCATCGGACCGAAGAAGTTGCTGCGCAACAGCGGAATCAGCGCCAGCACGGCCGCCGCCGCCGTCAGCGTGATCGGACGGAAGCGGCGCACGGTGGCACCGACGATGGCATCGAAGCGGCCACGTCCTGCGGCGATGTCCTGCTCGATCTGGTCCACCAGGATCACCGAGTTGCGCATGATGATGCCCAGCATGGCGATGGTACCCAGCATGGCGACGAAGCCGAAGGGCTGGCCGAACAGCAGCAGTGCGCCCACCACGCCAATCAACCCCAGCGGTGCGGTCATGACCACCATCAGGGTGCGGCCGAAACTCTGCAACTGCACCATCAGCAACAGCAGCACGGCAATGATCATCAGCGGCATCTGCGCCGAGATTGAGGATTGCGCTTTGGCATTCTCTTCCACGGGTCCGCCGACGTCGATGCGATAGCCCACCGGCAGTTCGCCACGCAGCGCATCAAGCTTGCGGTTGACGTCATTGGTGACATCGATACCCTGCACGCCGGCGCGCACGTCAGCCAATACGGTGATCGTCGGTTGGCGATCACGCTCCCAGATCACGCCGTATTCCAGCGTATTGTGGAACTGGCCGAGCGCGGCCAGCGGCACCGGGCCGTTGGCGGTCGGCATGGACAAGGTGGCCAGGCGCGACGGATCAACCCGCTCGCTGCGCGGGGCCCGCAGGTCGACGCCGATGAGTTTGTCGCGTTCGCGGTATTGCGTCACCGTGAAGCCCGACAATTGCATCGCCAGGAAATTGGCAATCTGCTGGCTGCTCAACCCCAGTTCCCCGGCACGCTTCTGGTCGATCTCGAAGGACACCGAACGCTGGGCCGGTTCATCCCAGTCGAACTGGATATTGGTGGCGCGGCTCTCCTTGCGCAATTCAGCCGCCACCTGTTCGGCGATGGCACGCACCTTGGGAATCTGTTCGCCACTGATGCGGAACTGCACCGGGAAGCCCACCGGCGGGCCGTTCTCCAGTCGGGTCATGCGCGTGCGTGCGCCGCTGAACTGCTTGCGCAGCGGCTCTTCCAGCGCGCGGGCCAAGGCCTCGCGATCTTCCACCGACTTGGCTGTGACCACGAATTGCGCAAAATTGGGACTGGCCAGTTGCTGGTCCAGCGGCAGGTAGAAGCGCGGCGCACCGACCCCGACGAAACTGACCACGTGGTCGATCTGCGGGCGATCCTTGAGCAGCGCTTCCATGCGCACTGCCTCGCGCTGGGTGGCTTCGAAGGAGGCGCGCTCCGGCAGGTGCAGGTCGATCAGCAATTCAGGGCGGTCGGAGCTGGGGAAGAATTGCTGCGGCACCAGCGCAAAGGCCGCCAGGGAAGCGATGAAGAGCACCGTGGTGGCGATCACCACGCGGCCGCGGAAGGCCACGCACCAGGCCACCGAACGGCGCAGCCAGGTGTAGATGCGGGTCTGGTAGATGGGGTGATCGTGGTCTTCCTCATCATGGCCGGCATGCGGATTGGCAGCGATCTGTTCATCGGTGAGCGCGCCCGGCTTTTCCTTGAGCATGTGATAGCCCAGCAGCGGAATGAGCACCACCGCCGCCAGCCAGGACAACAGCAGTGCAATGGCCGAGACCTCGAAGATGGATCGCGTGTATTCGCCGGTCCCCGACTTGGCCAGCGCAATCGGCAGGAAGCCGGCCACCGTCACCAGAGTGCCGGTCAGCATCGGGAAGGCCGTGCTGGTGTAGGCGAAGGCCGCGGCGCGGCGGCGGTTCCAGCCCTGTTCCAGTTTCACCGCCATCATCTCGACGGCGATGATGGCGTCATCCACCAACAAACCCAGCGCCAGCACCAGCGTGCCCAAGGAAACCTTGTGCAGGCCGATGTCGAACAGGTACATGAACAGCGACGTCACCGCCAGCACGATGGGAATCGAGATGACCACCACCATGCCGGTGCGGATGCCCAGCGATACCAGGCTCACCACCAGCACGATGGCGACCGCTTCGGCCACGGCTTCCAAAAAGTCATCTACCGATTTTTCCACCGCATGCGGCATGCTCGACACTGCCGTCAGCGTGAGCCCGGCAGGCAGGCGCTTGCGCAATTGTTCAGTTCGCTCGTCCAGCGCCTTGCCCAGGCGGATCACGTCGCCGCCCGGCTGCATGGTCACGCCGATGCCCAGCACCGGCTGGCCATTGGCGCGCATCTCCTGTTCCTGCGGTTCGTCGTAGCCGCGCGTGATGGTGGCGATGTCGCCCAGGCGGAAGTTGCGGTTGTTGACGTGGATGATCTTGTCTTCCAGCGCGCGCAGGTTGTCGAACTGGCCGGTGGGACGCACGTAGACGCGGTCACTGCTGGTGGTGATGAGGCCGCCCGGCACCACCGCATTCTGCCCGCCGATGGCGTCGGCCAGTTGCTGCGGGCTGATGCCCAGGCGCGTCATGCGGGTGTTGCCGATGTCGATGTAGATGCGCTCCTGGCGCTCGCCGAAGTAATCGATCTTGGCCACGCCCGGCACATGCAGCAGTTCGCCGCGCAGCTGGTCGGCATAGTCGCGCAGCTGCGCAGGCGTGAAGCCATCGCCGGCCAGGGCGTAGATGTTGGTGTAGACGTCCCCGAACTCGTCATTGAAGTAAGGGCCCCTGACGCCCTGTGGCAAGGTCGCCGCAACGTCGCCGACTTTCTTGCGCACCTGGTACCAGGTCTGCGGTACCTGCGAGGCCGGGGCCGTGTCCTTGATGGTGAAGAAGAGCTGCGACTGCCCTGCGCGCGAATAGCTGCGCAGGAAATCCACATCGGGCGTCTCCTGCAGCTTGCGGGCGATGCGGTCGGTAATCTGCTCCTGCACCTGGCGCGCGGTGGCACCGGGCCAGTCGGTCTGGATCACCATCACCTTGAAGGTGAAGGGCGGGTCTTCCGATTGGGACAGGCGCGAGTAGGAACCGATGCCCAGCAGCGTCACCAGCGCCAGGATGAAGGTCACCAGCGCCTGGTGCTGCAGGGTCCAGGCGGAAAGATTGAAACGGCCAGGCGCGCTCATAGGGCGAAGTCCTCGGCGTGCAGCGGGGCGACCGGCTTGACCTTCTCACCCGCGGTGAGGGTATGCACGCCCTGCACCACCACCTTGTCCTGTGTGGCCACGCCTTGCGAGAGCGAGATGCTGCGCTCGCCGTAGGCCGCGACGGTGACCGGACGCAATTCCAGCTTGCCCTCGTTGCCCACGATCCATACCGCAGGCTTGCCGCCTTGATGGAACAGGGCAGTCGCCGGGAGCAGCAGCACCTGGACCTGCGCCGTATCGGCCGGTGTGATCTTCACTTCACCGGTCATGCCGAGGCGCACGCTGGCGTCCGGCTGTTCCAGCGTGACCTTGATGCGGAAGGTGCGGCTTTGCGGATCGGCCGCCGGGCTGACCTCACGCACGCGGCCCTTGTAGCTCTTGCCGGGCAGGGCCGCCAGCGTGACCTCGGCGGCGGCACCGGGCTGCAGGCCGGCCAACTGGCGGTCCGCCACGTCGGTGACCACGTCCACTGCGCCCGACCAGGCCAGCGAATAAACCGGCTGGCCAGCACTCAAGACGTCACCGGTATTGGCCTGCTCGGCGCTGATGACCCCATCATGCTGGGCTACTAGGGTGGTGTAGTCGCGCTGGTTGCCGGCCACCGAGGCACGGGCCTGCGCAGCCTTGAATTGCGACAGCGCGGCGGCATGCGCATCCTGGCTCTGCTCCAGTTGCTGGGCGCTGATGAGCTGTTCGGCGGCTTGTGCCGTGTCACGCTGCAACTGTTTCTCCGCTGCATCCAGATGCTGGCGGGCGGAGGCCAGTTCGGCGCGCGCCGAGGCAGCATTCTGATCGGCGTCCGAGGGATCGAGACGCGCCAGCACCTGGCCCTTGCGCACGGCGTCACCCAGATGCACGCGGCGTTCCACCAACTGGCCCGCCACGCGGAAGGAGAGCGAGGTTACATAGCGCGACTGCACTTCGGCCGGCAGGTGCAGCGGCCGCGTGCTGCCGCGTTCCTGCGCCTGCAGCACCACCACTTCACGCGGGGCGTCGGCGACGGGGGCCGGCTTGCTGCAGGCCGAGAGCAACAACGCGAAGGGAATCGCCAGCAGCGCCATGCGCGCCAGCGGGACGCGGCGAGGGGCCGAAAGAGACGTGGAAAGACGGCCGGAACACGGACGGGAGACTGGCTTCACAGCATTCCTTTCGGGAAAGGGTGGTGTCAGGTGTCGGACCGCGGCGCGTTCCGCATCTTTACAAAAGTTCAGCGATTCTAATGCACATATGAATTCAAATGCAATCCTGTATCCGAATACAACAGTGTTAGAATCCAGCCCCATGACACGCCAACGACTCAGCCGCGAGCAAAGCCGTGAGCAGACCCGGGAACGTCTGCTGGAGGCGGCGCACGCGGTGTTCATGCAGAAGGGATACGCGCAGGCCAGCGTGGAGGATATCAGCACCGCCGCCGGATACTCGCGCGGGGCCTTCTACTCCAACTTCGATGACAAGGAGCAACTGTTCTTCGAGCTGCTGCGCCGTGAAGGCGAGAGCATCGACCGTGGTTTCGAGCGCATCCTCGGTGGCGAACTGACCGACCCCGATGCCCTGCGCGACGCGCTGGCAGTGCAGTACTCGGCGCTGTACCGCGATGACAAATGCAGCCTGCTGTGGATGGAAGCGCGCATCATCGCCTTGCGCGACGAAAAATTCCGCGCCCAGCTCGATACCTTCCTGGAGCAGCGCTACGGCCAGATCACCCGCTTCGTCGAAGCCTACTGCCGCCTGACCGGCACCGCCCCGGCCGCGCCGCCGCGCGAGATCGCCATCGGGCTGATGGCCTTGTGCGAGGGCGTGAGTTTTTCCTATCGCTGCGTACCGCACATCGTCGATGGCAAGACCGCCGAATCGGTGCTGGCGTGGTTCCTCAAGGCGTCCATTGCGATTGCCGCACCCGGTGCAGCAGTGGTTGCAAGTCCTGCTGCCTGAGAAATCGCTGCAACAACTGGTATGACTTCCCCTGCTCGTGTTGTTGGCAGGCTGCATCCTGCAGCCCGGAGGCTGCGCGCACTGGCGCTTGCTGCTATATTCCGTTTCGAAAAAAAGGCGGCCTGCTCGCCCTTTCCTGCAGATAGCCACGTGAGGCAGTTCCCGGAACAGAAATGGACGGGCCACGCATCTGGTCTGTGACGTTCCGGAGTCCAAAATTCAAATCCTGAAGCGCGATGTGCAAAGGGGCTGGGTGATCATGGTCTTGATGGCCATCCTGCTCGGCGGCGGTGCCATCTACCAGAGTCACCAGCAGGCGAAAGAAACGGCCATCGGCCATGCGGCCAACATCACGCTGGTGATGCAGCGCGGCCTGCAGCGGCACGCAGAGTTCTTCTGTTCGGTCCTCGATTCCATCGGCGAACGCTATCGCCAGGTGCTGCATTTCCCGGTGTCGGGCAGCGAGCTGGGATCGTTTCTCTTCACGGGCGGACAAGCCAATCGCTACATCGTCGAAACCGCCGTGCTCGACAAGAACGGCCTCCTGGTCTCCAGTTCACGCAGTTCGCCGGCGCTGCTGACCAATGATTTCAGCGATGCGCCTTTCTTCCAGGCCCAGCAGAACGCCGACAGCCCCGCCGGCAAGCTGTTCCTCTCCAAACCCATCCAACTGGCCAAGGATTACTTCGTGGTCGTGCTGTCCCGGCGCATCACCGACGCGCAGGGCAATTTCGCTGGCGTGGCCATGATGGTGCTGGACCTGGCCTATTTCCGCTCCATGCTGGAAGGGGTGGATGTGGGCAACAACGGCGTCCTGTCGATCTACTCGCGCGATGCCACGGTGTATGTGCGCATTCCCTATGACCCGGCCATGGTCGGCCGCAATCTGAGTTCGGCACCGATGCTCGACAGTTTCCTGAAGCAGGACTCCGGTCACTTCTTCTGGAAGTCGGTCAATGACGGTGTCGAGCGCCTGTACGCCTTTCACGCGGTGCCGGGCACCAACCTGATGGTCTTCGTCGGCTATGCCAAGAGCAACATCTACAACTACTGGCAGAAGACGCTGGCCATCCTCATCATCGGTTCCATCCTGCTGATCTTCAGCGCGCTCTCCTTCTTCCGCTCGATGCAAAGTGAATTCCTGCGCCGCCATGCGTCGGAAAAGACCCTGACCACGCTGGCCACCATCGATGGCCTGACCGGACTGATCAACCGCCGCTCGATGGACGAGCTGATGGAGCGCCACTGGCAGCACCTGCGCGAGGGAACGCTGCGGCAGCTCAGCGTGATCTTCATCGATGTCGATTTCTTCAAGCTCTACAACGATGGTTACGGCCACCAGTCCGGCGACCTGGTTCTGGCCCAGGTGGCGGCCGCCTTGCGGACCAGCCTGGCGCGCAATGAGGACGGCGCGGCGCGCTATGGCGGCGAAGAATTCGTGGTAATCCTACCGGGCAGCGATGCGGCCGGCGCGAGCAAGGTGGCCGAGCGCATTCGGGCAGCCGTCGAGCACCTCGCCCTGCCGCATGCGCACAGCCGTTTCGGCATGGTCACCATCAGCCTCGGCGTGGCCCAGGCCGACTTGCAGCGTCACGCGCAAGCCGAACAACTCCTGGCCGAAGCCGATCAGGCCTTGTATGCCGCCAAGTCAGCGGGCCGCAATCGGGTGGAGATCAGTTCCGCGATCTGAGGTCGGCCTTCATGCAGCGAGCCACTGCGCGATCTGCGGCCAGGCCTCAGCCAGGGTGCGCCCGCCCATGAACAGGCCGATATGCCCGCCCGGCACCACGCGCTGCGTGATGTGCACAGCAGGGGTGCCCACCAATTGCGCTGCGTTGAGCACCTGCTCGGGTGTGGTGATGTCATCGCGTTCCCCGGCCAGCAGGTAGAGCGGGCAGGTGATATCGCGCAGGTCCAGCATCTTGCCCAGCGCCACGTACTGGCCGCGTGCCAGCAGATTGTCCTTGAAGATCTGGCGGATGGCCTGGAGATACCAGCGTCCCGGCAGGTCGATCGGCGTTTCGTACCAGGCCGCGAAGATCTCGCGCTTGGCCAGATACACCGGGTCGTCGATGTGCTGGAACAGGTCCACATGTTCGCTGAAGTAATGCTCGTCGGGATGCATGTTCTTCCAGCCCTGCAGCATGAAACTGCCGCGCATGAGGCCGCCGCCGGTACGCACCAGATCTTCGTAGAAGCGAATCGGCGTGCGCTCCACCATCTGCTTGAGCGGTCCTGCTCCGGCCCCCGCATCGATGGGGGAACCGGCCAGCACCAGCCGCTGTACCTTGTGCGGGAAGCGCGCCGCGATCATGGCCGAGATCCACCCACCCTGGCACAGACCCACCAGGTTGGCGCGCCCGCCCAATTCATCGATGACCACGCAGAGATCGGCCAGGTAGTTGTCGATCTCCAGGTCCTTCATGTCCTCGCTGGCGCTGTGCCAGTCAGTCAGGAACACGTGCGGCACGCCATGTTCCATCAGCGTTTCGACAAGGCTCTGACCGCGGTAGTAGTCGGCGATCACCGAGGTGTGTCCCGCATAGGGAGCCACCACCAGCGTCGGGACCGCATGCGCGGCAGCGGGCTTGCCGTATTCGCGCAAGCTCAGCGTACGCAGCGTCAGGCGCACCTGGTTGGCGGTGGCCATCTGCGGGTGATGCAGGGAATGCAGCTTGGCCTCTTCTTCCAGAAAGCGCAGATGCTTGTCCACCACTTCCTGTCCCTGGCGGAACACTTCGGTGGCCAGCATCATCGGCCAGAACAGCGGTACGCAACCGGGCCCGCAGGCCGCAGGCTCTGGTGCGGGATGGCGGGCGTGGCTGGCAGATGAGGTCGTCATGCGGGGCTCCCATGGATGAGTCTTGCCGCATCGTCGGCAATGACCTGTTCTTCATTGGTCGGAATCACCAGCACGCGCACGCGGCTGGCCTGATGGCTGATGCATTCGAGATGCTGGGCGTTGGCGCTTTCGTCGAGCTGCACGCCCAGCCAGTCGAGGCGGGCGCAGATGGCCGCACGCATGCGCGCATCGTGTTCGCCGATGCCGGCCGTGAAGACCAGCGCATCCATGCCGCCCAGCGTGGTCGCCAGGCGTGCGGCTTCACCGGCACAGCGCAACGCGAACAACTCCAGCGCCTCGCGCGCGGAGGGTTCCGTACTCTGCTGCAGGGTGCGCACATCGGCACTCACCCCGGACACACCCAGCAGGCCAGACTGGTGGTACAGCAAGTCTTCCAGCGCCGCCGGCGTCATCCCTTGCTGCAGCAGATACAGCAGCACGCCCGCATCGAGCGCACCACAGCGCGTGCCCATCGGCACGCCTTCCAGCGTGGAGAATCCGGTGCTGGCATCGACACTGCGCCCGTTCTGGATGCCGCACAGGCTGGCACCATTGCCCAGATGCGCCACCACCACGTTGCCATGCGCCTCGGGCAACTGGCGGCGGCGCAATTCACTGGCGATGTAGCGGTAGGAAATGCCATGGAAACCGTAGCGCAGCACGCCCTCGTCATGCAGCTTGCGCGGCAGCGCGAAGCGGCGCGCCAGTGCATCCTGCGTCGCATGGAATGCGGTATCGAAGGAGGCCGTTTGCGGCAGGCCCGGGCGCAGGCGCCCGATGGCGCGGATCAGGCGCAGGTTCTGCGGCTGATGCAGGGGGGCCAGCGGGGCCAGCGATTCCAGTTCCTGTTCGATGCGTTCGTCCAGCCGCACCGAGCGGGCCAGATGCAAGCCGCCATGCACCACGCGATGGCCTACTGCACACAGCGCGCCCTGCTCGTGACCCACCTCCAGCTGGTGCAGCACCTGCTCCAGTACCTTGTCCATGGAGGCAGCAGGATCGGCGTCGATGGCCATGGCCGACGCCTTGCCTTCGATCTCCAGGCGCAGCCGCAAGGGAGACAGATGCAGGTCGAGCTGTCCGTGGCCGATCTTGCTGGCGCGCTCGCCATCGATCCGGAAGACGCCCAGCTTGATCGAGGACGATCCCGCATTGAAGGTCAGCAGCCAGCGATTCATGCGGCCTCCTTGCCGACCGCCTGCACCTTGCTGCGCGAGGCGAACAGACGGGCCAGTGCCGAGGAGGCCAGACGCACGCGCAGGCTGTCGGCGCGGCTGGTGAGGATGACCGGCACGCGTGCCCCCAGCACCAGCCCGGCGGCCTCGGCCTGCGACAGGTAGATCAATTGCTTGGCCAGCATGTTGCCGGCTTCGAGGTCGGGGACCAGCAGGATGTCGGCACTGCCGGCCACCGGCGAAGTAATCTGCTTGATACTGGCCGATTGCAGGCTGATGGCATTGTCGAAGGCCAGCGGGCCGTCGACCAGCGCACCGGTGATCTGATGGCGCGTGGCCATCACGGTGAGGGCTGCGGCATCGAGCGTGGAGGGCATGGCCGGATTGACCGTCTCCACTGCCGCCAGCACCGCCACATGCGGACGCGGCACGCCCATCACGTGCAGCAGGTCGATGGCGTTCTGGCAGATGTCGCGCTTGTGCGCCAGGGTGGGCGCGATGTTGATGGCCGCATCGGTGATGATGAGCGGCTTGGCATAGGTGGGAATGGCCATGGCATACACATGGCTGATGCGGCGTTCGGTACGCAGTCCCGAGCCGGAGGCCACGACCGCCCCCAGCAGTTCGTCACTGTGCAGGCTGCCCTTCATGAGCGCGGATACCTGCCCTTGTACCGCCAGCTCGACGGCGCGCGCAGCGGCGGCGTGGCTGTGTTCGGTGGACTCGATCTGCAGACCCGCCAGCGACAGGCCGGCTTCTTCGGCGACGCGCCGTATCCGGGCTTCAGGCCCGACCAGCAGCGGCTCCAGCAGGCCCTCTTCGCGCGCCTCCAGCGCGCCCTGCAAGGCCTCGGCAGAACAGGGATGGACCACAGCGACCCGCATCGCCTGCGCGCCCAGGGCATCGCGGATGAGTTGACCGTAGCGCTCGGCAGGCGTGGCCTGCGTCGGTGGAAACATGGTGTCCTCCTGAGGGAATGGCATGAGGCCGGACGCACTCATGCGGGCTTGCTGTGTCGCAGCATAGCCGCAGGCGGAGGTGAGTTCAATTGCAGGATTGCCCGCAAACCGGACAGAGAAGACAAAGCTTGATCTGCTTCAACTTTGTCCGGGTGCATCCGCGGTCGCGGGCGGGAGTGCGGACGGTCAGGCCGGGGTCAGTGCCAGCACGTGCTGGCGCGCGCGTTCGGCGGGCATCGGTTCGGCAAAATAATGCCCCTGCATGGCGTGACAATGCATGGATTGCAGGACCTGCAGGTCTTCCTCGCTCTCCACGCCTTCGGCCACCACCTGGAAGCCGAAGGAGGCCGCCAGTTGCAGCACCGCCGACACCAGCGCCTGGTTCTCGGTCTGGTCGGCCAGGCCGGTGACGAAGCTGCGGTCGATCTTCACGCGCGAGACGTGCAGCTGGCGCAGGAAGCCCAGCGAGGAATAGCCCACGCCGAAATCGTCGATGGCGATGCTCACGCCCTGCAGCGCGAGCGCGGTCAGCGTCTGGGTGGCGGCCTGCAGGTCGAGCGCGGTCTCTTCGGTGATCTCGATCTCCAGCATCTGCGCCGGCAGGTTCTGGCGCTTGAGGGTGCCCACCACCAGATCCTCGATGATGATGCGCTCCATTTCGCGCGGCGAGATGTTCATCGACACGCGCAGGTCGCTGCGGCCGTTGTCCCGCATGAACTGGATCATGTGCGCCACCTCGCCCATGATGAAACGCAGCAGCTCTTCCGACAGTCCTGCCAGCGCTGCAATCTCGATCAGATCGGGCGGCGCAATCGGACCATGGCGGCGATGCGTCCAGCGCACCAGCGCTTCGAAGCCATCAAGCGCGCGCCCGTCCTCGCAGACGATGGGCTGGAACCACACCTGCAGTTCGCCATCGGCCAGCGCCTGCGCCAGATCACGTTCGACATCGCGCTTCATCTGCAGATGCGCATCCAGCGCCGCATTGAAGACCTGGTACTGATTGCGGCCACGGCGCTTGGCCTCGTACATGGCGGCATCCGAGCAGACCAGCATCTCGTTGATATCGTCGCCACGCGACAGGTAGATGCCCAGGCTCAGGCCGATGTGACGATGGGCCAGGCGCGCGAAGGGCTGGCGCATCGCTGCGATCAGGCGCTGCGCCACGTGCTCCGGCGGCTCCGCGTGGGCGGTGAGCGGATAGAGGATCACGAATTCATCGCCGCCCAGGCGCGCCAGCGTAGCGCCCTCGGGCAAGGCCGCCTGCAGGCGGCGTGCCACTTCGATGAGTACCTGATCGCCCGCTTCGTGCCCGTAGGCATCGTTGATGACCTTGAAGCCATCCAGGTCAAGGAACATCAGGCATTGGCGTTCCCGCTGCTGCACCAGGACCTGCGCGGCCACCTGCATGAAACCGGCACGGTCCAGCAGGCCGGTCAGCAGATCGTGCTCGGCCTGGTATTGCATGCGCGCGGCGAACTGGCGCAGGTCTTCGTGGGCCACGGCCAGAGCCTGGCTGGCGGCAGTGGCTTCGTTCTTCAGGGCACAGGCGCGTGCGAACATGCGCTCGCCCACGCGGGCACCGCGAATCAGGCCGGCCAGGTAGATCACGGCCGTCGCTGCCAGCGCCAGGCGGGTCGGCGTGCGATTGAAGGCAAACAGGCAGAAGATCACCGACAGCAGCGGCGGCGTGATGAAGCTGATCGGGATGCGAGCGAAGGCGAAACCGTGGGTGACCGCACCGGCCGTGATGCCGCACACGCAGGTCAGATAGAACAGGGTCTCGGGTGTGGTGTAGCCTTCGCTCAGCCAGGGCATGCCGGCCCAGGCGAAGCCCGAGATCAGGGCGAGGATCCAGTGCAGGCGCAGGTTCAGTTCCACCACGTCGCTGGCGTCGCGCACCTGACCGCGCGGGGCCATCCACGGCACCAGTTGCGCCACGCGTTGCGGTGAGAGGCGGCACAGCGGGATCCGCACCAGGTTGACCAGCGTGGCGCAGGCCAGCCAGATCAGTGCCACCCAGAATTTGCCGGAATGCCAGGCCACGAAAGTGGAGATGCCGCTCAGCACGAAGGCCACCGGGATCGACAGCATGACGGTATGGCGGGCCGCCGTGAGCTGGTCCGCGCGAATCAGTTGTCGCAATGCAAGCCGGGACGCGTGGTCGCCGGCACCGGTTTCTGTCTTGAGTTCGTTCACATCCCCATCCCGTGGTGCCCAGTTGCGCTGCCCGCCGAGCGGCGAGGCAGAAGCGGCGGCCACCTGCCCAAGGTAGCGCTACCGATGGCGGGTATTATCCAATGAATAAGAAGAATTCCCATCAAAACATGAGCCCCATTGAGATGTATCAACGAGTTGTTGGCGCGGAAGAGACAAGCTCCGGGCTTGCTGAACCCCTTTCATGACCTGGAGAACCCTCATGTCCCAAGACAACGGCAACTGGTTATCGGCCGAACAGGCCGTCATGCCCGATGGCAGCGAACGTCAGAACTTGCCCCTGATCAACAGAAAACTGCCGCATCTCTCGCCGCAACAAGCTGCCGGCAGCACGACGGCGGCAGACGCTGAAGAAGCATCAACGGCACCTGCCGGGCCAGCGGCGGCAGACTGAGTTCTCCCGCAGCAACACCTCCTGCGGAGGGATTTCCGGAGGCATCGTGCCGGAAGGCTAAAATGGAGCCGTATTTACTGCGCGGCAAACTGGCGCTGCTCCTGTCATGGCTCTCGATCCCTCCACTCTTCTCATCCTCACCATCGCGCTGGCGGCGGCCGCTTCGCTCTACCTGGCCATCGAATGGACCAGCGTCCGGGAACGTTCGCTGCTGCTGTGGAGCAGCGGCTTCGCCATCATCACGGTCGGCTCCTTCCTTGCGCTGCTGCGCTCGCGCGGCTATCTGCTGGTCGGCATCTGGTTCGCCAACGGCTTGCTGATCGCGGCGCATGCCTGCTTCCTGGCGGGCGTGGCCTGGTTCACGCGCACCCGCATCTCGCGCGCCTGGTGGCTGATTGCCTTGCTGTGGCTGCTGATGCTGTTGCTGCCCGCACACGCCTGGTGGTCGCGCGTGATGCTGGGACTGCAATCGCTGATGATCGCCGCCCTCACCTTGCGGGCCAGCGCCCTGCTGCGTCCGCATGGTGCATCGTTGAGCGTGGGCGCGGTGCAGTTGCGCTTCGTACTGCTGATCCATGGACTGTTCTATGTGGCCAAGGCGGTCTCGGCGCTGGCGCTGGGGGCGTTCGTGGATCTGGCGGCCTTTGGCGGCGTGCTGATCCAGGTGTCGCTGGTGGAGGGATCGATGGCGGTGATGCTGATCGCCTTGTCGATGACCGGCACCGAGCGCCATCGCCGCGAAGAACGCATCGGGCAGCTGGCCGCACGTGATCCCCTGACCGGACTGCTGAACCGGCGCGCCCTGCAGGCACGCGCACCGGCGCTGCTGGCACGGGCCAGCGAGGCCCATCCGGGCGCGCTGTTGCTGATCGACATCGACAACTTCAAGCAGGTCAACGACCTGCACGGCCATGCCGCCGGCGACAAGTTGCTGGAAGCCCTGAGCACGCTGCTGCGTGAAGTCTTGCCCGCCGATGCGCTGGCCGCGCGGCTGGGCGGGGATGAGTTCGTGATCCTGTTGCAGGATGTGCGTGAAGAACAGGTCGCCCATCTCGGCGAACAGTTGCGGATGGCCTTCTCCCACGTGGCGCGCAAGGGGGTGGCCACTCCCGAGGCGGTGAGCCTGAGCGTGGGCGTCAGTCTCTACACCAAGCCGGCACTGGCGCTGGAAAGCCTGATGGCGCTGGCCGATGCGGCCCTGTATGACGCCAAGCGCGCCGGACGCGACCGGCTCATCGTGAGCCCGGCACACCTCACTGCAGCCAATCCTTGAGCCGGTACCAGGCCCCGACCAGGGGCAGGAACCAGGGCTTGCCCAGATGACCGGGAATGGCCGGCCAGTCGAAATCTTTCCACGGATTGAGATCGGTCCTGCCGTCCATGACCTCGGCCATCAGCGTCCCCATGAGGCTGGCCATGTGGGTGCCGTGGCCGCTGTAACCCATGGAATAGAACACGCCATCGCGCTGTCCGGCACGCGGCAGGCGGTCCATCGTCATGTCGACCATGCCGCCCCAGCAATAGTCGATGCGGACCTTGGCCAGTTGCGGGAAGACCTCCAGCATCTGGCTGCGCAGGATCTCGCCGCTCCGGGCATCGGACTGCGGATTGGACACTGCGAAACGCGCGCGTCCGCCGAAGAGCAGGCGATTGTCCGGCGTAGCGCGGAAATAATTTACAAAATTCTTGGTGTCGGTGTACATGCGCCGCGTCGGCAGCAACTGTGCCAGCAGCTCCGCCGGCAAGGGTTCGGTGACGATCAGGAAAGCGCCGACCGGCACGATGCGGCGGCGTATCCAGCCCAAGGGACCGACCTGGGAAATGCCGCTGCTCAGCAGCACCTGGCTGGCGCGCAGGCTGCCGGCAGGCGTCTGCACCTGATAGCCGCCTCCTTGCGCCTTCAAGCCCAGCACGGGAGTGTGTTCGAGGTAGATCGCACCGCGCCGCTGGGCAGCGTGGGCCAGGCCGCGCACATAGCGGCCGACATGCATGCCGGCGCTCTTCTCCATCAGCAGTCCACCGTAGTAACGGTCGCTGCCCAGTTCGTCACGCAGCTCGGCGCGGGTGATCAGGCGCGTGTCAGCGTCCACGTTGGCGGCCAGCAGGGCCTGGCTGCGCGCCAGCTTGTCGACGTGCTCGGGCTTGGCCGCCAGCTTGAGCTTGCCGTAGCGTGCAAAACTGCAGTCGATGGATTCCTCGCGCACCAGCCGTTCCACCGTATCGACGCCGGCATCGAAGGCGCGATAGAGCCGGTTGGCCCATTCCGTTCCCAGGCGTTGTGACAGGGCAGCGTAGTCCTGCGCGAAGCCGTTGTTGCACATGCCGCCGTTGCGGCCGGAGGCGGCACCGCCGACGATATCCGCTTCGCACACCACCACCCTGGCTCCCTTGCGCGCCAGCGCCAGGGCGGCCGCTGAACCGGTGATGCCGCCACCGACGACCAGTACGTCGCATCCGTCGCCCGGCAAGGCGGTGTGGGTGCTGACGAAGGGGGATGAGGTGTCCAGCCAGTACGACTTCAATTGCATCAGGAGCTCCATCGACGGTCGGCAGCCGGATCATGAACGCAGGGGACGAGGCCGCAACGGGGTGTGGACTGATTATGGTGCGCGCTCCCGGTACGGTGATTAATGCTCATTGAACGCAGCATTAAACGCAGGTTAATGCTCGTGCAACGCCCGCCCTTTCTGGCTGTCCGCAGGATGAGCGGCCTGCGTAACGCAAAATGCCGGAAAGCCGCCGTTTAAAAGTAGAAGCTGCTCCGATCCCGGCGCAATAAAAATTATTAGTTGGAGGCCGGCGGCCATACTTCTTCCATCCCCAACGAAGGAGTTTGAGCAAATGACTTTCAAGCCGAAGTACATCAGTTTTGACTGCTATGGCACCCTGATCAATTTTGAAATGGGCCCGACCGCCCGCATGCTCTTTGCCGATCGTGTCGACGAGAAGCGCATGCCGGCCTTCCTGGACAGCTTCCGTTTCTATCGTCTCGACGAAGTGCTGGGCGCCTGGAAACCGTTCCTGGATGTGGTGGACAACGCCATCCGCCGCACCTGCCACGCCCATGGCGTGGAATGCCGGGACAGCGATGGCCAGGCCCTCTATGCGGCCGTGCCGACCTGGCAGCCGCATCCGCATGTGGTGGAAACGCTGGAGAAGATCGCGCCCCACATCCCGCTGGTGATCCTCTCGAACTCGATGATCGACCTGATCCCGCACAGCGTGGCGCACCTCAAAGCGCCCTTCCATGCGGTCTACACCGCCGAGGAAGCGCAAGCCTACAAGCCGCGCGGGCAGGCCTTTGAATACATGTTCGACCAGCTGGGCTGCGGCCCGGAAGAGATGGTGCATTGCTCGTCGAGCTTCCGCTATGACCTGATGACGGCCAAGGATCTCGGCTTCATGGGCAAGGCTTACATCGACCGCAATCACGAGCCCTACTGCGATGGCTATGGCGTGAGCCGGCTGACGGACTTCCGCCAGCTGGCCACGCTGGTAGGCCTTTGATGGCTGCCGTCGCGCCTACGAGAGACGGGACGCATCATGCTTGAGACCGCATTGCAAGAACCCGCCGCCCTGAATACGGCGGCACCTGATCTTGCCCCGGCAGCGCTGGAACAACTGGCCGCCGTCCGCTATGGCATCGCGGGCAAGTCCAGCGCGCTGGGAGGTGAGCGCGACCAGAACGCCTGCATCGAGAGCGCCGATGGCACGCGCTACGTGCTGAAGATCAGCAATCCTTCCGAACAGGCGGCGGTGGTGGATTTCCAGATCGCCGCGCTGGATCACATCGCGCGGGCGGCACCGGACCTTCCGATTCCGCGCGTACTGCGCTCCTTGAGCGGGCAAAGCATCGAACAGGTGACACTGCCGGATGGCAGCGTGAGCATGGTGCGCCTGCTGACTTACCTCGACGGCGTACAGATCAAGCACACCGAACGCAGCGACGGCCAGCGGCGCGCCATGGGCAGCGGCCTGGCCAGGCTCGATCTGGCCCTGCAAGGGTTCAGCCACACCGGGGCACATCATGACCTGCTGTGGAATGTCTCCACCGCGCACCGCTTGCGCGACAAGATGGAGAGCCTGCAGGATCCGGCCAAGCAGCAGCTGGCACAGCACTTCATGGCGCGCTTCGAACGAGATGTGCTGCCGCGCCTGGGCGACGTGCGTGCGCAGGTGATCCACAACGACTATCACCTCTACAACGTGCTGGTGGCACCGCAGGAGCTGGAGCGCATCACCGGCATCATCGATTTCGGCGACATGCTGCACGCGCCGCTGGTGGGTGAAGTCGCCACGGCGGCGGCCTTCCACATGACCGGCAGCGAGGATCCGTTTGCCGGACCGGCGCAGTTCGTCGCGGCCTATCACGCCGAGCTGCCGCTGACCGCGCCGGAACAGGAGATCGTCGCCGACCTCATGGTCACGCGCCATCTGGTCACGGCGCTCATTTCCGAATGGCGCGCGGTGCGCTATCCCCACAACCGCGCCTACATCATGCGGCACAACCCGGCGGCCTGGGAGGCGCTCGGCCAGCTGGCCGACCTGCCCCGCCAGGACGCACGTGACCGCCTGCTTTCCGACATCTGACACAGGAGCATTGCATGAGCACCCCTACCGACCTCACCATGGTCAACGCCTACATCCCCGGCCGTGCCGACGTCGGGCCCGTCACCGGGGCCCTGATCGAGCGCCGCAATGCCCTGCTGGGGCCGGCGTATCGGCTGATGTATGAACATCCCTTGCACATCGTGCGTGGCGAGGGCGTCTGGCTGATCGATCCGCAGGGGCGGCGTTATCTGGATGTGTACAACAACGTTACTTCGCTGGGACACTGCCATCCGGCCGTCACCGCAGCGATCTGCGAACAGGTGCAGACGCTGGCCACCAACACGCGCTACCTGCACGACACCATCCTGGAGCTGGCCGAACGCCTGCTGGCGACGGTGCCGGAGACATCGCTGGCGCACCTGATGCTCACCTGCACCGGCAGCGAAGCCAATGACCTGGCCTATCGCATCGCCAAGGTCCGCACCGGCGGCACCGGCGTGATCGTCACCGACACGGCGTATCACGGTATCACCGATGCGGTCTCGCAGTTCTCGCCGTCGCTGGGCAGCAGCGTCAACCTGGGACCGCATGTGCGCCTGGTGCCGGCCCCGCGTGCCTATCATGCGCCGGGGCAGGATTTGGGAGAAAAATTCACCCGCGACGTGCAAGCCGCCATCGCCGACCTGCAGCGGCACGGCATCCAGCCTGCCGTCCTGATCGTGGATTCACTCTTCACCAGTGACGGCATCCTGCCGGGACCAGCGGGCTTCCTCCGGGGCGCGGTGCAGGCCATCAAGGCGGCCGGCGGCCTGTTCATCGCCGATGAAGTGCAACCGGGCTTCGGCCGCACCGGCGAGCACATGTGGGGCTTCCAGCGCCACGGGATTGCGCCGGACATCGTGACCATGGGCAAGCCGATGGGCAATGGCCAGCCGGTCGCAGGCATTCTGGCGACGGCCGATGTGTTGCAGGAGTTCGGGCAGCGCTCGCGCTACTTCAATACCTTTGCCGGCAATACGGTCTCGTGTGCCGCTGCGCTGGCGGTGCTGAAGACGATTGAACGCGAAGGCCTGATTCCCCATGCACGGGAGGTCGGTGGCGTGCTGCTTGATGGCATCCGTGCGCTGGCCGCACGACACGAAGCGATCGGCGACGTGCGCGGTGCGGGCATGTTCGTGGGTGTCGAACTGGTCTCGGACCGGACGCAGCGCACGCCTGACCGCGCGCTCACCAGCGAGGTGGTCAACCGCATGCGTCAGAAGGGCGTGCTGCTCAGCGCCTGCGCGATGGGCCACAACGTGCTCAAGATCCGGCCGCCGCTGGTGCTGACGGCGGAACAGGCGGGCATGGTGATCGATGCACTGGACGAGTCGCTGACGGAAGCGCGATCGGCGGCGGGGCGTTGAGCCTGCGGCCGGCGACGCGGTGCTATGATCGGACCATGCGACCTACCGACCCTCTCGACCGCACCGACATCAAGATCCTCGAGCACTTGCAGCGCGAGGGCCGGTGCTCGAACGTGGAGCTGGCCGAGGCCGTCAATCTCAGTCCCAGTCCCTGCCTGACCCGAACCAAGCGCATGGAAGAAAACGGCGTCATCGCCGGTTACGCAGCCCGGGTCGCGCTGGACAAATTGGGCAGCCATGTCGTGGTGTTCTCCGAAATCACGCTTGGCAGCCACCGGCCAGCAGACTTTCGCAAGTTCGAACAGGGCGCGGCCAAGTATGCGGAAATCGTGGAGTGCTACAACGTCAGCGGGGGGTATGACTATTTGCTCAAGATCGTCTCGCCCACCGTGGCGCTGTTTCAGGAGTTGATGGAACGCTTGCTGGAGGACGAGATCGGCATCGAGAAATTCGCCAGCCGCATCGTGTTGCGCCATCCCTATGAGCAGCGGGTGGAGCCGGTGGAGGTGATTGCTTCGGGGAAGAGCAGCTGGAAGTGACGGCGGGCGCCCCCGCCGCCGCCCCGGCTCAGGAAAACTGCGTGAAATCCGGCTTGCGCTTCTCGAAGAAAGCCGTGAACGCTTCCTTGGCCTCAGGCGCGGTCAGCATGCGCGAGAAATGCTCGATCTCGGCCACCATCTGCTGTTCGGTCGCGGTGACGCGATTCTTCTTCATCAACTGCTTGGTCACCCGGATCGAGGCCGCCGGCAGCGCCGCCAGCTTGGCTGCCTGCTGCAGCGCATAGGGCAGCAACTCCTCCAGCGGCAGCACGCGATTGACCACACCCATCTGGCAGGCTTCGTCTGCGCCGAAGGCTTCGCCCAGCAACAGCTTCTCGGCCGCACGCTGGTAACCGGCGATATGCGGCAAGAGCAGCGATGACGCCGCCTCCGGGCACAAACCCAGTTGCGTGAAGGGCATCGAGAACTTGGCATTGTCGGCCGCATACACCAGGTCGCAATGCAGCAGCAGCGTGGTACCGATGCCCACGGCCACGCCCGAGACGGCCGCCACAATGGGCTTGCTGGCATGGCTGATCTGCCACAGGAACTGGAATACCGGCGCATCCTGGGTCTTGGGCGGATTCTTCAGGAAGTCTTCCAGGTCATTACCCGCCGAGAAGGATTTGGGCTTGCCGGTGAAGAGGATGGCGCGGACCGCATTGTCAGTCTCGGCCTCCTTCAGGGCATCGGCCAGCTGCTGGTACATGGCCGCGGTGATGGCGTTCTTCTTGTCTTCGCGATCGAAGTGGATGGTCAGGATGCCATCGGCCTTGGTGAGCTGGATATCCATCTGCACAGTCTCCTTGAATGTTATAAATGATTTATAAGGTTCATGAAAAAAGCCGCACGGCATGCGCAGTGCGGCTTCTGCATCAGGCCTTGCGGGCGCGGATCAGACGCGTTCGAAGATGCCCGCCGCACCCATGCCGGTACCCACGCACATGGTCACCATGCCGTACTTCAGGTTCTTGCGGCGCAGTGCATGGATGGTGGTGGCGGCACGGATCGCACCGGTGGCCCCCAGCGGGTGACCCAGGGCAATCGCACCGCCCATGGGGTTGACCTTGCTCGGGTCCAGGCCCAGGTCGCCGATGACGGCCAGCGCTTGTGCAGCGAAGGCTTCGTTCAGTTCGATCCAGTCGATCTGGTCCTGGGTCAGGCCACCGGCCTTCAGGGCCGCAGGAATCGCTTCCTTAGGACCGATGCCCATGATCTCCGGCGGCACGCCGCGCACGGCGAAGGAGACGAAGCGCGCCAGCGGGGTCAGGTTGAATTGCTTCAGGATCTTTTCCGAAACGATGATCAGCGCACCTGCGCCATCGGAGGTCTGCGAGCTGTTGCCGGCGGTGACACTGCCCTTGGCGGCGAAGACGGGTTTCAGCTTGGCCAGCGCGGCCAGGTTGGAATCGGCGCGCGGACCTTCGTCCAGGGCGACGGTACGGGTCTTGATGTCGATCTCGCCGGTAGCCAGGTTGGGGAAGCGCTCGACGATCTCGACCGAGGTCATCTCGTCGGCGAATTCACCGGCCTGCTGTGCGGCGATGGCCTTCTGGTGCGAGGCCAGCGAGAATTCGTCCTGCGCTTCACGCGAGACCTTCCACTGCTGTGCCACCTTCTCGGCGGTCAGGCCCATGCCATAGGCCATGCCGACGTTCTCATCCTTGAAGGCATTGATGTTGATGGAAGGATGGAAACCCATCATCGGTACCATGGACATCGATTCCGCACCGGCAGCGATCATGACATCGGCTTCGCCGACGCGGATACGGTCGGCGGCCATGGCAATGGCGGTGATGCCGGAGGCGCAGTAGCGGTTGATGGTGACGCCGCCAATGGTGTTGGGCAGGCCGGCCAGCAGCACGGCATTGCGCGCCATGTTCAGGCCTTGCGCGCCTTCGGGGAAGGAGCAGCCGACGATGGCGTCCTCGATCAGCTTGGGATCCAGGCCCGGCACCTGTGCCACGGCGGACTGGATGGCACGCACCAGCAGGTCATCCGGGCGGGTGTTCTTGAACATGCCACGCGGCGCCTTGCCGATGGGGGTGCGGGTGGCGGCGACGATGTAGGCGTCTTGCAGTTGTTTGCTCATTACCAAATCTCCTTGGACTCTCCCTCCCCTTCAGGGGGAGAGAGATTTCATTAATTGCGCACAGGCTTGCCGGTTTGCATCATGCCCATGATGCGTTCCTGGGTCTTGGGGTGGTTGAGCAGCTCCATGAAGAACTTGCGCTCGATGTCGAGCAGCCATTGTTCATTGACGATGCTGCCCTCTTCCACTTCACCACCGGCGACGGTCTCGGCGATCATCTTGCCGAGCTTGAAGTCGTGGGCCGAGATGAAGCCGCCATCGCGCATGTTGACCAGCTGCGCCATGATGGTGGCCAGGCCGTTGCGGCCAATCACCGGCACCTGCGGCGGCAGTTGCGGACGGTAGCCGGCATCGAACAGCGCGCGCGCCTCGACCTTGGCCACGTGCAGCAATTCATAGGGGTTGAAGACGATCACGTCATCCTCGCGCAGGTAACCCAGCTTGCGCGCTTCCAGTGCGGACTTGGAGACGTTGGCAGTGGCTGCAGCCAGCATGTATTCCTTCAGGAACTGCAAGATGTCGTTGCCCTTGGCTTCCTTGGCAGCGCGCGCGGCGGCTTCCTTCAGGCCGCCACCGGCCGGGATCAGGCCCACGCCCACTTCCACCAGGCCGATGTAGGACTCGATGGAGACCACACGCTTGGCGGTATGCAGCAGCAATTCGCAGCCACCGCCCAGCGCCAGGCCGGCGACAGCGGCGATTACCGGCACGCTGGCGTACTTCAGGCGCTGGTGCGCCTGCTGCAGCTGGTGCACCACCGGCTCGATGGCCTTGACGCCACCGGACATGAACAGCGGCAGCATCGACTGCAGGTCGGCACCTGCGGAGAAGGCACCGCCTTCGGCTGCATCCGGATGCCAGATCACCAGGCCCTTGAAGTTCTGTTCGGCTTCGGTGACGGCCTTGTTCATGCCATCGATCACGCCCTGTCCGATCACGTGCATCTTGGTCTTGAAGGACAGGATCAGCACATCGTCGTTCTGGTGCCAGATGCGCACCGATTCGTCTTCGAAGAAGGTGGTACCGGCGCTCTTGCCATCGGCCGCACCCTCGCCCACCAGCGGGGCACGGAAGGCCTGGCGCTGATAAACCGGCAGCTCGGAACGGGCCACGTCAGCCTTCTTGGAGGGCGACCAGGAGCCCTTCTCCGAATGCACGCCATCACGGCCATCGAAGACCCAGTCGGGCAGCGGTGCGGTGGAGAGTGCCTTGCCGGCCTCGATGTCTTCCTTGACCCATTGCGCGATCTGCTTCCAGCCGGCAGCTTGCCAGGTCTCGAAGGGACCGACGCTCCAGCCGAAGCCCCAGCGCATGGCGAAGTCGAGGTCGCGGGCGTTGTCGGCCACCGATTCCAGGTGCACGGCGATGTAGTGGAAGGCATCGCGGAAGATGGCCCACAGGAACTGGCCTTGCGGATTGGTCGAATCATGCAGCGCCTTCATGCGCTTGACCGGATCCTTTTCCTTGAGGATGCGGGCGATGATGTCATCGGCCTTGGCACCGCCCGGAACGTAATCGCCCTTGGCCGGATCGATGCGCAGGATGTCCTTGCCCACCTTCTTGTAGAAACCGGCACCGCTCTTCTGGCCCAACGCGCCCTGCTCGACCAGCTTGGCCAGCAGCGGCGGGGTGGCATAGGAAGAGAAGAAGGGATCGTCCTTCAGGTTGTCCTGCATGGTCCGGATGACATGGCCCATGGTATCCAGGCCCACCACGTCGGCGGTACGGAAGGTGCCGGACTTGGCACGGCCCAGCTTGGCACCGGTGAGGTCATCGACCACATCGACCGAGAGGCCATACTTCTCGGCTTCGATGATGGTGGCCAGGATGCCGAACACGCCCACGCGGTTGGCCACGAAGTTGGGGGTGTCGAAGGCCCGCACCACGCCCTTGCCCAGGGTGGTGGTGAGGAAGGCTTCGAGCTGGTCGAGGATGTGCGGTTCGGTCGATTGGGTCGGGATCAGTTCGACCAGGTGCATGTAGCGCGGCGGGTTGAAGAAGTGCACGCCGCAGAAGCGCGCCTTCAGACCCGCATCGAACCCTTCGGAGAGGGCATTGATCGACAGGCCCGAGGTGTTGGAGGCGAAGATCGCCTTCGGACCGATGTGCGGGGCGACCTTCTTGTAGAGGTCGTGCTTCCAGTCCATGCGCTCGGCGATGGCTTCGATGATGAGGTCGCAGCCTTCCAGCACGGCCAGGTCATCCTCGTAGTTGGCGACCTGGATCAGGGCCGCGTCATCCTTGTTGCCCAGCGGCGCCGGGCTCAGTTTCTTGAGGTTCTCGATGGCGCGTTGCACGATGCCGTTCTTCGGGCCTTCCTTGGCCGGCAGGTCGAACAGCACGACCGGCACGCGGGCATTGATGCAGTGGGCGGCAATCTGGGCCCCCATGACGCCCGCGCCGAGCACGGCCACTTTTTTGACGATGAAATTGGACACGCAAATCTCCTTTGCTGGTGCTGCAAACATGAAACATGAATTCGGGCCTGGCAAGGTGCTGCGCCGCTGGGACGAGCGCTCACTGTACGCTCTTTATCCCGGGTGCGGCGGCTCACAGCATGCCCTGCCGCAGTGACGCCCGCGTGACGCCGTCACGGGCCGCATTGCGTTGGATCAACGCCGCGTGCAGGCGTGCAGCCCGCGCGCGGCGTGGTGTTGCGATCAGAACAGTTCTGCGTCCAGCGCCATCAGGTTGGCCGCACCCGAACGGGCCTGGCGGATCAGCATCGCGGTTTCCGGCAGCAGGCGCGCGAAGTAGAAGCGCGCCGTGGCCAGTTTGGCGGTGTAGAAGGCGTCGCCGCTGTCCTGCTTTTCCAGCGCGATCTTGGCCATGCGGGCGAACAGGTAGGAGAACACCAGGTGGCCCACCACGCGCAGGTAGGGCACGGCCGCCGCACCGGCTTCATCCTGGTTGGCGAAGGACTTCATGCCGATTTCCATGGTCAGCTTGGTCACCTTGTCGCCGATGTCGGCCAGCGGAGTGATGAACTCGGACATGGACTCATCGGTACCGTGCTCTTCCACGAAGGCCTGGATCTGCGCGCCGAATTTCTTCAGCTTGGCACCGTTGTCCATCAGGATCTTGCGGCCCAGCAGGTCCAGCGACTGGATGGTGTTGGTTCCTTCATAAATCATGTTGATGCGGGCATCGCGCACATATTGCTCCATGCCCCACTCGGCGATGTAGCCGTGGCCGCCGTAGACCTGCAGGCACTCGGAAGTGGCCATCCAGGCGTTGTCGGTCAGGAAGGCTTTCACCACCGGGGTCAGCAGGGCCACGATGTCGGCGCTGTCCTTGCGCACCTGCTCATCGGGGTGGGTCAGTTCCTTGTCCAGCTCCAGCGCGACATAGGAGGTGAAAGCACGGCCACCTTCGGCGAAGGCCTTGGCGGTCAGCAGCATGCGGCGCACGTCCGGATGCACGATGATCGGATCGGCCGGCTTGTCGGCGGCCTTGATGCCGGACAGGCTGCGCATCTGCAGGCGGTCCTTGGCGTAGACCAGGGCGTTCTGGTACGCCACTTCGGTCAGGCCCAGGCCTTGCATGCCCACGCCCAGGCGCGCCGCGTTCATGAACACGAACATGGCCTGCAGGCCCTTGTGCGGCTGGCCGATCAGCCAGCCGGTGGCGCCGTCCAGATTCATCTGGCAGGTGGCGTTGCCGTGGATGCCCATCTTCTCTTCGATGGCACCGCAGAAGATCGGGTTGCGCGCGCCCAGCGAGCCGTCGGCATTGGGCAGGAACTTGGGAACCAGGAAAAGTGAAATCCCCTTCGAACCTTCGGGCGCATCGGGCAGACGGGCCAGGACCAGGTGAACGATATTGGCGGACACGTCGTTTTCACCGGCGGAGATGAAAATCTTGTTGCCGGTGATCTTGTAGGAGCCATCAGCCTGCGGTTCGGCCTTGCTGCGCAGGAGGCCCAGGTCGGTGCCGCAGTGCGCTTCGGTCAGGCACATGGTGCCGGTCCACTCGCCCGAGACCAGCTTGGGCAGGTAGAGCTGCTTCTGTTCGTCCGAACCGTGCGCATGCAGGCACTCGTAGGCACCGTGCGACAGGCCGGGGTACATGGTCCAGGCCTGGTTGGACGAGTTCAGCATCTCGTAGAAGGAATTGTTGATCGTCAGCGGCAGACCCTGGCCGCCGAAGTCCGGATCACAGGACAGCGCCGCCCAGCCGGCCTCCACGTACTGCTTGTAGGCTTCCTTGAAACCCTTGGGCGTGGTCACGGCCTTGCTCTCGCGATCGAAATGGCAGCCCTCGCGGTCACCCGAATGATTCAGCGGGAACAGGACCTGCGAGGCGAACTTGCCGCCCTCTTCCAGCACCTGGTCCACCAGTTCGCGGTTGGTGTCGGCGTGGGGCGGCAGTTCCTTGAACACTTCCTCGACATTGAGCAGCTCGTGCAGCACGAATTGCATGTCGCGCAAGGGGGCGTTGTATTGGGGCATGAATGTCTCCGGACGGGTTACGCTGCCTTCCTGGCAGCCGATTTGGAATTCTTGGGGGCGCTGGTACTGGCGCTGTCGCTGCCCTGCGGGCGGTAGCTGTCGATCAGACGCCGGAAACTGGCCTCGGCACGTTCGACGCTGCCGGGAATGTGCAGGAAGCGCGCATCGTGATGCAGGGCCAGGATCAGGCCATACATTTCATAGACCATCTGGCTGACCTCGATGTCGGTGCGCAGGTGGCCGGCTTCCATGGCCTGCTTGATGCAGCGCTCCAGCGCATCGCGCCAGGCCTGGACCATGGCAACGAGGTGATCGCGGATGGCACCGGGACGGTCGTCATACTCGACCGCGCCGCTGATGTAGATGCAGCCCAGGGCGATTTCCACCGTGACCTGCTTGATCCAGCGCGCGAACATGCCTTCCAGGCGCGGCAGGCCGCGCGGCTCCTTGATGGAGGGATAGAACACGTCCTGCTCGAAGCGGTTGTGGTACAGCCGCACGACCTCGATCTGCAGGTCCTCGCGCGAACCGAAATGGGCGAAGACGCCGGACTTGCTCATCTTCATCTTCTCGGCCAGGAGGCCGATGGTGAGCCCTTCCAGGCCATCACGGCTGGCCAGCTCCAGCGCCACATCCAGGATGGCGGCGCGGGTCTGCTCGCCCTTGCGCAGGAACTTGGGCCGGGCGGGCGCGGTGGTCACCTTGCTTGTCTCAGTCATCGTTGTCTCTTTGATATCCGCCGCAGGCGGCGACGGGAAGGAACCGGTTCGACGGGCGCGGCTCGGGGTCCGCTGTCTTGTGCCCTGGATAACCCGGCATGAATTTATCTTCATGCAGAATTTATTCGAACGATCGTACTATTATTCATAGCGCCGCAAATGTCAAACAAAAAATCGGGCTGTCTTGCGGCATGGATTTTTGCCGGGCGGCAAGCCTTCAGGCGGATTCGGAAGGGGGGCTGGCGGCGCCCAGCAGGTCGTGGGCATCGAGCAGGGCGTAGACAATGGTGGGGTTGTTTTCCAGGCACTTGCGGATGGCCGCCGGGATGGTGTCGCGCGTCTTGCGGCACAGGCCGGGCTGCTCGGCCAGGTGGATCTGCAGGCCGCGCACGGTGCGCACCTCGTTGGCCCCGGGGCTGATGTGCAGGTGGATGCCGAGGTTCTTGCGCATGAGGCTGCCCACATGCAGCAGCTCGTCGTAGGTGCTGACGCGGGTGATGCGTTCGATCAGACGTTTTTCTTCTTCACGGGTGAGCCAGAGTACGCGCGCTTCGGGCGCGTGCAGGCATTCCAGCAGCGCTTCACGCTGGCAGGCGCAGGCACCGGGCGGGCACTCCTTGCGCAGGGGCCGGGCCACGGGGACGGACTGCATCGATTCGGAAGAGACCACCTGAGACATCTGCACCTTTGCACCTGGGTTGGAGAAAAGACAGGCCGGGGAAAACGGCCTTCATCTTACAACGAGCCAGCGCTGCGGCGGGATCAGGATGAGGAACGGTCGAGCAGGCGGCGGTCACGCTTGGTCGGGCGTCCCTTGATCTCGGCCGAGGGTTCGCGGAAGAGGCGATGGCGTTCGGCCAGCGCGGCACGGCGCGCAATGCTCTCTTCGGTTTCCTGATAGAGGGTGGCGGCAATGGCGGCCGAGCCGCGCTTGTCGGCAATGCCGGTAACCAGCACTTCCCATTCGGTGGAACCGTTGTCGATGTCCAGGCGGTCGCCGTTCCTGATGTTGTGGGCAGGCTTGGTGCGCTCGCCGTTGAGCTTGATGCGGCCGCGCTCCACGGCTTCGGTGGCCTGTGACCGCGTCTTGAAGAAGCGTGCGGCCCAGCACCATTTGTCGATGCGGGTGATGTCCATGTCGGGATGAGAAGTGGTCAGTGATGCTTAGTGAGTAGCGGTAATTATCGATATTTTTTGAATCATTTGCTCAAGAAAATCGGGATTCACTTCCTTTCTTTGGTGAATCTCTGCCCTGGTGGATCAGCGTCACTATGCTTGCCAGTTTTTGTGGCCACGCTTGTCGCTGCCGTCCATTCCGCCATGACAGATCAATTCCAGACCATCGCTGCGGCATTTGCCGGCGCCGTACTTTCGCAGCAACACCGTCCCCTCAGGCTGCGCTGGCGAGGGCAGGAGACTCATTTCGCGCAATGGCTGCTGGTGCAGCAAGTCGATATCCAGGAAGCCTGTCTGGAAGGACTGCAGGCGAAGCTGACCTGCGTGTCCAGCGATCCTGAACTGCCGCTGCAGGCCCTGCTTGGACAGCCGCTGGGCATCGAGATGGTGACCGACCGAGGCGGTCTGCATCACACCAACGGGATCATCACCGAGGCGCGCGCCGGCCAGGCCGACGGTGCGCTGCGGGTCTACCAGCTCACGCTCAAGGACGCGCTGTCGATCATGGAGGAGCGCATCAACACCCGCGTCTTCCGTCAACTGAGCGTGCCGCGCATCCTGGAGATCATGCTCGGTGAATGGCGTCAGCGCAGCCCCGCACTGGCGACGGCGTTTCACTTCGATCTGGATGGCCTGGAAGATCGCCGTTATCCGATACGCGAGATCAGCCATCAGTTCAACGAATCCGATGCGCACTTCATCAGGCGGCTCTGCCGGCGCGAGGGCATCGCCTGGCATGTGGCCAGCCCCCAGCCCGCTGCCGATACCGGCAGGAGAGAGGATGCAGACGTACCAATGCATACGCTGGTGTTCTGTGATCAGTCCGCCCTGCTGCCCCGGGCCCCTGCCGGTACGGTGCGTTACCACCGCGAGGGTGCCACCGAGGAGCGCGACACCATCAGCGCATGGAGCCGCCAGCGCAACCTGGTGCCGGGTCGTGTATGGCGCGGCAGCTGGGACTACAAGGCGGTGCGCGTCGAGGAAGCCGCCAGTCACAGCGCGATTGACCAGGGCGATACCGGCCGGGCATTGGCGGCCATCCTGAATGACGGGTTGATCGAGGCCCCTCACGCTGCGGATGGCCAGCAAGATCACTTGCGCCTGGCCGATGCCCGCATGCTGGCGCACGAGGGCCGCAGCGAATCCTTCGAGGCCAGTGGTACGGTACGCGATCTGGCGGTGGGGCACTGGTTCGAGCTGGAAGGGCATCCGGACATGCACGGCCAAGATCGCAACTTGCGCGAATTCATCGTGACCTCCTTGCGGCAGCAAGCCGAAAACAATTTCCCCAAAGCGTTGCAGGATGCGATCGACCGCCTGCTGCCCGCCTCCACCTGGCAAGCCGATGTGCAGGGCGCGGCGGACATGCGCTACCGCAATCAGCTCAGCTGCCGCCGCCGCAGCGCGCCGCTGGCACCGCATTACGATCCCGGGCTGCATCTGCCGGCCGTGCATCCGGTCACCGCACTGGTAGTCGGGCCTGCCAACGAGGAGGTGTATTGCGACGAACTGGGCCGCATCAAGGTACAACTGCAGGGCTTGCACGTGGAAGACCACGTCCACGCGCAAGGTGCGGGCACCAGCGGGCAGGAACGGGATAGCGCATTTGTGCGGGTATCGAGCGCCTGGGCCGGAGCAGGCTATGGGCACGATGCGGTGCCCCGGGTCGGCATGGAAGTGCTGATCGATTTTCTTGGGGGTGATCCGGACAAGATGTTCGTCGCCGGTGTCCTGCACAACGGCATCAACCATCCGGCGCGCTTCAGCCACAGCGGCGGCTTGCCCGGCAATCGCTTCCTCTCGGGGATCAAGAGCAAGGAAATCGAAGGTGCCCGCTACAACCAGCTGCGCCTGGATGACACGCCCGGACAGATCAGCACGCAACTGGCCAGCGAGCACCAGCACAGCCAGATGAATCTGGGTTATCTCACCGAACCGCGCCACGACGGGCGGGGAGATGGCCGTGGCGAGGGACTGGAGGCGCGCACGGATGGGCATGGCGTCCTGCGTGGGGCCAAAGGCATCCTCATTACGGCACAAGCACAGGACGGTGGGCGCGGCCGCATGCTGGAGCGCGAGGCCCAGCTGGACACCCTGCGCAGTCTGGCGGAACTGGCGCAGCGCCTGAGCCAGGATGCCGCCAGGCACCACGCAGAAGCGACCGATCTGGCGCAACTGGAGCGCATCAGGGAGCAGCTGCAATCATGGGACACGAGCGAAGCGGCAGGCGGCACGAGGCACGCTGCGGCACCCATGGTCGCCCTCGACGCACCGGCCGGCGTGAGCGTGACGAGCCAGGACACCATGGTGCTGGGCGCGTCCCGGCATATCGACCTGGTCAGCCGGGACAATACCCAGCTCAATGCCGGACGCAAATTGCTGATGCGGGCAGGAGAAATGTTCGCTGCCTTTGCCGGCAAGCACATGAAGCTGATCAGCGGCAAGGGCAGTGTCAAGGTGCAGGCGCACGAAGAACACGTCGAGCTTCAGGCTGCGCGACGCATCCTGCTGGAGGCCAGCGAAGAGATCATCCTGCAGGCCCCGAAGATCAGCATCCGTTCGCGCGATGACACGCAAATCCATGGCGGCGGCAGCTTCAGCCGCTGGAATGCCAGCCTCATCGAACACGGCACCAGCGGACAGTGGCGGCAACAGGCTGCTGAACACAATGTGCTGGGTCCGGCCAATTGTCCGCCACCGGAGATAGCGCCACCGCCTACCTATGAAGACTTGCAGCAGAGCGGCAGTTTGCTGGTGCGCCTGCGCAGTCATGCGCGCGATGGAAGGCCGCTGGCACACCAGCCCTATACGCTCTTCAAGCAGGGGGCGCAGATCGCCGTGGGCGTCACGGACGCGGCCGGGCGATTACGGATCGAAGGCCATCAACCGGGCGACGACAGCTACTCGGTCAAGCTCCCCAATGACTATTGCTTTGATTTACCGGTCCACGAACAGATCAGCGCACTGGACCAGCAACTGGCAGCCTCGGGCTACCGCAGCACAGAAGCGGATGCTGAAAGCCGCCTGCGCCATGCAGGCGCCTGAATCCCTTCCCTTTCTGGATCATCGCCATGACACAGACCTACCACCCAGGCAGCGTCCCCATCGACCTGCGCAAACGTAGTGCTACCGCAACGGCGCAATGGCTGCTGGAGCGCGCAGAAGACAGCAACTCTCCGATCTATCACGCCAACCAGATTGAAGTATTGATCTGCGGCGAAGAAGGCTTCGCCCGTATCTTGCAGGACATCCGGCGGGCCAAGCACAGTGTGGAAATCATTTGCTGGGGATTCGACCCCGCCATGGAACTGGAACGCACGGGCAATACCTGGCCTCGGGGTCCGACCTGGGGGGATTTGCTCAGGGAGGTTGCGGCCGGCAAGTACAACAACGGCAGCCCGGTCAACGTGCGCGTGCTGTGCTGGAACGAGGGCATGATCTCCACGATGGCCAAGAATACGCCGGGTTATGGCACCCTCAATGCGGATCAGGTCAGGCGCCTGCGGCATCATGAACGGCTCTCCGGCAAGCCACACGAAGCCGGCCTCACACCGCAGGAACGGCGCCGCCATTTCAATGCGTTGTGGTTCTTTGATGCCACCCATGGTACGTCTGCGCATCTCAGCTTCATGGTTCGCCCGGGGGATGCCGACAAGGTCCGCCAGAGTCTTGCAGAAGAGCGTTCGGCCAGGCTGGCGATGGCTGAGCACCAATCCCTGGTCCAGGCATCGACGGCGCATCAGAAAACGATACTCATCGACTACGACCATGCAGAAGGCGAACATGCAGTCGGCTACGTGATGGGATTGAACAGCGTCACCGATTATTGGGATACGCGAAAGCATCTGTTTTACGACCCGCGCCGGGGGCAATCGTGGGAAGGTGGCGGCGATGAATTTCCCGGCCTGAAGCCACTGCAAGACTACGCCTGCCGCATTTGCGGCGAGGCCCTGATCAGCGTGAGCAAGAATTTCGTGGATGCCTGGAATCGGGTGGCCACTGCCGACCAGAAAATCCAACGTGCGCATGACCTGCGCTCGCCGCCAGCTGGCCTGAAGGTTCGCGCTGGCAAGGCCGCTCATCGCGCGCAGATCGTGCGCACTCAGGCCGAGGAAGGCGACAAGACCATCCAGCGTCTCTATCGGCAAGCGACCAGTTTTGCTTCCAACTACATCTACATCGAGAACCAGTACTTCCAGTACACCGAGTGGGCGCGGTATCTCAAGCAGCTACGGCGTGATTTCATCGCAGCATGGAAGGCAGCAGGACAGCCGATGAAGGCGCTTCCCGATCTGCATGTCTTCATCGTCATCCCCACCCCGGAGCGCACGCAGATGGTTCCTGCCACGCACGAGACCATCAAGGCACTCGGGCATGGCACATTGATGCCCAATCAGGACAAGGAAGTGGAACGAGAGCTGGCTCTGCGGGAACAGGAGAAAGAACTGGCGACCTACGCGTTCAAGGAAAGGAAAAATGGTGCTCCGCCAGAGCTGGTGCGGCGACCCAAGCCAGCTACTCCTGACGGTAAAGCCCGAAGCAATGCAGACATCGCAAAGGAGCTTGATGCCCTCGGCATCAAGACGCTCGTGGCCAGTCTGTGGGCCTACGATCATGCCGGGAACAGCAAGGGTGAAAAATATCGCGAGATCTATATCCACAGCAAGTTGATGATCATCGACGATGCGTTCTTTACGTTAGGTAGCGCCAACATGAATCTGCGCAGCATGGCAGTGGATGCTGAGATCAACATCGGATGTGACGATCCGTTGTTGAGCAAGAAGCTGCGGCAGGAGGTGTTTGCTATGCATTCAGCCAATGCTGCAGGGTGCGACGGTGGGAGTGGCAGTACCGCTGAAATTTCCAGCACATTCAGGAAGTGGGGAAATCTGTTAGATGACAATCGTCGAGAGAAGAGCGCGCAGTCAAGGCCGCAAGGATTTCTTATTCCATTTTTTGATGAACGAACGTCCAATCTGAGGCTGGCTTAGAACCAGGGAATGTGTATGCACTTGAATAGGTCCCGAACCTCATTTTCTCTACTTACTTTTTTCATCGTTATCTCAACGGTGTTTATCCCTGGATGCATCATGCAAACGCTCCCACGCAATATGAAATTAATTGCCTTTGATCCGCATCGGACAGAATTTAACTGCCAATATGAAAGCGACTTGGAGCCACAGGTCAGCGACGAGGCTGAGCAGTGGTACAGAGAAGGGCTCGCTGCCACCAGTTACGATCTCTGGCCCGAAGATCGAGACTACAAAAAAGCCGCCATCTTATGGACGAAAGCGGCTGAACAAAATCACTGGCGCGCCATGCTGAACCTTGCCACTCTTCATTTGCTAGGAACGGGCGTTGAGCGTAGCAGTGAGCGCGCTGTTCAAATGGTGGAAAAGGCAATGTCACTGGGCGTCCCAAAGGCCTTTGATCTGATGGGAACCTATCACATGAATGGAACTGGTGTTAAGCAAGATGCCACCCGAGCATATGCTTTCTGGGCGCATGCCGCCAACATGGGAAGCGCTGATGCGTTAGCTTACCTTGGCGATAAACTCAACGCCTCTTACGATGATCCCAAAGGAGCCTTCTGGGGAAACAGAGGGATGGCCATCAAGTTGATGGAATGTGGATACCAGCAGGAAAATGGAAATGCTGCGTATCTGTTAGGTCACGAACTGAGCTTTCACGAGCAGTTTGAGCGGGCATTGCATATTCTTCACGATGGCGTCAAGTTTGGCAGCGAAAAAAGTGCTAACAAGCTGTTCGTGGAATTTGATGATGGACGAAAGGTGGTCAATAAATTTCAGGATAAAAATCGCGCGGAAAGATATGCTGCCATTGCCGATCTGCTCCGCCTAAACCCCGACCTTCGCCTACCGAATCTCGACAAGGTCCTCCCCCTCCCTCCCGCCATCCTCCCCTATTGGGACGGCGACAAGCAAACCCTGATCGATGGTGCCAAGCCCGTCAAGACAGCTTCGCTGGAGGACATCCAACCCTCCCCAGCTTCCCAGCGCCAAGGCCGCGCGCACATCCCCGACGGCTTTGTCCTCCCTGACGAGCCACAGGGTGGCCCTCTGATCCAGCATCCAAACACCAATGCGGTCATCAGCGGCTATTGGATCGCCCAATTAGTCAAACCCTACACACCCCGCCAAGTCGCATGGAATGCGGCACAGGTACCCATGCACTATGAGCAGGGCGAATCCTTCACTCCCCCTGACGACGTCACAAAAGAGTCCGGCATTCTTCGTTTCCACTATCTCGGCATACCGGTTCCCAAAGCGCCAGCTGCACGACATGTCCCAGACTGGCGCGTCCCCCAAGGCGTGCTGCGCGAGATTCCCGTTCCTTCACGCGAACTGCGCGCCACAGGCTTGCTTCCTGCACCCGCTACCGGTATCTGGCACGGACGAATTGATCCGGCCCATCCGCTGGCCAAGGTCTTCAACCAATGGAACCGCCAGGCCTATGTCGAAGAAGGGCAGCCCTTCCCCGATCCGCGTGATCGCGGGCTGGACATCTCTCCGAAAGAAATTGAATGGCAATGGCTGGATCAGGCCAACCAGCCCCTGCCTTCAGGACGCAAAGCCATCACGATCCGCAATTTCAGTACGGAAGAACCAATGGCAAAAGGAAGCTGATCGGCGGGGCCCCCGATCTTGCCCCAAAGAAAAACGCCGGCTGAAAAGCCGGCGTTTCTTCATCACGACAAGCGCATCAACAGGCTCAACGCTCCACAGCCAGCGCCACGCCCATGCCGCCACCGATACACAGGCTCGCCAGGCCCTTCTTGGCATCACGGCGCACCATCTCATGCAGCAGCGTCACCAGCACGCGGCAACCCGAGGCACCGATGGGGTGGCCCAGGGCGATGGCGCCGCCGTTGACGTTGATCTTGCTGGTGTCCCAGCCCATCTGCTTGTTCACCGCAATGGCTTGCGCGGCGAAGGCTTCGTTGATTTCCATCAGGTCCAGATCCTGCGGCGTCCAGCCGGCCTTCTTCAAGGTCAGCTGCGATGCCGGCACCGGGCCCATGCCCATGATGCTGGGATCCAGGCCAGCCGAGGAATACGCCTTGATCCTGGCCAGCACCGGCAGACCCAGTTCCGCAGCCAGCTTGGCCGAGGTCACCACCACGGCCGCCGCACCATCGTTGATGCCGGAGGCGTTGCCGGCCGTCACCGTGCCAGCCTTGTCGAAGGCCGGACGCAGACCCGCCAGGGCTTCGGCAGTCACGCCGTGCTTGACGAATTCATCGGTATCGAAGACCACGGTTTCCTTCTTGCCCTTGATTTCGATGGGCACGATCTCATCCTTGAACCTGCCGGCCTTCTGCGCCGCTTCAGCCTTGTTCTGCGAGGCGGCAGCGAAGGCGTCCTGCTCTTCGCGGCTGATCTCGAACTTCTTGGCCACGTTCTCGGCGGTGATGCCCATGTGGTACTGGTTGTAGACGTCCCACAGGCCATCGACGATCATGGTGTCGGTCAGCTTGGCATCGCCCATGCGGAAACCGTCACGCGAGTTGTTGAGCACGTGCGGCGAGGCGCTCATGTTTTCCTGGCCACCGGCGATGACGATCTGGGCGTCGCCGCAGCGAATCGCCTGCGCCGCCAGCTGCACCGCCTTCAGGCCGCTGCCGCAGACCTTGCCAACCACGAAGGCCGGGACCATGTCAGGCAGGCCCGACTTGATGACCGACTGGCGCGCCGGGTTCTGGCCCAGGCCAGCCGTGAGCACCTGGCCGAGGATGACTTCGCTGATGGCTTCCGGCTTGATGCCGGTCTTGGCCAGCAGGGCCTTGATGACTTGCGCACCCAGATCGGCCGCCGCAATCTTCGACAAGGATCCGCCGAATTTGCCGATCGCCGTTCTCTGTGCTGCGACAATGACCACATCATCCATAACTCGCTCCTTTTATTGAAATGGCAGGAAGCCGCGCACGGCTGTCCTTCGAAAACCGGGATGGTCATCTTATTCGATTTCAGCTTGGAACGCGATATGGTGAATTTTCGGTAAATCAAACACCCGGCAAAAAGTCTCAAGCGTCTTTTCCGAGCGTGATGATGTGAATTACCGTGCGATAGAGGAGGAAGGCCGCACCATACGCCGCGCGCTTGTACCAGGGCACGTGCAGGAAGTCCGACAGGTGCACCACCCGGCCCCCGGCCGCACCGGCTTCGATCTCCTGGCGCAGGTAAGCGGCGAAGGCCGGATCCTGCACCACCACGTTGGCTTCCTGGTTGACGAACAGCGACAGGCCGTCATAGTTGCTCGATCCCACGGTGGCCCATTTGTCATCCACCACGGCCACCTTGGCATGCAGTTCCGTATGGGTGTATTCGATGATGCGCACGCCCGCCCGCAGGAGCTTGGGGTAGAAGGAATGCGCCACCGCATCCTGCATCACGAACTGTCCCACGCCCAGCAGCAGGGTCACCTTCACCCCGCGCATGGCGGCTTCTTCCAGCGCGCGGCGCATCTTGCGGCCCGGGGCGAAATAGGGATTGGCGAGGAAGGCCGTCTCCCGCGCACGCCCCAGCGCCTGCAGATAGGCGCGCTGGATGGTGCGCCGGTTGCGGAAATTGTCGCGCACCACCAGCGCAGCCTGGGTCTGGTCATGCACAGGACCCGGATGGCCATGGCGCAGGCGCTTGAAGTTGCGCCAGCGCGCCTTCAGTTTCATGCGCCCCACACGCAGCCATTGCGCCTGCACTTCACGATAGATGTCCTGCACCAGCGGCCCGAGCACGCTCACGGCGAAATCCCAGCGCGGTGCGGGCAGCGCGGTGATGTGGTCACGGTCGGACACCATGTCGTCATTGATGTTGAGCCCGCCAACGAAGGCCACCTGCCGATCCACCACGCACAGCTTGCGGTGGCTGCGCGCCACGCCGCGCCGGAACCAGGGATTGAAGGAGCGATGCTGCACCCCGGCCGCCGTCAGTGCGAGTCGCAATTTGTTAGTATTTTCGCGTCCGGTACCGAGCCAGTCATTGATGACATAGACCACAACACCGCGTCCGGCGGCCCTTTGCAGGGCTTCGCAGACCAGTATGCCCGTATCGTCGAGCGAAAAAATATAAGTTTCCAGATAGATCTCGACGCGTGCTGCGTCGATGGCGCTGATCAGGGCGGGATAGAACCCCGCGCCACTGTGCAGCAGCGCAATCTGGTTGCCGTCAGTAAAGGTGAGGTGGCGCAAGATCAGGCCAGCTGCAGTTCGGTCACGATCGGGGCATGGTCCGACAGGCGCGCCCAGGGGCCATCCTTGAGGACCTCCGCCATTTCCACGCGGAAACCTCGCACATAGATCCGGTCCAATCTCAGCCACGGCATCATGGCCGGAAAGGTCCGTGCCGGGCGGATCGGTGCCGACAAGCCACCGAGCCGGCGCAAGCCATGCATCACGCCGCGCGCATTGGGCTGCGGCTGATCGAACACTTCGGTCACGCCCAGGTTCTGGTACAGCGTGCGGCTCAGCTGGTTGGTCCAGTCATTGAAATCACCGGCAATCAGCAAGGGCGCATCAGGCGGCGAGGAGGCGCTCACAGCCTGGATCAGCGCATCGATCTGGCGCCGACGGCCCCCTGCGAACAGCCCCAGGTGAATCACGTAGCAATGCACCTCCACCCCTTCGATGGGCACCACGCAATGCAGGATGCCGCGTGACTCATAGGCATGGTCCGACACATCCTGGTTGCGGATGGAAGCGATTTCAAAACGCGAGATGAGCGCATTGCCATGATGGCCATGGTCATACACGGCATTCATGCCGTAGGCGGCGTGGTGGGTATCACCAGCAAGATATTCATGCTGCCCCTGCTGCGGCCAGTTGGAGGCGTGGCGCAGGGCGTTGAGGTCGTGGCGGCCCTGCACTTCCTGCAGGAACAGAATGTCCGGATCCAGTTGTGCCAGCGCCTGCTTCAGCGCCAGGATGCGCGGGCGGCCGGCAAAGGAGGTCACGCCCTTGTGGATGTTGTATGTGGCAACGCGCAGCTTCATCGATGCAACCTTTCTCTTGTTCTTGTCCGGTGGCGGTCCCGCGCAAGACGCTGGCTAGGTCGCCAGATAGCGCGGCAACTGCAGGATCGCTTCCGCATTGGAGGGCGAGAAACAGCGGTCGGCCGCCTCGCGATACGGCAGCCAGACATGGCGGGTGTGCTCGCGCGGGGCCAGCGTCACCGGAATATCACGGGGCACCAGCAAGCCAAAGACATGTTCGGTGTTTCTCGTCACGCCCGGCGCATAGCGGTGCCGCCAGACCGGATAGATGTCATAGATGTTGGAAAGTTGCCAGTCGCGCAGATGCGCGCGCGGCACGCGGTTTCCGCCATCCTGCAAGGAGTCTACGCCGGTGTCGGCCACCACGATGCCGGTTTCTTCCTCCACTTCGCGTCGGGCGGTCTCCGACAAGGGCTCATCAAGGGCATCCTTGGAACCGGTCACCGATTGCCAGAAGCCGGGCTGGTCGGCCCGTTCGATCAACAACACGTATTGATCGGCGCTGTGGATCACCACCAGCACCGATTCGGGAATCTTGTAGGGCTTGGCTTGCGTCATGGCCTGTCCGTGATGCGGGAAAGGCTCCATTGTATCGGGACGGCAGCGTTTCAGAGCAGCGAGGCTTCGCTCTCGGCCACCAGCCAGCTGCGGAAGGCCCGTGCCGCTGCATGCTCGATGCGGTCGCGCGGCCACACCGCATAATAACCGCCGCCCAGGCTGGCATTGGCTTCACAGGCGCGCACCAGCAGCCCTTGTTCCATGCAGGCGTCGATCATGTGACGCCAGGCCAGCACGATACCCTGCCCTTCCATGGCCAGTTGCAACAGCACCGGATATTGGTTCGACAGGATCTGCTGTTCGATGCGCACATCGTCCACCCCGTTGTGCGCCAGCCAGTTCTGCCAGGACATCCACTGGCGCTGCCCGTCCTCCAGCATCAGCAGGGTTTCCTGGGGCAGCTCGGCAGGGGCCAGCGTACGGCCCTTCAGATAGGCCGGGGAGCAGACCGGGAACACTTCCTCGTCATACAGGCGGCGCACCGCCAGGCCCGAAGGCGGGCCATCGCGCAGGAAGTAGATGCCCATGTCGAAATCGGTTTCGGACAGCTGGGCCAGGCTGTCATTGACCACCAGGCGCAGGTGGCAATCCGGATGCTGGGCGCGAAAATGCGCCAGGCGCGGTGTCAGCCACAGCACCGCCACCCCCTGCGAACAGGCCACCGTCAGTTCCTGATGGCCCTTGCGCTTCATGATGTCTTCAGTGGCTTCAGCGCAATCGACCAGCAGGCGCTGCACCAGCGCGGCATAGCGCTGGCCGCTCACCGTCAGGCGCAGTGCGCGCGGCTCGCGCAGGAACAGCTTCTTGCCGAGAAAGCGCTCCAGCTGGGCGATCTGGCGGCTGATGGCGCTTTGCGTGAGGTGCAGTTCAGCCGCCGCGCGGGTGAAGCTGCCATGGCGCATGGCCGCCTCGAAGGCGATCAGCGAAGGTAATGGGGGAAGGGGCGATATACGCATGGTCGGCGCTCCGGCTCGAAAGGTCTCATCCAGGTCGAGATGGTAGAGCGAAAAGCATGCCCGCCGCAGCTTTCCCAGGACAGGCGGAAAGCGGCGGCGGAAAAGGTGCAGTAACGGCGATCAGCGGCTGCGGTGGATGTGGCCGGATTGCATGACCAGCGACAGGTGTTCACCCTGGCCGGTCAGCAGCGTGATGTCCTGCAGCGGATTGCCATCGACCACGATCAGGTCGGCCAGTGCACCGGCACGCACGGTGCCCAGTTCGCCTTCGCGCTGCAGGATCGCAGCGGCAATCGAGGTAGCCGATCGGATGGTTTCCAGATTGCCCAAGATCTCGGCGCGGATCAGGAATTCGGTCGATTGATCCTGATGCATCTCGCCCAGCAGGTCCGAGCCGAAGCCCATCTGCACGCCATGCTCGGCATAGATACGCAGGGAATCCCGGCCAGCCTGGCGCACCGATTCGATCTTGGCCACCGAATCCGGCGGCAGGCCCAGGCGCGCGCCATCACGGGCCAGCGAATCGTAGGTCACCAGCGTGGGCACCGCGAAGGCACCGTGCTCGCGCATCACGCGTGCGGCCTCGGCATCGACCAGGTTGCCGTGCTCGATGGTGCGCACGCCGCAGCGCACGGCACGGGCAATGGCGCGGCCGGTGTAGGCATGCGCCATCACGTAGGTCTGCGCGGCTTCGGCTTCGGCCACGATGGCGCGGATTTCATCTTCGCTGTATTGGGTATTGCCGATGGGGTCTGTCGGCGAAGCGACGCCGCCCGAGGCCATGATCTTGATCTGGGTTGCGCCCTTCTGCAATTCCTCGCGGGCAGCCAGCCGCACGGCATCCACACCATCGGCCACGCGCGCAATGGCACCGGCACGGAAGGCGCAGGAGCACGGCTCCAGCACATCGGAACGCGGACGGAAATCGCCATGACCACCGGTCTGCGACAGTGCCTTGCCCGAGGGGAAGATGCGCGGTCCCGGTACCAGGCCGATGGCGATGGCTTGCGCCAGGCCCCAGTCGGCACCGCCGGCATCACGCACGCTGGTGAAGCCGCGATTCAACATGGCTTCGACGATGGGCAAGGCGCGGATCGAAGTCAGCGAGCCGGGTTGCAAGGCATTCAGGCCCAGGTTGGCCAGCGAGGCCAGCACGTGCACGTGGCAATCGATCAGGCCGGGCATGACGGTCTTGCCGGTGACGTCGATCACGCGTGCGCCGCTCACCTCCAGCGGGGTAGCGGAGACATCGACGATGCGGTCTTTTTCAATCAGGACATCATGGCGCGGGAACAGGCTGCCCAGGGCCGGGTCGAGGACGTTGCCGCCCTTCAGGAGAATCTTGGTCATGGCGAATTTCAGTGTTGTTGCAGGTACTGCGGCTCACGCACGAAGCGGGTGCCGACGAAGCTGATGGCAGCGGCGATCATCACGTAGAAGGCCGGGGCCATGTTGTTGCCGGTGGCAGCGATCAGCCAGGTGATGAAGAAGGAAGCAAAGCCGCCGAAGATGGTCACGGCCAGGTTGTAGGCCACCGACAGGCCGGTGGAAAGCACCTTGGCCGGGAACAGTTCGGAGAAGGCCGCCAGGATGGGGCCGGTATAGGCCGCAATCAGGGTGCCGAAGACCAGCTGGAAGATCAGCAGCGTGGACAGGCTGGGCGCGCTGTTGATGTAAGCGAACATGGGATAGGCCAGCACCAGGATCAGCGCGGCGGCACCCGAGAGCAGCGGACGGCGTCCGATGCGGTCGGCCAGGCGGCCGACGATGGGGGCCAACACCATGATGCAGAGTCCACCGACCATGCCGGCGATGAAGCCGGTGGTCTGCGGCAGCTTCAGGACCTTGACCGAGTAGGTCGGCATGTAGAACAGCAGCACATAGGTACAGACCGTCCACAGGATCACCATCGAAAAGCTGGCCGAAGTCTCGCGCGGGAAGTTGCGGATCACTTCCTTCAAGGGCGAATCGGTCTTGTCCTTTTCTTCGAGGAAGGTCGGGGTTTCTTCGAGGTGATTGCGGATGTAGTAACCCACCGGGCCGATGATGATGCCTAGCAGGAAGGGCAGTCGCCAGCCCCAGCTGGCCAGGGCCTGCGGATCCAGGCTGGTGGTGACGAAGGTACCGACGGCTGCACCCAGCAGCACGGCCACGCCGATGCTGGCCTGGATCCAGCTGGAGTAATAGGCGCGTTCACGCTCGGGCGCGTATTCGGTCAGGAAGGCAGTGGCGCTGCCCATTTCGCCGCCGGCCGAGAAGCCTTGCAGCAGGCGCGCCACGACGATGATGAGCGGGGCGAACAGGCCCACGCTTTCATAGGTCGGTGCCAGGCCGATCATGGTGGTACCCACCGCCATGAGCAGGATGGTGACCGACAGCGCCGCCTTGCGGCCCACGCGGTCGGCGTAGATGCCCAGCAGGATGCCGCCCACCGGACGCATGAAGAAACCCACACCGAAGGTGGCCACGGCCAGCAGCAAGGAGGTCAGGTCGTTACCGGTCGGGAAGAACAGCTTGGCGATGATCACCGCAAAGAAACTGTAGACGGTGAAGTCGAACCATTCGAGACCATTGCCGATCACGGTAGCAATGATCGCGCGACGGCGCTGGTGGTTGGTGACCACCGGAATCCCGCCGGCTGGTAATGTCGTTGCTTGCATGCTCTCCCCTCATGTCAGACGTTGATATGCGGCCGATAATAGGGTCAGCGGGAGACTGGCGGAAATGATATCTGTGCATGCAGCCATGCTCTGTGCGCATGCATGCGTAAATGATTTGGCGATTTTTCGCCTTAACTTTTTATATTGTTTATATCGTTTAGGAATCCGCTACCGGAATGAAAAAAGCGCGTGCATTTCTGCACGCGCTTCTTGTTGCTGCCCTCATCGATTCATCAACCCAATCGATGAATCGATACGGAGCTGAATGTCGAATCGATGAATCGATCAGGCCTTCACTGCCGGCTCGGTATTGCGCAGGCGGATGTGCAGCTCGCGCAGCTGCTTCTCGTCCACTTCCGACGGGGCATGGGTCAGCAGGCACTGGGCGCGCTGGGTCTTGGGGAAGGCGATCACGTCGCGGATCGATTCGGCACCGGCCATCATGGTGACCAGGCGGTCCAGGCCGAAGGCGATGCCGCCGTGCGGGGGCGCGCCGTATTGCAGGGCGTCCAGCAGGAAGCCGAACTTCAGGCGGGCTTCTTCGTCATCGATCTTCAGGGCGCGGAACACCTTGCTCTGCACGTCGGCGCGGTGGATACGGACCGAGCCGCCGCCCAGTTCCCAGCCGTTCAGGACCATGTCGTAGGCCTTGGCGATGGCCGCACCCGGGTTGGTCGAGATGAAGTCTTCGTGGCCATCCTTGGGCGAGGTGAACGGGTGGTGCAGGGCGACCCAGCGCTGGCCGTCTTCGTCGTATTCGAACATGGGGAAGTCGACCACCCACAGCGGACGCCATGCGTCGTCGAACAGGCCGTTTTTCTTGCCGAATTCGCTGTGGCCGATCTTCACGCGCAGCGCGCCGATGGCATCGTTGACCACCTTGGCCTTGTCGGCACCGAAGAAGATCAGGTCGCCGTCTTGTGCGCCGGTCTTTTCCAGGATGGCGTTCAGGGCCGCATCGTGGATGTTCTTGACGATGGGCGACTGCAGGCCGTCACGGCCCTTGGCCTTTTCATTGACCTTGATGTAGGCCAGGCCCTTGGCGCCGTAGATGGCCACGAACTGGGTGTAGGCGTCGATTTCCGAACGCGGCATTTCAGCACCGCCCGGCACGCGCAGGCCGACCACGCGGCCGCCTTCGCTGTTGGCAGCGCCCGAGAAGACCTTGAAGTCCACGTCCTTCATGACATCGGTCAGCTCGGTGAATTCGAGCTTGACGCGCATGTCCGGCTTGTCCGAACCATACATGCCCATGGCGGTGGCGAAGTCCATCACCGGGAACGGGTTCGGCAGGTCGATGTCCAGCGCGTTCTTGAAGACCAGGCGAATCATGCCTTCGAACAGGTCACGGATTTCCTGTTCGTTCAGGAAGGAGGTTTCGCAGTCGATCTGGGTGAATTCCGGCTGGCGGTCAGCACGCAGGTCTTCGTCGCGGAAGCACTTGGTGATCTGGTAGTAGCGGTCGAAGTTGGCCACCATCAGCAGCTGCTTGAACAGCTGCGGCGATTGCGGCAGGGCGAAGAATTCACCGGCGTTCACGCGCGAGGGCACCAGGTAATCGCGAGCGCCTTCCGGGGTGGACTTGGTCAGCATCGGGGTTTCGATGTCGATGAAGCCTTGTGCATCCAGGAACTTGCGCACTTCCATGGCGACCTTGTAGCGCAGGCGCAGGTTGTTCTGCATCTGCGGACGGCGCAGGTCCAGCACGCGGTGGGTCAGGCGGGTGGTTTCGGACAGGTTCTCGTCATCCAGCTGGAACGGGGGCGTCACCGACGGGTTCAGCACTTCCAGTTCCTGGCACAGCACTTCGATCTTGCCCGACTTCAGGTTGGCGTTGGTGGTGCCTTCCGGACGGTTGCGCACCAGGCCGGTGATACGCAGGCAGAACTCGTTGCGCACCGATTCGGCATTCTTGAAGACATCCGCGCGATCCGGGTCGCAGACCACCTGGACCAGGCCTTCGCGGTCGCGCAGGTCGATGAAGATCACGCCGCCGTGATCGCGGCGACGGTGCACCCAGCCGCACAGGCTGACGGTTTGGCCGAGCAGTGCCTCGGTAGTGAGGCCACAGTATTGGGTTCGCATGGACATGGTTGTGATTCCGTTGACAGTGTTCTTGTTGGATTTCAGAGAAGACGCTAAGGGCGAAGGCGGGGCTGGCCGGGCAGCGGACTGCCGGCCGCCCCCTCAATTCTTCGGCGCCGCCGCGTCGGTGATGATCTTCTTGTCGGTGACCATCTCGGGGGCGACCACGCCCATGGAGACGATGTACTTCAGGGCTGCATCCACCGACATGTCGAGCTCGATGGCATCGGCACGTGGCAGCATCAGGAAGAAACCGGAAGTCGGGTTGGGGGTGGTAGGGACATACACGCTGATGAAGTCACCCTGCAGGTGGTTCTTGACCTCGCCACCGGGCGCGCCGGTCAGGAAGGCGATGGTCCACGAACCCTGGCGCGGGTACTGGATCAGCACGGCCTTGCGGAAGGCGTTGCCGGAAGGCGAGAACAGCGTGTCGGAAACCTGCTTGACGCTGGAATAGATCGACTTCACCACCGGAATGCGGGTCAGCAGGCCTTCCCACAGCAGCACCAGGCGGCGGCCGATGAAATTGCGCGCGGCCAGGCCGGTGAGGAACACGATCAGCAAGGTCAGGATCGCGCCCAGGCCGGGGATGTTGTGGCCCAGCCAGTGCGCCGGCCGCCAGGCCTCCGGCAGCAGCAGCAGCGACTGGTCCATGGTACTGATGATCAGGTTCAGTACCCACAGCGTGATCGCCAGGGGGACCAGGATCAGCAGACCCGTAATGAAGTATTTGCGCATGGGGGAAAGGAAGGCCTCGTTAGCTGGCGCTGGGGGTGGACGCTGCCGCAGGGGCAGCCGCCGCCGGTGCCGGTGCGGGCGCAGCGGCCGGAGCAGCTGCAGCAGCAGGTGCATCGGCAGGCGCAGCGGGGGCGTCAGCTGAGCCGGCAATGCCGGTGCCATTGGCACCCTTGCTGTTGGCCGTGCCACTGCCATTGCCCCGGAAATCGGTCACGTACCAGCCCGAACCCTTCAACTGGAAGCCGGCCGCAGTCAGCTGCTTCCGGAAGCTGTCCTTGTTGCAGGAGGGGCAAACGGTCAACGCATCGTCAGAGATCTTCTGCAAGACATCCTTGGCAAAACCACACGCTTCGCAGCGATACGCATAAATGGGCATGACAAACTCCGCAAAAAACTTCCAAAACCCTGAATTATAAAGGCTTTTGGCGGAGTTTTAGTGAACCTGCCCGCGCAGGCGATGCGCTGGCGCGACGGCTCGGGCCTCGCACCAGGCAAAGATTTGCTTTTTGGAAAGTTTATTCACCACCCGGCCCTGCCGGTGGCCTGCTCCCGTCTCATCCCTCAACAGGGGCGGCGCGGCTGCTGCGCAGGGTGTCAAGAAATTCACGACACCACCAATGCACGTCGAACTGGCGGATGTTCTCCATCAGTGCGGCATGGCGCTCGCGCCGCTCGCCCTGCGACATCTGCAGGGCCTGCTGGATCACCTGGGCGGCACCGTGGGTGTCGTAGGGATTGATGATGAGCGCCTGTTTCATCTGCTCGGCCGCCCCGGCAAAGCGCGACAACACCAATACGCCCGGATCGTCCGGGTCCTGGGAGGCGACGAATTCCTTGGCCACCAGGTTCATGCCGTCACGTAGCGGCGTGACCAGGGCTACTGCGCAGGCACGGTACAAACCCGGCAGGCGCCGGCGCGCCACGGTACGGTGGATGTAGCGGATCGGCATCCAGTCGAAGTCGCCGAAGTCGCCGTTGATGGAGCCGCACAGGCTTTCCAGCTCGCGCTGGATGTCGCCGTAGGCTTCCACGTCTTCACGGCTGGGCGAGGCGATCTGCAGCAAGGTGGCGCTGTGGCGATTTTCCGGATACAGGCGCAGCAGTTCGCGGAAGGCGCGGATGCGCTGCGGCAGGCCCTTGGAATAATCCAGCCGGTCCACGCCGATCAGCAAGCGCCGGCGTGAGTACTCGGCCTTGGTGCTTTCATAGGTATCGCGCGCTTCCTTGGCCTGGCCCAGGCGCTGGAATTCGGCCACGTCGATGCCGATCGGGAAGGCATTGGCATGCACCGTGCGGTTGAAGGCGCGGAACTGGTTGGGACCGACCGGCTCGGCGGTCGCTTCGGCCTGCACGTACTGGGCGAAGTGCTGCAGGTCGGCGTGGTTCTGGAAGCCCACCAGGTCATAGGCAAACAGCGCGCGCATGAGCCATTCATGCGAAGGGATGGCAGTCAGGATGGGCGGCGGCGGCAGCGGGATGTGCAGGAAGAAGCCGATGCGCGCCTCGCAGCCCATGGCGCGCAGTTCGGCGGCCAGCGGGATGAGGTGGTAATCGTGGATCCAGACGATGTCATCGCGCTTCAACAGCGGAAACAATTTACGCGCGAAGAGCTGGTTGACCCGGCGATAGCCGCCCAGGTGACCCGCCTCGAAATGCGCCAGGTCCAGCCGATAGTGGAAGACCGGCCACAGCACGCCATTGGCGTAGCCGCGATAGTAGGCATCATGGTCTTCCTGCGACAGGTCGAGTTCGGCCAGGGTGACCGGGCCGGCCTGGTTGACGCGCAGCTCGCCCTCGCCGGGCGTGCCGTTCTCGACGACCTTGCCGCTCCAGCCGAACCAGAGTCCGCCAGTCTTCTTGAGTGTCTCGCCAAGCGCGACGGCCAGCCCGCCGGCAGCCGGCTTGCGGGGATCGGCGAGGCGATTGGAAACGACGACGAGTCTGCCCATCAGATCACCGCCTCCCATGACGCCGACAAGCGCATCGCACAGTTGATGATGCCCACCATCGAATAGGTCTGCGGGAAGTTGCCCCACATCTGGCGCGTGACCGGATGCGTATCCTCGGACAGCAGGCCCAGGTGGTTGCGGGCATCCAGCATGGCCTGGAAGATCTCGCGCGCCTGCTCCTTGCGGCCGATACGTGCCAGCGCGTCGATGCGCCAGAAAGTGCAGATGTTAAAGGCAGTCTCGGGACGGCCGAAATCATCCGGGGCTTCGTAGCGGCGCATGTAGGGGCCGTCGCAGAGCGATTTCTCCAGCGCTTCCACGGTGGAGATGAAGCGCGGATCGGTGGGCGAGATCAGGCCCACTTCCACCATCAGCAGCACGCTGGCATCGAGGTCGCGTCCGCCGAAGCTTTCGGCATAGGCCTGGCGCTGTTCATTCCAGGCTTCGGTGAGGATGCGGTCGCCGATTTCCTTGGCACGGTCGCCCCAGTAGCGGGCGCGCTCGGGCAGGTCCACGCGGGCGGCGATCTTGGCCAGGCGGTCGCAGGCGGCCCAGCTCATGAGCGCCGACGAGGTATGGATGCGCGAGCGGGTACGCAGCTCCCACATGCCGGCATCGGGCTGGTTGTAGACTTCATAAGCACGTTCACCCACGGCTTCCAGATGCTGGAAGTGCTCGGCCCCGGCTCGATGGTGCAGGCGCATGTCGTGGAAGGCCTGCGCCGCGCCCAGCACGATGTTGCCGTAGACGTCGTGCTGGAAGTGTTCATACGCCTGATTGCCCACGCGCACCGGCTGGTGATGCTGGTAGCCCGGCAGGTGATCCAGGATCTGCTCGGGCAGCGCTTCTTCCAGGCCGATACCGTACAGGGGCTGCACGTGCCCGCCACCGGAACGCACCACCACATTGGTCAGCCAGCGCAGGTAGTCTTCCATGGTGCCCAGCTCGGAGAGGCTGTTGAGGGCACGCACCACGAAGAAAGCGTCACGCAGCCAGCAATAACGGTAGTCCCAGTTGCGCTGGCTGCCCGGTGCTTCGGGCACGCTGGTGGTCATGGCGGCGATGATCGCGCCCGTATCTTCATACACTGATAATTTCAGCGTGATGGCGGCGCGGATGACGGCATCCTGCCACTCCAGCGGCGTGGCCAGGGCGCGGCTCCAGTTGCGCCAGTAGGCGGTGGTTTCCTGCTCGAAATCACGGGCGGTATCGTTGATGCCGCCATGCAGGGTTTCGTCCGGACCAAGGATGAAGTTGTAGGGGCGGCTGACCACGAAGGCGGTCTCGTCGACGATGTAGCTGATGGGCGCATCGGTATTGAGGCGCAGGGTCTGCTCCTGGCCGACATAGCGGATGTGGTTGCTGCCGCGCGTCTGCGGCGGCACTTCGCGGCCCCAGTCGAACTTGGGACGCAGCACCACGCGCATGCGCGGTGCGCCCGAGAGCGGATGGATGCGGCGTACCAGCTGCAGCGGACGGAAGAAACGCCCCCGGCTCTGAAAGCGCGGCGCCAGGTCGGTGATCTCGATACCCTGGCCCAGCGTATCGTACAGGCGGGTGCGCAGCACGGCGGTATTGGGTTCATACCACTGCTCGCTGTGGGAAAAATTCTCCAGTTGGAAGGCCCACAGTGCCCCGCTGTCGGTAGGGTCGAGCAGCGCATTGAAGACCGGGTCGCCATCGAAACGTGGCAGACAGCACCAGACGATGCGGCCCATCTTGTCCACCAAGGCCGAGAAGGCGCAATTGCCGATCACGCCCAGTTCCAGCGAGGAGGTCGAGGGCATGTCGTGCGCCTGGGCGGCCAGGTGCGGTTGTTCGGAATGCTGCGTCTGGGAGTGGGGTTGCGGTTGCGCTTCTTGATGCGGATTGGGGCTGGGCTGGCTCATGGTTCCTCGTGCTCTGTTCTGTGGGTCAGATTTCTTGATGGAAGGCGATGTGCTGCGGGGCCGGCAAACAGGCCGGTACGAAGGCTATCCGGGGGTGCTGCGTACCTCCACGCTCTGGCGCAGCAGGTCCAGCACGGCGGCTGGATCGGCCAGGCGTTGCAGGGCCTGGCTGGGGCCGGCGCCGATCTTGATGCCAAATCCGCCGAAGACTTCACCTTGGGCGATGGCAAAGCCGGCTTCATCGGTCACGTCATCGCCGATGAAGACCGGACGGCGGCCCCGGAATGGGGCCTCATGCAGGAAGGCGGCGACCGCATCGCCTTTGTTGATGTGCGGCTTGGCTTCCACCACCATCTTGCCGTGCAGCAAAGTGAAGCCCGGTTCATGGCGCAGCGCGTCCATCATGGTCTCCACGCAGCGCTGCTCCAGATGGGCGGCGTGGCGGTAATGCAGGGCCAGTGCGCCGCGCTTGAGTTCCAGCTGCAGGCCGGGATGCGACTCCACCAGCGGCAGCAGGCGCTCGCGCAGGTGATGCACGTCCGGCACCGGTTGCTGCAGGATGCGGCCATCGGCCGTACGCCGCTCGGCACCATGCACACCGGCCGCAGGCAGGCGCAGCGGGGCCAGGAAGAAATCCAGTTGATCGAGCGGACGGCCGCTGACGATGGCCAGCGCGCCGTCCGATTCTTGCTGGATGCGCTGCAGGAGCGTGATCAGCTCCGGCGGCACCACGATCTCTTCAGGCTGGGGCGCCAGGTCGACCAGGGTGCCGTCGAAGTCCAGAAACAACGCATCGGCAGCGACATCGTAGGGGCGAATGTGCTCAGTCATGCCATTTCAGGTTGATGGAAAGCAAATAAGTTCCGGGTGGCTCTCGAATTATTGTCAAATAAATATCGAATAAGTTCGAAAACCCGGGCGTTGGAATTGCTTTGACAGCACCTGGCCCAGCAGTTCTGGCGGCTTCCCCAAAAAGACGAAACGGCCGCGCGGCAAGGCCGGGCGACCGTTTCAATCAGGCAAGAGGGATCAGGACTGGACGCTGCCCTCGGCGGGCACCGCCACCATGGGCGGCACCGGGGCCAGCACCTGGGGCAGGAGCGAACCGGCCACCATGCCACCCATGGAGAACAGCAGGCCGGCCAGTTGCGGCGGCCACAGGCCGTCGGGGGCGGCGTATTCCAGCGTGATCCAGGAGACCAGGCCCAGCACCATGGCCATCAGTGCGCCCTGGCGGGTGGCACGCTGCCAGTAGACGCCGAAGGCCAGCGGCACGAAGGCGGCCACCAAGGTCACCTTGTAAGCGTTCTCGACCATTTCATAGATGCTGGACTGGCTGTTCAGAGCCAGCGTGGTCACGCCCACCGTGAAGACCAGCACCACGGCGCGCATCGAGAACAGGAATTCACGGTCGCTCTTCCACGGGCGAATTTCCTTGAGGACGTTCTCGGTAAAGGTCACCGACGGTGCCAGCAGGGTCGCGCTGGCGCAGCTCTTGATGGCCGACAGCAGCGCGCCGAAGAACATGACTTGGGCGAACACCGGCATCTTTTCCATGATGAGGGTCGGCAGCACCAGCTGGGAATCGGTTTCCAGCAGGCGCGAGACCATCGCCGGGTCGATCAGCGTGGCGGAATAGGCCAGGAAGATGGGGATGAAGACGAAGAAGAAATAGATCACGCCACCCAGCACCGAGGCGTTGCGCGCCACGTTCTCGTTCTTGGAGGACATGACGCGCTGGAATACGTCCTGCTGTGGAATCGAGCCCAGCATCATGGTGATCCAGGCGGCAAAGAACCACAGCACGTCTTTCAGTTCAGCGGCCGGCCAGAAGTTGAACTTGCCGGCCTCGGCGGCGTGCGCAATCACGACTCCCGGACCGCCGACCATACCCGAAACTTCAACTCCGATATAAAGCATGCCGACCACCACGATGATCATCTGCAGGAAGTCCGTGATGGCCACGGCCCACATGCCGCCCATCAGGGTATAGATGAGCACGCTGCCGGCACCGATGATCATGCCCCAGTGCATGGGAATGTAGCCGCCCGAGACGACGTTGAAGACCAGCCCCAGCGCCTTGATCTGCGCCGCCACCCAGCCCAGGTAGGAAATGACGATGCAGATCGTGACCAGCATTTCGGCGGCACGGCCGAAGCGCTTCTTGTAGTAGTCGCCGATGGTCAGCAGGTTCATGCGGTACAGCTTCTTGGCGAAGAACACGCCCACCAGGATCAGGCACAGCGACGAGCCGAAGGGATCGGCCACGATGCCGCCCAGGCCGTCCTTGAGGAAGGTCGAGGAAACGCCGAGCACCGCCTCGGAGCCAAACCAGGTCGCAAAGACGGTCGCGGTCACCACCGACATCGGCAGCGAGCGGCCGGCGACGGCATAGTCCTTCGAACTCTTCACATAGCGGGTGGCATACAGGCCGATACCGACCGAGATGACCCAGTAGAGGACGACGAACCAGAGCAGTGCATTCATGCCTTTTTCCTTGCAGGGGGGTAAGAAAAACGCGCATTATAGCGGCAACTTCCTCACGCAAAGCCGCTTGCGGCAAGACTTTTCATCTGTCGCCAGCGGGCCACAGCCGTGCTGGCCGCTCACTGCGGACTGGTCTGTCGGCAAGCAAGAAATGCTCCCGCTCACAGGGGGGCGGGCCTTCAGGAATTTGTCAGGGGAGATGAAGCGGAAGGGAAGCAGCCTGCGCCGCCGGAAGCGGCAGCGCAGGAGAGGGAGGGATCAGGCACCTTCGTTGTTGCGCTCGTAGGAGGGGCAGCCGTTCTTGCCCCACTTGCCGTCGCACAGCTTCCACAGGCAGCTCTCGCGCGCAAAGACGGACAAGGTGCTGCATTGCTTGACCTGCTCGGCCAGGGTCGGCACGGGCTGCACTTCCACCACTTCCGGCACCGGCACCACGGCCTGGGCGCGCTCCGCCTTGGCGCGGGCGTTGGCCAGCTGGGCCTCGGCTTCGCGGCGCCGCTGTTCGCGCAGGGCCAGGGCGGCATCCTCGCGGCGGTGGCGGGCTTCGGCGGCGGCACGCTTCTGCGCCAGTTGATGGGCCTTGTCGTCTGCTTCCTGCTGCAGCTGGGCGATCACTTCGGGGCCGGGGGCAGCATCGCTGGCGGCAGGCTGGGCATGGTCCAGGCTGGCGGGCGGCGCCACGGCGTCCACCGGGGCCGCCTTGGATAGCGGCGGCAATTGCTGCATCACCGGCTTGAGCGAGCGTTGCGGCCATTGCGCCCCCACCCACAGAGCGACGCCGATGATGGCCAGTGTCAGCAGCGAGACCAGCAAGGCCCCACGGGTCGACGCGCGCGGCTCCGGTTCGCTGCGCGGACCACGCGGACCACGGCGGGTCTGGGCTGCGGGCTCTTCCTGCGCCGCCGGCGCCGTGGCGGTGTCTTCATACGGCAGGCTGGCGGTGCCGGCTGAGGTAGCCACCGCCGCCGTAACGGCGGCTGCGGCAACAGCGGCAGCCGTGATGTGCGAGGCCCGGACTTCCAGTTCCTCTTCGCTCAGGTCAGGCTGCACGGACGCAACGCGTGCTGGTGCCGGCGACTGGCTGGCGTGACTGGACTGACTGCTGTGTATGACCTGGCCGGACGGATCGCCATGGCCGGCCTGCGCCACGCCCTCGCTGGCGACGCGACGGTCGCGATCTCCCTCTGACCGTTCCAGAACTTGCATTGGAATTCCCCTGTATTACGCTAGCGACCACCCGTCCCGGTGGCCCTGATGTGCTCCCTCACGTCCGTGAATGCTTGCCAGGTCTCGCGTTGCGGGCAGCTCTGCCCCCAGGCATGTTCTGATGCTTCGATTGTTTTTCGGACGGATGGCTATTTTGCGCCGAAATTTCTGAAAGGCAAAACAAAAATGCGGCTCTGCAAAAAATATCTGCAGCCAAGCCAGGCGGGACTTGCCGGGCTATCAATAATCGCGCCAGGAATGATGCACAAAAGGAAACGGCAGCCCCGTTTCCGGGACTGCCGCTTGGCAGACCGACAATAAATCGCGTCAGTCCACGATCTTTTCCAACGCGAACAGGTCGGCCGGATTTTCACGGGCACGGACCAGGTGGACCTGGCTGCCATCGACCAGGACTTCCGCCGCACGGCCACGGGTGTTGTAGTTGGAGGCCATGGTCATGCCGTAGGCACCGGCCGACATCAGGGCCAGCAGGTCGCCCTCGTGGATGGCCAGTTCGCGCGAGCGGGCCAGCCAGTCGCCGGATTCACACACCGGACCGACCACGTCGTAGATGCGGGGCTGGCCGGCGTTTTCCTTCACGGTCTGCACGCCATGCCAGGCTTCGTACATGGCCGGACGCATCAGATCGTTCATGGCAGCATCAACCACGGCGAAGTTCTTTTCTTCACCATGCTTGAGGTATTGCACCTCGGTCAGCAACAGGCCGGCATTGCCGACCACCGAGCGGCCCGGCTCGAACATGACCTGGATCGGGCGGCCGTCGTACTTCTTGGCGCGCCAGGCGTCGACGCGGGCGAACACGCGCGCCAGGTAGTCGCCGATGGCCACCGGTTGCTCGTCGTCGTAGCGGATGCCGATGCCCCCTCCGATGTCGAGGTGGTGAATCGCGATGCCTTCGGCTTCCAGCGCATCGACCATGTCGATGATCTTGTCCAGTGCTTCCAGCAGCGGCGAGTCGTCCAGCAGCTGCGAGCCGATGTGGCAGTCGATGCCGACCACGTCGATGTTGGGCAGGGCAGCGGCGGCGCGATAGCAGTTCAGCGCATCTTCATAGGCCACGCCGAACTTGTTTTCCTTCAGGCCGGTAGAAATGTAGGGATGGGTCTTGGCATCCACGTTGGGATTGACGCGCAGCGAGATGCGGGCGCGCTTGCCGAGCGCACCGGCCACTTCATTCAGGCGCGCCACTTCGGGGATGGATTCCACGTTGAAGCAGAGGATGTCATGTTCCAGCGCCAGCTTCATCTCGTCGCGGCCCTTGCCCACGCCCGAGAAGATCACCTTGCGCGCATCGCCGCCGGCGGCCACCACGCGCAGCAGCTCGCCACCGGAGACGATGTCGAAGCCCGAGCCCAGCTTGCCCAGCAGGTTCAGCACCGCCAGGTTGGAATTGGACTTGACCGAGTAGCACACCAGTGCGCCACCCTTGCCGCCCTCGGCACGGCCGGCCGCGCGGCAGGCATCGGCATAGGCCGAGAAATTCTGCACCAGCGCCGACTTGGAATAAACGTAGAGCGGGGTGCCGAACTGATCGGCCAAGGCTTGCAGGGAGACGTCTTCGGCGTGCAGCGCGCCGTTGCGATAGGAAAAGTGGGACATGGGAATCCGGAAAAGTCAGCGGAAAAAGGCAATCGGTGGAATCATCCGGCGCAGTCCCCGCCCTCATTGCCGGGGGACCGGCCACAGTACAGCGCGATGTTTCAGCCAGGCATCATCGTTTGGGAGCGTCGGCGGCGGGGGTGTCGCCGGAGGCTTTGGCCTCACCCTCCTGGGTGCCTGCCTTGTCCTGGGCCGCTGCCGGCGCGGCGGGCTGGGTGCGCACGAAGGGATCAGGCGGCACCTTGGGCATGTACAGCGGGCCTTTCTGGCCGCAACCGGCCAGCATCAGGACGGCGGCGCACAGCGCCAGGGAAGCTGCACAACGGACGGGAGAATGGGGTGACTTCACGATAAAATGACGGATTACATCGAAATCTTAGAATGACTTGGAGTGTAGCATGACCGAATCGGAATTCCTGGACCTGGCTGACGCCACCCTCAACGCCATCGAGACGGCCCTGGAAGACGCCTGCGACGCCAGCGACCTGGATGTGGAATGCAGCCGCAGCGGCAACGTGCTGGAAATCGAGTGCGTGGACAATGGCTCCAAGATCATCATCAACAGCCAGGCCCCCATGCAGGAAATGTGGCTGGCCGCGCGTTCCGGCGGCTTCCACTACAAGTTCGACGGCAGCCACTGGATCAACACCCGCGATGGCACCGAGCTTTACGCTACGCTGTCGGAAGTGGTCAGCAGCCAGGCGGGCGTTCCCGTCACCATCAAGCCCTGAGCCAGCGCGGCGCCGGCCTGCGCGTCCTGCCGCCCCAGCGGCGGTGCGCCTGAACCTGCGCCCTGCCGGCTTGCACCGTCCACAACAATAAGACTGCAGCATTCATGCGTCGATCTCTCCGACATCCTGCCTTCCTGTTCCTGCAGCGCGGCCTGGCGCGCCTGCGCTGGATCCTGGCGCTGACCGTATTGGCCGTGGCGGCCGCCCTGCTGCTGCCACCGCTGGTGACGCGCTTCAACCACGACCACAGCCCGCAAGCACTGGCCGCCGAGAAGGACATGCAAGCCATCGCCGCCGGGCTGGAACGCTATCGCCAGGACAATGGCCGCTATCCCAGCGCCGCCCAGGGCCTGCTAGCCCTGGTGATCAAGCCGACCCGGGCACCCGTGCCGGGCAACTGGCCCATCGGCGGCTACGTGGATCGCCTGCCGCGCGACCCCTGGGGCAATTCCTATCAGTACGGTGCCGATGACGACGGCACCAGTTACGAACTCTATTCCTTCGGCCAGGCCGGCCCGGACGGCGGTGCCGACGGCGAACAGGTCATCCGCCAGCATTGAGGAGACCGATCAGGCGGCAACTATCGCCTGATCAAGCCTGTCGCTGCCTCAGGCGATGTCCGGGAAGGCCGTGCGCAGCCGGTACTGGCGCTGGCGATAGTTGCCTTCCGGACCGCTGAATCCACAGTCGACGTCACCGAACAGGCGGCTCACGCGGTTGATGGCGGCGCGCTGGGCTTCGGTCTGCACCGCGATCAGGCGGCGCTTGCTGCGCGCGTGATGAGCGCAGATGTCGACCACCAGACAGTGGCCATAATCGGCCTGCTTGATATCGATGAGCAAGGCTTCCGGCTTGGTCAGGCCAAAGGTGGCCGCCAGTTCGATGCGCGCACTCAGGAAGGGATTGCTGTTGCGCAGCTTGTCGCTGAGCTGGGCGCGCGCCTGCACCGCCCATGACTGCGCCTCTTCCACGGCCATGAACGGCTGCAGCGCGTCGGCTGCGCCGGCCTCGCCCTGGGCGGCCGCCTGCTGCCACCAGTACAGGGCCTTGACGTCATGCATGGGATCATCGCGGCGATTGCGCCAGAAAATCTGCGCCAGCTCGCTCTGCGCTTCCACCAGACCGGACTCGGCCGCCTTTTCCAGATATTGCTGGGCGACCTGCAGATTGCGCTGCGAATAGATCGAGCGCGAATAGATGCGCGCCAGCGCATGCCAGGCCTGAGCCGAACCGCCCTCTCCCGCCAGCACCAGCCAGTGCAAGGCCTTCTTGAAATTGGCCAGGCCCTGCTCCATGAAGACGCGATTGCCGGCGCGGTCGATCTTGGCGCACAGCAGTCCCAGTTCCAGACGCGCCTCGACCTCTCCGGCCAGCGCTGCCAGTTCAAACAAGCGCATCAGTTGCGGCAACTCGGGCGCGGCCGCACGTGCCTGCCACTGGCCATAGCGCAGCAGCAGCGTGGCTTCCTCGGCATTGAGCTGCACCAGACCGGTAGCATCGCCTTCCTTGTCCAGTTGCGCCACCGCCTGGCTGTTGCGCTCGATCAGGCGCTTGACCAGCACCGCCGCGCCGCGCGCGAAGGCCGCACCCTGGCCTTGCTGCCAAGCCTTGTCCAGCAGCGCGTATTGCGCCTGTTCGATGCCGGCCCGTGCTGCTTCGCGCACCAGTCGTTCTTCGACTGCCGAAGCCGGCAGGCCGGGCACCATGGGCTGGCCATGGCGCTGCATCTGCTGCGCCAGCAGCCATTGCGCCTCATGGTCATCGCGGCTGGCCAACAAGGACAGCGCGGCGATGGCGCGCGCGTGAGCATTGCTGTCGAACTGTTCGGTGTGTTCCAGTACCAGGCGCGCAAAGATCACGCCGGCCTGCGGCACGCCCGCTTCAAACGCCTTCTCGTACCAGATGGCCGCTTCCTGCGGCGAAGATAATTCCTTGACCTGATCGTAGGTGATGTTGCGGCCGATGATCATCCACGCATCGTCCACACCCTGTTGCGCGGCGCGGCGCAGCCAGTAGAAGGCGGTGCCCTTGCTGCGCGGCAGACCGCTGCCGCCGTCGAGGTAGCGTCGGCCCAGCGCCAGCTGCGCGCGTGATTCGCCGGCACGGGCGGCCTTGATGACGGCCAGCTCTTCTCTCGTTGCCATGTTCTTTTCCTTTCTCAGCAAATCCGCAATCACGAAATCGCGGACGAAAAAATCCCCGCTGGCGCAGCAAGCTGCGTCAGTCCGGTGTGCATCAAAAAACTAAGGTTTTGAATGCAATCCGCCAATCCGTTGTGGGGCGGTGCGATACGCGATCCATGGAAGTGTTCCACCTCCATGCGCATCGAAATGGTGCTGCTATTAGAGCAGTGCGCTGCAAAAAAGTGCGCAAGGCCGAGAGCTTATTACGCTTTCTTTACAGACATCAAGATCGGCCACCAGTAAGGCTTTTGTCAGGATTTGACAAACAGAAAGCGAGCTTTTTGCAATGCCAAAAATGAGCTTTCCTGTGCAAGCTCGGGGGCAGCGTTGCACCAAATCCGAGTGCCCGACGAGCCATGCGCGAAATCAGCTGCATTCCTGCGAAGAACGAAATGGACTATTGCCAAAACTAATAAAAATCGCGATCAGAAGAAGCATGAAAAAAAGCGCCGCATGAACCTCATGCGGCGCTTCTTTTGCTCACTTGTGCATCACACTGCGCCGCCGGGAAGACGACGCAGGTCAACTCACATCAGAACTTGTGACGGATACCCACGGCGACGGCGCCTTGGTTGCCATCGGTGCCGGTGCTGTCGGAGACGCCCGGGTTGACCATGTCGCTAGCCTTGGTGTAAGCCAGGAAGGCGTACAGGTCGGTGCGCTTGGACAGCCAGTAGTCGGTGCCCAGGCTGACTTGGGTCAGCTTGGTCTTGTTGGACACGCCGTCGAAGTTGGCACGGGTGTGGTCCACAGCCGCCAGCAGCTTGAGCGACGGGCTCAGGGAGTAAGCGGTACCGATTTCGTAGATGTCAGCCTTGTTGGAACGGGCCAGCGTACGATTGGTCAGCGAGGTCAGCGAACCGACGCCCACGGAGGTCAGGTTGGCCTGGGTGTTCAGGTCTTGCTTGACGCGCGACCAGTTACCGTACACACGTGCCGGACCGAACTGGTAGGACGCTGCCACGTTCAGGACCTTCTGTGCGGTGCTGCCGGAGTTGGCAGTCAGGGTGTTGACGTTGGTGGTGGTCGAGCTCGACGGGATCAGCGAGACGTCAGACGGGGTCGAACCAGCCTTGGACTGGTAGTAGTTGATACCCAGACCCAGAGGACCGTTGTCGTACTTGCCGCCGATGCCGAAGGACTGGCCAGCGGAAGTTTGACCAGCGGTTTCACCGAAGCCGTACATCAGGTTACCGGTGAAGCCGTTCAGGCTGTTGGTGGTGTAGCTGATCGAGTTGTTGGTGCGGGTGCCTTGCAGGCGATCCAGACCGGAGCCGGAGTTGTTGACCCAGCCACCGAAGTCTTGCACGGCGGTGTAAGCCGAGATGGTGTCGGCGAAGTCGGTTTGACGACCGACCAGCACGCTACCGAAGTTACCGGTCAGACCGACCACCGACTTGCGGCGGAACAGGTTGGAACCAGTGGTGGCGTCGGAGCCTTGCAGGCCGCCGGTATCGTTGGAGAAGCCGGTTTCCAGTTGGAACACAGCCGACAGACCGCCGCCCAGATCTTCAACACCCTTGAAGCCGATACGCGAACCCTGGATGATGCCCGAGTTCAGGCCAAACTTGGTGCCAGTACCGCCGGAGGCAGTAGCAACCTTGCTTTGGTAGACAACACCGGTATCGACGATACCGTAGATCGTGACGGAGCTTTGCGCATTGGCTGCGCCTGCGAACGCGCCCAGAACGGCGAGTGCCAGCAGAGATTTTTTCATGTGACGTCCTTCTCTAAAAATAGTCTTGAGGATCCGCACTTGCAGTCGGATGGGCAAACATTAATGCTTCTCGTCGCCCATGACTGCACCTTGGTCGATAGAAGTCATTTTTTAGACGGGAGCCAAAGATTGAAAAGGCAATTGTTGTATTTTTTTATCGCCGCTTTCGGATGTGCTGCGGCAGGACTGTCCCGCTATCGGCCTGCATCAAGGAAAAAGCGCCGGTATACCTACCGGCGCTTTTCGTCATTTCTAACATTTTGATACATCTTGCTGGCAACAGACAATGGGCTCTTGTCCAGCAGGCCGGCGAGGTTTGTTGTCACTCGCTGCGCATTTCCGTACATTTTCGTACATTTCTGGCGAATGCGACTGGTTGGATGCAATATCGCGTTCCATCACTGTACAGCCATGCATTGCACTCACTCCTGCTTATCTTCCTTGGGTTCACCGGCCAGCTTCTTCAACAGCTCCGACTTCAATTGCTGACGCTGCGCCGATGCATTCTTGCGATGTGCACCGGCACCTCCGGCGCGCTGCTGGGCAGCCAGCGCCACCGGATTGCGTGGCTTGGATTGTGATGGCTCGATGCGAAAACTCAGTTTCTGCCGGGTTCCCAAAGTCTTGTTGGCCATCGCATTCTCCTTGCCTCAGCGGGCATCATGACAGCATCGCGTTACAGCACGTAGCGCGACATGTCCTCATCCACGGCCAGCTCGCCCAGCCGCTCGTTGACATACCCGGCATCGATGAGCAGCCCATCCACACCAGCCTCACCCGCCGTGAAGGAAATCTCTTCCAGCAGTTTTTCCATCACGGTATAGAGACGGCGCGCACCGATGTTCTCGGTCTTCTCATTGACCGTATGCGAGATCTCGGCCAGTCGCTTGATGCCGCTGTCGGCGAATTCGATCTTCACGCCTTCGGTGGCCAGCAGCGCTTCGTACTGCTTGGTCAGGCAGGCATCTGTGCCGGTCAGGATGCGCTCGAAATCGGCAATCGACAGCGAATCCAGCTCCACGCGAATCGGGAAGCGTCCCTGCAATTCCGGAATCAGATCGGAAGGCTTGGAGAGATGGAACGCGCCCGACGCGATGAAGAGAATGTGATCGGTCTTGATCATGCCGTACTTGGTGTTGACGGTGGTGCCCTCCACCAGCGGCAGCAGGTCGCGCTGCACACCTGCGCGCGAGACATCGGCATTGCCGTTCTGCGAGCGGGTGGCGATCTTGTCGATCTCATCCAGGAAGACGATGCCGTTCTGCTCGACATTGGCGATGGCCTTTTGCTTGAGCTCTTCCTCATTGACCAGCTTGGCGGCTTCTTCCTCGATCAGCAGCTTCATGGCTTCCTTGATCTTGATCTTGCGCGCCTTCTTGCGCTGGTTGCCCAGGCCCGAGAACATGGTCTTGATCTGCTCGGTCATTTCTTCCATGCCCGGGGGTGCCATGATTTCCATCGAGGGGGCGGCGTCATTCAATTCCAGTTCGATCTCGCGATCATCCAGCGCACCTTCACGCAGACGCTTGCGGAAGGTCTGGCGGGTCGAGTTCTTCTCATCCTTCTCGGGGCTGGCATTGCCATCGGGCGTAAAACCGAAATCGCGGGCCGGGGGCAGCAGCACGTCCAGGATGCGATCTTCCGCAGCATCCTCGGCGCGGGTGCGCACCTTGCGCGTTTCCAGCTCGCGCGTCTGCTTGATGCCGATGTCGACCAGGTCGCGGATGATGGTGTCCACGTCGCGACCCACGTAGCCGACTTCGGTGAACTTGGTGGCTTCGATCTTGATGAAAGGAGCATCGGCCAGCTTGGCCAAGCGGCGCGCAATCTCGGTCTTGCCCACGCCGGTGGGGCCGATCATGAGGATGTTCTTGGGCGTGATCTCGTGGCGCAGCGGCTCCTCGATCTGCTGGCGACGCCAGCGGTTGCGCAGGGCGATGGCCACCGCGCGCTTGGCGCGGGCCTGGCCGACCACGTGCTTGTCGAGTTCGGAGACGATTTCCTTGGGAGTCATATTCATGGTGGTGATCTTTTCGCTGTGACGATTCATCGGAGAAACAGGCAGGAAATGCGCGCTGCGCGGCTTATTCCAGCGTCTCGATGATGTGGTTCAGGTTGGTGTAGATGCACAGCTCGCCGGCGATGGTCAGCGACTTCTTGACGATCTCGGCCGGGGTCAGCTCGGTGTTCTCATACAAGGCCTTGGCGGCCGATTGGGCATAGCTGCCGCCGGAACCGATAGCGCCGATACCGTCATTGGGTTCGAGCACGTCGCCATTGCCGGTGATGACCAGGGTGGTGTCGCGGTCCGCGCACAGCAGCATGGCTTCCAGGCGGCGCAGCATGCGATCGGTGCGCCAGTCCTTGGCCAGCTCGACCGAGGCGCGCATCAGGTTGCCCTGGTGCTTTTCCAGCTTGGCTTCGAACAAGTCGAGCAGGGTGAAAGCGTCGGCCGTGCCGCCGGCGAAACCGACCAGGACCTTGCCGTGGTAGAGCTTGCGCACCTTGCGCGCACTGCCCTTCATGACGATGTTGCCAAGCGTCACCTGGCCGTCACCGCCGAGCGCGACCTGGTTGCCGCGACGGACGGAAAGGATGGTGGTGCCGTGAAATTGTTCCATGCTTGCCTCTGTTCAATATGTGCCGGGGAGCAGCGGAGGGACGTACCGGTTCCGCATTCCTGTCGAGATGGGGCTGGCCAGCCGGATTGCAAGTCATGCCATCGGGTGGGCCGCCATCGAGGGCAATATTGTACGCCCGCAAGAAAAACGGGCACCCTGACCACAAGGCCGGGGTGCCCGTCTGACGCAGCGGGAGCGATTACACCGAAATCGTCATCAGGCTGGCATTGCCGCCGGCGGCCGTGGTGTTGACGCACAGCGCGCGCTCAGCCAGCAAGCGCCACAGGGGAACGGCACCGTCTTCGCTGCACAGGATCAACGGCACCAGCGCACCTTCGCGCTCGGCCAGGCGCACGCGCCATGCGGCAGCCTGGTGGCTGTCCACCAGGGCGGCCTGCAGCGCTTCGGCCTCCAGCTGGCTGGCACGGCGGATGGCCGCACGCACCGGCGCGGGCAGGCCGGCCGGCAACAGCGCCGCAGTGGTCTCATCGACCACCACCGTATTGCCGGTCGCAAAGGCCGCCGCCAGTTGATTCAAGAGCGTACCGACGCTGGCGGCCACGCACAGCACCAGGCCGCGCGGGGCGAAGCCCAGGGTATTGCGCTCGCCGGTGGGGCCGGGCAGCAGCAGGCTGCGCTGCAGCAGGCTGTCGCGGTGATAGCGCTCACCGCTGGCGGCCAGGCGCTCGTGGCCATGGGTGCGGGCCCAATCCAGCAGGCTGTCCAGCAAGGTGTTGGGCACTTGCGCCGGTTGCGCGCGGGTCAGTTCCTCGTGCAGTTGCGCATGGCGCTGCAGGCGCTTGAGGTAGAGCGGGCCACCGGCCTTGGGACCGGTGCCGGACTTGCCTTCGCCACCGAAGGGCTGCACCCCCACCACTGCGCCCACGATGTTGCGGTTGACGTAGATGTTGCCCACGTGCGCGCGCTGGGCCACGAAATCGATGGTCTCGTCGATGCGCGAATGCACGCCCAGGGTCAGGCCATAGCCGGTGGCGTTGATGGCGTCGATCAGCTGTGGCAGCGCATCGCGCCGATAGCGCAGAACGTGCAGCACGGGGCCGAAGACTTCGCGCTGCAATTGCGCCAGGTCGTCGATCTCGATGACGGTCGGCGCCACGAAGGTGCCGTGCCGGCAATCCTCGCCCAGCGGCAGCTGATGCACGGCGCGCGCGCTCTTGCGCATGCGCTCGATGTGGGCCAGCAGGTTCTGCTGCGCCTCGGCATCGATGACCGGGCCGATGTCGGTGGAGAGGCGGTCCGGACGGCCCACGCGCAGTTCGGCCATGGCGCCCTTGAGCATCTCCAGGGTACGGTCGGCGATGTCTTCCTGCAGGCACAGGATGCGCAGGGCCGAACAACGCTGGCCGGCACTGTCGAAGGCCGAGGACAGCACGTCCTGCACGACTTGTTCGGCCAGCGCCGAGGAATCGACGATGAGCGCATTCTGGCCGCCGGTCTCGGCGATCAGCGGGACATCGCCATGTTCGCCGCTGCCGTCGCCATCATCGTGCTTGCGCTGGGCCAGGGTGCGGTTGATGAGCTGCGCCACTTCGGTGGAACCGGTGAAGATCACGCCCTTGACGCGCACATCCGAGGTCAGTGCGGCACCCACGGTCTCACCCCGGCCCGGCAGCAGCTGCAGGGCCGCGCGCGGCACACCGGCCTCATGCAGCAGTTGCACGGCGCGATGGGCGATGAGCGCAGTCTGCTCGGCCGGCTTGGCCAGCACCACGTTGCCGGCGGCCAGCGCAGCGCTGACCTCGCCGATGAAAATCGCCAGCGGGAAATTCCACGGGCTGATGCACACCACCGGGCCCCAGGCCAGTACGTTGCCGTCGTGGCGCGAGGCGATGGCGTAGTAGCGCAGGAAGTCGACCGCCTCACGCACCTCCGCAATCGCATTGGGCAGCGACTTGCCGGCTTCGCGCACGGCCAGTGCTATCAGTTCGGCGATATGTTCTTCCAGCAGGTCGGCCGCGCGTTCGAGCATGGCGGCGCGCTCGGCGGCCGGGGTCGATTGCCATTGCGGTGCGTAGGCCGTGGCAGCGGTCAGCGCCGTATCGACATCGGCCACGGTGGCTTCGCTGACCTGGCCCACGATCTCACGATGGTCGGCCGGATTGCGCACCGCCTGTGCGGGCTGCGCAGCCAACTCGCCCGCGATCAGCGGTGCGGCCTGCCACTGGCGCTGGGCCATGGAAACGAACAATTCACCCAGTTGCTGCAGGCGCGATTCATTGGAGAGATCGATACCCGAAGAATTCTTGCGCTCCTGGCCATACAGCTGCTGCGGCAAGGCGATGGCCGGATGCGGCACGCCGCCCTGGGCGCGCACGGTCTCGATGGGATCGGCCACCAGACGGTCCAGCGGTACGGCCTCGTCGACGATCTGGTTGACGAAGGAGGAATTGGCACCGTTTTCCAGCAGGCGGCGCACCAGGTAGGCCAGCAGGGTCTGGTGCGAACCGACCGGGGCATAGATGCGGCAGGCCTTGCCCAGATTCTCGGCACCGACGACCTGGTCGTACAGGGTCTCGCCCATGCCGTGCAGGCACTGGAATTCGTAGTTGTCGACCTGGAGCTGCTTGGCCCAGTGATAGATCGCCGCCAGCGTGTGGGCGTTGTGCGTGGCGAATTGCGGATAGATGACGTCGGTGGCGGCCAGCAGCTTTTGCGCGCAGGTGAGGTAGGACAGGTCGGTATGCACCTTGCGGGTATAGACCGGATAGCCCTCCAGGCCATCGACCTGGGCGCGCTTGATTTCGCTGTCCCAGTAGGCACCCTTGACCAGGCGGATCATCAGGCGGCGGCCGTTGCGGCGGGCCAGGTCGACCAGGTAGTCGATGACGAAGGGGCAGCGCTTCTGGTAGCCCTGCACCACGAAGCCCAGGCCGTCGAAGCCGGCCAGGTCGGGGTCGGCCACCAGTGCTTCCATCATGTCCAGCGACAGTTCGAGGCGGTCGGCTTCTTCGGCGTCGATGTTCAGGCCAATGTTGTATTGCTTGGCCAGCAGCAGCAACTGCTTCAGGCGCGGCAGCAGTTCACCCATGACGCGTGCATGCTGGGCGCGCGAGTAGCGCGGATGCAGGGCCGAGAGCTTGACCGAGATACCCGGGCCATCCTTGATGCCGCGGCCATTGGAGGCGCGGCCGATGGCGTGGATGGCGGTCTCGTAGGACTGGTAGTAGGCATCGGCGTCGTGCATGGTCAGGGCGGCTTCGCCCAGCATGTCGTAGGAATAGCGATAGCCGCGCTTTTCGTTGTCGCGGCTGTTGTCCAGCGCTTCTTCGATGGTCTGGCCGGTCACGAACTGGTTGCCCAGCATGCGCATGGCCAGGTCCACGCCCTTGCGGATGAGCGGCTCGCCGCCCTTGCCGATCAGGCGCGTGATGGCTTGCGTGAGGCCGCTTTCGCTGCTGGTGGAGACCAGCTTGCCGGTAATGAGCAAGCCCCAGGTGGCGGCATTGACGAACAGCGACGGCGACTCGCCCAGGTGCTTGCGCCAGTCGCCCTTGCTGATCTTGTCGGCGATGAGGCGGTCGGCGGTCTGGCGGTCGGGGATGCGCAGCAGCGCTTCGGCCAGGCACATCAGCGCCACGCCTTCTTCGGAGGACAGCGAGAATTCATGCATCAGCGCATCCACGCCGGAGGACCGGGTGCGCTTCTCGCGCACCTGCTGCACCAGCTTCTTGGCCAGTTGCTGGGTGGCGTCCTTCCAGGGCTGCTGGCCCTGCACCTGCTGCAGCAGCCATTGCACGGCCTCGCGCTCGTCGCGGCGATAGGCGGCAGTGATGGCCGCACGCAGCGGGCTGGGGGCCGGCAGCAACTCGGCCTGGAATGTGCCAAAGGGCAGGCTGGAAGCGGAGGCCGCAGGGGCGGCGGAGGCGACGGTGGTCATGGTCTGGAGTCGAAATGGGATGGAAATGGGCAACCGGATTCTATGTGCTTGATGCCAATATTAATTCTGTATTTCATGCATCACTCCAATATTTAATTCGGACTATTTCATTTATACGATTTTTAATTTTCCACAATTGCACCACCATGGCGCCTTTCGCAGTGCTGTCGCGGCTTCCGGGGCGATGAACGGTCGGAGCTGGCCTGAGCCCGGGCCATTGCTCTCCTGGCGAGGCAATTCCCAATTTATTCGAAACATTCTTCGGTGCCTTTCGAGCTTTGCCCGGGATTTTCTTGGATTCTCTGGAAGTACGAAGTTGCCGAACAAGAATGACGGCCCGTCATTGTCCTGGGGCTTGTCATGGATCACGCTAGTCAGTTGCTCTCTCGTCTGCTCCCCTTCTCGGCGGCAACGCGCCTCTATCGTCTGGAGATCGCTGGCCAGCCCGAGGACCGCTTCCTGGTCGAAGCCTGGGCGGCGGCAGAGGCCCTGCATGCGGTGGGCGCCACCGAGCTGATCGTCGTACGCCTGGATACGGAGGCGGCGGCCGGTTCCCTGCTGGGTTGCCGTGCCACCCTGGAAACACGTCTTGCCGAGGGCGGCCTGCGTCGCAGCAGCGGTTTCATCCACGAAGTGGCCAGGCTGGGCGGCGATGGTGGATTCTGTCGCTATCGCCTGCGCATGGCCCCCTGGCCCTGGCTGCTGTCGCAAGCCGCTACCGGCCGCGTGTGGCAGGACAAGCGCCTCATCGAGGTCGTCGATGAAGTCTTCCGCGAGTGTGCACCCCATGCGGATTGGCGCTGGAGCAGCGATACACTGGCCTGCCTGCGCCATCTGCCGCCGCGCAGCTACACCGTGCAGTACCGGCAGACGCATCTGGACTTCATCAGCCGGCTGCTCGCTGGCGAAGGGCTCTCCTGGCGCATCGAAGAACATGATGCCAGCCCGCAGGGACATCGGCTGGTGATCTTTGCCGACAGCGCCGCGCGCAGCGCTTTTCCGGAAGATCCCACCAGTGCGGCCCATGATGGCATCCGCTTCCAGGCGGCCCGCGAGCAGGAGCAGCAGGACGGCATCCAGGCCCTGGCGGCATGCCGCAGCCTGCAGGCGGCCAGCTACACGCTGCTGTCCTATGACTACCAGAACAAACAGGCCATCGCCGCCCGCATACCCACACATCACGACTTCGGGGGCCGCGCTGCCCCCAGGCTGGAAAGCTATGACAGCGCTGGGCCCGTCACCGATGACGACGATGCTGCAGACCGCCACGCACGCCTGATGATGGAAGCCGCGGAAGCCCGCAACAAGTGCTGGCGTGGACGCAGCACGGTGCGCAGCTTGCGGGCCGGGTCACGCTTTACCCTGAGGCAAGGGCCGCTGGCGGGCAAGGAGCAGGAATACGCCGTGCTGGCGGTGCTCAGCGTGGGCGTCAACAACCTGCCCGCCGATACGCAAGCGGCGCTGGCCGAGCTGTTTGGTCCCCTGCCGGTCTTGCTGGAAGACGCCCTCCATGCCTGCCTCAAGGCCGCCACCGTGGGCGAGATACAGGCGCCGGACCGCAGCCTGATCGATCTGGCTCACCGCATGGGCCATGCCAACCTCTTCGAGGCGATACGTGCTGACATTGTCTGGCGGCCCGTGCTGGCCGATGGCACCGGTCTGGAGCGGCGGCCGCATGCATCGGCGCGGGGCAGCCAGAGCGCCATCGTAGTCGGCCATCAGGGCCAGACCACGCCAAATGGTCCCGACGAAATCTGCTGCGACCATCTCGGCCGCATCCGCATCCGTTTCCACTGGCAGGGACGGCATGGCGATGCGGGGGCCACCTGCTGGGTCCGTGTGGGCCAGCGCTGTGCCGGACCGGGCATGGGGATGCAGTTCTTGCCGCGCATCGGGCAGGAAGTGCTCGTCCAGTTCATTGAAAACGACCTGGAGCGACCGATTGTGCTGGGGGCCCTCTACAACGGCCGTGGGGAGGGAGGTGTGGCGCCGACGCCCGGAGGCGAGGTGAAGTTTTCTGCAAACACGCAGGTATTTCAATGGGCCAGCGATACCGCCATCGGCGGCCAGGGCAATCTTGCCGGGGGAAACGCACCGACCTGGCATGGTGCCAGCGCGGATCTGGACGGGCACCGCCATCCTGCGGCGCAATGGGGCATCCGCTCCAAGGAGTTCGGTGGCTGGGGGTACAACCAGCTGCTCTTCGATGACAGCGACGGCCGTGGCCGCATCCAGCTCAAGAGCACCCAGGCCGGTAGCGAGCTCAATCTCGGGCACCTGATTCACAGTGCCGACAATTATCGCGGCAGCTTCCGTGGCACGGGCGTGGAATTGCGCACCGATGCCTACGGCGTGATGCGTGCGGGGCGGGGCCTCCTGTTTTCCAGCTACCGGGTGGCACATCACGCAAGCCATCGCGATCCGGCCGGGGACAACATGGGGCAGCGGGCCATGGTGCGGCAGGCTGCACAGATACGCAAGACCTTCGATGAAGCGGCGCGCACGCATCGCACCGCAGGCATGGCCGAAGGGCTTGAAGCGCTCAACAAGGCCATCGCCGCGCAAGCCGAGATCGCGCAGCAGGACCTGCCTGCCAGCAGCACGCCGCTGATCCAGGTCGCTGCGAAGGAAGGGCTGGGCGTGGTGGCGGGCCAGCATCTGCAGATGGCCAACGGCGGGAGCGTGAGCCTCATTGCCGGCCAGGATGCGCAGCACGTCAGCGGGCAGCATTTGCGGGTGCGTACGCAGCAGGCCATCGGCGTGCTGGCCGGGGCCACTGCTGCAGGTGACAAAGGTATCGGCTTGCAGATGATTGCCGCACAGCGCGACATCGATGTGCAGGCGCAGGCGGGGAGCTTGACCGTGCAGGCGCGTGACCAGTTGCAGGTGGTCAGTGCCAATGCCGGCGTGAGCTGGGCGGCGGCGCGCAAGATCACGCTGGCCACGGCGGGTGGGGCCGGCATCGTCATTGATGGGGGGAATATTACGGTTCTCTGTCCCGGGACGCTGACGGTGCATGCGGGGCAAAAGCTGCTGGAGGGAGCCGCACGCATGAAGTTCGAACTCCCTCTTTTACCCAAAGCCCCTCTTCAGGAAAACAACCGGTCACCGTTTTCAAAGTGAGACACCATGCTGCTGAGCCCTCCCTTCCTGCCTCCCCGCCCTGGCAATCTCTCTGACGCAGCATGGCTGAACACGCTCTTGCCCGATTCACCGGCTGGCGAGGGCTTGTTTCCTGTCAGCCGTGATCTCAACTGGCATGGCGGCCTGCATGTGCAGGCTCCAGCTCACGCCAAGGGCACGGAATGGGTCCATGCCATTTCCGATGGCACGGTCATCTTCAGTCGTAGCGCCACGCCAAAGAACGACAATGGTGAACATGCCCTGAACTATCTGGGATGGACCGATGATGGTTGCATCGTAATTCGCCATGACACCGACATCGGTGAGGGTGCGGCGGCCACCCAGATCGTCTTCTATTCTCTCTACATGCATCTGAGCCAAGTGGAACCTGGCATGAAGGCAGGCAAAAAAGTCTACCGCAAGGATCTGCTGGGGATGGCCGGCCAGTGCCATGACAGCTCACGCAAACTGATCCACTTCGAGATCGCTTGCGATGACGTCAACCTCGGAAAATTGATCGGACGCAGCGACAACAAGCTGTACCTGAGCCGCGATGGACGCACCGATGTGCTCTTCGGTGAGATGTATTTTCTGATACCGGCGGGCACACGGCTCTATTCCAAAGAACCAAAGCGCAATCAGAGTCCGCCGGACACTGAAACGCTGCAGTTGAGCAAGGAGGTGTTGATCGTCGGACTGCGTTATGCCGAAGGCGACGGCGCGCCCGCACAGCGTGGCGACCTGCTCATCACGACCTATCGTGCGGATGGGGAACGGATAGGGCAATCCCTCCGCTTGCCGGAAGCGGAATATCTCCTCTACGCCAGTGCCAACAAGATCAGCCTGGCCTATCCCGAAGGCAAGCGTCCGGCGCCCAGCGCAGTTTACGAACTGCTGCGCTTCGGCAGGATCGTGGGGCCTGATCCGCTGGTACCGTCCGATGTACCGCACTGGCGGGAGATTGCGCTGCCCACAGGGAAAGGCTGGGTCAATCTGAATGGCGCGGGAATCCGTAAATACAGCGATGCCGACTTCCCGCCCTGGCAGCACTGGCAACTCGTCAGGGAAGAAGAGCATTCCCGATCCGTGGATAGCCGATGCGCAGCCAACGCCGTCTCCCGCTGGCTGGATCTGGATGGCGACGGCAAGGTGACGGAACAGGAAGCCTTGAAGGCACTGGATGACCAGACTGCACGTCAGCGGCTTTCGCGCTTGATCTGCAGGGTGGAAAGTGAGTGGGATGCGGCCAGGCTGGAAGCGCGATGGTCATGGCTGACACGCAGTGAGAATGGTGTGCCGGCGCGATTGAATGCCGAGGGATTTGAGCAATTCAAAAAACATGCGAGGGCGCTTTGCATCGATCACAAAGAGGTATTGATGGCGAAGTGGCGGTTCAATCCGCGTGAGTTTTTACTTAGCTTTAGAAGAAATGGATGGATGTGCCTTGATGAAATGGTGCAAATAATTCCACGAGCGATAAAAGTCGACAATATTACTTATGGTCTGGCTTGGGACGAAGCACTGACCAGGCTTACTGCTGGCACCATCAAGGACAAGGGAACGATGCCTGCAGATATCCACAAAAACTGGAATCTACTTTCCCGAAAGTATCTGCTAGCAGCGTCACCGACACGTACATCATATTTTTTTAGTCACGTTCTGCAAGAGTCAGATTTGTTCTTTTCCGCCATCGAGAAAGGAAATGAGCGATATTTTAGAACGATGTACGAAGTCATTACCCCAGAGGAATGCGAGCAAGACTATCTCAACAAATCCAGTACCGCTTGGAAGCTGCACTTCGTGTATATCAAAGGAACCAAGACGCTGTACGAACTCGAAGCCTATAAAAAGCATCGACCCGAAGTCGTAAAAGAAAAGGCGAAGGAATTAGGCAATACACAACCAGGCGACGGAAACCGATTTAAAGGGCGCGGGTTGATTCAACTAACAGGTCGAGCCAACTACAGCGAGTACGGGCAGTACCGCGGCATGGACTTTACGACTGAAAAACATAATGACTTGATTGCTGTCGTCTCGTATAACACGATTGATTCGGCGTTGAAGTATTGGGTATCAAAGTCCTACATCAAGATCAACATCAATCGTCATACGGACAATGGCTTCTCAAAAGAGAGTTGTGTGCTTGTGACAAAGGCTGTGAACGGTGGCAACACGCATTTAGCAATACGGTTCGCCTATTTGTCATATCTTGAGCAGCTACTCGGAGACTATAAACAAACGAAAAATGCGAAGGTCCAAGCTCAGCGAAGGGACAAAGAATGAGCTGGATTATCACGGCCTCGAAAATCTCCCTGCTTGCAGCAATATCGTTCTCCGCTGACACAGCAGCGGTCTACCAGGAAACTATCTATCTGGATGTGGAAATGCAGAATCGCTGCGGGTTCGCACTCACTCTGGCCGATACGATTGACGGGGTTAATTGCAGTGGGGATCGGCAATTGACCGATGCCTACCGGGCGATGAGCATCAGCTACTTCGTGAATCAGTTTGAGCATAACGACTTTGCTCGCCAGATTACTTTGGGAATCACCAATCATTCTTTAGAAAAGCTCGTTGGATCCGGCGCAAAAGGAAAACTCAAGAGAAATGACGATACCGGCGAATCAATCCCTGGCGACGAACTGTATCTCACCGAACAATTAGTGAAGGACCTGTGCGTAAAGAGCATGAGACAGGTTCAGGTAGAAAAGATCGCGGCCAACAACTGGCGAGGCTACCTTTGGCGCAGATCATCCAGACTGAAAAAGAGCGACCTTGTACGGGATTGTCCCTACGATGCAATCGATAAGGAATGCTTTCTCCTGATCATCGGGAATACGACCGTGACGCTGTACTCGGATCTCATCTGCTTGCCGCGTAATGGAAAAAAAACCGACCCAGCAGAGTTCGATGTGGGCGACTTCATGAAGATGATCTACAGCATCACTTTCGATAGTCAATGAGACTTTCCCCTTCCATGAACACAGAACCAAACCTGTCTCCCGGATCCCTCCAAAAATCCTCATCGGTGAAGATACTGATTTCGCTCCTGATGCTGTGTCTCGCGTCAAGCTGTCACGTCCATGCGGCCGCCGCTAACGCAGCTACTCTTTTCAAATTCAAGCAACGCAGGATCAAGGAAACCTGCCATTTTTCGATGCGTCCACCGAGCAGCTCACCCATCATCACATGCACTGCGCTTGCACACTATCCTGGTGCCAAGGTACTTCAGATGGGCCATTATCCAGAAGACTTTCCCGGCCCCGGGCTGCTGGCGAATACGGAAGGATTTCTCTCCGGACAATCCACGCGGGACTACCTCGCTTCGGGCATCTCCGACTGGATCGCCGTCCCTGCTCGTACTGCCCAGCTGGATCAGGAAGATGATGCGATACAGCTCAACGAGTACGGTGTGGATTTTCTCTGGGCCACCCAACAAGATGAAATCAAGCGGGAGAAGATCCGCGGCAAGGACTGGACCGGCTATCTCTGGACGCGGCGCACGGAGCCGACCAGAAAGGAGATGGGCGATGCGGCACCGAAACGGCCACAACGATGTTTCATCGCCCTGATCGGCAATCAGAAAAACAGCCTGGAGTTCGCCACCTGCCTTGCGCGGGACCGTAATCCCCGAGCGCCGAACGAACTGCATTATCGAGACTTCATGCGCGCATTGAAGAGCATTGAGTTTGGCCATTAGCCATTGCCAATGGCACCATCAAAGGATCCATGGATGCGCTGTACGTCGTCACCAAGAAAAAGAGCGCAGTGCGACATTGATGTCCAGTCGGGTGCTCAGTTACAGGTGGTCAGTACCAATGCCGGTGTGACCTGGGCGGCGGCACGCAAGGTTGCGCTGGCGGCGGCGAGACGACCCGTTTCCCAGCTCGCCAAGCCGCGTTGGCTGATCTGCTTTTGATATTGGGAGTTGCAAAAATCCCTTCCACAATACCCAATTCGATTCAGAGGCCGCCCGAATGACTATTTGGCCAACCATTGCCTGTATCGCCACCTTCGTGGCCGCCGGCTTTCCAACAGTTGCGCTCTCTCAAACCGAGGATCGTCCGCCACGCACGCTATCCACATCCGGCGAAAAACGCTGCAGGCTGAACATGGTGATTCCCGAAGCCGCCTATTCGATAGCTTGCTCCGGAGATCTCCGTGAAGAGGAAGACGCGTTGGTCACCGTAACCTATTTCAGGAATCAGTTTGTCCATAATGGTTTTGCGCGCTACATCGAGGCCATCGTGTCAAATGATTCCCTGGATGAGTACCTGCGCAATGGTGCCTCGGGAGATGTTCTTCCCATCGGTTCGAGGACGAACGCTAGCCCCTCCCCGCTGCCAGATCTGACTGAGAAACACATAGCCAGGCTTTGTGCCAAGACAAAGCACGACATCGCCATCAAGGTAATCGAGGCGAATGGCTGGCGTGGATATGTATGGCAACCTGTCCGCAGAATCAAGAGGAAACAGATGGACGATGGTTGTCCGGGTCTCTCTGAATCAACCATTTGTTTTACAGCGATCTTGGGAAATGAAACAACGGTCTTGCATTTTTCCGACGTCTGCATCTTCCGAAATGGAAAAAAAACCGACCCTGCTGAGTTTGATGCGGATGACTTCATGAAGATGATCTACAGCATTACTTTCGACACCTTAGATCTTTCCCTTTCCAAAGGCAGTTGAATAAATGAGTCCAAGTGCATTTTTCATGGCGATCTTCCTTAGTTTCCTTATGCCGGACTCCAGTTGGGCGACTCCTTTCAAGTCAAAGCAACGTGAAAATTTTCCATTGGAGCTAATGGAAGATTGCGATTCGCAAATCCATTTTCCTGCGTCGTTCAGTTCGGCTGGATACGCGAGGGGTCTCGACGAACGCGGATACGTAATTCCAGGCATTGAATACTTTCTTCAACAATTCATACACAACGAGGCCCTAAGATCCTTCTCCGGAATTGTCGAGAAAATGACTTTGGTCCGCACGGGAAAAGCGTTCTTCCATGCAGGAGAATATCGTTGAACATGTGTCTGATCTTTTGCTCGCTCTTGATCACGGCCTCGCTGGCAACCACCAGCATGGCGGGAAACCGCGAAGCCTTCGCACGTGAAGTTCGCGATGATGTCCGTCGGACCTGTCTGATCGACATGCAACTCCCCCGCAGTGCTGCCTTCATCACCTGTGCGGACCTTCCCCGCTACCCTGGCGCCAAGGTGCTGCAGATAGGCCATTATCCGCAGGACTTTCCGGGACCTGGGCTATTGGCCTTCACGGAGGGTTTTCTCTCGGGACAATCGACGCGGGACTATCTCGGTTCAGGCATCTCGGACTGGATCGCCGTCCCTGCGCGGACTGGCGACTTGGATCAGGGGGACGATGCGATACAGCTCAACGAGTACGGTGTGGATTTTCTCTGGGCAACCAGGCCAGATGAGATCAAGCGGGAGAAACTTCGCGGCAAGGACTGGACCGGCTATCTCTGGACGCGGCGCACGGAGCCGACCAGAAAGGAGATGGGCGATGCGGCACCGAAACGGCCACAACGATGTTTCATCGCCCTGATCGGCAATCAGAAAAACAGCCTGGAGTTCGCCACCTGCCTTGCCCGGGACCGTAATCCTCGGGAGCCGAACGAACTGCATTATCGAGATTTCATGCGAGCACTCAAGAGTATTGAGTTTGGCCGATAGCGATTGCTCATCACCGTATATACGTGATCCCATCCAAACGAAGCACCAGATTTATACGAAAAAAAGCGCAGCCTCGGCTGCGCTTTTTCGTCGATGTATCGCAAATGATTTATATCATTTACGAATAATAGATCGACTTATCCCTCACCCAGATAAGCCGCCTTCACCCGCGGATCATCCAGCATCTGCTGCGCCTGCCCTTCCATGGTGATCAGTCCCGACTCCATCACGTAGCCGCGATGCGCCGCCTGCAGCGCCAGCTTGGCGTTCTGTTCCACCAGCAGGATGGTGATGCCCTGCGCCGACACATTGCGGATCACTTCAAAAATCTTCTCCACCATGATCGGCGACAAGCCCATCGAGGGCTCATCCAGCAGCAGCAGCTTGGGATGGCTCATCAGCGCGCGCGCCATGGCCAGCATCTGCTGTTCACCGCCCGACAAGGTCCCCGCCATCTGCGCCGCACGTTCCTTCAGGCGCGGGAAGACCTCGAACCAGCGGTCGACGTCGGCCTGGATCTGGCC
>NZ_JAKYWT010000004.1:0-657685 GCF_023952535.1 Herbaspirillum sp. WGmk3 | reverse complement strand
GGCCAGATCCAGGCCGACGTCGACCGCTGGTTCGAGGTCTTCCCGCGCCTGAAGGAACGTGCGGCGCAGATGGCGGGCACTTTGTCGGGTGGCGAGCAGCAGATGCTGGCCATGGCGCGCGCGCTGATGAGCCATCCCAAGCTGCTGTTGCTGGATGAGCCCTCGATGGGTCTGTCGCCGATTATGGTGGAGAAGATTTTTGAAGTGATCCGCAATGTGTCGGCACAGGGGATCACGATCCTGCTGGTGGAGCAGAACGCCAAGCTGGCACTGCAGGCGGCGCATCGCGGCTACGTGATGGAGTCGGGCCTGATCACCATGGAAGGGCAGGCGCAGCAGATGCTGGATGATCCGCGGGTGAAGGCGGCTTATCTGGGTGAGGGCTAAGTCGATCGTTTAATTCGTAAATGATATAAATCATTTATGATGGATCGAAGAAAAAAGCGCAGCCGAGGCTGCGCTTTTTTTGCGTCATCCAACCACGATGACGCAGGGATGAACAATCACTGCATCAGGCCGCCTTGCGCGCCCGCACTTCATTGCGCAGGCTGCGGACCTTGTCGTGGTTGGCCAGCACGCCCTGATACTGGCGCTCGATGACCAAGCGAATATCGGTCGGCAGCTCTTCACTCAAGGCCTTGCGATAGGCGTTGACGGCGGCATCCTCGCCGCGTTCGCATTCGTCCAGAATGCTTTCGTCATCACGTCCGGTGATGGCGCTTTTCAGGTTCACCCATTGGCGATGCAGCGTGCCACCCAGCGTACTGTGGCTGGCCGGTTCGCCGCCCAGGCGCTGCACCAGATCCTGCAGGTCCAGCGCGGCCTGGGCGCAGGCCGTCGCGCGTTCCCTGAAGGTTTCCTTGTAGGGGATATAGCGTTCCTGTGCATCATCGGCGCAGGCACGGAAGCCTTTTTCGCCATCGATGGAAATCTGGATCAGGTCGTTCAGGGTGGAAATCAGGTGGTCGTTGGTCATGTTGTCTTCCTTTCTTTTGGCTCGCCTTCTTCACGCACCGCTGCAGGGCGGATGCAAATGGAAGCGGCAGTGAGTCGGTCAGTGGACGAAGAAATAGATCAGCACCAGCAGAAATGCCGGGACGCCACACAGCCATGCGAGGAAATACTTGCCCATGATGTTCTCCTTGTCGGGTTCAGGTAAATGGTCAACGATCCGGTTTTCTCCTTGCTCACCTGCCGGACGAAACGGGACCGTCATTGCACGTTTCCATCCTAGGATCCGGGCGTATCGATTTCCATCGGACGGGACCGCAAGCCGATGTAGGAAACGGCCCAGCTTTTTGCTGCCTGAAACGCTACGGTGAGCAACACCCGACCCGGCGAAACGCCAATGCTGACAAGGCTTTCCGCTTTGTCCTACAAAACAATCGGCCGCCGTCCTATAGAGCAGAACAGTAGGCGCTCGCTATCATTTTTCCCATGATGTTCACGGTGACTCAGGCAGCAAAAAACGCTGCTGCGAATCGCGAACATGTCTACGCAAGACCTGCACCGCTCCTTTCAATCCATGTTGAACCCTTGACCACGAGGAACCACATCATGAACAAGAAGACGATCACCGGCCAGTTCAATTTTGCCCTCGGCAAGTTCCAGGAAAGCGTGGGATCGGTGCTGGGCAACGTGCAACTGCAGCGTGCGGCACAGCGCCGCCAGATGGACGGTCGCATCATGCACGCCGTCGGCGAAGCGCAGGATCTGATCAAGCGCTCCCTGCGCCAGCGTGCGGGTTCGCTGTAAGGCGACGCCGCTGCGACGCAAACCGAAGGAGAGCATTGATGAGTTTCGGAAAGACATTGTTGTGGGCCGCCGGCATCGCCGGTGTGGCCGTCGGTGCCAGCCTGCGCATGCTGGCTCGCCAGGCGCAGCGCCGCGACCAGCGCCAGCAGGACATCGCCCTGCAGCGCTGGGAAGACGAGGGCGGCAGCCCGCCGCCGACGGCCCGCCGCCGCGTGCGGTGACAGGCTGCAACGCAGGTTGATGGGCCTTTGTCCTACACGCCAATCGGGCTGACTCCGATACAAAGCGCAACAAGGCATCGGTATCGTGCACCTGACTCGCTGAGACAAGCGGCAACCCGCATCAGGCATCGAGCGGATAGCGCGAAAGCAGCACCGTGCAATACAGGTAACAGACCAGGTAATACAAGGCAACACAGCAGCAGGACAGCATCAACGAAGGCGCCGGAAATTGCGTCGAGTCAGTCCGCAACCGCCCGGCATGACCAAGAACAAGGGAGGAGATCATGGACAAGCTCGTGCTCGGATGGCTTCTGGGTGTGCCGGTGCTGATGCTGATCGTGCTGCAGTACCTGATGTGAGCAACACCGTGAGAACGCCTCACCTCGGGTGGCCGGATCATCTCCGCCGCCCCGATCAAACCGTAACGCATACAAGGAGGCCAAGCATGCAAGCCAACAAGTTCAAGACCGCCCGTACCGACGTGCAATCCCTGCTGCAACAAGCTCAGGACCTGTTCGCCGAGGCAGCCAACGCCACCGGCAAGAAGGCCGACGATCTGCGCGCCAGCGCCCAGGATCTGCTGGAGCAGGCCCTCAACACCGCGCAGGATGCGCAGGCCGCAGTAGTTGAAACCGGCCGCCAGATCGTCACCAGCACCGACGATTACGTGCAGTCCAACCCGTGGCGTGCCATCGCCATCGGCACCGGCATCGGCCTGTTGGTCGGTCTGGCCGTGGGCCGCAGCGCGGACCGCTACTGAGCACTGCGCAAAGCATTTTCCCGGAACCCGGTGCAGCCCTTGGGCCAGTCCGGATCCAGCCAGGCGCGCTGCCGGCGATGAAAGCCGAAGCGCGCATTAGTCAAGAAACCGGAGAGAAGGAATGACCATGACCAAGAATCCACCGAAGACCGACGTCAAGAGCAAGCAGAGCTTCCACCTCGACAAGGACGCCATCCGTGCCGCCGCCAAGAAGATCGATGACGGTGCCGTCACCGAAGGCTATCGCGGCAACCGCGAAGAAGTCGTGGCGATGTTGAACGACGCCCTGGCCACCGAGCTGCTGTGCGTGATGCGCTACAAGCGCCACTACTACACCGCCAAGGGCCTGAACGTGGAAGCGATCAAGGGCGAGTTCCTGGCGCACGCACAGGAAGAGCAAAGCCACGCCGACCAGATTGCCGAGCGCATAGTGCAACTCAATGGCGAGCCCGATTTCAATCCCAAGACCATTGCCGAGCGCAGCCATGCGCAATACGACGAGTCCGAGGACATCAAGGACATGATTCGCGCCAACCTGGTGGAAGAGCGTGTGGCCATCGAAGCCTATCGCCAGATGATCGAACGCATCGGCGACGACGATCCGACCACCAAGCACCTGCTGATCCAGATCATGGCGCAGGAAGAAGAGCACGCAGACGACATGAGCGATCTGCTGGGCCTGTAAGCCCGCGCAGAACGTACTGGAACAGCCGACCATTCCGGGAATTCGTTCCCGCAACTTTGCAAGGAGACTGAGATGAACTGGGACATCGTTGAAGGCAACTGGAAGCAATTCAAGGGCAAGGCCAAGGAACAGTGGGGCAAGCTGACCGATGACGACCTCGACGTCATCGCCGGCAAGCGCGACCAGCTGGCCGGCCGCGTGCAGGAAGCCTACGGCGTGAGCAAGGACGAAGCCGAAAAGCAGATCCGCGACTGGGAAGATCGCAACAAGGATCTGCGCCAGTAAGCGCCCCTGCTTGTCGACGTACCGCCGCCGGGCGCGCAGTCTCGGCGAGGGTACGGCAAGGAGTTGGAGTGTGTGAGTGAGTGTGAGTGAGTGCAAGTGCAGGACGCAGGCCGGTCACCATGCCGGCCTGCATAAGAATACGGCCCCAGGCCGCAACCCAAGCAAACCATGAGGAAGGACACAATGAAAAAAATCATCGCAACCATGATCTTCGGCGCAGCCGCTATCGGCATGCATGGCGCAGTCTTCGCAGCCGATCCGGCAGCGGCCCAGTACAAGGCCGACAAGTCCAAGGCCGATGCCGACTACAAGATGGCCAAGAAGAAGTGCGGTCCTTTGAAGGGCAACGACAAGGATGTCTGCGAGAAGGAAGCCAAGGCAGCTCACGAATCCACCATCGCTGACGCCAAGGCCAAGCGCAAGGGCGTGGAAGCCGACAAGGACGCCATGAAGGACAAGAACGACGCCAACTATGACGTCGCCAAGGAAAAGTGCGATGCCATGAGCGGCGACGCCAAGGACAAGTGCGTGGCCAATGCCAAGGCCAAGTTCGGCAAGTAATCCTGTCCCGCGCGATTGAGCGCAATGGCAGTGGATTTGCACCGGGCCAGGGGCCCGGGCGGATCCAAGGCAAATTCTTTATTTCGTTCCTGTCGCAGTCACCTGATTGCGCAAACCAACTCAAAGGAGTTTCATCATGTCGCTGACCAAAATGTCCCTGACCAAGCGTTTCCTCGGTTTCTTCCTGGCCCTGTTCATGGTTTCCCTGGTGGGCTGCGCATCCAGCCCGGGCAAGGAAGGTACCGGCGAGTACGTCGATGATGCCGTCATCACCACCAAGGTGAAGGCTGCCATCTTCAACGAGCCGAACCTGAAGTCCGCTGAAATCAACGTCGAAACCTACAAGGGCGTGGTCCAGCTGTCCGGTTTCGTCTCCAGCTCCACCTCCGCTGCCCGCGCTACCGAACTGGCCCGTGGCGTCAAGGGTGTGGTCTCGGTGCGTAATGACCTGCGCCTGAAGCAATAACGCGGGGAACTTGCAAGCGCGTGGCCGGTCTGTTGACCGGTCCGCGCTTTGTCAGCTTGTGGACGTGCCACTTGCAAAGCGCATCGGGCGATCCGGTGCGTTTCGCAAGAAGACAGGTCAGGGCCTGTCAGGTATAGTTGGAACCCGTTGCTGCCAGGCAGGGGCAGGCCAGCCGGCTTGTCAGGACAGGGAGGCAGCGATGCCGGCCGCAGGACGCGCATGAATCGTGTACAGATTGCTGTACGGAATCGTGTGCAGGGTCCTCGCCGGAATCGAGTACAAACATAAAACAGGTCCAAGCAGCGCCAACGGCGCTGAAGTATCAATTCACCGCTCAAAAATGCCATGACAAAAATACTTGTAGTCGATGACCACGCGGTCGTACGGGCAGGTGTGCACCACTTCATTTCGGAAATTCCGTCGATGGAAATCGGCGGCGAGGCCAGCACGGCGGAAGAAGCCATTCGCCTGGTGCGAACCCAGGATTGGGATATCGTGTTGCTCGATATCGCCATGCCCGACAAGAGTGGCGTGGAAGTGCTGAAGCAGATCAAGCGAGAAAAACCGGAGTTGCCGGTACTGATGCTGTCGATGCACCCCGAGAGCCGCTATGCGGTGCAGGTGCTGCGCAGCGGTGCCTCCGGCTACGTGCAGAAGGAAGCGCTGGCGACCGAACTGGTCAACGCCATCAACACCATCCTGCGCGGGCACAAGTACATCAGCTATGGCGTGGCCGAGCTGCTCACCAGCGAACCGGTGGATTCGGAAAAGCCGTTGCATGAAACCTTGTCGCAGCGGGAGTACGAGATCTTCTACAAGCTCGGCCAAGGCCAGGGTGTGACGCAGATCGCCGACGAACTGTGCCTGTCGGTCAAGACCGTGAGTACCTATCGTTCGCGCGTGCTGCAGAAGATGAGCATGACCAACAACGCGGACATCATTTATTACGCGATCAAGAACAATCTGATCGACTGAGCCGGGTCTCCCCCGGGCGGATATGTCGCCGTATCTGGCCATTCTGGCCAGCCGGCAGGCAAGGAAGAGTGGTACGGCGCATCATGGATGACAATCTCAACAGCAGGGCCCAGCGCGACAGCGAAGGGACGCCCTTGCGGATCTTCCTGGTGGAGGATTCGGAGGACGTGCGGGACCTGATCGTGGAGAGCCTGTCGGAAATCGCCGGTGTGCGCTTGGTGGGCTACGCCGAGACCGAACTGGAGGCCTTGCGCCATCTGCAGCAGAACAGCTATGACGTCCTGATCCTGGACATCCAGTTGAAGCAGGGCAATGGCATGAGCCTGCTGCAGTCCCTGGCGCGCTCCAATACGCGTCGCCAGAGCGAAGTGAAGGTAGTCTTCAGCAATCATGTGAGTCCGACCTATCGGCGCGTGGGAGTGCAATGCGGGGTGCAGCACTTCTTTGACAAGTCGTCCGAACTGCCGCTGCTGTGTGACCTGCTGGAAGAGCTGGCACAGAAGAGAGCGGGCACGTCGGGGCGCACCTCATCGAGCAACAATACGCCGCCGCAGGGGCCGGCCCAGACGGGCGGAATGTAAGTTTATTTTTTGCTGCATCATGTGGTGCAGCGACCCAGCATGTCGCCAGGGCAGTTCGGCGCGACCTTGATGGATCAGACAATCAGAACCGATCATGGCGAGCAGGCCGCCACAGAAGGCGTGCAGGCGGCACGGGTCGCACCAAAGCAAGGGATTTTCGACGATGCAGAAGAACAATGACGGCCTTCGTCCGTCCTCCGCCGATCTCCAGAACAGCGCATCGGTGGAGTATTTTGCCGCGTCACACGCGCATTACAGCAGCATGGTGACGCTGGCCATGGGCCTGTCCATGGCGGTGATCCTGCTGGGCGTGGTGGTGCTGGTGACCGGCCTGCTGGGCGAAGAATATCGTCGCCTGCTCTCGGGCCTGCTGGCCGTGCGGGAGGTGACGGCGGGCGGTTTCATCCTGGGCGCTTCGGCGCTCTATTTCCGCTGCATGCATTCCGGCGCGCGCCGTCCTTCGGTGCGCAAGCTGGCCGTCGGCCTGGCGGTATTGCTATTGGTGCTGGGCGTGGCCTCGCTGGTGCAGGGGATCATGTACTCGCTGGGCTGGTTGCCGCTGGATGGTGCGCATCCAATTTCGCCGCTGGCCATTCCGCCCTTGCTGTCGGTGGGCTTCGTGCTGATGGCGCTGGCCTTGCTGCTGCACGACTGGCGTCTGCTGGGCGGGTACTACCCGGCGGAATACCTGGCTTTCACGCTCATGGCGCTGTCGGCCATTCCGCTGGTGGGCTACCTGTATGACGTGAGCCAGTTCATCTATCTCGATTTCCCGCTGCCCATCTCTTTGCTGTCGTCGCTGGTGTTTGCGCTGCTGGGCGCGGCCTTGCTGATGGCGCGTCCCTCGCATCCGCTCATGGCGGTGATCCTGCGCATGGCGCCCGGTGGCCAGATGCTGCGCCATCTGCTGCCGCAGACCCTGTTCCTGCTGCTGGCCTTCAGCCTGCTGCTGAACTGGGGCATGACGCATGGCTGGATCCTGCCGGAGCTGGTGCTGCCGACCCTGACGCTGATCAACGGCGTGATCGTGCTCTTCATCTTCTGGGGCTCGGCCAGCCGGCTCGACAGCGAATACGGCGAACGCACGCGCAACGCCCAGAAGCTGGCCGAAACCAGTGCGTTGCTCAATGCCGTCAGTGAAAGTACCAGCGACCCGATCTTCGTCAAGAACCGCCAGGGCCTGATGATCTTCGCCAACCCGGCCACGCTGCACAAGCTGGGCAAGACTTGGGAAGAGACCATGTACCGATCGAGCCGTGAACTGTTCCTGGTCGAGGAAGAGGCCGACACCGTCGACCGCGATGATCGCCGCGTCATGGCCTCGGGCAAGCCCGAGAAGCTGGAGCAGACGCTCCACCTGCCCGAAGGCGTGGTGACCTTCCAGACTGCCAAGGTGCCGTGGTTCGGCAAGGATGGCAGCGTGCAGGGGGTGATCGGCATCAGCACCGACATCACCGAACGCAAGCAGGCCGAGGATGAATTGCGCGAGCGCGAGAGCCGGCTGGAAAAGACCGTCATCGAGCGTACGGCGCTGCTGCGCGAACTGACCAACCACCTGGAAACGGTGCGCGAGGAAGAAAAGCGTGCCATCGCCCGCGAGTTGCATGACAACATGGGCGCGTCGCTGACGGCCCTGTCGATGCACCTGGAAGGGGTCTACCAGATCCTGCCGCCGGATGAAAAATGGGCCGATCGCAAGACCCGCATGCAAGGCCTGATGAAGTCGCTGGTGGCCACCACCCGGCGCATCCAGACCGAGCTGCGTCCCAATACCCTGGACCTGTTCGGACTGAAGGCCGCGATCTCGGAACAGCTCGATGAATTGCACGAGCGCACCGGCATCGCCTGCCACGCCAGCCTGCCCGATGAAGACGTCGATGTAGGCCACGAGATGGAAATCGCCATCTACCGCATGCTGCAGGAAATGCTCAACAACGTGACCAAGCACGCCAAGGCCAGCAAGGTCGACGTGATTCTCGATGTCGATGAGGATCATGTGGCGCTGACCGTGCGCGACGATGGCGTGGGCATTCCCGAAGAGCGTCGCGACAACCACAAGACCTACGGTCTGCGCGGCCTGCGTGAGCGTGCCACCTTCTTTGGTGGCGAGGTCGATATCCGCTCCACGCCGGGCAAGGGCGCGCTCATCAGCATCAGCCTGCCGATCCGTCCGGAACTTGCTGCCAGCGAGACTTGACGGGCCGGCGCCCGACGCTATTCAAGATTGCGTCACACCCTCTGAAAGCCGCCTCCAGGGCGGCTTTCTGCGTTTTGGTGTGGTTTGTTTGAGGAGCGTTTTTCCTGCACGGTTTTTCGTTTTTTCCTACGCGTGAAAGGACGACTCTCTTATGTTCGCCCGACAGGCTCATCGGTACCATGGATTCATCGTCACTCACCGCCCGTCGGGCCGGCAAGGGTGGCGGAGCCGGCAGCCAGCCCAGTGCGGCACCGGGTAACCATCAGGCAAACAACCCAAAGGAGCCATCATGAACAAGGACCAGATCAAAGGCAGCTTGAAGGAAGTGGCAGGCAAGGTGCAGGAGAAGACCGGTGAGCTGACCGGCAATACCAGCCAGCAGGTCAAGGGTGCTGCCAAGCAGGTCGAAGGCAACGTCCAGAAGACCTATGGCGATGCCAAGGAAGCCGCCAAGGACTAAGTCCTGGATGCCCGTGTTCCGGTGGCCTGATCAGGCACCGGCGGCACGGGCCGGCAGGGTGTGAAGGACATCCGAAGCAGGCAGCACAGCGCGTGTAGGAAAACGCCTACACCAATATCGGAAACGGCTGATTTTGTGATGCAGCAATTTCCGCGACCATGTGGTCATGGTGCTGGTAGAGCCGGGAATTGCAAAAGAGTTCACGGTTTGCCGCATGAAATTTTGCTCACCGCCAGAAGGGACCCCTGAAAGGGCAGACCATGAAAAAAACAGTCGGTATTTGCATGCTGGCAGCCGCTTCGGCTTTCGCCTCTCACGCTTTCGCAGAAACTCCGCAAGCCGTCGACAGCGCATCGCGCTGGTCGGCTTCCACGATGGACCGTCACATGCCGGTGGATGCAGCGCGTCTGCACAAGCTGGGGCAGAAGAAATTCCGCTACATGGACATGGCCGAGAGCAAGCGCTCCAAGTCCCTCCAGAACGCCGTGCTGCTGTTTGGCGCACGTGCCGAGGGCAAGGATCCGGCAGCGCAACGCGAACCGGCCAAGGCTGCACCCAGCGCACCGGTTTATCGTGATCACGCACAACAGCCCAAGGCACCGCGCGTGATCATGCGTCCGTCGACCTGATCGGCGGCCGTATTCCCCTATTCGACAAAGAGGAAGGAGTCATCATGAAGACCATGCAAAAACTGGCAGTGACCTCGGTAGCCATCTGTGCCTTTGCCGCCCTGACCGGCTGCAGCGGCATGACCCAGCAAGACAAGAACACCGCCATCGGCGCAGGTGCCGGTGCCGTCGGTGGTGCCGTCCTCACCGGTGGCAGCGCCATCGGGACCGTGGGTGGTGCCGCCGTCGGTGGCGTCATCGGCAATCAGGTTGGCAAGTAATTCGCTGGCCGGCTGATCTCAGCTGTCGCTCCTCGCATTGAGGAGCAGCCAACCACAACGCCGCGGCAGGGTGACCTGCTGCGGCGTTGTTGCATTCAGGCAGTGGAGGGAGCCAGTTTATTTCGGAGCCGGGTGGCTGCCGTGCTTGTGGTGATTGTGCATCTGTTTGGGCTCACCCTTGACGGATACCGCAACGGGTTCGCCGCCCTGGTAGTCCTTGAAGATGCGCTGTGCCCGCGCAGTATCCTGCGACCTGGCGTCGGCTGCCTGCTTCCGGCAGGCTGCAGCATCCTTCCCGCGCATGCTGCGGCAGCCCTGCAGCGCTTCGGCATAGGCGGCCGCCGTTTCCTTGTTCAGGTTTTGCAGCCGGCCTTTGGCGCTGTTGTCTTCCTGGTACCAGCGCTGGGGATCGGCCTTGCTGACATCTTCTTCAGCAGCGTGCGCGGCGGCCGCGCAAAGCAGGCTCAGGGTCGCCAGGAGAGCGGGCAGGGGAGAAGCGAGGAATTTATTGTTCATCTGATGTCAGCCTCATCACGGTACGGGAGCAGGGAAAGCCGTGCGCGTGAGCTTGCCCCGGCGGGGCGAGGCGGCGTCCACAAGCAAACGGCGCGGACGGTGACAGGCACCGACCGCGCCGTTTTCCCGTCCGCCACCGGATGGTATCAGGCTTGCGGGAGGGAAGGGAGCGTCTGAAGGCCGGGGCCAGGGCAGCCGGACCGCACAGGCCGGCTGCCGCCCCGCCTTATATCTTGCCGAGCAGCAGCAGGATCAGCAGGATGATGACGATGGTGCCCGCGATACCGCTGGGACCATAGCCCCAGCTGCGGCTGTGCGGCCAAGCGGGGATGACGCCGAGCAGGATCAGGATCAGGACGATGAGCAGGATGGTGCCGAGGGTCATGGATTTCTCCTTTGTTATTGAGTTCGTTCTTGCCCGCCAGGGTGCAAGCGCCGGGTGATTCGTAAAGCTGGGGTCATCTTAGGGTCAGCCCGTCTGCCGCACGATCAGCGCCCATCGCAATGTGCTGTAGGAAAATCCGGCAAGCGTGAGTAGGTGGCCGCGCCCCCGGCTTGGCCAGCGCAGGCCATCGTTGCGACCCTGACAAATCGCTGCCAACTTGGTGCAAGGCACAACCGAAGTGCGGATCCCGCCCGATTTGATCGCGCCGCGCGGTCCTCCTGCTGCCGCTGCGGATCTCATCGTGTTCCCTCGCAACGCAGTTCCCATGCGGCTTTTCGAGGTGCGTCGCGGTTCTGGCACGCTCTTTGCTGAAGCTGATGCACAAGCGCAGCAATGCGCAAGCAACGTGAAGGTGTGGCCAATGGCGGTCGCGCCGTCCAGGACAAAGGCGTCTTCCGGTATGGGTCATCCATGTCGGAACACGCCTTTTTTTGTTTGGGCTTTCTTCAAATCGCAACGCAAGGGGAATGGTGCTATGGAATCCAAAGGTCAGGCAGGCAAGACAGGCGCGCTCGGCAGCGGCATGCAGGATGCACAGGACAGCGCGCTCAAGGCAGCGGACAGGGTGGACGGCAAGCGCCGCTCCCTTCTGCAGGGCGGTGCACTAGCCGCCGGCAGCGGCATGCTGGGCATGCTCCCGGGCGGTGCGTGGGCGGCCGGCTCGGACAAGCCGGAAAAGGAAGAAGTCAAGATCGGCTTCATCCCCCTGACCGATTGCGCCTCGGTGGTGATGGCCTCGGTGCTGGGTTTCGACAAGAAGTACGGCATCAAGATCGTCCCCAGCAAGGAAGCCTCCTGGGCCGGCGTGCGCGACAAGCTCACCAACGGCGAACTGGATGCGGCCCACGTGCTGTATGGCCTGATCTATGGCGTGCAACTGGGCATCGGCGGCCAGAAGAAGGACATGGCGGTGCTGATGGGCCTGAACCATAACGGCCAGGCCATCACCTTGTCCAAAAAGCTGGCTGACAAGGGGGCAGTCGATGGCGCATCGCTCTACAAGCTGATGCAGACCGACAAGCGCGAATACACCTTCGCACAGACCTTCCCGACCGGCACCCACGCGATGTGGCTGTATTACTGGCTGGCCGCCAACGGCATCAATCCGATGAAGGATGCCAAGGTCATTACGGTCCCGCCGCCGCAGATGGTGGCCAACATGCGGGTGGGCAACATGGATGGCTTCTGCGTGGGCGAGCCCTGGGGCCATCGCGCCATCGTCGATGGCGTGGGCATCACCGCCATCACCACCCAGGACATCTGGAAGGACCATCCCGAGAAGGTGCTGGGCACCTCGCTGGAGTTCGTGCAGAAGTACCCCAATACCTGTCGCGCCATGATGGCCGCCATCCTGGAGGCCAGCAAGTGGATCGATGCCTCGCTGGCCAACAAGAACAAGATGGCCGAGGTGATCGCCGACAAATCCTATGTGAACACCAGCAAGGACGTGATCGACCAGCGCATCCTCGGGCGCTACCAGAACGGCCTGGGCAAGACCTGGGACGATCCCAACTACATGAAGTTTTACGACGAAGGCCAGGTCAACTTTCCCTTCCTCTCCGATGGCATGTGGTTCATGACCCAGCACCGCCGCTGGGGCCTGTTGAAGAGTGATCCGGATTACCTGGCCGTGGCCAAGTCGGTCAACCAGATCGATCTCTACAAGGACGCTGCCGCGATGACCAAGACACCGCTGCCCAAGGACGTCATGCGCAGTTCCAAACTGATGGACGGCACGGTGTGGGACGGCAAGAATCCGGCGGCCTACGCGCAGGCGTTCAAGATCAAGGTGTAAGCGGGTGCGGCCTGCGCCGTGTCCATCAAGGTGAAGTGCTTAGAGCAAGGGGAAGATGATGAGTGCAGTCGCAGAAAGCATCATGGGTGACAACGCCAAGCCCGCCGGCAACGGCCACGCCGGCGTGTCTGCTGCCAGCGAGCCGGTGCGTGCAGCCGCCGCCAACGAAGCGCAGGTGGCACCCGCCGCCAGCGCTGCCGGCAGCGTGAAAGCGCGCAGCCTGCGCAAGAAGATCATTGCGGGCGGCCTCTTCATGCGCGTGGTGCCGCCCCTGCTGGGGGTGGCGCTGCTGGTGCTGGTCTGGCAGATCATCGCCTTGAAGACCGCCAGCTTCCCCACGCCATGGGTGACCCTGAAGGAAGCGGGCGTGATGTTCTCCGATCCCTTCTACCGCAACAGTCCCAATGACCAGGGCATAGGCTGGAACGTGCTGGCTTCGCTGCAGCGGGTCGGCATGGGCTTCGGACTGGCGGCGCTGGTGGGCATTCCGCTGGGCTTTGCGATTGGCCGCGTGGAATTCCTCTCGCGCATGTTCGGCCCCATCATCAGCCTGCTGCGTCCGGTCTCGCCGCTGGCCTGGCTGCCCATTGGCCTGCTGGTGTTCAAGTCGGCCAATCCGGCGGCGATCTGGTCGATCTTCATCTGCTCGATCTGGCCGATGATCATCAACACGGCCGTCGGTGTGCAGCGCGTGCCGCAGGATTACATGAACGTGGCGCGCGTGCTCAATCTCTCCGAATGGAAGGTGCTGACCAAGATCCTGTTCCCTTCGGTGTTGCCCTACATGCTGACCGGCGTGCGTCTTTCCATCGGCACGGCGTGGCTGGTGATCGTGGCCGCCGAGATGCTGACCGGCGGCGTCGGCATCGGCTTCTGGGTCTGGGATGAATGGAACAACCTGAACGTGCCGCACATCATCATCGCCATCGTCGTCATCGGGGTGGTCGGGCTGGTGCTGGAACAATTGCTGGTGGCGCTGGCCAAGGCGTTCACCTACGAGCAGGTCAACAACTGAGGAGGGCAGGATCATGGACAACATCAACGGCAAGTTCATCGACATCCACGGTGTGGAGATGGTGTTCCACACCAGGAAGGGCGTCTTCCATGCACTGCGCGAGATCAACCTGACGGTGGCCAAGGGCGAGTTCGTCACCTTGATCGGCCACTCCGGCTGCGGCAAGTCGACCTTGCTGAACCTGATTGCGGGCCTGCTCAAGCCCAGTGATGGCGTACTGCTGTGTGCCAATCGCGAGATCGGTGGTCCGGCCCCGGAGCGTGCAGTGGTGTTCCAGAACCACTCGCTGCTGCCCTGGCTGACCTGCTATGAAAACATCTATCTCGGTGTGGAGCGGGTGTTCGGTGCCAGCGAAAATCGCACCCAGTTGCGTGACCGCACGCGCGCCGCGCTGGCCTTGGTCGGCCTGACGGCGGCCGAGAGCAAGCGGCCCAATGAGATCTCCGGCGGCATGAAGCAGCGTGTCGGCATTGCCCGCGCGCTGGCGATGGAGCCCAAGGTCCTGCTGATGGATGAACCCTTCGGCGCACTCGATGCACTGACCCGTGCGCACTTGCAGGATGAGTTGTTGAAGATCGTGGCCAAGACTGAATCGACGGTGGTGATGGTGACCCACGATGTGGATGAGGCGGTGCTGCTGTCGGACCGCATCGTGATGATGACCAATGGTCCCGCTGCCACCATTGGCGAGATCGTGGAAGTGAAGCTGCCGCGTCCGCGCGACCGTGTCTCGCTGGCGCAGGATGCGCAGTATGGTGCCTATCGCACGGCGGTGCTGGAGTTCCTGTATCGCAAGCAGGCGCATCCGGCGCGGGAAGCGGCGTAAGCCCGCGTCAGACCCTTCTGCCGGCCACCTGTCCAATGCAATTGAAGGAGATGTCCATGAGCAGCCTGGCTGTCATCGAGGAGGCCCCTGTTGAGGGCGCTGAGGAGTCCGCACTCGTTCCGCTCTCGGGCGAAGTGTTTGGTGCTCTGATCAATCTCTCTGGCCGCCGCCGCTTCACGTCGCAGCGCTTGGTGTTGTACGCGGTGCTCGCAGCACAGGGCCAGCAGGGGGCTTGTGCCACTGCGCGCGAGGCATTGGGACTGTTCCGCAGCGCCCATGCGGCCTTGCTCAAGCGCTCCGGGGACTTGCCCGGCGTATTCTGCCCGGAGCTGGAAGAGGTGTATTTCGGACGCAGCCGGGGTGATGCGCGCATCACCAGTTTTGCCGAACTGGCGCAACGTGCGCTCAATGCCATCGAGGACAAGCTCAAGACCGGTCCGGCCCTGCTGGAACAGCTGGTGCAGGAAACCACGCCGCTGCTGGCCGTGTTGAACGAGATCACGGCGGTCTACGAAGCGCAGTCGAAGAAGCATGCGCGCCTCATGCGCGAGCAGTTGCGCGGCATCATGACCGACATCGAAACCATTGCACGCGAAGCCAAGATGGTGGCCTTCAATGCCCGCATCGTGGCAGCGCGATCAGGACAGGCTGGCAGGGAATTCTCGGTGGTGGCTGGTGTGCTTTCCAACATCACCGGTGAAATCGATGAACTGGTCAAGGAAGCGCTGAGTGGCGCGGCGGCCTGAATGCGCCTTCCTGGTACCATTCATCTGCGTTTAATGCTCTTTTCCAGAGCATTGAATTTTGCTTAATGCTGCTTATCGGCTCTTCAGCGCCGCCCACGCCACCAGCAGCCACGCTGCGAGAAAGGCCACACCGCCAAACGGCGTGATGGCACCGAGGATGCGGGTGCCGGTCAGGGCCAGCAGGTAGAGGCTGCCGCTGAAGACCACGATGCCCGCCAGCATCAGCCGGCCGGCCCAGTGCAGAGCGGCACCGGCCATGCGCGGCATCAGCAGCGCCACGGCGATCATGCCCAGCGCGTGCATGACCTGGTAGGTCACGGCGGTATGCCAGATCGCCAGCATCTCTTCGGAAATCATTTTCTTCAAACCGTGCGCGCCGAAGGCGCCACAGCCCACGGCCACGAACATGTTCAGCGCGCCAGCGGCGATCAGGGTGCGTTCTTTCATCGGTCTTGCTTTCAGTCGGGAAGATTCAGGGTTTCCAGTTCCGTCTCCGGCAGGCCATCTTTGCCCGCTGTCTCGATGGCATCCGGATAACAAGCGCGATGCTGTTCCTTGCCGCTGCTGCGTTCACGCACCACCAGTCCGGAGGAATCCTTGGGGAGGTTCTGTCCCTTGAAACCGGTGCGAATCATCCGGTCGTAGTAAAAATAATCGTAGCTGTCGGTACTGAAACGGACATGCGATTCGTAACCACCCGAATACATGGTGTAGCTGCGAAAGAATCGTCCTTCCGCAGGCTGGGGCGTATCGGGAAATTGCATCTCGATCTTGCTTGCAGTCCCGAAGCGGTATTGCAAGCGACTGCGCTTGTCGGGATAGTCCGCCGAGGCGCACAGTGACGCCGTTTTCTTGCGCGCGGTCTGGCAGCTGTAAATGATTTTCTCTCCCGGCTTGCAGAGGCTCTGGGAGAGGGGCGCTGCCAGCGCAGGAAACGACGGCAATCCAAGTAACAGGACGAGTATGCGTATTTTCATTTTGATTCAATAAGTCGGACGTACGCCTTTGCCCAGCCGATATTCATGCCGCAACACGAACTGCGATGTGGCGATCAGCCCCGACAATCCCAGGATCAGTTGCGTCAGCGTATCCGGCGGCAGCACCCAGACGCTGCCTGCGGGGGCCGGCACGTTGGCGGCAGCGCTGATGACCGGGGCCGCCCATGAGGCTTCCTCGCTCACGTCCAGCAGGATCTGGCCTTCGGGCGTGGTGTGCAGATGGATCTCGCCGCCCAGCTCCAGCGTGAAGCAGATGCCCTGGCCGACGTTGACGGTGTTCATCTTGTGACGGAACACCACGGCCTGCAGCTCGCGGTTGTAGGTGTCGATCCAGGTCTCCACCTCCTGCACGTTCTGCAGCACGATCCACGCGCGCGGTGCGGGGATGGTGTCGGCACCGGCAACGGCGTCATCGGGGAAGATCGGTTCGGGAGCTTGCTCGGACATGGTCAATGCAGGACCGCGCCACGCGCGGCCCGTGGTGGCTACGGGGAAGGCAGCAGTATATCGGATCGCCGCGCCCGTCACTGCGGAGGATGCTGACCGCCTGCGGCATGCTCCGTTTCAATACGCCAGCCGATACGCCTCATTGGTCGATTCCAGCCGGCTGGCAATGACCTTGACCACATACGCATGCAGGCGCAAGGCCGTGGCCGGATCGTCCTGTTCCAGCTGGCGCAGGCTGGCCAGCGTCAGCTGCCAGGCCAGTGTGGGGCGGTCGGTGACGACGTCGGCGGTGCGCCGCTGGCCGCGATAGAGCGCCATCTCGCCGACGATGGTGGCACTGCCGAAGGAACGCAGGCGCATGCTGCCGCCGCCCTCCAGCGGCAGCGAGATGCTGACCATTCCCTCGTCAATGAAATACATCGAATCACCCGCATCGCCCTTGCGGAACAGCAGCGTGCCAGCGGCCAGTTCCACCTTCTCCATGCGCGCCATGAGCGACGCCATTTCGCGCGCATCAAAATGCTCGGCCAGGCTGCTGTGCAGGGCATCGCGTGATTCATTCCGCATGGCCTGTTTCAGCAGGCGGTCTTCCACCCATTCGAGGGCCAGGTCGAGATCGGCAAACTCGCGCGGTGCCGTGCCACTGAAAGCAGCGCGCGCAATCGGACGGCGGATGGGATCGGCAATGCCGGTCAGGATCAGGGTCACCTTGTATTGCTCGCACACCTGCGCCAGCTTGACGAAGCTTTGCGAGGTGGAGGCATCCAGTCCCTGCACATGGCGGAAGTCGATGATGATGAACTGGCGCGGCGACTGCAATTGCTCGCGCACCCGATGCACGATCTGGTTGGCGCTGCCAAAGAACAGGAAACCCTGCAGGCGCATGCCGAAGACGCGCTGGCCCAGCTGCTTGAGTTCCGCATGGGCGGCGGCACCGCGCTCCAGCTTGGAGTGCAGGGTGGCGCCGGTGAATTCCATCTTCACGCAGGACACCCGGCCATAGTCCAGCACGAACAGCACGCAGGCCACCACCACGCCCAGCGCCACGCCGGTAACGAAGCCATAGCAGGCCACCACCGCCACGATCAGCACGATCAGGAAATAATCCCCGCGCGCCAGACGTCGGCTGCGGACCAGCCATTCATTGAGCAGTCCGCCACCCAGGCCGATCAACAGCCCGGCCAGCACCGGCTTGGGGAAATAGCCCAGCAGCGGAATGAAGAACAGCGCACACACCAGGCACAGCACCGCCGCCAGCAGGGTGGCGACGCGATCGCGCGAGCCGAAGCGGTAATTGAGCAAGGTGCGCGAGAGCGAATGGCAGCCGACCACGCCCCCGAAGCATCCGCTGAGCATGTTGGCCAGGCCGGCACTGCGCAGTTCGCGGTTGAAATCCACTTCGCGCCGCGTGGCCAGGCTCACGCCGGTGGCATTGAGCAGAATCGCGAGCGTGGTCACGGCGATCAGGGCCAGCAATTCTCCATAGTGACGCCACAGGATGTCCCAGTGCACCAGCGACCAGGAGACCTGCACCGGCAGTTGCACATGGCCCAGGCTCAGCGGCGCGAACATCCAGCCCAGCGCACGGGCCTGCGCCAGCGACAGTCCGCTGGCCGCCAGCGCGCCATAGAAGGCCGCACTGGCCAGTGCCAGCGAGACCGGCAGCGCCAGCGGATGATCGAACTTGCGTCCCGGCAGGCCCAGCATGCCGATCACCACGATGGCCACCGGCAGCAGTTCCTGCCAGTGCAGGTCGATGCCGGTGCGCAGGACATCCAGTCCCAGGGGATGTCCGGTCAGCACCGTGAAGGCACCGCTCCAGAGCAGATAGCCGGTCCCGGCGAGGAAGCCGCCGACCACCGGGAACGGCACGAACAGCACCAGGTTGCCACGCCGCAGCGCGCCCAGCGCCATGAGCGCCAATCCGACCAGGAGGCTGCTGAGGGTGATGGCGATGGTGACCGTGGCCAGGATCTCGGCCGCAGAGAGCTGGGCGCGCTGCATGGTGGCGCTGATGCCGCCGACCATCAGCGAGAGCAGCCGACCGAATTGGAGTCCGCCCCGCCCAGCATGAAGGGCAGCGAACTGGTGAAGCAGATCACCAGCAGGCACAGCACGCTGGTGACGAACATCAGCGGCAGCCCGGCCTGCAGCAGGGCATCGCCACTGCCGCCAAAGATCATGACGGCATAGCTGACCGCATAGCTCACCGACACCAGCGCCACCACGCAAGCCGCCGGCAGGCTGCCCAGCCAGTGGCGTGCGCGCGCCAGCAGTGTGGATTGCGGCATCAGATGACTTTCCCCGAAGGCTGCGCGTTTGTGCGGCATGCCTGTACCCCCATCGATAAGGACCGGTCGTTGCTGCCGGTCGTTGTTGTTGTCTGGCGTGTGCCTGCGCGCCCCCGCGCGCGTTACCGGCCCGGCGCTTCGCGCTGCATGCCGCAGTCGTCGCCGTTGTTCCGGTAGTGCCAATCATGAAGCGCAATCTATCACACGAAAATGACAGGATGACAACATTGCCCCGGTTTGATGAGGGAAGTGAAGGTTTGGGCAGATATCCGCGCCGGTATTGCTGTTGCGCTCTTTCCCTCCGGAAAAAGATGAAGGGAAGCGCCGTTTTTCAGGGAGCGTCGGCGCGGCCGTTTTGCCGGTGCCACTGAACTGAGGCTTGCCCGGCCAGTTCACGCAGGCTGCGCAGGGAAGCGACTTCATCGGCGCTCAGGGCGTCGCGCTGGCGGCGCAGACCGCCGAGCTCGTGCAGCGCGGTTTCGGCCTCGATGCTGGCCAGTCCGGCCTGGCGTTGCAGCTGTCGCAGCACAGGAGCTGGCTGCTGCGACTGGACGGCGTCCAGATAGGCGCGATTGGCTGCCAGTCCGGCCGCGATGCGCTGGCGCGGCGTAGCGCCGAGATCGGGCCACAGCGCCAGCGCGGCCAGCAGGGCGGCAGCGCTGCCGATCAGGTTGTCCAGTGCGCGGGCCGAGGCGATCCCGGTGCCGGGCTGCAGCATGTCGGTCACGCAGATGAAGAGCATGGTCAGAAACACCACGAACACCGTGTAGTTCACCAGCCGCAGGGCAATTGCCAGCCCTGCCAGCAGGACCGCCACCAGCGGCAGCAGCAGCCCGTGGGCCGGGACCAGCTGCAGCAGCGTCAAGGCCAGCAGGCCGCCCAGCAGGCTGCCCAGGATGCGTTCCAGGCAGCGTGTCCAGGTCTGGCGCGCCGCGCCCTGCAACACCACGACCACCGCCATCGTCGCCCAATACGGATAGCCCAGATGAAAGGCCTCGGCCGCATAGAACACGGCGGCCACGCCGGCAGCCTGGCGTCCCCCCTGTTGCACGCCCCGCAGCAGGCCGGCGCGCAGGCGCTTGCGGGGCGGGACCGCCGGGGCAGGCGAGGACGGCAACGAGCACGGGCCGGCGTGCGCGGCTTGCCGTGCCTGGAGCAGGCGGTCGGCTTGCGCCAGGGCGCGCAGGCAGCCGGCGATCAGGGGATCGGCTGCGGCAGCGTGCGGTCGGGCGCTGCGCGGCCGGTTGGCCTTCGCGGGGGATGTCTCCAGAACGGCGTGGGCGTGCAACAGCACGGCGATGGCCACACGCGCTGCCCGGCGGCGCTCGCCCGGACTGGCCAGTTGCTGGATGGCCGCATGCTCCAGTGCGATCAGGGTGTGGAAGAGCATTTCGCAGGCTTCCAGCCGGCGTTCCCATGCATCCGCCTCGGCCATGGGTGTGCCCGCATGCCGCTGCAGCATGGTCCGCAGGCGTTCCAGCGCCAGCCGTGTGGCGCGGCGATGTTCGCCGTGCTCACGGTGCCAGTGCTGGTCGCGGTGCTGTCCGGGCGGCGCGGCCAGCAGGGCCAGGCTCATGTCCATCATGCGCAGCAGCGCTGCACGGGCCGCCTGGCGCAGGGCGGCCTGGTCGTCGAGACGCCAGGCCCGATTGATCAGCAGCCAGGCCCAGGCGGCACCGGCGCAGAAGGAGGCGGCCTGCAGCGCGGCCATCGCCGCCCCGTGCGGAAAACCAGCCGCCACCACGGCGACCACCGCCAGCAGCGTCCCCAGCAGGGTGCCGGACTCGATGGCAGCGGTCAGCGTCACCACGCCCAGCACCATCAACGGCGCGCTCAGCAGGGCCGCGTGCGGGGCCCAGGAGGCGCTCCAGGCACCGAAGAAGGCCACCGCCGTACCTGCCACGGCAAAGCCGCCCAGCAGCCTGTGGCGTTGTGCGTGCGGCCCCGGCGCGTCGCACAGGCAGGTCCAGAAGGCCGCGAACACGGCCCACGCCAGCCAGCGCTGGCCGCTCAGCATCGCGGCTGCCAGCGGCAAGGCAATGGCCACGCCGGCGCGCGCGCCTTCCCCGGCATTGAACTGCTCCTGCAACAGCGGGAAGGAACGCAGTTCCAGCCGCCGGGCAATGCGGCGGGCATGGGCAGCGAGCGGACGGGCAGATGAACGGAGCAGGAGTCGCATGGCGAATACGGAAGTGGTCGGACCACTATGCAAAGGCATTGTGGCGTCCGAGAAGCGAATACTACAATCGACTGCAATTCCTCCCCAAGGATCCTGCAAAGTGGTCCGACCACCAAGAAAGTGAGTTGCCGATGACTGCCTCTCCCCTGGTTGATCGCCTGGCCAGCCTGATTGCCCGGCAAGCGCTGGCACCGGGCCAGAAGCTGCCGTCTGAACGCACGCTGGCGGCCGAGTTCGGGGTGTCGCGTTCGTCCCTGCGCGAGGCCATCGGCGTGCTGGCCAGCCGGGGTGTGCTGGTGGCGCGTCACGGTGGCGGCACCTTCATGGCGGACGACGAGCAGGCGGCGCTGACCGACCCGATTGCCGAGGCCTTGCAGCCGCTGGCTCCACTGGCGCGAAGCGATGCCGGGTACTGGAAGGACGTCGCCGAGATCCGCTTTTCGCTGGAAGGCGATGCGGCCTATTTCGCCGCCCTGCGCGCCAGCGACGACGACAAGCGCCGCCTGCAGCAGGCCTATCGTGCCGTCTCCACCGCGCCGCTCGACGATCTGGCCGCACAGGCGCGCACCGATGCGGCCTTCCATCTCGCCATCGCCCAGGCCTCGCGCAACGTGGTGTTGCGGCAGGTGATGTCGGGCCTGTTGCGGCTGCTGGAGATCAGCATTGCCGACACCCTGCGCCAGCTGTATCGCCTGCCGGACATCGTGGCACAGCTGGATCAGCAGCATCGCCAGATCCTCGATGCCATCCTCGCCGGCCGCGCCGAGGAGGCGCGCCAGCATGCCAATGCGCATCTCGACTTCGTACAGCAGCGCCTGCTGGACATCGAAGAAGCCCCCGCCCGTGCGCGGCGTGCCGCTGCCGTTTGATCTCTTTCACGTTACCAGGACCATCATGATCATCTCTTCCACCCACGATTACCGCGAAGCCGCCCGGCGTCGCTTGCCGCGCTTCCTCTTCGACTACATCGACGGCGGTGCCTACGATGAACACACGCTGGCGCGCAATTCGCTGGACCTGCGCCAGCTGGCCCTGCGTCAGCGGGTACTCAAGGAAGTGGGCGAAGTCGATCTCTCCACCACGCTGCTGGGCCAGTCGCTGGCCATGCCGCTGGCGCTGTCGCCGGTCGGCCTGACCGGGATGTACGCCCGGCGCGGGGAAGTGCAGGCGGCGCGGGCGGCGGAGAAGGCGGGCATCCCCTTCACCTTGTCGACGGTGTCGGTGTGCCCGATCGAAGAGGTGCAGCAGGCGGTGACGCGGCCGATCTGGTTCCAGCTGTATGTGCTCAAGGATCGCGGCTTCATGAAGAACGTGCTGGACCGCGCCTGGGCGGCGGGTGTACGCACGCTGGTGTTCACGGTGGACATGCCGGTGCCGGGCGCACGCTATCGCGACCGCCATTCGGGCATGTCCGGGCCCAACGCGGCGCTGCGCCGCTATCTGCAGGCCGTCACGCATCCGCGCTGGGCGTGGGATGTGGGTTTGCTGGGACGTCCGCATGATCTCGGCAACGTCTCGGCCTATCTCAACAAGAAGACCGGACTGGAAGATTACGTAGGCTGGCTGGGGGCCAATTTCGATCCGGGCATCGGCTGGCATGACCTGCAGTGGATACGCGATTCCTGGCAGGGCAGCATGCTGTTGAAGGGCATCCTTGATCCCGAGGATGCGCGCGAGGCGGTCCGATTCGGTGCCGATGGCATCGTGGTCTCCAACCATGGTGGCCGCCAGCTGGACGGCGTGCTGTCGACTGCGCGCGCCTTGCCGGAGATCGCCAGTGCGGTGAAAGGGGATCTCGCCCTGCTGGTGGATTCGGGCGTGCGTTCGGGGCTGGATGTGGTGCGGCTGTTGGCATTGGGTGCCGATACGGTGATGCTGGGGCGTGCCTTCATCTATGCGCTGGCCGCAGAGGGGCAGGCCGGGGTGGAGAATGTGCTGAGTCTGTTTGCCAGGGAGATGCAGGTGGCCATGACCTTGACGGGGGCGCGCAGGATCGGCGAGATCAGTACGGACAGCCTGGTGAAGGCGGGTGCCAGCGCCCCCGTGATCTGAGCCTGAGAACCGGGGGCCGCTGCTGCTTCATGTTCGGTGGCCCTTCACATCTTCGCAATCACCAGCTCGCACTTGCGAACTGATTCCTGGCCGCGCAGCATGTCGCCCTTGAGCGCATAGATCGGTGCACCGGCGGTGATGCTGCCGGTAAACCGGAATTGCCACATCCGGTCGGGATCGCTGACGCGGTAGCCGAAGCCGGTGATATCGAGCCGGTTGCTGCCGAACTGGCCGGTCAGATTTTCCGCCCGTATGGCATCGCGGCGATGCAGGGAGATCGCGACCTTGCCCACTTCCGCCTCGAAATGCGCCTGATAGGCTTGCGAGAACTCGCCGTTGTCGGCGCGCGCTCCGCAGGTCATCAAGCCGTACCAGCGTTCGCCACTGCGCACGCTGTTCGGATTGGCCGGCACTGATGGAGCGGCCCCGGCGGGCGGCAACTGTGCTGGCGGACGAACCGGCAGGGCGGGCAGGGCGGCGGGCGGAGCCATCGCGACGGGAGGCGCTGCCGGCGCAGGCAGCGCGGCCGGAGGCTGCGTCAATGCCGGTGGTGTGGGGGTGGCTGCGGTGGCCGTGTTGACCGTGCTGTTGCGCTTGGCGAGGACAGCGCGGCCGCGGGCCTCCAGATCGCGTATCCATTCGGCCGGTACTGCGAAGGAGAGATTCTGCACGGTGGCCCCGGCAATCATGGCGGTAGTGATGCCGATCAGTTCGCCCTTGTCATTGAACAGCCCGCCGCCGCTGGAGCCTGAAGAAATAGGTGCCGAGGTCTGCAGGAAACGCAGCTTGCCCTCGTTATCCAGCCGCAATGCCGAGAGCAGGCCATCGCTGATGGTTTCTTCCAGCGCGCGCGGTGCTCCCAGCGTGAAGACCTTCTGCCCGACCCGCAGGCTGCGCGCCGGAGCGATGGTGACGGCGGGTGCCTTGAGGCCTTCGGCACGGACCTGGCAGAGATCGCGCTCCGGATCCGGAAACTCCAGCTTGCCCCCCAGCGTGAGATTGCCACGCCGCAGCTTGAAGCTGCTGGCGCGCGCCAGCACGTGGCAATTGGTGACCAGCCGTTCCGGCCCGATCACGACGGCCGAACCGGTACTGAAGATCTGTCCTTGCGCGTCCATGGCCTGCACCACCCAGATACTGGGCGAGAGCTGCTGGAACAGGGTTTCGGCATCCAGTGCGTGGGCCGGCGGCGCTGCAGCGAGCAGGGGGCCGAGCAGGCCAAGGAGCTTGGTCAGGCGGGATCTCATGGAGGTGCGTCTCAGGGGGTAGGCAGGAGGTTCTTGAGGTCGTCGATGGTGACCTGGCCATTGCGCCGCTGTTGCGCTGCCGGCAGGGGCGTGAAGACCAGGGCGGACTTGATGACGTCCTGTTCGGGTGGAGCGGGTGACTGGCCTGCGCTTTTCACGTAGGGGCCGATGAGCCGCAGGACCACTTCGGCGCTCAGCACGGCCTGGCCGGGATACTCGGCGGGCTTGCGCAGCATCTTGACCACGGCATTGCCGGAGTAGGTGATGATGGGCGTGCCGGGTGTGTAGATGTAGATCGGGGCAGCGTGGGTGGCGGTGGGCGTGAGCCGGGCCAGGGGATCGTTGCCGTCTTGCGGGTCGCTTTGCCAGGAGGTATTGGTCATCGGCGGCGCGACCGGTTTGGGGACGGGATCGCTGGGCTTGAGGATGATGAAGTGGGAGTAGCCCTGTTGCTGCGTCAGTTCTGCGCAGCGATAGATCCAGTAATGCCAGACCATGTCGCGGCTGGTTTTGCCGTTGCCGGAGAAGGTGACGCGGTACAGGTCATCGGCCAGTTTGGCATCGGTATAGCCCCCGGTCAGTCCGCGCGGCCCGTAGGCGGTGGCGCAGCCGGCCAGCATTGCCGCTGCCAGCACGATGCCGGCAACGCCCCTGAATGATGATGTCAGCATCATGTTGTTCTTTGTGTCGTGGATGATGTGGGCCCGTTTTGGCCGGTATGAAGTTCTCATCCGGCAGGGTCTTGATTCAATGTGTGAATCTTCACATGGCGTTCTGACAAAGGGCTGACAGGGGGCTGACCAGGAGTTTTCTTCAGAGAAAATTGAAACGAGCGCTGGCGAGGCGCTTCGCGGAAATGCGGGGATGTGAAGGAAGGGGCAAAAACAAAAAGGGCTCCAGCGAACTGGAGCCCTTCTCTTGTACTGCTGAATTTCTGGTAGGCCGTGCGGGATTCGAACCTGCGACCAACGGATTAAAAGTCCGCTGCTCTACCAGCTGAGCTAACGACCCGAAAGACCGCTATTATAGGCAAACTCTATCGGCGGTGTCAACACTGTGCCTTCACTAACGATCATGATCGTTCATCAAACACCACCACCGCGATGAACCCGCTTACTTGAGCGACGCCATCCTATCCTTGCCGGTCTGCGCGGCAGGGGTGTTCGGATACTTGGCGATCAACTGTTCCAGGGTCTTCTTGGCCGCTGCCTTGTCCTTCAGTTCAGCTTGCGAACTGGCGATGTTGAGCAGGGCGTCAGCGGCCTTGGGGTTGTCCGGATAATTCTTCACCACCACCTGCTGTGCAGCGATGGCACCCTTGTAGTCGCGCTGGGCGTACAGGGCATTGCCTTGCCAGTATTGCGCCGAGGCGGCGTAGCCGGATTGCGGATAGCGCTTGATGAAGTCGGCAAAGGCGTTGGCCGCTCCCTTGTAGTCGCCACCCTTGAATTGCGACAGGGCCGCATCATAGGCCTGCTGTTCGGACACGCCCACAGCCACGGTCTGGCCATCGACTTGCACCTGCTGCGGCTCCAGCTTGCGCAGGCGTGCATCCAGGTCGACGTAGAAATCCTTCTGGCGTTGCTGGGCGTTGGTAATCTCGTTGGTCAGCACCTCGATCTGGCCGCGCAGCGCCGCAATCTGGGATTGCAGGTTGTCGTTGCGGTCCGAGAGCGTCAGGACACTGTTCTTGTCAGCCTTGTTGGCGACGTCACGCTGCAGGGCTTCGATCTTGGAACGGATGTCCAGGATGGCCTTGCGCGCCTCGTCATCATCAAACAGGCCGGCACGGGCGGTAAGCGGTAGGAAAGCCGTGGCGGCCAGCAAGGCCGCCACGGTTACCGATTTCAGTTTGAAAGCGGTATGCATGTCGATTATTGGTAAGCGATGTCAGCGCGACGGTTCTCGGCGTAGGACGCTTCATCCTGGCCCAGTGCCTTGGGCTTTTCCTTGCCGAAGGAAACCGCTTCCACTTGTGCATCCGACACGCCCAGCAGGACCAGTGCCTTGCGGACGGCTTCTGCACGCTTCTGACCCAGGGCCAGGTTGTACTCGGCGCCACCGCGATCATCGGTGTTGCCCTGGATGATCACCTTGCGGTCCTTGTGGGCCACCAGGTACTTGGCGTGGTTTTCGATGACGGTACGGTATTCCGGCTTGACAGTGTAGCTGTCGTAGTCGAAGTACACGCTACGCTTGGCCAGCACGCCTTGCGGGTCGTTCAGCGGATCAACCGAACCGGCGTTGACGGTGCCCACGGCGCGGGTGTCAGCGCCGTTGCTGGCACCGTTCTGCACGGGAGCGTTGGCCTTGTCGTCCAGCTTGGTCGACGAGCAGGCGGCCAGCAGAACAGCGCTGGAGACGATGAGGGCGAAGGTACTGATAGTGCGCATTTTGGATTTCTCCTTGTCGTGATGAAAGCAATATTGGATTTCTTTATTTCATGAACGGACCCCAGGTCGGTTCCCTGATATCACCGGCCTGCGTCGTCAGACGCTGTTTGATTCGGCCATCGACGGAAACGACGGCCAGGGATCCGCGACGACCAGCTTCCGTCGCGTACATGATGTATTTGCCATTGGGCGCAAAGCTGGGCGACTGGTCGCGGCTGCCATCGGAGAGGCGAATCTCCTGGCCATTGGTCAGGTCCAGTGCATACAGCTGGAACAGACCGTCGCGACGCGAGATGAAGGCCAGCGTCTTGCCATCCGGCGAAATGCGCGGGCTGATGTTGTAGCTGCCATTGAAGGTGACGCGCTGGGGCGAGCCACCATCCAGGCCTACCTTATACACCTGCGGGCCGCCGCTGCGGTCGCTGGTGAAGTAGACGCTACCGCCATCAGGCGAAAACTGCGGTTCGGTATCGATGCCGGCACTGTTGGTCAGGCGGCGCAGGCCCGAACCGTCGGCATTGATCACATAGACCTGGGTCAGGCCATCGCGCGTCAAGGCCACGGCCAGGCGCGAGCCGTCCGGCGACCAGGCCGGGGCCGAGTTGCTGCCCTTGAAGTTGGCCACGATGGAGCGCTGGCGGGTCACCAGGTTCTGGATGTAGACCACCGGCTTCTTCATCTCGAAGGAAACGTAGGCGACCTTGGTGCCATCCGGCGACCAGGACGGCGAGATGATCGGCTCATTGGAGCGCAATGCCACCTGCGTGCCTTCCCCATCGGCATCGGCCACTTCCAGACGGTATTCGTTGCCGGACTTGGTCACGTAGGAGATGCGGGTGGAGAAGATGCCCGGGATGCCGGTCAGCTTCTGGTAGATGTCGTCGGCGATCTTGTGCGCGGTCAGGCGCAGCAGTTGCGGCTGGGCACCGATGGACAGGGCCGAGAGCTGGCTCGACTGCACCGTGTCGAACAGGCGATAACGCACATCGAAACGGCCATCGGCCAGGCGCGTGACGCTGCCCACGGCCAGCGCATTGGCCCCGCGCTTCTGCCAGTCGGCATAGTTGATGGCCGAGGAATCCGAGAGCGCATCGCTATTGTCGATCAGCTTGAAGATGCCGCTGCGGGCCAGGTCGGCCTTGACCACCGAGGTGATCTGCTGCGGAGCGGATTCTTCACCCGGGAAGGCGGCGATGGCCACCGGGATCTGCGAGGCACCCACGCCGGTGATCTCGAAGCGGATCTGCGCCTGGGAGGCCGGGGCGAAGGACAGGCCGGCCACGGCCACCATGGCAGTGGCCATGCGGGTCAGGGACAGGGTCAGGTAACGGGCTTTAATCATCGTTTACTGATCTTTCGGATAATGGGTGAATGTGAAGCTGGACGGCACCTTGCCATCCGTATCGGCCGGGAAGGGCTGGGACTTCATGATGGCAGTCCGCACGGCATCGTCGAAGCCAGGGACACCTGAAGGCTTGTTCACACGCACGCTGCGTACCGTCCCGTCCGGGAACAATTCGACAGTGTACTCCCCGGCAGGGTTTCCGCTGACGCCGCTATTGTCGAAGACCGTGTTGCTGCGGATCTTGGCGCGCAACTTGTTGGCGTAGCTGGGGCTACCCTTCGGACCTTGCGACTTCTCGGCCGTGCCGGTGCCACCGGTGGCACTGGTGGCCTGGCCCATCATGCGTTTCAGGTCTTCCTGGCGACGCTGTTCAGCCGCCTTGGCGTCGGCCGCGGCTTGCTGCTGCTTCTTCTTGTCGGCAGCCTGCTTCTCGGCGTCGGCCTTCTTCTTGGCTTCTTCTTCCTTCTGCTTGTCTTCCTTCAGCTTCTTCTGCTTCTCGGCTTCCAGCTTTTCCTTCTTCTCGCGGTCAGCCTTGTCCTTCTCGGCCTGTTCCTTCTTCTCGCGCTCGGCCTTTTCCTTCTCTGCCTTCAGCTTGTCGGCCTTTTCCTGTTTCTCCTGCTCTTCCTTGCGCTTCTTTTCCTTCTCTTTTTGCAGGGCGATATCGGGCTTGTCGAGCTTGGGCTCGTCGATCACCTTGGGGGCGACGGTCTTGGGCTCGATCACGGGCTGCGGCTTGGGCGGCTCGACCACCGGATCAGGTTCGGGCTGCGGCTGTGGCGGCGTGGGCAGGGGCGCGGCTTCCTTGTACTGCGGATCCCAGATCTCGGCTTCCACCGTCAGCGGTGTTTCGCTCTGCCAGCGGATGCCGATCCAGAAGAACAGGAACAAGGCCACGTGCATCACCAGCGCCAGCGTGATGGCGCGCCAGCGGCCGGGTGGCTTGGGGATGGTGTAGTGTGCGTTATCGCTCATATCACTCGGCTGTGCGCTTACTTGGTGGCCAGGCCGACCCGCGCGATTCCCTGTTTCTTGGCTTCCGAGATGACTTGCACCACGTCGTCGTACTTGATTTCCTTGTCGGCCGAAATCATCACCGCCAGGTCCGGATTATCCTCATGCAGCTTGCGCAGGCGTTCCGACAGGTCGGTCTTGCCGGTCACGGTCTCGGCCTTCTTGCCGCCGCTCTTGGGGCCGTTGATGCGAATGGTGGCCTGGGCGTTGGGCTTCAGGGCGATCTCGATGTAATCCGACGGCGGCTGCGTGGACTTGCCCGCCGTGGGCAGGTTGATCACGCTGGGATTGGTGATGGGCGTGGCCACCATGAAGATGATGAGCAGCACCAGCATCACGTCGATGTAGGGCACGACGTTGATCTCGGATTTGAACTTGCGGGGACGGCCCCCGCGCATCGATGAGCCAGCCATTAGCGTGCCTGACGTTGCAAGATGTTGGAGAACTCTTCGATGAAGCTCTCGAAGCGGATCGCCAGACGGTCGATGTCGTGCGAATAGCGGTTGTAGGCCACCACTGCCGGAATGGCCGCGAACAGGCCGATGGCGGTGGCGATCAGGGCTTCGGCAATGCCGGGTGCAACCGCAGCCAGGGTGGCTTGCTGCACGTTGGCCAGGCCACGGAAGGCGTTCATGATGCCCCACACGGTACCGAACAGGCCCACATACGGGGAAACCGAACCGACCGAGGCCAGGAAGGCCAGGTGCGATTCCAGCGCATCCATCTCGCGCTGGTAGGCGGCGCGCATGGCGCGACGGGCACCGTCGAGCAGCAGGGAGGGTTCGACCGCACCGCCACGCGCGGCCACCGACGCCTTGGCCTTGGTGAATTCACCCATGCCGGCCTGGAAGATGCGCTCCAGCGCGCCACCGGCACCGGCCTTGCGGCGGTTGGACAGGGCATCCTGGTACAGCGCCGACAGGTTGCCGCCGGACCAGAAGACGCGTTCAAATTCCTCGGTCTGCACACGGGCCGAGCGGATGGTGAACATCTTGCGGAAGATGTAGGTCCAGCTGATGATCGAGGCCGACAGCAGCAGCAACATCACGAGTTGCACCAGGACGGACGCGTTGGCGATCAGTGAAATGAAGGACAGGTCTTGTGTGACGTTCATGGGGAAGTGTGGCGGCTTGAAGGCGGCGTTGGGGTGAGGAGGCTAGGTTAAAAATCTGTTGTTTTGTGTGATCGTTCAGTGAGGCGGTGACGCTATATGAAACGGTACGAAACAAAAGACGGCAAATGTGCAGAGAAGTTTTCCACGGCGCAGATTGTCCCAACCGACGGGAATGTGTCGCCACAAGGCGACAGTCCCAGCACCATAAAGGCCCGGATGAGCTTTTCCGTTGACATCATGTTGTCTTCTTGATGCGATTCAGCAATTCGTCAGGAATCGGACGCGGCCGGAAAGTGGCCTGATCCACGCAGACTACGGTGATGCTGCCTCGTGCCAGCAGACGCGGTGCGCTGTCATCGGGGCCTGCGCTACCTGAGCCGTCCCCCGACGGCAGGCACCAGGCCTCCTGGATGAATTGCATGGAGGCATTTCGAATTTTTTCGACCACGACGGTCAGGCGGAGTTCATCGTCCAGGCGGGCGGGCGAGAGATAGTCGACGCTGGTGTTCTTGACGACGAAGATGGCACCGGTGGTTTCGGCCAGGTGCTGTTGCTGGAAACCGAAGGAGCGCAGCCATTCGGTGCGGGCGCGCTCAAAGAACTTCAGGTAGTTGGCGTAGAAAACCACGCCTCCGGTGTCAGTATCTTCGTAATAGACCCGGATCTTCCAGTCGAATGGACTACTGGCGGCACTCATATGCTTCTTGTTATTGGGAAATCTGCTGTGGCAGGGGAGAAAGAATCAGGAAATCAGGAAAAGTGAACCAGGAAATCCATCGCAATCCGCGATGATGCCGTCAGGCAAGCGAACGAATTGACGGCTGCTCGCTGCCTGTAGAACTTGTCCATCAGCCAAGGTCGGGCGAGGATGGCGTTCTTGCGGTGCCAGGGCACCTTCGGCAAAAACGCCATTCTACTCCATCCCTTACTGTTTGCGCTTGATGTTGAAGGGGCTGAAGCCCTGGCAGGTCGGCATCAGTTCCATGTAATTGATGTTCACATGGGCGGGCATGGTGGCGACCCAGAAGGCGGCTTCCGCGATGTCTTCAGCCGTCAGCGGGGTCGTTCCTTCATAGACCTTCGCCGCCGCGCCATCGTCGCCCTTGAAGCGCACGTTGGAGAACTCGGTGCCGCCGCACAGGCCGGGCGCCAGGTTGGTGGCGCGCACCCCGGTACCGACCAGGTCGGCGCGCAGGTTCAGGGTGAACTGGTCAACGAAGGCCTTGGTGGCACCGTAGACGTTGCCGCCCGGATAGGGATAGGCTCCGGCCACCGAGCCCAGGTTGATGATGGTGCCGCTGCCGCGCTTGACCATCTCCGGCAGCAGGGCGTGGGTGATGGTGACCAGGCCCTTGACGTTGGTGTCGATCATGGTTTCCCAGTCCGACAGCGCCACTTCGTGGGCCGGGCCCAGGCCCAGCGCCAGGCCGGCGTTATTGACCAGCACGTCGACCTGCTTCCACTCGCCCGACAGGCTGGCCAGGCCGGCGTTGATCGATTCCTTGCTGGTCACGTCCAGCACCAGGGGCAGCACCTTGTCGGCACCCAGTTCCTTGACCAGGTCATCCAGGCGCTCCTTGCGGCGACCGGCCGCGATCACCTTGTGACCGTTGCCGGCAAATTTGCGCGCCATGGCGGCACCGAAGCCTGCGGTTGCTCCTGTAATCAACACGACCATCTCTTGATTCTCCTGTTGTGTGGCGATGAGACCGGCGCCGTGCAGCGAAACTGGATAAAGCTTCACACCGGCGACCCGGAAGTAAAAACGAAAGAAGCGAAATTGTAGCCCAAAGCCGCTTTTTACGAGGATGGGCTCGCTTTTTTCGGGGTTTTTCCAGCTTTTTTCTTTCATATCGGCTCGGGAGCGGGGCTGTTGCGCGGCCACCATGGTTCTTGCCCAAATCGCCCCGTTTCACTACAATGCGCTCACCATTTCGTCTCACGTGACTGGCGAAACGTCGGGTAAAACCGGCCAAGATGGGGATCCATCGGGAAGCGTGAGATTTCAACAGCCGTGCGCCTGGGCAGCCGAATGGACAGTACGACTGAGGCTGCCCGCAATCCCATTCCATTTTTCCGGCCCTCATTCGATTTCGGAAGTCGAGCCCCCGGCATGTCCGCATGCTGCCGGTGACGCGATCTTCGGCCCCAGCTCATCAATTTGGAGAAAAGCCATGTTTGACAAGAACCAGACTCTCGCGAAAGTCGATCCCGACCTGTGGTCTGCCATCCAGAAGGAAAACACCCGCCAGCAGGATCACATCGAGCTGATCGCATCTGAAAACTACACCTCGCCGGCCGTGATGGAAGCGCAAGGTTCGCAGCTGACCAACAAGTACGCCGAAGGCTATCCGGGCAAGCGCTACTACGGTGGCTGTGAATTCGTGGACGTGGCCGAGCAGCTGGCCATCGACCGCCTGAAGGCCCTGTTCGGCGCCGAAGCCGCCAACGTGCAACCCAACTCCGGTTCCCAGGCCAACCAGGGCGTGTTCTTCGCCATGTTGAAGCCGGGCGACACCATCATGGGCATGTCGCTGGCAGAAGGCGGCCACCTGACCCACGGCATGGCACTGAACATGTCGGGCAAGTGGTTCAACGTGGTCTCCTACGGCCTGAACGAAAAGGAAGAAATCGACTACGACGCCATGGAACGCCTGGCCCGTGAGAAGAAGCCCAAGCTGATCATCGCTGGCGCTTCGGCTTACTCGCTGCGCATCGATTTCGAGCGCTTCGCCAAGATCGCCAAGGAAGTCGGTGCCTACTTCATGGTGGACATGGCCCACTACGCCGGCCTGATCGCCGCAGGCGTGTACCCGAACCCGGTGCCCTTCGCCGACTTCGTCACCTCGACCACCCACAAGTCGCTGCGCGGTCCGCGCGGTGGCGTGATCCTGATGAAGGCCGAGCATGAGAAGGCCATCAACTCGGCCATCTTCCCCGGTATCCAGGGCGGCCCGCTGATGCACGTCATCGCGGCCAAGGCCGTGGCCTTCAAGGAAGCAGCTTCGCCGGAATTCAAGGCGTATCAGCAGCAAGTGGTGAAGAACGCCGATGTGCTGGCCAAGACCCTGATCAAGCGCGGCCTGCGCATCGTCTCGGGCGGCACCGAGTCGCACGTGATGCTGGTGGACCTGCGTCCCAAGGGCCTGACCGGCAAGGAAGCCGAAGCCATCCTGGGTTCGGCCCACATGACCTGCAACAAGAACGGCATCCCCAACGATCCGGAAAAGCCATTCGTGACCTCCGGCATCCGCCTGGGCAGCCCGGCCATGACCACCCGTGGTTTCAAGGAAGCCGAAGCTGAAAAGGTCGGCAACCTGATCGCCGACGTGCTGGACAACCCGCACGATGCCGCCACCATCGAGCGCGTCAAGGCCGAAGTGAAGAAGCTGACCGAGGCCTTCCCGGTCTACGGCTGATTGACGACGGAAATGCCGGTCCGTTGGGGGCCGGCGTGAAGTTTTCTGCCAAAAAGCGGAAACTGCACCTGTCGTAGAAGATGTTCCGGACGGCGCCCGTTACTGCGGGCGCCGTCGCTTATTTGGACCGGCCGGTTTGCCCTCGCATACGATGGCCGGGCCGGCCTGGGGATGCAACACTGTGGTGCTGGCCATGGCGTGGCCGGCGCGTCATCGAAGTACCGGGCCCCGGCCCTCATTGTCCAGCTCAATCCAACTACTGCCTCACTGCCACCATGAAGTGCCCATTCTGCAATCACGAAGATACCCCGGTGCTGGATACGCGCCTGTCCGAGGACGGCCATTCCATTCGCCGCCGCCGCCGCTGCGGCAATTGCGACAAGCGCTTCACGACTTACGAGCGCATCGAGCTGACCATGCCGGTGATCGTCAAGAAGAATGGCAGCCGTACCGACTTTGATCCGGCCAAGCTGCGCGGCAGCCTGATGCTGGCACTGCGCAAGCGCCCGGTATCGGCCGAGGCGGTCGATATGGCCATCCAGAGCATCCAGGACAAGCTGCTGCAAAGCGGCGAGCGGGAAGTGATGTCGGGGCAGGTCGGGGAGCTGGTGATGCGCGAACTGAAGCGTCTGGACAAGATAGCCTATATCCGCTTTGCCTCGGTCTACAAGAGCTTCGAGGATGTGACCGAATTCCAGGATGTGATCGATGAAGTGGGACTGGAGCGCAAGGGCGCGAAGAAACGCGAGAGCTGAGTGAGGCGAAGAGGGGGCGGCGCTGCTTGGTCCTCCGTCACGCCAGCAAACAGGCATTACAAACAAGGCATAAAAAAACGGCTGCGAATGCAGCCGTTTTTCTTCAATCCAAGTCCCGCCTGTGCCGCTGTGCCGGCATCCTGAACCTGACGGTTCAAGTTGGCTGCGGTAGTTCAATTTCGGGTTCATCGGACTAGCGACGCTCACGCCCATCAAACGATCCCACAGCCTATGCTCGTAAATGGTTCAAGGAATATATGGCAATCGCGAACACGGCAGGAGTACGAAGTCTAACCGATTCATCTTCGTCCTCCAAGACCTTCCTCAAAAATAAGTCGACGATTTTGTAACCGAATTTTCTTCAGGGGAAGTGCTTGCTCCGGGAAAGCAAAATGGCTGCGCAAGGCAGCCATTTTCTCAAGCATGCGTAAAGAATTTCCGCGTGTCAGCATGGCGCTGACAGCGCACTCAAAACAGTTTTTCCTGCGGGGCCAGCGCCTGGTCCACCACCTCGGTGATGGCGGCAATCTGCTGCTGCCATTGCGCAATGGTCAGGCCGGCGAAGGGACCTTCAGCACGTTGCATGCTCAGCAACTCGGCAGCGATGCCCAGTCCGGCCATCACGGCGATGCGGTCGGTGCCCTTGATGCGGCCGGCGTCGCGGATGGCGCGCATCTTCTGGTCGAGATAGGCCACGGCATGATGCAGCGCGGCCTGTTCGCCTTCCTGGCAGGCCAGCGTATAGGACTGGCCCATGATCATGGCATTGATCTGGATGGTGGTCATGCGGCCTCCTCACCGGCGGCAGCCGCTTCTTCTTCCACTTCGGCCACGGGCAGTTGCGCCAGCACGGCGGAGACGCGCTGGTAAGCCTGGTCCACGCGGGAGGCGAGGGTGGTGTTGTCTTCGGAGAGCAGTTTGACTTTCCGGCGCAGCTCGGCATTTTCTTCGCGCAGGCCTTGTGCCAGCTTGGCGAGCTGAGTGACTTTTTCAGCCAGTTGCAGGAATTCGGAACTCATGTGTTGATTTGTTCGCAGGGATGGGATGACGCCGGCCGGCGTCAACGTATGTCAGAGATGTTCAGGACCACAACGTCTCAATCGCACAATTATAAGCGCATTGCCACGCCACCTGAACAAGAACGGCCGCACGGAGCGGCCGGATGGGTTTGGTCAGCGATCAGCGCCTTTGGTTCCCCTGCGCCAGGCGGATCGCCTATTCGCTGCGCCGCGTCGCCTGGCCGTGCATGCGCATGTAGCCCTGTTGCAGGACGAAGTTGTCGAAGGCCGTCAGCAGCGGATGATATTTCTCGCTGTTGCGTTCCAGCTGCATGAGCGCGTAGCCGGTTGCTTCCAGCGTGGCCAGCTGTTCGGGCTTGTGCGACTTGCGGATGGTGTAGCGCGAGGTCGGGGTATCGATCAGCATCATGCGCGGCAGGGTTTGCAGGATCGGGTTTTCGAACAGCATCTTGCGGCTCTTGCGCCAGGTACCGTCGATGATCACCAGGCGCACGCGCTTGAGCGTCTCCTGCTTGTCCACCATCATGGTGCGCGCATCGAAGTAGCGGGTCTCGGGTGTGCAGACATCGTCCGTGTACAACAGCACCGGATGCACCGGTTCGGTCGAAGAGACGCCGCGCAGGCGGGACGGAGCGTGCATCATTGCGTGCAGTTCCTCGGCATCAAACACCGAGCCGACCACCAGCTTGCTGTACGGCAGGCTCAGGTGCAGCAGCCGCACGCTGTTCTTGGCATTGCTCACTTCCAGCGGATGCTGAAGGATCAGCACATCGACGGCATGATCGATGGGAGAGGTCCAGTGGCAGATGCAAGCCGTCAGTGCGCGTTGGCAGATGGGGCAGAGCAGTCTGCGGGCCAATTGTTGATCGTGGTTGGAAACCAAAATGTTCAGCCTTCTGTAGTTAGCGATGGTCATCCGGCGCAACGGGAAGCCGGTGAACCAGCGTGCGCCGCGCGATCCTTCATGAACCCGTTCACCGTGGGCCGTAGATTGGACTCAGTACTGCTCTCCGTCAATCGACATAAAGCGAAGAAATTCTCGATTTTTGCGGAAATCTGGTTGGCATTTTGCTGATTTGTGTTTGCAGACCTTGCATTGGCCTGCCGCGTGAGAGATGCTGGAAAGCTTTGCAAAAGACCAAGCCCGAAGCACGGCGAGGCGGCCTCTGCGGCGGCCTTCGCGGGTGTTTCATACCTTCAGGAAATCTTCCCGTCCGCCAAGCCAACGTGCCAGATGGCGATCCACGATATCGGTCGCATGCTGCAGCAGTGCCTGCGCCGTATCGCGCGCTTTTTCCACCAGCCACTGGTCGGTGGCCAGATCGGCAAAACGCAGCATGGCCTCACCGGACTGTCTTGCGCCGAGGAATTCTCCGGGGCCCCGAATATCCAGATCGCGCCGTGCGATCTCGAAGCCGTCGGTCGTCTCGCGCATGGTCGCCAGGCGCTGTTTGGCGGTGCCGCCGAGGGGGCCTTGATACAGCAGCAGGCACACGCTGGCTGCCGAGCCCCGCCCCACGCGTCCGCGCAACTGGTGCAGCTGCGACAGGCCAAAACGCTCGGCATGTTCGATCACCATCAGTGAGGCATTGGGCACGTCCACGCCGACTTCGATGACGGTGGTCGCCACCAGCAGATGGATCGCCCCCCGGCTGAAGCCTTCCATGACGATCTGTTTTTCCACCGGCTTCATGCGGCCGTGCACCAGGCCGATCTGCAGGTCCGGCAGCGCGGCTGAGAGGGCGGCATGGGTGTCGGTCGCGGTCTGCAGTTGCAAGGCTTCGGATTCCTCGATCAGCGGGCAGACCCAGTAGATCTGCTTGCCCTCCAGCGCTGCCGCATGCACCCGTTCAATGACTTCATCGCGGCGGTTCTGGTCGATCACGCGGGTGACGATAGGTGAGCGGCCTGGTGGCAATTCATCGATCACCGAGACTTCGAGGTCGGCGTAATAGGTCATCGCCAGCGTACGCGGGATGGGGGTGGCCGACATCATCAGCTGGTGCGGCACGGCAGCCGCTTCGCGGTCGGCCGGATTGAAGCTCTTGTTGCGCAGGGCCAGGCGCTGGCCCACGCCGAAGCGGTGTTGCTCATCGACGATCACCAGGCCCAGGTTCTCGAATTGCACCGTGTCCTGGATGAGCGCGTGGGTCCCGATGACCAGGCGCGCCGCACCGGATTCGATGTGGGCCAGGGCCTCGGTCTTTTCCTTTTTTTTCTGGCTGCCGGAGAGCCAGGCCACGCCGACATTGAGCGGTTCCATCCAGGCCGCAATCTTGCGGAAGTGCTGTTCGGCCAGGATTTCGGTCGGTGCCATCAGCACCGCCTGGCAACCGCTGTCGATGGCCTGGGCGGCGGCCAGCGCGGCCACCACCGTCTTGCCGCTGCCCACATCGCCCTGCAGCAGGCGCTGCATGGGGAAGGACTGGCGCAGGTCGGCGCGAATCTCTTCGAGAACGCGCTGCTGGGCACCGGTCAGCTGGAAGGGCAGGACCTTGGTCAGTTCCTCGGTGATGCGCCCGGTGACCGGCAGTGCGCGCGAGGTCTTGGCGCGGCGCGCGGCCTGGGCGCGCTTGAGCGAGAGCTGCTGCGCCAGCAATTCATCGAACTTCATGCGGATCCAGGCGGGATGGGAACGTTCGATCAGGGCATGCTCATCCACGTCCGGCGGCGGATTGTGCAGCAGCCTCACGGACGGCTCGAAGCCGGCCAGGTTCAGGGTCTCCAGCATCGAAGGCGGCAGCGTATCGCTCCAGTCCAGGCGGCTCATGGCATTGGCGATGGCCTTGCGCAGATAGGCCTGGGAGAGGCCTTCGCCAGCCGGATAGACGGGCGTGAGGACATCGGGCAGCGGAGCGCCTTCGTTGACCACCTTGTAAGAGGGATGGACCATCTCGGCGCCGAAGAAACCATGCCGCAATTCGCCGCGCACCCGCACCCGGGTACCTTCGGCCAGTTGCTTGGTCTGGCTGCCGTAGAAATTGATGAAGCGCAGGGTCAACTGCCCGCTGTCGTCGCCGACTGTCACGATCAACTGCCGGCGCGGGCGGAACTGCACGTCGCAGGCAGTGACCACGCCTTCGACCTGCACCGTCTGCAGGCCCCGCATGGAGGCCTCGGCGATGCTCATGAGGGTGGTTTCATCCTCATAGCGCAGCGGCAGATGCAGCACCAGGTCCATGTCATTGTGCAGGCCCAGCTTGGCCAGCTTGTTTTCGGGCTTGGCGGCAGGCTTTGCGGTGGCCTTGGCAGCGGGAGCCGCTTTTTTCTTCGAGGCCGGCGGGGTGGTTTTCTTCGCGGTAGCGGGCATGCGGTCGGCGTGGTATGGACGGAGGGCCATTGTGGCTAGTCGCACGCGCATATGGGAAAAACGCGCAGACAGCGTAAAATAACGGGTTACGCTATTTTACTGTGAATATTTACAGTATCAATCCCGCCGGCAACACTTCTTGCCCGGGAAGTGCCCCGGCACCGGGCCATTTGGCCATGTTGGCTGCCGTGCGCATCGCCTCCACCCATATTTTGCAAGCATGTACTCTCTTTCCGACTTCGATTTCGAGCTCCCTCCCGAGCTCATCGCCCAGACCCCGCTGGCCGAGCGCAGCGCTTCGCGCCTGCTGCAGGTGCAGGGTGCGCAACTGACTGATCGCCGCTTCTCCGACATCGTCGAGCTGCTGCAGCCCGGCGACCTGCTGGTCTTCAACGATACCCGCGTCATCAAGGCGCGCCTGTTCGGTGTGAAGGAAACCGGCGGCAAGATCGAGGCCCTGGTCGAGCGCATCCTCGATCCGCGCACCGTCCACGCCCAGGTACGCGCCTCCAAGTCGCCGCCACCAGGTACCCGCATCCGCCTGGCCGATGCCTTCGATGTCACCGTAGGTGAACGTTTCGGCGAATTCTTCACCCTGCATTTCCCCGCCGACGCCTTCGAGTTGCTGGAGCAATACGGCAGCCTGCCGCTGCCGCCCTACATCGACCACGAGGCCGATGCCTATGACGAGACGCGCTACCAGACCGTCTACGCCAAGGAACCCGGTGCCGTCGCTGCACCGACCGCCGGCCTGCACTTCGATGAAGCCCTGCTGCAGCAACTGGCCACACGTGGCGTCAAGCAGGCCTTCGTGACCCTGCACGTGGGTGCCGGCACCTTCCAGCCGGTGCGGGTGGAAGATCTGTCGCAGCACAAGATGCACAGCGAGTGGTACACCATCTCGCCCGAGACGGTAGAGGCCGTGCGTGCCACCAAGGCCGCCGGGGGCCGTGTCATCGCGGTGGGGACCACCAGCATGCGCGCCCTGGAGTCCGGCTCGCAGAGCGGCCAGCTCGAGGCCGGCAGCGATGACACCCAGCTCTTCATCACGCCCGGCTACACCTTCAAGACCGTCGACCAGCTGGTAACCAACTTCCACCTGCCCAAGTCGACCCTGCTGATGCTGGTGTCAGCCTTCGCCGGCTATGAACACATCCGTGCGGCCTATGCGCACGCCATTGCACAGCAATACCGTTTCTTCAGCTATGGCGATGCCATGCTGCTGACCCGTACCTGAGAAACCCGGAAAGAAAACAGAGAGCACCATGCTGGAATTTACCCTGCTGAAAACCGACGGAAAGGCCCGCCGCGGCCGCGTCAAACTGAACCACGGCACCGTCGAGACGCCCATCTTCATGCCGGTGGGCACCTATGGTTCGGTCAAGGCCATGTCGCCGCTGGAACTGAAGGAAATCAACGCCCAGATCATCCTCGGCAATACCTTTCACCTGTGGCTGCGCCCGGGACTGGAAGTGGTCAGCAAGTTCGGCGGCCTGCACAAGTTCATCGGCTGGGACAAGCCCATCCTGACCGACTCCGGCGGCTTCCAGGTGTTTTCGCTGGGCGAGATGCGCAAGATCACGGAAGAGGGCGTGCACTTTGCTTCACCCATCAACGGTGACCGCCTGTTCCTCTCGCCCGAGATCTCGATGCAGATCCAGCGCGTACTCAATTCGGACATCGTCATGCAGTTCGATGAATGCACGCCTTACGAGATCGATGGCCGTCCCGCCACTCGCGAAGAGGCCGGCAAATCCATGCGCATGTCGTTGCGCTGGGCCAAGCGTTCCAAGGATGAATTCGATCGCGGCGAAAATCCGAACGCGCTCTTCGGCATCGTCCAGGGCGGCATGTTCGAAGGCCTGCGCGATGAATCGCTGGCTGGCCTGGAAGAACTGGGCTTCGATGGTTTCGCCATCGGCGGCCTGTCGGTGGGCGAGCCCAAGGAAGACATGATGCGCGTGCTGGAACATGTCGGCCCGCGCCTGCCGGCCGACAAGCCGCACTACCTGATGGGCGTGGGTACGCCGGAAGACCTGGTGGAAGGCGTCTCCAACGGCGTGGACATGTTCGACTGCGTCATGCCGACCCGCAATGCGCGCAATGGCTGGATCTTCACGCGCTATGGCGACGTCAAGATCAAGAACGCCAAGTACAAGAACGACGACCGCCCCTTCGACGAGAGCTGCGACTGCTACGCCTGCAAGAACTTCTCGCGCGCCTACCTGCACCACCTGCATCGCGCCGGTGAAATCCTGGGAGCCCGCATGAACACCGTGCACAATCTGCACTACTACCTGCAACTGATGCAGGAGATGCGCGACGCCATCGACGCCGGCACCTTCCAGGACTTCGTCAAGAAATTCAAGGAAGACCGCGCACGCGGCGTGGACTGATCCATTGATGCGTCAATGCGCTGATGTGTTGGTGCCCGCCATTGCGCATCAACACATCATTGCGGATGCACGCCGCCAGCCTTCGCCGCCAGCCGCAGCAGTGCCTCCCACAATTGCGCCGGGGCCACCGGTTTGTGCAGCATGGGAATGCCGCTTTCGCTGGCTTCGCGCAGCCGGGCCGGTGCCGTATCCCCGGTGATGAGCAGCGCACCGACATGCTCCCGGCTGGCAGCGCGGACTGCCGCAATGGCTTCGGTGCCATTGCGATGCGCACGCAGGCGGTAGTCGCTGATGACCACGTCGAATTCCTGTGAGTGGGCCAGCGCTTCGGCCTCTTCCAGGCCTTCGACGTCGATGCAATGGCAGCCCCATTGGCCCAGCAGCTGCGCCATGCTGTCGCGCACACGCTGGTCGTCATCGATCAGCAGGATGCGCAGGCCGTGCAGGTCGCGCTGTGCCGTGAGTGCCGGTGCCGGCTTGCCCGCCTGCGCCGGCAGCGGCATGAGCGCCGCCGGCAGTTGCAGCCGGAAGACACTCCCTCGTCCCGGCCGTGACTGGACCGTCAGCTGCAAGCCCTGCATCTTCGCCAATCCCTCGGCAATCGCCAGACCCAGGCCCATCCCCTTGTTGTGATCGCGTTCCGGATTGCCCAGCTGGTGGAATTCGCGAAAGATTTCCTGCTGCTGCTCCGGCGCGATGCCGATGCCGGTATCCCATACCTCCAGCCACACCTGTGGACCCCGCTGACGGCAGGCCACCAGCACGCCACCTCGTTCGGTATAGCGGATCGCATTGGACACCAGATTGCGCAGGATCAGTTCGGTCAGCCCCGCATCGGCGCTGGCCACTGCCTGGCTCTCGCGGGTGCGGAACACCAGACCCTTGGCCTCGGCCTGCGCGGCCATCTCGCGGCTGATGCGATGGATCAGCGCCTGCGGGCGGAAAGGGGCCAGCTGCGGTGTCACCACGCCCGCTTCGATGCGTGAGTAATCCAGCAGGGTGTGCAGCATGTCGGCGCAATTGTCGGCGGCATTGCGCAGGCGGCCGACCACCTCGCGCTGCATGGGATCGAGCGGGGTATTGGACAGCACTTCCAAGAACAGCCCCTGGGCATGGATGGGTTGCCGCAGGTCGTGGCTGGCCCCGGCCAGGAAACGCGACTTGGCGGCATTGGCCTGTTCGGCTTGCTGCAGGGCCTGCTGGGTTTTTTCGGATTCGCGCTGCAGGCGCTCGATGAGCGCATTGTTCTCGAAGCGCAGCATGATGGCCGCGCGCGCCGCACCTGCACTGTTGCGCGCCTGGACCATGAGCGAGGCGACGTAGAGCAGGGCGGCCACGGCCAGTACCTCAAGTGCGTCTTCATGCGTATGCCAGGCGCTGGCCGCCAGCATGCCCAGCTCCACCAGGCAGAAGGAGACGAAGGCCGGCAGCACCGGCGACAGGATCGACATGGAATTGCCGGCCACCCCCGCCAGCACCCCGATGAGCAGGATGCTGCCACCCGGGCTGGCGGTATCCAGCGCCAGCGGTGCCAACAGGCCCCAGGCGGCACCATCGATGCCATGCAACACGACCAGGCGGCGCTTGATCAGGTCGATGTTGGCGGGCGTGATTTCCATGCGCAACATGCGCCGCGCATCGGCGTAGTCGAACAGCTTGGAGGCGATTACCCCGGCAGCCCACCCCAGCAGTGGCCACAGACCGGCGCTCTCGCGCAGTGCATAGGCCACCAGCAGCGCCACCAGAATGCCCGGCAGCACCGAGCTGCCCAGATTGCCGCACAACAGCCGCACCTGCTCCACGCGGACGCGGTGCAGCGTGTCGTCGCCCGCCGCGTGCACAGGTGCGCTCCCCAGCGCGCCGTCGCTCTTCATGCGTTAGCTCACCAGGCCGCGCCGGCGGGCGGCAAAGGCGGCTTCGGCGCGGTTGTCCACGTCCAGGGCCAGCAGGATGGCCTGGACATGGCCGCGGATGGTGTTTTCCGAGAGATTGAGCCGGCGGCCGATGGCCTTGTTGGTCAGGCCTTGGCTGAGCAGGCCCAGTACCTCGTACTGGCGTGGCGTGAACTGGGGTTTGCCGGTGGCATCGGCGGCGACATCGGCCACAGGGAGGACATGCCGTCCGCCAGCCACCTCCAGCAAGACCCGCAGGATGTGGTCAGCGGTGGCTGCCTTGGAGACGAAGGCGGCCGCGCCGCGCCGGGTGGCTTCACGCACGGTTTCGTCGGTATCGTCGGCGGAAAGAATGATGACCGGCACCTGCGGCCACTTGCGCGCCAGCACGGACATGCCGTCGATGCCATTGAGCCCGCCCAGCTGGATGTCCAGCAGCACCATGCCGGGCGGCTGGCCGTCCTCAAGGCGCATGGCGTCCTCCAGCGAGGCGGCCTCGCCGATGTTGGCTTGCGGCAAGGCGGCCTGCAGCACCAGCCGCAGGCCGCAACGAAAGAGCGCATGATCGTCAATGATCAGGAGACGTGAAGTCGGCATGTTTGGAAACCCTCCCGCAGCCATGCTCCCCACGGGAAGCAGCCTTCGGAAACTGTTTTTGTTGTGCCGCGATTCTACGCTGTTGTGGTGGATTGGCGCACGCCGAGATGTCACGGCATGCGCTGGCTCAAGTGCTCTCTTCGAGGCAGAGCGTGAAACGGCTGCCGGTCCCGACCCGGCTTTGTACCGTAATCGTGCCGCCCATGTGGTTGGCAAGCTTCTGGCTCAGGTAGAGGCCCTGGCCCATGCCCTCGTGCTTGCGCGAGGCGGTGGCGTCGAGCTGGGTGAAGGCGCGAAACAGCTTCTGCTGGTCCTGTTCGCTGATGCCGCAGCCGCTGTCGCTGACCTCGATCCAGCTGGTCAGGGTCTTGTCGTGGCGTTGCTGGCGCAGCTTCACCAGCACCTGGCCGCGATCGGTGAACTTGATCGCGTTGCCGACCAGGTGCATCAGGATCTGCGCCAGGGCGCGCCGGTTGGCATGGATGCGCACTTCGCCCGCATAGGGTGCCAGCTCCAGCTGCAAGCCTTTCTTCATTGCGGCCGGGCGCACTACGGCCACGGCTTCCTCGATCAGTTCCGAGCAGAGCAGGGCCTCGGGGATCAGGTCTTCCGCCTCGGCCTCCATGCGCGAGACATCCAGCAGGCTGGTGATCAGTCCCAGCAGATGCTGGGCGCTTTCGTGCACGGTCTGCAGCTGTTGTTCCTGCTCGGCCGTGAGCGGTCCGCCCATGCGTGTGAGCAGGATTTCGGTAAAGCCCAGGATGGCGTTCAGGGGCGTGCGCAGCTCGTGCGAGGTATTGGCCAGGAAGCGGTTGCGCGACTCCACGGCCTCCTGCAAGGCGCGGTTCTTTTCTGCCAAATCTTCTTCGATGCGCTTGCGGTCACTGATGTCGCGCACGGCGATCATGAGGAAGGTCTCGCCCTCGATGGCCAGCGGGCTCAGGCTGACGTCAACCGGGAATTCGCTGCCATTGCGCTTGAGCCCGCACAGGTCGGGCGTGGTATTGCTGGCCGGAGCGGCGCGGCCGGACAGGTACTCCGCCAGGTTTTGCGCATGCATGGCCAGGAAGCGCTGCGGGATCAGGACATCGATGGCACGGCCGGTCAGTTCGCCAACCTCCCAGCCGAACAGCTCGCCGGCGCGGCGATTGGCCAGCACCACGCGGTCCAGCGCGTTGACCACGATGATGCCGTCGGGCAGCGAATCATAAAGCCCGTGGACACTGGCCGCGATCAGGCTGATGTCACGCTGCACCGTGGCCTGGCTGATGTCCCGCTTGCAGGACAGCACGTATTGCGGTTGCCCTTGCTCATCGCGCAACAGCTTGTTGGAGACTGACAGGTGCAAGAGCGAGCCGTCCTTGCGGCGGCGGATGGACTGGCATTCGGCCCGGCCCAGCGCCAGCGTATCGGCGAACACCCGCTCTTCCTCTGCGCGCCGCTCGGGCGGCACGATGAAGTCCGCCAGATGCTGGCCCAGCACTTCCTGGCCGCTGTAGCCGAAGATCTGTTCGGCGCAGCGGTTCCAGTAGACCACGCCGCCTTGCATGTCCATGAGGACATAGGCGTCGGGTGCTTCGCTGAGCAGCAGTTGTTCAAGTGCCTGCATCGTCTCCGCCGACGGCCTCTTGCAGGCGCAGCAGTTTGTCGTGGACCTGCCCCGGGAGACCCTGCCACAGGGTCTTGGCGGTCAGGTGCATGGTCTGGGTCCAATCCTGCCAGTCCTCCCCTGCGGCCTGATACAGCGCCGGGAAATCATTCGGTGCCAGTTGCAGTTGCGGCAGCGCCCGCGCGATCTTGGGCAGGGCGGCCTCGGCTACCTGCGGTGTGCCGCAGCCCAGTTCGGCCATGGCGGCCGAGAGATACAGGGTCCAGATGATTTCCAGCGGGCGCGGAGCCGGCAGCTCCTCCGGCAGGGCCGGGGCTTCGTAGTGCAGCACGGCATCGCAGAACAGTTCCGGGATCTTCCAGTCCTGCATCAGTGCCGCCGCGATGTTGAGGTGATTGAAGCCAAACAGCGATTGTTCCATCGCCAGTTGCCCCGACGGTTCCAGCGGGCGCGTCAGCAGCGACGAATAGCCGGCCGGATGGGCCGAGGCCAGGGTCAGCTTGCCGATGTTGGCCAGCAGGCCGGTGGTGAACATTTCTCCCAGCGGTGCCACGCGGGTGTGGCCACTGATGGCCTGGGCACTGCAGGCCATGGCGAAGCTGTGGGCCCAGAAGGCCGGCAGCTTGAAGTTGGCGCAGGAGGCCGGGGCCGTCGTTTCCGCCAGCGACAGCGCCAGGGCCAGCTGGCGCACGGCCTGCAGGCCGACCAGCAGCATGCTGTCCATGCTGACCGAGGCGATCGGGCGCACGCGGTCGGCATTGAGTACGTTGACGATGCGGATGATGCGCCCGGACAGGGCCGGATCGGCCTGCACCAGGTGGATCAGTTCATGCATGTCGGGATCATCCTGCGCACACAGGCGCATGATGGTCAGGCGCACCCCGCCGGGCGAGGGCAGGGCTTGGGCGCTCCTGAGCTTCTCGAACAGCGTGGGTTCAATGAAGGTGAGCATCATTTGCCGTCCTGGTTGCGGTTGTAGATATCGACCACTTCCTCCCAGCCGGCAAAGAAGGCTTCCACGCAGCGCGGATCGAAGTGGCTGCCCGCATTGTCGCGCAGATAACGCGCCGCGTCTTCCAGGCTCCAGCCTTTTTTGTAAGGACGCGAGGAGGTCAGCGCGTCGAACACGTCGGCCACGGCCACGATGCGGCCATACAAAGGAATGTCGTCGCCCTTTATCCCATTGGGGTAGCCGCTGCCATCCCATTTTTCATGATGGGTCTCGGCGATCCGGGAGGCGGTCTGCAGCAGTGAGGACGGACTGCCGCGCAAGATGTCGGCACCGATCTGCGCGTGCAGGCGCATGACCTTCAGTTCTTCCTCGTCCAGCCGTCCGGGTTTGAGCAGGATATGGTCGGGGATGCCCATCTTGCCGATGTCGTGCATGGGGGAGGCCGCCAGCAGCAGGTCCTGCTCCTCCTTGGGCAAGCCGAGATGGGCGGCGATGATGCGGGTGTAATTGGACATGCGCACCAGGTGTTCGCCCGTTTCCGGATCGCGATAGCCGGCCGCGCGCGAGAGCAGATCCACCGAATTGAGCGCCAGACTGGTGCTCTGCTGCGCCTTCTGCTCCACCTCTTCAGACAAGTCTTCGATCTTCCGGCTCATGGCCAGCTGCGACTTGCGCATGGCCAGCATGTTCTTCACCCGCGCCAGCAGTTCCACCCGGTTCACCGGCTTCGACAGGAAATCATTGGCCGACATCTGCAGCGCCTTGTGCCGCACCTGCAGGCCCATGTCGGCGGTGATCATGATGACCGGCGTCATTTCCTGGCCCGGCATGGCGCGAAAACGCGAGAGGAAATCGAGGCCATCCATGCCCGGCATCATGTAGTCCAGCAGGATCAGGTCCGGATCGTGGCTGCCGCACCAGTCCAGCGCTTCATACGCATCGGGGCAGGTGCTGATGCTGGTATCGGGCAACTGCGCCAGCATGTGCGTGAATAGCGACAGATTGGTCTTGTCGTCGTCAACGATCAGAATCTTCATGTGTTCCCCCGGCCCTCTCTTTTAGGTGTTGTCGCAAGGCGGAGAAGGCGCTTGCGCACTCCTCGGCGAGCTTGCGCACGTGTGCCAGTTCGCCCTGGCGTGCCGCCAATTCCATGTTGCGTCCCGCCTGTCCCAGCGCCTGGATGCCCAGGTTCAGGCAGCTGCCCGCCAGCCGGTGGCCCAGCGCCTGGATCTCGCCCAGCAGCGGATCGCTGGCCTGGCAATGCCGCGCCAGATCGTCCATGACCGGCGTAGTGTGTTCGACGAACATGTCCAGCATCTGGCCAGCCAGCACGGTGTCCTCGCCGAACAGTTCCTGCAGGCGGCTCTCGTCGAGCATGAGCGGCGCAGCACCGGTGTCGGCGGCCGCTTCCTGCGCCGCCGGCAGGTAATGCTCCAACATCGCCGCCAGTTGCGAGCGCAGCAAAGGCTTGGTCAGGTAATCGTCCATACCGGCCTCCAGGCACTGTTCCCGATCCCCGGCCATGGCATTGGCGGTCATCGCGACAATGGGGGTGTGGGCCAGCTCGCCCTGCAGACGCCGGATGCGGCGCGTGGTTTCGTAGCCATCCAGCACCGGCATCTGGCAATCCATCAGGATCAGCGCGTAAGCGCGCCGTGCCAGCTTCTCCAGCGCCTCCGCACCGTTGGAGGCGATATCGACCGCGTAGCCCATGGCATTGAGCTGGTACACCGCCACCTTCTGGTTCATCACGTTGTCTTCCACCAGCAGGAGTTCGCGCTGTTCCTGCTGCCCCTGTTGCCCCGGATGGGACGCCCGGGCCGGGCGCGCTGCCGTCAATTCCCCGTCGGCCGCATCCTTGCCTCCCGCCTGCGGATCGACCGCACGCAGCAGCTGTTGCTTGCGCAGCGGCAACTGCAGGGCTGGCGACGTTGATTTTCCGTCTATATTAAGGCCGTGTACGCCATGGTCAAGCAGCACGCACGTAACTGTCGGCCTTTCCGCGTGCAGGCGTGCCAGCACTGCGGCCGGCGGCACATCCCGGATCTCGCTGCTGACGATGAGGGTATCGATGCCGGTGGCCGTGGCCGCCGGGCCGGTCAGCGCCGCCAGGGCGTCGCTGGCACTGCTGTAGCGCACCGTTTCCAGCCCGGCCCCGCGCAGGTATTCGTGCAGCATGGCGGCACTGGCATCGTGCGTTTCGAGCAGGGCCACCTGTCGTTTTTTGGCTGCATGCGGACGGGTGGCGAACTGCGCGGGTTGCGCCACGGGAATGCCCAGTTCGAACCAGAAGCAGGAACCGTTACCGGGCGTGCTCTCCACGCCGATCTTGCCGCCCATCAGTTCCACCAGGCGCTTGCAGATCGACAGGCCCAGGCCGGTGCCGCCGTATTGGCGGGTGACCGAGTTGTCGGCCTGCGAGAAGGGCGAGAACAGGCGGCGCAGCGTATCGTCATCCATGCCGATGCCGCTGTCGCGCACCTCGAAACGCACCCGGCAGTGATCGCCCGACACGTGCAAGGCCTGCACCCGCAGCAGCACTTCGCCCACATGGGTGAACTTGAGCGCGTTGCCCAGCAGGTTCAGGAGGACCTGGCGGATGCGTCCGGGGTCGCCCAGCAGCCGCACCGGCAGGCGCGGATCGACGTGCGCCAGCAAGCGCACGCGCTTTTCGTGCGCCTTGAAGGACAGCGCTTCGGCGCTGGCTTCCACCACTTCCAGCAGGTCGAACTCGACCACGGCGATGTCCATCTTGCCGACGTCGATCTTGGAGAAGTCCAGCACGTCATTGACGATGCCCAGCAGGGCATTGGCCGAATCCTCGATGGCCTTGGCGAATTCGGCTTGCTGCGTATCCAGGCGCGTGGTGCGCAACAGTCCGGCCATGCCCAGTACCGCATTCATGGGTGTGCGGATTTCGTGGCTCATGGTGGAGAGGAAGGCCCCGCGCGTGAGCATGGCCTGGTCGGCCGCTTCCTTGGCCAGGACCAGGTTGCGCGCGGCACGCTGATGGTCGCGCAGCAGGCGCAGCAGGATCAGGGCCCGTACCAGCCACAGCGCCAGCAGTCCCACGATCAGCCAGGGCGGCAGGTCGGCATGCCACAGCGCGGCCACCGTCAGCACGGCAAAGCCGGCCTCGGCCAGCGCCAGCGGCAAACGCCCGTCGCGCGGGCGCGCCGGGGCGTGCTGCGCATTGTTGTGGGTGCTGCCTGGCATCACGAGCTTGTCTCCATGTTTCCCGACTCCGGTTCGATTCCGCCCGCAAGTGCGAAGAGGCAGTGCGGGTTTGGATGGAATCAATTATAACGAATCGGTTCATAAATTGCCGAAATTGTTTTATTTGTTCCACTGGAGAAGCCCGTCTGTGGTCAAAATGCGGCACAATGATGAGCTTGTCATTGCGATAATAATTGGCCTCTGTCACGCTGCTGCTGGTACTGCGCGGCTTCCGCTGCAAGTTTGAAATAAGCGATATTGTTATTTTGTTCTGTCAAATTAATTTTATTGATTTATTCGATTAATTTATTTAAGATGACAGCACAACCAAACAATGCAGTGGCCCAACCCGACAAGGAGCCCGCACCATGGCACATCCCCCCTCGATGGCACGCGCCCGACTGGCCCGTCCTGACCTGCTGCGCTGGCATGCCGCGCTGCTTCTGCTCACGCTTGGCTGCTGGGCCTGGCCGCATTTGCAGGCGGCCACCACGGCCAAGCTCTCCATCTCGGTGCTGGTGACTACGCGCTGCAACGTGGTGGTCAATATCATCAATGGCATGGCGGCCGTGACCAATACCTGTGGTGCCGCGCCGGTGGGTAGCCCGGATGGGCGTGCCTTCCTGCTGGTGAACCAGCAGGAGCGTTCGGTGGTGGTGGTTTACTGAGTCCGCTGCAACTGCTCGCCAGTCAGATCCCGGCCAGCGCCGGCAGGGCCGCGGCCAGCACCGCCAGCAGCACGACCGCCCAGGAGGGCAGTTTCAGCCACACCAGAGCAGCAAAGGCCGCCAGCGCAATGAGCAGGTCACGCCCGCCGAAGATGGCGCTGGTCCACACCGGCTGGTAGAGCGCTGCCAGCAGCAATCCCACCACCGCGGCATTGACGCCCGCCAGCACCGCCTGCATCGCGGCCTGACGGCGTACCGCATCCCAGAACGGCAGCAGCCCGGTCACCAGCAGGAAGGACGGCGCAAAGATGGCCAGCAGGCAAAGTACGCCACCGGCCACCCCATTGGGCCAGGAAGACATCACCACGCCCAGATAGGCCGCCAGTGTGAAGAGCGGGCCGGGGATCGCCTGGGCTGCGCCATAACCGGCCAGGAAAACATCCTTGTCGACCCACCCCGTGGGCACCAGCTCGGCCTGCAACAGCGGCAGCACCACATGGCCGCCCCCGAAGACCAGGGAACCGACGCGATAGAAGATGTTGATCTGCTGCAGCCAGGCCGCCGGATGGAGCGCGGCCAGCAGCGGAATGCCCGCCAGCAGGACGAAGAACAGCAGCAGGCAGGCACGCCCCGTGCGGCGGCTGACCACCAGCGGCAGGTGTTCCTGCAGCGCAAGCTGCGGGCCGTGCAGCAGCAGCCGTCCGGCCAGACCGGCGGCCACGATCACGCCCAGCTGTACCAGGCTGCCCTGCAGCTGCCACGCCGCCAGCGCAGCCAGCGCCATGATGGCCAGGCGTACCGGACCGCGGCACAGCGTCTGCGCCATCCCCCATACCGCCTGCGCCACGATGGCCACGGCCACGATCTTCAAGCCGTGCACCACCTCCCCGGAGAGCCAGTGCGCATCCTCCAGCACCGACAAGGCCACCACCATCAGCAGCAGCGCCGAGGGCAGCGTAAAGCCCAGCCAGGCCGCCAGCGCACCGCGATAGCCGCCCCGGATCAGGCCGATGGCCAGCCCGACCTGGCTGCTGGAGGGGCCGGGCAGGAATTGGCACATGGCTACCAGGTCGGCATAGGTCTGTTCGGACAGCCAGCGCCGCCGGGCCACGAACTCATGGCGGAAATAGCCGAGATGGGCGGCCGGCCCGCCAAAGGAGGTCAGCCCCAGCCGCAGGAAGACCAGAAAGATCGCCCACGCCGGTTGGCGCGGGGCGGCGGGCACGGCAGTGGGGGTGGCGGGTTCGGGAGCGGGGGAGGCAGGCATGCGGTGTCGGATCGGGGTGAATCGGGCGCGCGGGGCAGGAGGCCGGCGCGCCGTCTATATTAGGGGCGGCTTGAGGGCGAAATGAAGCTTTTTTCATGTGCCCTGCCATTTCATGCGGGATACGCCGCTTTTCCAGTTTGCGCAGGTGACAAAAAAGGCCGATTTTGCCTGGTGCCCCCTTGATCTGCGGCAATGCACCCCGATTTGGCGGTTTGGTGCCTGCGCAGTGCTAGAATGCAGGGCTATTTTTCAATCAACCTTTGGAGCCTTACGTGTTTATTTCCGACGCATACGCGCAAACGGCCGCAGCAGCCCCTGGTGGCGCGATGGGCAACCTGGCCAGCTTCCTGCCGATCATCCTGATGTTCGTGGTCCTGTATTTCCTGATGATCCGCCCGCAGATGAAGCGTCAGAAAGAACAGAAAGCCATGATGGACGCACTGGGCAAGGGCGACGAAGTCGTCACCTCCGGTGGTCTGCTGGGCCGCATCACCAAGGTGGCCGATGGCTACATCACCATCGAAGTCTCCGAAGGCACCGAAGTCATCGTGCAAAAGGGCGCTGTCACCACCTTGCTGCCCAAGGGCACCATCAAGGGCCTGTAATCGGCCTCACCGGTTGGCCGGCCTGAACCGGCGAACCCATGGGCGCATCGCTGATGCGCCCATGTCGTTAGAACGGTGTGCAGAAACTTCCGGTTCCTGGCACCCGTTCTGAACAGGGCGGCAGGTCCCTGCCTCCCTCTCCCGCAAGCAAGAAGCACAAGACCATGAATCGTTACTCTCTCTGGAAATACGCACTGATCGTCCTGGCCCTGCTGTTCGGCGTGATCTATACCGTCCCGAACTTCTTCGGCGAATCCCCCGCGGTGCAGATCAGCAGTGCCAAGTCGACCCTGAAGGTCGAGCCTGCCGTGGCCGGCCGTGTCGATCAGATCCTGAAACAAGGCAATCTCGGCGCAGAGAGCGTGGCGTTCGACAATGCCGGTTCGCAGCCTTCGGTGCGCGCCCGCTTTGCCACCACCGACATCCAGTTCAAGGCCAAGGCCCTGCTGGAGAAGGAACTCAATACCGACCCCAGCGACCCGACCTACATCGTCGCCTTCAACCTGCTGCCCAATACCCCGCAATGGCTGCAAAGCCTGCACGCCTTCCCGATGTACCTGGGCCTGGACTTGCGCGGCGGCGTGCACTTCCTGATGCAGGTCGACATCAAGGCGGTCCTGAACAAGCGCCTGCAAGGCATGCAAGCCAGCGTGCGCAGCCTGCTGCGTGACAAGAACATCCGCCACAGCGGCATCAACCGCTCGGGCGACAGCATCGAGATTTCCTTCCGCGATGCCGATACCCGCAACAAGGCCCGCGCCGCCCTGGGCGAGCTGCAGGAAATGCTGCTCACCGACGCCGGCAGCGGCGATGACCTCAAACTCATCGCCACCCTGCGTCCGGAAGCCCTGAAGCAGACTCAGGAAGACGGCGTCAAGCAGAACATCAGCACCCTGTCCAAGCGTGTCAACGAACTGGGCGTGGCCGAGCCGCTGATCCAGCGCCAGGGCGCCGACCGCATCGTGGTCGAGCTGCCGGGCGTGCAGGACGTCTCGCGTGCCAAGGACATCATCGGCCGTACCGCCACTCTGGAAGTGCGCATGGTCGATGAAAGCGTGGTGCGCGGCACCGAAGAAACCTCGGCCATCCCCTTCGGCTCCGAACTGTTCAAGATCGGCAAGGGCGCACCCGTGGTGCTGAACAAGGAACCGGTGCTGACCGGCGACTACATCTCCAACGCCTCGGCCAGCTTCGATGAAAACCACCAGCCGGCGGTGAGCATCGACTTGAACGGCGACGGCGGCCGCAAGATGCGTGAAGCCACCCGTGACAAGGTCGGCAAGGCCATGGCCATCGTCCTGTTCGAAAAGGGCAAGGGCGAAGTGCTGACCGTGGCCACGATCCGTTCCGAACTGGGTTCGCGCTTCCAGATCACCGGCATGGGTTCGCCCGAAGCGGCCAGCGACCTGGCCCTGCTGCTGCGTGCCGGTTCGCTGGCCGCACCGATGGACATCATCGAAGAGCGCACCATCGGCCCGCAACTGGGTGCCGACAACATCAAGAAGGGCTTTGATTCGGTGCTGTATGGCTTCCTGGCCATGGCCGTCTTCATGGTGATCTACTACCAGCTGTTCGGTTTCTTCAGCGCCCTGGCGCTGTCGGTGAACGTGCTGCTGCTGGTGGCGCTGCTGTCCACGCTGCAGGTCACGCTGACCCTGCCGGGTATTGCCGCCATCGCGCTGGCACTCGGTATGGCGATCGACTCCAACGTGCTGATCAACGAACGCATCCGTGAAGAACTGCGCGCCGGCAATTCGCCGCAGGCAGCGATTGCCGCCGGTTTCGACCGTGCGTGGGCGACCATCCTGGACTCCAACGTGACCACCCTGATCGCCGGCCTGGCGCTGCTGATCTTCGGCTCCGGCGCGATTCGCGGCTTCGCCGTGGTGCACTGCCTGGGCATCCTGACCTCGATGTTCTCGGCCGTGTTCTTCTCGCGCGGTGTGGTCAACCTCTGGTATGGCCGCAAGAAGCGTCTGTCGGGCCTGGCCATCGGCCAGATCTGGAAGCCCGAGGGCGATGTGCTCTCGACTTCCGGCAAGGCCGCCGCCAAGCGCGACGCCAAGTAATCATCAGCAGCACAGCCAGATTTGAGCCAGGCACCCCGCTGCAGGTGGTGCCGGCACCGAAAGGATAGTGATGGAATTTTTCCGCATCAAAAAAGACATTCCCTTCATGCGTCATGCCCTGATCTTCAATGCGATCTCGGCACTGACCTTCGTGGCCGCGGTGTTCTTCCTGTTCTCCAAGGGATTGCACTTCTCCATCGAATTCACTGGCGGCACGGTCATGGAAGTGGCCTACAACAAGCCGGCCGACCTGGAGAAGATCCGCAAGTCGATTGAAGGACTGGGTTACCGCGACACCCTGGTGCAAAGCTTCGGCACCGCCCAGGACGTGATGATCCGCCTGCCCGCCCAAGCCGGCGTGAACGCCAGCCAGCAGAGCGAAAAGGTCAATGCCGCCCTGAAGGCAGAGGATCCGGACGTGCGCCTGCAGCGCGTGGAATTCGTCGGCCCCCAGGTGGGCGATGAGCTGGCCCATGATGGCCTGCTGGCCCTGGGCATGGTGGTGCTGGGCATCGTGATCTACCTGGCCTTCCGCTTCGAATGGAAGTTCGCGGTGGCGGCGGTGATCGCCAACCTGCACGACATCATCATCATCCTGGGCTTCTTCGCCTTCTTCCAGTGGGAATTCTCGCTGACCGTGCTGGCCGCCATCCTGGCCGTGCTGGGCTACTCGGTCAACGAATCGGTGGTGGTGTTCGACCGGGTGCGCGAAGCCTTCCGTGATCGCCGCTTCGGCAAGCTCTCCGCGCCCGAAGTGCTGAACCACGCGATCACCAGCACCATGTCGCGTACCGTCATCACCCACGGCAGCACCGAAATGATGGTGCTGGCGATGTTCTTCTTCGGTGGCCCGACGCTGCATTATTTCGCGCTGGCGCTGACCATCGGCATCCTGTTCGGTATCTATTCCTCGGTGTTCGTCGCCGCAGCGCTGGCCATGTGGCTGGGCGTGAAGCGCGAAGACCTGATCAAGCCGGTCAAGGTCAAGGACGAAAACGGCGGCGCAGTGGTCTGATTTCCAGATTCACCTGCGTTGCACAGGGAGGGCCGCCGCGATCACGCAGCGGCCCTTTTTCATGAAAGGCCCGCAAAGGCGGGATAATGCTGCTCTTCACGACAGCACATCACTGTATTCCCCTTTTTTCATCATGACCGCATCCATCGATCTGAACGATATCGACTATGAGCGCCGCTTCGGCGGCGTTGCCCGCCTGTACGGCGCGGCAGCCCTGCAACGCTTCGGCCAGGCGCGCGTGTGCGTGGTCGGCGTCGGCGGCGTGGGCTCCTGGATCGTCGAGGCGCTGGCCCGCAGCGCCATCGGCCACCTGACCCTGATCGACCTGGACAACCTGGCTGAATCGAATGTCAATCGCCAGATCCATGCGCTCACCGGCACCCTGGGACAGGCCAAGGTGACGGCCCTGCATGAGCGCATCCGGCAGATCAATCCGACCTGCGTGGTCACCGAGGTGGAGGATTTCGTCGATCCGGAGAATGTCGAGCAGATGCTGGGCGGTGGCCGTTTCGATTACGTCATCGACGCCATCGACAATGTCCCGGCCAAGGTGGCGATGATCGCCTGGTGCCGCAAGAACGGCATGCCCATGGTCACCATCGGCAGCGCCGGCGGGCAGATCGATCCGACTCAGATCGAGATCCGCGACCTGTGCCGTACCGAGCAGGAACCGTTGCTGGCCAAGGTACGCAAGCGCCTGCGTTCACAGCATGGTTTCCCGCGCGGGACCAAGAACAAGTTTCATATCGACGCAGTGTTCTCGACGGAACCGCTGCGTTTCCCTGAACTGGCCGAGGGCGAAGCCTGTGAGATCGCACCGGCGGAAGACCTGGATGTGGGTGAGGATGCCGCCGACAGCACGCAAGCCGGCGTCACAGGGCTGAACTGCGCCGGTTTCGGCTCGGCCATGGTGGTCACGGCTACCTTCGGCCTGGTGGCCGCAGCGCATGTCTTGAAGAAGCTGGCCGAGAAGGCCAGCTAAGCCAGGGTAGGCCGGGCCTCAGTGCCCGCCGCCCTCATCGACCCGGTGCGCGGACACGCACAGCAGCACGCTGACGGTGACCAGCACCATGGCCGCGATCTCCAGCAGGGTCGGCCAGCGCTGTTCCCACAGGAAGCCGTAGAGCAGGGCGAAGAGGGTCTCGAACAGGATCATCTGCCCGATCATGGTCAGTGGCAGCAGGCGGCTGGCCTTGTTCCAGCAGGCATTGCCGAACAGCGATGCAAAGATCGCCACCCCCGCCGACACCGCCACGAAATGCATCCACTCGCTGCCCGCATGCGGCTGCAGCATCACCGTGAAGGCCGGCACTGCGATGAACAGCGACAGCAGCCCCGTGACCACGCCGATCAGCAGATTCCAGTCATGCGCAGAAACTTCATGCAGGCGCGCCAGCCAGCGGCTGTTGCCGACCGCATAGGTGGTCCAGGAGGCCAATGCGGCCAGGGCGCAGAAGAAGCCGATGACACTTTGCTTCATATCGCCTCCAGCCGACCCGGATAGCGACTGCCAGGCCACGCAGGCGATGCCGGCCAGGCCCAAGGCCAGCGACGGGGCCAGCTTGCGCAGCGAGACCGCGCCATGGCCGCGGCTGCCGATGATGCTCACCGCCACCGGCAGGAAGCCGATCACCAGCGAGGTCATGGCCATGCCGCCCAGTTGCACGGCACTGGCCAGGAACACGTAATACACCACATTGCCCAGCAAGCTCAGCCACACCAGCGCGCGCCATTCGGCACGGCCCAGGTGCGGCAGCAGTTTCTTGATGCGCGGCGCGATCAGCAGCGCTGCGAAGAGTCCATAGGCGAGATAGCGCCCGGCCGTCAGTTGCCAGGGCGAGAAGGCGCGCGTCAGTTCAGGTGCCAGGAATACCAGGCCCCAGGCGGCGCCGGCCAGCGCGCCATAGAAAATGCCTTGCAGGATCGTGTTGGAACTCATCGGGAATCAAAGCCAGCCATGTTGCAAAGGGGGGCAGTATGCCCCAGCCGACGCGGGAAGGATTGTTGCAGGCTACGGTTTTCTTGTGGCGGGCGAGGGCAGAAACGAAAACGCCGGCACGAGGCCGGCGTTGGTCTGCTGTGCGGTCAAGCCGTTCAGATCGCGGTGCCGAACAAGCCCGCACCGATAAAGGCCAGCGCCACCACGCCGATGCCCATCGACAGGTAGGCCAGCACGGCCACGCCGGTGATGATGGTGGCCGAGGCCAGCACGATGGCCACTTGCAGCATGCCGGCGGCCATTTCCATCTTTTCGTATTTCTCCATGTAGGCATGCGCCTCATGCTCGGCTTCGCGCGCCTTGTGGGACAGTTCCTTCTTGCCTTCGCCGCTCTTCTCGTCGCTGTCGTAATGGGCGATGGCGTCGTCGAGCTTGGCCACGGCCGCGCTGATGCGTTCATCCTTGGGATTGCCCAGCAAGCTCAGTTGCTGCTTGGCCAGCTGCGCCGCATTGCCGCGCACCGACTTGGCCTGGAAGAAGGACCACAGGTTGGCCGCCTCCTGATGCTTCAGGATGACCTCGGTCTGGTAGGACTTGGACAGGGTTTCGGTAATGGCCAGCACCAGCGCCAGGATGGCGATGAGCAAGGCCAGCTTCTTGTTGCCGGAGGCATGAGCGTGCTCGGCGTGTTCCAGGTTTTCGGTGGCTTCCGTCATGATGGTTCTTGTAATGTGGGAAAAGGAGGATGGCCCGGCGCGCGGGCAGCGTCCCATCAACGATTCACCTCCATATCGGTTGACCTGAAGAATATTGAAACTCGTATTTTCCTGAAGGGCAGGAAGGCAGCTTCCCTCAGGTAAGATTGCCCCTAAAGGCAATGCGCGCATCCGATATTCGCATTTCCTCACGGTCGGGTCGATGGCGTTCTCCGCTGCTGTTGCGCACGGCCTGCACATACAATGTGCCGCAAGTTCAGCAGGAATATTTGCCTTTGGCTACACTGTTCACCCACAAATTCTGAACCTGTGGGATTGGATTTATTGACTGGCATTATACAAAAAGACAATCACGCGATTGTTTTCGATCAATTACATTAATGGTTCTTCGCAAGCACGACCGGAACAAGGCGAAGCTGGCCCCGCAGTACGGCGTCATGGTGCCGTAGCAGAACGCAGTCAGCCTGTCGCTGCAGCACAAGCCGCTATGTCCAGCCAGGCTGGAGGTAGCCACGAAGATGCCCGTTTCCCGGTCCGGGCGTCATGACCCATCGGGTCGATCAACAGGAGAGAACGCAATGTCGAATGAAGCCAAGTGCCCCTTCAACCACACCGCCGGTAGCGGCACCAGCAACCGCGACTGGTGGCCCAAGCAGCTGCGTGTGGATCTGCTGGCCCAGCATTCTTCCAAGTCCAACCCCATGGGTGAGGATTTCAACTACGCCGAAGCCTTCAAGAGCCTGGACCTGGCCGCCGTCAAGGCCGACCTGGCCAAGGTGATGACCGATTCGCAGGACTGGTGGCCGGCCGACTTCGGCCACTATGGTCCGCTGTTCATCCGCATGGCCTGGCACAGTGCCGGTACCTATCGCATCGGCGATGGCCGCGGTGGTGCCGGCCGTGGCCAGCAGCGCTTTGCGCCCTTGAACAGCTGGCCCGACAACGTCAACCTGGACAAGGCACGCCGCCTGATCTGGCCGGTCAAGCAGAAGTACGGCAACAAGATCTCCTGGGCTGACCTGCTGATCCTGACCGGCAACGTCGCGCTGGAAACCATGGGTTTCAAGACCTTCGGTTTCGCCGGTGGCCGCCAGGACGTGTGGGAACCGGACCTGGACGTCTACTGGGGTACCGAATCGACCTGGCTGGGCGGCGATGACCGCTACGGCAAGGGTAAGGCCGGCGCCAGCCACGGCGAGATCACGGCCGATGCCGACCGTCATGGCAATGAGCAGAGCCGCACCGGCCCCACCGGCCGCAACCTGGAAAACCCGCTGGCCGCCGTCCAGATGGGCCTGATCTACGTGAACCCGGAAGGTCCGGAAGGCAACCCTGATCCGGTGGCCGCCGCCCATGACATCCGCGAAACCTTCGCCCGCATGGCGATGGACGATGAAGAAACCGTGGCCCTGATCGCCGGTGGCCACACCTTCGGCAAGACCCACGGTGCAGGCGACGCCAAGCACGTGGGCCGTGAACCGGAAGGCGAGGGCCTGGAACACCAGGGCATGGGCTGGAAGAGCAGCTTCGGCAGCGGCGTCGGTGGCGACACCATCAGCTCCGGCCTGGAAGTGACCTGGACCCAGACTCCGGCCCAGTGGAGCAATTACTTCTTCGAGAACCTGTTCAACTATGAGTGGGAACTGACCAAGAGCCCGGCCGGTGCCCATCAATGGGTGGCCAAGGGCGCCGATGCGGTGATCCCGCACGCCCACGGCGGCGCACCCCTGCGTCCCACCATGCTGACCACGGACTTGTCGCTGCGCTTCGATCCGGCTTACGAAAAGATCTCGCGCCGCTTCCTGGAACACCCGGAGCAGTTCGCTGACGCCTTCGCCCGCGCCTGGTTCAAGCTGACCCACCGCGACCTCGGTCCGCGTGCCCGCTACCTCGGCCCGGAAGTGCCGGCTGAAGAACTGATCTGGCAAGATCCGCTGCCCAAGGCAGAAGGTGCGCCGATTGATGCAGCCGATGTCACGGCCCTGAAGAGCAAGATCCTGGCCTCGGGCCTGTCGGTGAGCGAGCTGGTCTCGACCGCCTGGGCTTCGGCCTCCACCTTCCGGGGGGGCGACATGCGCGGTGGTGCCAACGGTGCGCGTGTGCGCCTGGCGCCGCAGAAGGATTGGGCTGCCAATCAGCCGGCCCAGCTGGCCAAGGTGTTGAAGGCACTGGAAGGCATCCAGTCCGAGTTCAACCAAGGTGCCAAGAAGGTGTCGCTGGCGGACCTGATCGTGCTGGCCGGTAGCGCAGCCGTCGAAAAGGCGGCCAAGGATGCAGGCGTGGCCGTGACTGTACCCTTCAGCGCAGGCCGTGTGGATGCGTCGCAGGAGCAGACGGACGTCGCTTCCTTCGAGCCGCTGGAACCCGTCGTTGATGGTTTCCGCAACTTCCAGAAGCAGCGTTATGCAGTGCGTGCCGAAGACATGCTCATCGACAAGGCCCAGCAACTGACCCTGACCGCGCCGGAAATGACGGTCCTCATCGGTGGCCTGCGCGTGCTGGGCAACACGGTGGGGGGCAGCACCAAGGGTGTGTTCACTTCCAAGGTGGGCGTGCTGTCCAATGACTTCTTCGTCAATCTGCTGGACATGGGCACCGAGTGGAAGTCCACTTCGCCCGCCCAGGAAGAGTTCGAAGGCCGTGATCGCAAGAGCGGTGCCGTCAAGTGGACCGGCACCCGTGTCGACCTGGTGTTCGGCTCCAACGCCGTGCTGCGCGCCCTGGCTGAAGTCTACGCCAGCTCGGACGCCAAGGAAAAGTTCGTCAAGGACTTCGTGGCGGCCTGGGTCAAGGTGATGGATCTGGATCGCTATGACCTGAAGAAGTAAGCAGCAAAGCAGTCAAGCAGTCATGCAGTGAAGCGATGAACGACGGCGGGCCGCAAGGCTCGCCGTTTTTCTTTGCGCGTGCGCATGTCATGGAGATGTCACGGAGTGCGCCGATGCAGGGGCTATAGTGGCGTTCGGTATTTTTCTTCACCTGCGAGGCGCATGATGGCCCTGAGCCTGGATGACATTGCCCTGCTGTTCACACGGCACGGCCACACGCAATACACCGGCGAGCCGGTCACGCAACTGGAACACGCGCTGCAATCGGCGCTGCTGGCCGAGCAGGAGGGCGCAGCGCCCAGCCTGATCGTGGCCAGCCTGCTGCACGATCTCGGCCACCTGCTGGAAGACCTGGGCCAGACGCCCACCCTGGCCGGCATCGATGACCTGCACCAGTATCGCGTGCTGCCTTTCCTGCGCGGCGTCTTCCATGAATCCGTGCTGGCGCCGATTGCCCTGCATGTGGATGCCAAGCGCTACCTGTGCGCCACTGATCCGGACTACTTCGCGCAGCTCTCGGCCGATTCGGTGCGCAGCCTGCAATTGCAGGGCGGGATCTTCGATGTGGAACAGGCGGCGGCTTTCATCGATCGGCCCTATGCCGAGGATGCCGTCAGGTTGCGGCGCTGGGATGATCGTGCCAAGACGGCGGGTTTGCCGACGCCCGATTATGCGCACTATGCAGGCTACTTCAACGAGTGCCTGCTGCGGCCGGGCAAGGCCAGCCGTCCTCAGGGCAAATAACTTTTCCGATACGCTGATGGGGTCGTGCCGCGCAGCTTGCGCAGCGCATGCGTGAGCGCACTCTGGTCGCCATAGCCACAGTGCTGGGCAATCTGCGCCAGCGGCAGGCTGCTGGTGCGCAGCAGCTGGCAGGCCCGGGCCACGCGCACTTCGGCCAGCCAGGCGCGCGGCGACGTGTCCAGTTCAGCGCGAAACCATTCATGCAAACGGCTGGGGGAGATCGCCGCCAGCTCCGCCATCTGCGCCACCGTCCAGGGATGCTCGGCGCGCGCCTCCACCCGTGCCAGCATCAAACGCAGCCGCGACAGCGCCTGCGGCTGCTGCGTGAGCGCGTCCAGCAGCAGGGGAACCCAATGCTGCAGCGTGTTGCCGGCGGGGCGGTTGTCGCTCGCCGCCACCGCCATGAATTCCACCAGTTTCCCGGCGGCGCGGGACAAGGGCAGGAACGGGCGCTGTGCCAGCGCCTCCAGTTGCAGGCTGCCGACCGCATCGGGTGCCAGGTCGACCACCAGCGAACGATTCTCGCCGCCCGCGCGCGTGGCATGCCGCGCACCGGGTTCGACGAAGGCCGCCGTGGCGGTATCGGCCAGGCCTTCACGGCCGGCAATGTCCATCGCCAGATGGCCTGCCAGCGGTAGCACCAGTTGCGGAAAATCATGCCGGTGCGCCAATGACTCCTCCCGATAGCTGCGCAGGTGCAGCTGCGCCACGGGTGGGGCAGTGTCGGGATGCGGTCGCGAGGATGGGATCATGGCGGGCAGGGATGCAAAGCAATCCCGCCATGATAGCGGACTTCGCTGCTACAGCCGGATCTGCTCGAAGGCCGTGATGCGCTGGCGCGCTTCGCCGACCTGAGGCTGCTTGCCATCGGCAATGGTATCGGCGGCGCGTACCCTGGAACCGAAGTCCAGCCCGGTCATCCTTTCCAGTTCGGGAATGGCCACGCGCCAGTGGTTGACGTCCATCGAGGGCAGGTCGCGCGGCGTTCCCAGGCTGTGCCGGCTCTCCGACAGCAGGGCCGACTGGTCGGCCAGCAGGCCTACCGCTTTCAAGCTTTGCTTGCCCTTCCACACCACGATCTTGAAGAAGGCCGAAGGGATCTGCACCTCATCGGCCCACAGGTCCACCTGGTCGTTGAACACCGGGCCCTGGAAGACGCACAGGCGGCCCTTGCTGCTGGCAGCCAGCACGCCGTTCTCCAGCACATAGCGCTCCAGGCCCTGCCAGTAGGTCGCGCTCTGGTTGAAGCGGAAATGCTGGGGCGAGCAATTGGTGAAATGGAAGGTATCGGCATTGGCGCGCTCGGCTTCTTCCGGCGTACCCCAGCTGGGATCGGAGCGGCGCGTCAGGTGGCCGCGATCGAAATAGGTCGACCACGCCGAATAGAAATCCTGCTCCAGCACGCTGCCGGCCGCCACGCGCGGATCGCGGAACCAGGCATCGCCTTCGGCCGCATTGACCTGGCCGCTGCCGCGATCGACAGCAAGGTAATGCGTGCCGTCGATGTTGGTGGCAGTGAAGGCGGCCATGCGGCGGCGCTTCAACAGCTTGATGCTGAAGTGTTCGTATTTCAGTTCGCCGTCGTTGCCAGCGGCACCGGCCCCGGCCCCGGCCACAGTGGGCAGCAGCGGGACGATGTCGCCCGCCAGCTTCGCATCCGGCTGCGGCAGCGGCATTTCGGCACCGGGGATGAAAGCGGCATCGTAGCCGCTGCGATTGCCGTAATCCGGATCGATGTGCAAGGCTTCTGCGCCTGCAGAGGGGCGGGGCGGAGAGAGCCGGCGTGGTGCCTGCAAGGTCGCGTTGTTGGCAGAGAGGCTTGCGTTGGCGGCAGCGGGTGTCGTCGCCTGGGCGACGGTCGCTGCACCTCCCGCAACCCGCACCGTCACTTCCAGCGGAATCGTCAGGGTTGCGGTCTGCAGAGCGATGTCTTTGCCACTGTTGTTCATGCTGATCTCCTGTGTCATGTCGGATGCGGTGTTGTCGGCGACGGTGAGGGCAGCGGGCGCGCTGGCCACCTGATAGCTCAAGGCTTCCTGCAGCAACGCCCGGGCCTCAGGCGGCAAGGTGGGCAGGCGTGCCAGCAGGTCACGGTAGAGGGCGCTGATGCGTATGCCTTCGTTGACCTTGCGCAGCCGTTGATCTCCCGCACCAGCATCGCGATAAGGCTCCCCCCAGTGATGCAGGGCCACCAGCTGCCAGTCGTCATTGAAGACCGGCGAGCCGGACGAGCCTTGCTGGGTATCGGTCTCGTAGAGCAGGGTGTGTTCGGTGCGCGCGGTGACGGTGTTGTTGCGGATGCTGATCATCTTCATCCAGCCGGACGGATGCTGGATGATGTTGGCCGCCATGCCGATGACGTGCTTGTCGGGCTGGTCCGAGAGCGGGCAGAAGCCCAGCTCCTCCACCGTGGCCGTCCCTGACTGGCGTTCGCCCAGTGCGATGAGGGCATAGTCCAGCTGATCCGCTGGAGAGAACAGCGCCAGCCGCTCCGGTGCCAGCAGGTAGCTGGTGGTGGCACGCGGCACTCCGCGTGCGTCGAGTTCGCGCATGAAGGTGAGACGTGTGCCGCGTGCGGCGGCGGCATCCGCGATGACGTGCTGGTTGGTCAGGAACAGGCGCGGGCTGATCAAGAAGCCGGTGGCCAGTTCGCTGCTCTGATCGCTGTTGACCTCGACGTAGGCCACCGCTCGCGCCACCGCTGCGCCTTGCGCCAGGAAGCTGGCGCGCAGGAAATCCTCGCTGTCGCCGATGATCGATTCGGGACCGGCCGGATGGCCCAGGTTGCGCTGGCGCAGGGCATAGGCGCGCGCCCGTTCGCTGTCGGGCTCGGCCTCGCGCCATTGTCCGCAGGCTACCAGCGAGCGCACACGCTGGCGTTCGCTGGCAGTGTCGGCCACGCAGGCGCGGAAATCCTTGAGGGCTTGGGCATCCATGGCATCTCCAGATTCTCGGGGGAGGGTCCGGGGACGTTATTACCTTCATATGACATCGGCATGACCTGAAACATCTTGCAAAACATCAGTGTTTCCGGTGGCCAAGACAAAGCCGCCGGGCTTGCGCCACGGCGGCTTTGGGAGAAGCCTGGATGCGGGTGAAGCTTACTGCATATGCCAGCCGTGGCTGACCACGACGGACTGGCCGGTCAGCGCATTGGTCGGGAAGGCCGCCAGGAACACGGCGGTCTGGGCCACGTCCTGGGTGGTGGTGAATTCACCGTCCACGGTGTCCTTGAGCATGATCTTCTTGATGACGTCTTCTTCGCTGATGCCGAATTCCTTGGCCTGCTCGGGGATCTGCTTTTCCACCAGCGGCGTGCGCACGAAGCCGGGACAGATGACATTGGTGCGGATCTTGTCCTTGGCCCCTTCCTTGGCCACGGTCTTGGCCAGGCCCAGCAGGCCGTGCTTGGCGGTCACGTAGGGCGACTTGAGCGCCGAGGCCTGATGCGAGTGCACCGAACCCATGTAGATGATGGAGCCGCCACGGCCCTGCTTGATCATGGCTTTCATCGCCGCGCGGGTGGTCAGGAAGGCGCCGTCCAGGTGGATCGCCAGCATCTTGCGCCAGTTTTCCAGCGACAGTTCGGTGACCGGGCTGATGATCTGGATGCCGGCATTGCTGATCATGATGTCCAGCCCGCCGTAGGTGTTCACGGCATCGGCCACGCCCTTGTCGACCTGGGTTTCATCGGTGACGTTCATGGCCACCGCCATCGCGGTGCCGCCGTTCTTGACGATCTCTTCAGCCGTGGCCTTGGCGGCTTCCAGGGCCAGGTCGGCGATGACGACTTTGGCGCCTTGTTTGGCGTATTCGATCGCGATTTCCTTGCCGATGCCGCTGGCCGAACCGGTAATGAGTGCGACTTTATCCTTGAGTAGCATGATCTTCCTTTATGTTTCGAGTTGACGGACATTGCAAAGCCAGACCGCCATCGGCACCGGCGCTGTCGCGCACGGTGTCCGATGACGGTCATCAATCCCTGGTTTCGATGAACTGCGCATCGAAAGATTCCACGGGTGCCGATCTCGCCCCTGCACCCGTTTTCCTTGCCCTCGCGCATGCGTCTGCTCCCCGCAGGGAGGTCTCCGGACGCCGCTTTGTCACGCCATTGTAACGCTGGGCCGCTGGTTGTTGCTGCACTGCCAAAACGCCCGCAAAGGTCATGTGCGTGAAACATTCGCTGGTTAGTCTGTGCAGCGTTATCCCGGGGACATCGGCTGTTTCTCGAAATTAATCGATCAATTCTTCGATTTCATTTGAGGCAGCCGCAATTCTGAAGGGGACGCGGGAAGCAGTTCAGGTGAGGTCGCTTATGTTGTCTGGTTGACCTGGCTGACATCTTCCACGGTCTCTTTCAAACATCACCACAAAGGACAATGCATGAGACTGCTTACCATTCCTGCCGATGCCAATCCGAGTTTTGCCAAGCTGAACCTGAGCCTGGCCAGCACCCCGGAAGAAGTGCGCGAAGTTCAGCGCCTGCGCTACAAGGTCTTCATCGAAGCGATGAACCTGTCGGCCCTGGCCAACCCCGAAGGCCTGGACAAGGATGAGTTCGACGACTACTGCGATCACCTGATCGTGCGCGACAGCAAGACCCTCTCCGTGGTCGGCACCTATCGCGTGCTGAGCCCCCACGGTGCGCGCCGCATGGGCAAGTTCTACTCGGAACAGGAATTCGACCTCTCGCGCCTGGACAACATCCGCGGCGTCATCGCCGAAGCCGGCCGCGCCTGCATCCACCCGGACTACCGCAGCGGCGGCGTCATCATGATGCTGTGGGCCGGCCTGGCCGCCTACATGCGCAAGGAACGCTGCGAATACCTGATGGGCTGCGCCAGCGTGAGCCTGGCCGATGGCGGCCACAACGCCGCCGCGCTTTACCACGCCTTCCGCGAAAAGAACCTGGCGCCGCCGGACTACCGCGTCACGCCGCTCCTGCCCTTCCCGCTGGAAGACCGCCAGGCCGGCGTCGATCCGCAGATCCCGCCGCTGCTGCGCGGCTACCTGCGCAGCGGTGCGTGGGTGTGCGGCGAACCGGCCTGGGATCCTGATTTCCACTCGGCCGATTTCTTCCTGCTGCTGCCGCTTTCCAAGCTCGACAGCCGCTATGCCCGCCACTACCTCAAGGATTCGAGGACCGCATGAAGCCACGCGAACAGTTCATGGAAAAAGCCCAGGGGCTGTTCGCCGACCTGGGTCCCGACCACGATGCCGGTGACGAGGAAGCCAGGCGCGATCCGCTGCGCTTCCGCACCATCTGGATTTCCGATATCCACCTGGGCACCACCGGCTGCCAGGCCGAACGCCTGCTGGAGTTCCTGCGCGCCACCGAATCCGAAACGCTCTACCTGGTCGGCGACATCATCGACGGCTGGCAACTCAAGCGTCGCTGGTACTGGGACCAGTCCCACAACAACGTGGTGCAGACCGTGCTCAAGAAAGCCAAGAAGGGCACCAACGTCATCTTCGTTCCCGGCAATCACGATGAAGTGATCCGCCAGTTCATCGACCTCGATTTCGGCGGCATCAAGATCCGCGACGAGCTGGTGCACGTGACCGCCGAGGGCAAGCGCATGCTGGTACTGCACGGCGACCGCTTCGATGGCGTGATCGCCTGCGCCAAGTGGCTGGCCTACGTGGGCGACAGCCTCTACACCATGATCCTCAAGTTCAACCAGTGGTTCAACAGCTGGCGCGCCCGTGCCGGATTGCCGTACTGGTCGCTCTCTCAGTACCTGAAATCCAAGGTCAAGAATGCGGTGAACTACATCACCTCCTTCGAAGACGCGCTCGCCGACGAGGCCAAGAAGAAGGGTCTGGATGGCGTCATCTGCGGTCACATCCACAAGCCCGAGATCCGCGACATCGGCGGTGTCGTCTACTGCAACGACGGCGACTGGGTCGAGAGCCTGTCGGCGCTGGTGGAAGATCCGAACGGTGAACTGCGCCTGGTGACCTGGCAGGAAATCATGCAACTCAAGCGCGCGGGCAAGGAAGCGCGCCAGGCCGCCCGCGAACTCGCCACCGCCTGAGGCAGCGGGTTCCTCGCGAATCATATCGTTTATATTGTTTATATAGTTTATGCGCATTGCCATCATCAGCGACGCCGGAGAGCCGCAAGTCAACGGCGTCGTCAACACCTTGCGCTCCACCGTGCGTTGCCTGCGCGGTCTCGGTCACGAAGTGCTGCTGCTGTCGCCGCGCGACTTCCGCACCTTCGCCTGTCCGACCTATCCTGAAATCCGCCTGGCCTACAAGCCCTATGCCCGCATCGTGGCGGCGCTCGAAGCCTTCCAGCCCGATTGCATCCACATCGCCACCGAAGGACCGATGGGGCTGGCGGCGCGCCGTTATTGCGTGCGCCACAAGCTCAGTTTCACCACGGCGTATCACACCCGTTTCCCGGAATACCTGGCTGCGCGCAAGCTGCTGCCCAAGGCGATCACCTATCGCCTGCTGCGCTGGTTCCATGGCCGCTCCGAAGCGATCATGGTGCCCACTCCCGCGATGAAGACGGCGCTGGAAGAGGAGGGCTTCCGCAACGTCGTACTGTGGGGGCGCGGAGTGGATACCAATCACTTCCGCCCGGCGGTGGAAGACCATGCCTGCATCGAACGTCCACTGTTCCTCTACGTGGGCCGCGTGGCGGTGGAAAAGAATATCGAAGCCTTCCTCAAGCTGGACCTGCCCGGCACCAAGTGGGTCGTGGGCGATGGCCCGCAACTGGAAGACCTGAGCGCGCGCTATCCGGAAGTGCGCTTCCTGGGGGCCAAGGGCCACGATGAGCTGCCGGCGTATTACAACTGCGCTGATGTGTTCGTCTTCCCAAGCAAGACCGATACCTTCGGCCTGGTGCTGCTGGAGGCCATGGCCTGCGGCATTCCGGTCGCGGCCTATCCGGTGGAAGGTCCGATCGACGTGGTCGACAACGGCGTGTCCGGCGTATTGCGCCAGGACCTCAAGCAAGCCTGCCTGCAGGCCATGAAGCTCGACCATGAGGCGGTGCGCGCCCACGCGGCCACCCGCTCCTGGGAATCGGCCACCCAGCAGTTCCTGCAGCACCTGCACCTGGCGCACCGCAGTGCGCCCGGCAAGGCTGCGGCCATCAAGCCGGTGCGAGAGATCCGCTGACCCGGCAACGGCAGCCTTGCGCAGCCGTTCAGTTCTTCATCTTTTGATAACTATGCAAGACGCACATGAGGGCATGCCGACAAAGCATTGGCATGCCCGCGTACCCCTCTTCTAAGATGCGCCACGCCCGCGTGCGCCGCTTGTAATACCGATTACAAAAAACCAAGAATCCACACCGGCGGCACGCCGCAGACCGGTCGCGTGGGCCTGAGAGCCGCTACGGGCGGGCCTTGCCGGGGCAAGATGGCGGGCCGGGCATGAATCATGCTCCACCGCGAGCGCAACAATACGCAGTAAAAAGAGCAACTCGCAGGGTGCTGGTTCACCGTGCGCGCAATTGCATCACCGTCGACGTTCGCGTTATCAGGAAGAGACACGCCATGATTCAACATCTCAAGATCGGCAGCCGCCTGGCATTCGGCTTCTGCCTCATTCTGCTGCTGGCCACCGCCATCCTGCTGATCGGCCTGTGGCGCATGGCCGAGCTGGAAGCCAGCAGTGAATACGTGATCGACCAGAAGGTCGCCGCCATGACCAGCGCCATGAACATGCGCGAGGCCGGCAGCCAGCTGGCCCTGGCGCTGCGCAAGGTGGTCACGCCCACCGATGCCGCCGAGGGCAAGGCCGAGGACGCACACCTGGGCGAGATCCTGAAAGCCTATGCCGGCTTCGAGAAGCAGATCACAGGGTTGTCCGCCGATGGCCGTGGCAAGGATTTGCTGGCAGCCACCAGCGGCGAGAGCAAGAAGCTGTTCCCGCTGGTGGAGCAGATCCGCCAGCAGGTGGCCAGCAACAATTACTTCGATGCAGCCCAACAGCTCAAGAGCGATTTTCTCCCTGCGCATGAGAAGTGGATGGCCAGCGTGGCGGCGCTGGCGGCGTTCCAGCAGGAGGACATGAAGCAGGCCCACGCTGACGCCAAGGACAGCTACCGCAAGGCGCAGATCGGCATGCTGGCCATGGGCGTGCTGACGCTGGGCCTGGGCTTCTTCTTCACCTTCATCATCACGCGCTCCATCGTCAATCCGCTCAAGCGCGCCGGCAGTATTGCGGAAACGATTTCCCGTGGCGATCTCACCCACGACTTCCACGACCAGGGGCGCGATGAAGCCGCACATCTGGTCAACGCCCTCGATGCCATGCAGGGCAATCTGGCGACCACGCTCAACGAGGTCAAGGAAAGCGCCGCCGTCATCGCCGTGGCCTCGCATGAAATCGCGCGCGGCAACGTCGATCTCTCCAACCGCACTGAATCGCAGGCCTCCAGCCTGGAAGAAACCGCCAGCTCGATGGAACAGCTGACCTCCACCGTGCAGCAGAACGCCGCCAACGCGCAGCAGGCCAACCAGCTGGTGTTGTCAGCTTCGGATTACGCCACCAAGGGCGGGCGTGTGGTCGGCGACGTGGTCGCCACCATGGGTTCGATCAAGGAGAGCTCGGGCAAGATCGTCGACATCATCGGCGTGATCGATGGCATTGCTTTCCAGACCAATATCCTCGCGCTCAACGCGGCAGTGGAAGCGGCCCGCGCGGGCGAGCAGGGACGCGGGTTTGCGGTGGTCGCCTCGGAAGTGCGCGCGCTGGCCCAGCGCAGCGCGGCGGCCGCCAAGGAAATCAAGGAGCTCATCAGCGATTCGGTGGACAAGGTCGATGCCGGCGGCAAGCTGGTCGATGAGGCCGGGGCCACCATGAGCGAGATCGTGGCGTCGGTGAAGCACGTGGCTGACATCATGGGCGAGATCACGGCCGCCAGCCAGGAGCAGAGCGCCGGTATCGCCGAGGTCAACAATGCCATCGCGCAGATCGACGAGATCACCCAGCAGAATGCGGCACTGGTCGAGCAGGCCGCCGCCGCTGCCGAAAGCCTGCAGGAGCAATCCGATGTGCTGGCCCGTGCCGTGGCCGTGTTCAAGCTGAAGACGGCGGCGCAGGCGCGGCCTCAGTCACAGCCTCAACATCCCGCGCACAAGCAGTCCGCCGCGCCGGTGATGAACAGCCCGGCAGCGGTGCGCACGATCAATCCGCCGCCCGCGGTGGCTGCCGCCAGGAAGCCAGCCGCGGCCAGCTTGCCGCCTGCCTCCGGTGCGTCCAAAGGCAAGCCGGCGACGGCCGCGCGTGATGATGATTTCGAGGAATTCTGATCGGATGCGCTGTTGCAAGAACTTGTAATTCTGGTTAAGCATTAGTCAACTGAAAATCAAGTTGGTGTGCAAGCGCCGCCACCCGTCAAGGTGGCGGCGTTTTTATTTTTCAGGGGCGGGCAAGCACGCTGCGTGAGAATTCAAGATAATTGCGAAGTTGCCGTAAAGCTATATCAAATGTTGCAGGCGGATTGCCCCGGCAAGGGGAGGGCGGTCACCTGCGCACCCGGGGGGAGAGCGCGGCGTCGCAGCAGCGGCCACACAGGCCGGACGACGACCACGCCGATTGCGCAGAGTGTGCAGCACGCGGCCCCGGGGATTGCAGTGCGGCCCTTTCCCTTCATCCACCGGAATCAGTCCATGTCCATCAAGAACCTCTCGATCAAGGCGCAACTCGCCATTGCCGTCCTTGTCCTGTCCCTCCTGCTGCTTGCGCTCGGCCTGTCGGGCCTGCTGGGCATGTCGGCCGCCGTGAGCATCAACCGCCAGCTTTCCGAAGAACGCATTCCCAAGACGGTGGCCGCCGACAACACCCTGATCTGGATCGGCCGCCAGCGGACCTCGCTGGACCAGGCCGCCATGAGCCTGGATGCGGCCTGGACCGAGCGCATGTTCGTCATGGAAGCCAATGCCCGCAAGGAAGCCCTGCAATGGTGGGACAAGTACACGGCTCTGCCGCAGACGGACGAGGGCAGGGCGCTGGTGAAGAAGGTCTCCGAAGGCATTGCCAATACCCAGGTCGCGCTGGACAAGTTCACGGCCGCCATCAAGTCCCAGGATCGCCAGGCCATCGCCGATCAGGCACGCAAGGTGGGCCAGGCCTACAGCGCCATGCAGCTCGATGGCCAGGCACTCAACAAGTACGAGACCGAGCAGGCCGCAGAAAGCCTGGCTGCCACCAACGCGCGCTACCAAGCCTCGCGCATGTTCTCGATTGCCGCCGTCATCGGTGGCCTGCTGCTGGCCTTCTTCAGCTGGTGGTCGCTGCGCCGCGCGATCGGTGAGCCGATGCAGCGTGCGCTGCGCCACTTCGATGCCATCGCCAATGGCGACCTGACGCAGCCGGTCCACGTGCATTCGAAGAATGAAATGGGCCAGCTGCTGCAAGGTCTTTCCCGCATGCAGGAGAGCCTCTCGCGTACCGTGCGTGCCGTGCGCGGCGGCAGCGATGCGATTGCCACGGCCACGCGCGAGATCGCGTCCGGCAACCTGGACCTGTCCGCACGCACCGAGCAGCAGGCCGCCTCGCTGGAAGAAACCGCCTCCAGCATGGAAGAACTGACCGGTACCGTGAAGCACAACGCCGACAATGCCCGCCAGGCGACGACCCTGGCGGTCAACGCCTCTACCATCGCTGCCGACGGCAATGCCGTGGTGGGCCGCGTGGTGCAGACCATGGAAGAGATCCGCGAGAGTTCGGCGCGCATCACCGACATCGTCAGCATCATCGACGGCATCGCCTTCCAGACCAACATCCTGGCCTTGAACGCCGCCGTGGAAGCGGCCCGTGCCGGTGAGCAGGGCCGCGGCTTTGCGGTAGTGGCCACCGAAGTGCGGGCGCTGGCGCAGCGTTCTTCCAGTGCCGCCAAGGAAATCAAGGAACTGATCATGCACTCGGTGGAGCGTGTGCAGGCCGGTTCGGAACTGGTTGGCCAGGCCGGCGAGACCATGAGCGACGTGATCCAGGCAGTGCAGCGCGTCACCGACATCATGAGCGAGATCTCGGCCGCCTCCAATGAACAGAGCGCCGGTATCGACCAGGTCTCGCGCGCGGTCACGCAGATGGATGAAGCGACCCAGCAGAATGCCGCCCTGGTGGAACAGGCCAGTGCTGCGGCCAAGTCGCTGGAGCAGCAGGCGCAGGCATTGATGCAGGAAGTGGCGATCTTCCGCGTAGGCCAGGGCGATGTGGTGAGCTTACGGCCGCAGGTCAACGTGCAGCAGCCTGCCCCCAAGGCTGCCGCCACGCCGGCCAAGCCTGTTGCAGCGACCAAGCCGGCCGTACCCAAGGCGGTCCCGGCACTGAAGCGCCCGGCCTTGCCGGCAGCCGCCGCCAGTGCCAAGCCCGCCTCGCGTCTGCCGGCGGGGGATGATGGCGACTGGGAGACCTTCTGATTTCCTGATCTTCTGATCTCCTCCGCTCCGGACGATCTGGCGTTTTTGCCAGAAACTTCACCCCGCTCCATGAAGAATCGCCGCAGCCCGCTTGCGCAGGGTGCGGCGATTTTTTCATTCACTTTTCACGCAAAAGGGGGCGATCCACCCCTCCCGTACGGGGATCAGCGCGGCGGATGCTTGCCCGGGCTGTTCAGCAATTCCGGGGCGACCACGGCCTTGAGGTAATTGGTGGTCACGTCGCCCCGGTCGCGCTGGGCGATCCACCACACGTTGCCTTTGCGCAGCGACCATTCCTGCGGCTGCCCCGAGATCAGGCGTGCCGCCACCTGGCCCAGCGTCGGCTGGTGGCCCACGATCAGCACCGGCTCGCGGCTGTCGGGCCAGTTGGCCGCGCGCAGCAGGTCGTCGGCGCTCATGTTGGGGGCCAGGTCGGCCACCACCTTGTACTTGCGCTTCAAGGCTTCCACTGTTTGCAGCGTGCGCGTGGCCGGGCTGACCAGGATGCGGCAGCTCTCGGGCAGGTTGCGGTCCAGCCATTCGGCCATCTTGGCCGCCTGCTTGTGCCCCTTCGGGGTCAGGGCGCGGCCCTCGTCGGGTTCGCCCAGTTCAGCCTCGGCATGACGCCACAGAATCAGGTCCATCTCAGCTCCTTGAGGAAATCAGCAGGCCGCCATGCGCGGCATTACACAGGCTCTTCCGGCGGCGTGGCCGGGATGCCCAGCGTGGTCATCAGATGCTGCTGGGCGTTGAAGGACTGCTGCTTGCTGCGCGCTTTCTTGAGGGTATAGACACCATTGACGTCGAGGTGCCAGGCGTTGGTGTTGTCCTTCAGGTAGGGATTCAGGCCCTCGTTCATCACGCGCTTCTTGAGTGCCTTGTCCAGCACCGGGAAGCCGACCTCGATGCGGCGGAACAGGTTGCGGTTCATCCAGTCGGCGCTGGCCAGGTAGACGTCGTGCTTGAGGTCGTTGCGGAAGTAATAGATGCGTGAGTGTTCCAGGTAGCGGCCGATGATGGAGCGCACCTTGATGTTCTCCGACAGCCCCGGCACGCCGGGCCGCAGCGCGCACGCACCGCGCACGATCAGGTCGATCTTGACGCCGTCGGCCGAGGCCGCATAAAGCGCGCGGATCACCGATTCATCCAGCAGCGCATTCATCTTGGCGATGATGCGCGCCGGCCGGCCTTCGCGGGCGATCTGCCCTTCGTTGCGGATGGCGCGAATGATTTCCTTCTGCAGCGAGAACGGGGCCAGCCACAGGTGCGTGAGATTGCGCGGTTTGGTCAGGCTGGTGAGGTGGATGAAGACTTCGTTGACTTCGGCGGTCAGCTCCTGGTTGGAGGTCAGCAGGCCAAAGTCGGTATAGAACTTGGTGGTATTGGGGTGGTAGTTGCCGGTGCCCAGGTGCGCATAGAAGCGCAGGTTCTGGTCGTCGTCACGACGGATCACCAGGGCCAGCTTGGCGTGCGTCTTCAGGCCGACCACGCCGTAGACCACTTGCGCGCCGGCCTGCTCCAGCTTGACGGCCCAGTTGATGTTGGCTTCTTCATCGAAGCGCGCCATCAGCTCCACGATCACCGTCACTTCCTTGCCATGCTGGGCGGCGTAGATCAGGGCCTCCATCAGGTCCGAGTTCATGCCGGTGCGGTAAATGGTCTGCTTGATGGCCAGCACGCGCGGATCGTGGGCGGCGGTGCGGATGAAATCGACCACCGGCTGGAAGGACTGGAAGGGGTGGTGCAGCAGCACGTCCTTCTTGTCCAGCGCGGCGAAGATGTTTTCGTTGGCCAGCTGCGGCGGCAGCGTGGGCGAGAAGGGCGGGAAGCGCAACTCCGGCTGGTTCACCAGATTGACGATCTCGCCCAGGCGCACCATGTTCACCGGACCCTGCACGGCGTACAGACGATTGCGCTCGATGTTGAACTGGTTCAGCAGGAACTGCGCCAGGTGTTCCGGGCAATTGGCCGCCACTTCCAGGCGCACCGCCACGCCGAACTGGCGGCTCTGCAATTCGGTCTCCAGCGCCTGGCGCAGGTTCTTGACCTCTTCTTCATCGACCCACAGGTCGCTGTTGCGGGTAACGCGGAATTGCGAATAGGCCGTGATGTCGCGGCCCGGGAACAGGTCCGCGATATGCGCATGGATCACCGAAGACAGCAGGCAGAACGAGGATTGCCCCTTGGCCGACAGGTGGTCCGGCAGCTTGATCACGCGCGGCAGTACGCGCGGTGCCTTGACGATGACGATGGCCGTGCCGCGTCCGAAGGCATCCTTGCCGGAGAGCTCGATGATGAAATTGAGGCTCTTGTTGTGCACCTGCGGGAAGGGGTGGGCCGGATCCAGCCCGATGGGCGTCAGCAGCGGCCGCACGTGCTGCTCGAAATATTGCTTCACCCAGGCGCGCTGGGCTTCGTTGCGGTCGTCATGGCGCAGCAGGTGGATGCCGTTGGCGGCCAGCTGCGGCAGGATCTCTTCGTTCAGGAGTTCATATTGGCGCGTGACGATGCGGTGGCACTCGGCGCTGGTGCGTTCGAGCGCGGCGCGCAGTTCGGGCGGGTCGATGTTCTCGCCCTCGATGCGGTTGGCCAGCAGGCTGGCGATGCGCACTTCGAAAAATTCATCGAGATTGCTGCTGCAAATGCACAAATAGCGCAGGCGCTCCAGCAGCGGCACGCTGTCGTCTTCGGCTTGGGCCAGCACGCGGCGGTTGAAGGCCAGTTGCGACAGTTCACGGTTGAGGTAAATCGTACTGGCGGGAAGTTCAGGTTGGGTACTGCTCTCCGGCTTTGCTTTTCTGGTCATCAATGGTCCCTGTCCATCCACTTAGAGCGGGCAGTGTATTTAGGAGGTATGACGAGTTTATGACAACGCCTTGGCCACTTTGTCACATTTGCTTCAGTATAAATCGATCTCTATATGATGACAAAATCATATTTGTCTGCAGGCAACCCGTGACATCACCCGCCACGGGCCATGACATCAAACTGTCAGGAAAGCCGCACCGCGCGCGGCATGCGGGTTTTCGGTCGGTTGCCGGGTGCCGGGCAGGGAGTGTTGCAGCGCGGCGCGGAGGCCCGTGCGATCTGGACTGAATGACAAGTTCGGGTCATAAACTCGTCACATTAGCTGGTTAAAGTTCGCCCTGTCTCGAAAGTCATCCCTCCCGACGTGATGTTTCTCGGTGACCGTCCTCTCTTCAAAATCATAGGAGTAGCAGAAATGGGTTTTAACCATCTGATCAAGTCTGTTGCAATCGCAGTGGCTGGCGCTTTCGCTTTCAGCGGTGCCGCGCATGCAGCAGAAATCACCGGCGCTGGCGCCTCCTTCCCGTACCCGGTCTACGCCAAGTGGGCTGAGCTGTACAAGGCCGCCACCGGCAACAGCCTGAACTACCAGTCCATCGGTTCGGGCGGTGGCATCAAGCAGATCAAGGCCAAGACCGTCGATTTCGGCGCTTCGGATGCTCCGCTGCCGCAAAGCGAACTGGCTGAAGCCGGCCTGACCCAGTTCCCCGCCGTCGTCGGTGGCGTGGTTCCCGTGGTCAACCTGGACGGCGTGACCCCCGGCCAGATCAAGCTGTCGGGCCAGGTGCTGGGCGACATCTATGCCGGCAAGATCACCAAGTGGAACGCACCGGAGATCACCGCCCTGAACCCGGGCGTGAAGCTGCCGAATGAAGACATCACCGTCGTCTACCGTTCGGACGCATCGGGCACTTCCTACGTCTTCACCTCCTACCTGTCCAAGGCCAACGCCGACTTCAAGAGCAAGATCGGTGCCGGTACTGCCGTCAAGTGGCCCACCGGCGTGGGTGGCAAGGGTAACGAAGGCGTTGCCGCCAACGTGCAGAAGGTCAAGGGCGCAATCGGCTACGTCGAGTACGCCTACGTCAAGAAGAACAAGCTGAACTACACCCAGCTGAAGAACAAGGATGGCAACTTCGTCTCCCCGGACGATTCCACCTTCAAGGCTGCCACCGCCGCTGGCGACTGGGCCAAGACCCCTGGCTTCGCAGTGGACTTCACCGACGCAGCCGGCAAGGAATCGTGGCCGATCTCCAGCGCCACCTTCATCCTGCTGCACAAGGAACAGGCTGGCGATGGCGCCAAGGGCAAGGAAGTCCTGAAGTTCTTCGACTGGGCCTACAAGAACGGCGGCAAGGTTGCTGCTGAACTGGACTACGTGCCCCTGCCGGATTCGGTCACCAAGCTGGTGGAAGATTCCTGGAAGAGCAACGTCAAGGACAGCAGCGGCAAGGCGCTCTGGTAAGCCAAGCCCAGTCCGGCCGGATGCCATGAACATCCGGTCATAGCAGCCTCTCCCCTACGGAGCATTCGGGTCATCGCAGCGAAAACGAGCAACTCTGGAGCACAGAGCATTCGCGGCGATGGCCCGTTTTAATGGTGAATTCAAATGAGCGCTAATTATTCCACCACGGCAATGTCGAATACCGAAGTCAAAAAATCCCCGACAGAGACTGAAAGTGCGCAAGCTGCGCGCGAGAAGTTGATGGCCGTCATGCGCCGCCAGCGTCTGCAGGATTTCTTTTTCCACAAGATCACCCTGATCTTCGCCCTGTCCGTGCTGCTGATGCTGGGCGGGATCATCGTTTCCCTCATCATCGGTGCCGCACCGGCGTTCCAGGCCTTCGGCCCGGGCTTCATCACGCGCGTCGAATGGGATCCGACCAATAACGAATTCGGCGCCATGATCGCCATCGTCGGCACGCTGTCGACCTCGATCATCGCCTTGCTGATCGCCTTCCCGGTCAGCTTCGGCATCGCCCTGTTCCTGACCGAAATCTGCCCGGCCAAGCTGCGCCGTCCGCTGGGCACCTGTGTGGAACTGCTGGCGGGCGTGCCCTCCATCATCTACGGCATGTGGGGCCTGTTCGTGTTCGCACCGCTCTTCTCCGAATACGGCCAGCCCTTCCTGAAGGCGACCCTGGGCCAGATCCCCGGCATCGGCGTGCTGTTCTCCGGCCCGACCATGGGTATCGGCATCCTGACCGCCGGCCTGATCCTGTCGGTGATGATCATCCCCTTCATCTCTTCGGTGATGCGCGACGTGTTTGAAGTCGTGCCCGCAGTGCTGAAGGAATCGGCCTACGGTCTCGGCTGCACCCGCTGGGAAGTGGTGCGCAAGGTGGTGCTGCCCTACACCAAGACCGGTGTGGTCGGTGGCGTGATGCTGGGCCTGGGCCGTGCGCTGGGCGAGACCATGGCGGTCACCTTCGTGATCGGCAACTCGCATCGCCTGTCCTGGTCGCTGTTCTCGGCCGGCAACTCGATTGCCTCGACCCTGGCCAATGAAATCGCCGAAGCCTCCAGCAAGCTGCACGTGTCCTCGCTGTTTGCCCTGGGCCTGATCCTGTTCGTCATCACCTTCATCGTTCTGTCCGCCGCCAAGATCATGCTCATGGGCATGACCCGCAAGGAAGGAGCCAAATAATGAGCCAGACCGTACAAGCCGGTGTGAAAAGCACCGACCAGGCGCAAGCCATGAACCCCGTCTACCGCCGTCGCCTGATGCAGCATCGCATGGGCATGCTGTTCTCCTTCCTGGCCATGGGCCTGGGCCTGTTCGTGCTGGCCTGGATCCTGCTGACCCTGGTCTTCAAGGGCGTGGCCGCACTGAACCTGGGTCTGCTGACCGAAAACACCCCCGGTCCGGGCGATGCCGGCGGCGGCCTGTTGAACCCCATCGTCGGCTCGCTGCTGATGGTCGGTATCAGCACCATCATCAGCACCCCGATCGGCATCCTGGCCGGCGTCTATCTCGCCGAATACGGCGAGGAAAGCAAGCTGGCCCAGGTCACCCGCTTCGTTACCGACATCATGCTGTCGGCACCGTCGATCGTGATTGGCCTGTTCATCTATGCGATCTACGTGGCCAACGTGAACCACTTCTCGGGCTGGGCCGGTACCTTCGCCATTTCGCTGATCGCCATTCCAGTGGTGGTGCGTACCACCGACAACATGTTGAAGCTGGTGCCGAGCGGTCTGCGTGAAGCCGCCTTCGCCCTGGGTGCCCCGCGCTGGAAGGTGGCCATCATCGTGCGCCTGCGTGCGGTCAAGGCGGGCGTGGTGACCGGCGTGCTGCTGGCCGTGGCGCGAATCTCGGGTGAGACCGCGCCGCTGCTGTTCACCGCCCTGAACAACCAGTTCTTCAGCACCAACATGAACCGTCCGATCGCCAACCTGCCGGTGGTGATCAACCAGTTCGCCATGAGCCCGTATGACAACTGGGTCTCGCTGGCATGGGGCGGCGCCTTGCTGATCACCTTCAGCGTGCTGCTGCTCAACGTGCTCTCGCGCACCCTGTTCAAACAACAAATCCCCGGCTAATTCTCCAAGTGACCGACATGACTACTGCTCATCAAATGGCAAGCCACGCTTCGACCGCACCTCTCAACGCCGCTGCGGTCCAGAAGACCACGCTGGAAGTTTCGCAACTGAACTTCTACTACGGCGGATTCCAGGGTTTGAAGAACATCAACCTGAACATCTATGAAGGCAAGGTCACCGCCTTCATCGGCCCCTCGGGCTGCGGCAAGTCGACGCTGCTGCGTACCTTCAACCGCATGTATGACCTGTATCCCGGCCAGCGCGCCGAGGGCAAGATCATCTATGCCGGCAACAACATCCTCGAACCGGGCCAGGATCTGAACATGCTGCGCGCCAAGGTCGGCATGGTGTTCCAGAAGCCGACTCCGTTCCCGATGTCGGTGTATGACAACATCGCCTTCGGTATCCGCCTGTATGAAAACCTGCCCAAGGGCGAGATGGATGAGCGCGTCGAATGGGCGCTCAACAAGGCGGCGCTGTGGGGTGAAGTGAAGGACAAGCTGCACAAGAGCGGCCTGTCGCTCTCCGGTGGTCAGCAACAGCGTCTGTGTATCGCACGCGGCGTAGCCGTGAAGCCGGAAGTGCTGCTGCTGGATGAACCGACGTCGGCGCTGGATCCGATTTCGACGGCCAAGGTGGAAGAACTGATCGGTGAACTCAAGAACGACTACACCATCGCCATCGTGACCCACAACATGCAGCAGGCGGCGCGCTGCTCGGATTACACCGCTTACATGTACCTGGGCGAGCTGGTGGAGTTTGGCGAGACCGATCAGATCTTCATGAATCCGGTGCGCAAGGAAACCCAAGACTACATAACCGGCCGTTTCGGCTGAACCGCCGTCTCGGCTACTGCGCGCTCCGATTTCGCGTCTGCGATGCTCGCCGTACCCCAGTACGGCTGCGCTTCTCGACGCGAACTCGAAGCGCTCGCTACGCCGATACGACGATTCCACAGAGTAGTCATTGCACCGTATATATTATTTATAGAAATTCTTTTTAGGGACGTCACATGACCGGCGATCATTCCTCCAAACAGTATGACCAGGATCTGGAGCAGATCCGCTCCAAGGTGCTCGCCATGGGCGGCATGGTGGAACACCAGTTCCAGGACGCGATTGCGGCCTTCCGCAACGGCAACCTCGACGTCGCCCATCGCGTGATGAAGGACGACGAAGCCGTCAATCGCCTCGAAGTCGAACTCGACGACGCCTGCAGCCACCTGATCGTGCGCCGCCAGCCAACCGCCAATGACCTGCGTACCGTCATGGCCACCATCAAGATCATCACCGATCTGGAACGCGTGGGCGACGAGGCGACCAAGATCGCCCGCACCGCCATCCACCTGCACAAGCGCGGCATCGGCCTGGTCTCGCACTATGAAACCGTGAGCCTGATCGCCGAACAGGCCATGGACCAGCTGCGCAGCGCCCTCGACGCCTTCGCCCGCCTGGATGACCAGCAGGCGCTGGAACTGATCAAGCAGGACGAACGCATCGACCACGGCTTCCGTTCCATCACCCGCAGCCTCATCACCTTCATGATGGAAGACCCGCGCACCATCTCCGGTTCCATCGATACCCTGTGGGTGGCCAAGGCCATCGAACGCATCGGCGACCATGCCAAGAACATCGCCGAATACGTGGTCTACGTGGTCGGTGGCAAGGATATCCGCCACACCGACTTCGGTTCGGCCAAGACGCTCCAGGAAGAAGACTAAGCACGACGGCACCGGTGCTGGCAGCGGGGGAAGCGCTGCCACTGCCGGATTGCGGAGGGGAGACCCGCGATACTGCTAACAAGCCTGACTATCATGACTACTATCCTCATCGTCGAAGACGAACCCTCCATTGCCGAACTGATTGCCTTCACCCTCAAGGAGGCAGGCTGGTCCAGCTTCGTCGTCTCCAACGCGGCCGCGGCCTGGGACTTCGTCCAGCACCGCGCCCCGCAACTGGTGCTGCTGGACTGGATGCTGCCCGACCGCAGCGGCCTGCACCTGCTGTCGCGCATCCGTGCCGACCGCCAGCTGCAGCAACTGTCGGTCATCATGCTCACCGCCAAGAGCATGGAAGAAGACAAGATCGCCGGCCTCGACAACGGTGCCGACGACTACATCACCAAGCCCTTCTCGCCGCGCGAACTGACCGCGCGCATCAAGGCCCTCCTGCGCCGCAAGAGCCCGGAGCACGCCCAGGAAGTGATGTCGGCCGGTCCGGTCACGCTCGATCCGGCCAGCTGCTCGGTGAGCCTGTCGGGCGCACGCATCGATATCGGCCACGCCGAATACAAGCTGCTGAAGTTTTTCCTGGCGCATCCTGATCGCGTGTTCTCGCGCAGCCAGCTGCTCGACCGCGTCTGGGGCGACCACGTGGTGATCGAGGAACGCACCGTGGATGTCCACGTGCTGCGCCTGCGCAAGGCTTTGCGCGATGCCGAGTACCTCATCAAGACGGTGCGCAGCGTCGGCTACATGCTCTCGACCAAATAAAGATCGAGCAAGCAAAGATCGAGTAAATAAAGATCAAAGACCAAACAGCCCGCGTCGTTCATAATCAGCAAAATTAAAAAGTTTGGCGCGCGGGCGCTTCCCAGATTTATCTGTCAAATCAATGAGTCCACAACTTCTGTTCTGGATTCCTGCTGTATTGCGCCTGGTGTTGTGCCTGGCCGGAGCAGGAGTCGTCGGTTTCTTCTTCGGCCCCATCATCGGGCTGGTCACGGCGGTGCTGGGCGTGGGCGCGATGATGATTGCGCACCTGCACTACCTGCTGCGCCTGTCGACCTGGCTGGATGATTCCGGCCAGTCGCGCCTGCCCGATGGCTGGGGGGCCTGGACCGATGTCTATGCACGGCTGTACCGCATGCGCCGCGACGATGAACGCAACCAGGCCGAACTGGCCGAGTGGCTGGCGCGCTTCCGCCAGGCCATGAGCCTGCTGCCGGATGGCGTGGTGATCATGGACGACGTGCTCTTCCTCGAATGGTGCAACCCGGCCGCGCAGTCGCACCTGGGCCTCAAGCTGGACCGCGACAAGGGCATGCGCGTCACCAACCTGATCCGCAATCCGGCCTTCATCGACTACATCATCCTGGGGCGCTACGAGCAGCCGCTCACGCTGGCCCTGCATGAGCGCAAGCTGATCATCCAGATCATCCCCTTCGAGAACCGCCGCCAGATCCTGGTCACCCACGACGTCACCGAATCGCAGCGCATCGACATGATGCGCCGTGACTTCGTGGCCAATGCCTCGCACGAACTGCGCACGCCGCTGACCGTCATCAACGGTTTTCTGGAAATCGCGCTGGCGCAGCCGAACCTGGAAGAGTCCATCCGCATGGCCCACCTGAAGCTCATGACCGAGCAGGGCCAGCGCATGCAGAACCTGATCGACGACATGCTCACGCTGACGCGCCTGGAATCGATCGACTACCCCCTGCGCTCCGAAGTGCTGCGCGTCCGTCCGCTGCTGGAGCGCATCGCCGAGGAAGGCCGTGCGCTGTCGGCGGGCAAGCATGACATCCGCCTGGTGGTCGACGGCCCCGACCTCAAGGGCAATGCCGATGAACTGCGCAGCGCCTTTACCAACCTGGTCACCAATGCCGTACGCTATACCCCGGAAGGCGGCACCATCACCCTGCGCTGGCAGAGTGACGAGCAGGGCGCGCATTTCGCGGTGCAGGATACCGGCATCGGCATCAGCCCCGAACATATCTCGCGCCTGACCGAACGCTTCTATCGCGTCGACAAGAGCCGCTCGCGCGAGACCCAGGGCACCGGCCTGGGCCTGGCCATCGTGCGTCACGTGCTGCTGCGCCACCATGCCACGCTGGATATTGCCTCGGTGCCGGATCACGGCAGTACCTTCACGGTGCACTTCCCGGCGACCCAGACCATCGCGGATTACGCGGCGCAGCAATAAACTGCCCACCTCCGGTCAAACCAAATGGAAAGGATGCTTCGGCATCCTTTTTTCATGTTTGAATCGGCCGCAGGCGCGTACTATTGCGCCATAGCTCAACGCTGACATGTCGTCAGTAAGTGAAATTACGAATGCCTGCCTTCTGTCTTCACGGCAACAATGGCGCCTCGCAAGCCCCGGCCATTGCCGGCGGCGCTGTCGCATGCATGTGCGCGCAACGGGCAGGCTTCGCATTCCTGGCCGGCACCGGGCGCATCCCGCCGTGTGCTAGCCAGCAAGCCGTCATCCCGTTGCCGCGATGACAGCTTGTTGTCAGGAAATCCCTGATCGCGCCGCGGCGGTATTCGTCGCACCATGAAGCCGAAGCGCCTGAGACCGGTCCGTAGATGTACCGGTCTACCCCTCCACCTACTGCGCATAAGAGAAAACGATGAGCTATTTCGCCAACATGAAGATCGGCCGCCGCCTGGGCCTGGGTTTTGCCGTCATCCTGGCCGCAGCCAGCGTGGTCGTCGCGCTGTCGATCTGGCGTTTGCAAGGCATCGCCGCCGCCACCGACGAAATGATGCACGAGCCGCTGACCAAGGAGCGCCTGGTCTCCGACTGGTATCGCACCATCCACACCAGCGTGCGCCGCACCACGGCCATTGCCAAGAGTGCCGATCCCAGCCTGGCCAGCTTCTTCGCGGCCGACGCCGCCGAGGCCAGCCGCATGTCCACCGAACAGCAGAAAGCCATCGAAGCCCTGATCGAATCGCCTGAAGAGAAAGCTGTCTTCGCCAAGCTGGGCGAGGTACGCAAGGATTACATCAAGCACCGTGACGCCATCTCCAAGGCCAAGGCCGACGGCAACGCCGAGGAAGCCGCCAAGATCCTGGCCGGCCCCTTCGATGCGGCAGCCAAGGGCTATCTGGAGAATCTGCAGCAGTTGCTCAACCTGCAACGCGCCAACATCGACCAGGTGGCCAAGGACATCCAGCAGGTCTATCACGAAAGCCGCAACCTCATGATCGGCCTGGCCATCCTGCAAGTGGTGCTGGGCTGGCTGTTCGCGCGCAGCCTGGCGCTGGGCATCACGCGGCCGCTGGAAAAGGCGGTCAATGTGGCCGAAGCCGTGGCCGCTGGCGATCTCACCACCCGCGTCGATGACCATCTGGCCGCCCGCAAGGATGAAACCGGCAAGCTGATGCACTCCCTGCAGGCCATGACCGGCAACCTGGCGCGCATCGTCGGCCAGGTGCGCAGCGGCACCGATGCCATCGGCACCGCCTCGCGCGAGATCGCCACCGGCAACCTCGACCTCTCGGCGCGTACTGAACGTCAGGCCGGTGCCCTGGAAGAAACCGCCTCGGCCATGGAAGAACTGACCTCCACCGTGGCCCAGAATGCCGACAACGCCCGCCAGGCCAACCAGCTGGCGGCCTCCGCTTCCTCGGTGGCACAGCAGGGCGGGGAAGTGGTGTCGCAGGTGATCTCGACCATGGGTTCCATCAATGAATCCTCGCGCAAGATCGTCGACATCATCAGCGTCATCGACGGCATCGCGTTCCAGACCAACATCCTGGCCCTGAATGCCGCCGTGGAAGCGGCCCGTGCAGGCGAGCAGGGCAGGGGCTTTGCCGTGGTGGCCTCGGAAGTGCGTTCGCTGGCCCAGCGCTCGGCCTCGGCCGCCAAGGAAATCAAGACCCTGATCGATGACTCGGTGGCCAAGGTCGGCTCCGGCAGCGAGCTGGTGGAGCGTGCCGGCACGACCATGGACGAAGTGGTGGCCAGCGTGCGCCAGGTCGTCGACATCGTCTCCGAGATCACGGCGGCCAGCAGCGAGCAGAGCGACGGCATCAGCCAGGTCAATCTGGCCATCACCGACATGGACCAGACCACGCAGCAGAACGCCGCGCTGGTCGAAGAAGCTGCCGCCGCTGCCGAAGCCATGCAGGAACAGGCCGCGCGCCTGTCCGAAGTGGTGAGCCAGTTCAAGGTACTGGCGCAGGACCAGGTGGGCTACGGCAGTGAGGAAGTGGTGAGCCGCCCACCGGTAGACATCACGCCGCCGCGACCGGCCTTGCGCTGACAAGGCGACGAAGCTGACACTGATGCCACAAACAAGAAACCCGCCATTCACATCCTGGCGGGTTTCTTGTTTTGGGCAGGCCGCAACGACGGTGGGTAGCGGCGCAAATGAAGCATTCTGCGTCACTTCCACCGAGGAAGACCGGGGGCCACGCCCCGCGCCCTCAGTAGGTGGCTCGTCCGCCCGAGAGATCGAAGACGGATGCCGTAGTGAAGGAATTCTCCTCGGACACCAGCCACGCCACCATCGCCGCCAGCTCTTCCACCTTCACGAAGCGCGCACGCGGGATCTTGGAGAGCATGTAGTCGATGTGGGCCTGGGTGCATTGCTCCAGGATGCGGGTCTGCGCGGCGGCCGGAGTGATGGCGTTGACAGCGATGTTGCGGGTCGCGGTCTCCTTGCCCAGGCTCTTGGTGAGGGCGATCATGCCGGCCTTGGCGGCGCTGTAGGCGGAGGCGGTCGGATTGCCTTCCTTGCCGGCGATGGAGGCAATGTTGACGATGCGGCCGTAGTTCTGCGCGATCATGCGCTGGACCACCACCTGGTTGACGTAGAAGGCCCCATTGAGATCGATGTCGATCACGCGGCGCCATTCTTCAGGCGAGTAGTCCGCCACCGGATTGTTCTGTCCGGCGATGCCGGCGCTGTGCACCAGAATGTCGATGGACTGGGTGAGTTTTTCGGTGGCTTCGATGGCTTGCTGGACGTCGGACTGGCTCGAGATATCCACGCGGACGGTCTCGACATTGCCCAGCGGTTCCAGCCTGGCGCGGGCCTCGGCCAGCGCTTTTTCGTCCATGTCCCACAGCACCACCTTGGCCTTGCCTTGCAGCAGGCGTTCGGCCACGGCATAGCCGAAGCCCTGGGCACCGCCGGTGATGATGGCGCTGCGGCCCTGGAAATCGTAGTGATTCATTGTGTCTTCTCCTTCCCTGTTGCGGTCATTGGATCGCGCAGGCGGACATGCGCCTGCGCATGGTCGTTCTTGTTCTTGTGGACTTCGATGGGGATGCAACCGCGCCGCCGACTGGCGGCGCGGGGTGACGCGGTGATCCTGATGGATCAGGCGTCGATGGTCTTCTGCTGCTGTTCGCCGAGGCCGTCGATGCCCAGGCGCATGGTCTGGCCGGCGCGCAGGTAGACGGCTTCCGGCTTGACGCCCATGCCCACGCCCGGCGGCGTGCCGGTGGAGATGACGTCGCCTGGCTGCAGGCTCATGAAGCGCGACAGGTAGGAAACGATGTGCGCCACGCCGAAGATCATGGTGCTGGTATTGCCATTCTGGTAGCGCTTGCCATCCACTTCCAGCCACATGCCCAGCTTTTGCGGATCGGCGACTTCATCGCGGGTGACCAGCCAGGGGCCGATGGGGCCGAAGGTATCGCAGCCCTTGCCCTTGTCCCAGGTACCGCCGCGTTCGATCTGGTATTCGCGCTCGGAGACGTCGTTGACCACGCAATAGCCGGCCACGTGGGACATCGCGTCCTTCTCGTCGATGTAGCTGCCGGCCTTGCCGATGACCACGCCCAGTTCGACTTCCCAGTCGGTCTTCTTGGAGCCGCGGGGGATCTTGACGTCGTCATTGGGGCCGACCACGGCGGAGGTCCATTTGTTGAACACGACGGGTTCGGCCGGGATGGGCAGGTTGGATTCGGCGGCGTGATCGGCGTAGTTCAGGCCGATGCAGATGAATTTGCCGATGTTGCCGACGCAGGCGCCGATGCGCGGCGAGCCTTCCACGGCGGGCAGGCTTTCCAGGTCCAGTTTGCGGATCTTGTCCAGGGAAGCGTCATCCAGTACGGCACCGTTGACGTCCTTGATGTAGGCGGACAGATCGCGGATCTTGCCGGATTGGTCGAGGACGCCGGGCTTTTCCTGCCCCACCGGGCCGTAACGCAGTAATTTCATCGTGTTTCCTTTGAGAAATGATTGTCTCTGAATGACGCCTTTTTGCCGTGGCTCGGCCTCAGCGTGCCGAGGGCGGGCGACAGGCGATGGGCTGTCGATTTGGGAAACTGGATATTACCAGTTTATTGGTAAGACCAATAGCGCGCGGCGCTTTTCCAATGAGTGGAGTCGCATGGAGTGTCAGGGGAGGCGAAAGGAAATCACCTGCGCGATTGGCGACCTTTGCGGAAAGGGAATGCAGGTTGCACGATCCATGACGCTCACCTTCTTGTTGGCGGCTGGTCCGCGACTTCGCCGACGTCAGGAAGAAGTCAGACGGGCCAGCAACAAGGCTTTGGCGATAGCGATACAACGAAAGGCTAGGGCCTGTTCACATTTAATCTGCGAGATGCGTTGCCCCCAGAAGGCGGGCTGGCAAGGCGCGCGTCAGGGCTGGTGGTGGTGCCACCAGCCCTGACGTGCAACGCGGCCAGCGCGCCTTCTGGGGGCAACCCTCCGGGAGAGGCCGCCAAGCGTCGCCTGCCGTTGTTGCAGCTCCTTGCCGTGGCACCACCACGGCGCGTCGCTGCGCCTAGGCAGCCAACGCTTGGCGACCTCTCGCACTCGCAGATTAAATGTGAACAGGCCCTAGCGTACCTTGTACAGCACAGCAGCCCCAGGCTTCGGTTCGAAAGCAGGCACGGTGCGCTGCGCAAGTTGCTTGCCGTTGGCATCCCATACCAGGGTGTCTGCGGGGTATTCATCCTTGCGGGTCATGGTGTCGATCTGCTTGACGATCACCTGCGCGCCTGCAGGCAGCTCCGGGTTCCATGCGAATACCCCAACTCTGCCGAAGAAGACCGCCGGTGCGTCGGCGTCGAGGCGGCGGTCAGGGCACATGACCAGACCACGTTCCAGCATGACCCGCAGTGCGCCGACAGGCAGCATCTTTACCGTCGGCGTGGTGCGCGCCGCGCTATGGCCCGGGCAGACATTGGCCGAGCGAGTCACCATGTCTTGCACCACCTGACTGTCGGATTGGGCGTGTGCCGAAAAAGCAGCGGCAGAAAGGGCCGCCATGACGAGAGTTGATTTCAGAGGCATGAGAGAAGTCCTGAGAGAAAAGGTTTCCACATAGCGGCTTGCTCCGGCTTGGCATGCGGCCACGTGCAAGCTGAATGCGTTCAGACTATCCCGGCATTGATCTGTTCCCTCTCCGCATCGATGCGCAGGCCAACCAGATGGCTGGATGAAGATCAGCGGCGAACGGAAAAGCGGCGGACATCGATGTGAAGGCCGCCGCGTAAATCCGCCATGGCGGCTATGGCGCAGGTTGCTCCCGATCGGCGGCAGGAGCCGCCGCCAGCGCCGCCGCAATCGCCTCCGGCACGAACGGCCGGTTATTCATGAAGCAAGCCCCGACAAAGACCGCCTCCGCATACACCACATCCCCCACCTTGATCTGCTGCACGAAATTCACCCGGCTGCGCTTTTCGTGTTTCTGCACTTCGCAGGTGACCTCCATCGTGTCGCCCCTTTGCAGGCTCTTGCGAAAGCGCAGCGAGTATTCCAGCACCATGAACACCTGACCTTGCCGGAAGGCCTCTTCGATATCGATTCCCAGCGCTTCCTTCAAAAAGGCATGCCGCGTCCATTCCATATAAAACGGGTAGTACAGCCCATCGACCACGCCCTGGAAATCGATGTGCTTGGGATCCACTTCAAACTGTTTTGAAAACATGATGTCGTTCCTTCCGTTCAGATTGGTCAAACCGGTGACACGATAATCGCAGGGCAGGGCAGCCGTCTACCCTCCACGCGCGCAGCCATCGCAAAAGGTCGGGCCGGTAAAACGAGGTGAAGCCCGACCTTGTTGCGCGAATCCGGCTACCATCGGCGATATCGATTGTGCGCGCCATCCCGATCTCACCTACCACCCTGAATCCGCCCCATGCATTTGCCTCCTTTTCTGTTCCGTGCGAAAACTGTGCTGGCTGCCAGCCTGTTGAGCGTGTTGGCCTCCATGCCTCCGCCGGTCCCTGCTGCCACTACGACATCTGTCCCCGACATGGAAAACGCGCCGGTCTACGGCCCCCAGCTGGAGGGCTTCGACTACCGCTGGCCGGTCTCGCGTTATCGTTTCCACTCGCAGCGCCAGGACATCGAGATGGCCTATCTCGACGTGGCACCTGCCGCCGGCAGTGTCCCGCACGGCACCGTCGTCCTGCTGCACGGAAAGAATTTCTGCGCCGGCACCTGGGAGCAGACCGTCGATGTCCTGAGCCGCGCCGGCTACCGTGTGATTGCACCGGATCAGATCGGCTTCTGCAAATCCAGCAAGCCCGAGCAATACCAGTTCAGCTTCCAGCAACTGGCCGCGAATACGCACGCCTTGCTGGCCTCGCTCGGCATCGATCAGGCCATCCTGGTAGGCCACTCCACTGGTGGCATGCTGGCCATCCGCTATGCGTTGTCCTATCCACAGCAGACCCGCCAGCTGGTGCTGGTCGACCCCATCGGCCTGGAAGACTGGCGCGCCAAGGGCGTGCCGCCGGTGTCGGTGGACCAGTGGTATGCGCGCGAACTCGGTACCACGGCCGAGCGCATCCGCAACTACGAGCGCGCTACGTATTTCTCCGGGCAGTGGAGTGCGGAGTATGAACCCTGGGTGCAGATGCTGGCCGGCATGTACCGCGGGCCGGGCAAGGAGCGGGTGGCGTGGAATTCCGCACTGCTGTACGACATGATCCTCACGCAACCGGTGTTTTACGAACTGAAGAACCTGAAGACGCCCACGGTCCTCATGATCGGCGACCAGGACAGCACCGCCATCGGCAAGGAATTCGCACCGCCGGCATTGCGCGCCGGGCTGGGCAACTATGCGGTGCTCGGGCGCGAGGCGGCTGCCGTCATTCCGCACGCAACCTTGGTGGTATTCCCCGGCGCTGGTCACGCACCGCAGATGCAGATGCCGGAGTTGTTTCATGCGCAGTTGCTCAAGCGGCTTGCGCCCGAAGGCGGGCGCTGAACCGCAGATGCACAGATGGTTGCGGTTGTTGCCTTACATGATCTTCATTCAAGGATAAGACGATGGAACGCTGGATCGCCTACGCATTCATTTCCATGGCCTTTGCAGGCTTCACCTCGGTCATCGCCAAACTCGGCTTGACCGGCATCTCCAGCGATCTGGGATTGGCCATCCGGACCTGCTTCGTGTTCGTCTTCGTCCTCATGTTCGCCGCCGCTGTCGTGCCGGCCGCGCAGTTGAGCGCGGTCACCTGGCAGAACGTCCTCTGGCTCGGCCTGTCGGGTGTGACCACCGCCGTCTCCTGGGTGTTCTACTACAAGGCCATCAAGGCGGGGGACGTGTCCACCGTGGCGCTGATCGACAAGGGCAGTGTCATCGTGGCCTTGCTGATGGCGGTCTGGATTCTCAATGAAGTCATCACGCCCGCCAAGCTGATCGGGGCCGCGCTCATTGCTGCGGGATTGCTGGTGATTTCCCGCGGCTAGGCCAAGCTGCACGGCCCGCCCGGCACGACTTACTTCACCCCCGCCGAGACGGCCATCCGGTCAAAATCGGCATCCAGTTTCTGCAGCGATCCTGCAATGCGCTGCTGCCGGGCCTTGATCCACGCATCCTGCTGCGCCACGCGCGCAGTGGCCTCGCGCAGCATGCGGTCCATCTCGGCGGGTTGCGGACCGCCCACGGTGGCCCGATTGCGCACGATCGCCACCGGATCGAGGGTGCTGCGGAACTCCTGTTCCGACATCGGCAGGGCCTGCGGGAATTCCGAATTCAGCACTGCTTCGTGATAGATGCGCTGCGCCTGGTCATAAGGAAACTCCAGCGGCCGGATGTTGTTGGCCTTGGCATACTCCACCACTTCCGAAGCGAAGTGATGACCCACGCGGAAGGGCAGCTTGTACTTGCGCATGAGCACGTCGGCCAGTTCCTGGGACGCGGTCCAGTCGCTGTTGAGTTCTTCCAGCGCGCGTTTCGGATCGATCACCAGCGCGCCCAGGATGCTTTCCCAGTTCTTCAGGACCTTGACCGTATTGAGCACCATCTCCTTGTTGGGCTTCACGTCCTTGGCATCGCTCATGCCGGGCGGGATGTTGTGCGCCACGATGGCCACGCCCATGCCCTCGGCAATCACCATCGAGGCATCGCGCCGGGTGCTGTTGAGCAGGCCCGGATTGCGCTTCTGCGGCATGGCCGACGACACGTAAGTATTGGCCCCTCCCTCCTGCAACAGGATCCACGGACGCGGCTGCGCATATTGCGTCATCACGTCCTGGATGAAGGCGCCGGCATGCAGGGCAATGGAAGAGACCACCGCGCCCGCTTCCACCGGACCATCCACCGCCGACAGTTGCGCAGCGTCATAGGCGTTGTCGACGATGGCGCCAAAGCCCAGGTAGTCGGCCATGCGCTGGCGGTTCAACGGCCAGCTGGTGCCGTTGAGCACTGTGGTGCCCATGGCCGAGCGGTCCAGCCGCCCATAGGCTTCGCGCAGGCGCTGGGCATCGCGGTCCAGTGCGGCGGCAAAGCCCAGCAGGTAGTGGCCGTAGCTGTTGGGCTGCGCCGCCACCCCATTGGTGTAGTTGGGCACGATGGTGTCACGCTGGCTGGCGGCCAGTCTGACCAGCGCCGCCGTGGTGGCGTTGAGCTGGTTGGCCAGCGTCAGCAGGTCTTCGCGCAGGATGGCCGCGCGCAGCGTGGCCAGCATGTCCTGGCTGGAACGGCCGGCGTGCAGCAGCGTGATCTGCGGACCGGCCGCCTGGATCAGCAGCGGCTCGAACGTGATCACCAGCGTCGGACGCTTGGCACCTGGCAGCTCGCCATCGGCCAGCACCTTGCGGATGCCCTTGACGACCAGCGGGGTCATCGACTTGTCCAGCAAGCCTTCGTCGGTGTTGATCACGGCCGTGGCCTTGTTGATTTCGCCGAGCCAGAAGAATTCATCATGGCGCGGCGTCTGCTGCGCGTGCAAGGGCGCGGCGCAAGCCAGCAGGGCAGCGGACAGCGCGACGGCGAGGGTGGAAAGCTTGGGCAAGGCGGTCTCCTGGAAGTTTTGATTGGTCTGTGCAGGGCGACTATCTTAGCGGGCAATCGCGATTTCGTTTTGGATGATCCGCTTCGGGTGTCGCTGCACAGTCCCTGAATCAGCCGACTCAGCCGGTTCAGCCGATGCTGTTGACCAGGTTCTCGCCGCCGGTCACGTCCAGTACCGTGCCGGTGACGTAGGGATTGGTCATCAGGAACAGCGCCGCATGGGCGATGTCCTCGGCCTGTCCGGCCCGGCGTGCCGGGAAGCTGGCAGCCACCTGTTGCATCATGCCGGCCCGCACGTCGGCCGGGAGGAAATTCCACATGTCCGTTTCCACAAAGCCGGGACGGAGGGTGTTGACCCGCGTCGGTGCCAGTTCCACCGCCAGCGACGCCGCCAGCGCCTCGACTGCCGCAAAGCTGGAGGTCACGGCCGTGAAGCCCGGCTTGGGCCGCACCGCCATGCCGCCGCTGAGGAAGGTCATGGTGCCGCCCGCGCGCAGCAGTGGTGCGGCGTAGCGGGCACAGGCCCAGGTGCCGAGGAATTTGCCTTCCACATAGCTGCGCACGCCGCGCATGTCGGCATCCATGAAGCTGCCCCAGCTGCCGACGTCGGGCGCAGCGGTGACCACCAGGTGATCGAAGGGGCCGATGGCCGCAAAGGCGCTGCGCACGGCGGTTTCGTCGCGCATGTCCAGCGTGACCTGCTGCAGGCCAGCCAGTTCAGGGCGCTCTTGCGTGGACGTGATGCGGCGGCTGGCGACGATCACCGTGGCCCCGGCGTCCAATGCGGCGCGGGCAATCCCCAGGCCGATGCCGGTCTTGCCGCCGACGATGACGACGGTCTTGCCGCTGAGGGAGAGTGAACCAGCCAAGGAGGGAGTGGAGAGAGTCATGGTGTATCCGATCGATTCAAGAGTGAAAGAAAACTGATGGAGCAGGCCGGCAAGCGAAGAGCGCTTCGGCCAGCGGTGAACCGATGGTAATTGCGGCCGGATTTGTTGATAATCCCTGTGAAATTGATTGCTGTTATTCTCTTTTGGAATAAATCCGGCCTCGTGGCCTGCCTCTTTCAGCGAATACCCATGGACAGATTCCAAGAAATGACGGCCTTCGTCGCCGTGGTCGAGACCGGTGGATTTTCTGCCGCGGCGCGTCGGCTCGGCGAATCGCAGTCCAGCGTGAGCAAGGCCGTCAACGCCCTTGAACAGCGTCTGGGCGTGGCCCTGCTCCATCGCAGCACGCGCAGCGTGACGCTGACCGAACACGGCCGCACCTACTACGCGCGCACCGTGCCGCTGCTGGAGGAGATGGCGCAGACCGATGCCGAGCTCTCCAGCAGCACGCTGGACATCGCCGGCCCGGTCCGGCTGGCCACGTCCGCCACCTTCGGCCGCCTGCACGTGCTGCCGCTGGTGCCGGTGCTGCTGGCGCGCTATCCGGGGATAAGGCTCGATCTGCAGTTCTCCGATGGCGTGCGCGATCTGCTGGCCGATGGCGTCGACCTGGCCATCCGCGTCAGTCCGGTGCTGCATCCGGATGCCGTGGTCAAGCGCGTGGCCAGCACGCCGCTGGTGTGCGTGGGAGCGCGCAGTTATTTCAGGCGGCATGGGCTGCCGCGCACGCCGCAGGAGCTGGCGCGCCATAACTGCCTGATCTACAACGACATGCACGAATGGCCTTTCAGCGGACCGCACGGGCGCTTCAGCGTGCCGGTGCAGGGCAACCTGTCTGCCAACACGGTCGAGGCCATCCTGGCGGCGGTGCGTGCGGGCGTGGGACTGGGGCTGTTCAACCGGGCCTCGCTGGTCGGCGAGATGCGCCATCCGGACATCGCCACCGTCCTCGATGCCTATCTGAAGGAAACCCGCGACATCAGCCTGGTCTGGCCGCGCCGCCGCTTCCTCCCGCAACGGGTGCGGGTGGTGACCGATTTTTTTGCCAAGGAGCTGGCAGCCAGGATCTGAGCGGCTGAGCGGGCGGAGGGGCTGCACGTTGCTTCATGTTCGGCACAATGAATATGTTGCTTCTGGCAGGAAGCGATATACTGTGCATCCATACAGTTCCTTTCCTGCCTGCTTTTCGCCGCAATGCCCGCCGTCCCCGATCACCGTTTCTACTACCTGAGCAATTTCCAGCAGGCGCTGGATTGGCTGGGGCAGCGCTATGCCGACCTGCTGCAGGACGAGGAGCGCGATTTCCTGCTGCGTTTCCCGGCCTTGCCGCTGGCTGCGCGGGCGCTGTTCGTGCGCATGATGATGCGCAAAGGCGAGCACTTCCGCGCCAGCCGTCTGGCTTATCCGGAGATCGGCTGCCCGCTGCAGGCGTCCCGCGATCTGCCGCCCGAATGGGTGGAGCAGGATGCGCCGCTGTCGCTGGCCCAAGTCTTCGCGCTGGCGACCAAGCCGGAGCTGCTGCGCTGGTTCGGCGTGCGCGGTGGACTCAGGACGGCGCGCAAGGACAGCTTGCTGGCGGCACTGGAAAGCGATCCCCTTCATGCTGCGCCGCGCTGCCTGTCGCAATGGATAGCGCCGGGGCAGGGCGGGGAAGCGGTCCTGCGCATGCGGGTTGGCGGCCTGTGTGAACGTTTGCGTTTGATGTTCTTCGGCAACCTGCGCCAGGACTGGAGCGAATTCGTGCTGGCCGATCTGGCTACGCTGCGCTATGAACAGATCGCCCTTTCTGCCGAGGCGCGCGGTTTTCGCAGCCGCACCGACATTGATCTTTACCTGCAACTGCAGGCCTGCAAGCAGCGCTTTGAGGCCAGTGACAAGGTCGCGGCGGTGCTCGACGCGCTACCCGCGGAGCGCTTCGACAATCCCTGGCTGGAGAGCCGCCGGGAACGCCTGCTGTTCCAGCTCGGCCAGCATTGCGAGAAGGCCGGCGACTGGCCACAGGCACAGCAGATCTACGCTGCCTGCCGTTATCCCGGCGCACGGGCACGCGCCATCCGCGTGCTGGAAAAACTGGGCCGCTTCGGTCCCGCGCAGGCCCTGCTGACGATCGCCCGGCAATCGCCCGAGAGCGAGGCGGAACGCCAGCAACTGCTGCGCATCGCGCCGCGCCTGGCGCGCCAGCTGGGTTTGCCGCCGGCGCTGCGGCCGCGCCCCGCCGTGGTCGATCAGATCGAGCTCGTGTTGCCGGCCGAGGGCGGCCGCGTCGAGCGGGCGGTGCAGTTGCATTTGCAGCAGGCCGATGCGCCGGTGTTCTATGTCGAAAACGCGCTGGCCAATGCCCTGTTCGGCTTGCTGTGCTGGGAAGCGCTGTTCGCGCCCATTCCCGGCGCCTTCTTCCATCCCTTCCAGCGCGAGCCGGCCGATCTCTTGAGCGCCGATTTCGCGGCGCGTCGGCGCGATGTGCTGGCGCGCTGCCTGCGCCGTTTCGATGACGGCAGCTACCGTGCGCATCTCCTTGCCACCCATGAGAGCAAGCACGGCCTGCAATCGCCCTTCGTCGCCTGGGGCTGGGTTACGCGCGAGCTGCTGGTGATGGCGCTGGACTGTATCCCCGCTGCACATCTGAAGCTGTGGTGTCTGCGCATCCTTGACGACATTCGCGAGAACCGCAACGGCTTCCCCGACCTGATCCAGTTCTGGCCGCAGGAAGGGCGCTATCGCATGGTCGAAGTCAAAGGCCCGGGCGACCGCCTGCAGGACAACCAGCGCCGCTGGCTGGACTATTGCGCGCAACACGGCATGCCTGTGGCAGTGTGCTACCTGCAATGGGAACAGGCGGCAGCATGAACGAGCCTCTCTCGGCCGGCGCTGCGCAAGAGCAGTCCTCACCGCGCTACACCGTCTCGGTTCGTGCACTGTGCGAATTCACCGCCAAGCAGGGCGATCTCGATCTGCGCTTCACGCCCACACCCACCGCCCAGGAAGGCATCACCGGTCACGCCATCGTGGCGCAGCGGCGCGGGGAAGGCTACCTGAGCGAAGTGACGCTCTCGGCCGATCATGGCGCGCTGCATGTGCGCGGACGCGCGGATGGGTATGACCCCGCGCGCCAGCTGCTGGAAGAAGTGAAGACTTATCGCGGCCAGCTCTCCAGCCTGCCCGACAATCATCGCCACCTGCACTGGGCGCAACTGCGGGTCTATGGCCACCTGATGTGCGAGCGGGAAGGGCTGGCGCGCATCCATCTGGCGCTGGTGTATTTCGACATCGGCAGCCAGCAGGAAACGGTACTGGAAGAAACCCGCAGCCGCGAGGAACTGGCTACGCTCTTTGCGGCGCAATGCGAGCGTTTCATGTGCTGGGCCGAACAGGAGCTGGCGCACCGCGCGGCGCGTGATACGGCTTTGCAGACGCTGCGCTTTCCGCATGGCGATTTCCGTCCCGGTCAGCGGCAACTGGCGGAGGCGGTATTTCGCGCGCAGACGGGCCGGCGCAGCCTGCTGGCGCAGGCACCGACCGGCATCGGCAAGACGCTGGGCACCTTGTTCCCGGCCCTCAAGGCAGCCCCGGCGCAGCGGCTGGACAAGATCCTCTTCCTCGCGGCCAAGACCCCCGGCCGGCAACTGGCGCTGGATGCCGCCGCCACCTTGAAGGATCACGGCGAACTGCCGCTGCGGGTGCTGGAACTGTGCGCACGCGACAAAGCCTGCGAATATCCGGACCGGCTGTGCCGGGGCGATTCCTGTCCGCTGGCGCAGGGCTTCTACGACCGCCTGCCTGCCGCCCGCGCGGCCTGCCTCTCGCAGCCGCTGCTGGATCGCGAACATCTGCGCAGCGTGGCCCTGCAGCATCAGGTCTGTCCCTACTACCTGGGCAGCGAGATGACGCGCTGGAGCGATGTCATCGTCGGCGATTACAACTACTGGTTCGATGGCGGTGCCATGCTCTACGGCATGGCGCAGGCGCATGACTGGCGCGTGAGCGTGCTGGCCGACGAGGCCCACAACCTGGTCTCGCGGGCGCGCAGCATGTACAGCGCGCAACTGAGCCGGGCAGCGCTGCGGGCCGCGCGCGGCGTGGCGCCGCCGGCCGTGGCCAAGCCGCTGGAACGGCTGGGCCGCGCCTGGACCGCCGCCGGCAAGAAGGCCGACTTGCCCTATCAGGTGCTGGAAGCGCCGCCGGCCAAGTTCGTCGAGGCACTCAGCAGCAGCGTGGGCGCCATCAGCGATTTCCTGGCGCAGGTGGCGGTGCCGCTGGATCCGCCGCTGCGCGATTTCTACTTCGATGCCATGGCCTTCGTGCGGCTGGCCGAATCCTTCGGCCCGCACTCGCTGTTTGATCTCACCCGGGAAGATGAACGCAATACCGTGCTGTGCATCCGCAACGTCGTGCCTGCGCCTTTCCTGGGGCCGCGCTTCGCCTTTGCGCATGCGACCACGCTGTTCTCGGCCACGCTGGCCCCGTGGAATTATTTTGCCGATCTGCTGGGCATGCCGGCCAATACCGCCTGGATCGATGTCGAGTCTCCCTTCCAGGCCAGCCAGTTGCAGGTGAAGGTGGCGCATCAGATCTCCACCACCTGGCAGCGCCGCGCCGCCTCCATCGCACCGATTTGCGCACTGATGGCGCGCCAGTATGAAGAGCGGCCGGGCAACTACCTGGCGTTCTTCTCCAGCTTCGACTACCTGCAGCAGGCGCGTGATGCCTTCGCACGGGCGCATCCGCATATCGCCACCTGGCAGCAGTCGCGCCGCATGTCCGAGACCGACCGCGATGCCTTCCTCGCACGTTTCGAAAGCGCCGGGCAGGGCATCGGCTTTGCCGTATTGGGCGGCTCCTTCGGGGAAGGCGTGGATCTGCCCGGCGATCGACTCATCGGCGCTTTCGTCGCCACGCTGGGGTTGCCGCAATTCAACCCGGTCAACGAGCAGTTGCGTGAACGCATGGAGCAACTGTTCGGCTGCGGTTACGACTACACCTACCTCTATCCCGGCATGCAGAAAGTGGTGCAGGCGGCCGGCCGCGTCATCCGCACCGAAACTGACCAGGGCACGGTCTGGCTGATCGACCAGCGCTTCGGCCGGCCCGAGGTGCAGGCACTGCTGCCGGCCTGGTGGCAGATCGCCGATTCCCGCGCGCTGCCAGCGTGAACGCCGTGGCTTCTCAGGTTTTTCCCGAGTGACATCTTTTTACGAACCCCTAGCATAGGCGGGTACGTGGACATGCCGGGTCCGGGTTGCCCGATCTCCCGCAGGATGAGAGTCGAAAAGCCGCGCCAGCCGTGGCACGCGAGTGTCCTTGCGGGATCTTTCGGGAACTGTGTCAATTCCGCGTCGAAGGAGGAACAAATTGTCGCTATTGAGCGACAAAGCGTTCGTCTCACATGTAAGATTCTGCCTCTTTCTTCATATGTTCCTGGCAAGAAATGAGTGTTGTGTCTTGTCGGCTTTTTACATTTTTGACAACGAAGAAGGTTGCGGTATCAGGATTTGTTTGTTTTAATGACAACGTGGAATGTGGTCGAAAAAACAACATTCCTGCGCCTGGTCCGCGCGGAGCATGACTCCGCATCCAGAGGGGAAAAGTCCCGCCGTCAGAGCGGATGAATAAATATAGCTGGGGGATGGCAGCATATGGGAACACTTACCGCTTTTTAACAAGGTTGCAGGCAGGTCTTGCGCGCCCGGTCAAAAGCCGCCGCCGTCAGGACAGGGCAGGGAGTCAAGCATGGGAAACGATATCTCCAACTTGCTGAGCAAGTTCGGGGCGACGGTGGATGGGTATCTCGAAATCGAGGCCGCCATCAACTACAAGGAGCCGGTCCGCAAGCCCAAGGCGCCGCTGGTGGTTGCGCAGCCGGCCGCGGCGGACGTGAAGGCCGAACCGGCACCGGTCGTGGCGGCCAGCCCGGTGGTGCCGCTGCTGGACCCGCCTTCGCTTTCCTCCTCCCAGCGCATTGAGCCTGTGATCGAACCGCTGATCGAACCGGTCAGCGAGCCGGTCGTTGAAGCACCTGTCGTTGCTGCGCCTGCCGCCGTCCCGGTCGCCCCTGTCGCCAGACTTGCACCGTCCCTGTCCGTGCAGGCGCCTGTTACCTCCCCGAACCCGGCGCCGGTCAGCCAGATCAGCCCGTCGGCGCCCCATGGCCCTGGCGTACCCACCCTGTTGCGTTCGATGCTGGGCGAGGCCGCGCGCCAGCGCGAAGCCCTGCAGCGCGCCAACAATGACGACGCCGGCCAGTCCGGCGTGGCCCTGCCCCCCACGACGCCCGCACAAGTGATTGCCGTAGTCTCGCCCAAGGGCGGGGTCGGAAAGACCACCCTGTGCTCGGCCCTGGCCTGCAGCCTGGCGCGCCATGGCCGCGTGATCGCCATCGACCTGGATCCGCAGAATGCCTTGCAGTACCACCTGGGCGTGAGTGCCGACGCCGTTGCTGCAGCGGCCGCTGCCGCAGATTGGCGCAGTGGCCTGGCCGCCGGCATGGCCGGCACGCAGGTGGTCAGCCACACCCTGGTGGCCGCCGCTGGTGAAGCTGCGCTGGCCCAGCAGATGGCCGAGGATGGCCAATGGCTGCTGCGCCAGTTGCACGCCCTGCAGCTGCAGGCGGACGACGTGGTGCTGCTGGACCTGCCGGCCGGACAGACCGCCTATCTCGACCAGGCCCTGCAAGCCGCCGACCAGGTGCTGGCGGTGGTGACGCCCGACGCCGGTTCTTTCCTGGCGCTGGAACATATGCGCCAGGTCCTGCATGGCCGCAACAACTGCCGCTATGTGGTCAACAAATACGATGCCAGCCGCAGCTTCAGCCAGGACATGCTGGAAGTCCTCAAGCGCTGGATGGGCCCGCGCCTGGCCGGCGTGATCGCGCTCGATCACGCCATCAGCGAAGGCCTGGCCTATGGCTTCAATCCGCTGGTCAAGGACGGCCACTCGCCGGCCTATGAGCAATTGCAGGGCGTGAGCGAGGTGCTGCGCGCCGCTGTCGCCAAAGCCGTCGCCACGGGTGCACGCGCATGACGACCGGATCCCAGGCCCCCTCGCCATCGCATTCGCCAGCCCCGTCCGACCTGCCTGCCGCCGCCACGCTGTCACCGCATCCGCCAGGACAGGAGCCCTCGGCACGGCCATCGGCCAACCGCCTGCAGCAATGGATGCAGACCGTCGGCGCGCGCCTCGAAGGCTTGCCGCGCGGGCCACGCCGTCTGGTGCAATGGGCCGTGCTGCTGTTTGCCACGATGCTGGCGTTGCTGATCATTTCGGTACCGCTGGACTTCGCCGCCCAATGCGTCTTCGCCATCGGCTGCTTCGTCGCCGCGCTGGTGCTGCGCAAGCAGTCTGGACGGTTCCCGGTGCTGGTGCTGATCACGCTCTCGCTGACGGTGTCGATGCGCTACATGTACTGGCGCATCAGTTCCACGCTGGCCTTTGAAAGCTGGCTGGACATCTGCTTCGGCTACGGACTGCTGGCGGCCGAACTGTATTCGCTGCTGGTGCTGACGCTGGGCTACCTGCAGACCGCCTGGCCGCTGCGCCGCAAGCCGCAGATGCTGACCATGCCGCCTGCGGAATGGCCGACGGTGGATGTCTTCATTCCCTCGTACAACGAATCGCTGGACATCGTCTCGCTCACCATCTTCGCCGCGCAGGCCATCGACTGGCCGCAGGACAAGCTGCGCGTGCACGTGCTCGATGACGGCCGCCGCGAAGAATTCCGCGAGTTCTGCGACAACATCGGCGTGAACTACCTGGTGCGCTCCGACAACAAGCACGCCAAGGCCGGCAACCTCAACGAGGCGCTCAAGGTCACCGACGGCGAATTCGTGGCCATCTTCGATGCCGACCACGTGCCGACCCGTTCCTTCCTGCAGATCTGCATGGGCTGGTTCTACAAGGACCCCAAGCTGGCCATGCTGCAGACCCCGCACTTCTTCTTCTCGCCCGATCCCTTCGAGAAGAACCTCAATACCTTCCGCTCGGTACCCAACGAGGGCGAGCTGTTCTATGGCCTGGTGCAGGATGGCAATGACCTGTGGAATGCCGCCTTCTTCTGCGGCTCCTGCGCCGTCATGCGCCGTACCGCGTTGATGGAAATCGGCGGCATCGCCACCGAGACCCTGACCGAAGATGCGCACACCGCGCTGAAGATGAACCGTGCCGGCTACAACACCGCCTATCTCGCCATCCCCCAGGCCGCCGGCCTGGCCACCGAGAACCTGGCGCGCCACATCCGCCAGCGCGTGCGCTGGGCGCGCGGCATGGCGCAGATCTTCCGCGTCGACAATCCGCTCAAGGGCAGGGGGCTGCGTCTGGGCCAGCGGCTGTGCTACCTCAACGCCATGCTGCACTTCTTCTATGGCCTGCCGCGCCTGATCTTCCTGACTGCGCCATTGACGTACCTGTTCTTCGGCGCCCACATCTTCCAGGCCTCGGCGCTGATGATCACGGCCTACGTGCTGCCCCACGTGCTGCACGCCAGCCTGACCAACTCGCGCATCCAGGGACGCTTCCGCCATTCCTTCTGGAACGAGGTCTACGAGACCGTGCTGGCCTGGTACATCCTGGGGCCGGTGCTGCTGGCACTGGTGAACCCCAAGCTGGGCGGCTTCAACGTCACCGACAAGGGCGGCATCATCACCGATGACCACTTCGACTGGAAGCTGGCGCGGCCCTACATGGTGCTGCTGGGGCTGAACGTGGCCGGACTGGGCTTCGGCATCTGGCAACTGATCCATGGTGATCCGAATGCGGTCACCACCATCCTCATCAACATGGCCTGGACGCTCTACAACGTCATCATCAGCAGCGCCGCCATGGCGGTCGCTTCCGAAACCCGCCAGGTGCGCAGCGAGCCGCGCGTCACCGCCGAACTGCCGGTACGCATCAAGCTCGACGACGGCAGCATCATCGACGGCAAGACCCTCGACTTCTCGCAGAAGGGCATTGGCCTGCGCCTGCCTGCCGGCGTCAGCATCGCACGCAATGCACGCATCGAAGTCTCGATGATGCGCAATGCGCAGGAGAAGGTGTTCCCGGCAATGGTGGTGTTCAGCCGCAACGACATGGTCGGTGCGCAGTTCCACGAACTGTCGCTGCGCCAGCAAAGCGAACTGGTGCGCCTGACCTTCTCGCGCGCCGACATCTGGGACAACAACTGGGGCAAGAGCCGTCCCGATACACCGCTCAAAGCCTTGCGTGAAGTCGCCGGCATCGGCATGAATGGCGTACGGCAATTGTTCAAGGCGACCCTGATCCTGATGCGCAGCCGGCGTGCGCAACGCCGCGCGCCGGCACCCGCTGCAGCCCCCTCGGCAGTGGCGGCAGCCACTGTGCCCGTTACCGATAACACTCTGGAAAAACAATAATGAAAACGAAGCAGTCTCAAGCGCAACGGATGCCCCTGCGCCAGCGCTCCCTGTGCCTGATGCTGGCGGCCGTGATGACGGCAGGCAGCCTGCCGCTGCCGGTACTGGCGGCCACCCCCGCGACTCCGGCAGCCACGGCCACGCCCGGTCTGCCGGCACCGATCCCGATGGCCGGCGATCCTTACGTGTTCACCTTCAAGCAGCTGGGCCGCAACGGTTCGATGAACCTGCATGGCGTGGATGCCACCGACAGTCTCAACTTCGACGTGCCGGTCTCGCTGGTGGCCACCGGTGCGCACGTGACCCTGTATTACACGTATTCGCCCGCGCTGTTGCCGGACCTGTCGCAGATCAACGTGATGGTCAACGACGTCGTGGCCGGCAGCATCCCGCTGCCCAAGGAAAACTCCGGCAGCATGCAGACCGCCAAGGTCGACATCCCGGCCAAGCTGATTACCGAATTCAACCGCCTGAGCCTGCAGTTCATCGGCCACTACACGATGGGTTGCGAGGATCCCTTGCATTCCAGCCTGTGGACGCGCGTGGCCAACGGCTCCACGCTGGACCTGCAGACCACGGCGCTGCCGCAGAAGGATGACCTGGCGCTGATGCCCGTACCCTTCTTCGACCGGCGCGACATCCGCATGCTGAACCTGCCCTTCATCTTTGCCGGCACGCCCGACAACGGCACGCTGGAAGCGGCAGGGTCGCTGTCGTCCTGGTTCGGCGCGCTGGCCGCCTATCGCGGTGCGCGCTTCCCGGTACAGATCAACACCTTGCCCCAGCGCGGCAATGCCGTGCTGATGGTGGCCGGCGAGGCCGCCACCACCGTGGCCGGTGTGGCCGTGGCCGCGCCCAAGGGGCCGACCCTGACCGTGCAGGCCAATCCGAATGATGCCAATGGCAAATTGCTGATCGTCTCCGGCCGCAACATCGCCGAACTCAAGCAGGCCGCCGCTGCCCTGACGCTGGGCGGCAAGGGCCTGGCGGGCAGCTCGGTGGTGGTCGACAAGCTGCAGCCGCTGACCCCTCGCCAGCCGTATGATGCGCCCAACTGGCTGCCTACCGATCGTCCGGTGAAACTCTCCGAGCTGATCGATCCCAAGCGCCTCAATGTCTCCGGCTACAACCCGGGCGAGATCACCATTCCGCTCAATTTCCCGCCCGCGCTCTCCAGCTGGCGACAGGATGGCGCAAAGCTGAAACTGGTGTATCGCTATACGCCGCAGCCCAAGTCGTCCAATTCGTCCTTCATGGTCAGCCTGAATGATGGCCTGATCAAGGCCGACGTCCTGCTGCCGCACGACCAGCTGGACAAGAGCCTGCTGGCCGCCATCAAGGATGACGCGCTGACCCGCGAGATGAACGTGCGCCTGCCGCTGAACCTGGCCGGTCCGCAATCGCGTCTGCAGCTGCGCTACATGTACGATTTCGTCAAGCAGGGCGAATGCCAGGACGTCATCATCGACAACGTGCGCGGCAGCATCGATCCCGAATCCACCATCGACCTGCGCGGCTACGATCACTTCATGGCCATGCCCAATCTGGGCGTGTTCAAGGATGCCGGTTTCCCCTTCACGCGCATGGCCGATCTCTCGGAGTCGGCGGTGGTATTGCCCGACAATGCGACGCCCGATGATCTCTCGGCCTACCTGACGCTGCTGGGCCGCTTCGGCAGCGCCACCGGCTATCCGGCAACCGGCGTGGCCGTGACCCAGGCCGCCCAGGTCGACAAGGTGGCCTCGCGCGACCTGCTGGTGCTAGCCTCGGGCCAGAATCAGCCGCTGCTCAAGCAATGGGCCGATCGCCTGCCGGCGGTGGTGACCGGAGACAAGCAGCGCTTCCAGGTGGCCGATCTGGCCCTGCGCGTGCGCAGCTGGCTGCAGATCGATGACGAGGACCAGGCCAAGCGCCGTGCGCGGCTGGCACTGGCCTTCTCGGGGGGCGAGCCGACCTCTTACCTGACCGGTTTCGAGTCGCCCCTCGACAGTGGCCGCAGCGTGGTGGTGCTGGCCGGTGGCGATGCCTCCGGCCTGCAGCAGATCCTCGATGCGATGGCCAGCAAGGACCCGGAAGCCGAGACCATCCAGGGCAGCCTGGTGGCGGTGCGCGGCACCACCATCGATCCGCTGCTGGCCGAAGAAAATTATTTCGTCGGCAGCATGTCGCCGCTGCGCATGCTGCGCTGGTGGCTGTCGCGCCACGTGCTGGCCATGTTCGTGCTGATTGCCGGCGGCATCCTGATGCTCGGCGGCCTGGCTTACCTGACCCTGCGCGCCAAGGCGAGAAAGCGTCTCAATGCCTGACCTGCCGTTCCAGCCGCTGCGACGCAGCCTGTTGAAGGTGGTGGCCGCACTCGCGCTCAGTGGTGCCGGTGCGGCCGCCAGCGCCGCGCCGGCCGCCTGCGCGACAGTTGACTGGCCGACCTGGCAATCCTGGGCCGGCAGTCACGTGCAGCCCGATGGCCGGGTCCTGCACTCCAGCCTGCTGCCCAATCACACCACGTCCGAAGGCCAGTCCTACAACCTGCTGCTGTCGCTGATCGCCAATGATCCGCAACGCTTTGACCAGATCTGGAGCTGGACGCGCGACAACATGATGGCGCCCGATGCCGCCAACCGCCTGCCGGGCTGGCTGTGGGGGCAGGGTGCCGATGGCAAGTGGCAATTGCAGGACGCCAATTCCGCATCGGATGCCGACCTGTGGATTGCCTACGCGCTGCTGGAAGCGGCGCGCCTGTGGCAGCGCCCGACCTATCGCAGCGATGCAGTGCGCCTGCTCGACGCCATCGAAGCGCGCCTCGTGGTGGACCTGCCTGGCCTGGGCAAGATGGTCTTGCCGGGACCGCAGGGCTTCAGCCAGGGCAGCCAGGCCTGGACGCTCAATCCGAGTTACCTGCCGTTGCCGCTGCTGCGCCGTCTGCACAAGGAGCGCCCCAAGGGCCCCTGGCAGCAGATCGCCACCAACACCGTGCGCATGATCCAGGCCACCAGCCCCAAGGGTTTCGTGGCGGATTGGGTCGGCTACAAGATGACGGCGGCGCAGGCCGGCCAGTTCATGGTCGATCCGGCCAAGGGCGAACTGGGCAGCTATGACGCCATCCGCGTCTACCTGTGGGCCGGCATGACCTCGCCGCATGACCCCGGGGCCGCACCGCTGCTGGCCGCCTTGGATGGCATGCGCCAGCGCATCGTCGCCACCGGCATCGCGCCGGAGAAGGTGGCCGTGACCAGCGGTGCCATCGAAGGGCAGGGGCCGTTCGGGTTTGGCGCGGCGTTGGTGCCGTATCTGCAGGCCAAGGGCGAAAACGCCCTGGCCGCGCAATGGCAGGCGCGCGCCGCACAACAGCTGGAGAGCGGACTGGCCCAGCCCAGTGCGCAACCGGAAATTCTGTATTACAACGTCATGCTCGGCCTGTTCGGCCTCGGATGGGCCGAGCAGCGATATCAGTTCCGCGACGACGGAACGCTCAATTTGTCTTGGGAGAAGTCATGCGCACGCGCCGTACCACGCTAGCCATCGGAGTGCTGGCCGCGCTCCTGGGCGCACCCCTGGCCCCGGCCCTGGCTGCGCCGACGGACCTGCAGGCCCAGCTGGTGGAGCAGGGCCAGTACTGGCAGGCGCGCAACAACAACCAGCGCGCTGCCGAGGTCTGGCAGAAGGTGCTGCAGCTGGACAAATCGCAGGTCAACGCGCTGTACGGCATGGGCCTGATCGGCGTGAAGCAGAACCGGCCGCAGCAGGCCAATGCGTATCTGGAACGGCTGCAGGCGCTCTCGCCGCAACCCTGGCAAGCCGCCCAGCTGATGCAGGACATCGCCCTGGCCCGCCCTGAAAACCAGGCCCTGCTGGCCGAAGCCCGCCGCCTGGTGGATGCCGGCGAGCGTGACCGCGCCACCGACACCTTCCGCAAGATGTTCAATGGCCTGACGCCCTCGGGCACGGTCGGCCGCGAGTACTACAACAACCTGGCCTTCAACGATGCCAGCTGGCCGGAAGCGCGCAAGGGCATGGAGCGCCTGCTGCGCGAAACCCCCGAGGACAGCATCCTGGCGCTGTTCTATGGCAAGCAGCTGGCGCGCCATGAAGACAGCCGGGTGGAAGGCATCCGTGTGCTCTCGCGCCTGAGCAAGCAGACCGACATCGGTGGCGACGCCGATGAAAGCTGGCGGCTGGCGCTGACCTGGCTGGGCCCGCCGAGTCCGGCGCAGGCCCCGCTGTTTGAAGAATTCCTCCAGGTCCATCCGGACGACAAGGACATCCGCGACCTGCTGGCCAAGGGCCGCTCGCAGGTCACCGCCACGCAGACCCCGACGGTGCTCTCGCGCGGCTTGCAGGCCTTGGAGAAGGGCGATCTGCAGGAAGCTGAAAAGGCTTTCCAGGAACGCCTCTCCAGCCATCCCGATGAAACCGATGCACTCGGTGGCCTGGGTGTGGTGCGCCAGCAGCAGAACCGTCTGGCCGATGCCGAACCGCTGCTGGCGCGCGCCGTAGCGAAGGGTGGCAGCGGCTGGAAGAAGGCGCTCGACAGCGTGCGCTACTGGCTGCTGATCCAGCGCGGCCGCGAACTGCAGGCGCGCGGCCAGACCCGCCAGGCGCAGGATGCGCTGACCCAGGCGCTGCGCCTGGATCCGAAGAACACCGATGGCCTGGTCGCCATCGCCGATATCGAAGCCACGGCCGGCCAGTTCGAGGCCGCCACGGCGCACTATCGCCAGGTACTGGCGGTGCAGCCGGCACAGGTCGGAGCGATTCGCGGTCTGGTGAATGTGCTCTCGCAGACCGGGCAAGCCGATGAAGCGCTGCGCCTGCTCGACAAGCTCACCCCGCAACAACAGGCCGAGTTCGGCGACCAGGGCCGCCTGCGCGCCCTGCGTGCGGCCCAGCAAGCCAACCTGGCCGAACAGCGTGGCGATCTCAATGCCGCACTGGACGCCCGGCGCGAAGCGGTGCGCAACGATCCCGACAACGTCTGGACCACCTTCGACCTGGCCCGCCTCTACATCAAGGCCGGCCAGTCGCGCCAGGCGCGCGTGACCATCGATGACTTCACCCGCGAGCATCGCGACAACGTCGACGCGCTCTACGCCAGCGCCTTGCTGTCGGCCGAGATGGAGCAGTGGCAGGATGCGCTCGATACCCTGCGCCGCATCCCCGAGGCCCGTCGTACCGCACCGATGACCGATCTGTATCGCCAGGTCACGCTGACCATCCAGGTCGGCCATGCCAGCGAGCTGGTCAAGACCGGCCAGCGCCAGGAAGCCCTGGCGCTGCTGGATCGCGTGCAGCCCGAAGCGGCCGGCAATGCCGAGCGCACAGGCACACTGGCCTCGGCCTATGTCGATGCGGGCGATACCCCGCGTGCGCTGGCGCTGATGCAGCCGCTGATTGCGCCGCCGGCCACGCCGAGCGCCGCTACGCGCCTGCAATACGCGTCGGTGCTGCTCAGGGCCGGTGAGGATGCGCAGGTCTACAGCGTACTCACGGCCTTGCAGAACCAGAACATGGACGTGGCCACGCGCAAGCAATACGACGATGTGCGTTTCCTCTACCGCGTGCGCCAGGCCGAACGCCTGCGCGAAGGTGGCGACCTGGCGGCGGCCTACGACACGCTGGCCCCCGCGTTGTCACAGCGGCCCACCGATATCGGTGCGCTCTCGGCACTGGCCCGCATGTTCAATGCGGCCGGCGACAATGCCCGCGCACTGGCGCTCTACAAACCACTGGCCGAACGCAATCCGCGCGATGTCACGGTGTTGCTGGGCGCGGCCGATACCGCCATGCAGGCGCACGACAATGCCTATGCCCTGCGCCTGCTGGATCAGTTCAACAAACTGGAAAGCAGCGATCCCACCACCCTGACCGAAGCCGCGCGCATCTATCGTGCGCTGGGCAAGACCGGCGAAGCCACGGCACTGTTGCGCAAGGCGGTGGCCATTGAAAACTCGGCGCGCCAGCGCAGCCTGATGGCCCAGGGCAATGGTTTCGATCCTGCCATCAACCCCTTCCGTACCCAGCGTCGCCTGCCGGGCAACGAAAATGTGGCCGCCATCCCGCCGCCTGCCGAGACCATGCTGCGTCCGGCGATGATGACGGCTTCCGCACCGGCGGCGGCCGATGTGTTGCCGACCCCGGCCAACGCGCGCGTGACGGCGTCGCAGGCCGCGCCTGCGGTGGCCTATGGCCCGGCGCTCGGTCCGGTGTTCAGCAATGCATCGCCGGCTCCGGCGCAGATGGTCCAGACCACCCAGCCGGGCAGGGCGGGCGCTTATGCGCAGCAAGGGGCGGCACCTGCCACCGCCTTGCCGGGTGCGGCCACCGCCGCCCAGCGCGCCTTGCTGGCGCTGCAGGGCCAGCAAGGCCTGCCGGCGGACAACCTCACGCCGGCGCAGCGCGCCCTCAACGACATCCTGCAGGCGCGCAGCCCCTACGTCACGCAAGGCGTGGTGGTGCGCGGCAATGCCAGCGAATCGGGCCTGAGCCGCATCAACGATATCGAAGCCCCGCTGGAAGTGAACATGCCGGTCGGCAATGACCGCGTGGCCGTGCGCATCACGCCGGTCTCGCTGGATGGCGGCACCATGACCGACGAGGCCGCCAGCCGCTTCGGCGGTGGCGGTTCCAGTGCCACCGGCGTGGGCAAGCAGAGCGCCAGCGGCGTGGGCGTGGCGGTAGCCTACGAGCGTCCTGACGATGGCATCAAGGCCGACATCGGCACGACGCCCAGCGGCTTCAAGTATCCCAACGTGGTCGGTGGCGTGAGCGTGGAGCAGCCGCTCGGCGGCAGCAGCACCAACCGCTTCGGCGTGACGGTGTCGCGCCGTGCCGTCAACGACAGCATCACCTCGTTTGCCGGCAGCACCGACCCGCGCATCGGCCGTTCCTGGGGCGGCGTGACCGCCAACGGCGGCCGTGCCGAGATGAGTTCGGATGATGCCCAGACCGGCGTCTACGCCTACGGTGCCCTGCACAGCCTGATGGGCCGCAACGTCGAATCCAACACGCGTGTGGAACTGGGCGGCGGTGCCTACCAGTACCTGGCCAACGGCAACGACGAGAAGATGACGGCCGGTGTCTCCGCCACCCTCATCAGCTACGCCAACAACCAGAACTTCTATACCTATGGCCACGGCGGTTACTTCAGCCCGCAGGCCTATCTGGGACTGGGCGTGCCGGTGACCTGGGCCAAGCGCAGCGACCGTTTCAGCTTCCAGCTCAAGGGCTCGGCCGGTGTGCAGTACTTCCGCCAGGACGGCGCGGATTACTTCCCCACGGATGCCGCCCTGCAAGCGGCCAGCGGCAAGATCTACGGGCAGCAGACCAAGACCGGCATCGGCTACAGCCTGGAAGGCAGCGGCGAATACCGCTTTGCGCCGCGTCTGTTTGTGGGCGGTACGCTGCGCCTGAACAATTCGAGCGACTTCCGCGAACTCAATGTCGCCATGTACCTGCGCTATACCCTGGAGGACATGCAGGGCAGTTTCCTGACCTTGCCGGTCAGCCCGTATCGTTCGCCGTACTCCAACTGATTTGACTGAACATTTTTTGATAGAGAGATTGCCATGGCAGCTGCATCCATTCTCGCTGGTCTGAGTATCCTGGTCCTGGGCGAAAGCCACATGAGCCTGGCCGACCACCTCACCGAACCCCTCAATGCCAAGCTGGTCCAGATGGGCGCCAAGGTCCACTCCATCGGCGCCTGCGGTGCCAGTGCCGGCGACTGGCTGACCACCAAGAAGGTCGACTGCGGTGCCGAGCAGATCGACAACGGCAAGATCCAGATCAATGGCCGCGATGCCAGCACCACGCCGATCGCTGAACTGATCGCCAAGGACAAGCCGGACCTGGTGGTGCTGGTCATCGGCGACACCATGGCCTCCTACGACAAGCCGGCCTTCCCCAAGGCCTGGGCCTGGCAAAGCGTGACCAGCCTGACCAAGGCGATTGCCGCCACCGGCACCAAGTGCGCCTGGGTCGGACCGGCCTGGGGCAAGGCTGGCGGCATGTACCAGAAGAACGATGCGCGCACCCAGCTGATGTCGCAGTTCCTGGCTGCCAACGTGGCACCTTGCACCTACATAGATTCGCTGGCCATGTCCAAGCCGGGCCAATGGATCACCACCGATGGCCAGCACTTCACCGTGGCCGGCTACAAGTCCTGGGGTTCGGCCATCGGCGATGCGCTGGGCAAGCTGCCGGCCGATGCCGTGAGCGCCAAGGGAGGCAAGAAATGAGCGTGCTGCGCGCACTGACCGCGAGCGCGGCCCTGCTGGGCTGCGCGGGGGCGATGGCCGCTGACATTCCGCTGTATCCGACTGGCCCGGCCGAGGATGCCGCCTTCATCCGTTTCATCAACGCCACGCCGGACGCGCTGCAAGTGGTGGCCCAGAAGGGCCAGCCGCCGCTGAAACTGGACGCGGCCAAGCCGGTCTCGTCCTTCTTCCCGGTGCAGGCCAAGTCCACCATCAAGGGCACGCTGACGGTGGCGGGCAAGAGCCTGGAGCTGGGCGTGCAGGCCAAGCCGGGCGAGTTCGCCACGGTGGTGGTGCTGCCGGACCCCAAGGGCATCCGCCAGGTCACGGTGCAGGACAATCCGGATGACTTCAATGGCCTGAAGGCCTCGCTGGCCTTCTTCAATCTCGATGCTTCCTGTGCCGCCGCCGCGCTGCGTCCAGCCGGCCGCACTGCCGACCTGTTCAAGGGCGTGGCGCAAGGCAGCCTGCAGCGCCGCTCCATCAATCCGGTCAAGCTGTCGGTGCAGCTGGTCTGCGGCGGGACCAACACCGGCCCGGTGCTGGACCTGGGTGAGTTGAAGGCAGGCGAGCGCTACAGCGTCCTGCTGCTGCCCTCGGCCAGCGGTCCGCGCCTGCTGGCCGCGACTGACAAGCTGGCCAACTGATTGCTTGACGCTGACTTACGCTGACTGACGCCGACTGCACCACGCCATGGTCTTTGCCTCGCTTGAATTCCTGACGCTGTTCCTGCCGCTGTTCCTGCTGGTCTATGCCCTGGTGCCGCAGCGCGCACGCAATGGCGTGCTGCTGGCGGGCAGCTGGCTGTTCTATGGGTGGCTCAGTCCGCTGTTCCTGTCCCTGCACGTGGTGCTGACCATCGTGGCCTGGGTCGGCGGGCTGCTGGTGGATCGCGCCCGTGCGCGCGAAGAAGGGCAGGGCAGCCTGCGCCGTCCCGTGCTGCTGATCGCGCTGGTGGTGTTCAACACGGCGGTGCTGGTCTGGTACAAGTACGCCAACATCGTCGCTGCCACCGTGAGCGATCTCATGCAGCACTATGGCGCCATGCCGCTGGCGTGGCAGAAGGTGGCGCTGCCGGCGGGCCTGTCCTTCATCGTGCTGCAGGCGATTTCCTACCTGGTGGACGTGCATCGCCGCACGGTGGCGGTGGAGCGCAGCTTCATCAATTACGCCACCTACATCTCCATGTTCGGCCACTCGATTGCCGGCCCCATCATCCGTTATGACTGGGTACAGCGCGAGTTGCGCGAGCGCTGGTTCAATCGGGAAAATTTCTCGCTGGGTGCGCGCCGCTTCATGGTCGGCATGGCCATGAAGGTGCTGGTGGCCGATACGCTGTCGCCCCTGGTGGATGCAGCCTTCCACCTGGAGCATCCGACCCTGGTCGATGCCTGGATCGGATGCCTGGCGTATTCGATGCAACTGTTCTTCGATTTCTCCGGCTACAGCGCCATGGCCATCGGCCTGGGTTTGATGCTGGGCTTCCACTTCCCCGAGAACTTCAATCATCCCTATCTGGCCGGCAGCATCCAGGATTTCTGGCGGCGCTGGCACATCTCGCTCTCCAGCTGGCTGCGCGACTATCTCTACATCGGCCTGGGCGGCAATCGCCACGGCGTCTGGAAGACTTATCGCAACCTGTTCCTGACCATGGCCATCGCCGGTCTCTGGCATGGCGGCGACAGCTGGAATTATTTGCTGTGGGGTTCGGCGCATGGCGTGGCGCTGTGCATTGATCGCGCGTGGTCGCGTTCTTCGTTGCCTTCCATTCCTTCGTGGCTGGCCCATGGCTTGACGCTGCTGTTCGTGTGCCTGGCCTGGACCTTGTTCCGCGCGCCGGATTTCGCCACCGCTGCCACGATGTATGCGGGCCAGTTCGGCTTGCATGGCACCGGCCTGAGCGATGCGCTGGCCGTGATGCTGCGGCCGGTGCAGGCGCTGGCCGTGCTGCTGGGTTTGTTCTGGATCGTCGCCCCGCTGTGGCAGGCGGCGCTGGAGGCGCGCTGGGGCGAACGCGCACTCTATCTCTGGTTCGTGCGGGCGTGGCCGATTGCCGCCTTCCTGCTCTCCTTTGCACTGATCGCCAGCCGCGAAACCGTGCCTTTCCTTTACTTCCAGTTCTGAGCCGACGATGAGCACGCCCCCCGTTCATGCTGCACATACGCCTCCTGAGCCCAGCGCCATGGCGCGCCGGGCCAGCCGTTGGGCCGGTGCCGCGCTGGCCGCCGTGCTGTGTGCAGGATTGATCTCCTGCGGCTGGCTGGTGTACGCCGGCAAGATCGACTGGCTACCCGCCAGCTGGACGCGCGACGACGCCTTGCATGGCGAGCTGACGCATCAACTGGCCAAGCAGCTTTCCAACGCCTGGCTGCCGGACCAGGCCGCCAAACTGGAGCGTGCCGGCAGCTGGCTGCTGCTGGGCGATACCGGCCCGCGCGTGCGCACCGGCTGCCCCGGCTGGCTGTTCCTGGCCGAAGAATTGCAGGTCAATCGCCACGCACAAGCCAACGCGCAGACCAAGCGCGCCGCAGTGCTGGCCATCCGGCAGGCGCTGGCCCAACGTGGCATCGGCCTGCTGGTGGCGGTGGTGCCGGACAAGAGCCGCATCGCCGCCAGCGCCTTGTGCGGCCTCACGCGTCCGGCCGAATTGAATGCGCGCGCCGCGCAATGGGTGAGCGAACTGAATCAGGATGGCGTGGCCGCCATCGACCTCGCCCCTGCGCTGGCACCACTCGGTGCTTCGGCCTACCTGCACACCGATACCCACTGGAACGAGACCGGCGCGAACGCCGCCGCGCAGGCCATCGCCGCGCGCATCACGGCCGCTGGCGTGCAGGCCACGCCGCAGCAGGCCTATACCGCTCAGCCGGGCAAGCTGGCGCAGCGTCCCGGCGACCTGGTGCACCTGGCCGGACTGGACTGGCTGCCGCTGCGCTGGCAACCCACGCCGGAAAGCGTGGCCGCCACCGTCTTCACCGAAGCGGCCGCCACAGGGCAGGGCGCCACCGCCAAGGGCGGCGATGATCTCGACGATCTGCTGGGCGACAGCCAGTTGCCCAACGTGGCCCTGATCGGGACCTCCTTTTCGCGCAATTCCAGCTTCGTCGGCTTCCTGCAGATGGCGCTGGGCGCGAAGATCGGCAGCTTCGCCAAGGATGGCGGCAAGTTCTCCGGCAGCGCCCGCGATTACTTCGCCAATCCCGCCTTCACCCAGACGCCGCCCAAGCTGGTGGTCTGGGAAATCCCCGAGCGCGACCTGCAGACGCCCTACGAAGCGATCTCACTGGCCCGCTGATCGATCATTAAGCTGGCGTTAATGCTGTCTCAACGGGCATTAACGTTGCATTAATGCAATAAATCATTTCCTTTCCGGCGCATTTTCATGTGTGCCGCCGTCCGCTTTGCTGGAGGCAGGTCCCCGGGCCTGCTAAACTTGCCGGTCCGCCCACCGACCGGGCAGGATCCAGGCACTGCCTGGTCAACCTCCACGACAAATTGACAGAAGAATTCGACCCCGCTCCCCTTGCGGACGAGCATGACTCCGGCTCCTTCGAGAGCTACTTCCGCGATCCTTCGCAAGCCGCCGAAGCGCCCCTGGCCTGGGGCCTGGGCCAGCGGCTGGACGTGCTGGACGCGCTGCGCGGCCTGGTCTCCGGTGGCCAGGCTGCTGCGCGCCTGCGCATCTGGATGTTCCTCGAACTGGCGGCGCAGCCGCAGGGCCGCCTGCAGCGCGAGGACCTGAACCAGCTGTTCTACGCCCTGAAGCCCGAGGCCATGGAAGCCGCCCTGAAGCGCCTGCGCGATCTGGGCCTGCTGGTCTGGGACGCCACCGGCCAGGATTACCAGCTCTCGCCCATTGCCCAGCAGGTGCAAGCCCTGCTGGCCCCGCTCACGCGCGCCGTCGGCGAGGATGACGAGATGGCCGCGCTGCTGGCGCAAGTGGCCGGGGCCCAGGCACTGGGCCTGTCCGATGCCAGCCAGATCCGCCACCTGCATGCGCAATTGGCGCGCCTGCACGACCAGTTCGCCGATGCCATTGCCAGCGGTTCGGAAGCCTTGCTGCGCCAAGCCCAGCCGCGATTCGAACGGGCCCTGAAGCTGGTCAATCGCGCCGGTGAAGCGCTGACCGCCCTGATCCGCAGCGAACACGCCGACGCCCGCCTGGAACGCGAAGCGCGTGCGCTCGGCAACGGCCAGGCGCGCCTGCTGACCATGGCCAGCCAGTTCACCCGCGCCCTGCAGCAGGCCGACCGCCAGCGCGTCACCCTCGGCAGCACCGGCGTGACCAGCTCGGACGTGCGGCGCTGGCTGCAATCGCATGCTGACTTGTCTTCGCTGATGGGGGAGGCGCTGTCCATCGGTGTGAAGCCGGTCTTCGTCAGTGGCCACGAATTGCTGGATGTGGCCGAAGGCGAATTCGAGCGCGACCGTCCCGATACCCAGCGCCAGCAAGGCTTGCCGCCTCCGGCCCAGGCCGTGGAAGGCAAGATCGAAGCGCTGCGCATGCCGGTCGAGCTGGGCGAACTGATTGAACAACTGACACGCCTGGGGGCCCTGCCGGAAGGCGAGGACGCCAGCGAATTGCAACCGCAGCCACTGACCTCGGTGGTGCTGGGCGGCAGCTTCGGCAAGGCCGCGTATCGCCTGCAATTGCTGCCGCTGCTGGGGGACGCCCAGGCGCGCACCCTGCAAGGGCAGACCGGCGACCTGGCGCGCCTGCCGTGGCAAGCCGGCTTCCTGCCGCGTGTCGACAAAGTCGATGACCCCGATGTCGCCGCCATGAGCGCCGGGGCCGTCCATCCAGATCCATCCCGGGAAAGACCGAATGAGTGAGACCCTAGACGAGGCCGGCCTGTTGGCCGCCGAACTGCTGGCGCGCCGCTGGCTGCCCCGCAAGCACCCGCGCGTGCGCCGCGCCCTGGTCGATGCCGACCTGTGGCAAGCCCTGCAGGACCGCCTGGCCCAGGTTGGCCTGCGCCTGGTGGACAACATCCACGCCGATCACATCAGCGTGGCCCTGGTGCGCCCGGCCGAATCGGCCGTCTTCGGCGAGGCCGGCATGAATGCCAACAACAACCTCGACCTGCCGCGCGATGCCATCTCGCTGCTGGTGGTGCTGTGGGCGCTGATCGTGCTGCCCAAGCGCGAGCGTCAGTCGGCGCGCGCCGCCGGTGACGATGCCCAGCAGCAGGACGAGATGTTCCACACCGACAAGCCCATGCCGACGGCGGCCGAAGTCAGCCCGGTGATTTCTTATACGGCGCTGCTGGCCGACTTCGGCAACCAGCTCGGCAAGAAGACGCGCATGGATACCAACCTGCGCCGCCTGGAAGCCCACGGCTTCATCGTGCGCCGAGGCGTCGACATCGCCGAAGGCCCCTTGCTGGAGCTGCTGCTGGACTACGATGCCCTGGCGCCGCGCATCCTCGATGGCGCCTTGGGCGACGTGCTGGCACTCGCCACGGCACGTGACGAAGCGGGCACTGCGCCAGAGGCGCAGGCCGAAGCCGACGCTGCTGCCGATGAATCATCCGAAGAGGGAGACGCCTGATGTTCCACCTGCAATCGCTGGAACTGCTGCAGTGGGATTATTGCCAGCGCCTGACGCTGCCCCTGGACGGTTCCATCATCACCATCGCCGGCCCCAACGGTTCCGGCAAGACCACGCTGCTGGACGCCATGCGTACCCTGCTGGGCCTGGATTGCTCGGGCGGGCGCAGCTACAAGACCTACGCCCGCCACGCCAACGCCGACACCACTTGGCTGCGTGCCACGGTGGACAACCGTCCGCATGGCCGCCAGACCTCCACCCGTCCGTTCGCGCGCAACCTGCTCTATGCGGACCAGGTCACGCTGGCCTGCCGCATCGAGCGCAACGGCGGCGACTGGCAGCGCCGCTACTGCATGAGTGATGGCGATGTCGCCATCGAAACCCTGGCGCAATTGCCCGAGAAGGATTGGCTGGGCCTGGACCACTGGCGCAAGCGCCTGGAAGGCGCCGGGCTGTCGCGTGCGATTGCGCGCGTGCTGGCACTGGAGCAGGGCCAGACCGACCGCCTCTGCGAATTCTCGCCCAAGGAATTGCTGCGCCTGGTGTTCGAAGTGTTCGGCGACCAGGAAGTGCTGGACCGCTACGAGGAAGCCCGCCGCCATCAACGCGACCTGGCCGCCGAGGTGACCTTGGCCGAACAGGAACTGGCCTACAGCGAAGCGCAACTGGCGCAGCTGGACAGCCGCGTCACGCTGTATCGCACCTATCAGGGCAAGCTGCGCGAGCGCGAGACGCTGGCCACCGAAGTCATTCCGGTCTTGCGCTGGCACGAAGAGCGCCAAGGCACGGCCACGCGCCTGCGCGAACTGCATCGCCAGCGCCTGCATCACAATCACCTGCGCCGCCAGCGCAGCAGCGATACCTTGCAGCTGTCGTCCCTGCTGACGCAGCAACAGGCGGCACGCGAGAAGGTGACTGCGCTGGAACGCGACAAGGCGGAAGCCCAGCAAGCCCAGCAAAAGGCGCGCGATGCCGAGAAGCCGGTGGAAGAACTGGTCAAGCAGGCCGATGAACTGCTGGCCCTGTCCGCGGTGGAAGGCGATGCCACACAATTGCTGGCCCGCGTGGAAGAACTGGAACAGCAGAAGAGCACGCTGCACGATCGCTGGCGTGACCTGGAGCAGCAACGCAAGGACGCCAGCGGCGCGCTGGACCGCCTGACCGGACAACGCCAGGCCCCGCGCCCGAATGACGTCCAGCAATTCACGCGGGCCTTGCGCCAGGCCGGCATCGCCCATCACCTGCTGGCCGATGTGATCGAGATTGCGGACGACCAGTGGCGTGCCGCCGCCGAAGGCGTCTTGCGCGCCTCGTGCTGGGTGGTGGTGCTGGATGATCCCAAGGATGAAGCCGCCGCCATGGCGCTGGCCGAGCGTGAGCGTTATCGCCATTACGTGGTCTCCGATGCCGCCACGGCGACCTCGCAGCCGCCCGCAGAGAGCCTGTTGGCGGTGTTGCGCTTCTCGGCCAAGGCCCCGTCCTGGCTGCTGCGCCAACTGGCGCAGATCCGCCGTGTGGCCGATACGGTCGAAGGCGCAAGCAGTGGTGGCGAATGGATCACGCCGCAAGCCTACTGGCGCGATGGTCGGGGCGGACGCAGCGTGTGGCGCGATCCGGGCGATTACCAGTTCGGTGCGGCCGCCATGGCCGCGCGCCAGGCCTCGATCCAGAAGCGCCTGGCCACGCTGGACGAACAGTTGACCGACATCGTCCTGAAGCAGAGCGAAGTCAAGCGCCAGCTCGACGCCGCCAAGAAAGCCACCGAGGGCCACCTCGCAGCAGAGGCGCTGGCGAAGCGAAGTGAAGAGTTCGAACAGGCGCGCCGTCAGTTGCCCGCACTGAAGGCCGCGCGCGTGGCGGCGAGTGAACGTTGGAGCCAGTTTGATGCCCAGTACGCGGACGCCATCGAACAGCGCACCATCCTCGATGGCAAGCTCGATGCCTTGCAGCGCCGCCTGCGCGACAGCGAAGGCGATCTTGCGGGGCAGGAGCGTGACTGGCGCGTGCGTCACGATGAGCAGCGCGCCCGTGCGCTGGCCTCGCGTGCGCAGAAGGGCCGCTTCCCTGCGCACTGGATTGCGACTGCGACGGTGCAGGCGCTCTACGAGAAATACAGCAACGCCAAGCAGGCCGAGCTGCGCATGGCTTCCGTCGAAAACGAACTGGAAACCGGCCACTGGGAAAAGGATGGCACGGTCGAAGACAAGCACCTCATCATGCAGGGCACGGTCGGCAACCAGCGCAACGAACTGGATTCACGCAAGATCAGCAATCACCAAGCCGAGGAAGCCGTCGGCAATGCGCGTGAACGCTACATCGACGTGTTGCGCGCGACGGTACGCCGCTATCGCAAGAACATCGTCGACCTCGGCGCCCTGGCCGGTGTGGTGGTCAGCGCCGATCTGCCGCATCTGGACAATGACGACACCATCCTGCGCCAGGCTGAACTGAAGGTCAGCTTCAACTTCGACGGCAAGGGCGAGATCGGCCTGAACGATGGCGAAGCGTCCGGTGGCCAGCAGGTCATCAAGTCGCTGATCCTGCTGGTGGGGCTGTTGAAGGATGACGACATGCCGGGCGGTTTCGTCTTCATCGACGAACCCTTTGCCCACCTCGATGTGCGCAACATCCAGCTGGTCGGCAACTTCCTGAAATCGACCCGCGCGCAATACGTGCTGACCACGCCGATCACGCACAACGTCGAAGTCTTCGAGCCGGCCGACATTACGCTGGTCACCTCGAAGAAACCGCGCGAGGCACGCTGGGCGCCGCCCATCGGCGTGCTGCAGCGGCGCTTGCGGCTGGATGCCTGAACGCGGTCAGGCACTGGCAGGGAAAACGAAAGAAGGCCGGCGTCATGCCGGCTTTCTTGTCAGCGCATCTCGCGAATGATCCGCGCCTGCGGTGGCAGGAATTCCTCCGGCACCTCCGGCACATCGGCTTCCAGCAATTGATAGGCCACCGATTCGCACCAGTGAATGCCGCGCGCCAGGGCCAGCGGCCGCGAAGAGTAGCGGCCCGGCAGGGAACGTTTGGGGAAGAGTTTGCCGATGGTGCTATGACGGATTTCCACGCCACTGACGAACCATTGTGCGTCATTGGCCGCACACCAGACCAGAAAGGTGAACGGGGAAGATTCGGCGGTAATTTCGTAACAGGAGACCATGTGAGTGCGTTGATCAGACACTAACAAAAATTCACATGGCCGCCATTATAGTGGCCTCCTGCAAAGCTCACACAAGCGCTCCTCGTTCACCCCTTGCCGGGGCTCCCGCTCTCAGGCCGCTTCGGTCAGGAACTGCACCACCGCCTGCGTGAAGGCGCGTGGCTGTTGCTGGTTGGAGATGTGGGCCGCATCAAATTCCACATACAGCGCACCCGGAATGGTGGCACGCATGAACTGCGCATCGGCCGGTGGCGTCGGCACGTCGCCGCTGCCGGCAATCACCAGCGTGGGCGCGCGGATGCCCGCAATCGCTTCCCGCAGATCATTGTCGCGCACCGCTGCGCAAGCGCCTGCATAGCCCTCCGCCGGCGTGGCCAGCAGCATGGCCGTCAATGCCTGCACTTGCTCCGGATGCTGTTCGGCATACTCGGGCGTGAGCCAGCGTGAAACGACCGCAGCGGCAATGGCCGACAGGCCATCACGCTGCACGGTCTCGATGCGGCTGTTCCAGGCCTCGGGCGTGCCGATCTTGGCACCGGTATTGCAGAGGATGAGCTTGGCCACGCGGTCCGGATGATGCACCGCCAGCCACATGAAGGTGCTGCCGCCCATGGAGAGACCGCAGAAATGCGCTTGCTTGATGTCGAGCTGGTCGAGCAGGGCGATGACGTCGCTGCCGAGTTGGGCAATCGTGTAAGGACCGGGCGTGACCTCGGACTGGCCGTGGCCGCGCGTGTCATAACGCAGCACGCGGAAATGCTTGCTCAGTTCGGGAATCTGCGGATCCCACATCGCCAGCGAAGTCCCCAGCGAATTGGACAGCACCAGCACCGGCAGGGCCGCGTCGCCGTCGAGCTGGTAATGCAGTTTGATTCCGTTCAGGGTTGCAAAGGGCATGAGTAAATCCTTGGCCCGCGCCACCGGACGGTGGTGACGGGCGTGTGTGAATCAAAAAGCGTCAGATACGCCGGGAATCAGCCAATCTGCGCGATGGCCGAGGGATGCTGGGTCAGCGGAGTGACCGAAATGGTCATGAAGGGATAGAGCGGCAGGGCCGACAGGATGTTGTGCAGCTCATCATTGCCGGAGACGTTGAAGATGCTCACGTTGGCATACTGCCCGACCACGCGCCACAGGTCGCGCCACTTGCCTTCGCGCTGCAGCTTCTGCGACATCTCCTTCTCGTCCTTCTTCAACTGATCGGCCACGGCCTTGTCGAGCGTGGCGGGAATGTTGACCTGCATTTGAACCATGAACAGCATGATGTGTGCTCCGTTGTCGTTATGGGTGGAATGTCGTGCAGCGCGCGCCCTGGTCGCGATGGTGAACGCGGGGCGGGAAATCGTCATGTTCGATAAACGAACATAAATCCTTTGTTCGCACAAACGAGTGTAGGCGTCCGTGCGGGCAACTGTCAACTTGGGCAGACGGTTTGCTGCGCGTCAACTACGCGCAGGATGAGCGCTGGGGGCGCATCGTGATGGCCTCTCACTCGCGCCGTTCGGGATTCGGAAAACCGGTCGCCGGGAAGGAGCTGGTCTCGATGTCCAGCCAGGCCGGGCGTTCGGCATACATGTCGGCCACCAGTTGCTTGATGGCCTCGATGTACCAGGCATTGTCGTTGATGCGATGCGTGAGGATGATGGGGGAGGTCGCGCGCGGATCGTCGATGAGCCGGTAATGCAGGTCATTGCGCAGCCGCGCCGAGGCCGGGATCAGGCACAGTCCGGATTCGGCCGCCACCAGGCCCAGCGCGGTCTGGATCTCGCGCACCTCGTGCACTTCAGCCGGGTGGATGTCCTGGTCGTTGAGCAGGCTCAGGATGTGGTCGGCGAAACTGGGGCGCGGCTCCTTGGGATAGACGATCAGCTTCTGTCCATGCACTTCCTTGAGGCTCACGCGCTGATGGCTGGCGGCCAGCGGGAAAGAGGGAGGGATGGCCAGCACCAGTTTTTCTTCGCGCAGGACGATGCGCGCCACCGTCGCATCATTGCTGCGGATGCGCCCGAAACCGACATCGATGCGCCCCGACTTGAGGGCGGCGAACTGCTGCATCGAGGTCAGCTCCAGCAACTGGATGTCCACCTCCGGATAATGCTGGCGCAGCTTGCGCACCAGCACCGGCAGGCCGCCATAGAGCGTGGAGGCGACGAAGCCGATGGACAGCGTCTGGCGCTGGTTCAGGCCGATCTGCTGGGTGGCGTTCTTCAACTGCTCCAGCCGGTTGAGGATCTGCAGCGCCTGCTCGTAGAACACCCGGCCGGCTTCGGTCAGGCGCAGCGGTCGGCTGTTGCGCAGGATCAGCTGCACGCCCAGTTCTTCTTCCAGCAGCTGGATCTGGCGCGACAGTGGCGGCTGCGCAATGTGCAGCTGTTCCGAGGCGCGCGTGAAGTTGCGCGTATTGGCCACGGCCACGAAGTATTTCAGTTGTCTGATGTCCATGGCCGAAAATCATATCTCACAGAAACTAATGATGTCTAATCCTTTGATTTTTATAGGAGCCTTTATAAACTATATAAAAAAGGTATGAAACTAGACGAATTTGGTGTTGGCAATGGCAGGGCTTCCGGGTGTTCAATGCAGTCCATGGATACCCCACAACACCTTCACGCTGCGGCCCCGGCCCTGATCGACCGGGTCGAGACCTTCCTGGTCGATCTGCCGACCATCCGTCCCCATCAATTGTCGATGGCGACGATGAACGGGCAGACCCTGATGCTGGTGCGCCTGTACTGCTCCGACGGCACGGTCGGCGTGGGCGAGGGCACCACCATCGGTGGCCTGGCCTACGGCGCCGAATCGCCCGAGGGCATGAAGCTGGCCATCGATACCTACTTCGCGCCGCTGCTGCTGGGCGCCGATGCCAGCCTGATCCCGGCCATCATGGCGCGCCTGAGCAAGGCCATCCAGGACAACCGTTTCGCCAAGTGCGCCATCGAGACGGCGCTCTTCGATGCCCTGGGCCAGCGCACCGGCCTGCCGGTCTCGCAGTTGCTCGGCGGCCGCGCCCGCGAAAGCCTGCCGATCGCCTGGACCCTGGCCTCCGGCGACACCGCCAAGGACATCGACGAAGCCGAGCGCATGCTGGCCGCGCGCCGCCACAAGATCTTCAAGCTCAAGATCGGCCGCCGCGAAGTCGAGGCCGACGTCGCCCACGTGGCCGCCATCAAGAAGGCCCTCGGTGACCGCGGCTCGGTGCGGGTGGATGTGAACATGGCCTGGAGCGAACTGGAAGCCCAGCGCGGCCTGGCCGGCCTGGTCGATGCCGGCTGCGAACTGGTGGAGCAGCCGGTGGCCTCGGCCCCGGCGCTGGCCCGCTTGAAGGGCAAGCACGCCATCGCCATCATGGCCGATGAATCGCTGACCGGTCCGGCCTCGGCCTTTGCGCTGGCGCGCATCGGCGGTGCGGATGTGTTTGCGATCAAGATCGAACAATCGGGTGGCCTGCGCGCCGCCCAGCAGGTGGCCGCCATCGGCGATGCGGCCGGCATCGAGCTGTACGGCGGCACCATGCTCGAAGGCGCCATCGGCACCATCGCCTCGGCCCATGCCTTCGCCACCTTCCGTGAATTGCAGTGGGGGACTGAGTTGTTCGGTCCGCTGCTGCTGACCGAGGAAATCCTGGCCGAGCCACTGCAGTACCAGGATTTCCAGTTGGCCATACCGAACCGCCCCGGACTGGGCATCGTGCTGGATGAAGAGCGTGTGCAATACTTCCGGCGCGACCGCAAGCAAGGGGCGACAGTGACAGCAGCGAGGCCGGCCACACTGGCCGGATAAAACAAGAAAACGCACTTCCCCAATCAACAAATCCAAAAGGAGACTCAACATGGCAGCCAAGATTTTCAGCACCCCCGAAGTCCAGGACTTCCTGCGCCTGGCCAGCGGCCTCGACACCGAAGGCGGCAGCCCGCGCACCAAGCAGATCGTGCATCGCATCCTGTCCGACCTGTTCAAGACCATCGAAGACCTGGAGATCACCTCCGACGAATACTGGGCCGGCGTGGCCTACGTCAATCGCCTGGGCGCTGCCAGCGAAGCCGGCCTGCTCTCGCCGGGCCTGGGCCTGGATCGCTTCCTGGACATGCGCATGGATGCCGAAGACGCCGCACTGGGCATCACCGGCGGCACCCCGCGCACCATCGAAGGTCCGCTGTACGTGGCCGGTGCGCCGGTGGAGCAGGGCTTCGCGCGCCTGGACGATGGCAGCGACAAGAACGGCCAGACCATCATCATGCACGGCACTGTCTATGGCTCGGATGGCAAGCCCATGGCGGGCGCGCAGGTCGAAGTCTGGCATGCCAACACCAAGGGTTTCTATTCGCACTTCGACCCGACCGGTGAACAGAAGCCCTTCAACATGCGCCGTACCATCATCACCGATGCCCAGGGCCGCTACAAATTCCGCAGCATCATGCCGGCCGCCTACGGCTGTCCGCCGGCCGGCCCGACCCAGGGCCTGCTGAACCAGCTGGGCCGCCACGGCAACCGTCCGGCACACATCCACTTCTTCGTCACCGCCGATGGCCATCGCAAGCTGACCACGCAGATCAACATCGAAGGCGATCCGCTGATCTATGACGACTTCGCCTACGCCACCCGCGAAGGCCTGGTGCCGCCGCTGGTCGAGCGTACCGATGCGGCCAGCATCAAGGCCGAGGGACTGGAAGGCCCGTTCGCCGAGATCGTCTTCGACATCAACCTGACCTCGCTGGTCAACGGTGCCGACAACCAGGTCGTGGACCGTCCGCGCCTGGCCGCCTGATCGCCTGATCGTCCTGCGCCAGCCGCTGGCGCAGGCCAGCCTCATCCCCGCCGACTGCCTTGCCGCGATGGTTTCCCATCGCGACAGGCGGGCTGCACCCTGGAGAAAAGACATGACCACCCTTGCCGCCGACAAGTATGAAGAGGTCGAGCGCCTGCTCGACACCGCCCTGGATGAAGATGCCACCAACGGCATCTTCCGCTGCCGCCGCGACATCTTCACCAATGCCGACCTGTTCGAGCTGGAGATGAAGCACCTGTTCGAATCGAACTGGGTCTACCTCGCTCACGAGAGCCAGGTCCCCGAGATCAACGATTACTACAGCACCTGGATCGGCCGCCAGCCGGTGGTGGTCACCCGCGACAAGAACGGCGAGCTGCACGCGGTCATCAATGCCTGCGCCCACAAGGGGGCCATGCTGTGCCGTCGCAAGCACGGCAACAAGAGCAGTTTTACTTGCCCGTTCCACGGCTGGACTTTCTCCAACAGCGGCAAGCTGTTGAAGGTCAAGGACGAGAAGACCACCGAATATCCGGTCTCCTTCAACAAGAACGGCTCGCATGACCTGACCCGCGTGGCGCGTTTCCAGAACTATCGCGGCTTCCTCTTCGGCAGCCTCTCGGAAGACGTGCTGCCGCTGGAAGAGTATCTGGGCGAGACCCGCGTCATCATCGACCAGATCGTCGACCAGGCGCCCAATGGCCTGGAAGTCCTGCGCGGCAACTCCAGCTACCTGTATGACGGCAACTGGAAGATGCAGATGGAAAATGGTTGCGACGGTTACCATGTCAGCTCGGTGCACTGGAACTACGCGGCCACCATGAGCCGCCGCAAGGAAGGCGGCACCAAGGCCACCGATGCCAACAACTGGAGCAAGGCCGTGGCCGGCGTCTACGGTTTCGAGAACGGCCACATCCTCCTGTGGACCAATACGCTCAATCCGGAAGTGCGCCCGATCTGGAACCAGCGCGAAGAACTGGCCGCCCGTGTCGGCCAGGCACGCGCCGATACCATCGTGGCCCAGACCCGCAACCTGTGCCTGTATCCCAACGTGTTCCTGATGGACCAGTTCGGCACGCAGATCCGCGTGGCCCGTCCCATCAGCGTGAACCAGACCGAGATCAGCATCTTCTGCTTCGGCCCCAAGGGCGAGAGCGCCGAAGACCGCCGCGTGCGGATTCGCCAGTATGAGGATTTCTTCAATGTCTCCGGCATGGGTACCGCCGATGACCTGGAAGAATTCCGCGCCTGCCAGGCCGGCTACGCCGGATCGGCCGTGCGCTGGAACGACATGAGTCGGGGCGCGCCGCTGTGGAAGCAGGGCCCGGACGAGAATGCGAAGAAGATGGGCATGAACCCCAAACTGAGCGGTGAACGCAGCGAGGACGAAGGTCTCTTCGTCTGCCAGCACCACTACTGGACCGAGCAGATGCGCAAGGCCGTCAGCAAGGAACGTGCGGCCGCAGAGCAAGGAGCACAAGCATGAGCCAACCTGCCCAACTAGATGCAGTCTGCGCCTTCCTCTATCGCGAGGCGCGTTATCTCGACGAACGCCAGTGGGAATCCTGGCTCGAACTTTACGCCCCGGACGTCGAATACTGGATGCCGGCCTGGGACGATGACGACCAGCTTACCGAAGACCCGCAGCGCGAGATCTCGCTGATCTACTACGCCAACCGCGATGGACTGGAAGACCGCGTGTTCCGCATCAAGACCGAGCGCTCCAGCGCCTCCATGCCGGAGCCGCGCACCAGCCACATGATCGCCAACGTGGAGATCCTGGACGAGCACGACGATGTGGTGGAGGTGCGCTACAACTTCCATACGCTGTCGCACCGCTACAAGATCACCGACCAGTTCTTCGGTACCACCCTGGTCAGCTTGCGCAAGACCGAAGGCGGCTTCCAGATCGCCCGCAAGAAGATCGCCCTGAAGAACGACTACATCCGCCAGGTCATCGACGTCTATCACGTCTGACCAGCCCGCAGGAGACATGACATGAGCAGCTATCGCATCGCCCTCAATTTCGAAGACGGGGTGACCCGCATCATCCAGTGCGGTCCCAAGGAAAAAGTCCTGGACGCGGCGTTCCGCCAACGTATCAACCTGCCCATGGATTGCTCCGACGGCGTATGCGGCACCTGCAAGTGCCGCGCCGAAAGCGGGCAGTACGACCTGGGCGACGACTATATCGACGATGCGCTCAGCAGCGATGAAGCGGAACAAGGCCTGGTGCTGACCTGCCAGATGATCCCGCAATCCGATTGCGTGGTCGCCGTACCGGTGGCCTCTACCGCCTGCAAGACCGGCAGCGCGAAGTTCGGCGGCAAGGTAGCCGAGGTCACCGCCTTCGGTGAGGCGGCCTTTGAACTGGTGTTGGAGGTGGCGGCCGATGCACCGGCTTTCCTGCCGGGCCAATACGTCAACATCGCCGTGCCGGGCAGCGGCCAGCATCGTTCGTATTCGTTCAGCTCGCCCTCGGGGGACACGCGCATGAGCTTCCTCATCAAGAACGTGCCGGGTGGCCTGATGAGTGGCTGGCTCAGCAAGGTCGGTACTGGCGATGCGCTGGAGATGACCGGTCCGCTGGGCAGCTTCTACCTGCGCCCGGTCGACAAGCCCGTGCTGATGCTGGCCGGTGGTACCGGGCTGGCGCCGTTCCTGGCGATGTTGGAGGAGATGGTGCAGCAGGGTGTGCAGCAGCCGGTGCACTTGATCTATGGCGTCACCCGCGACCAGGACCTGGTACTGGTGGATCGCCTTGAAGACCTGGCGAAACGCTTGCCCGGCTTCAGCTTCACCACCTGTGTAGCCGATGCCGCAACGAGCCATCCTCGTCAGGGGTACGTGACCCAGCACATGCCGGCCGAGGTGCTGCACGATGGCGCAGTCGATGTCTACCTGTGCGGTCCGCCGCCGATGGTGGAGGCGGTGCAGAAGCACTTCCAGGCACAGGGCATCGCCCCGGCCAGTTTCCATTACGAGAAGTTCGTCACCAGCCAGCCGGTGGCGGTGGCGGCATGAGCGCAGCGCTCCCCCGCGCACGCTTCGCCGGCAAGGTGGCCGTGGTCACCGGCGCCGCCCAGGGCATCCTGCGCGGCGTGGCGCTGGGCATCGCGGCTGAAGGTGGCCAGGTGCTGATGGTGGACCGCGCCGGCTTCATCCATGAAGTGGCGATGGAAGCGCCCGAAGGACGGGCCACCGGCTTCGTCGCCGACCTCGAAACCCATGACGGCGCGCAGGCCGCCATGGCCCGCGCCATCGAACTGCATGGCCGCATCGACCTGCTGGTCAACGGCGTGGGCGGTGCCATCCGCATGCGCCCCTTCGCCGAATTCGAAGCCGATCAGATCGATGCCGAAATCCGCCGCTCGCTCATGCCCACGCTCTACGGCTGCCACACGGTGCTGCCGCACATGCTGCGCGCGGGCCGGGGCACCATCGTCAACGTTTCCTCCAACGCTACGCGCGGCATCCGCCGGGTGCCGTATTCGGCAGCCAAGGGCGGCGTCAATGCCATGACCTTGGCACTGGCCATGGAATACGGCGAGCAGGGCATCCGCGTGGTGGCCACCGCCCCCGGCGGCACCCAGGCACCACCGCGCCGCGTGCCGCGCAATGCGCAAGGCGACAGCGCGCAGGAGCAGGCGTGGATGCAGGAGGCCGTGCAGCAGGTGACCAGCTCCACTTTCTTCAAACGCTATGCCACGCTGGAAGAGCAGATCGCACCCATCCTCTTCATGGCTTCCGACGAGGCCAGCTACATCACCGGGGCCGTATTGCCGGTCGCCGGTGGCGACAATGGCTGAGGCCTCTCAATCAACTTCATTGAACGGAGACACCATGTCTGAACGCCAGGCCATCATTCCCGAGGGAATGGAAGACGTCTACGAAAAAATCGGTTATGCCCCCGGCGTATTGGTCGGCGATGTTCTCTACGTCTCCGGCCAGATCGGGCGCGGTCCCGACATGCAACTGGTGGAGCCGCGCGAAGCCCAGATCGTGCAGGCCTTCGAGAACCTCAAGCGGGTGCTGGAGAAGGCTGGCGGTACCCTGGACGACATCGTCGATCTCTCCACCTTCCATACCGACATGCGCGATTTGCCCTTGTTCATCAAGGTGCGCAACCGCTACCTGAACGCCTATCCGCTACCAGCCTGGACGGCGATTGGCGCGCACATGCTCGGCGGTGCGCCGGGCTACATCATCGAGATCAAGGCGGTGGCGCATCTGCGCAAGAAGGGACAGGCCTGATTCGCACTGGATTACTGCAAGAAAAACGCCGGGCATAACAAACACAAGAACACAAAACAACGCCAATCCCGCAAGACAAACGACAACGGAGGAGACCCATGAAGACCCAGGAAGTGAGCCAGATCATCGATGGCGCGCGTTTCACGCAATTCCACTGGATGGTGATGTGCCTGTGCGCATTGCTGCTGGTGTTCGACGGTTATGACCTGTTCATCTACGGTGCCGTGCTGCCGGTGCTGATGAAGGAGTGGTCCCTGTCGCCGGTGCAGGCTGGCGCGCTGGGCAGCTATGCGCTGTTCGGCATGATGTTCGGTGCCTTCGTCTTTGGCCCGCTGGCCGACCGCATCGGCCGCAAGAAGGGCGTGGCGATCAGCTTCGTGCTCTTCAGCGTCTCCACTTTCCTGAGCGGCTTTTCCACTTCGCCCACGGAATTCGGCATCTATCGCTTCATGGCCGGCCTCGGTTGCGGCGGCCTGATGCCCAATGCCGTGGCGCTGATGAATGAATACGCGCCCAAGCGCCTGCGCAGTACCTTGGTGGCCATCATGTTCAGCGGCTACTCGCTGGGCGGCGTGCTGTGCGCGGGCCTGGGCATCTGGATGCTGCCCAACTTCGGCTGGCAATCGATGTTCTTTGCCGCGGCCGTACCGCTGGTGCTGCTGCCGGTGATCCTGTGGAAGCTGCCGGAATCGGTCGGCTTCCTGCTGCGTGCGGGCAAGCAGGAGCAGGCCCGTGCCATGCTGGCGCAGGTCGCTCCGCAAGCGGTGCTGGGTGCCGATGTGCAGCTGGTGCAGAGTGATGCCAAGGGCTCTGGCGCGCCGATGCTGGACTTGTTCAAGCAGGAGCGCACCCTCGGCACGCTGATGATCTGGATCGCCTTCTTCTGCTGCCTGCTGATGGTCTATGCGCTGGGTTCGTGGCTGCCCAAGCTGATGGCCAGCGCCGGTTACAGCCTGGGGTCGTCGCTGTCCTTCCTGCTGGCGCTCAACTTCGGCGGCGTGGTCGGCGCCATCGGCGGCGGCTGGCTGGGAGACCGCTTTACCTTGCCCAAGGTGGTGGTGAGTTTCTTCGCGGTCGGCACGGTGGCCATTGCGCTGCTCGGCTTCAACAGCCCGACCCCGGTGCTGTACCTGCTCATCATCGTGGCCGGTGCCACGACCATCGGCACGCAGATCCTGCTGTATGCCAATACGGCCCAGTTCTATCCGCTGGCGATCCGCTCCACGGGTCTCGGCTGGGCTTCCGGTGTGGGCCGCTCGGGCGCCATCGTCGGTCCCTTGCTGGGCGGTGCGTTGATGGCGGCCGCGCTGCCGCTGAAGATGAATTTCCTGGTGTTCGCCGTGCCGGGACTGGTCGCTGCATTGGCCATCGGTATCTTCCTGCTGCGCTATCGTCATGGCCAGCGTGCCGTGGCAGCGGAGACTGCGTCGACCGTGACCGCCACGCCGATCTCGCGCAGCGTTTAAGATCGTAGCCGGTCAAGCCGGTCCGGCACCTGGCGGAGCGATCCACGGGTGCCGGACCTTTCGTGCGTTCGTGTAGTTGCATTTCGCAAGGAAGCTTCGATGGTTCAACGACAAGGCTCGCTCACTGCGTGGGTGGCGGGTTTTCTGGCAGTCCTGATTTCTTATGCCGGTCCGCTGGTGATTTTCGTGCAGGCGGCCCATGCGGGCCAGGTGCCGCAATCACAACTGGTGTCCTGGGTGTGGGGCATCTCCATGGGTGCGGGCGTGAGCGGCCTGCTGCTGAGCTGGTGGTTCCGGATGCCCATCATCACGGCCTGGTCAGCACCGGGGACGGCGCTGCTGTTGAGCCTCTTTCCCGGAGTGGGCATGCCGGAAGTGGTGGGGGCCTACCTCATGGCGGCCTTGATCCTGATCGTCATCGGCGTGACCGGCTGCTTTGAAAAAATTCTCGCCTTCATCCCCAAGGGCATTGCGGCCGGCATGATGGCCGGCATCCTGTTTCAGTTCGGGGTGCAGGCCTTTCGCTCCAGCGTGGGTGCGCCGCTGATGGTGTTTGCCATGCTGGCCGCCTATCTCGCAGGACGCCGCTGGTGGCCGCGCTACGGCATCGTGGTGGTGGCACTGACCGGTTTCGCAGTGGCCTTTGCCGGCGGCCGCACCGAACTGGGAGCCCTCCACCTGGAGTTGGCGCAGCCGGTCTTCATTGCCCCGCACTTCAGCATTGGCATGTTCTTCAGCCTGACGGTGCCGCTGGTATTGGTGAGCCTGACCGGCCAGTTCCTGCCGGGCATGGCGGTGCTGCAGCTGGCGGGCTACCATCCGCCCACGCGCGCCGTGGTCACCGGTACTGCGCTGGCCTCGCTGCTGACGGCCTGCTTCGGCGGCATCACCATCGTGCTGGCGGCCATCACGGCCGCGCTCTGCACCGGCAAGGATGCGCATCCGGAACCGGGCCGGCGCTATATCGCCGGTATTGCCAATGGCGTGTTCTATCTCATCGGCGGCACCTTTGCGGCGTCCATCGTGACGCTGTTTGCCGCCTTTCCCAAGGAACTGATCGCGGCCCTGGCCGGGCTGGCACTGATCGGTGCCATCGTGTCCAACATCCGCCTGATGAGCGAGGACGGCAGCCATGCCGAGCCTGCCGTCATCACCTTCCTCGCTACTGCGTCCGGCATGACCCTGTTCGGACTGGGCGCGGCCTTCTGGGGCGTGGTCATCGGCATGGCCGCGCACTGGCTGATCGGCCGTCCCGCCCAGAAAAAATGAAAAACATGGAGACCCCCCAATGACCCCTCAGCATGATTCCTTCGACCCGCTCGCCAGCGAAGTCCTGGCCGTGGTGCCGGGCCGCGCGCATGACCTGGCACGCTTGCGCGTGCTGGCACAAGTGCAGGCCGCGCCGACCGTGACGGTGGTCGGCAAGTACAACCACGGCAAGAGCCGCCTGCTCAACGAACTGATGGGGCGCGACGTGTTTGCGGTGGCCGACCGGCGCGAGACGGTCACGCTGTCCGAACACCATCACGCCGAACTGCGCTGGCTGGATGCGCCCGGGCTGGATGCCGACGTCGCCCTGCAGGATGACAGCCATGCCCAGGAAGCCACCTGGCTGCAGGCCGATGTGCGCCTGTTCGTGCATGCGGCCAAGGAAGGCGAACTGGATGCGGTCGAACGCCATCTGCTGCAGGCCCTGCGCGAAGACCAGCAGCGCACGCGGCGGCAGACGCTGTTCGTGCTCACGCAGGTGGACCAGATGAGCGATGACGAGCAACTGGCCAAGGTCAGCGCCGCCATCTCTGCCCAGGCACCGGGGCTCACGCTGTATCCGGTGTCGTCGACGCGACACCGCAGTGGCGTGGAAGGAGGCAAGTCGCTGCTGCTGCAGCGTAGCGGCATTCCGGCGCTGCAGGCCTTGCTGCGTGACGTGGTGGAGCAGGTGCCGGGCGCGCGCCGACATGAACGCCATCTGCTCTTCACCGAGATCGGCCAGCAGGTACGGCAGCAACAAGCTGCGCTGGAGAGCGGGCTGCAAACGCTGCGCCAGCGCCAGCAGCAGCAACGCCAGGATTTCGAGCAAGGGTTGCAGGCCGTGCTGGAAAAAGTCCATCAGGATCTGCTGCCGGTCGTCGAGTTTCAGGGGGACGATCCCGCGCTGGTACCCGATACCGCCGCCGACGAATTCAAGCTCACCGCCGGCAAGCGCGAGCGGGCGCGCATTCACGTCGCTTATTCCCGCGCCTGCATCGCCATTCGTGCGCACCTGATCCAGCATGGTGTGGAAGGCTTGCCGGCCAGCCAGCAGACCTCGGTGGCCAGCCTCGATACGGTGATGGTGGCCGTGCTGGGCATCTCCATCAAATACCGCGCCGACCTGCGCCGCCGCTTCTGTGAACCGGCGGGGCAGGCGCAATTGAAAGAGGCCTTCCTGCACTACTACGAACTGTCGGAAGACCGTCAGGCGCTGCAACAGCAGATCGCCATCGGCCAGGCCGAACTGCACGCGCATGAACGCGCGCAGCAGGCACTGGCGCGGCTGCGCGAAGGAGAGGGCGCATGAGCCATGAAGAACAGCGTTTCATCGAGTCCATCGGCCGCACCGGCCAGGGCGAGGCCGACCTGCAGCCGGTGCTGTCTGCATTGCGTGATTGGCTCGTGGCGCTGGCGCAGGCCTTTGAAGCTGCCCCGCTGCCGGCCAGCGGCCTGCAGTCGGCCAGCCCCATGGCGCGCCGTATGGCCGCCTTGCACGAAGAGCGGATCCACCAGGCGCGCTGCCGCGAGGAGCAATGGATTGCCCTCGCTCCCGCCCGTGCGCTGGCCCAGCGTTTCGAGGGCAAGCTCATGCTGCTGGTGTTCGGCAAGTTCAATGCCGGTAAAAGCTCGCTATGCAACTTTCTCGCGCAACGCTTCCGCGAGCGCCAGCAGGCGGTGCAGTATTTCCATCTGCAGGACGGGGCGCTGATGGAGAGTGAAGATCCTTTCCATGAAGGCGCTACCGAAACCACGGCGCGCCTGCAGGGCGTCTGCTTGGGCGACGGGCTGGTGCTGCTGGACACTCCCGGCCTGCATTCGGCCACCGGCGAGAATGCGGCGCTCACGCAGCGTTTCCTCGACAGCGCCGATGCGGTGCTGTGGCTGACCAGTTCGACTTCGCCGGGACAGGTGCAGGAGCTCGATGAACTGGCGCGCGAACTGCGCCGTGGCAAGCCGCTGCTGCCGGTGCTGACGCGCAGCGACGTCATCGATGAGGATGAGGTGGATGGCCAGATCGTCAAATGCCTGCGCAACAAATCCGATGCCAACCGCGCCGACCAGGAAGCCGACGTCCGTGCCCGCGCCGCCGACAAGTTGCAATCGCTGGGTGTGGCGCTGCATCAGCTGAAGGCTCCCGTGTCGGTGTCCGCCTATGTGGCCCGCACGGCCGGTGCGGATGCCGAAGCGATGCGCGGTGCCGGTTTCGAGCGCCTGTATGCCGCACTGTCGGACCTGCTGGCACCGGCCCTGGCCTATCGCGACCGCAAGCCGGCCGAAGTGCTGCTGCACCATCTGCAGGAAGCGGTACTGGCCCCTCTGCAAGGGCAGACCCTGCCCGCGCTGCGGGGCTTGCAGCAGTTGGTGCAGAGCGAACTGCAAGCACTGCCCGCCAGTCGCACACGCGTCGTGCAACTGGCCTGGCGCGAGGTGATGCCGGGCCTGCCGGCCTTGCTGGAGCAGCACGCCGGCACGGACGATGTGGCCGCTGTACTGGCCAGCCTGCAAGCATCATTGATGCACGCCTTCGAGCGCCACGCGCGCGCCGTACTGGACAGCCATGTGCTGTCCGCACCGGCCCCGGTGGCGCTGGTCCTGCCTGCGGGCAGCGGCTATGAACGCATTGCCGACGATTTGCCGCCGTCCTACGAGAAACTGTACGAAGCGCTGAGTCAAAGTGTACTGGCGGCCTTGGAGCAACTGGCCGATGAAGTGGCCGGGCACTGTACTGCCCGGTTGGCGGCACTGTCTGATGCGGTGTCCGTGCAGCGGGCTCTTGTCGACGAGCACGCGCGGCGTTTGCAGCAGCTGGAAAGTGGCCTGCGCGCTGCACCGCCGGAAGTGCTTGGCACGCCTTGAAGCGTCCCGGCGCAAATCACGGAATCAAAACAATAAATGCATGCGCACGCATGCAAATGAGCAACAGAGGAGATCAACATGCGGATGCATCTTGTCAAATGGGCCTGCGTGGCCTTGTCGGTCGTGGTCACGGCAGCGGCCAGCTGGAGCCTGTTCAATACCGCGCGCGGTGTGGCTGAAGAAGTGCTGGCAGCTTTGTTGCCACTGGCCATGGCGGCCATCGCCTTGATCGGCACGCGGCGACCATCGGTAACGATCCAGGTGCCGGAACAGGTTCTGCTGGCCAATACCGAACTGGCCACAAGTGAACCGGCCGCCCCCTTGTCCGCAGTACGGTACGCGTATCCTGTGACGCCGCAAGCCTTGCAAGTGCTCCACGGGCTGGTGCAGGATCTGAGCAGTCTGCTCGACCGCACCATCGCCGACATGGCGCGTGCCGGTGTAGTGGCCAAGCAGTCGGGGGGCAGCGTCGATCGCGCGGTGGCCGCAGTCGAGCAGACCGTGCGATCAGTGGCTGCCATCAGCAGCTACATCGAAACATCGCTGTCGACCTATCGCTCGCTGGCCGGGCAGGCAGCCACCATCGGCGGCATCGTCGATACCATCCACGAGATCGCCAGCCAGACCAATCTGCTGGCCCTGAACGCGGCCATCGAAGCGGCGCGCGCCGGCGAGAGCGGGCGCGGCTTTGCGGTGGTGGCCGCCGAGGTCAAACGCCTGGCGGGTCGGGTTGGCCAGTCCAGCAAGGAGATCGGCAAGATTGCCAGCTCGCTGAGCCAGTCCTCCGGCGCTGCCCTGCGTGAGGCCGAGCGCGCCGCAACGCTGGCCACACTGGGCCGCGCCAGTGCCGGCCTGGCGCATGAGGCCATGAGCGAAGTCATCGACGGCGCGCGCAAGCGCGTGGCTATCGTGGGGGGCATCAATGAGGCACTGGCGCGTCAATCCGACGTGGCTGCCGCATTGGCATTGCAAACGCAGGGTTTGCTGCCGAGCGCCGGATTGCAGGCGGTCCCGCAGGCTTGATTGGTAGCGCTGCATCCCATCCCCTGGAGATACCATGACCGAGTTCGCCCATCTGCCTTCGGCTGCACTGGCCGAGTCTGAACGCATCCGCACCGCACGCCGCCTGTTCTTCGAGGAAGGCACGCTGCCCAGCGGTCTGGTGCCCGATGCCGTGCTGCGCTCGTGGCAGCGCTGCCAGGGCGTTGGCTACCGGACTGGCGAGGCGGTCAGCTTCGATCCGGTCCAGCCCAGCGTGGTGTCGTCCTTGCTTGAACGCAGCCATGACCTGATCGAGGCGGCTCGCCCTGAATTCGAACGGCTGGCACGTGTACTGGGCGAGGGGGCTTACGGTTTGTTGCTGACCGATGCCGACGGCCATGCGGTGGCCGTGCACGGCCCGCTGCAACACTGTGGCGAATTGATCCGGCGTGCGTTGCGCCCGGGTGTGAACCTGGCCGAGGCACGCATCGGCACCAGCGCCATGAGTACCGCCATGGCCGAGGGACAGGCCATCGGCGTGTTCGGACAAGAACATTTCTTTGCCCAGCATGGCAGCTTCCAGTGCGCCGCCGCACCCATCTACGGCGTGCAGGGCGAACTGCGTGGCACCATCGATGTCACGCGCGATACGCCCTTGCCCCAGTTCGGTGTGCTCTCGCTGATGCAGGACAGCGCCAGCGTCATCGAAGCCACGCTGCTGCGCGCAGTACCGGCGCGACTGCGGGTGCGGATGTGCTGGTACCACGGCGCGTTGGGCGGGCTGGGCAATGCCATGATGGCCTTTGGCGCAGATGGCGAAGTCGTGGCCGCCAACCAGGCGGCGCGCCGCCTGCTGGACTTGCGCAGCGAAATAAGGGGATTGCATCACGATGATGTGTTCCAAGGCCGCTTTTCGGAACTGGTGGATCGCCTCGGCCATCAGCCGCTGCTGCCATGGCGTTTGCGCTCCGGGCTCACGCTGACCATGGCACCGCTGGATACACCGCAGCCGGCGCGCCCGGCCGCGTTGCAGCCTGCACGTCCATCGGTGGCGCTGGCCCCTGCTGCCGCGCTCCCCGAATTCGGGGATGAAGAGGTGGCGCGTGCCCTGCCACGGGCAGTGCGCGCGCTCGATGCCGGACTGCCGGTACTGATCCTCGGTGAATCGGGCAGTGGCAAGGAGGTCGCGGCTCAGGCTTTGCATCGAAGCAGCCGCCTGCGGGGGGGGCCCTTCGTGGCGATCAATTGCGGCGCCATTCCGCGCGAGCTGATCGAGGGCGAACTGTTCGGTCACACCGACGGTGCCTTTACCGGGGCGCGACGCGGCGGGGCCAAGGGCAAGCTGGAACAGGCCGATGGTGGCACGCTGTTCCTGGACGAGATCGGCGACATGCCGCTGGAATTGCAGACGCGCCTGCTGCGCGTGCTGGAGACGCGCGAGGTCACGCGCCTGGGCGGCACCGGCAGCCGCAAGCTGGAGTTTCAATTGCTTAGTGCCACGCACCAGCCACTGGATCAGTGGGTGGCGCAAGGGCGTTTTCGGGCCGACCTGCTGTTCCGCCTGGATGGACTGCGCTTGCCCTTGCCACCCTTGCGTCAACGCGCGCAGTTGCATCGCTTGCTGACGGTCCTGCTGGCCGACGAAGGACTGCATGAAGCGCAACTGGAAGCGGATTGCCTGCAACACCTGCTGCAATTGCCCTGGCCGGGCAACTGCCGCCAGTTGCGTGCCGCCTTGCGGCTGGCACGGGTGATCGCCGAGCCGGGTGAGCTGATAGGTCGGCAGCATCTGCCGGCAGAGCTGCGCCAGCCCTGCGCCGAGTTCGCCCCGCCCGCCGCGATGAATCAGCAAGCGGGCGTTTCCTTGCGCCAGCATCATCAAGCCTTGCTGGCCGCGACCCTGGAGGAGGTGCAAGGCAATGTGTCGGCAGCGGCCCAGCGCCTGGGCGTGAATCGCTCCACGTTGCATCGCTGGATGAAGAAATCGCGCTGATCGCGCAAGGCGACGATCAGCGCGTACGGCTTCAGGCTTCAGAACACTTTGGCGATGCGCAGGTTGATGCGATTGGATTCCTTGGCACCGTTCTCCACCTTGATGGACTGCCCATACTGCACCATCAGTTGTACCGTCGGGGCGACGAACGTGGAGAAGCCCGCTTGCAGGCGTCCATTGTTCATGCGGTCATTTTGCGCGACGCCATTGAGCTTGGTCGCCCCGCCGAAATCCTGGTACCACGACAGTGCCAGTGACGTCGTCGGCGAGAACATGTAGCGCAGGTGCGTTTGCAGGCCATAGGAAGCGTCCTGTTCGCGCTTGAGTCCGAGGAAGTTGGTGTTGTCGCCATAGACGGCATATTCACCGATCACATCCAGCATGAAATTGGCCGGCAAGGCCGTGACGTAGCCCAATTGGAAGATCCCTTTCCAACGGTTTTCGCCCACGTTGACCGGTCCCTTGCTGCCATCGTAATTGCCCGCCGGTACTGCGACGAAGGCCGATACGCCCAGCCAGCGCTGTTGCTGCTGCTGGTTCAGCAACCACAGGGTCCCGCCCACCAGCGGATCGCCTACACCGCTGGCCGAGACCGGCTTGAGCGGCCCGAAGGCGGTCTGCAGATCGACCTTGCCGAAGGGGATGATGATTTGCGGATCGATGGTGTAATCGCCCACTTGCATGAAGTGGACGAAACGTGCCAGGCCGATGTCAGTCACCAGCCTGAAGTCGCCTGCCGTGCGGTTGCCGTTCGCATAGTTGGCATTGCGCTCGGTGTGCTGCCCGTACAGCAGGGCCAGGTTGGCGCCGGCGGGTAGAGCCGCATAGTCGCCCGGATCGGTGGCGATTTCAGCGGCCGCGGCGCTGCCGGCCGAGAAGGTCAAGGCGCTGGCGGCGGCCAGCAGGGCGCGCCGCAGCGGGCGGACGCGATGGTGCGGGGCTTGCATGGAATGGTCTCCTGGTTATCGTTGTGATGGGGTGCTGCACTCGTGCATGCGTGGTATTCAGAAGGGATACTGAATCGGCTGGTCCATGATGCTGATCCACTGGCTTTGGGTGAATTCATGCACGCTGGCCGGGCCACCGAAGCGGCTGGCATTGCCGGAATCTCCCATGCCGCCGAAGGGCACCTGAAATTCGTTGTTCACCGTCTGATCATTGATGTGCACCATGCCGCAGCGCAGCTGGCGGCCCAGTGCCGTGGCGCGTGCCACGTCACGGCTGTGCACGGCGGCAGCCAGGCCATAGGGGCTGCCATTGACCAGCGCGATGGCCTGGCGTTCGTCGTCGAAGACGGTAATCGGCGCCACGGGGCCGAACAATTCCTCGTGATACACCGGCATCTCGGGTGTGACGCCGGCCAGCACGGTGGGCGCATAGAACAGCTCATCGTAGTGGCCGCCCGCGAGCAGGGTGGCGCCCGCTGCGATACTCTGCGTGACCAGTCCGTGCAGGCGGTCACGCTGGCGCGCATTGATCAGCGGGCCCAGATGAACCTGCCCCCGGTACGGGTCGCCCACATGCAGTGCCTTGGCGCGGGCCGCCAGTTTTTCGGCATAGAGCGCCGCCACCGAGCGATGCACCAGATGGCGGCCGGCCTGCATGCAGATCTGTCCCTGATGCAGGAAGGAGGCCCAGGCGCCGTTGGAGGCGGCGGCATCCAGATCGGCATCGGCCAGTACCACTTGCGCATTGTTGCCGCCCAGTTCCAGAGCCACCTTCTTGAGCGATTGTCCGCAGTGCTGGCCGATGGCGCGGCCCACTGCGGTCGAGCCGGTGAATGCGATCATGCCGACCTGCGCATGGGCCACCAGCGCCTGTCCCGCTGCCGGCCCACCGGGAATCACGTGCAGTACGCCTTGTGGCAGGCCGGCGAGCTCGAACAGGCGCGCCAGCAACAGGCCGCCACAGACTGCGCTCTGGGTGTCAGGCTTGAGTACAACCGCATTGCCCAGCGCCAGCGCCGGTGCCACTGAACGCAGTGACAGCAGCAGCGGGAAATTCCATGGGGAAATCACGCCGACCACTCCGATGGGAATCTGCCGCCACTGGTTGCTGCGACCGGGCAGGGACGAGGGGAACAGCAAGCCGTCGGGCTGCATCGGCAGTGCAGCCGCCATGTGCAGTTGTTCGCAGCATTGCGCCAGTTCCCATTGGGCCTTGGCGGTGGTGGAACCGCATTCGCGCACGTTCCAGCGATTGAATTCTTCGGCATGCAGTTGCATGAGTCGCGCCGCTTCGCGCAGGATGCGTGCACGTTCGCTGAAAGTGATGGCGGCCCAGGCCGGTTGGGCCGTCGCCGCGCTGGTGACGGCGCGGTCGATGTCGTCGGCATTGCCGATGCCGGTGGCGGCCAGCGCTGCTCCGTTGGCCGGTTCGATCACGTCGGCGTGGCCGCCGGCGGCGCTGGTCCAGCCATCGGACCAGATCTTGCCGTGCCAGTGCTGGTCGCTGTCAAAGAGGGTATGCATGATGTCCTTTGTGTCTGTGAAGGTCAGTAGATCAGGCTTGCTTGAGGATCTCGGCCATCCGTTCGCCGATGATCATGCAGGGGGCCATGGTGTTGCCGGTGGTCACGCGCGGCATGATGGAGCCATCCGCCACGCGCAGGCCGTCGATGCCGTAGACGCGCAACTGGCTGTCGACCACGGCCATCTGGTCGCGTCCCATCTTGCAGGTGCCGGTCTCGTGCCAGTAGGTGAGGGCGGCGTCGCGCACGAAGCTCTCCATCTGTTTGGGAGAGAGCGGGCCCGGCATCACCTCGCGCTTGGCATAGGCGCGCAACTCGGCCTGGTTGCCGATCTCGCGGCACAGCTCGACGGCGCGCACCAGCGCCTTGACGTCAGCCGGATCGGAGAGGAAGTTGGCGTGGATCTTGAGACGGTCACGCGGATCCGCCGATTGCAGTTCCAGATGACCGCGGCTCTTGGGTTGTACCAGGCCCGGCGCGATCGACCATGCGGCCTGCGGTACCTGATACTGCTTGGCCGTCGCCTCGGAAGTGAACGGTATCTCGATCTGGAACGGCTGCAGGTCGGGCGAGGCCAGCTTGCTGTCACTCTTCCAGAAGAAGGTACATTCGGCCAGATTGTTGCGGGGTGCCTCGGGCGTGTTGTATTCCCACAGGCAGCCGCCGAGCAGGATGTGATCCATGAAATTGCGACCGACGCCAGCAAGAGCATGGCGCACCGGTACGCCGGCCCGTCGCAGCATGGTTTCGTCCCCGATGCCGGAGAGCATCAGCAGCTTGGGCGAGTTCAGCGCACCGGCCGAGAGGATCACTTCGCGGCGGGCACCGATGCGACGCTGCCGGCCCTGCCAGTTCAACTCCACACCCGTGGCACGCTTGCCCGACAGCGTCAGGCGCTGCACTTCGGCCCGGGTCAGTACGGTGAGATTCTTGCGCTGCATGACCGGGTGCAGGTAATGCGAAGCCATGTTGCGGCGACGGCCATCCTTGATGGAGGTGTTGGCGATGGCGCATCCGCCGGGGCCTTCCATCATGACGCCGTTGTGATCCTCGAAGGAGGGGATGCCGATGGCCGCAGCCGCGCGCTTCATGGCCGGGGCGATGGGATTGGGGTCCTTGGCCGGCTGGACCCAGACGTTGCCGCCCTGACCGCGATAGGCTGGATCGGGGGCGCCCTGCCAGTCCTCGATGCGCTTGTAGATGGCCAGTACGTGATCGTAATTCCAGGCCGCATCTCCTGCCTCGGCCGCCCAGTGGTCATAGTCGCTCTTGTGGCCGCGGGCGTAGGCCATGACGTTGATGCTGCTGCCACCACCGATGGCGCGGCCCATCGCCAGGCTCAGGGTGCGCTGATGAAGGTGGCGCTGCGGCAGCGACTTGTCGCCCCATTCGCGCTCGGTCCCGAGATTGGTGAACCAGACGCCCGGGTCCAGGATGCTGGGTGCATCATCGCTGCCGCCCGCCTCCAGCAGCAATACGCTGAGCTCAGGATTTTCCGACAGGCGGCTGGCAATCACGCAGCCAGAGGAACCCGCGCCGACCACGATGTAATCGTACTGGCCTTGCAGCGTGCTGGCGCGTTCGGCCTGGTTGGTGGCGATGGCCTCGGCCTGCTGCGCGATGCTTTCGATGGCGGTGGTGCCCAGGCCCAGGGCCGCTGCCAGTTTCATGAAATGACGGCGATCGATCTTGCCGTGCATCAGCGCCTGTTCCAGCGCATTGATGCGATCGCCATGGGCGAGGTCGTCCCCGCCAGTGGATGGGATGTGCATGAAGTCTCCAGTTCTTGGTTTCTTGGATTGCGTCCGGAATGACGCAATGACCGATCAATGGCAAGAGGTGTGCCAAACTCATTGATGGCGTGCGATGGTCTGCAAGTCATTGAAAGAAAAGACTTTTATTGCTTTTCGCAGAAGCGGTGGCACCACCGGGAGTGATGCAAATTGCGCCGGTGGCGACGTCACCGACGCAGCTTGCGTCAACCGATGGAATCTTTTGCGACCGACGCCGTCTGCATTAAGTCTTCCTTAATTTTTCAGTTTTACAGTTAGTCCGTCGGATCTCCCGGCAGTCCGCACCAGCGGCAGCGCTTTCATCCTGAACCACGACAAGGAGCCATCATGGACATCAACAAGATCACCGCCATCAGCGCCATCGTCTTCGGCCTCGCCGGCATGGCGGCACCCCTGACCCACGCCCAGGACATGCAGGGCACGGTCGCCTACATGAACGGCGGCATCGGCGCCGGCGAGCAGGCCAAGCTGCGTGAATCGGCCAAGGACTACAACCTGCGCCTGCTGTTCTCGGAAGCCAAGGACGGCGCCTATGTCAGCAACGTCAAGCTGGACGTGGCCGACCTTCACGGCAAGAGCGTCTTCAGCCTGGCCACCGCCGGTCCCATGACCAACCTCAAGCTGCCCAAGGGCGAATACGAAATCACTGCCGTCTACAACGGCGTCAAGAAGACCAGCAAGGTCAGCGTGGGTGAGAAGCCCGTCTCGCTGAGCTTCAACTGGGCGCATCAGGACAACTGAGTCCCGGCGCATTCATCGGCCAGTCATTGGCCATTCGCCGGTCATTCGTCGGTCATTTATCGGCCGTCGCCCCAGCCCCCTTCGAACGTCAGCCATAGCCCGCTCCGCAGAGCGGGCTATGGGCGCTTGCGCGCGGTCTGCCAAGGCAGGAGAAGAATGACATTTTTGTCATTGAAATGTCATTCGAATGACGTTTCGGCTTGCCTAGAATCAGGCTCCCCCTTCAAAAATCGTCTTTCAGGACCATATCTCATGACTAACACAACTCTGCCCCGTCTTCTCCGTGGCGCGCTGATCCCGGCGCTGCTGGCCAGCCAGTTGATCGCTTCATCGGCCATGGCGCAGACGCCGCCGCAGGTCGGCATTCGCGGCAGCATCGTCTCGGTCGGCAAGGATCAGCTGGTGGTCAAGACCAACAAGGGCGCCGAGCAGAACGTGGCCCTCGACAAGGACACCCGCGTGGCCGCCATTTCGATTGCCGACATCAACGACATCAAGCCCGGCAGCTACATCGGCGCGGCCGGCATCCCGCAGCCGGACGGTTCCCAGAAGGCGCTGGAAGTGCACGTCTTCCCGCCCGCCATGGCCGGTACCGGCGACGGCCATCGCCCGTTCGACCTGGCGCCCAACAGCACCATGACCAATGGCACCGTGGGTGACGTGGTGGCCAGCCAGGGCCGCACCCTCACCCTGAAATACAAGGGCGGCGAGAAGAAGATCGTGGTGCCCGAGGATGTGCCCGTGGTCAGCATCGAAGCCGGTGATCGCTCGCTCTTGACCGCAGGCGTGAAGGTAGTAGTGCGCGCCCGCAAGAACGCCGATGGCAGCCTGACCGCCAACAGCGTGAGCGCCGGCAAGAACGGCATCACCCCGCCGATGTAAGCAGGTGCGACGATGCCCCGTTCACCCGTTCTTCATCCGCTGGCCGTGCGCATTGCCCACTGGCTCAATGCCGTGGCCATCGCCTGCATGATCAGCAGTGGCTGGGGCATCTACAACGCCTCGCCCATCTTCGGCTTCAAGTTCGCGCCCTGGATGACCCTGGGCGGCTGGCTGGGCGGCGCCATCGCCTGGCACTTCGCGGCGATGTGGCTGCTGGTGGCCAATGGCCTGTTCTACCTGCTGTATGGCAGCTTCAGCGGCCACTTCCGCCGCCACCTGCTGCCGCTGCGCGCGGCCGATGTGGTGAGCGACGCGGTGCAGGCCATGCGCTTTCGTCTGCCGCATCAGCCCGGCGTCTACAACGCGGTGCAGAAGCTGCTGTACTGGGCGGTGATTCTGCTGGGCATCCTGGTGGTGCTGTCGGGTCTGGCGCTGTGGAAACCGGTGCAGCTGGACTGGCTGGCCGATCTCTTCGGCGGCTTCGACTTTGCGCGCAAGGTGCATTTCGCCGCGATGGCCGGGATTGCTGCCTTCGTGGTGGTACACCTGGCCCTGGTGGCCATCGTTCCCAAGACCCTCATCCCGATGTTCACCGGAGGCCGTGATCACGAGGCCAATGCATCATGAAAGACAAGGAAGACATCAAACCGCCACGTCCGGAGAAGGCCGGCAAGATACTGCTGGCCGACCATCACCCGGCCCTGCTGAACGTGCAGCGCCGCCTCATGCTGCGCTCGGCGCTCTCGGTGGGGGCGCTGTCCATGCTGTCGGGCTGCGACCTGCAGGACAACGACAGCGTGGACAAGGTCCTGTGGGCCATGTCGCGCTGGAATGACCGGGTGCAGGCATTGCTGTTCCGCAGCCAGAAACTCGCACCGACCTATGCGGCCAGCCAGATCACCAATCCGTTTCCCTTCAACGCTTTCTATGATGAGTTCAATGCGCCCGACATCGATGGCAGCGACTGGAAGCTGGAAGTCTCTGGCCTGGTCAGCGACAAGCGCAGCTGGACCCTGGAGCGCCTGCGCGCACTGCCGCAGGCGGCGCAGATCACGCGCCACATCTGCATCGAAGGATGGAGCGCCATCGGCCAATGGTCGGGCGTGCCGCTGAGCTTGTTCCTGCAGGCGGTCGGCGCGGATCTCACGGCGAAATACGTGGGCTTCAAATGTGCGGACCGCTATTACTCCAGCCTGGACATGCCCACGGCGCTGCATCCGCAGACCATCCTGGCGCTGGACTTCGGCAAGGAGGCGCTGCCCACGCAATACGGCTATCCCTTGAAGGTACGTGTGCCGACCAAGCTGGGCTTCAAGAATCCCAAGCATGTGGTGGCCATCTTCGTGAGCAACCAGAACCCGGGCGGCTATTGGGAAGACCAGGGCTACAACTGGTTCAGCGGGATCTGATCTCGCCGGTGCCCGCCGCTCAATGCGCCGCCATGGCGCGCGAACGCGCGATGCTGGCCTCAACCCCCTGCCAGGCGGGTTTGCCGCCGGCAAATTCGCTGCGCAGGTAAGCCAGCAGGTCCACCATCTGGGCGTCGCTGAAACTGTTGGCGAAGCCAGGCATGTAACCCAAGGCAGGATTGGCCGGCTCGCGGATGCCGTGCAGGATCACGTGGACCAGGTTGTCTGGCGTGTCGCTGTGCAGGTTGGTGTTCACGCGCAGCGAGGGTTTGACCCCGAACAGCGTCGGCCCGGTCCCTTCCTGGTGGCAAGCCGCACAGGCTCCGGCGAAAAGGCGCTGTCCATTGGCCAGTGACTGCAGGGCGGTAGGGCCCGGTGCCTGCGCTGCGATGACCGGCGCCGGTGTCGCGCTACGCGTTGCCACGCCGGATTGGAACGAGGCAAGGTAATGCGCAATGGCGCGCACGTCACCCGGTGGTAATTGCGCCAGTTCCGCCACCACCGGGGCCATCGGCCCTGCAGCGATGCCGTGCGGCGCGGAGAATCCGGTGCGCAGATAGGCGAACAGTTCTTCCTCCGTCCACGGTGTGGGCGACTTCGACAGGGCCGTCAGCGCCGGGGCCTCCCAGCCATCGACCGTGCCGCCCCCCAGGTACTGCCGTCCGCCTTGTTCTGCCCCCAGCGCGTTGCGCGGCGAGTGACAGGCCGCGCAATGCCCTGCGCCCTGGACCAGATAGGCGCCGCGATTCCAGAGATCCGAACGCGCAGGATCAGGCTGGAACTCCCGGGGATCATGGAACAGCGTATTCCATCCGGCCAGCAGTGGCCGCACGTTGAAGGGGAAGCGCAAGTCATTGGCTGGCGGGGTGCTGGCCACGGCCGGTTGTGCCATCAGGTAGGCGTAGAGCGACTGCAGGTCGGCCTCGCTGATCTTGGCGAAGGCAGTGTAGGGGAAGGCCGGATAGAGATGCCTGCCGTCACGATGGATGCCCTCGCGCATGGCACGCTCGAAGGCCGCGTAAGACCAGTTGCCGATACCGCTGTGCTCGTCCGGGGTGATATTGGTGCTGTAGATGGTGCCGAAAGGCGTCTGCAAAGCGTGGCCGCCGGCATTGGCTACTCCGCCCGGCGCGGTGTGACAGACCGCACAGTCGCCCGCCAGCGCCACCCGTCGCCCGCGTTCGATGGTGGCCGCCGAATACAGCCCGGGATCGGGGCGCGCGATGGGCGCGATCTCGCCGCGCCAGGGCAGGGTCAGGGTCAGCATGGTCCCCACGGCGGCCACTGCCGCACCCAGCCAGCCATATTTGCGCCAGCGCTGCATGCCCGTTGCCGGCGCTGATGCGTTCAACGCCAGCCGCACCTGCTCGCCGGAAAACGGCGCCTGCCGCAGACGCACGCCGGTGGCGGCATAGACGGCATTGGAGATGGCTGCCGCCGCCGGCAGTGTGAAGGCCGCACCGGCATTGAGTTCGATGTTTTGCAAGGCCGGCGGAGTCTTTACCAGCTCGACCACTGGCAGCGCTGCGCCCTTTAGCGCGGCGGGCGGGGCGCTCAGTTCGCGCGACCATGCATCGAATCCGTGACCGCCATGCAGACTCTGCGCCAGCGCCAGCCTTGCCTGCTGTCCCAGCTGTTCGGTGCTGGCCTGTTCCAGCGCAGGTCCCGGTGCCGCCGGCACACCCAGTGCGCGCACGTCATGGCCGGCGGTGACCCTGGCCACGCTCAGTTCGCCCGAGGCCGGGTCGTATTCCACATCAGCGACCCAGGCCGACCAGCTTTGTACCGGCTGGCCGGCTTGCTGTTCGATCGTGCTGGCATAAGCGAAGCCGCGTCCGCGCAGCAGCTTGTCCTGGCGCTGCGCGCGTTGCCGGGCGTGCTGCCAGCCTGCGCCTTGCGCCACCGAACGGATCAGATCCGTGCCGTGGGGGTCGGGCAAGTGCGCCAGACGGTACGAGACCGGATCTTGTCCCAGGCGCTGCGCCACTTCATCCAGGAAGATTTCTTGCGCGAAGCAGCCGGCCGCCACCGGCACGCTGGTCTCCAGCGGTCCGCTGACATGGACGGTGCGCCAGTCATAGGGTGAGGCCAGTGCCTCACCATTGTTGGCGGCGGCGTCCTGCAAGGGATACGCCGCTTCCGTCAGCAGCCAGGCCAGCGGGGGTGGCGCAAGGTCCTGGGTGATCTCCAGAGCGGTCTGGCCCAGCGTGCCATCCTCATCGAATTCGCCACGCAGGTGGAGCGAGGTCACCACGGGCGGCGCGTCAGCCTGGGGCAGCACCAGCGAGATGGCCTCCCCGCACTGCTTGCACAGCAATGCGGCCACGCCGGCCGCATCGGAGGCAGCGCGGTATTCGCCGGCGCTGGCCGCCGCACGGTGGCTGCGCACCTCGACGCCTGCCACCGGCAAGCACAGCAGGGCAGCCAGTTCCCGTGCGATCAATCCAGGGTTGCCGAACGGCAGGTCGATACGAATTCCCTTTGCCCCGGGCACTGCCAGGACAATCATGTCCTGCATCGGCATGGCCGCCTCGCCATCCTGCCATTGATAGTCGGCCTCCAGTGTGAGGTCATGGCCTGCGGATTCGTCCTTGCCCCGCTGATACAGGTGTGCTTTCTGGCGCGGACGCAGCGTCTGCTCCTGCGCGGCCGGGCTGCTCCAGCGCAGCTTGAGCAGCGCACAGGCCTGGCGGGCCTGGGCATCGCTGTCGGCAATGACGGCGACCAGGTGGCGCTGCTGCACCACCCGAAGCACGCCGGGCAATTTCAGCACGGCATCGGCGTCCACCCCCTGCAGGCGTGCGCCGGTGTAGCGCTGCGAGTGCCAACCCAGTACCGGCGGCAGGGCCAGCCGGGCATGGCGCAACGGGGCCGTGGAAGAGGGGATGGGCGCACCACCGGTGCCCAGATCGATGCTTCCCATCATTGTCCCCCGGCGCGCTGGAGTTCGACTGCGCGCAGGGCTGAGCGCATGATTTCCACATGCGTGCCGCAGCGGCAGAGGTTGAAATCCAGCTCCCGGCGGATCTGTTCTTCGCTCGGTGCCGGCGTGCGCAGCAGCAGGGCCTTGATCGTCATGATCATGCCGTTGAGGCAGTAGCCGCATTGCGCACCCTGTTCTTCGATGAAGGCCTGCTGCACCGGGTCGAGCCGGCCGTCCTGCTGCAATCCGTCGAGCGTGGTGACGTGGCGTGCGGCTACCCCTGCCAGCGGGATCACGCAAGAACGCGCCGCCACCCCATCCACCAGCACCGTACAGGCGCCGCATTCACCCAGCCCGCATCCGAACTTGGGACCGTTGAGGCAAAGGTCGTTGCGCAGGACGTTGAGCAGCGGTGCATCGGCGGCCACCTCCAGGGTGACCGGGCAGCCGTTGACATGGAAGGTGATGGGTTCTTGCTTGTGCATGGTCTCTCTGTTGCGGCTGGCACCGATGGGGTGCTCGTGGATTGGTCGTCAGCGCATGATCAAGCATCCTTCATGCCAATGCGCTTGCTGCGAGGAAGTATGCGCGTGCGCGCGGGAGCTGTCAGTCGGGGCAGCTTCTTTATGGTGAGAAATAGTGTACACATTGAATAATGCCAAGTAAATCGCAAATTTTCATGCTGCACTGCGTGGTCTCGTAGTGGTGCGTGATGATGGCTAAAACTCCCGTATTTGGTGCTGCGGCGCACATTAATAGGGATTGTTGCCGTTCTCCGGGTGCGCGTGAAAAACGCTGTTGCAAAGATCGTGGAAATGATTAAATATAGTGTATGCATTACAAATTAGCGCACTTCGCGTGGCCACGGCAGATCAAGGAGAATCTCACATGCAGCAGCGTCTTTACCGTATCGGGCAAATCGTCCCCAGTTCCAACACCACCATGGAGACCGAGATCCCGGCCATGCTCACGGCACGCCAGGCGATCCGTCCCGAGCGTTTCACTTTCCACTCCAGCCGCATGCGCATGAAGAAGGTGGTCAAGGAAGAGCTGGCGGCCATGGATGGTGAATCCGACCGTTGCGCCGTGGAGTTGTCGGACGCCCGCGTGGATGTGCTGGGCTATGCCTGCCTGGTGGCCATCATGGCCATGGGGCGCGGCTACCACCGCCAGTCCGAGCAGCGCCTGACTGCCCACACCGCCGCCAATGGTGCCGATGCGCCCGTGGTCACCAGCGCCGGCGCGCTCATCGATGCGCTCAAGGTCATCGGCGCGAAGAAGATCGTGGTGGTGGCGCCGTACATGAAGCCGCTCACCGAGCTGGTGGTGGACTACATCCGTCACGAGGGCTATGAAGTGCTGGATTACCGCGCGCTGGAAATTCCCGACAACCTCGACGTGGCCCGCCATGATCCGGCCAGGCTGCCCGCCATCGTGGCGCAGATGGATACCAGTCAGGTCGATGCCATCGTCCTGTCGGCCTGCGTGCAGATGCCCTCGCTGCCGGTGATTGCGCAGGTGGAGGCCATGACGGGCAAGCCGGTCATCACCGCCGCCGTGGCGACCACCTATGCCATGCTCAAGCGCCTGGAGCTCGATCGCATCGTCCCCGGTGCGGGTGCGCTGCTCTCTGGCGCTTACTGAGAGGCCGGCCATGCACAGCAGCTTCCTCTACGGCGCCAACGTTCAGGCCAACGGCATCCGCCAGCATTACCTGCGCTATGGCGGCAGCGGCGGCGTGCGCGCCGGGCGTGACGCAGTCATCATCGTTCCCGGCATCACCAGCCCCGCCGTGACCTGGGGCTTCGTCGGCGAGCGTTTCGGCCAGCAGTTCGATACCTATGTGCTGGACGTGCGCGGCCGCGGCCTTTCCTTAGCCTCCGATGCGCTGGACTACAGTGTCGACGCCCAGGCCGCCGACGTGATCGCGCTGGCCCAGGTGCTGGGCCTGCAGCGCTATGCCATCGTCGGCCATTCGATGGGCGCACGCATCGGCGCGCGCGCCGCACGCCAGGCGCCGCAGGCATTGACGCGGCTGGTGATGGTGGATCCGCCGGTGTCCGGTCCGGGCCGCCGCGCCTATCCGTCCAAGCTGCCCTGGTATGTGGATTCGATTCGCCTGGCACGTGCCGGCTGTTCGGCCGAGCAGATGCGCGCCTTCTGTCCGACCTGGACCGAGCAACAGTTGCAGCTGCGCGCCGAATGGCTGCATACCTGCGACGAGCGCGCCATCATCGCCAGCTTCGAGGAATTCCATACCGGTGATTTCCATGCCGACCTGCCCGCGCTGCGTCTGCCGGTGATGCTGATGCAAGCCTCGCGCGGCGAGGTCATCCTGCCCGAGGACGTGGCCGAGATTCGCAGCCTGCTGCCGCAGGTGGTCGTGAGCCGCGTGGAGGACGCCGGCCACATGATTCCCTGGGATAACGAGGCCGGTTTCTATGCCGCCTTCGGCGACTTCCTCGGTGCCACGCTGTAGATCCCGCCCACCGAATGACCGATTACAAAGGAGAACACCATGGCCGTCAGCGACCATGACCTGATCAGCGCCTGGAAGCAGGTGCTGAGCTTGTCCAGGCTGGAGGCGGGACAGATCGTCACCGTCCTCACCAGCAGCAGCACGCATCCGCAGACCATGTCGACCGCCATGACCGCTGCTGCGCTCATGGGCGCGACCGTCAATCGCCTTGACCTGCCGCCGGTCAATGCGGAGAAAGCCCTGAGCCGCGATTCGCTGGCCTACCTCGGCACCACCCCGCTGACCGGCAACCGCGCGGCCATCGCCGCGCTCAAGGAAAGCGACCTGGTGCTGGACCTGATGACCCTGCTGTTCTCGCCCGAGCAGCACGAGATCCTCTCCACCGGTACCAAAATCCTGCTTGCGGTGGAGCCGCCCGAAGTGCTGGTGCGCATGGTGCCCAGCGAAGATGATCGCCGCCGCGTGGCACAGGCGGCGCGCCTGCTGGAAGGCAAGCGCGAGATGCACATCACCTCCGATGCCGGCACCGACCTGCACTGCCCGCTGGGCGAGTTCCCGGTGATCCAGGAGTACGGGTTCGTGGACCAGCCGGGACGCTGGGACCACTGGCCCAGCGGTTTCGTGCTGACCTGGCCCAACGAGCGCCAGACCAACGGCACTCTGGTCATCGACCGGGGCGACATCCTCCTGCCCATGAAGTGCTATGCGCAGGAGGCCATCGAGGTCACGGTCAAGGATGGTTTCGTCACCCGCATCGAAGGCGGACTGGACGCCGAATTGCTGAGCGACTACATGGCTTCGTTCAAGGATCCGGAAGCCTACGCCATGTCGCACATTGGCTGGGGCCTGCAGCCACGCGCACAATGGTCCACCCTGGCCATGTACGACCGCGAAGCCACCATCGGCATGGATGCCCGCGCCTTCGAGGGCAATTTCCTGTTCTCCTTCGGCCCCAACAACGAGGCCGGCGGCAGCCGTACCACGGCCTGCCACATCGACATCCCGCTGCGCCGCTGCACGGTGGCGCTGGATGGCGCGCCAGTGGTCAAGGACGGCAAGGTGCTGGACGGCTTCGTCTACGGCAATTCGAAATGAGGCTGGCCGGCCCTGGCCGGCAGCCTTTCGCAAAGGAAGATACGATGCACAAGGAAGTGGAAACCTACCAGCGCCAGGGCTTCGGCCAGACGCTGGAAATGAAGCCGCCGTTCGGGCTGCTGATCGTCGATTTCGTCAACAGCTTTGCCGATCCGGCGCAATTCGGCGGCGGCAACATCCCGCAGGCCATTGCGCGCACGCGCGGCCTGCTGGCCCATGCCCGCCAGCAAGGCTGGCCGGTAGCGCACAGCCGCATCGTGTTTGCCGATGATGATGCCGACCGCAACATCTTCGGCATGAAGGTGCCGGGCATGGTCACCCTCAAGGAAGACCTGCCCGGCAGTGCCATCGTGGCGGAGCTGGCCCCGGCCCCCGGCGAGCTGGTGGTGCGCAAGACCGTGCCATCGGCCTTCTTTGGTACCTCGCTGGCCCCGTGGCTGACGCAGCATGGTGTGCAGACCTTGCTGGTGGCCGGTGCGGTCACCAGTGGCTGCGTGCGCGCCAGCGTGGTCGATGCCATGTCCTGGGGCTTCCGCCCGCTGGTGGTGTCGGATTGCGTGGGAGACCGTGCCATCGGCCCGCACGAGGCCAACCTGTTCGACATGGCGCAGAAGTATGCTGCCGTCATGCCGCTGGAAGAGGCCATGCAGGTGGTCGGCCAGCGTTGATGTCCGCAGCGGGGAAGACCGGTGCGACCCGATGAATGTGACATGCAGGACGTTCTGACATGCAAGCAATGAATCTTCCCGGTCAGACGCCGCGCGAGGCGCGCCGCCAACTGCTGGCGCGCGGTGACGCGCTGCTGGTGACCCGTGCCGCCCAGCCGGGCGTCAAGCCCGCGCCCGGCCAGCCGGGGGCGGCTTCCTCCTATGTGCAGCCCTTGCCGGATGTGTTCGTGGCCATCCTGGCCGAAGGCCAGGTGCTGGCCTTCAATGGCCACGTCGACCTGGGCACGGGCATCCGGACTTCCCTGGCGCAGATCGTGGCGGAGGAATTGAGCGTTCCCATGGACCGGGTGAGCATGATCCTGGGGCACACCGAGGAGGCGCCGAACCAGGGCCCGACCATCGCCAGTGCCACCATCCAGATTTCCGCCATCCCCCTGCGCAAGGCCGCCGCCCAGGCGCGCGAGCATTTGCTGGCGATGGCCGCTGCGCGCTGGGATACGGCGGCCGGGCGCCTGCGCGTCGAAGCGGGCCGCATCATCGACAGCGACGTGGCGGACCGCACCATCAGTTGCTTCGACCTCTTGCGCGGGCAGCATATCGTGCTCACGCTGGAGGCCGGTGATGTGCCGCTCAAGCCGATGAGCCAGTACACCCTGGTGGGCCGCAACTCGCCACGGGTCGACATTCCTGCCAAGGTGCGGGCCGAGCCGGTGTACGTACACGATGTGCGGGTACCGGGCATGCTGCACGGGCGCGTGGTGCGTCCGCCTCATCCGGGACGGGACGGCGGCGATTTCGTCGGCCGCAGCCTGCTGGCGGTGGATCGCCAGTCGGTGGCCCACATCCCCGGCCTGGTCGCGGTGGTGGTGGAGGGCGATTTCGTTGGCGTGGTGGCCGAGCGCGAAGAGCAGGCGCAGCGCGCCATGCGTGAGCTGAAAGTGCAGTGGAAGACGATCCCGCCGCTGCCGCCCATGGACGACCTGGAAGCGCGCCTGCGCAGTCTGCCGGCGCGGCGGCGCGCGCTGGTGCGACAGGGTGATCCGGAGGCAGTCGCCACCAGCGCCGCCGCCAGCATCGAGCGGACTTACGTCTGGCCCTACCAGATGCATGCCTCAATCGGGCCCTCCTGTGCCGTGGCGGACTGGCGCCAAGAGGGGCTCACGGTCTGGTCCGGCACCCAGAACCCCCATGTGATGCGCATCGACCTGTCGCGCCTGTGCGATCTCGATGAGGGCAGGATAGAAGTGATCCGGCTGGAAGCGTCCGGCTGCTATGGCCGCAATTGCGCCGATGACGTGGTGGCCGATGCCGCCTTGCTCTCACGCGCCGTGGGCCGGCCGGTGCGCGTGCAGCTCACGCGCGAGCAGGAGCACGCCTGGGAGCCCAAGGGGGCGGCGCAGCTCATGGATGTGTGCGGCGGCATCGATGCCCGGGGCCGGCTCTCGCACTATCGCTTCCAGACCCGCTACCCTTCCAATGATGCGCCGGTGCTGGCGCTGTTGCTGACCGGCCGGATCGCACCCGAGCCGCGCGTGCTGGAAATGGGCGACCGTACCGCCGTGCCGCCCTATGCCTATCCTCACATGCAGGTCGATTGCGATGATGTTGCCCCCATCGTGCGTGCCGGCTGGCTGCGCGGGGTGTCGGCCATGCCCAATTCCTTTGCCCACGAAGTCTTCATCGACGAGCTCGCCGAACTGGCCGGAGCGGACCGGCTGGCTTTCCGGCTGGAGCATCTGCCGGATACCCGCGCCAGCGAGCTGCTGCAGGCGGTGGCGGACAAGGCCGGATGGGTCGCCCACGCCCACGGCTCGCGCGGCAAGGCCGGGGCCGATGGCCGGCTGCGTGGACGCGGCATCGCCTACGCGCGCTACGTACACAGCAAGTTTCCGGGCTTTGGTGCGGCCTGGTCGGCCTGGGTCATCGATGTCGAAGTTGATCCCGGCAGTGGTGCGCTGGCCATCACCTCGCTGGTGGTCGGGCAGGATACCGGGATGATGGTCAATCCGGCCGGGGTGCGCCACCAGATGCACGGCAACATCCTGCAGTCCTTGAGCCGGGTCCTGAAGGAGCGCGTGGCCTTCGGGCCGCACGGCACCAGCAGCCTGGAGTGGGGCGCCTATCCCATCCTGCACTTCACCGAAGTGCCGCCGATCGAAATCGTGCTGATGGAACGCCAGGACCAGCCGCCCATGGGAGCGGGAGAATCGGCCTCGGTGCCAAGCGCGGCGGCCTTGTCCAATGCGCTCTTCGATGCGACAGGCCGGCGCTTGCGCGAGCCTCCCTTCAATGCACAATGCATCCTGGCGGCCCTGCAGGAACCGCTGGCGGCAGCGTGAGCGGGTTGCGCGGCTTACTCGTCGATCATCTTGCGCAACAGGAATACCAGTGCCACGCGCTCTGCCGGATTGAGGTTGCCATAGGTGGCCTCGGTGATCTGGGCGGCGAAGGGGACCGTGTCGGCCACCAGCGTGGCGGCGCTCTTGCTGAGCGAAACCAGCACCTTGCGGCGGTCGGCCTCGTCGTGGGACAGTTCGATCAGATCGCGCGCCTTGAGGCGCTCGACGATGCCGCGGATGGTGGCCTGGTCGATGGCGGTGACCTTGACGATGTCCGACAGCGAGCAGGTGCCGAGGTCGCGGATGGCGCACAGGGTCACGAACTGCGCTGCCGTGAGCTGCGAATCCGGGATGTGCTGCTGGAAGATGGCGGCATGGCGCTGGTAGGCGCGGCGCAGCAGGTGGCCGATCTGGTCGGAAAAATGATATTGGGTGGAAACGGTCTTCTTGGTCATGGGCACCAGGGATGAGTGGCTTGGCATGCCCTGGTCGCCGGCGGCGAGCAGAGGGCAGCTGCTGATTCTAATGTCCTGTTTGCCGCCTGTATACGGACCGGATGGGCCCTTGGCGCGCTGGCGCGTCGGCGCAGTGCCGGTGGCGGCGGAAGAGGTCCGGGAGGTTGTGGTTTTCATCGGAGAGGCAAGTTGATATGTTGATTGATTTCGCAGGGCTCAAGCCCGTCGAGGCTTATGAATGGATGTCGGCGCTGATCGTGCCCAGGCCGATCGCCTGGGTCTCGACCCTGGATGCGCAGGGAAGAGCGAACCTGGCGCCGTTCAGTTTTTTCCAGATGGTCACCGGCAGGCCACCTACGCTGATGATCTGTCCCTTGTTGCAGCGGGGTGGCCAGCTCAAGGACACCGTCCGCAATATCCAGGAGCACGGCCAGTTCGTGGTCAACCTGGCCGCCCCGGCGCAGGCGCAGCAGCTCAATGCCAGCTCCTTTCCCTTCGAGGCCGGCACCAGCGAATTCGAGGCCTGCGGCGTGGCCGCCTTGCCCAGCCAGATGGTGGCGCCGCCCCGGGTGGCCGGCGCGGTGGCCAGCTTCGAGTGCAAGCTGGCCATGCTGGAGCCATATCCGCGCCAAGCGCCTTCCTGCCACCTGGTGTTGGGCGAGGTGCTGGCCGCCCATGTCGAGGATGCCTTGCTCGACGCCAACGGCAAGCCCGATGCCGGCGCGGTCGATCTGCTCTTCCGCATGGGCGGCGAATGGTATGGCCGCAGCCTGACTTCTTCCAATTTCACCTTGCCCCGTCCGCGCTGAATGCGCCGGTCACCCTGAGCGTGCCGCCGCCCTGTCGGCGGCGCCTTTGTCTGCTGAACTTCCATTCCTGTTCCTGGCTTCGGCGCGCACGCCCGTGTCGCCGCTGATGTCGTTGCGCCCGCGATGTCGTGGTGCACAACGCACTGCGCTTGTGCAGTTTTTATTTTCTGCATTAATATGGTGTGTACATTATAAATAAGAAATCTGGAAGCGGCTTTGGAATCGCCGCGGAGACGAGCCTGGTTCCCTGTCGAATCCCCGTAGTTCCCAATATTTGTCCATATTATTTCGGCCTGTTTGCTTTTGTATTGCGCTTGGTCAAAGCTGGTCTATATTTTGCTTACACTGCAAATATAGAGTGTATACACCATAAAAAATCATTGATGGGTCACGCTTGCACAAGGCTGTCGGTGCGCGCCTGTGCTTGCGCAAGAGTCGTCGTCGGCATGGTCTGGCGGCGCAGGAGGGAGAAAGATGTTGTCGCCAGGTGCTACGCAGGATCCTCGGCTGCCGGTCATCGGCCGGGGCCATCACGATGTCCAGGCCGACATGGCGCTGGGCGAGGATGAATACCTGATCACGCGTACCGATATCGAGGGACGCATGGTCTATGTCAATGAGGCCTTTGTCGCGCGCAGCGGGTATGCGGCCGACGAGTTGCTGGGGCAGTCGGCCAGCATGATGTATGCGCCTGATACGCCGTCCGAAGTGGGGGCGGACTTGTGGCGCACGGTCAAGGCGCGCGGCGCATGGACGGGGGTGATGCGCCATCGCTGCAAGGATGGCCGCTGCTTCTGGGCCCGCGCCACGATTACCCGCACCATGGTCGATGGACGGCACGTGGGCCACACCACCGTGCGCACCCGCGCCGCCGATGGGGAAGTGCGCCGCATGCGCACCTTCGCCGCCGCACGCCGACGCGGTGCGGGGCGCTGGTGGGAGTTGCGGGAAGGGCGGCTGGGCGTGCGCGGCATCGGCCGGCTCATGCGCCTCTGCCTTGCCCCCACGCTGGCCTGGCGCATGCATTTTGCCCAAGGGCTCAATGCAGCGCTGCTGCTGGTGGCGCTGTTCTGGCTGGCGGGTTCGGGTGGTGCAGCCGGGTGGCTGGCCATCGTGGCGGTGCTGCTTTCGCTCTGGCAGGCAGCGGTGCTGGCCCTGGCGGCGCGCCGCGTGAGCCGGCCGGTGGAGGGCATGTTGCGGCATGCGCGCAGCATCGGTGCCGGTGATCTTACCCAGGCTGCAGCCCGGCAGGAGGGGAGTGACGATGAGGTTGCGCGCCTGGCAGTGAGCATGGATGTGATGCAGAAGAGCCTGGCCAGCCTGGTGCGCGACCTGCGCGAAGGGGTTGTCACCGTGGGTGGGGCGGCCGCCGAAATTTCCGACGCCAACATGGACCTGGCTGCCCGCACCGAAGAGACTGCTGCGGCCGTTGAGCAGAGTGCCCACCGGATGGCTGAACTGGACAGTGCCGTGCAGCGCAATGCCGCCAGTGCCGCGCAGGCGCATGGCCTGGCCACTGCCTCGGTGCAAGCCGCCGAGGCGGGCAGTGTGCTGGTTCGCCAGGTCATCGGCAGCATGGATGAGATATCGCGCAGCGCCGGTGGCATTGCCGAGATTTCCTCGGTGATCGAGGGAATCGCCTTCCAGACCAACATCCTGGCGCTCAATGCGGCTGTGGAAGCGGCGCGCGCAGGCGTGCACGGGCGCGGCTTTGCGGTCGTTGCCAGCGAGGTGCGCAGCCTGGCCCAGCGCAGCGGCGACGCGGTACGCCAGATCAGCCAGTTGCTGGAGCGCTCCGGCCACGACGTGACCACTGGCGTGAAGCTGGCCGGCCAGGCCGGCGACAGCCTTGAGCAGATCGTCGCCCTGGCGCGCAAGGTCGGCGTGACCGTCGGCGAGATCAGCGAAGCTTCGCGCCAGCAGGGCGGCGAGATCGCGCACATCAATCATGTCATCGGGCAGATCGACGATGCCGTGCGCCAGAACGCCGCCATGGTGGAGCAGGCGGCGGCTGCAGCGGCTGCACTGGCCGGGCAGAGCCGGCGGCTGGAGCAGTCGGTGGCGATGTTCCGAACGCGCCAGTAGGCGCACGGCAAGATTTTCCAGAAGAAGCCCGGCGCACCGGGACGGCGCTTGCCCGGACGGGATGGGTGCGCGCGGCAAGGCAATGGCGTTACCTCCAACACATCAATCAAAGGGATGAAGAAACATGAAAAAGGCATGGGCAGTCGGCATGGCGGGTCTGTTGTGCGCGAGCGGCGCGCTGGCGCAATCCAACGTCACGCTCTATGGCGTGATCGATACCTACGTGGGATATACCAACGCGACCGGCAAGGGGTCGGTGACGTCGATCGACAGCGGCGGCTACCAGGCCAGCCGGGTGGGGTTCAAGGGGGCTGAGGACCTGGGTGGCGGCCTGCGCGCCAACTTTCAGATGGAAAACGGATTCGCCGCCGATAGCGGCGCCATGCATGACAGCACTCGCCTGTTCAATCGCCAGTCCTGGGTGGGCTTGGCCAACGAATTGGGTGAGCTGCGCGTGGGTCGCCAGAATGCGCCGGGCTTCCTGATGATTGCCCGCCTGGATGCCTTTGCGGGGGCGACTTACGGGTCCTTCCTCAACAACGTCTCGGCCTATACGCCGCGCTACGACAACGTGATCGGCTATATCTCGCCGTCCATGCGCGGCTTCAGGGTGCAGGCCTATTATGGGCTGGGCGAACAGACTGCGCCCCGCAACGGCTTGTCCACCGCCATGCTGGCCGGCGAGTACGAGAGCGGTCCGCTCTACCTGGGGGTGAGCAGCTCGGCCCAGAACAGCGCCAATGACAATCTCACCATCCGCTCCACCTTTGCCGGCGGTGCCTACGACTACGGCAGCGGCAAGGTCTTCCTCGGCTATTACCGTGGCAACAACCTCGGTGCGGCAGCCAGCACCAATACGCCGGGTTCCTACTACAGCGCCTATTCGCTCTCGGCCAACTATCGCCTGACTGGGCAGGCAACCCTGGGCGCCGGCTACGGCTGGGCCAAGGACAGCACCGGTGCGGGCCGCAATGCGCGCCAGTTCAGCCTCATCGGGACCTATGACCTGTCGCGCCGGACCATGCTCTACGCCACCTACGCCCATCTGGCCAACAACAAGGGCGCGACCTTCTCGCTGGCTGCCGCTGCGCCAATCAGCAAGAACGTGCCGGCCTCGGGCGGTACGGTCAATGGTCTGCAGATCGGTATTCGCCACCTGTTCTGAGGAGAGTGCAGGCATGGACAGCATCGACCTCGATGTACTCAGGCGCAGCCAGCAGTGGCTTCTCGCCGGCCGTGGCGTGTTGCTGGTCACGGTGGTGCGCACCTGGGGCTCGGCACCGCGGCCGGTGGGGGCGATGCTGGCCTTGCGCGATGACGGGGCGCTGGTGGGTTCGGTCTCTGGCGGCTGCATCGAAGACGACCTGATCGCCAGCGTGCAGCGTCATGGTATCGGGCCGCAGAGTCCGGGGCGGCTGGTCTACGGGGTCGATGCCGACCAGGCGCGCCGCTTTGGCCTGCCCTGTGGCGGTACCCTCGAACTGGTGACCGAGCCACTCTCTGCGCGCAGCCGTATCGATGACTTGCTGGTCATGCTGGGGCAGGGCTGCCTGGTGCGCCGGCAGCTTTGCCTGCGCAGTGGCGAGGTGAGCCTGGAGACGGTGTCGTCGCCTGCGGCTTTGCAGGTGGATGCCCATGGGCTGGTTACCGTGCATGGTCCGCGCTACCGTCTGCTGGTCATCGGTGCCGGCGAGCTCTCGCGCATTCTCTGTCCCATGGCACTGGCGCTGGATTTCCAGATAACGGTCTGCGATCCGCGCAGCGAGTACCTGGGCCAATGGGATTTGCCGGGGGTGCGGCTGGTGCGCAGCATGCCCGATGACACCGTGGAGGCGATGCAGCCCGACGCCTGCTCGGCCGTGCTGGCGCTTACGCACGATCCCAAGCTGGATGACCTGGCGCTGATGGAGGCGCTCAAGACGCCAGCTTTTTATGTCGGTGCGCTCGGATCGCGCGCCAACAATGCCGCGCGGCGGGAGCGGCTGCGCCTGTTTGACCTGTCGCCTGCAGAGCTGCAGGCGCTTCGTGGCCCGGTAGGTATTTTCATCGGCAGCAGGACGCCGGCCGAGATTGCCATTTCCATCCTGGCGGAGATCGTGGCCTTGCGCAATGGCGTAGTCCTGCCGCGCTTGTGGGGAATCGAGTCGGCCAAGTCGGCTGGCGGGGGTGCTGCTGCAGAGGCGCTTGGCACTGCCTGTGGCGTGCGATGAAGGCGTCGCAAGTCCTCGGCAAATGATGGTAAAAACTAATGTGTACGCTTTAAATCGTGGGACGGAGGACTCGCCGCTCCTTGGTGGGTCGTTTTCGCAGGAAGTCGCACCGTAATTGGGTTTTATTGCTGTATTCTGGTTCGTTTTCGCACCGCAATGCAGCATGAAAATCTCCGAGAAAAACCACTATTCATTTAAAAATAGAGTGTGTACACTGTATTTAATTAGACAGGTATCCGGTTTTTTGTCGCAGGTTTTTTCCCCATTTTGCAAGGAGATCAGAGTGTCCAATTCCCCCCGTATCGCCGTTGTCGGTGCTGGCCTGGGTGGTGCGGCAACCGCCGCGCTGCTGTTGCAGGAAGGTTTCAATGTGCGCGTCTATGAGCAGGCGCCCGGCTTCTCCCGCCTGGGTGCAGGTATCCACGTCGGGCCGAACGTGATGAAGGTGCTTCGCCGCATCGGCATCGAGGATGAGATGAACCGCCAGGGTTCCCGTCCCGATTTCTGGTACAGCCGCCACTGGCAGACCGGCGACGTGCTGGCACAGATCCCGCTGGGCGACTATGCGCTCAAGCATTACGGCGCGTCCTACCTGACGGTGCATCGCGGCGACTTCCATGAGCTGCTGATCAAGGCGCTGCCCGACGACCGCATCAGCTTCAGCAAGTGCCTCACCAAGGTGGACGATCGGGGCGACGTAGTGGTCCTGAGCTTTGCCGATGGCACGACCGAAGAAGCCGATATCGTCATCGGTGCCGATGGCGTGAATTCGCGCATCCGTGAAGAACTGCTGGGTGTGGAGCCGCCCAAGTACGCCGGCTACTTGGCGCACCGCGCCGTGTTCCCCACGCCGCAACTGAAGGCCGGCATGCTGCCCTTTGATGCCTGCGTGAAGTGGTGGAGCGATGATCGTCACATGATGGTCTACTTCGTCACCGGCAAGGCCGACGAGTTGTACTACGTGACCGGCGTGCCGGTCGAAAAATGGGACCTCAACGATCGCTGGCTGCCGTCGAGCAAGGAAGAGATGCGCGAGACCTTCCGTGGCTGGCATCCCACCGTGCAGGCGCTGGTGGATGCGACCGTGGAGGTGACCAAGTGGTCGCTGCTGGAACGCGATCCGCTGCCGCTGTGGAGCCGTGGCCGGCTGGTGCTGCTGGGCGATGCCTGCCATCCGATGAAGCCGCACATGGCTCAGGGTGCGGCCATGGCCATCGAAGATGGGGCCATGCTGGCGCGCTGCTTCAAGGAAGTGGGCGTGAGCAACTACGGCGAGGCCTTCGCGTTGTACGAAGCCAATCGCTCCGCCCGCGCCAGCAAGGTGCAGCGCATCTCGCATGACAATACCTGGCTGCGCACCAATGAGGATCCCTCCTGGTGCTTTGGCTATGACGTTTTCACCGAGCCGCTGGTCTCGCCCAGCAAGGCAGCCGCCTGACCGCGCTTGGTTGATTGAACGCCGGGCCCGCTTCGAGGGAAAGCGAGGAAGGCCCGGCCCTTGCATCGTGTCGCCGGTCACCACCGGTACGGTATCCAGCAGGGCTGGTGCCGTTTTGAACATTTGAGGAGAGTTGCATGTCCACGCTACCCGCGTCAGTGGAACAGGGGCTACAGGCCGCCGGGGTCGGGAAGTTCCAGTATCGCTTGTTCGTCATCTTCGGTCTGGTCTGGCTGGCTGATGCGATGCAGGTCTTGTCCATCGGCTTCTCGGCGCCGACCATCGCCAAGACCTTTGGCCTCACGGTCCCGCAGGCCCTGCAGACCGGCACGATGTTCTTCATCGGCATGCTGCTGGGCGCATTCGTGTTTGGCCGCCTGGCCGACCGCATCGGCCGCCGGCCGGTGCTCATGGGCGCGGTGGTGATCGATGCCTGTTTCGGCGTGGCCTCCGCGTTTGCCCCCGACTTCACCTGGCTGCTGGCCTTGCGCCTGCTCACCGGTATCGGCGTGGGTGGCACGCTGCCGGTGGATTACACCATGATGGCCGAATTCCTGCCCAGTGCGCGGCGCGGACGCTGGCTGGTGATGCTGGAATCGTTCTGGGCCATCGGCACGATTTGCCTGGCCGTGCTGGCGCTGGTGGCCTTGAACTGGGGCAATGACGCCTGGCGCGTGATCTTCTTCGTCACCGGCCTGCCGGCCCTGGTGGGCGTGGTGCTGCGCTTCTACGTGCCGGAGTCGCCCATGTATCTCAATCGCAGCGGCAAGTCCGATGCGGCGCGCCTGGTACTGGAGCGCGTGGCCAAGGTCAACGGCAGCAGCACGCCGATTCCGCCGCTGCAGCCCGAGGTGGTACAGCGCAAGCCGATGAGCGCGCTGTTCTCGTCGGGCCTGCGGCGCCGCAGCCTGTCCCTGTTCCTGGCATGGGGGCTGATCTCGATTGCCTACTATGGCGTGTTCGTCTATCTGCCGGTCAAGCTGGGATCGGAAGGCTTTGGCTTCATGCGTGGACAGATCTTCCTGATCTTCCTGGCGCTGGTGCAGTTGCCCGGCTATGCGCTGTCGGCCTATGGGGTGGAGCGCTGGGGCCGTAAGCCGACGCTGGTAGGCTTCCTGGTGCTCTCGGCGGTGGGCTGCATGCTCTACAGCTTGGGCCGCGACCCGATGCTGGTGGTGGGCTCCACGCTGTTGCTGAGTTTTTCATTGCTGGGTACCTGGGCTGCGCTGTATGCCTTCACGCCCGAGGTCTACCCCACCGACTTGCGCGCCAGCGGCATGGGTACGGCCGGCGCGGTCGCCCGGTTCGGCGGGCTGTTCGCCCCGGCCATCGTGGCCCCCGTCATGGCCAGCCATTTCACGCTGGCGCTGGTGATGCTGTCGGCCTTCCTGGTCGCAGGGGCCGCTGCCATCCTCTGCGTGGACGTGGAATCGCGCAACCGCGCACTGGAGTAACGCCGGGCGCGCCGGCCTGCTGATCTCCACAGGGACAGCCACCGCTTGCGGTGGCTGTTTGCGTGACAGGCCCGGAGATCGCTGGCGCGTTGCCGGGCGGTGGAGGGCAGGCCACGGCATGGCTTCCTCTTGCTGGTCCTTGTCATTGCGCCAGCGCGCGCATCCGGCGCAGATCCTCCCGGGTGTCCACATCGGCGAAGATGCCTTCATCCATCACTTCCAGCTCAGTCACGGGATGTGCCGCCAGCAAGGCGCGTGCGCCCTGATCCCCTTGCAAGGCCATCAGCGCGGGCAGGTGAGCTTGCGCGAATCCGACCGGATGGCCGCGCCGGCCTCGCCTCATCGGCGCCACGATGGAGGCGCCACCGGCCAACGCGTCGCGCAAGCGGACCAGCGTGGAAGGATGTACACACGGCATGTCGGCCAGGGCCACCAGCCAGCCTGCTGCCTGCGTGGCATGTTGCAGGCCGCATCGCAACGACGCGCTCATCTCGCGCGGCCCATTGTTATCGGTCATGCAGACCGTGCAGCCCAGCGCACGCAGCGCATCGGCCAGCGGTCCTTCTCCATGGACCACGGCCAGCACCGGCATCACTTCCAGCAAGGCTGCAGCCGTAGCGGTGGCCACGATGCCGGGGCGGCCATCGTGATGGACGAAGGGCTGCAGGAGCTTTTCTTCGTGCGCGCCAAAGCGGCTACCCCGGCCGGCGGCCAGCAGCAGGGCGATGGGTGGGGAGAGTGTGGACATGGTGCAGCAGGTATCCCGAAACGCGAAGGCAAGCGGCCATTGTGCCCAAGTTTGGTCCGCTGCGTGGCCAAGGATGAGTTGCACTATGGTTGATGTGCCAACAAAGCCCGGCCGGCGCGGCCCTCCATCGCATCGGTGCCACAATCGTTAATGTTTTATCTTGCATAATGTTTCCACCCGGCCAGTTTGAGGCTATCCTTGTCCGGCAAGGGTTTGCGGGCTTGCGTTGCCGAATTGGCATACCACGTTTCTGCATTTTGATATGGTCGCGATGGCAGCGGGCTCCTAGAATCGAGCGCATGCAAGGCGGCCTTGCCATTTGGCAATCGCTGGCATCGGTCTTGCTGGGGTAGCTGGGGCATCAGGGGGCAAGCCGGACGGTCGGGGAAAGTCCGTCTACGGGGCGCCATACACAACATGGTTGGGATGGAAAGAAGCAATGATCAAGAACATACGTATCGGCTCGCGCCTGGGGGCGGGTTTTGCCGTGGTGCTGGTGTTTTCCATGGTGGTCGCCGCCGTCGGCATCTGGCGGCTCAAGACGGTCGCGCAGCAGACCCAGCAGATGATGGACGTGCCGCTGAAGACCGAACGGCTGGTCTCGCAATGGAACACGCTGCTGCTCATCGCGATCCAGCGCACCACCACCGTGGTCAAGAGCCGCGATCCCGAACTGGAAGCCTTCCTCGCCAAGGAGGCTGCGGCTTCCAGCAAGGAATCCGCACAGACCCTGAAGGACGTGGAGCAGCTGCTCACCAGTGAGGAAGAGAAGAAGCTGTTCGCGGCCATCAACGCGGCGCGCAAGCAGTTCCTCGCCATCCGCGACCAGATCTACGCGGCCAAGAAGGAGGGCGATGCGGCCAAGGTGGATCAGCTCTACCAGCAGCAATACGTCGGCATCGCCAACAACACCCAGGGCGCGATGCGGTCCTTGCTGGATTTCGAACGCGCCCGCATCGATGAAATCTCTGCCGACATCCAGCAGGATGCGGCCAGCAGCCAGTGGCAGATCTTTGCACTGGAAGCCGTGATCCTGGCCTGCGGCATCGCCTTCGCACTGCTGCTCACGCGCAGCATCACTCGGCCGGTACACGCGGCGCTGGCCATCTCGCAGCGTGTGGCCGCCGGTGACCTGACCTCGCGCGCCCAGCCCATGGGCCAGGATGAACTGGGCCAGCTGGTGGCCTCGCTGCAAGGCATGAGCGAGCGCCTGCATGGCGTGGTCTCCACCGTGCGCCTGGGGGCCGACAGCATTGCCGTGGCTTCGGGTGAAATCGCCAATGGCAACCTCGACCTCTCGGCCCGTACCGAAGAGCAGGCCGGTGCGCTGGAAGAAACCGCGGCCTCCATCGAGCAGCTCACGTCCAGCGTGCGCACCAATTCCGAAAACGCGCATCAGGCCAATGACCTGGTCAAGTCGGCGGCTTCCATTGCGGGGCAGGGCGGGCAAGTGATGCAGGAACTGATCGACACCATGGGCAACATCAACAGCTCCTCGCGCAAGATCGTCGACATCATCGGCGTGATCGATGGCATCGCGTTCCAGACCAACATCCTCGCGCTCAATGCAGCTGTGGAAGCGGCGCGTGCGGGCGAGCAGGGGCGCGGTTTCGCGGTGGTGGCTTCGGAAGTGCGCGCCCTGGCGCAGCGCTCGGCCTCGGCCGCCAAGGAGATCAAGCAGCTCATCGATGATTCGGTCTCCAAGGTCGATGCCGGCAGTGAACTGGTGGAGCGCGCCGGCAAGACCATGCAGGAAGTGGTCGGCAGCGTGCAGGGCGCGCATGCGCTGGTGGGCGACATCAGCACCGCCAGCCGCGAGCAGGCCGAAGGCATTCATCAGGTGAATCAGGCGGTGAGCCAGATGGATGGCGTGACCCAGCAGAATGCGGCGCTGGTGGAACAGGCGGCCGCAGCGGCGAAATCGCTGGAAGACCAGGCGGCGCAACTGAAGCGGGCAGTGGCTTTCTTCGCCTTGCAGGCGGCATAAGCCAATCGCACAACGGCGGATATCGAAAAGGGCCGCAGCGTGCTGCGGCCCTTTTCATGCAGGCTCGGGAACGATCAGCAAGGATCAGAAAGAATCAGGCCGCCTTGAGAAATTCCGGTCCGAAATCCATCAGCACGTCGCGCACCAGCGTGGCCGTGCTCTGGCAGCCCAGCTTGTCCTTGACGCTGGCGCGATGCACGTCCACCGTCTTGACGCTGATGTTGAGGTCGCGTGCGATGAGCTTGCTGGACTGGCCCATGATGACCTTCTCCAGGATCTCGCGTTCACGTGCGGTGAGGGTCTTCAGGCGGGCCTTGAGCTGCTGGCGGCGCTCGCGGGCCTGCATGTTGCCGGCCACGTTCTTGAGCGTCATCTGGATGCGTTCCAGCATCTGCTGCGAGTTGTAGGGTTTTTCCAGGAAGTCGACCGCGCCATTGTGCAGGGCGCGCACCGACATGGGAATGTCGCCATGGCCCGAGACGAAGATCACGGGGATGTCGGCCCCGATTTCCTTCAGGCGATCCTGCAGCTGGAAGCCGCTGATTTCGGGCATGCGCACGTCCAGGATCAGGCAGGACAGGCTGTTGGCGTCATAGGCCTTCAGGAAGGCCTCGGGTCCATCGAAGCATTCGGTCCGGATATTGACCGAGCTCAACAGCCAGGCCAGCGAAGTCCGAACGGCTTCGTCATCATCGACGATGTAGACCACCGGCGGGTTGGTTTCCATCTGCACTCCTCGTCTCGTCAAAATGGAGCCGGCTTGCACCGGCGCTATTTCCGACCCTCTCGATTTCTTGATGGACTGGTCGGCACAAATCAAAACGTCATGCTTTGACTTATGCAAAAAGCAGGCCTGAAATTCTTGGGATCAGCGACACTGTAACACCCCCGTCCTGACGATGGTCTAGGTATTTTTACCTAGATCGTCTGCCGCAATCCCCTGTGGGGCGGGCATGTGGCACGGATTGCCTGCACCATGGGCATGCCTTAACCTGCTCTCATCGAACGCCGTGCTTCATCGGCGTGCATAACAGGGAGATCCCATGAGCACCACCGCCATTCAAAAAGAAACGCCATCCGCACCCGTGGTGCGCGCCCCCCTTGCTGCCGAGCAACTGGAATTCCGCAATGCCATGGCGCACCTGCCGGCGGCGGTATCCATCATCACCACCGATGGTGAAGGCGGCCGCTGCGGCATCACCGCCTCGGCCGTCTGCTCGGTGACCGATACGCCGCCCACGATCCTGGTCTGCATCAATCGCGGCAGCGCCATGCATGACGTGTTCAAGAAAAATGGACGGCTGTGCGTGAACGTGCTCTCGGATGAACTGGAACAGCTGGCCATGCACTTCTCCGGTGCCACCAAGGTTCCGATGGAAGAGCGTTTCGGCTGGGATATCTGGGAGGAGCCGGGCGAACTGGGACAGCCGGTACTGGCCGATGCGCTGGTCAAGCTGCAGGGGCGCATCCGCGAATTCAAGGAAGTGGGCACGCACTCGGTGATGTTCGTGGAGCTGGCCGAGGTCAAGGTCAATGAGAAGAAGGACAGCCTCATTTATTTCAATCGGCTGTTCCACAAGGTCAAGCGCACGGCGCTCTGAGATTCTTTCCAGGGAGTTAAAGATGAATGCCGTTCAGCGCAATGCTGAACGGCATTCATGCTTTCGGGCCTTCATGTCTGGACCCAAAAAAAACGTTCGGATGGAGTAGCGGCTGCGTGGCTACTCAATCCGAACGGCGTGAGGGAGTCTTCAGGAAGCCTCAGAGATCCAGCACCAGCATCCCCGACCTGGCCCGCGAGACACAGGTACAGATCTGGTCATTGGCCGCCTTCTCCTTCTTGGAGAGGCAATTGTCGCGATGATCCGGCTCGCCCTCCAGCAGCGGCACCACGCAGGTCCCGCAGATGCCTTCGCGGCAGGAGGTATCGATGACGATGCCCTCGCGCGCCAGGATGTCGACGATGGGAATGCCCACCGGAATCTGCACCACCTTGCCCGAGCTGGCCAGCTTCACTTCGAAGGCACCATCGCCGCCGCCAGCACCCTGCGCAGGAGCAGCAGGGGCCACCGGTGCAGCAAAGTGCTCCAGATGAATCGCCTCCTCGCTGCGGCTGGCTGCTGCACACTTGACCACCGCATCCATGAAGGGAGCGGGGCCGCAGGTATAGACGTGGGCGTCCTTGCTGCCGGCTTCGAGGCACACCGTGAGGTAATGCTCCATCTGCGCCGGCATGACCGCATAGTGGAAACGCACCTGCGCGGCGAAGGGCGCGTTCTCCAGCAGATCGGCAAAGGCCGCATGCTCGCGTGCGCGCACGAAGTAATGCAGCGTGAAGGGCTTCTGTTCGGCCCACAGGCGATAGGCCATCGCCAGCAGCGGCGTCACGCCGATGCCTGCGCCGAAGAGCAGGTGCTCCGGTGCGCTGGCATCGAGGGCGAAGAGGTTGCGCGGCGTGCCCACTTCCAGTTCCATGCCCGGCTTGACCGCATCATGCAAGGCCGCCGAGCCGCCACGCGACGCCGGTTCGCGCTTGACCGCGATGGTGTAGCCGCAACGGTCTTCCAGCGGACCGCACAGCGAGTATTGGCGCATGATCCCGGTCGGCCCGGTGACGTCGATGTGGGCCCCCGGCTCGTAAGCCGGCAGCGGGGCGCCATCGGCGCGCACCAGGCGGAAGGAACGGATGTCGCCGGTTTCATCGGTGAGGGTGTCTACGATCAGTTTCATGAGGCCAATACTCGTCGGTTCAATGTCGAAAGTGCGGTACGCCAGCTCAGAGCAGGAAGCCCAGGGCGTTGAGGCTGTCCATGGAGTTGATCAGGCGGATCACCTTCTGCTCGATCTTCGGACCCTGGGGCGTGAAGCGCAGGCGATGCGTGACGTTGGCCACGAACATCGTGTGCTGCTGGCGCTTGTAGCCCACCAGGACCTGGGCCGAGGTGATCTCCACCAGCTCCTCCGACAGGTGCACCGGCACGAAGCGCGACACGGTGCGCACGGTCGCTGCCGCATCCACGGCCGACATCGCGTGGCCCGAAGTCAGGCGCTCGATGCGGATCTTGCGCATGTGGGCATTGTCGTAGGCGTAGTTCAGTGAGGCCGCGTAGTCGGTGGTGTCGGGATCGATGGGCACCACGTAGTAACCATCTTCGGTCCACAGGGCTTGCCAGGCGGCATAGTCCTTTTTGTCCAGAAGTTCAGCTTCTTTCCAGATGAAGGCGATGGCACGCGCCATGGGCGCGGGGATGCCTTGCAGGGTGTCGTGTTGGTTCATATCGGTCATTTCTCCATCATCTTTTTCCACATGGCATAGGCTTCGCGCATGCCGGTTTCATCGGTCGAGTGCGACACCTTGTCGCCGTTGTCGTCCACCCACTCACGGTTCAGGCCACGGTTGACCAGGATCGGTGCATCGCGGCCGGCGTGCGAACCGGCCTGCACGCGTTCCCAGGCCTCGGCGTCATCGGGGCTGCCGAAACCGAACGGGCCCTGGAAGTGTTCGTGGATGCGCAGGCGTTCGCGGTTGGCGATCTCCGGTCCGCCGTCCATGCCCAGGGCCACGTGGCGGATCTGGGTCTCGCCCACCGACACCGGATGCAGCACCCGGAAGAAGGACATCGACATGGCCACGTTGGGGAACAGGTTCAGGTTGAAACCGGCGCCGTGCAGCGAACGCACGATGCGGCGCACCTGTTCCGGCGGCATGGTCTTGGAGAGTTCTTCGGTGACGTGGGCGAAACGCTCCTGCAGTTGTTCGCTGCCGTCGTCCACATCCAGGTCCACGTGTTCCGGCACCATGATCATGACGCTGTGGCCATTGCCCAGCGAGCGGGTGATGGACTGGTCATCGGTCATGAAGGACAGCATCTCGGAAGTCTCTTCATCGACCGACGACAGGAAGGTCTTGTGCACCACCGGGAAGTGATAGCCGTCGGTGGTGTTCTCCAGCTGGATCTTCCAGTTGCCCTTGAAGCTGAACTTGTGCTCGCCCTGCACCTTCACGGGGAAGCCTGCGCCTTGCTTCATGAACAGGTCGATCCACTTCTTGGCATGGCCGAGGAAGTCCGACAGCGGTTCGATCTCCTGGTTGAAGGAGGCGAAGATCATGCCGTTGTAGCTCTCCGCACGCAGGCTCTGCAGCGGCAGGTCGGCCTTCTCGATGACGTCTTCATAGCCTTCCGGATAGGGCAGGCCGCGCAGCTTGCCGTCCAGGCCATAGGACCAGCTGTGGTAGGGACAGGTGAAGCCGGTGGCATTGCCCTTGTGCTTTTCGCAGACGGTGGCGCCACGGTGGCGGCAGCGGTTTTCCAGTACGTTGATCTTGCCGGTCTTGTCGCGCACCACGATCACCGGCTGGCGGCCGATCTGGGCGGTCTTGAAATCGCCGGGATTCTTGATTTCGCTTTCATGCGCAACCCAGATCCAGGTCTTGTAGAAGATCTTGTCCATCTCCGCTTCGAAGATGGCCGGATCGGTGTAGAGCGAAGGGTCCACCACCGCATCCTGTACCAGGTCGGCATAGGATGAATCGGTCTTGCGCGGGTGGAAGCGTAGCGGTGCGTTCATGGCTTTCTCCAGTGGCTTGCAGTCGTTGTCAGTGTTGATTGGGCGAGCTTGTCGGGGCAGTGCGTGTCAGGGGCGTTGGCTGAGTGCCTGTTCCAGATGCAGGCCCAGTGCGCAAATGCGTTCGTCATCGCCCTTGCGGCCGACCAGTTGCAGCCCGGCTTTCAGCGGGCTGCCGGCCATCGGCACCGGAATGCTCAGGGCCGGATGGCCGGACAGGTTGAAGGGCCGCACCAGCGAGGACAGCATCAGCACCGAGGCACCCTGGCGGATCGCTTCCAGCGTCGGCGGCAGCGACGGCAGCGTCGGCAGCAACAGCGCATCGGCGTCGGCCAGCGCGGCGTCGACTTCGGCGCTGAAGGCGGCACGCACGGCTTCGGCCTGGGCCACCGCTTCATCGCTGGTGGCGGCGGCGGCCGAGAGGCGCTTCTCAATGTCGGCACCTAGTTTGCCCAGGCCCAGCAGGTGGCCGAAGGCGTCATGCGTTTCGCGATTGATGAGGGTCATGCCGGCCTCGAAGGCGGCGTGCATGTGCTGCGGGGTCCAGGCATCGCCCGTCCAGCCGCTGGCGGCGAAGGCAGCGGTGACGGCCTCTGCGATCTCGGGATCGGCCTGTACCGTTACCAGTTTGACGCGGGCCTGTGCTGCCGTAGCGGTGGCGGCAGCGCGGTCGAAACCGGGCGCGATGCTGGCCATGGCGCTGATGATGAGATCCATGCTGCGCGCAAAGGGGCCCACGCAATCCAGGCTGCTCACCGCCGGATAGGCCCCGGCGCGGCTGACGCGGCCAAAGGTCGGTTTCAAGCCGATCACGCCGCAGCAGGCCGCGGGCAGGCGGATCGAGCCTCCGGTGTCGCTGCCGATGGACATATCCACCAAGCCCGCGCCCACGGCCGAGGCCGAGCCGCTGGAGGAGCCACCGGTCATGCGGCTGGCGTCCTGCGGATTGACGGCGGTGCCGTTCCAGTCATTGATGCCGGTCATGCCGTAGGCCAGCTCGTGCATGTTGGCGCGGGCGGTGAGCTGCCAGCCGGCGTCGAGCAACTTGCGAACCACGTCGGCGTGCGCCGCAGCCGGCGGCGCATCGGCCAGGGCGGCGCTGCCGCCGCAAGTGGGCTGGCCGGCGATGTCGATGCAATCCTTGATGGCCACTGTCGGGCCGCTGCCACCGAGGTGAAAACGCGAGAGCAGGGCGTGGCCGGTGCCGGGGACGGTGCGTGCTGAAGTGTTGCTCATCCTGCCGCTCCCAGGCAGGCGATGCGCGCCTGCTGCTGCAGGGCGGCGAGGGCGGCCTGGCCATTGCGCTTGCGCGGTGTCGGCAGGGGAGAGGAAGAACTTGGCTGGGGGCTCATGGCGCATCCGTTCAAATGGGGCCGACCAGGCTGGCAATCCACGTCGGGCGCGGCATGCAGGCGGTTTCCTTGGCTGATGTGAAGCATTCTAAAAGTCGCCTTAAAATAGATCAAATTGATGTAAAATATTTTTCACATAAGCGGCATGGATAGTGATCGCCGCTTTCCTTGATGTGACTCATCGGGCCCAGGCCCCCGCGCGACCCCCTCCGGAGACTGCTATGGCGACCTTCAACAACATGGACCTGAACCTGCTGCGGGTCTTCCAGGCCATTGCCGACGAACGCAGCCTGACCCTGGCCGGCAACCGCCTGCACCTGTCGCAGCCCGCCGTGAGCTATGCGCTCGGACGGCTGCGGCAGATCTTCGATGACCCGCTCTTCATCCGCACCAAGGAGGGCATGCAGCCCACGCCCGCCGCGCTGGAACTGTCCAAGCCCATCAACCGCGCGCTGCAGGCGGTGCAGGATGCGCTGCGCTATACCGAGCGCTTCGACCCGGCCGCCAGTACGCGCGTCTTCCGCGCCTCGATGACGGACGTGGCCGAGATGATGTTCCTGCCGCAGCTGTGCGAACTGCTGACCGCGCAGGCCCCGCAGACGCGCCTGCAGGTGGAGCAGGTCCCTCCCGCGCATCTGGAAGAAGCGCTGCGCACCGGCCAGCTCGACTTCGCCTTCGGCAACCTGCCCGCGCTCAAGGCGGTGACCTGTCATGAACTGCTGTTCCGGGAAACCTATGTCTGCATGATGCGCAAGCGTCCGGCCCTGCCTGCGCGTGAACAACTGGCGCTCGACGAATTCCTGGCGCTCTCGCACGTCCTGGTCGAGTCGGCCGAGAGCAGCCATCACCAGGTCGAGAATTCCTTCCGCAATCTCGGCGTGCAGCGCAAGATCAGCCTGTCGATCCCGCACTTCACCGTGCTGCCGCGCATCCTCGGCAAATCCGATCTGGTGGCCACCGTCCCGGCGCGCATCGCCAAGCTTTTCCACAGCGAGCACCCGGACGTATTCCTCTCCTACGAACTGCCGGTCAAGCTGCCGGCGGTGGACATCACCTTGCACTGGCATCCGGCCTTCGATGCCGACGCCGGCAATACCTGGCTGCGCCAGATCGTCATCGACATGCTGCAGAGCTACGGCCGCAGCAGCTGATCCGTTGCGCCGGAAAGCAGAAGGCCCGCCAACGCGGCGGGCCGTTCTCCCTGCCTGCGGGAAGACCACCGGATGTCGGCGGCGGCCTTCCCTCCTCAAGTAGCCCGTGCTCAGAAGCGGTGACGCATGCCCAGGCGCAGCGCGCTCTGGTTGCCGGTCGACGACTGGATGCCGCCACCGAAGACCGGATACGCGTTGTAGCCCTTGTCGCGGTCATAGACGGCGCCCACGTACAGGTCGGTACGTTTGGAGATCTTGTAGTCCACCGTCGCCACCAGTGCCTGGGCATTGCCCACACCCTGGTTGCGCTTCTGGAACTGGTAAGCGGCAGCCAGATCCCACAGCGGTGTCAATGCATAGACCGTGCCCAGTTCATAGGTGGTGGCCTTGGCATTGGTGTCGGTGTTCTTGACCTGGGTGATCACGCCGAACGGTGTGAAGGCACCGATCTGGTAGCGCGCACCGCCGCCATAGATGCGGGTGGCGGAAGCGCCGCTGCTGCTCTTGATGTCGGTGTAGGCGAGCGCGCCGCTGAAGGCACCGCTGTCGTACTGGCCGGTGGCGCTGACGGTGCGGCCGGCATTGTTGTTGCCGGCCACTTCACCGAGCCCGAGCATTGCGCCAAAGCTGAAACCGCCGAACTTGGCGCTGTTGTACTTGATGGAATTGTTGGTGCGGTCGCCGGCATAGATGTGGTTGTTCAGGGCCGTGCCGTGCGCGGCATCGGCATGCAGGCCCCAGCCGAAGGAGCCGGCCGGCGACAGTGCGCCCATCGCATACTGGCCACCGATGTTGGCCATGAAGTCGTACTGGCGACCCACGCTCAGCGCGCCCCAGTCCTTGCTGCCCAGGCCGACGAAGGACTGGCGGCCGAACAACAGACCGCCTTGTCCCAGGCTGCCGTCATCGGCACCGAAGCCGGTTTCCAGGGTGAAGAAGGCATTCAGGCCACCGCCCAGATCTTCCGTTCCCTTGAAGCCGATGCGGCTGCCCTGAGCGATGCCGCTGTCCATGCGCAGCAGCGACGCGCCGCCGCCGCCGGTCTTGGCGGCGTTGGAGTAATAGGTCAGGCCGAGATCGATCAGGCCATAGATGGAAACGCTGCTCTGTGCATGTGCCATCCCCGTGCCGGCCGCGAGCAAGGCGGCGGCCAGTAGTTTCTTCTTCATGTGACAAGGCTCCCTGTGGTGTTGCAGTGTGATGGTCGCGCTCGGTACCGGGTGAGGCCGATGCCGGGCGGCGAACGCAGCCGGTAGATGTGGAAGGTCTGCGTGGCGTGCATGACATGTCGTCATGTGGGGCCATCATAGGAAGCGCATTTGCGCCAGATCAAATTGATGCAGCGGATAGATGGAATAAGCCCGATTCATGCGCCGGACAGATAAGTCGCCGACTCTCGAATCCGGTGCATGAATCGGCGCGATGACGGGATAATCGTGCAGAACTTCACCACGCGAGTGCGTGCGATCACCAAGGCGGCGCGTCGCCCGCGCGGCCTAAAGGAATCCCTAGTTGTGGCGTTCCACCAACGGTAGCGTGAAGCAGAAACGCGTGCCGAAGCTTTCTCCGGGTTGTGCCCAGATATCGCCGCGATGGCGCGCAATGATGTTCTTGCACAGCGCCAATCCGATGCCGTTGCCGCTGACCTTGGAAGAAAAGAAGCCATCGAAAAGCCGTTCGCGGTGGCCGGCATCGATGCCGCGTCCCTCGTCAGCAACGGTCAGCAGGGCATTGCCGGCACTGCGCGCGGTGCTGATGCGCACATGTCTTGCGCCCTCGGGAAAGGCCATCATTTCCTCGATGGCGTTGAAGGCGAGATTCAAGATCACCTGGCCGATCAGCACCTTCTCGCAGCTCACCACCAGCGGCTGCGCACCCGGTTCGATGTGCAGGTGGACCTTGCCTTCGGCGGCCTTCATCTCGATGAACCAGCGCACTTCCTCCAGCACGGCGTTGAGGTCGATCAGGCCTTCGCTCTGCTCCAGCCGCACCACGTATTCGCGCACGCTCTTGATGATGGTGGCGGCATGGTCGACCTGGCGTCCGGCACTCTCCAGCCCCCACACGATCTGTCCGGCCTGTTCGCGCAGGGCCTCGCTCTGCTTGATGCGCAACACCGAGCCTTCGAGGAAATTGCGGATCGCCGCCAGCGGCTGCGACAGCTCGTGCGCGATGGCGGTGGCCATCTCACCCATGGCATTGTGGCGCGCCAGGTATTCCAGCGAGGCCTGGTCGCGGCGGCGCGCTTCCTCGGCTTCGACCTGGTCGGTGATGTCGTGGAAGTGCAGCAGGTGGCCCTTGAGGTCGTTCTCGATCTCGATGTAGCGGCACACCGCGTGATGCCAGCGCACCAGCCCATCCTTGCGCAGGATCTGGTAGCGCAGCGGGAAGCTGATCGCATCCGGCAGCGCCAGCGTGAGCAGTTCCAGCAATTCATCGCGCGACTCCGGCAGGCATTGCTCGACGAAATTCTTCGGCGGGTTCTGGCCCGGCCGCACGCCCAGCAGCTTGCGGCCGGCGTCGCTCAGGTACTCGATGCCGCCATCCGAACGCAGCACCGTCACGCCTTCGTCGGAGTCCTGCATGAATTCCTTGAGGCGGCTCTCCAGCTTTTTCATTTCGCGCCGGATCTGTTCCTCGCGCGCAATATCGCGGAACTGCACCATGATCACATCGCGCTCGGTCAGCGGTACCAGCGTGGCGATCGCCTCGGAGAGAATCTCGTCGCCGTTCTTGGCGCGGTAGCACCACTCCACCATGTTGCTACCGTGGAGTACCGCATCGTGCAGCCACTTGCGGCCGATCTCGCGGCGGTATTCGTGCGACTGCCGGCTCATGTCCGGGGCTTTGAGCGGCAGCAGTTCTTCCAGCGTGAACCCCAGTACCTGGCAGGCTGAGGGATTGGCCCAGAGGATGGACTTGGTCTGGGCGTCATGCAGGATGATGCACATGGGCAGTGCTTCCATCATGCGGCGGAAATCGTCCAGCCCGAAGCGGATGCTGTCATCCGGCAGGGCAGGGGAAACTGGGGCAGCGGTTTGTTCTGGCATCGCTCGTCTCTGTCATCGCTTCATGATCTGCAGGACGGTGTTTCCTCCATGGATGAGTTCACGCATCGGAGGAAGCACTGGCGCTGCTTTGTGGAATGGCACTAGGGGATTTCTTTAGAAGGCTTCACCTATTCCCCTAAAAAAGCTGCAGCGCTCCCGATTGAACCGGGATACGCCGCTCCCTACACTCGACTTCATTCTGATGCAAGCCACCTGGAGAATGCAATGTCCGTGATGGAGAACCCGGCCGCGCTGGCCGCCCGTGAAGAAGATGCCCTGGTCCCGCTGCTGGCCGAGATCCGTGCGCGCCGCGAGGAATTCGCCGCGCAGCGTTTCGTGCCCAAGGATTTCATCGCGCAGTTGAAGAAGGCCGGTGTCTATCGCGCCGCCACCCCGCAATGCTTCGGCGGCAGCGGTCTCTCGCCGATGGGTTTCCTGCAGATGATCGAACGCATTTCCGTCGCCGATGCCTCGGTCGGCTGGGTCGCCAGTTTCGGTTCGGCCTCGGTCTATCTGGCCGCTCTGCCTAGGGAAACGCAAGCCAGGCTGTATGCCAAGGGGCCGGACCTGACCTTCGCCGGCGGCCTGTTCCCGCTGCAGCCGGCCGAGCAGGTCGAGGGCGGCTGGATGGTCAATGGCACCTGGAAGTTCGCCAGCGGCTGCAAGGGCGCCGATGTGCTGGGTGTGGGCATCGGTGCGGCCGTGCCCGGCCAGGCCGGTTCCAAGCCGCGCACCGCCGTGCTGCCGCCGGAGCAGGTCGAGATCATCGACAACTGGGACGTGATGGGACTGGTGGGTACCGGCAGCCATGACCTCAAGGTGAGCCAGCAATTCGTTCCCGAGGAATGGACCTTCATCCGCGGCGGCGTGCCCACCATCGATGAACCGCTGTACCGCTATCCGACCATCGCCTATGCCGCGCAGGTGCTGGCCGTGGTGAACCTGGGCGTGGGACGCGCCGCCATCGACGAGATCAACCAGATGTCCGGTGGCCGTGTGGCCATTACCGGCGCGCCCAAGCTGGCCGACCGTTCCTATGTGCGCATCGAGGTCGCCAAGGCCGAAGCCAAGTTGCGTTCGGCGCGCGCCTTCCTCTACGACGCCACCGGCGAAGTCTGGCATTCCATCCTCGCCGGCAACCCCGTCACGCCCGAGCAGGTCAGCCTGCTGCGCCTGACCGCCGTGGAAATCGCCAAGGTCGGCAATGAAGTCACGCAGGCCATGTTCGGCCTGGCCGGTACCACCGCCATCTACAGCAACCACCCGCTGCAGCGCTACCTGCGCGATGCCGCCGTGGTCAAGCAGCACGCCTTCCTGGGCGAGGGCATCTATGACGGTGCCGGTGCAGTCACGCTGGGCGTGCCGCCGATGCCGGGCTTCCTGTAAGCCGCCGCGTCCTTTCTTTTTTCGATTTCAAGTTTTCAGTCCGGAGCCCTCATGAGCCAAGTCCCAAGCAATGATAAAGAACCGCTGCGCGTCCTCTTCTGTGTCGGCGTGACGCAAAACTTCTTCGACCTGCCCGCCACCGAGACCGGTCCGGTGTGGCAGGCCTATGGCCAGATGATGACGGCACTGGCCACCATGGACGGCATCAAGGTACTGGGCACCATGGACGATGATCGTCTCATGGTGGGCAAGTCCGACGATGCGCCGTGGACCTTCTACATCATGGCCGACGTGGCCGATCTCGATACGGTGGTGGCGGCCTGCAACCTGTTCCGCACCACCATGGTCGGTGAACACCGCCTGTGGAAATACGGCAAGATCGAAGCCCGCGTGGGCCGCGCCCTGATCATCCAGGGTGCCTGATCATGGACAAGAAGATTGCCCTGGTCACCGGTGCCGCACGCGGCCTCGGCGAAAGCATCGCGCGCAAGATGCACGCCGCCGGCTACAAGGTGGCGCTGGCCGACATCGACCTGGAACAGGTCTCGGCAGTGGCCGCCAGTCTCGATGCCAGCGGGGCCACCGCCATGCCGCTGGCGCTGGACGTGCGCCGCAAGCCGGACTTCATCGCCGCCTGCGACGCCATCGAATTGCGCTGGGGCGGGGCGGCGGTGCTGGTCAACAATGCGGGCCGCTCGCGTGTGGCAGCGTTGATGGAGATCACTCCCGAGGAGTGGGACGAGGTCACTGCCATCAACATGAAAGGCACGTTTCTTGCGTGCCAGGTGTTCGGCAAACGCTTCGCCGATCGCGGCTACGGACGCATCATCAACATCGCCTCGCTGGCCGGGCAAAACGGCGGCACCGCCACCGGTGCGCACTATGCGGCGGCCAAGGGTGCGGTACTGACCCTGACCAAGGTCTTTGCCCGTGAACTCGCAGGCGCCGGTGTGACCGTCAATGCCATCTCGCCGGGCCCGCTGGACCTGCCCATCGTGCGCGAGATCGTGCCGGCCGACAAGCTGGCCGCGACCATCGCCACCATTCCGGTGAAGACGCTGGGCGAACCCGATTTCATCGCCGATGCGGTGCTGCTGCTGGCCTCGCCCGATGCGGGTTCGGCCACCGGGGCCTGCCTCGACATCAACGGCGGGCTCTACATGCGTTGATGAAGATCGGCCTGGTGCCGATGCCAGATTGCTGTCCCAGATCGGTGGCGGCGTGGGGAAGCCCGCCATCATCTCAACCAACAAGGGAGAAACACATGCTGCACAAACGCCTGATTGCCACCGCCGCCACTGCCGTTCTGGCCGCTGCCGGAACCCTCGCCAGCGTCGCCGGCAATCCTGCCTTTGCCCAGGTCAAGATCGGGGTCGTGACCTCCTCCACCGGGCCGGTCTCGCTGGTGGGCATTCCGCAGAAGAACACCGTGCCGCTGCTGCCGGCCAAGGCCGGTGATCTGAAGATCGAATACATCTCGCTGGACGATGCCAGCGATCCGACCAAGTCGGTCACCGAAGTCAAGAAACTGATCGCCGAATACAACGTCGATGCCATCATCGGCCCCAGCGGTTCGCCCAATGCCATGGGCGTGATTTCCTTTGCGGCCGAAGCCGGCGTGCCGATGCTGGCCCCGGTGGGCACGGCGGCCGTGGTGCTGCCGATGACGGAGCAGAAGAAGTGGGTTTTCAAGACCACGCAGAACGATGACCTGATCGCCAGCGCGCTGGTGGCCCAGATGGTCAAGAGCAAGGTCAAGACGGCCGGCTTCATCGCCGTCAACGATCCCTTCGGTGAGAACTGGGCCAAGGTGTTCACGGAGCTGGCGGCCAAGAACAACATCAAGATTGTGGCCAATGAGCGCTACCAGCGCACCGATACCTCGGTCACCGCGCAGACGCTCAAGATCGTCGCTGCCAACCCGGATGCCGTGCTGGTGGCGGCCCCTGGCGCGGCCACGGTGCTGCCGCAGACCACGCTGTTCGACCAGGGCTACAAGGGCAAGATCTACCAGACCCATGGCGCGGCCTTGCCGGCCTTCCTGCAGCTGGGCAAGAACAAGGTCGAGGGCACCATCCTGGCCGCGAGCCTGATGCTGGTACTGCCCGAGATCCCGGACAGCAATCCCTCCAAGAAGGTCGCCACCGAGTACATCGAGGCCTACAAGAAGATGTACAACACCGTGCCCGCCACCTTCGGTGCCAACGTGTATGACGCCGGTCTGCTGCTGGAGAAAGCCATTCCTGTGGCCGCGAAGAAGGCCAAGCCGGGCAGCAAGGAATTCCGCGCCGCCCTGCGCGATGCACTGGAAAGCACCAAGGAAGTGGTCGGCACCCAGGGCGTCTACAACATGAGCCCGGCGGACCACAGCGGTTTCGATGAACGTGGTCGTGAGCTCATCACCGTCAAGGGCGGCAACTGGACCCTGCTCAAGCCGTAAGGACCACGCCTGCTGCGCCGGTCCGGCCTCCACGCCGGGCGGGCGCAGTGTTCCACCTCCACCCGCATCCCGAACCTGGCGCGTCGTTCCCGGCTGGATGGCAGCGCGCGCCGGCTCCACAAGGAAGTCGCAATGAATCTCCAAATCGTGGCGCTGCTGGGACAGGACGGCATCACCAACGGTGCCATCTATGCGCTCTTGGCGCTGTCCATCGTCCTGGTCTTTACCGTCACCCGTATCCTCCTGATCCCGCAGGGCGAGTTCGTCTCCTTCGGCGCGCTCACCATGGGCATGATGCAGAACGGCCAGCCGCTCACCGTCGCCTGGCTGCTGGTGGCCATGTGCCTGGGCGCCTGTGCCTTCGATCTCTACGACATGTGGCGCACCAGCCGCCGCCGCCCCAGTCTGTGGCTGCCGGCCAAGCTGGTGTATGCGGTGGTCGTGGCGGGACTGGCCCTGAATCTCAACTTCGCCACCTTGCCCATGCTGGCGCAGATCGCCATGACCCTGCTGCTGCTGGTGCCGATGGGGCCGCTGATGTACCGCATGGCCTTCCAGCCCATCGCCTCGGCCTCGCCGCTGGTGCTGCTGATCGTCTCCATCGCCGTGCACGTGGCGCTGGTCGGCGTGGCGCTGCTGGTGTTCGGCCCCGAAGGCGCACGCACCGCGCCCTTCACCGAGGCCAGCCTGGAACTGGGCAGCCTGCGCTTTTCCAGTCAGGCGCTGTGGGTGATCTGCGTGTCGCTGCTGCTCATCGTGGGGCTGTTCCTGATGTTCGAGCGCACGCTCTATGGCAAGGCCTTGCGCGCTGCTGCGTTGAACCGCATGGGCGCGCGCCTGATGGGCATCTCGCCGGTGTTCGCGGGCAAGGCCATGTTCCTGCTGGCTTCACTCATTGGCGTGATGTCGGGCGTGCTGATCGCGCCCATCACCACGATCTACTATGACTCCGGCTTCCTGATCAGCCTGAAGGGCTTCGTCGGTTCCATCATCGGCGGGCTGGTCAGCTATCCGGTAGCGGCCATCGGCGCACTGGCCATTGGCCTCATCGAATCCTTCTCGACCTTCTGGGCCAGTGCCTACAAGGAAATCATCGTCTTCGTGCTGATCATTCCCATCCTGCTATGGCGTTCTCTCTCGACCCGTCACGTGGAGGAAGAAGAATGAAACCCGCTGCCTCCACCTCTTCTTCCAAACGTCCGATGGCGCGCTTGTCCTCGCGCGCGGCGCTGGGCCTGTTCGTGGTCCTGCTGGCGGTTGCGCCCTTCGTGCTGCCACCGTTCACCATGACCTTGTTGAACAACATCGGCCTGGCCTCGCTGGTGGTGCTGGGACTGGTGCTGCTGACCGGCGTGGCCGGCCTGACCAGCTTCGGGCAGGCGGCGTTCGTCGGTCTGGGTGCCTACTTCTCGGCGGCACTGTCGGCCAAGATCCTGCCGCTGCCCGATGCGCTGCTATGGATGCAATCGCCCTGGGTGGCGCTGGTGGTGGCTCTGGTGCTGACGGCCGTGCTGGCCTTTGCGGTGGGCAGCGTCACGCTCAAGCTCTCCGGTCACTACCTGCCGCTGGGCACCATCGCCTGGGGCATCAGCCTGTATTTCATCTTCGGTACGCTGGAGAGCATGGGCGGGCAGACCGGCATGTCGGGCATTCCCTCGATCACGTTCTTTGGCATCGCGCTCAGTTCCGACCGGGCCATGTTTGGCCTGATCTGGGTGGCCGTGCTGCTGGGCGTGGCGGCCCTGAGCAATCTGCTGGATTCGCGCGAGGGCCGCGCCATCCGTGCGCTCAAGGGCGGCATCGTGATGGCCGAGGCCATGGGCATCAATACGGCGCGCATGCGCATCGTGGTCTTCGTGATCGCCGCCGTGCTCGCGGCCCTGTCGGGCTGGCTGTACGTGCACATGCAGCGCTTCGTCAATCCCTCGCCCTTCGGGCTGGGCTTCGGTATCGACTACCTGTTCATGGCGGTATTGGGCGGAGCGAGCCATGTGTGGGGCGCGGTGCTGGGTTCCACCTTGATCGTGGTGCTCAAGGAATGGCTGCAGGGCATCCTGCCGGTGGTACTGGGGCGCTCGGGCAACTTCGAGACCATCGTCTTCGGGCTCCTGATCGTGGTGCTGCTGCAGCGTTCGCGCGATGGGCTGTGGCCTTACCTGGCACGCCTGGTGCCGGTGCGCAGCCGCCGGCTGGAGATCGATCCGCAGGCCGAAACCCTGCCGCGCCGTCCCATGCCTGCGCCGCAGGAAGTGGTGCTGGATGTGCGGGACGTCACCCGCAAGTTCGGCGGCCTGGTGGCCAACAACAACATGAGCCTGAAGGTGATGGCCGGTGAAGTGCTGGCCCTGATCGGTCCCAACGGGGCGGGCAAGTCTACGCTCTTCAACCAGATTTCCGGTGTCGATACACCGACCTCGGGCAGCGTGCAGTTCCGCGGCCATGAGGTCACCGGTCGCGGTTCGCGTCACATCGCCGGGCTGGGCATGAGCCGCAGCTTCCAGCATGTACGCCTGATGCCGCGCATGACGGTGCTGGAGAACGTCGCTATCGGTGCCTATCTGCGCGGCCAGCGCGGCGTGCTGTCGTCCATGCTGCGTCTGGATCGCCAGGAAGAGGCGCGCATCCTGGCGGAAGCGGCGCGCCAGATCGAACGTGTCGGATTGAAAGCACAGATGTTCGAGCAGGCCGGAGCCTTGTCGCTGGGCCAGCAACGCATCCTGGAAATTGCCCGTGCCCTGGCCGCCGATCCCTGCCTGCTGTTGCTGGATGAACCCGCAGCGGGGTTGCGCCTGGGCGAGAAGCAGGCGCTGGGCGACCTGCTGCGCAAGCTGCGCAGCGAAGGCATGGCCATCCTGCTGGTGGAACACGACATGGATTTCGTGATGGAACTGGTGGACCGCATCGTGGTGATGGACTTCGGCCAGAAGATCGCCGAGGGCTTGCCCGAAGAGATCCAGAACAATCGCGCCGTGCTGGAAGCCTATCTGGGCGTGGCCGACGAGGAAGAGGGCGCCGCAGTCGAAGAGGGCGCGGGCAATGCCATCGCAGCAGGAGCACATCATGGGCAATAAGGTATTGGAAGTACGCGACCTGTCGGCGGCCTATGGCCGGGTGCAGGTACTGTCGGGCATCGACCTCTCGGTGGAGCAGGGCAAGATCGTCACCGTGATCGGCCCCAATGGCGCGGGCAAGACCACGCTGCTGTCGGCCATCATGGGGGTGTTGCCCTCGCGCGGGGCGATGGCGTTTGACGGCACCATCCGCCATTCGCCCGAGGTCGAAGAGATGGTGGCGGCCGGCATGACCCTGGTGCCTGAGAAGCGCGAGCTGTTCTCGGAGATGAACATCGAGGACAACCTGATGCTGGGGGCTTTCCAGCGTTACCGCACCGGGCAGCGCGACTATGCGGCGACGCTGGAAGAGGTCTATACGCTCTTCCCGCGCCTGCGTGAACGCCGCACGCAACAGGCCGGCACGCTCTCGGGCGGCGAGCGCCAGATGCTGGCTGTGGGCCGTGCGCTCATGGCCAAACCGCGCCTGCTGATGCTGGACGAGCCCAGCCTGGGGCTGGCCCCGCTGATCGTGCGCGAGATCTTCCGCATCATCGCCGAGCTGCGCCGTCGCGGCGTCTCCATCCTGCTGGTGGAGCAGAACGCGCGCGCTGCGCTGCAGGTGGCCGACTATGGCTACGTGCTGGAGAACGGCGAGATCCGCATGCACGGCCCGGCCAGCCAACTGGCCCATGACCGCCGCGTGATCGAGGCTTACCTGGGCTTGTCCGGCAAGCACCAGGACAAGCTGGCTGGCTGAACATTTTCCTGATCGATTGATTGAGTGATTGAGTGATTGCCATGAGCAACGCAACTTCCCCCTCTGCTGCATCACCTGCTGAACCCTTGCGCATCTGCATCGCCGGCGCCGGCGCCATCGGCGGCACCCTGGCCGTGCGCCTGTCGGCCGCCGGCCATCAGGTCAGCGTGTTGGCGCGCGGCCAGACGCTGCAGGCCATCCGCGAGCGCGGCCTGACTTTGCATGACCTGCACGGCACCACCCACGCCCGTCCGGCCGCCAGCCAGTTGCCGGAGTTCGGCATGCAGGACGTCATTTTCCTGTGCGCCAAGAGTCAGGATATGTCAGCCCTGCTGCCCCAGATCGCGCCCATGGTGGGCGAAGAGACGGTGGTGATCCCGACCAACAATGGCGTGCCGTGGTGGTATTTCCACCGCGAGGGCGGGCGCTTCGATGGCCAGGCCGTCAAGGCCGTGGACCCGGATGGTGCGCTGTCAAACGCGGTTGCGCTGGAACGGCTGATCGGCAGCGTGCTCTTCATCACGGCCGAGGTCGAGAGCCCGGGCGTGATCCGTTCGGTCAATCCGCACCTGATGGTGCTGGGTGAACCTTCCGGCGAGATGAGCGAGCGGCTCATGCGCGTGCGGGCGGCGGTGGAAGCGGCCGGCATCGAAGCCCGCGCCACGGATCGCATCCGCGACAAGCTGTGGACCAAGATCATCGCCAACATCAGCACCAACCCGCTGTCGGTCATCACGCAGGGCACGCTGCAGCAGTTGTACGGCTTGCCGGAGCTGCGCGAGGTGGTCAGCCAGATCATGCGCGAGACCTTGCTGGTGGCCTCCAGCCATGGAGCGCGGGTGGATATCGACCCGCTGACCTTCCTGCAGCTGGGCGAGGCCATGGGGGCCTTCCGCACCTCGATGCTGCAGGATCTGGAGCGCGGGCGGCCACTGGAGCTGGCGGCCATCGGCGATGCGGTGCTGGAGATGGCCGAGCGTTATGCCATCCCGATGCCGATCACGCGGGCCATCGTGTCGCTGGCGCGTTTTCGCGGGGAGGCGGCGCAGCAGCAGACAGGGCAGACAGGACAACAGAGAGCGCAGCAGACACAACAACCGCAGCCGGCGGCACGGGCCGCCTGAGCGCGATCACCTCATTTTCGGATTCAGGAGTCAAATTGATGAATATCATGCAATTCAGCTATGACGCAGATAAGCCATCCCACTGCAGTGATGAAGAATGGGCGCTGCGCATCCAGCTGGCGCACTGTTACCGGCTAGTGGATTACCTGGGCTGGACGGAGATGATCTTCAACCACATCTCGGTGCGCGTGCCGGGGCCGGAGCATCATTACCTGGTCAATCCCTTTGCGCTGAACTACAACGAAGTGACGCCGGCCAACCTGCTCAAGGTGGGGCTGGATGGGCAACTGGCCGAACCATCGGACTACAAGGCCAATCCGGCGGGGTTTGCACTGCACAGTGCCATCCATGGTGCGCGTGATGATTTGCGCTGCGTGATCCATACGCATACCACGCCGATCTCGGCAGTGACGATGAAGAAGAGCGGCTTCGAGCACAACGATTTCTATGGGGCGCAATTGTTCGGGCGCATTGGGTATCACGCCTTCGAGGGCATTACGCTGTTTGCCGAAGAGAAGGAGCGCATGCTGCAAAGCCTCGGGGACAAGCACATTCTGGTGTTGCGCAATCACGGGGTGGCAGTCTGCGAGAGCGATATCCAGCGTGCCTTCTTCCTGCTGTGGACGGTGCAGCGGGCCGCCGAGATCCAGGTGGCGGGACGGTCGATGGCGGGCGAGGATCAGCTGTTGCCGGATGCGGTAAGGCAGAAATGCGCGGACCTGACGCAGCAGCTCATTCGCAATGACGGGTTTGCGGTGATTTTCTTTGAGGCGATTGTGCGGAAGATGTTGAAGGGGGTTTATCAGGTGGGTTGATCTTGCGAGAGATTAATGGGACTGGTCCGGGTGGAGCGGGTGCTGCCCAATATGGCCCGGAGCCTAGCGACGGGCCAGTCGGAGAAAACGGTGGGGTATTGCGGTGATTCAGTACCTTGATTCTCTTTTGATCCTGTTTCCTACTTGAATCCATAGGTCTTTGATGTCTGATAGTTGCGCTTTTTGCTTGCGCTTGACGTTGTCGAAGAAGTCAAAGGCGCTGAAGATGAAGACGCCGGGACGCAGCTCATAAAGCGCCGTATGGCACATGCTGGTAGCTCGATACACCGGGCCGTCGTCGAGATAACAGTCTGACTCGGCAGCGTAAATTTTTATCGGATCGGCCATTAGGGGTGTCATTGGATAAGTGAAGAGGGGGGTAAATGTGTAATAGCCGATCTGCTGCTCATTCCGATCGCCCCAACGTTCTTCGTCGGGGACTGTCTCGGCGAAACCCATCGCCCAAATAAAGTCCTTGTTAGACGAGATACATAGTTCGCCTAGCCACTTCTTCGTTTTTGTAGAGTGGAAGACGGTGCAGTAGCTATCTGGATAGTCTTTGCTAACTGGTTTCATGTTTTTGGACATGTGCCACGCTTTGGGAAAGCGTAAATCCCGGGTAAGCGCGATTGCCTCATTTCTGGAAAGGACTTGCGAAAAAGCAGGGTCTGCAAATATCGGTAGAAAGGCAAAGAGTAATATTCTGATCGCTTGCATATAAGTTTTTCCGATGTCGGTGTTGGTCTTTGCGCCGGAGTTAGGAATTTTTTCTAGCGCAGAGGCTTTTTTCTGTCGACCTTCCCTTCTAGGGTTTATCTTTTTTTGTCGATCTTTTTTCCCACCTCAATCCATAAATTTCTAATGTCCCTGAGTTGGGTCTTCTGTTTGCGCTTCACGTTGTCGAAGAAGTGAAAGACGCTATAAATGAAGACGCCGCTGCGCAACTCATACAGTGCGGTGTGGCACATGCTGGTGGCGCGATACACCGGACCGTCTTCCATATAGCAGTCCGGTTCGGCGGCGTAGTTCTTTATAGGTTTCAAAATAAATGGCGTCATTGGGTAGATGAAAAGTGGCGTGACGCTCCAGTAGCCGACCTCATATTTGCTACGATCGGCCCAGTCCTCCTCTTCAGGTACTTCGTCCCGGACCCCCATCGTCCTGATGAAATTCTTATTTGAAGAAATGCAGAGTTCTCCCAGCCATTGATTTGTCTTTCGTGAATAAAAGACGGTGCAGTATGTTTTAGGAAAGTCTTTTCCTAGCGGTTTCATATTTTTCTGAATGCGCCATGTGGCAGGAATATGTAGATCTTGTGCCAGCGTGGACAGCTCCTTTTTAGAAATCTCTGTTGCAGCGGCTGACAGTGAAATTCCTGCGAGAAGGATGCCTAAGAGAACTTGGATTTTGATCATATTTTGTCATCCATTAGTATGTTCTGAGCCCAAAGGGTCTCGTTAATGCGCTCAGTGAGATTATTTGGCTTCTGCGTTTTTCGATTAACGCCATTAATTGCCTCTGCCAATTTTTGTACGGTAGCTTCGTTAATGGCGGCAGACCTTATTTGCAAGTTGATAGTCTTAAAATCGTTATCTTTGGATCCTGCCGTCCAATACCATCCACCAGAGTCGATAGCGTTATAGTGATTGATAGATAGTCTCTGCGGATCAGGAACCTTAGGTGCCTTTTCAGGACGCGATGGGTTCCACCAACTTGGCTCAAATGATTTGGGCGCTAGCCACCCGCGATACACCCAATACTTGCCGTAATTCTCCCTGCCACTGAGCTGCTTGATTCCCCGTCCCCTGAACTTGGGCCCGTCATGCTCTTCGATATTTCCGAGTCTTCCAGAGAGGTAATAGAGATAATCAGTCTTGGCCTTCGGCATGTAAAACCCGGCGTCTTCCGGCTGAAAACTCTCATGCGTCGCTTTCTTTGAAAAGCTCACCGATCCCTCCGCCATCATCACGAGATAGTTACATTCAACCGCGCCTTCCCCGAGAAAATGCGTCATCCGCACCGGTGAATTGATCAGGTACTTGCGCATCACCTTGTTGATGTCATTCCGGTAGGTTTCCCGAATCGAGGCCGGGGTGCGCTGGCGTCCCTCTGTCTCCAGCGCCTTCAACGGATATTTCTCATCCGGATAGATGCGCGCCAGGTCCTTCGCACTGAGCCACGCACATTTGCGGAAGTGGCGAATGAATTCCTTCGGATGCCAGTGCCAATGATTTCTGGGCAACTCAGTACCCCCGGGCCAGAAGGAAAGGGCGCTGATATGCGCACGCAGGGCTTCAAAATCCGTGCTGCTTAACGGCGTCGGATTTTCTGCCGTGCTGGACTTCAACCATCCCCAGCGCGCCTCGATCGTGCTGCTCTCCCACTCAGTTGGAAACCGCGCGATGACCCGGCGCAACCTGTAGGCCATGTCCGCCTCGGCCAGCCTGGACCTGGCTTCTGCCGGCTGGACACGTCCATCCTTGTCGGTATCGAGCCAGCCCCGGATCGTCCGCGAATCACAGCGGCTATCCTGGTCGGTATCGTCATTGATGAGGCGCCACTGCTTCCAATGCGGGAAATCTGCATCGCTGAACTTGCGGATGTTGGCGGCATTCAGGTTGATCCAGCCTTCTCCGCCGGGATAAGTCAGCTTTCTCCAATGGGGCAGGCTGGCGGATGGCAGCTTGTCCGGTCCGATCACGCGTCCAAAACGCAGCAGTTCATACACGGCGCTCGGGGCAGGGCGCTGCGCTTCGGGACAGGCGTTGGCGATCCGGACCGCATGCTTGTAGAGATCGGCTTCGCCATCCTCTTCCCTTAGAGGCGTGCCAGTCCTGGTCCCGTCCATCGCGTACGTGGTGAGCACCGCTTCCCCGGTGCTGGCGACGTTGCCCTCGGCACCGGGATAGCGCACACCCAGGATCATGTCACTGGCGGTCATGTGGATAGCAGAGAGCGCAACCGGCGGATCGGGCTCCTTGTCGCGCGATGGACGCAGCGGTTTCGGAGCTGCCGTCAATGCCTGCGCGGAATGTACCAGCGGCGGTTTGTCGTAGACCGGCGTCCCGGCAGGGAGGTGGAAATGGATTTCGCCGAAGATGACGTCGCTTCGCCCGTCCGACGTGAGCGGCAACGGACCTGAAGCGCGGCCCGTGAGCCTGGCCAGATTGGTGTCGTCGCAAATGATCTCGAAGTGCATGCGCCCCATCTCTCCATCGATGTAGCCTACGTTCCCGATGACCTCCTTGCGATGCACGAAGCGATTGACGCGCGCGGCCGGTGCGATGGCATGCAGATGCATGTAGAGGCTGAAGAAGACGACGCGCGCCTGTTCACCTTCGCCGATCTCGGCTTCATGCCTGATGACGACCACGCCGTCGCTGGTCGCGCCGTTGTACATGAGGGGATGTTCAGGCGGCAGGTTGGGCAAGCCTTTCGTTGGTGGGCGCACAAAGACGATGGTGCCATCCGCAATGGCCCGGACGGGTTCATGGGCGTTGCCTGCCTTCGGAGCGGTCAGGTGAATCCCGCCATGCCATCCGAGATTGAAACTGACCGGAAAAGCGCCCCGGCCTGGCGCATCGCCGTTCATGGCCAGGTCCAGCCATTCGTCTTCGGTTTGTTGGCCCGTGCGCGGTGGCAGGAAAGGGGGACTGATCAGCATGATGTCCTCGTCGAAGAAAAAATTACTGTGAGTAGGGATAGCGTTTCGGCAGTGTCAGGCTGCTCGCCGGCAGCAGTGGCATCGCATACGACACGCGTGCCGGACCCGTCATCGCATGCTGCGACGCCTTGCATTCCCATTTGCCGGCGGTTCCTTGCGTGATCCCGGAGGCGTTGATCTGGAAGAAGGAACCGCCTGCCGAAATCACCACCTCTTCTTTCGCATGGATCTCTACGCGCCCGCTGGTCGATAGCAGCCGCGCCACCTTCTCGGCAATGAGATCCAGGTCGTCGCTCTGCGCCTGCACCTCCACCTTGCCCTTGGCGGAGAACAGCTTGATCCCGGCCTTGAAGGCAAACAGGCTGATTTTTTCGGCGACGCTGGCCAGCAGACTCTTGCCGGTCGCGATGCTGGTATCCGAACCCGAGGACAAGGTGATCTCTTCTCCGGCATGCGCATGCAGCCCCTTGCGCGTGGTCAGGCCGATGCCGTCGGGAGACGCGGCCAGCAGGATGGCTTGCTTGAAACGATGGGCCTCCGATTGCGTGGCTTCCGGGTAATTGCCTTGCGTCGCTTCGATCATCTTGCCCAGGGCATCCAGTCCACCGAGCGCTTCCGCATCTGCCTTCGCCGCTGTCTCGGAGAGTTGCTGGCTCATTGCCGATGCGGTTTTCAGCTGGCCGGTGGCTTCGCTGGCATCCAGTTGCGTTCCCTGTGCACCCGGCCTGCCGTAGGTGCTGATGTACAAGCCCTTGTGTGTGACGATGGCCCCATAGGCGTCGGTGCTGAGCGCGAAACCGGTGCCGAAGAAATGGCGGCGCTCATTGCCCGTCTGGCTGACCAGATGGCCGAGATTCAACTGCGCATGGGCATGGGTGCTGTAGAGGTGAATCCGGTTTTGTTCGGAGGTGTCATCCATCACCAGCTGGTTGAACCCGGCACCGCCGAATTCCTTGGATTTGAACCCCGATAGCCGTCCGTTGCTGTGCCATGGCGGACGCTGTTCCTCATTGAACAGGCGCCCAGTCACGACCGGTCGATCCGGGTCGCCATTGAGGAAGGACACCATGACTTCCTGCCCGATGCGCGGCACATGGACGGCACCCCAGTACTCGCCTGCATTGGCATAACTCACCCGGACCCAGCAGGACGCCGCCTCATTGCCCGGATTGATGCGGTCCCAGCGGAACTGGACCTTGATGCGATCGAGAGAATCGGTGTAAACCTCTTCTCCCGCAGGCCCCACGACGATGGCTGTCTGCGGCAGCATGAGCGGCCTGGCATGCGACCGTGCAGGGCGGAACGGCAGCTTGCGCCGCTGTACCTCGAAGCGGTTGAAGCAATGGCCCGTGTGTTCATTCTCCGTCTGGTCGACTTGCCGCTCACGCCGGATCGACTCTTTGAACGCCAGCAGTGCAGGGCTCAGGCTTCCCGGAAAATCCAGCGCCTGATGCGACAGGGGCAGGTTGTTCTCGATGAACCAGTCGATGGCCAGGATGACGAACTGGCGATCGCTCTCCGGCTCCTTGCGATGCAGGGGATGGTCCTCCAGCCTGAACCAGCGTCCGCAAGCCAGATTGCGCACGCCCGAGACGCCGATGTAGCCCTGCATCGCAGATTCCCATTGCTCCACTTGCAGGTCGGCCTGACGATTGCCTTGCTCCTGCTGCGCAAAACTGTATGCACCGGTGTACTCATACACCTCCAGCTGTGCGGGCAGCAGTCCATACTCTGCCATTACCTGCTCTTCGGCCTCCTTCTGCAGGCGAGGCGATTTGTAGTCGTCGCTGCGGCCGCGCCAGACGTTCGAGGCGAGCGTGCGGCTTGTGCTCCACTGCAGGATCTTGTCGAGCTCGTCACGGGGGCCGGCACCGTGGAAGGCAATGCCTTGCCGGTGCAGGCCGGGCAGGCTCCACGTAGTGTCGGTAATGACCAGAACATGGCCGCCGCCATCCTCCTGTTGCTCGTGATGGGCGAACCAGCCTTCTTCTTCCATCAGACGCTGGACGAAGTTCCAATCGGTTTCATACTGGGTGCAATAGGACCGAGCCAGAGACGGGCGCTCCAGTTCGAAGCGATAGTGGCCGCGTGCTTGCGGATGGCCGTCGAACACGTCCGCAAGAATGTCCTCGGTGGTCTTGTCCTGCCAGATCCGGGCGTCCTTGCGAAAGCGCAGGAAATGCAGCCAGGGAGAAAACGAGAGCTGGCAGAAATCGATCTCGCCGTCACTGCCCAGGCGCTTGGCGGTATGCACGTAGCCATGCCAGGGGAGGGTATCGCCTTCATGCTGCCTGATCCACAGGGTGACGGGCTGTGCAATCAATTGCTCCAGCGCGATGCCGGTGCGCGTGGCCAGCAGATCGAGGGTGACTTCGTAGCCGTGATTCAGTCGCTCAGTGGCGATGAGCCGTTGTGGCAGGAGGATGTCCGGCCCGAGCGGCGAGTCCAGCTGGAGCAGCCGACGATGTTGCGTGATGCGCGCTTGGGAGCGGGATGAATCTTTCTGCGAGGGGGCGGGCATGCGATGCGCTTTCCAGGGAGAATTCGCGCAATCCGGAACAGGCCAGTGAACAAACAGGCAAAAAACGCAGACCCACTTGCGAAGTGCGCTTGCCCGGCTTGAAGGAGGAAGTCCCGGATGCGGCCAATGCCCTTGATCTCATCGGTGCTGCAGAGGCCACGGGCGACGAAGGCGACAGTCTCCGTTGCGAGAGGCGTTTTCTCAATGGAAGAAATTCTAATTTTCGGGCGATTTGTATTGCTGCGTTCCCTCCGCCATCGTCAAGATAGATCGCAGCTTTTGATGGAATGACGAATTGTTTTGAATGGCGGCATCCATAAAAAAATCGCGCCGCTCCGAAGGAGGGCGCGATACCTGGTACATCCGCAAGCAAAGACGTTCAGTTCGTCCCGGTCTTGTTCCAATCCGCCGCCTTGTCCGACGCCGCCCCCGCCACCGAGTACAGCGCCCCCGGCGCATTGCGCGTCTGCTGGAATTCTTCCAGCGACTGCCCGCGCATGGCTGCGTAGATATGGAGGTTCGACACGCCGACCACCGCGCCCAGTTTTTCCAGCAGGAAGAAGATCACGCCATAACGGATCATGGCCTGCCAGTCGCGGCGGCTGATCATGTCGCATTCCTCCTGCGACAGCCCGGCTTCCTCATAGGTGGCCTGCGGATCAGCCCGGAAGCGCTCGCGGAACGCCGGCTGGATCAGCTGGTACAGATAGCGGTTGATGCGGTAGCGCGCATTGGCCGTCTCCAGCGTGAAGGGATAGGTGCCTTGCAGTTGCTCGATGCCCTTGAGCTGCTGCGCCACGTGCTCGCGATGACGCGCCACCTCGGCCGCCTGCAAGGCCGCATCGGCCGGCACCGCCGGTTCATACACGGCCACCGCGATGCCGGTCATGGAGGGCAGGTAATACTCGCGATGCCGGCAGTTGACGCCCGCCGGCATGGCCCCGCGCATGATGAGCCACATGATGACCTCGGCACTCTCCAGTCCGCCCAGCGTCGCCAGTTCGGCGTGGGTCAGGCGCGTGAGCGCCTCCGGGTCATGCTGCAGGAGATCGAGGAACTGATGGTCCCACGGCGTATTGTTGAACCCCGCACGCTCGCCATGCACCTGGTGCGACAGCCCGCCGGTCGCGACGATGACCACGTCCAGGTCTTCCGGATAGCTTTCGATTGCGCGGCGCAGACCCTGGCCCAGCTTGTAGCAGCGGCGTGCGGTCGGGATCGGGAACTGCAGCACGCCCACCTGCAGCGGGATGATCTGGCCGGGCCAGTCTTTCTCGTGCGGCCACAGCATCGACAGCGGCGAGAAGCACCCGTGGTCCAGCGGCTTGTTCTGGAAGAAGGCCATGTCGAATTCATCGGCCATCAGGGAGCTGCCGATATGCCGTGCCAATGCCGCATGGCCACCGACGGCCGGCAGCTTGCGCGCCCCCCCGCCTTCGTCGGCGACCTGGTACTCGCTGCCCACCCCCAGGGCAAAGGCGGAGTAATGATCGAAGAAGAAGGAGGTCACGTGGTCGTTGTAGACCACCAGCAGCACGTCCGGCTGCTTCTCTTGCAGCCATTGCTGCACCGGCTCGTAAGCCTTGAAGATGGGCGCCCACACCGCATCGTGCTGCTTGTTGGCATCCAGCGCGAAGCCGATGGTCGGTGTATGGGAGGTGGCGATGGCGCCGACGATATTGGCCATGACGATTTATTCCTGTAACAGATGAATCCAATGTGATTGATGCAGCAGCTTGATCAAACCGCAGCCGCCGGACGCTGCCCCATCTGGATGAAGACGATGATCAGCGCCGCCAGCGTAGCCGGCACCGCGAGAATGGCGATGACGGCACCAAAGCCCCAGCCCATCGACAGCAGCACGCCGCCGGCGAAGGAGCCCAGGATGCTGCCGAAGCGGCCCACGCCCAGCATCCACGACACGCCGGTGGCACGCACCACGGTCGGATAGCAGGAGGGGGCAAAGGCGTTCAGTCCGGTCTGCGCGCCGCTCATGCAGAAGCCGGCCAGCAGCACGTAGGCCGCAAACATGCCCGACTGCACGCTGCCGGACGCCAGCAGCAGGATGAAGACGGCACCGGCGATATAGGCGCAGGCGATGGCACGGCTGGGCGACCAGCGATCCATCAGGAAGCCTACCACCAGCGCACCGACGGTGCCGCCCAGCTGGAACAGGGCCGTGATGCTGGCCGCCTTCTCGATGGGCAGGCCGGCATCCTTGATCAGCGTGGGCAGCCAGCCCGAGAGCAGGTAGATCACCAGCAGGCCCATGAAGTAGGTGCCCCACAGCGACAGCGTGGTCTTGCGATAGGACTCCGAGAGCAGCACCTTGGCCGGCTGGCCGCCCTTGACCGGCGGTTCGCTGACGCTGAAGGTCTGGCCGGCGGCGAAGTGGCCGCCGCACACGCGCGCCAGGGTGCGGGCAATGCGCTCGGCGGGATAGTGGCGCACCACCATGAAGCGCGCCGACTCCGGCACCAGCCACAGGTAGAAGGGCAGGCACAGCAGCGGGATGGCACCGCCGACCATCAGGACGGTGCGCCAGCCATACTCCGGCAAGAGGGCGGCGGCGAGGAAGCCGACCAGGCCCGAGCCGAGGTTGAAGCCGGTGAACATGATGGCCAGCAGCGTGCTGCGCGAACGCTCCGGGACATACTCGGAGAGCAGGGTAGTGGCATTGGGCATGGCCGCGCCCAGGCCGAGGCCGGTCAGGAAGCGCAGCGCCGAGAGCGTGACCACGTCATGCGCGAAGGCACAGGCCAGGCTGCACGCACCGAACCAGGCCACGGCCGTCATCAGCAGTTTCTTGCGGCCGTAGCGGTCCGACAGCGGACCGACCAGCAGCGCACCCACGGCCAGGCCGATGGGCGCGGCACTCATGACCACGCCGAAGGCCGCGCGCGAGATGCCCCATTCCTTGGTGATTGCCGGTGCCAGGAAGCCCATGATGGCCACGTCCATGCCGTCGGTGGCCACGATGAGGAAGCACAGGATCAGCAGTAGCCATTGATAGCCGGACATCTTGCGCCCGTTGATGTGCGAACGCACGTCCAGCGATTGTGCTGTATTCATTAAGTCTCCGTGATGGGTTCGAGTTGTGGGAATCTGCCGGCTTGTCTGCACGCGGCTTGGGGATTACCTGTCCAGGCAGCACCAGCGTGCCTCGACTTGGCACAAAGTGTAAGACGGGGAGGGCTGGTGAGTATTGCTTTCGGCTACCGGAGTGTTGCCATTTGCTAATCGCGATGGATTTTTTTTGGAACCCGGAAAGTGCGGTCCGCAGGGCCGCAAGCCGCCGCCTGCGGGCTTGCGCCGTTCAGTCCAGTGCTGCGGCGACCGCTTCGATGGCTTCCTGCAGCGCGCGGGCACCGGGCGATAGATGGGCCCCCTTGCGCTGCATGAGCCCGATGCGGCGCTCCATGCCGCGCATGGCGAAGGGCAGGGTAGTGAGCTGCCCGGTGGCGATCTCATGCTGCAGCTGATGGGCCGAGATCACGGTGAGCATGTCGCTGCCCACCAGCAGTCCGCGCAGCAGCGCCAGGTCGCCGGTTTCCACCGCAGGGCGGGGCGCCGGCCAGTGGCTGTCGCGGAAGAATTGCTCGATGGAATCGCGCAAGGGCGTCCCGGCCCGTGAGAGCACCCAGGGATAGCCGTCGAGATCACGCAAGGACAGCTTCTTGCGGCGCGCCAGCGGGTGGCCGGCCCGTGCGATCAGGGCAGCACTGTCGGCCACCAGCGGACGCATGTCGAAGGTTTCACTGGAGAAGGCGCGCAATGCGCCGACGATGAAATCGATGCGTCCGCTCATGAGGCCGGCGGCCAGCTCTTCATAGGGACTTTCCAGCGAACGGATCTGCAGGCGCGGATGGCGTGCCAGCACCCGCGTCATGGCCGCCGGCAGCAGTTGCGAGCGCGCCAGCGGCAAGGCCCCCACCGTCACCGTACCTTGCACCACACCGTCAAGGGCGGCGATGTCTTCCGGAATATGGCGCAGTTCGGCCAGCGCCCGGCCGAAGCGTTCGGTCCAGCGGCGGCCCGCATCGGTGGGCAACATCCCGTGCGCGGTGCGAAAGAACAGCGCCTGCCCGAGGATGCCCTCCAGCATCGACAAGGCCTGGCTCACCGCCGAGGGCGACACTTCCATCAGGCGCGCCACGCTGGGCATGTGATGCGTTTCGGCCAGCAGCGCGGCGGCCTGCAGGCGGCGTTCATTGAACAGCGCGTCCAGGCTGCCTACCGGCTGGCCGTTGCGGTCGCGCAGGCGCAGGGCATCGTCGCGCACTTCGCGCAGTTCGGCTTCGATGCGCTCGACCCGCAGCCGGACGGCTTCGCCGGCGGCGGTCAGCAGCATGCCGCGCCCCTTGCGCTCGAACAGTTGCGCCGACAGGCTCTGCTCCAGCGCCGCCACCGAGCGCGCCACCGCCGAGGAGGCACGCAGCAGCGTGTCGGAGGAGCGGCGTACTCCGCCGGTGGTGGCGACGACATTGAAGACATGCAGGTGACGCAGGTTGAGCAGGGCCATGGCGTGACGATCCGGGACATTGATTTCTGAGCGCGATTAGAAAATTAGAACAGAGGAAGGCCCACAACGCAACCAAGCCGACAGGGCGCTCACGCATACTCGACGCCATTGTTTTCAAAGGTAAAGCGCCGTGCCTGACCTCGATTTCCCTCCTCCCGGAGACGCTGACGCGTCCGACCTGTTCGCCATTCCCTGCACCCTGATGCGCGGTGGCACCTCGCGTGGTCCCTTCTTCGTGGCCGATGATCTGCCAGAGGACATCGCTGCGCGCGATCGCGTGTTGCTGGCCGCGCTGGGGTCGCCCGATCGTCGTCAGATCGACGGCCTCGGCGGTGCCCATCCGCTGACCAGCAAGGCCGGCATCGTCAGCCGCAGCCGCGTGACCGGCGTGGATCTGGATTTCCTGTTCGCGCAGCTGCAACCCGAATCGGACCGTGTCGATACCACGCCCAATTGCGGCAACATGCTGGCCGCCGTGCTGCCCTTTGCCATCGAGCGCGGCCTGATCGCCGCCGGTCCCGAGACCACCACCGCGCGCATCCTCACACTCAACACCGGCATGCAGTGCGACGTGACGGTACAGACACCGGGCGGCCGCCTGCGCTATCGGGGCGATACCCGTATCGATGGCGTGCCGGGATCGGCGGCACCGGTCAGTATCAACTTCCTCGACACGGCGGGCTCGGTTTGCCCTGCCATGCTGCCCACGGGGCGCGTGCAGGACAGCGTGCGTTATGTCACGCCGAGCGGTGAGCAGCGCGAGACGGCCGTCACCCTGATCGACAATGGCATGCCCATGGTACTGGTGCGTGCGTCTGATTTCGGCCTGACGGGTGATGAAAGCGTGGCTGTCCTCAATGCCGATGCGTTCCTGAAGGAGAGACTGGAGGCGCTGCGACTGGCCTGCGGTCCGCTCATGGGGCTGGGGGAGGTCAGTGCCAGGAATTATCCCAAGATGTGCCTGCTGTCTGCCCCCGTGGCGGGCGGCACGATCAGCACCCGCTGCTTCATCCCGCATGTCTGCCACGAGGCCATTGGTGTGCTGGCCGCCGTCACCGTCGCCACCGCCTGCGTGCTGGAAGGCTCGGTAGCCCAGGGGCTGGCGCTGCCCGGCAGCGGCTTGCAGCGCACCGTCTCGGTGGAGCATCCCAGCGGCGAATTCAGCGTTGCGCTGGAGCTGGATCCGCACGACCAGCAACAAGTCCTGCGTGCCGCGCTGCTGCGCACGGCGCGTCCCATCCTGCGCGGGGAAGTGCTGATCCCCGCCGAACTCCTGACCGACTATTCCTGAATCCCATGCGAGACTCCCTCATCATCGACTGCCATGGCCACTACACCACCGCCCCCAAGGCGCTGGAAGACTGGCGCAACCGGCAGATCGCCCACCTGAACACGCCCGGACTCGGTCCCAAGGTGGCCGAGCTCAAGATCAGCGACGACGAACTGCGCGAGTCCATCGAAAGCAACCAGTTGCGCCTGATGCGCGAGCGCGGTGCGGATCTCACCATCTTCTCGCCGCGCGCTTCCTTCATGGCGCATCACATCGGCGATCTCAACACCAGCCAGACCTGGGCGGCCATCTGCAACGAGCTGTGCCATCGCGTGGCGCAGCTGTTCCCCGATCACTTCATCGGTGCGGCCATGCTGCCGCAGTCGCCGGGGGCCGATATCTGTACCTCGATTGCCGAGATGGAGAAGTGCGTGCGCGAATATGGTTTCGTCGGCATCAATCTCAATCCCGATCCCTCGGGCGGACACTGGACTGCGCCGCCGCTGTCGGACCGCGCCTGGTATCCGCTCTACGAAAAGATGGTGGAGCTGGACGTGCCCGCCATGATCCACGTGAGCACCAGCTGCAATGCCTGCTTCCACACCACCGGTGCGCATTACCTCAATGCCGACACCACCGCCTTCATGCAGTGCCTGACCTCGGACCTGTTCAAGGATTTCCCGACGCTGAAGTTCCTGATCCCGCACGGCGGCGGTGCCGTGCCGTATCACTGGGGCCGTTTCCGTGGCCTGGCGCAGGAAATGAAAAAGCCGCTGCTGGAAGAGCATCTGCTCAACAACATCTTCTTCGACACCTGCGTGTATCACCAGCCGGGCATCGACCTGCTCACGCGCGTGATCCCGGTAGACAACGTGCTGTTCGCCTCCGAGATGATCGGTGCCGTGCGCGGCATCGATCCGCAGACCGGCCACTACTACGACGACACCAAGCGCTACATCGAGGCGGCCGCACTGAGCCCCGAAGAACGCCACCAGATCTACGAAGGCAATGCCCGCCGCGTCTACCCGCGCCTGGATGCCGCCCTCAACGCGAAAGGACTGACAGCATGAGCACTCCCCTGATCAACCAGCTTGGCGTGGTCAAGCGCCATATCGAACGCGCCGATGCCGCCGCCGTGCAACAGCTCGGCCAGTTTGGCGTGGCGACCGTGCATGAGGCGCAGGGCCGCACCGGCCTGCTGAAGCCCTATCTGCGTCCCATCTATCCCGGTACCACGATCTCGGGCACCGCCGTGACCGTACTGCTGCACCCCGGCGACAACTGGATGATGCACGTGGTGGCCGAGCAGATCCGGCCTGGCGACATCGTGGTGGCAGCCATCACCGCCGAGTGTACCGACGGCTATTTCGGCGACCTGCTGGCCACCAGTTTCATGGCCCGCGGTGCGCGGGCCCTCATCATCGATGCGGGTGTACGCGATGTGAAGGTGTTGAAGGAAATGGGCTTCCCGGTGTGGAGCCGTGCCATCAGTGCCAAGGGCACCATCAAGGCCACGCCGGGGTCGGTCAACGTGCCGGTGATCTGCGCCGGTGCCCTGGTCAATCCGGGCGATGTGATCGTGGCCGATGATGATGGCGTGGTGGCCGTGCCTGCCGCTGACGCCGTGCGTGTGGCCGAGGTGGCCCGCAAGCGCGAAGCCCTGGAAGGGGAGAAGCGCGCACAGCTGGCCGCCGGCGTGCTGGGGCTGGACATGTACCAGATGCGCGCGCCGCTGGAGGCCGCCGGTTTGAAATATATCGACTGAGTTTGTGTCGCCCACAGGCTGAACCTGACAAGGAGCCGTGAGGGGAAGAAGAGAGCGTCCACGCAAAAGAGGCGCACGCCGACCTGAACAGACATCCGTACTGCGCAGCAGAGCGCCCTTGGTGTGCGCCATCCCAATTGACAAGAACACTGGATCAACCAGACCGATTTACCCACAGGAGGAGATTCCTTATGCAGTTGCAACACCCCATCCGTCTCATCCCGGCAGCCCTGCTGCTGGCCGTTGCCCCCGCTGCCTTCGCGCAGAGTTCAGTGACCATCTATGGCGTAGTGGACGTCTATACGGCCTACCAGAAGAGCACCGTCGGCGGCAAGGACACCTCGCTCTGGGCCATGGGCAACAATGGCCAGATGACCAGCCGGCTTGGCTTCAAGGGCGTCGAGGATCTGGGCGGTGGCTATCGCGCCAGCTTCAATCTTGAAACCGGTTTCGATCCCAGCACCGGCGGCCTGCAGAACAGCTACCGCTACTTCGACCGCCAGTCCTGGGTCGGTCTCGGCGGCGGCTTCGGCGAAGTGCGTTTGGGGCGGCAGAACAGCGTCATGTTCCTCTACTCGGGCAACATGGATGCATTCGGTGCGGCCACCTATGGATCGGCCTACAACAACTTCGCCAACTGGCTGGCGCGGGTGGACAACGATATCAGCTACATCTCGCCCAAGTTTGCCAATACCACGCTGGAGCTGCATTACTCGGTCGGCGAGCGCGCCGGCAGCACCGCCGGCAATGCGGTCTACCAGATCGGCATGCAGACCCAGCAGGGACCGGTCTACGTGGGCAGCGCCTACCTCAACGCCAACAACGCCACCAACACCAACAGCGTGAAGCAGTTCATGCTGGGCGGCAATGTTGACTATGGCAGCGGCAAGGTCTACCTGGCCTTCTTCCGCACCAATGAAGTGATCTCGGCCACCACCGGCAATGTCTTCACCAACCCGGCGGGCAAGTACGATCCGGCCGGTGCCGTGGTCGGCAATACCGCGGGTGACTATCACAACACCTACAGCCTCTCGGCCGACTACCGTATCAATGCCCAGACCACCGTCGGCGCGGGGGGCGGCTACGTCAAGGACAGCTCGCGCTACAACAACAACGCGCGCCAGTTCAGCCTGATCGTGAACTACGACCTGTCCAAGCGCACGCGGCTGTATGCGGTGGCCTCACGTCTGATCAACCAGAATACCGCCGCCTATCGCATGACCGGTGCCAGCTTCACGGCCAGCCAGGCCCTGAGCCCGGACGCCGGTGCCAGCGAGACCGGCGTGCAACTGGGGATCCGGCACACCTTCTGAGGACGGTCGTTCTCAGTCGGCTGGTACGGCATAGGCCGCGAGGAAGGTTTCCACCGCGCGGCCGACCATGCGTTTCATGCGCGGCCGCGAAATGCTGGTCTCCAGCCCCAGCATCATCGGCTTGACGGTCTCGCAATCGAGCAGGGCGCACAGCTGCAGGGTCGCCAGCATCGGATCAGCGGTGCGCAGGCGGCCGGCCGCCATCTGCTTCTTCAGGAAGGCGGCGATGCGCTCCATCCCCATCTTCGGTCCCTCTTCATGGAAGCGCCGGCCGATGTCGCTGCGGCCGGCTTCGGCCACGATCATGCGGTGCGTTTGCAAGGTGCTCTCCAGGCACAGGAAGCTGACCGCCTTTTCTCCAAAGACCTGCAGGGTCTTCGCCAGATCGTCCACCTCCTGGTCCAGTGCGGCCAGGGCCGGCTCCATCTGCTTCTTCGCCTCGCCGTGGGTCACCGCCACGAACAGCTCCTCCTTTGACTTGAAGTAGCCATACAGCGTGGCCTTGGAGCCACCAATGCGGGCCGAGATCTCGGCCATGGACGCACCCTCGAAACCCATCTCCTTGAACACGTCTGCCGCCACGGCCAGGATGGCCTCGCGCCGGGCAGGGGTCTTGACTCTCATCGAACTGTCTCCGTTTTCTTTACAAGTGTCATTTTCGTACAGATGTGTTCAGTATTGCTTGACCGGGGAAGAACTGTCAATTAATAATACTGTACAGTTCGGTATCGTTATAAAAACCTTCTTCCCTTTCCGGAGAGTCCTTCATGCGCACCACACCCCTCCTACGGCCCGTCGCTGCACTGGCCATCCTCAGTGTCCTCAGTGCCTGCGGCAAGCCGCCGGGCGGGGCGCCACCGGCAGCGGGCACGCCCGTGCTGGGCGTGATGACGGTGCGCGTGCAGCCGGTGGAGCTGCATGCCGAGTTGCCGGGCCGGACCTCGCCTTATCAGATTGCTGACGTGCGGCCGCAGGTCAACGGCATCATCAAGGCACGCAATTTCCGCGAGGGCAGCGACGTCAAGGCCGGGCAGGTGCTGTACCAGATCAACCCGGCCAGCTATCAGGCAGCCTATGACAGCAGCGTGGCGGCCTTGGCCAAGGCCGAAGCGAGCGTGAAGACGGCGCGCCTGAAGGCCAGCCGCTACAAGGAGCTGGTGGCCATCAAGGCGGTCAGCCAGCAGGATTACGATGACGCCGTCGCGTCCCTGGGCGAAGCCGAGGCCGATGTCGGTTCGGCCCGGGCCAACGTGCAGACCAGCCGCATCAACCTCGATTACGCCAAGGTCGATGCGCCCATCTCCGGCCGCATCGGCAAGTCCAGCGTGACGCCGGGCGCACTGGTCACCGCCAGCCAGACCACGGCGCTGACCACCATCCAGCAGCTCGATCCCATCTACGTCGATGTCACCCAGTCCAGCACCAACTGGCTCAACCTCAAGGAAGCACTGGCCAATGGCGAACTGCAGAAGTCCGGCAACGGCGCCAAGGTCAGGCTGATCCTGGAGAACGGCCGCACCTACGCACAGGAAGGTACGCTGCAGTTCTCCGACGTGACGGTCAACCAGGACACCGGTGCCATCACGCTGCGCGCAGTCTTCCCCAACCCCAAGACCGACCTGCTGCCGGGCATGTATGTGCGCGCCGTGCTGCAGGAGGGCGTGCGCCAGCAGGGCCTGCTGGTACCGCAACAGGCGGTCAGCCGTGACGGTGCCGGCAAGCCGGTAGCCTTCGTGGTCAATGCGGAGGGCGTGGTGGAGCAGCGCGCGCTGGTGACTGATCGTGCCATCGGCAGTCAATGGCTGGTCAGCAGCGGCCTGAAGGAAGGCGACCAGCTGGTGGTCGATGGCCAGCAGCGCGCCACTGCCGGAGCCAAGGTGAAGGTGGTGCCATGGTCGCCCAAGACCACCGTGGCCAGCGCCAACGGCAGCGCCGGCAGCGGCAACAACTGAGAGGCGGGAAAACATCATGGCTCGCTTCTTCATTGACCGCCCCATCTTCGCCTGGGTACTCGCCATCATCGTCATGCTGGCCGGTGCCATCTCGGTGCTGACCCTGCCGATTGCGCAGTATCCGGCCATCGCACCACCGGCCATCGCCATCACCGCCAACTATCCGGGGGCGTCGGCCAAGACCCTGGAAGACACCGTGACACAGATCATCGAGCAAAAGATGAAGGGGCTGGATCGGCTCAGCTACATGGCCTCCACCAGTGAATCGTCGGGCTCGGTGACCATCACCCTGACCTTCGAGAACGGTACCAATCCGGATACCGCCCAGGTGCAGGTGCAAAACAAGCTGTCGCTGGCCACGCCCTTGCTGCCCTCCGAAGTACAGCAGCAGGGCATCACCGTGACCAAGTCGGCCACCAACTTCCTGAACGTGCTGGCCTTTACTTCGGAAGATGGCAGCATGAGCGGCTCCGACCTGTCGGACTACGTGGCCGCCAACATTCAGGATGCGATCAGCCGCGTGGAAGGCGTGGGCGACACCACGCTCTTCGGTTCGCAATATGCGATGCGCATCTGGCTCGATCCCAACAAGCTCAACAGCTACAGCCTCACGCCGCTGGACGTGAAGAACGCCATCCAGGCGCAGAACGTGCAGGTCTCGTCCGGCCAACTGGGCGGCCTGCCTGCTGCCGAGAACCAGCAGATCAACGCCACCATCACGGCCCAGACCCGCCTGCGCACCGCGGAGCAGTTCCAGAACATCGTGCTGCGCACTCTCTCCGATGGCGCCCGCGTCAAGCTGCGCGACGTCGCCCGCATCGAACTGGGCAGCGAAAGCTATACCTCGGTCGGCCGCTACAACGGCAAGCCTGCAGCCGGCCTGGCCATCAAGTTGGCCACCGGGGCCAATGCACTCGATACCGTCAAGGCCATCGATGCTCGCGTGGCCCAGCTGGAGAAATTCTTCCCCGCCGGGATGAAGGTGCAGAAGCCCTATGACACCACGCCCTTCGTGCGCATCTCCATCGAGGAAGTGGTACGCACCCTGATCGAAGCGGTGGTGCTGGTGTTCCTGGTGATGTACCTGTTCCTGCAGAATTTCCGCGCCACGCTGATCCCGACCATCGCCGTGCCGGTGGTGCTGCTGGGAACCTTCGGCGTGCTGGCGGCATTCGGCTTCACCATTAACACGCTCACCATGTTCGCCATGGTGCTGGCCATCGGCTTGCTGGTGGACGATGCCATCGTGGTGGTGGAAAACGTCGAGCGCGTGATGTCCGAGGAAGGCTTGCCGCCCAAGGAAGCCACCCGCAAGTCCATGGGCCAGATCAGTGGCGCGCTGGTCGGCGTGGCGCTGGTGCTGGCAGCGGTGTTCGTGCCGATGGCCTTCTTCAGCGGCTCGACCGGCGTGATCTATCGCCAGTTCTCCATCACCATCGTCTCGGCCATGACGCTGTCGGTGCTGGTGGCACTGGTGCTGACACCGGCCCTGTGCGCCACGCTGCTCAAGCCCGCGGCCAAGGGCCATGCGCTGGCCACGACCGGTTTCTTCGGCTGGTTCAACCGCCAGTTCGATCGCGGCAACCTGCGCTACCAGGGCATCGTGCGCCACATGCTGGGGCGCGGCTGGCGCTACATGGCCGCTTACGCGGTACTGCTGGCGCTGGTGGTGACGGGCTTCATGAAGCTGCCCGTGGGCTTCCTGCCGGATGAAGACCAGGGCACGCTGTTTGCGATCCTGCAGTTGCCCTCCGGTGCCACCAAGGCGCGCACCGATGAAGTGATTGAACAGGTCGAGCATCATTTCCTGGTGGACCAGAAGGATGCGGTATCGGGCGTGTTCGCCGTCTCCGGTTTCAGCTTCGCCGGTAGCGGCCAGAACATGGGTTTTGCCTTCATCAAGCTCAAGCCCTGGGATGAGCGCAAGGGCCCCGGACTGTCGGTGACCGACGTCGCGGCCAAGGCCGGTGCCGCCTTCGCGCAGATCCGCGATGCCCGTGTATTCGCCTTCGCGCCGCCAGCCGTGTCCGAACTGGGCAATGCCACCGGCTTCGACCTGATGCTGAAGGATGAAGCCAACCTCGGCCACGCCGCCCTGATGCAGGCGCGCAACCAGTTGCTGGGCACGCTGATGCAGGACAAGCGCCTGGTGGCGGTGCGCCCCAACGGCCTGGAAGATACACCGGAGTTCCGCCTCAATGTCGATACCGACAAGGCCGGAGCATTGGGCGTGGCCATGTCCGACATCAATGACACCATCGCCACCGCCTGGGGCAGCAGCTACGTCAATGACTTCATCGACAAGGGCCGCGTCAAGAAGGTGATGCTGCAGGCCGATGCGCAATACCGCATGCTGCCCTCCGACCTCGATCGCTGGTACGTGCGCAACAGCGCCGGCACCATGGTGCCCTTCAGCGCCTTCTCGACCGCCAGCTGGACTTCCGGTTCGCCCCGCCTGGAGCGCTACAACGGCGTGCCCTCGATGGAAATCCTCGGCATGGCCCTGCCGGGGGCGGCCTCCAGCGGTGAAGCCATGGCCATCGTGGAAGCGGCCCTGGCCAAGATGCCATCTGGCATCGGCTATGAGTGGACCGGCCTGTCGCTGCAGGAAAAGGCCTCCAGCGGCAAGACCGGCCTGCTGTATTCGATCTCGATTCTGATCGTGTTCCTGGCGCTGGCGGCGCTCTATGAAAGCTGGGCGGTGCCGTTCTCGGTGATCCTGGTGGTGCCGCTGGGCGTGTTCGGCGCGCTGCTGGGTGCGATCCTGACCTGGAAGATGAATGACGTCTACTTCCAGGTGGGCTTGCTCACTACCATCGGCCTGGCCTGCAAGAACGCCATCCTGATCGTGGAATTTGCCAAGGATCTGCACGAGCATGGCAAGAGCCTGGTGGAAGCCACCATGGATGCGGTGCGCATGCGCTTGCGTCCTATCCTGATGACCTCGCTGGCCTTCATCCTCGGCGTGCTGCCGCTGGTGCTGGGCAGCGGTGCGGGTGCCGGCGCGCAGCATGCGCTGGGCACGGCGGTGATCGGCGGCATGCTCTCGGGCACGGTGCTGGCGGTGTTCTTCGTACCGCTGTTCTTCGTGATCATCATGAAGCTGTTCGCCCGCAAGCCTTCCTCCGCGCCGCAAGGCCAACCCGCGATTTCCCCGGAGCACTGACATGAATCCTTCCCTGACCCATCGCGCCGCGCATCGTCCCCGCGCGCTGATGACACCGCTGCTGCTGGCCATGCTGCTGGGCGGCTGCACCCTGATGCCCGAGTACCAGCGGCCCGCCGCCCCCGTGGCGAGCCAGTTTGCGGGCGACCACAGCGCAGCGGCCGCGAGCGGCACGCCGGCCATGGCGGTGTCTGATATCGGCTGGCGTGATGTCTTCACCGATCCGACATTGCAGGAGGTGATAAGCCTCAGTCTGGCCAACAATCGCGATCTGCGCGTGGCCGTACTCAACATCGAGAAGGCGCGCGCCCAATATGGCGTGGAGCGCGCCGCGCTGTTCCCGACCATCAACGCCGCCACCAGTGAATCGGCCAGCCGCACGCCGGCCGACCTGTCGGCTACCGGCCGTGCGCTGACCGCGCGCAGCTATACCGCCACGCTGGGTTTCAGTGCCTACGAACTGGACCTGTTCGGTAGAGTCCGCAGCCTCAAGGAACAGGCGCTGCAATCCTTCCTCTCCACCGCCGAGGCTCGCCGCAGCACCCAGATCAGCCTGATCGCCGAAGTCGCCACCGCCTGGCTCACGCTGGCCTCCGACCAGGACCGCCTGCGGCTGGCCAAGGACACGCTGGCCAGCCAGAGCAGCAGTTACGAACTCACGCAGCGCAGCTTCGAGCTGGGCTCGTCCTCGGCGCTGACCTTGCGCCAGGCGCAGACCAGCGTGGAGAGTGCGCGCGTGGACGTGGAGAGCTACACCGCCCAGGTCGACCAGGACCGCAATGCCCTGGTGCTGCTGGTGGGCAAGGACCTGCCGGACCGGCTGCTGCCGCAGGGTTTGCCCGATACCGCACTGGCCGCCGCCAGTCCGCTGGCGACCATTCCACCGGGACTGCCCTCGGACCTGCTGCAGCGGCGCGCCGACATCGTCGAGGCCGAACGCACGCTGCGTGCCGCCAATGCCAACATCGGAGCGGCGCGCGCGGCCTTCTATCCCAGCATCAGCCTGACCGCGGATGCGGGCACGGCCAGTGCGCGGCTGGCCGGCCTGTTCAAGGGCGGTTCGGGCTCGTGGAGTTTCGTGCCGCAGATCTCCTTGCCGATCTTCGATGGCGGTGCCAACCAGGCCAACCTGGATATCGCCACCATCAGCCGCGACATCAGCGTGGCCCAGTATGAGAAGGCCATCCAGACCGCCTTCCAGGAAGTCTCGGATGCACTGGCCCAGCGCAATACCCTGGGCCGCCAGTTGAAGGCGCAGGAGGATCTGGTGGAGGCCAGCGGTGCCTCGTACCGGCTCTCGCAGGCGCGCTTCAACAATGGCGTGGACAGCTATCTCACCGTGCTCGATTCGCAACGCACGCTGTACTCGGCGCAGAAGACCCTGATCGGTACGCGCCTGTCGCGCTGGACCAATCTGGTGACCTTCTACAAGGCGCTCGGCGGCGGCTGGGTGGAACGCTCCGGCAGCCCTGTCGCCAGTGACCTGGCCACGGCCGCGCCATGAGCCCGCGCGCCGGCAAGACCCGCGCCATCCTGCTCGATGCCGCGCTGGCCGCGTTTGCCCGGCGCGGCGTGCGCGCCACCACGCTGGAACACGTGGCGGCCAGCGCGGCTTTTACGCGCGGGGCGGTGTACTGGCACTTTCCGGACAAGCTGTCCCTGGTCAATGCCGTGTTCGATGATCTGGTCTGGCCTTTCGACATCGGTCCGGAACTGGCGGTCTATCGCCAGAGCGAGCAGCCGCTGTTGTTGCTGCGCGAGGTGCTGTGGCTGAAGCTGCTGGATTTCCTGCGCAACGTACAGCAGCGGCGTCGCATGGAAGTGGTGCTGCGTTATCGCGGCACGCCCGAGCTGCCGGACGAATTGGGTGAACGTATCGAGTCGCTGAGCCTGCGCGCCTTGCAGCATCTGACCGCCGCCCTCAATATCGCCTATGAACGCGGCCAGCTGCGGCGCGGGCTCACGCCCATCGATGTGGCGCGCTGCCTGGTGGCGGCCTGCATGGGCGTCATCGCCGAGCACATGGAAGACCCGCAGGCGCGCCTGGAACATTCCTTCCATCTGGCACCGCTGTTGGTGCTGCAAGGCGCTGAAGTGGCGTAAAAGTTCAGTGCCGCCCGCTGGCGCGCGCGATCAGGGCGTTGAGGAAAGCGCGCGCCGCATTGGGCAAGGTGCGTCCGGCCAGGGACTGGATTTCCAGCTGCAGGGTGTTCATGTCCTTGTCGCGGATGGGCAGGGCGGCCAGCTGTCCTTCGCGCACCAGCTTGCGGATGGGCAGCGCGGCCGAGAAGCCGATGCCGTCGCCGGACATCACGAAACACAGCAGGGCGCTGATGGAGTCCGCCGCCAGGGTCGGCTCCAGCAGCACGTTGCGGCGGCTGCAGCAGGCATCGATCAGCCGCCGCATGGTGATGTTCTTCTGCGGCATGGCCAGCGGATACGGGGCCAGTTCCGACAGGCTGACCTGCTTGCGATGGGCCAGTGCATGGTCCGGCCGCATCACCGCCATGATGGGCGCGCGCTGCGCGAACTCGACCTTGATGTCCGGATCCGGTGCCATGGTGAAGGTCAGTCCCAGGTCGACTGCGCCTTCGCGGATCTGCTGCGCCACGTGGACTGCATTGCCCACCGAGAGCTGGAAACGGATGCCCTTGTGCTGGCGGCAGAATTGTTCGATCGCCGCCGGTACGAATTCCAATGCAAAACCCTCGGTGGTCGCCAGTTTCACCTCACCCCGCCGCAAGCCCTTCAAGGCCGCCAGTTCATTGCCGATGCGTTCGGCTTCCAGTTGCTGGCGCAGCGCGTGCGCGGCCAGCAGTTCTCCGGCGGCATTGGGCCGCATGCCGCGCGAGACGCGCTCGAACAGCGGCGTGTCGAGTTCGGCTTCGAGCCGCGCGATCTGGCGGCTGATGGCCGAGGAGGCGACGTTGAGCGTATTGGCCGCTTCGGTAATGGAGCCGCGCCGCACCACTTCGAGGAAGTAGCGCACGGCGGTCTCCTGCAGCACACGGGTATGGATGATGGACATCCATGAATTGTAGGAATGGTTTGCCGATTCGGCAATCACTGGTTCGAAAACTTGTACTTGTGGCAAACCATGTGCGGGCTTAGGATGCTTTCACGGATCGGCGGCAGGGTGCCCGCCGTCGCGTCGCGAGGGAGGCTTCATGGATGCTGCACAGGCTGCAATGACGAAGGCGCAGGGCGAGGGACGCTACAAGTATCTGGTATTGGTGCTGCTGTATCTGGGCTGGTGCGTGTCCTATATCGACCGCGCCGCCATCACCTTCGCCGCGACCCAGATCGCCAGCGAATTCGCGCTCAAGCCTTCCGACCTCGGCATCCTGCTGTCGAGTTTCTTCCTCGGCTATTCCCTCCTGCAACTGCCCGGCGGCTGGCTGGCGGACCGTTACGGCTCGCGTCCCGTCATCGTCATTTCCATCCTGCTGTGGTCGGTTTTCACCGGCGTGACCGGCATGGCCTGGTCGGTGACGAGCCTGGTGGTGATCCGCTTCATCTTCGGTCTGGGCGAGGGCGCGTTTCCGGCCGCCAGCGTCAAGGGCGTGGCAGAAAACTTCAGCCGCGAGGAGCGGCCCAAGATGTCCTCGCTGCTGATGTCCTCCAACTACATCGGCAGCATGCTGGCCCCGCTGCTGATCGCACCGCTGATCATGCATTTCGGCTGGCGCGCGGTGTTCCATACCATCGGCATTGCCGGGCTGGTGTTCGCCCTCGTGTACTGGTTCTGCGTGCGTCCGGTACGGCCCGGCAAGGACGGTCCCAAGGCCATCAACAAGGAAGCCTTCGCGGCCCTGCTCAGGATGCCGCTGATGTGGAAGATCGTGGCGGTATGGTTTGGCCTGTCCATCATCAACAAGGGGCTCGACAGCTGGATGCCGACCTATCTGATGACCGTGCGCGGCCTCAATCTCAAGGCGGTCGGCCTGTTGCTGCCGCTGCCCTACATCATGGCCGGTCTGTCGACCGCCATCGGCGGCTGGGTCATGGTGCGCTTCTTCGATGGCCGCGAGAAGCTGCTGCTGATTGCCTCTTCGCTGCTGACCGCCGTTTTCGTCTACTGCATGTACACTGCCGCGACCGTCGAGGGCGTCATCGCCTGGCAATGCCTGGCTTACTTCTTCAAGTCCTTCGTGCTGGCCACCTGCATCGCGTTGCCGACCAAGCTGCTGCAGGCGCAGCTGGTGGGCAGCGGCGTGGGCATGGTCAACCTGGGCGGGCAACTGGCGGGCTTCATTTCGCCGCTGGTGATCGGCTTCCTGGTCAGCGCCTTTGCCAACTACGATTACGCCTTCAGCTTCCTGATCGGCGCGGCCCTGTTCTCGGTGCTGGTGAGCTTGTTCATCCGCACCAGCAAGACCGGCGGCCAGATGCAGCCGGCCTGATCCACTCACAAGGAAATTCATGTCTGATTCCCTCGTCGAAAAAACTGCCGTCGAACTGCGCCAGCTGATCGGCAGCAAGCAAGTCTCTCCGGTCGAGTTGCTGGACGCCTGCATCGCCCGCATCGAAGACCTCAATCCCCACATCAATGCCGTGACCGCCACCTGCTTCGAGCGGGCCCGCAAGGAAGCGCGTGCGGCCGAGCAGGCGGTCATGGACGGGGCTGAACTGGGGCTGCTGCACGGCCTGCCCATCGGCATCAAGGATCTCGAAGAAACCGAAGGCCTGCTGACCACCTATGGCTCGCCTATCTATCGCGGCAACGTACCCGCACACGACAACGCGCTGGTGGCGCGCCTGCGCGCAGCCGGTGCCATCGTGGCCGGCAAGACCAACGTGCCCGAAATGGGGGCCGGGGCCAACAGCCGCAATACGGTGTGGGGGGCCACCGGCAATCCCTTCAATCCGCTGCTCAATGCGGGCGGCTCCTCCGGGGGCTCGGCGGCGGCGCTGGCGGTGGATCTGCTGCCGCTGTGCTCGGGCTCGGATACCGGCGGCTCGCTGCGCATTCCGGCGGCCAAGTGCGGCGTCGTGGGATTCCGCCCCTCGCCGGGACTGGTACCGAGCGAGCGCAAGCTGCTGGGATGGACGCCGATCTCGGTGGTCGGTCCGATGGGCCGCAATGTGGCCGATACCGTGCTGCAATTGCGTGCCACCATTGGCCTGCATGCCAGCGATCCCTTGAGCTACGCGGTCGATGACGCGGCGTTCGCGGCCTTGCCGCCGGTGGACCTGTCGCGCCTGCGCATCGGCTATACCGAAGACTTTGGTGTATGTGCAGTCGATGAGGGCATCCGCGCAGTGTTTCGCCAGAAGATGGCTGCCATCAGCCGTTTCGTGCAGGTTTGCGAGCCCGTGGAGATGGAGATGGGCGAGGCCCATCGTGCCTTCGACGTGATCCGTGCCGAAGCCTTCGTGGCCGGGTTCGAGGCCGCCTATCGCCGCGATCCCGCCTCGCTCGGCCCCAATACCCGCGCCAACTACGAGATGGGCGCGGCCATGAGCCTGTCCGATTGCGCCTGGGCGCAGGGTGAGCAGACGCGTCTGTTCCGCCGCTTCCAGCAGCTGTATGCGCGCTATGACCTGATCCTCTCGCCGACCACGCCGGTGTCGCCTTTCCCGTGGAGCGAGCTGTACCTGAAGGAGGTCAACGGCGCGCCATTGGAAAATTATTATCGCTGGCTGGCCCTGACCTATGTAGTCACACTTGTTACCAATCCCTCGATCTCGCTGCCCTGCGGCCGCGATCATCGCGGCATGCCCTTCGGCTTGCAGGTCACCGGTGCCTTCCGCGACGATGCCCGTTTGCTGGCCTGGGCCGGCGCGCTGGAGGCGGCGTTTGCGGGCGATGAGACATTGCAGCGGCCACGGCCTGACCTGGCGAAGCTGAAGTCCGTCAACGCAGCGCTGACCTCCCTGGTTACCCATCCGCCCATCTTTGATGGCGCGGCGACGGCAGCGGCGGCACAGGCTGCGGTATAAACCATTTATATTATTTCATTCTTGAACGATTCCATGAGCACGATCCAACGCTTCAATACCAATGCCCGTATGAGCCAGCTGGTGCTGGCCAACAATTTTGCCTTCGTCGCCGGCCAGGTGGCGGACCATCCGGGTGCGCCCATCCCGCAGCAGGCCAGCGAAGTGCTGGCCAAGGTCGATGCCCAGTTGCAGGCCCAGGGGATCGCGCGCGAGCGCATCGTCAGCGCCAATGTCTGGCTCTCCAGCCCGGAGCATTTCGCTGCCTTCAATGCGGTGTGGGATGCCTGGGTGCCTGCAGGCCATGCGCCCACGCGCGCCTGCGTGCAGGCACTGCTGATGGCCCCTGGGCTGGACGTGGAAGTGGCCGTCATCGCAGCCCTCTGAAAAGATCACGGAGTTTGCCCATGAGCCAGCAAGGCCGCGTCGACTATCTCATCATCGGGGCCGGCATCGCCGGTGCCTCCATCGCATACTGGCTGGCGCGTCACGGCAGCGTGCTGCTGCTGGAGCGCGAATCGCAGCCGGGCTATCACAGCACCGGCCGCTCGGCCGCGCTCTACATGGAAAGCTATGGTCCGCCGCAAGTGCGCGCGCTGACCTGCGCCAGCCGCGCCTTCTTCGATCATCCGCCGGAAGGTTTTACGGAACATGCCCTGCTCACGCCACGGGGCGCATTGTTCTATGCCACCTCCGCCTTGCGTGACGAACTCGACGCCCATGAGGCCCTGGTGCGTTCGGTCTCCGACAAGGTGCAGCGCCTCGATGCGGCGCAGACCCGCGCCATGGTGCCGGTGCTGCGTGAGCAAGACCTGATCGGTTCGGTCTACGAGGAAGATGCCAGCGACATCGACGTGCATGCCTTGCACCAGGGCTTCCTGCGCGGCGCGCGGGCAGCGGGTGCGCGCGTGCTGTGCAATGCCGAGGTGCAGTCGCTGCAGCATGAGCATGACCATGAGCAGGGAGAGAGCACGTGGCATGTGCAGACGAGTCAGGGCGAGTTGCGCGCGGGCGTCATCGTCAATGCCGCCGGTGCCTGGGCCGACGAGATCGGGCAACTGGCCGGAGCCGCACCCATCGGCCTGGTGCCGAAGCGGCGTTCAGCGTTCACCTTCGCGGCACCTGCCGATAGCGCCCACTGGCCGATGTTCATGCCGGTCGATGAATCTTTCTACATCAAGCCGGATGCCGGCCTGCTGCTGGGTTCGCCGGCCAATGCCGATCCGGTCGGACCGCACGACGTGCAGGCCGAGGAACTGGATATTGCCATCGCCATCGACCATATCCAGAACGGCACGACGCTGGAGATCCGGCGTCCGGCGCACGTCTGGGCCGGCCTGCGTTCCTTCGTGAGCGATGGCAGTTTCGTCGGCGGCTACGACGCCAAGGTGCCACATTTCTTCTGGGCTGCCGGGCAGGGCGGGTATGGCATCCAGTCTTCACCGGCGGCGGGCGAGGCCTATGCGGCCCTGATCCTGGGCGAGCCGGTGCCGGCGCATATCGCGCGCTTCGGGGTCGATGCCGCGGCCTTGAGTCCGGCGCGGCTCGGCTGAACGGCCGCGAGCACCGGCCCCTTGCGCGGCTCAGGCCAGCTTGAGGCTGGCCGTGCTGCGCATCTGCGCTGCCTCTTCCTGTGCCTGCATCGCCTCCACCAGCTTGTGCAGTACCTGCCCGGTGAGGCGAGCGAGCAGGGCTTCGTGATCCTGCTCATACTTCTTCAACAGCCGCAGGCAATCCTGATCCACCCACATCCAGTCTCCGCTGCGGCTCTGCGGCGGCAATTGCGCGCGCGCTGCCAGCGGCAGCGGCGCTATCTCCTCCTGCCATGCCCACAGGTAGTCGTGACGATGCGAGTGCGTGAAGGGCAGCCCGCAGACCTCCGCTACCAGCGGGTCGTGGCGCATGGTGAAATCGATGATCTCGCGCCGCAGGCTGCCGTCCGGCATCGGATGCAAGGCTTCGATCCAGCAATGGTAATCCTTCAGTTCAGACAGCTTGCGCGCACTGCGCCGTGCCTTGCGGCCCGGATGCATGGCAACGTAGAGACCGCTGCCGCAGTCGATGACCTCGCCGCCCGACAGCGCCGTATAAGGACGATTGAGCAGGAGGCGCAGCACGCGCGCACCGACCAGCGCGTAATCGGCGCAGCGCCCCAGCGTGCCCATGGTCAGCCGTGCTTCCGCGGCCGCTTCTTCCATGACCGCATTGAGGGCGGCATCGATCATGCCGCGCAGCGCCGGAGCGACCGGCAGCGTGAGGACGGCACCGTTGGCGGCGGGGGCAGAGGCGAAGGGCACACCGGGACTCATGCGTGCATCCTCATCGCAGGCTGATGAGCGTCTGCAAAACCGTGTCCTGCACCTTGATGGATTGCGAATTGGCCTGGTAGACGCGCTGCGCCACGATCATGTTGACCAGCTCGGCGGTCAGGTCGACGTTGGATTGTTCGACGGCACGGCCCTGCAGGCTGCCGAAGGTGGCCGTGGTCGGGGTGCCGACCAGCGGACTGCCGGCCGCCGCCGTGGCCTGGTAGAGATTGTTGCCCAGCGGCTGCAGTCCGTTCGGGTTGGCGAAGTTGACCAGCACGATCTGGCCCAGCACCTTGGTTTGCTGGTTGCTGTAGCTGCCCACCAGGCTGCCATCCTTGCCGATGCTGAAGCTGGAGAGCGTGCCCGGCGGCGAGCCATCCTGCGATTGCGCCAGGTTGGCAAAGGCCGAACCGGTCTGGGTGGAGCCGGCGTAGTTCAGTGCGATGGGCGTGGGGAAGCTGGCCCCGCCCTTGACCATGCTGCTCAGGTCGACCGTCATGCCGGTGCTGGCGGTGAGGGCACCGGTGGCATCGAAGCGCAGCGTGCCCAGCAGTTGCGGACCGGTGGCCGGCGGTGCGGCGTTGATCAGCTTGCCGTCCAGCGTGCCATACACCGACCAGGTGGTAGCGGGCGGGCTGCCGGTCGGCGGGCTCTTCACGTAGTAGGTCTGCAGCGAATACGGATTGCCCAGGCTGTCGTACACGGTCGCGCCGGTGGAATTGTTGTAGCTGTTGGGATTGGCCGGATCGAAGGGACTGATGGTCGGCACGCTCTTGCGCGAGTCGAGGTTGATCTTGGTGGTGATGCGCGAGGTGGCGGTGGCCGGGAGGGTGGCCGTATCGATCTTCAGCGGCACCGGATCGCCGCCTGCGGCACCGGCCGGATAGCCGGTGAGATAGGCTCCGTTCATGCTGGGGTTGATGAGGTAGCCATCCTTGTTCAGCTGGAACTGGCCATTGCGCCCGTAACGCGGTGACTGGTCATTCAGGTTGGCCGCCATGCGGAAAAAGCCGTCGCCGTTGATCGCCACATCCAGCGCATTGTTGGTGGTGGCGATGTTGCCCTGGGTGAAGGCCTGGCTGACATTGGCCAGTGTCACGCCGATGCCGACCGGCGAATTGCCGGAGCGGTTCATGGAGTTGGCATAGGCATCGGCAAATTGCACCTGTCCCTGCTTGAAGCCGACGGTGCTGGCGTTGGCCACGTTGTTGCCGACGACTTCCAGATGTTTGCTCGCGCCCTGCAGGCCGCTGAGTCCCTGTTGAAAGCTCATGATGGTGGTTCCGTTGAGTGAGGTGGAAAGGACGTCAGGTCTTGCGCAGGCGCGCCAGTTGCTGGGTCAGGTAGGACTGCGAGGCCTGCATCCGGGCCAGCGTCAGGTTGAGGCGATTGAACTGGTTGGTGTAGCTGTCGCGCAGGTTGGACAGGCGTTCGCGGGCGGCGGCCTGCTGGTCGGAGACCGTCTTGAGGCTGCTCTGCAGGCCGCGCGTCTTGCCGGCCAGCAGCCCGGTCTCGCCCAGCACCTTGTCCAGCAGGGCCTGGCTGCGCGTGACCACGCCGCCCTTGTCGGTGAACAGGCGCGCCAGCGCATCGAAGCTGGTGCTGCCGGCCTTGCTCAGGCGGGCGTCGTCCAGGGCCAGCGTGCCGTCCTTCTTGAAACTCACGCCAATGGCGGCCAGCGAGCCATGCTCATTGCCGCTCACGGCCCCCAGCACCGCGTTGCGCAACTGCCCCATCAGGGCCTGCACCATCGTTTCGCTGGCCAGCGGTCCCTGTTCGCCGGCCTGGCCGCGCACCTTGGAGGGGACTTGCCGGGTGAGTGTGGCGACCGACTTGGTCAAGGCATTGAAGGCATTGACGAAGCTGTTGACCGCCTCCTTGGCACCGCTGTTGTCGTTGCTGACGGTGAGCGTGAAGCGGTCGCCGCTGCGGGTGGTCTTGTTCAGGTTGAGCGTCACGCCCGAGATGGCATCGCGGATCTGGTTGCCGGGGGCGGTGATGGCCACGCCATCGATGCTGAGCCGGGCGTCCTGCGGGCGTTGCAGCTGTCCCATGGCGCTGGCCGTGAGCACCGCATAGTCGCCGCTGCCGCGCAGGCGAATGGCATCGCTGCCGCCGTTGCTCAGCACCAGCCGTTCCACGGCCTGGTCACCCTGGCCTTCGCGCCGCACCGTCGCGGTGACGCCGGTCTTGGCCTCATTGATGGCGCTTGCCACGTCGGCCAGGCCCGGTGCGGTACCGGCCGTGCTGGAGACTGGTGACAGGCTGAAATTGCGGGTGCCAACAGTGAGGCTCACGGTCCCTGTACCGAAACGTTTTTCCAGCGCGACCGACGCGGTGCTGACATTGCCGGAAGGATCGGAAGCGAACACCGCAAAGTCCCCCGTGCCCGAGACCCGGATGGCGTTTTGCGCACCGCTCTCCTTGGCGGTGAGCACCAGGTGTTCCTGCTTGCCGTCGCTGACGATGGAGGCATTCACGCCAGCCTCGGCCGCATTGATGGCATCGCGCACGCCGGCGAGGGTGTGGTTGGCGGGTTTGATGAGCGCGGTCGATCCCTGCCCGGTCTTGATCGCCAGCACACCCACGTCGAAAGTGGTGCCGGGGTTGATGCCGGCCGAGCTGAGCTTGTGCGCCTGCGCCAGTTGCTCCACGCTCAGCGCATAGCTGCCGGCCGCCGCACGGGTGGCGTCGCGCGCGGCCTGGGTCTGCGTCATGGCACCGGGTCGCTGCTGCTGTGGATCGAAGCTGATCGCGGAGAGGCTGTTGTTGGATCGTACGCTCAGCGTGTTGGCGGTGCCGCCGGTATTGGATTCCAGGACCAGGTGTTCACCGGCTTCGTCGCGCGTGACGCTGGCGGTCACGCCTGCGTTGGCGGCGTTGATGGTATCGCGCAGCCCGGTGACGGTGGCGTCTGCCTTGAGCGTGATGAATGTCGGTGGCCGGGTGCCGACTTTGATGGCCAGTGAATCGCCAGCCCGGAACAGTTGGCCGCTGGCAAAGCCGCTGGAGCGGATCTTCTGGGCCAGCGCGCGGGTGGAGTCATCGGCGTTGATGTCGGCGCTGATGGCGTCGGCCCCGGTCTTGACCTCGCCGCCACTGCCCGTGGCGTTGCCGCTGTTGCTGACCGCCGCCTTCTGGGCGCTGAACCTGGCGGCCGTCAGCCCGGCCAGAGCGCTCTGGTAGGTGCCGAGCGCCTTGTCGAGGCTGCCATAGGCGGCCAGCAGGGCATTGAAGCCATCGGCCTTGCTGGCCAGCGGCGTCAGGCGCGATTTGCTTTCCACGGCGACCAGCTGGTTGACCAGGTTGGCCACGTCCAGTGGACCCGCCGAGGTGGAGATGGAGCCGGTAGATGTTGCCATGTTGCCTCCGTAGCGCAGTCGGTGTTCAGGTGCCGGTGCGCACCAGCGCGCCGCGCACCTGCTGCGTGACAGCCTGCGTGAGCGCCAGGCGCTGGCGGGCTTCGGCGCGCTTGCGCGAGGGCAGGGATTGCAGATCCGGTGCCGTTTCTTCACATGGCAATTCGTAGTCGCCATCGCTGCGCCTTGCTGCGCCCAGTTCCTGCCAGAAAGCGTCATAGTCGGCGTGGACCCGCCCGCGTTTGCCGCGCCGACTGGCCACGCGATTGCCATTGCTCACCAGCAGCACGCGGCTGCAGCCGTGGCCGACGCCGATGGCGCGCACCATGCGGATCATCAGCGCCTTGGGACGCAGGCCGAACAGGTCGCGCGTGGCGCGCCGGATCTGCTCGCGGCTGTCAGCGCCGCCGCCGCCCTGCAGGCAGCCGATGCGCACGATCCAGCCGTTCCCTTGGCGGCACAGGGTGAAGGCGGTCGAGAACAGGTGGTCCTGGCCGCGATACAGGTGCAGCGCCAGTTCGCCTTCGTGGTCCAGGCTGTTGATGGCGGCCAGGCGCACTTCGTAGTCCTGGCCCGACTTGCCCTGGAACTGGCCGATCGGGATCTGCTGCTGCGAGGCTTGCAGCACCAGCGGGGCCAGGCCACGGCGGATGACGAAGTCGTAGTGGCTGGTCAGGATCTCCAGCCGTTGCGGCCGGCGCAGGCGCAGTGACTGGTAGGGCCGGTAGATCTTGTGCAGCAGGCGCGGCGTGGCCACGGCCAGGGCCGCATGGGTGGCGGTCAGGTTCCAGAAATCCAGCCATTGCCGTGTCTGGCGCGGGGCCAGCAGGCCGCGTGCGCGCAGCTTGATCTGCCGGGCCAGGCGAGAGAGCGGCGCGCGCGGCTGGTCCGGAGCACTGAGCAGGCTGAGCGGCGCACTCGGGCGGGCCGCACGCAGGCGCGCGGGAACGGCCGCGTTCCAGGCCGGGGAGGGGCGGGCGGCACCGGTACTGGCACGTACCAGCTGCACGCAGCGGGCCACGCCCGGTACCAGCAGGTAACACGCCACGGCCAGCAGCAACAGGCTCAGGCAGGCCAGCAACGGTTCCTGGATGTCCAGCAGCAGCCCGTAAGGGCCGGGGGTATGCGGAACGGTAATGAACGACATGGGGACGACTCCTTGCACGATGAAGACAGAGAAAGGGAGCTCTCTGTCTTGCTTGTGCAACGAGCCGCGCAAAATGACGGTCTGTTACAAATTTTTTCCAGGGGGGGCGTTGGCAGCGGTCAGGCGCGCTGGCGGAGCAGTTCAGAACTCGACGATATGGGTCAGGGTGAGCGTGCGGGACGGCTCCACGCCGATGGTGGTAGTGGCGAAGTCGCTGTAGAGGCGGCGGTCGAACAGGTTGCGGATGCCCAGCGTGGTGCGGCTGCCGCTGCCGCGATGGTAGAGGCTGGCGTCGACCCGGGTCTGGCCGGCGATGCGTACCTGCGAATCGCTGTCGCTGAAGGCCATGTAGCTGCTGCGTGCGGTGAGGCCGGCCCCGAAGCCCCAGCCGCGCCAGGCCTCGGACTGCAGGTCATAGGTGCTCCACAAGCTGGCGCGATGGTGGGCGAACTGCGCGATCCGGCGGTCTTCTTCGGTGCTCGCGGCCGGACGGAACAGGCTGTAGCTGTAACTGGCGATGATGTTCCAGCCGCGGGCCAGCCGGCCCGACAGGTTCAGCTCCACGCCCTGGCTGACGGCCGAGGGCAGCAGCACGTAGTTGTTGGAAGGCGCAGTGGTATCGGGAAAGACGAACTGCAGCACGTTGGTATGGCTGGCACGGTAGAGGGCGGCGGTGAAGATGGCACGGCGCTCCAGCAGCTCCAGCTTGAGGCCGACTTCCGCCGATTTGCCCGTGGTGGCGGGCGCACTGTTGATGCCGGGTTTGCCGCCATTGAGGCTGGAGTCCAGCAGCAGCTGGCCCGGGGTGAAACTGCGGAAGGCATTGGCGTAGACGGTGGCGGTGTCGCTGAGCCGATAAGCGATTCCGAGGTTGTAGACCGGGCCGTGCCGGGGCGGCGAGGTGTCGTGCTCGACCCCGTTCATGTCGACGTCCGAAGAGAAATTGTTGCGTTCCTGTTCGTAGCCGATGTTGGCCAGCAGCGTCCAGCGACGCCAGCGCATCTGGTCCTGCAGGTAGAGGTTGGAGGTGTAGATCGCGTCGCGGCCACTGACGATGCCGGGGGTATCGGTGATGGCCGGGAAGTCGCTGGCGACAGGCGGCCAGGTGACGCCGATGACGTTCGAATTGCTGGTGTCGCTGTAGCGGCGCAGGCGTGTGCGCGTGAAGCTGCCACCGGCCATCACCGTATGCTGCCACTCGCCGCTGACGATCTTGCGGGAGAGGCTGTTGTCCAGCCCGATGCTGTCCGAATGCAGCAGCGACTGGTCGCTCACGCAGATGCCGGTGCCTTCGTCCAGGTCCACCGGCGAGCAACTGGTGTAGCCGGCGGAGTGGTAGCGCAGCCGCGTCAGGCGGGCCTTGCTGTTGAGACGCCAGCCGTCACCCAGGTCTTGCTCCCAGCGATAAAACAGCTCGCTCTTGCTGGCCTGGCTGTGATCGTCGGGCAGGCCCCAGGGCGTGTTGCGCAGGTCAGGGCCGGGGCCGGTGTCGGTGAGCATGGCGCTCTGGTAGCCGCCGAAGGGAGACCGTGTGACGTGGTGGCTCAGGCCTGCTACCACGGCGGTATCACGGTCCTTGTAGCCGAGCGAGGCGGCGAGGTAGAACTCGCGCGCGCCGTCGTAGCCATCCAGGGTGCGCTTGTCGTGGGTGGCCGAAAGGATCGTGCGATAGGTCCAGGCGCGGTCCTCCGTGAGGCTGCCGCCGAGGTCGAGGGCGCTGCGGCGATGGCCGCGATTGTCCACCTCCAGCGTCCATTCACGCAGGGTATCGGCCACCGGTTGCTTGGTCACGATGTTGACTGATCCGCCCGGTTCCATCGGTCCGCCGACCACGATGGAGTCGGCACCGCCCAGGACTTCGACGCGTTCGATGGCGGCCATGGGCACATCCAGCGAGGTGATGCTGCGTGAGCCGGCGACACGGCCATTGGTCACGTTGGACAGCGAGACCAGGTCGCCCCAGCCATCGCGCATGACCGGGGCAATGAAGCTGCGCACGTAGAGCGTACCGGCCTGGTCGACGCCGTCGCCGCGGCCATGGACCACGGCGCTGATGTTCTGCAGGCTGTCCACCACCGAGCGCGATTGCTGGCTTTCGAGAACGGAACTGGTGATCTCCTGCAGCGACACTGGCAGGGCCGACAGTTTTTCTTCCTGCCGTGTGGCCAGGCGGCTGCCGCTGGCCAGGAAGCCGCTGTCGAGATAACCGTGGCTGCTGTTGCGCTCCTCCCCGGTGCCGGTCTGCATGACCGGTGGCAGCGGCGGATTGTAGCGGGGCAGCACTTCCGGAATGCGGCGTACCCCGTATGAGCCATCGGCCTGCGCGACCAGTTCCAGCGGGCTGTCGGCCAGTGCGCGCTGCAGTGCCTGGGGTAGCGTGTAGCGGCCTTGCACGCCGTTGCTGGCGAGCCCGGCCGTCACCGCCGGATCGAACAGCACGATGCCACCGGCGGTACGTGCGATGGCGGCCAGCGTCGCTTCCATGCTGGCGGCGGGCAACTGGAAGTCGAACTGCGCCAGCGGGACGGCGGCGGAAACGATTTGCGCGGCAGCGGGCGCGGCCAGCAGCGCCAGCGGGCTGGCCGCGAGGCAGTGCGCCAGCAGGAGGGCGAGGCGGGTGGGGCGCATGAAGCAGGCGGGTTCAGGTGCGTGCGCTGATGGTGACCCAGTAGGGGCTCACCCGTGTCACCGAGATGGGCAAGGCGCTGGCCAGTGCCGACAGGGCGCGCTCGCTGTCATCCAGCGGGAAGGCACCGCTGATGCGCAGCCCCGCCACGGCCGGATCGAGCCTGAGGATGCCCGTGCGGTAAGGACGCAGCGCTGCCACCACCTCGGCCAGCGTGTTGTTGGCGGCGGTGTAGTAACCGTCGACCCATGAGGTTTCGCCGCCGGCATTGGCGCGTGCGCTGCCGATGCGGTCGCTGTCGAACCAGAGATGCTGGCCGCCGGCCAATTGGCCACGGGTATTGTTGCGGGTCACCACCCCGACCTGGGCGGCCTGCAGCGCTACCAGTTCGGTGCGGGCGGGCTGCAGGGCCATCGCCAGCGTTCCGCCCAGCAGCTCGGCGCTGCCATGCACGGTCTGGATGATGAAGGGCAGCTCCGCACGCGCCGCCACCTGCAGCTGGATTTCGCCCGCCAGCAAGCGGATTTGCCGCGTGCCCGATGCGATCTGCTGGTCGATGGCGCTGCGCGCGTTGAGGATCAGGGTGCTGCCGTCGGCCAGCAGGGTGCGGCGACGCTCGCCGGTACCGGTGTGCAGGTCGGCGCGCAGTCCTGCCAGCGGGGTGACGCGGTCGGCCAGCAGGCCGCCACCCACGGTGAGGCCGGCCAGGATGGCGATCTGCTTGAGGGCCTTGCGACGCCGGCTCTTCTGTTGCAGCGTGTTGCGCAGCACTTGGGGGGCGGCACCGACCTGGCGCGGAACGTCGAACTGCTGCACCGACTGCGCCAGATTGGCATAGGCCACGGCATGGCGCGGATCAGCCGCTTTCCAGTGTTCGAAGGCGGCTTGTTCGCCTTTGCTCAGTTCGCCTTGTTCGATCTGCAGCATCCACTCGATGGCCTGCTCCACGATCTTGTCTTCGTTCTTCATGCGCGCGCTTACCCCAGCGGCGCGAAGCCGGCGGCCTTGTAGCATTGCAGCAGACCCTTGGCGACGTAGCGGCGGGCCACGCTGGGCGTGATGCGCAACTGTTCACCGATGGCCTGGTAGGTCAGGCCGTCGAGCTTGTAAAGCAGGAAGGCCGCGCATTCCTTGGCGGTCAGCCCGGCCAGCGCCTGGTCCATGGCGCGCAGGGCCTGCAGCAGTTGCAGCTGGTCTTCGGGCGAGATGGCCTGGGCCTCGCCGTTGGTGTGCGCCAGCGCCTGCAGGCAGGCTTCCTCCAGATCGCGGCGTCGCCACAGCTCGTAGACGATGCGGCGCGAGATCGTGGTCAGCAGCGCGCGCGGTTCGCGCACTTCCTGCGGCGGCGAGGTGAGCAACTGGGTGAAGGTTTCGGCGGCCACGTCCTCGGCGGCAAAGGCATCCCCCACGCTGCGCCGCAGGCGCGTGCGCAACCAGCCATGGTGTTCGATGAACATGGCTTCGATCTGGTTCATGGCGCCGAGCGGATCGGACATCAGATTTGAACTCATCCGGGGTTTGGAAAAAATGCGAGTAAATTTCGAGGAGCGGGCCGTGTTGCCCATGCTGGTCTCATCACCAGTCCGCTCTTGTCGAGGGACGGGATGCGCTGCAAATTATAAGAGAAATTCACAGTTGTGAAAAAACTGCCTGCGACCATGGATGCGCCGTGCATCTGAGCCCGCTTTTAATCAGCATGGGCAGGCATTCCCGGTCGATTGACTTAGTCCGTTGTGTGACCAAAGTGTAAAGTTTCGATGGAGATTCCGTGACGGGATCGCTCCCGCAGTCAGTGTTTTGTCAGCTGCGGAGACATGTTGGTGATCTCATTCGCACCGGATGTCATCCATTTTTATTGCGAGTTATTCGTTGAGTTCTGGGCGCTTCACTGCGAATTTCCTGCGGCTGCATCCGGTTTGATCGAAGGCGTTACCGGACGCGGCAGCTGGCAGTCTTCCACCCGGTCGCGGCCGCGTTCCTTGGCGCGATAGAGTGCGCGGTCGGCCCCCGCGAACAGATCTTCGATGCGCATCTCGGGCCGTGGCACGCAGCTCATCACGCCGGCGCTGATGGTGACCACGCCACCGGCATTGCCCTGATGCGGGATCGCCAGTGCGCGCACACCATCAAGCACCTTCTGGGCGATGCGATGAGCATTGTCGAGATCGGTGTCGGGCAGCAGCAACGCAAATTCCTCACCGCCGTAGCGTGCCGCCAGATCGCCATGGCGGCGCTGCATCCCGCGCAGGGTGCGGGCCACGTCCTGCAGGCAGTAGTCGCCCTGGATGTGGCCGTACAGGTCGTTGTACTTCTTGAAGAAATCGACATCGAACATCACCAGCGACAGGGCGCTCTTGCTGCGGCTGGCATTGCGCATGGCCAGTTGCAGCTGTTCATCCAGGTAGCGCCGGTTGGGAATGCCGGTCATCCCATCCAGCATGGCCTGGGCCCGCAGGTTTTCGGTGAGCAGCTTGAGGGACAGGTTCTTCTTTTCAATCTCTTCTTCGGCCCGATCGCGCATGCGTACCACGCGCAGCAGATAGGCCGTCAGCAGGCCGACCAGCAGCGCCGCCGAGACGATCACCAGCAATTGCGCACGCTGCGCTTCGCGCCAGTCGGCCAGCATTTCCTCATGCGCCAGTGCGGCCGTGACGAACAGCGGATAGTCCGGCACCCGGGTGAAATAGTTCAGGCGCAGCACGCCATCCTGGGCCGACTGGATCACCGCCCAGCCCGACTGGCGCTGTTGCGCATGATCGCGATAGAGCGGCAGATCGGCCATGCTCTTGCCGAGGAACTCGCTGCCGTAGGGCCGGCGCAGCAGCATGCTGCCGTCGGTGCTGGCCAGTACCAGTGAGCCCTGCTTGCCGATGTTGAGTTCGTTGAACAGGCGCATGAAGTGGTCCAGGCTCACGCCCACGCGGATGACGCCGGCCGGCTTGCCCTGGCGCAGGCGCGTGCGCGTCACCGGAATGATCCAGCGGCCGGTGACGCTGCTGATGACCGGGGTGCCGATCTGCAGTCCACCGGTCTTGTCCTCCACACGGCGCTCTCCGCGCGCCATGGCCATTGCCGGTTCCGTGCCGGACAGGCCGGCCGGCTCCGCATGGGCGGGCCAGCGCTGCCGGGTGTGGCCCTGCTCGTCGATGACCAGCAGGCTGTCCAGTTCGGGAAAGAGCTGGCTTTGCCGGGTGAGCAGATCTTGCACCAGGCCTTGCAGTTCAGCCGGGGAGAGGCTGCGGCTGCCTTCCAGTCCGGCGATTTCCTGTATCAGCAGGTCGGCCGCACGAAAGCTCAGGTTGACCTGGGTAGCCAGGCCGGTGGCGAGGTTGAGGGTGGCGGTCTCGCCGCTCTTGATCGCTGCTTCGCGGCTGCTGAGGCTGCCGTTGAGCAAGGCATAACCGAACAGCGCGCTGCCCAGGATGGCCAGGACCAGCGAGGTGATCCTGACCTTGTTGTTGAGACGAGTGAGGGGCATGGCTTACTCCGGGGGATGTTCGGTGAACGTGTCAATCTGAAATCAAATTAATCAAATTCACCATTTGCATTTTAATGCAAATGCATTTTGATTTCCTTTATTGCAATAGAAAGCCTCTTTTTAAAGGGTGGAATGTTGATGTGGATTAAGTCGCTTGTTGCCTTTCGGCAGGCATCGATCGATTCGCGAATTCCTCTCATTTCCTTGTGGAATGGCTATTTCCGCATGGCAATGCTCACCATTTGTCACGCCTGGATGATTGATCCGGCAACTGTGGCGTGAAAATGTGACGAAATTTCGTCGTTAAAAACATTTTCATCGAATACGTTAAATAAATCGTTTATATTGCTTTCAGTCGGCTGGCACGTGTCGGCCCGGCACAGGGGTTTCTTGGGATTGGCTCAGGTGTAAAACGGAGAGGGGATGAAATGAAAATCACGGATATGAAGATCAGCGTCCGGTTGGGCGTGTGTTTCGCGGCACTCATCGCGGTGATGTGCCTGATCGCGGGCGTGGGCGTCAAGAATTTGTGGTCGGTCAGCGATGCCACGTCGGAAATCGTCAATGACCGCTACGTCAAGGTCGCGCTCGGTGCGCAGATGAGCGACAAGATCAACACGGCCGCCCGCAGCCTGCGCAATGCCATCCTGGCACGCAATCCGGAGGAGGCGAAGAAATACCTCGACCGGGTCGAGACCAACACCAAGGATGTCGGCGAGATGCTGGGGCGGATGGAAAAACTCATCAACACCCCGCGCGGCAAGGAATTGATCGGCGCGCTGAACCAGTCGCGCGACGAATACAGCAAGCACCGCGCCAAAGTCGTGGAATTAATCCAGCAGCAGAAAAAGGACGAGGCAACAGCCTATCTGTTCGACCAGACCATCCCGGCGCAGGACAAGTATTTCGCGGCCCTGAAGAATATGACAGAGTTCCAGGTCAGCCTGATGGACAAGGCAGTGGAGCGCGCCAATGACGCCTCCAGCAATGCGGTCAACATCATGGTGCTGCTGTCGGCGGCTGCCATCGTGCTCTCGGCGCTGTGTGCCTGGCTGATCACGCGTTCCATCACCCGTCCGCTCAACCAGGCCGTGCAAGTGGCGACGGCTGTGGCGGCCGGTGACCTGACGGTGCAGATCGACAATTCCTCCAAGGATGAAACCGGCGCGCTGCTGGCCTCGCTCAAGGCCATGAACGACAATCTGCACCGCATCGTGACGGAAGTGCGCCAGGGCAGCGATACCATCAATACCGCTTCCGGCGAGATCGCCACCGGCAACCTGGATCTGTCCTCGCGTACCGAGCAGCAAGCCGGCGCGCTGGAAGAAACCGCTTCGGCCATGGAAGAACTGACCTCCACCGTCAAGCAGAATGCCGACAATGCGCGTCAGGCCAATACCCTGGCCGAAACCGCTTCGCAGGTGGCAATCCAGGGCGGTAGCGTGGTCGGTGAAGTGGTGCAGACCATGAGCCAGATCAACGATGCGTCGCGCAAGATCGTCGACATCATCAGCGTCATCGATGGCATCGCCTTCCAGACCAACATCCTGGCCTTGAATGCCGCCGTGGAAGCGGCCCGGGCCGGCGAGCAGGGGCGCGGTTTCGCGGTGGTGGCTTCTGAAGTGCGGACCCTGGCGCAGCGCAGTGCCGCCGCCGCCAAGGAAATCAAGACATTGATCGACGCCTCGGTGGAGCGCGTGGAAAACGGCAGCCGCCTGGTCGAACAGGCCGGTACCACCATGGATGAAGTGGTGGCCAGCGTCAAGCGCGTCACCGATGTGGTGGCCGAGATCACCGCCGCCAGCGGCGAACAGAGCGATGGCATCGAGCAGATCAACCAGGCCATCGTGCAGATGGATGAAGTGACCCAGCAGAATGCCGCGCTGGTGGAAGAAGCGGCCGCCGCTGCGCAATCGCTGCAGGAGCAGTCGGGCCGTCTGGTGGAAACGGTCAGCATTTTCAAGCTGAGCAACCATGAAACGCGTCGCCCGGCACCGGTGGCTGCTACCGCGGCACGCACCGTGGACGTCACGCCCCGTGCCGCAGCACTGCCGCGCAAGCCGGCAGCCAAGGCCAGCGCACCCGCCAAGGCTCTGCCGGTTGCGCAGCCGGCCTTCAAGCCGGCCGCTGCTGAAGGGGATTGGGAACAGTTCTGAAGGGCCAGCTCAATTCCGCAAGGGAAGGGTTTGGCAAGCAGCGCGTCCATTGGGCGCGCTGTTTTTTTTGTATTGATTCAAGCCTGCATTGAGGCCTGAATTCAAGCGTGAATGAAGAGCAGAACTGTGGCGTGAATTAAAGCGTGAATTAACGCGTCAATTCACGTGCGAATTCTGAGCGAGATCCTGTACAGAATACTGCCCCGAATTCGGACCGGCCTCACCCCGGTCAACTGTGCTTACGTCAGCGAAATTCCCTTGAAGCGCGCCAGCTTTTGCAGTGCGTCTTCCAGCGGCAGGCGCGCGCGTCCGGCGGCAATGCGCAGTTCCCGATGCAGTTCGGCTTCCTCGGTCGTGTCGTCTTCGCACTGGCGGCTGTAGCGTTCGAATCCGGCCAGTGCCGTCAGCAGTTCGGCCAGATGGCGCGGACATTCACACTGCATGCGATCGGACTGGTCCGACACCGACGCCAGGGCGCTCTCGCTGAAGCGCGGCTCCGGCACCCATTCGTCCTCGCCCGGCGTCTGCGCGGCCGCCGGTTCCATGCGCCGGATCATCTCGCACAGCCACTCCACATCGATCCCTTCCACCGCCTTGCGCACCACGCGATGCCCGGCCTCGCGCAGGCGCACCACCATCTCCGGCGAGCCGAAGCGATACAGGATCAGTACCGGCACCCGCACGCCGTCGCGGCGCAGCCCCTCCAGCCGCTGATCGAGGTCGCTGTCGAGGACCGTGCTTTCCAGCAGCAGCAGGTCGCCCTCGAACTGCCTGAGGTCGAGTTCATCCAGGCTCTCGACAGCCATGATGACGCTCAGTTGCCGATGCGCCAGCGCCTGGCCGACCGCCTTGGTGGCAATCCAGGGGCCGACCAGGGCCAGCCGCGTGGCCGGACCGGCATGCCGCTCGTGGCTGCCGCTGCCCTCGGCCGGCAGGCTCTGCGCCAGCGCCTGCAGGTCCTGCGGGGGCAGCGTGGCCAGCTTGCCGATGCGATGGCCGGCATCCACCAGTGTCTTGATCCAGACCAGGCGTTGCATGTCTTCCTGCGAATACAGGCGCTGGCCGCCGCCGCTGTGCTGCGAGGAGGTGATGCCGTAACGATGCTCCCAGGCACGCAGCGTCTCGACTGCCATGCCCAACTGGCGCGCCACCGCGCCGGGGCGCAGCAGCGGCAGGTCGGACAGCTCGGCTGTTTCTGCTGCGGGAGCCGGTGAAGAGGGGGCTTGTTGGTTCGTCATTGTCGTATTTCCAATGAAAAATATTTTTGTAATGTACGGATATTTTTTAAATATATCTGTTCAGAGTCGTTGCAAAGCAAATTTGTTGCACGCTGAAAAAGATTTTTTACCGTTTGTTTTGGTGATTTTTTGAGTATGTCACGCTTTTGTCTGAATGTGAAACATCGTGATCAACAACAAGAATCGGCCCGCTCCCCGTGGACACGTGTCGATCCATTCGAGAAACCTTGCATCCCCCCGGAAAGAACCATCATGAAAATATCGGACCTGAAAATCGGCACTCGCCTCTATATCGGCTTCGGATTGGTTTCCGCCATCCTGGTCATCCTGGTCAGCGTGGCCTATACCAATTTTGCGCGGCTGGGTGCAGCCAATGACATGAACATCCATAGCTACCAGGCACGGGCAGAAATGCAGGCGATGCTCGAAAGCCTGATCAATATGGAAACCGGCGCGCGCGGTTTCGCCCTGACCGGCAATGAGGCTTCGCTTGAACCGATGCAGCAGGGCCTGGCCAGTTTCAAAACGCATCTGGACAAGGCCCGTCAGCTCACCGTGGATAACCCGACCCAGCAACAGCGCTTGCAGCAAGTGGCCGAAGCCGAACAGCGCTGGGTGAACACGGCCATTGAGCCCACCATCGCCCTGCGCCGCGCCGTGCGTGACGGGCGCGAGGACATGAGCAAGCTGGTGGCCTTTGTACAGGCTGGCCGCGGCAAAGCCGAGATGGACAACATGCGCGCCATCTTCGCCGAGATGGACCGGATGGAAAGCGGTCTGCAACAAGAGCGCAGCGACCAGGCCGATGCACTGGAAGCGCTCACCGGCAAGACCCTCATCATCGGCGGCGTGGTTGCGGTGGTGCTGGCGCTGCTGCTGGCCTGGTGGCTGGCCAACAACATTACCCGTCCGCTGGCCGTGGCCGTGCGCCTGGCACGCCAGGTGGCCGGCGGCGACCTGACGGCCCGCATCGACGTGCGTTCCCGTGACGAAACCGGCGAGCTCCTCAGCGCACTGAAGGACATGAATGCCAGCCTGGTCACCATCGTCTCTGGTGTGCGCCGTGGTACCGACATGATCGCCACCGCCTCCTCGCAGATCGCCAGCGGCAACCTGGACCTGTCCTCGCGCACCGAACAACAGGCCAGCTCGCTGGAAGAGACCGCATCCTCGATGGAAGAACTGACCTCCACCGTGCAGCAGAACAGCGCCAATGCACGCGAAGCCAACCGCATGGCGCAGGCCGCCTCCGACATCGCCAGCAGCGGTGGCGGCGTGGTCAGCCGCGTGGTGGAAACCATGGAAGAAATCAATGCCTCCTCGCGCAAGATCGTCGACATCATCAGCGTGATTGACGGTATCGCTTTCCAGACCAACATCCTGGCCTTGAATGCCGCCGTGGAAGCGGCACGTGCCGGTGAGCAGGGGCGCGGCTTCGCCGTGGTCGCGACCGAAGTGCGCAGCCTGGCCCAGCGCTCTGCCGCCGCTGCCAAGGAAATCAAGGCGCTCATCAGCGACTCGGTGGCCAAGGTCGAATCGGGCAGCGTGCTGGTCAATGAAGCCGGTGACACCATGCGCGAGATCGTCGAGAGCGTGCAGCGCGTGACCGGCATGATCAACGAGATCAGTGCGGCCGGTGAAGAACAGCGTTCCGGCATCGAGCAGGTGAGCCAGGCGGTCGGCCAGATGGATCAGGTCACGCAGCAGAATGCCGCCCTGGTCGAAGAAGCGGCCGCTGCCTCGCAATCGCTGCAGGAACAGGCGCAGGAACTGGCGCAGGCCGTCAGCGTGTTCCGCCTCGATGCACAGGCCGCCCAGGAGATGCCCATCGACGTAGCTGCCGCCGCAGTGACACCGGCACCGGCGGCCATGAAGAAGGCCCCGGCCACCATCAAGCCGCGCATTGCACCGCGCGAGCCGCGCCTGTCGGCACCGGTGCCCAGCCGCAGTCTGGCGGGCGCTTCCGACGAATGGGTTACTTTCTGATCGCCACGCCACCATGCACGCCGACATCCTCCGATTGACCGCCCCCTTGACCGGGCAAGCCGCGCAAGCCGAACGGGAGCGTGAGCGCCTGGCCGTGCTCGATACCTACTGCGTGCTGGATACCCATCCCGATGTGCTGTGTGATCTGGTGACCGAACTGGCCGCCACGCTGTTCGACACCGAGATCGCGCTGGTCTCGCTGGTGGCGGAAAACCGCCAGTGGTTCAAGTCGCGGCGCGGTCTGGAGGCACCCGGCACACCGCGCTCGCAGTCCTTCTGCAGCCACGTGATCGAGCAGGATCAGGTCATGGTGGTGCTGGATGCGACCCAGGACCTGCGCTTCGCCGACAACCCGCTGGTGACCGGTGAGCCCGGCATCCGCTTCTATGCCGGGGCCCCGCTGCAGGCCAGCGATGGCGTGCGGCTGGGGACGCTGTGCGTGATCGGCAAGTCGCCACGCGCCACCTTTGGTGATGCTGATCGGACCAAGCTGACGCAGCTGGCGGCCATCGTCATGGCGCGGCTGGAGATCCTGCGGGTGTCCAGCTATATCGACAGCCTGACTTCCTTGCCCAATCGCAGCCGCCTGACCGCCGACCTGCATAGTCTCGCTGCGCTGGGGCAGGACGGCGAGGGTCTGTCCGGCAAGTTGACGGCGGTGGCGGTCGACATCTGTGATCGCGTGTATCTGCGCGACATGATCAAGGCGCTGGGCTGGGATTACGTGGAAGGTTTCCTGATCCAGGCCAAGGAACAGCTGCGCCAGTCGCTGGGTGAGGTGGCGCTCTATCGCATCGGCACCACCACCTTTGCTTACCTGGAGCGGCGCGACATCTGGCAGCAACAGGTGGAGCAGATCGAACGTGCCTTCGCCGGTACCGTCGAGCATCAGGGCATTCCGCATCGACTGGAAATTTCCGTGGGCATCGTGCCGCTGGGTCAGTGCGATGACATCGAAGAACTGGTGCCCGCGCTGCTGACGGCGGCTGACATGGCGCGTGATTGCGGCAGCCTGCAATGCCGTTATGAACAGCCGCTCGGGCTGCAGCAAAAACATTCCTTCGAACTGCTGTCAGCCATTCCCGCTGCGCTGCTCGCGGGCGACCAGCTGTGGCTGGAATACCAGCCCAAGATCGCGCTGGCCTCGGGTCATTGCGTCGGGGTGGAGGCGCTGCTGCGCTGGCGTCATCCGGTGCATGGGGTGATCTCGCCGGCCCTCTTCATTCCGCTGGCCGAGAAGACGGCGCTGATTCGCCAGGTGACCCTGTGGGTGCTGCAACATGGCATCGAGCAGGCGGCGACGTGGGCGCGCCGGGGGCGGGCGATTCCGGTGGCCATCAACGTATCGGCCCGCGACTTCGACAATGATGATCTGGTGCAGACATTGGCGATCCAGTTGCGGCGGCATCGCATTCCGGCCGGACTGATCGAGATCGAGTTCACCGAAAGCGCGATGAGCAAGAACCCCGAGGCGCTCTACGGGCGGATCCAGGAAATCAAGCGCCTGGGCGTGAAGGTGGCCATCGATGATTTCGGGGCCGGCTTCAGCAACCTGAGCTATCTCAAGAACATTCCGGCGGACTACCTCAAAATCGACCAGTCCTTCATCCGCAACATGGAAAGCAATTACTCCGACCAGCAGATCGTGCCTTCGATGATTCACCTCGGGCAGAAGCTGGGCTTTGCCGTCGTAGCCGAAGGCGTGGAAACCGAGAAGTGCCGCCGCATCCTGCATCACCTCGGGTGCGAATACGGCCAGGGCTACGGCATCGCCCGCCCGATGGCGGCCGCCGATACCTGGGACTGGATCGCGGCGCGCGATTGAGCCGCGCCCATCAACGCTGCCGGCGGCGCATGCCCAAAAAGGAGAGGGCTTGCGGTGAGGATTGGTGAGGCGTATATTTCCGGATAGAAATATAAATCTGGAGACTTTACGTGACAATCCGACCGGTTCCCCTCCCGTTCGCATGGTTCGCCGTTCTCGTCTTGGCCGTGGTGCTGCCCCTGATGCTGGGCGCGTGCAGCCGTTCGCCAAAGGAGCAACTGGCGTTCCAGCACGCGGAAGAGCAATACCAGATCAACCAGCGCAATGCCGAGCTCGCGCGCAGCCGGCCCGAGGGGGACGCCTCGCGGGACGATGAACGGAGCCGGGAGCGCGATTAACCCTCGCCTGCCGTCTCTTGCCGCATGGCTTGACCATCGCGGCACAGCGCCTCCAGCCGGTCCAGGTCCGCAGTGATCACCCATTGCCGCGCCAGCACAGCAAAACTTTCATACGCGGGATTCTGCTGCTGCAGCGTATCGCACCAATCCAGCAAGTCCGACACCGCGCCCATCGCGATGAGCGCCAGCGCCTGCTGCAGCTCTTCCGGCGGCGGATGCTGCAAGGGCAGGGGAGCGGCATCGTCACCGGCTGAGGCCGCCTCCGGATGCAAGCCCAGCAGGCGACCGATGGTCTCCTGCAGTTCCAGGAAATTGACCGGCTTGAGCAGGCAGGCATCGAAACGTTCACCCGGCTCATCGCCCGGCGCCGGCTGCAGCGTGGCTGACAGCAGCAGCACCGGCACTTGCGGCAGATGCCGGCGTACTGCTTGCAGCACGGCATCGCCATGCAGGCCCGGCAACTGGTAATCGGTCAGCACCAGCGCCAATGCGGGCGCATCCGGTGCGGCGATCCGGGCGATGGCGCTTTCCGCATCGGCCAGCAATTCCACCTCGAAGCCGACGCTGGCCAGCTGGTCGCCCAGCAATTGCGCGATGTCGGCATGATCTTCCACCACCAGCGCCAGGCGGCCCTGGCCATCGATGAGAAGGCGGCCATTGGCGTCTTCCGGCGCATCATGGCGGGCGATGTCGCGCTCGCTGGCGATGGCGGCCGGCAGGCGCAGCGTCATCGTGGTGCCTTCGCCGGGCCGGCTGGACAGCATCACCTGGCCGCCCATCTGCTGCATCCACTGGCGCACGATGGACAGCCCCATGCCGATACCCGGCTGCGAGCGGTCGGCGTTGGCCCGTTCGAAGGGTTCAAACACCCGGGTCTGGAAATGTGCAGGGATGCCGCTGCCGGTATCGCGCACCTGCATCTCCATGACGCCCATCTCGAATTGCGCCGAGGCCGGGTGCCACAGGATCTGCAGCACGATGCGGCCGTCCCGGGTGTACTTGGCGGCGTTGTCCAGCAGGTTGCCGAGGATGCGCCGCAGTCGCCGGGCGTCGATGGCGAGCACGGGTGGCAGCGTCGGGTCCACCTGCAGATGAAAGGAATTGTGCTGGCGCTCGGCCAGCAGGGCCGCTTCCTGGCCGATCTCCTGCAGCAGGGCGTGGGCATAGACCGGGGCAGCGTGCGGCAGATCGGGGCGATCGCCGCGGGCATAGTCGATCAGGTCGTTGACCATGGCCAGCATGTGGCGGGCGCTGCGTACGATGATGCGGCCATGGCGCGCGCGCTCGCCGCCGCCGGTCTGCAGCATGTCGGCAAAGCCGAGGATGGAAGTCAGCGGTGTGCGCAGGTCGTGGCTGATGCGGGTGAGGAATCCGGTCTTGGCACGGTTGGCCTGGTCGGCCGCCGCCAGCGCTTCGCGCAGCTCGCGGGTGCGGGTCGCCACCGCCTGTTCCAGCTTGAGTTGCTCGCGCACGCGCAGATACAGCATGGCCCATTGCATCTGTTCATGCTGCCGATGCAGTTCCAGCGCGCGGCTGATGATCGCCACCGTGGCCAGGCACAGCAGTCCCATCTGGAACAGCGCCGCGAAATGCCAGTCCGCCAGCAGGCTGCGATCGACCAGGCCATTGAGTTCGAGCAGCTTGACCGACAGGCCCAGCCAGGCTACCGCAAAGGACAGCGTCAGCAAGCGGGCATGCGCCAGTCCGTGCCACCACGCATGCAGCATCGACGCCAGCCAGATCACATAGGCGAGGGCACCGCTGGCATTGGCCAGCGGCGCGGTGACGCGATAATCGCCCAGCGCGGTCCAGGCGATGATCACCGACAGCAGCACGTAGAGCGTGCGATAGACGATCTGCCAGCCGCGCAATCGCTCCATTCCGACCAGCACCTCGCTCATGCGCACGTAGAGCAGGGTGGCCGCGCATCCCAGGGTGGCCGGGGCACGCACCTGCCATGCACCGCCCGCGGGAAACAGGTAGCGATAGAGATAACCCTGAAACGTCCAGATATAAGCCAGCGCGATGAGAATCCACGCAGCCATCAGCAGAAAGCCACGGTCGCGCCAGGCGATGCCCTGGATCAGCGCATAGCTCACCAGCAGCAGCGCCCCCCCCAGCACGAAGGCCTGGATGGCCAGTTCGCGTCCTTCCTCTTGGCGATAGGCGGCCGGTTCCCACAGGGCGAGGCTGAGATCGATGGAGGATTCACCGGCGACCCGCAGCACCCACTGGCGCTGCTCTCCGGGGGCCAGTGTCAGTGCGAACAGCGGTGTGCGGCTGATGATCTCGCGTTGCGCGAGGGCATGCAGCGTACCGCCGCTGCGTGGCGTGATCTCTGCCGTCGCGACCTCCGCAGGCGTGGCGGGCAGCCAGTACAGGCGCACATCCTGCAGCCGCGCCGAGGCCAGAGTCAGCCAGCGTGTGACAGGCTGGCTGCTGTCGTTGCGCACCGTGCCGCGCAGCCAGAAGGCAGCGCTGCTGTAGCCCTCCTGCAGCATGGGGACGGCGATGGCCTCCCAGTGCGTACTGTCGAGGGCCGCGGCCAGCATGGCGCGGCCTTCAGTGTCGCGCAGTATCTGCACTTGCGGCGTGATGACCACGCGCGAGTCGATCCTCGCCAGCTCGATGGACGGCAGCGCCGGCGTGGCCCGCACAGCTTGGGGCAGCAGGCTCCAGAGCAACAACGATGGCCACAGCAGCGCTTTACGCAGACGTGACATCGTCCTCTCGTCAGCGCCGGAACTGGCTGGGCGGCATGCCGAAGCGTTCGCGGAAGGCCGTGGAGAAATTGGCCGTGTTGCTGTAGCCCAGGGCCAGTGCGATGGCACCGATGTCAAGGGTGCTTTCGGAGAGCAGGCGGCGCGCTTCCTTCATGCGCTCCTCGCGCAGGAAGTCGAAGACGGTGACGCCGGCGCAATGCTTGAAGGCGCTGGAGAGGCGGCGCGCATTGGTGCCGACCGCAGCGGCCAGCGCATTGAGTCCCAGCGGCTGGTCCAGCTTGTCCATCATGAGCCGGCGTGCGGCCTGGAACAAGACCATGTCGAACGTGCTGGAGCCGCCCTGCGTTGCGGAACCGGTGGGCGTCTGCGTGATCGGCGGCAGGTCTGCATGCAGGGTTGAACGCAGATGCACGCACAGGCGCAGCCGCACCTCCTCGAAATCGAAGGGCTTGGTGATGTAGTCCACCGCACCCACGCTCAGGCCATTGACCTTTTCTTCGGTGGACGCGGCGGCCGAGAGGAAGATCAGCGGAATGTTGCGCGTGCAGGAATTGGCCTTGAGCAGACGGGCGCTGGTGAGTCCGTCGTAGACCGGCATGCGGATGTCCATCAGGATCAGGTCCGGCCGCACGGTCTGCGCCTTGCGGTAGCCATCCTGTCCGTCGCGTGCCACGTAGAGCCGCGCGCCATGGCGCAGCAGGAAGTCCGACAGCAGCATGCGATCTTCCTCGGCGTCGTCGACGACCAGAATGCGCTGTCCTGACAAAGGCCCGGCATACACCGGGTGGATTGATTTGTAGACCATGTTCGCCTCATCTTGAATGAGCGGGACGTTACCGCGAAAATTCGAAGACACGAAGCGAAAATGGCCGCCCTGAAAATATTTTTCCCGCGATCAAAACTCTGCGGTGGATGAGCAAAACATCGACGAGAAATTCATCGAAAAAGTTCTATATCGACGACAGGGAGGACGCTGCGCCAGCCGCCCGGGAGCAAAGAAATGAGCGCCGCTGACGAGGCCCGCCTGGAAAAAATGAGAGCGCATGGCGACCTGCTGAGAAGTACTTCCCGCATCGTTGAAGCGATGGATGTCGTCGCACCGAAATATTTTTCCTTGCGCCAGAAAGATGAGACCGGTTCGCAATACCTGCAGGTAAAAACGGAGGGTGTCTTGCGCTAAATTCTTTTCCCGTCATCGGGCTCGCCGACGTTGCAGCAGCACGCCCGGCGGCGAGGCGATGACACCACGAACCCGTGCCCGCAGCAGGTGCGCGGCGTGACGGGAAACGCAATGACATCAGGGGAAATCGCAATGGCCACTATTCTGTTGGTTGAAGACATTTTGAGACACGACCGCAACGCTTGCCTGGCCCGCTTTCTGGAAGACCAGGGGCATAAGGTCAGCCGGATAATGGCGGATGGTGAGGAATTGCTCGCGCCGCTGCAGGATGGCGACATCGCCATCATCCACGTAGGGCGGGCCAGCGCCGCCGGTTATGCGCTCACGCAGCGACTGCGCAAAAGCAACGCGCGCATGGGCATCCTGCTGCTGGCCTCCGAGCACGAGAGCGTGACGGTGCGCATCGCCGGCCTGGAACGCGGTGCCGACTTCTGTGAACCACTGCCGCAGCGGCTGGAACTGCTCAACGCCTATATCGAGACCATGTTGCGCCGGGTAGTGCCGCAGGCGTGGCAGCTGGATGTGGCCGCACGCAAGCTGCGCGCGCCGCATCACGATGCGGTGGAAATCAATTCGCGCGAAGTGGCGCTGTTGAAGGCACTGGCCAGCAGCACGCGCCATGCCGCTGACCGCTGCGCCATTGCCCATGCCTTCGGCGTGGAGTGGGTCAGCTTCGACGAGCGGGTGCTGGAGAAGACCGTCAGCCGCCTGCGCCGCAAGTGGCGCGACAGCACCATGTACGATTTGCCGCTGCGCACCTTGCACGGCGTGGGCTACTGTTTTACGGAAGCGATTCAGGCCTGCTAAGGTTCCCGTTGCGGGAGATCAGACCTGGCGCGCCTGCTGCTGGTTGCCGGCCACCACGAACTTGCCGGCGCCCAGGTGATGCAGGGTGTGGAGGTCGGCATTGTCCGCCGTGAAGTTCCAGTGGCCGTTCTCGAAGATGCGGGCATCGGCGGCGGCACTGACGACTTCCGCGAACAGGGTGTCGTAGGCATCCTCGGTCTGGCCCTGCGGCAACCAGCGGCATTCCAGCCAGGCGGCGCAGCCTTGTTCCAGGACCGGCACGCCCAGCACCGGGCCGCTGGTGGCCGCGATCCGGTGGCGTGCGAACTTGTCTTCGTCGCGGCCACTGGTGCTGCCGACCGCGTAGCTCAGATCCATCTGTGCCGCACCGGGGATGATGAGGCCGAAGCTGCCCGATTGCCTGATCAATTCGCGTGTGAAGGTGCTCTTGTCGATCACCACGGCGATGCGCGGCGGCGTGAACTCCACCGGCATCGACCAGGCAGCAGCCATGATGTTGCGGCGACCCTCATGGGCGCTGGTGATGAGCACGGTCGGGCCGTGGTTGATGAGGCGACTGGCGTGTTCCAGTGCGACGGGGCGGAAGTGGCTGGCGTGTGACATGGACTCCTCGTGCGACAGGAAAATTGGCAAACGCCAAGGATGACACAGAACGCACTGCCTCGCCGGAGGCGCGGCAGCAAGCGAGCGCCCAAGAAAAACGGGAGCCTGAGCTCCCGTTCCGTGCGGCATGCCGTGCTGCGGACTGCCTTACTTGCCCCAGCTCAGGACCATCGGGTCCAGACGGCGCGCCACGCGCAGCAGGCCTTCGCGCACCTTGGGGTGCATCGGGGCTTGCGGATGGCGCAGCATGTCGGACTTGATCACGCCGCCTTCGAGCATCAGCGCCTTGCAAGCGGCCAGGCCGCACTGACGGTTCTCGTAGTTGATCAGCGGCAGCCACTGCATGTACAGCTCGGCGGCCTTCTCGGTATCGCCCGCGAAATACGCATCGACGATCTTGCGGATACCGTCCGGATAGCCGCCACCGGTCATGGCACCGGTCGCACCGCCATCCAGGTCGGGGATCAGGGTGATGGCTTCTTCGCCATCCCACGGGCCGACCACGGCGTCGCCGCCCAGCTCGATCAGTTCGCGCAGCTTGGAGGCGGCACCGGCGGTCTCGATCTTGAAGTAGGAGACATTGGCGATCTCCTTGGCCATGCGCGCCAGGAAGGGGGCTGACAGCGGCGTGCCGGCGACCGGTGCATCCTGGATCATGATGGGGATGTCAATGGCGTCGGAGACGCGGCCATAGAACTCGTAAATCTGTTTTTCCGAGACGCGGAAGGTGGCACCGTGATACGGCGGCATCACCATCACCATGGCGGCACCGGCATCCTGCGCGGCACGGCTGCGCTCGGCGCAGATCTGGCTGCCGAAGTGGGTGGTGGTGACGATCACGGGGATGCGGCCGGCCACGTGCTTCAGGACCGTGTCCTGCACCAGCACGCGCTCTTCGTCGGAGAGCACGAACTGTTCCGAGAAGTTGGCCAGGATGCAGATGCCGTTGGAACCGGCATCGATCATGAAGTCGATGGCGCGCTTCTGGCCTTCCAGGTCCAGCTTGCCGTTTTCGTCAAAGATGGTCGGGGCGACCGGAAATACGCCGCGGTAAATGGGGGTGCTCATGGAGTCTCCGTCGTGGTTGTCATGGGCCATCACAGCGATGGCGGTGTGCAATGGCGCTGAATATACGTGGGGCCCGATGGACTGTATAGTGAAGACTTTCCATCATGTGATCGCTTTTTGGAATCACCCATGAAACCCGCGCCCAGCCAGCAAAGTCTCAACAGTCTCCTGTCCCGCCTGCGCATGAAGCAGCTGCAGTTGCTCATCGCCCTGGACGACCATCAATCCCTGCACAAGGCTTCCAATGCGCTGGCCATGACGCAGTCGGCCGCCAGCAAGTCGCTGGCCGAGCTGGAAGCGATACTGGATGCGCAGTTGTTCGAGCGCACCAGATCCGGCCTGATCCCCAACCAGTTCGGCCACTGCGTGATCCGCTACGCGCGCCTGATGGCCACCGATCTCGGATCGCTCTGCGAGGAAATGGCGCAGATCCGCTCCGGACGCGGCGGACGGCTGGCCATCGGGGCGGTCATGGGGGCCTTGCCGGAACTGGTGGTGCCGGCGGTGGATGCCTTGCAGCGGCGTCATCCGGAGCTGTCCATCGATATCGTCGAAGAGACCAGCGTGCAGTTGCTGAGCCGGCTGGACGAAGGCCATCTGGATTTGCTGGTGGCGCGCGCGAGCGTCTCGGACAACCCGGGCAAGTATCACTATCAGCCCTTGTCGGAAGAGCCGCTGTCGGTGGTGGTCTCGGGCGAGCACCCGCGCCCGCGCGGCAGGCAGATGAGCCTGGCGGCGCTGGCCGGCTATCGCTGGGTCACCTATCCCAGCCACATGCCGCTGCATGCGGTACTGGAGCGCGAAATGGACCTGGCCGGGGTGAGCATGCCGGGCAATGCGATCTCCACCGCCTCCACCTTCGTGACGGTGGCCTTGCTGCAGCAGGGGACCGACATGGTCTCGATCCTGCCGACGGCAGTGGCCGAGATGTTCGTCAAGCGCGGCATGCTGCGCATCCTGCCGGTGAAGCTGCGGTCGATGTCGCAGACCATCGGCATTGTCACGCGCAAGGGCGGGCAGTTGTCCTCGGCAGGGGAAGCCTTCGTGGGCTTGCTGCGCCAAGAGGCCGGGGCCGCCTGAGCCTGTCCGCCGGCCCGGCCATGGTGCTTGGCGCCGGGCTGGTCTTCGCTTCCCCCCTCTTTTCCCTCCCCCCCCCCACTTCAATGCGCAAAGCTTCACTTGCGTTGCCCAGGCAGCAGCAGGGAGGACGCGTTCGCCCTTGCCTGATGCCTCTGGCCGAATCCTGCCCGGCCGGAAACCGCCGAGTGACGGTGGTTACAGGGCGAAATGAAAGGATATTCACTTCATCCATGCAAAAAATTTGGGCAGTCCAATCTGGTGTGATGGTATAGTGATTATACCAGTTGGCGCTGTCCGGATTTTCGCATGGGTTGCCTGCTGGCAAAGACGAAGCAGCACAAAGAAATAATAAAGAAACAACCAAGGCAGCCAGGCGACCGCGAGGCGCACAGCCCCCGCGTTTCCTGGCCAACCCCGCAGAGGTTGTCGTTGAACAGGCACAGCCTCTCAACCCGACAGGAGACAAGACAACAATGGAGACGCCCCAAAGCGCCGTCGAAAGATCGGCCATCCGCAAGGTCGCAATGCGGCTCGTGCCCTTCGTGGGCCTGATGTTTTTCATCAACTTCCTGGATCGCACGGCGATCTCGTTCGCCGGCCCCAATGGCATGAGCCGTGACCTGGCCCTGACCGCCGCCCAGTTCGGGTTTGCAGCCGGGGTCTTCTTCATCGGCTACGTGCTGCTGGAAATCCCCAGCAACCTGGCCCTGCACAAGTACGGCGCGCGCCGCTGGCTGGCCCGCATCATGGTCACCTGGGGCATCGTGGCGCTGCTCTTCACCTGGGTCAGCAGCGTGGAGGGGCTGTATGTGCTGCGCTTCCTGCTGGGCGTGGCCGAGGCCGGATTCTTCCCCGGTGCCATCCTCTACCTGAGCCTGTGGGTCCCCGCGCGGCACCGCAGCCATATCCTGGCGCTCTTTTACCTGGCCCAGCCGCTGACCATCGTCATCGGTGCGCCGGTGGCAGCCCTGCTGATCGAGGCGCACGGCCTGTTCGGGCTGGAAGGCTGGCGCGTGATGTTTGCCGGGGTGGCGCTGCCGGCCATCGTGGTGGGCGTGATCGCCTGGTTCTACCTGGCCGACCGGCCGGCCGACGCCAAATGGCTGGACCCGGCCGAGCGCAAATGGCTGACCGCCGCGCTGCAGGCCGAACAGAGCAGCAAGCGTGTCGAGCATGTGGCCCATGCCGGTGCCGCGCTGAAGAACCCGCGCGTGTGGCTGCTGGCGCTGGTGTATTTCGGGCTGATCTATGGCCTCTATGCGCTGGCCTTCTTCCTGCCGACCATCATCGGCGGCTTCGAAGCGCAGTTCGGCAGCAAATTCAATGTCTTCCAGAAAGGCCTGATCACGGCCATTCCCTACCTGCCGGCCGCCTTCGCGCTGTTCCTGTGGAGCCGTGACGCCACCCGGCGCGGCGTGCGCAGCTGGCACGTCGGACTGCCCGCCCTGCTGGGGGCCATCAGTATTCCGGCGGCGCTCTACATGCAAAGCCCGGCCACCACGGTGTTGGCCATCACCGTGACAGCCTGCGCCATCTTCTCGGCCTTGCCGGCCTTCTGGTCGATTCCGGCGCGCTTCCTCTCGGGGGCGGCCGCAGCAGCGGGCATTGCGCTGATCAATACGGTGGGCAACGCAGCCGGTTTCATGGCGCCCTTCATCACCGGCGCCATCAAGGATGCCACCGGAAACTACCAGGCACCGATGTTCGTGGTGGGCGCGCTCATGGCGGTGTCGGCCCTGGTGATCTTCGCCATCGGCGCCGGCGCCCGGCAAGAGGCCAGCGAGTTGCAAGGACGCGTGATCGCCGAGTGAGGTCGGCGCACGCAAAGAATCGGCCCGTTCAATGCACGAACGGGCCGCCAACGATCACAGGAGAACTGAAATGAAGGAAAAAATTGCACTCTTCGGCGCAGGCGGCAAGATGGGCGTGCGCCTGGCGAAGAACCTGAAGAAATCCGACTACCGCGTGGCTCACGTGGAAGTGAGTGCAGCTGGCCAGCAGCGCCTGCGCGACGAAGTCGGTGTCGAGTGCGTCAGCATCGATGCCGCGCTGGACAATGTGGACGTGGTCATCCTGGCCGTGCCCGATACCCTGATCGGCAGGATTGCCGCCGAGATCTCGCCCAAGCTGCGCGCCGGTGTGATGGTGATGACCCTGGACGCCGCTGCGCCCTTCGCCGGCCACCTGCCGGACCGGCCGGACCTGGTCTACTTCGTGGCGCACCCTTGCCATCCGCCCATCTTCAACGATGAAACCACGGCCGAAGGACGGCGCGATTTCTTCGGTGGCGGCGCGGCCCGGCAATCGATCACCAGTGCCCTGATGCAGGGACCGGAGTCGGCCTTCGATCTCGGGGAAGACGTGGCCAAGGTGATCTACCAGCCCATCCTGCGCAGCTATCGCCTGACCGTGGAACAGATGGCCATCCTCGAGCCGGGGCTGTCGGAAACGGTCTGCGCCACGCTGCTCTACGCGATGAAGCAGGCCATGGACGAGACCGTGCGCCGGGGCGTACCGGAAGAGGCCGCGCGCGACTTCCTGCTGGGCCACATGAATATCCTGGGCGCGGTGATCTTCAAGGAAATCCCGGGCGCGTTTTCGGATGCCTGCAACAAGGCCATCCAGAACGGCTTGCCGCGCCTCTTGCGCGATGACTGGCTCAAGGTTTTCGAGCACGACGAGATCGCCGAGAGCATCCGCCGCATCACCTGACCAGGAGCGCGCATGGAACGCATCTACGCCAGCTACTGGCTGGAAACCGGCGACGATCCGGCCCGCGCGGCCGAGGTCATCGCGGGCGAACAATCCAGCGGCACCTTCGTGGCCCTGGCCACCGAAACGCCCGCCCTGAAGGAGCGCTCCGGCGCGCGGGTGGAACAGCTGGAGATTCTTGGCCACAGCACCACGCCCAGCCTGCCCGGCGGCATGCCCGCCGCGCGCTATACGCAGTGCCGGCTGGAACTGTCCTGGCCGCTGGAAAACACCGGCGCCTCGCTGCCCAACCTGATGTCCACGGTGGCCGGCAACCTGTTCGAACTGCGCCAGGTCTCGGGCTTGCGCCTGACCGGGCTGCGCTTGCCGCGCGCTTTCGTGGAGGCCTATCCCGGCCCCGCCTTCGGCATCGCCGGGACGCGCAAGCTGACCGGCGTGACCCACGGTCCGCTGATCGGCACCATCATCAAGCCCAGCATCGGCTTGTCGGTCGAGGAGACGGTCGAGCAGGTGCGCGCACTGGTGGCCGGTGGCATCGACTTCATCAAGGATGATGAATTGCAGGCCGATGGGGGTCGCTGTCCCTTCGATGAGCGGGTGCGCGCGGTGATGCGGGTGGTCAATGAGCACGCCGAGCGCACCGGCAAGAAGGTGATGGTGGCCTTCAACCTGACCGGCGACCTCGATCAGATGCGCCGCCGTCACGACCTGGTGCTGGCCGAAGGCGGTACCTGCGTGATGGCAGTGCTGAACTCCATCGGCCTGGTCGGCCTGCAGGAATTGCGTCGCCATGCGCAGTTGCCGATCCATGCGCACCGCGCCGGCTGGGGCTATCTCACGCGCAGCCCTCAACTGGGCTGGGACTACGCACCGTGGCAGCAGCTGTGGCGACTTGCCGGGGCCGACCACATGCACGTCAATGGCTTGCGCAACAAGTTCAGCGAACCGGACGACAGCGTCGTTGCCGCTGCGCGCTCGGTACTGCAGCCGGTGGTGCCGGGGGTGGAGATGGTCAGTACCATGCCGGTGTTCAGCTCGGGCCAGACCGGCCTGCAGGCGGCCGATACCTATGCGGCCATCGGCTGCGCCGATCTGATCCATACCGCCGGTGGCGGCATCTTCGGCCATCCGCAAGGCGTGGCCGCTGGTGTGCAGGCGCTGCGCGAGGCCTGGGTGGCGGCCGTCGAAGGCGTGCCGCTGCGGCAGCATGCGGGCAAGCATCCGGCCTTGCAGGCGGCGCTGGAGTTCTGGAAATGAGCCTGCTGCCCGATCACGACGGCCTGCCGCCGGGTTTGCTGCTGGCGTATTACGGCGATGACTTCACCGGCTCCACCGATGCCATGGAGGTGATGAGTGCGGCCGGCTTGTCCACGGTACTGTTTTTGCGGACGCCCGATGCGTCGCTGCTGGCGCGCTTTCCCGAGGCGCGCTGCATCGGCATCGCGGGGGCCTCGCGCGGTCGTTCGCCGCAATGGATGGACGAACACCTGCCCGCTCCCTTTGCCGCGCTGGCCTCGCTGCGTGCGCCGCTGATGCAGTACAAGGTGTGCTCCACCTTTGATTCGTCGCCGGCCATCGGCTCCATCGGCCGCGCCATTGACCTGGGCGTGCGCCACATGGCGGGCGATTTCTCCCCCATGATCGTGGGGGCGCCACGGCTGAAGCGCTATCAAGTCTTCGGCAACCTGTTTGCGGCCGTTGACGGTGAGGGCCATCGGCTCGATCGCCACCCCACCATGGCCCGTCATCCCGTCACGCCCATGGACGAGGCCGATTTGCGCCGCCATCTGCGGCACCAGACGGCTCGCCGCATCGAACTGGTGGACATGCTGCAGTTGCGCGAGGGGGGCCAGGCCGCGCATGCGCGCCTGCCTTCCTTGCGTGGCAAGGATGTGCCGGTGGTGATGATCGATGTCCTCGATGAGGAGACCCTGCGCGAAGCCGGGCGGCTGGTCTGGGAAGAGCGCGGGGCGGGCGTCTTCACGGCCTCATCGTCCGGATTGCAATACGCGCTCACCGCCTACTGGCGTGCGCGTGGCTGGATCTCCCCTCAGGCCGGACTGCCGCAGGCGGGCCCGGTGCCGGTGATCGCAGCGGTCAGCGGCAGCTGCTCGCCGGTCACTGCAGGGCAGATCGGCTGGGCACGCGAACACGGGTTCGCGTGCCTGCGCATGGACCTGCCGGCGGTCTTGTCCGAGGCCACGCGTGAGGCGGAACTGGCACGGCTGGTCGCGGCCGCCGTGGCGGCGCTGCGGGAACGGCGCAGTCCCCTGGTGTTTTCGGCGGAAGGGCCGGACGATCCCTGCGTGAGCGGCTTTGACGGGATTGCGGCTGCTGCCGGGCTGACGCGACCGGAGGCAGCGCAAAAGGTAGGCATGGCACTGGCGGCCACCATGCGCCGCCTGCTCGAAGCGAGTCCCCTGCAACGCATCGCCATTGCCGGCGGCGACAGCTCGGGCGAGGTAGCCAGTGCGCTCGATATTGCCGCGCTGTCGGTCTGTGCCGGACTGGCACCGGGGGCACCCTTGTGCCGGGCATGGTCGGATCATCCGGGACGCGACGGACTGGAGCTGGTACTCAAGGGGGGGCAGGTCGGCGCACGCAGCTTCTTCGGCGACGTCCTGGAGGGCCGGCGCAGCTGAAAGAAGAGGTTGGTTGGACGGCCGCAATCACAGTGCTGGCGCGGGATTGTGGTAGAGTGCGCGTCCAACGAAACCTACAATTGAGACAGTGCAGCCATGCCGGAACCGATACAGCGACGCAAGTTATACCAGGAAGTCCTGGAGCGCCTGATGGCGCGCATTCATCAAGGGGAATTCCCGGCGGGTTCCCAGCTGCCTTCCGAACGCGACCTGATGGACCAGTACGGCGTGGGCCGTCCGGCCGTGCGCGAAGCGCTGCAGGCCATGGAGCGTTCCGGCTTCGTGGAAATTGCCCATGGTGAACGGGCGCGCGTGGTTGATCCCACGGCCGACCGCCTGATCGCCCAGATCGCGGCCGGTGCCCAGCATCTCTTGCGTACCAAGCCGGACATGCTCAGGCATATGAAGGAAGCGCGCGTTTTCCTGGAAACCAGCACCGCCCGCATGGCCGCTGAACGCGCCACCGAGGAGCAGGTCGCGCGCCTGCGCGAGGCCATCGCCGCACACCGCGCCTCGATGGTCAACCTGGAGGAATTCATCGAACGCGACATGGCTTTCCATCGCGAGATCGCCGACATCAGCGGCAACCCCATCTTCCCCTCGGTGGTGGAGTCGATGTTCCGTTGGGCCAGCGAGTTCTACACCACCCTGGTGCGCGCCCCCGGCGCGGAGGAACTGACCCTGGCCGAGCACCAGCGCATCGTCGACGCCATTGCCGCGCATGACGGCGATGCCGCCGCCGACGCCATGCGCGCGCATCTGATGCGGGCCAATGATCTGTACCGGGAGCTGGGCCAGCAGTAATGGGGAAGCGGCCCTAACGCAGCATGCCGTGCCAGGTCGGCTGTTTTTCTTCGTGATAATAAGGGCGGGTCAGCGGTGCCGACATCACCGCCGCATCGGCCAGCACCGTGACCGTGAACAGGGCGGGCGGGCCGTCATAGCGGCGGCAGGCCTGGGCTGAATTGCGGTTGTTGTGCATGTCCACCACCAGCAGGCGCTTCTCCTCTTCGCTCATGCCCGGCGTGGGCGGCGGGGCCATGCGCTTGGGCGGGATCACCAGGGCATCGCCCGGTTCCACCCACAGGTCGGCCAGGCTGATTTCATTGACGTAAGGACGCCAGCGCGCCACCGTGATCACCAGCGGTTCGGGTCCGCGCGAAAAGAAGATGTGCGCGAAATCGTGATACTCCAGGTCGGTGGCATTCCAGGTCAGCAGCTCGCGGCTGCGGCCATCGCCCAGGTAGGGCGATTCATAGCCGGCCCACTTGCCATAGGTGTAGTCGGCCATCACCAGGTTGTCGAAGGGAAAGTGCAGGCACTGGCCGTCGCGCAACAGGGTCGCGCCGAAAGCCTGGGCGTTCTCCGGAGTGGCGGGCAGCGGCTCGTAGCGTACCTCGGGAACACGGAAATCGAATTCGGTAATCTCGTAAGAGGGCCAGTCCTTGGGTGTGACGGTGCGCTGCCAATGGGCGATGTCGCGGTAGGTCGCACCGCGTTCAAGGGCCGGCGCTTCCGGTGCCAGCGTGATGAGCTCGCCCACGGCGGTCTCGCTCTGGCTGCCCACGCCCCTTTGGTTGAGCATGTACGGATATCGTACGGGGTCGAGCAAGGGCGTTGACGGCCCATCCTTGATGAAGAGTACGGGATCGAAATCACTCTGGTCTGGCGGCATGGCTTCCCCTGGTGTTGGTACGTTGGCGCGTTGGCTTGTGGCGATGGCCGTGCGGCCTCCCCCGAGGCGGCGCGGCGAGCGCGATCTTCGCACATTTCCGGCCGTGCCGGCAGTTCCGCGCTTCAGCGTACGGGCAAGCGCCGGATACGATAGACGCAGCGCCGGCCGCCTGCGGGCAGGTGTTCCTCCCGGGTGATGGCGAACTCCTCGCCCAGCACCTCGCCAAAGAGCTGCAGCTCCGAACGGCAAAATCCCTGGCAAGTGCTGGCGGCGGCGCAGATGGGACAGTGGTCTTCGATCAGCAACCAATCCTTTCCTTGCTTTTCCACCCGTGCCATGTAGCCCTCGGCGGTGCGCAGCTCGGCCAGCCGCTGCAGGCGCTTGCCGGGTGCCGTGATCCCGTCGCACTGCAGCAGGTAGTCCGCACGCATGTCCTGCTCGCGCTGGTCGATCAGCTTGTGCAGGCCGGGTTCGCCAAAGAGCTGGCGGATCGAACCGATCAGTTGCACCGTCAGTTGGGCATGCGTGTCCGGGAAGCGGCGATGGCCGGCACCGGTCAACTCCCAGTCCTGGCGCGGCCTTCCGGCCCGCACGGTAGTCTGGACCTGGCGCGGGCAGATCAGGCCGTCGGCCGCCAGCTTCTGCAATTGCTGGCGCGCCGCCTCGGGCGTGATCTGCAGTTCGCCTGCCAGTTCGGCGGTGGACGCCGGTCCGCGTGTCTTCAGGCGCAGCAGGAGACGTTCGGCCGTGCTGGGGCCGGTGTCGGCAGCAGAGCTTTCATCGCGCATGATATTTTCCAAGTGTTTACTTGTTTAATTAAAAAATTGCTCTTACCATTTGCGGTAATTAAGCAAGAATTGACTTGCATAATATCCCGGTGTCCCATCCTTGTCGATGCGGTCCCGGGCCACGCATCGTGTCCGCTGCATTGAGAAAGGCCTGTTGCCATGACTCGTTCTTCCACCTCATCCCTTTCCCCAGGCGCCGCGCCGGCTGCAGCCGGCTGGGGTGAACTGCTGGGCCCGCACCGCTGGCGCGCCGTCGCGCTGACCGGTGGGGTCGCCCTGTATGCGATCAACGTGCACATCGTCACCACCATCCTGCCCTCCGTGGTGCGGGATATCGGCGGCCTGGCGTATTACGCCTGGAACGTGACGCTCTTCGTGGCCGCCTCCATCGCCGGTTCCGCCTTGACCGGCAAGCTCATGGGGGCGCTGGGCGCGCGCGCCACCTACCTGATGGCACTGGCGCTGTTCGGCAGCGGCGCCTTGCTGTGCGGCAGCGCAGGCAGCATGGGATGGATGCTGGCGGGGCGGGCGGTGCAGGGCGTCGGCGGCGGTCTGCTGGCTGCGCTGGCGTATGCCCTGATCCCGCTGGTGTTCGCGCCGCGCATGTGGCCGCGTGCCATCGCGCTGGTGTCCGGCATGTGGGGTGTCTCGACCTTGCTGGGGCCCGCCGTCGGTGGCCTGTTTGCCGCCAGCGGCCATTGGCGCGTGGCGTTCTATGCCCTGTTGCCCTTGCTTGCCGCACAGGCCTGGCTGGTGTGGCGGCAATTGGGGCCGGCGACGGTGCGCAGCGCGAGCGGCCCGGCGCAGGCCGTGCCGCTGGGTCGCATCGCCTTGCTGGCGTCATCGGTAGTGCTGGTAGCGCTGGCCGCACAGGCCGATGATGACTGGCTGGCCTCGGCCTGCGTGCTGGCGGGGTTGCTGCTGGCGGTGTGGATGGCGCGTATCGACCTGCGCCATCGCGCGAACCTGTTGCCGCACGCGGCTTATCGGCCGCGTACGGTGATGGGCGGGGTGATGGCCTGCATCGCCTTGCTGGTCATGGGCAGTTGCGTGGAAATCTTCCTGCCGTATTTCCTGCAGGGCTTGCACGGCTACGACCCGCTGGGCGCCGGCTATGCGACGGCGGCCATGGCAGCGGGCTGGAGCCTGGGTTCGCTGGGCGGTTCGGGTCTGAGCGGACGGGCGGCCTTGCGCATGATCCGGCTCGGTCCCTGCATGATGACGCTGGGCATGGCGCTGCTGGCGTTCTTGATGCCGGCGCAATGGCTGCCCGCTGGCGCGCTGGCCGATGGCCTGATCGTGCTGGCGCTGGGGGCGACGGGCCTGGGCATCGGCATGGGCTGGCCGCATCTGGTGGCCCGTGCGCTGCATGCGGCGCAGCCCGGCGAAGAGAACCTGACCTCGTCGGCCATCACGACGGTGCAATTGTTTGCCATGGCGCTGGGGGCGGCACTGGCGGGACTGGTGGCCAATCAGGCCGGGCTGGGAGCGGGCGGGGCAGAGGCCACTGCGCGCGCAGCCTGGGTATTGCTGGCGCTGTTCACGCTGGCACCGGCACTGGCGATCTTCGTGGCGCGCAGTGTGGCACGGGACCGTTGAGGGTGGCATGAATGCTTCAACACCGTTGACGGAAATCGACTACCACCTGCTCGTGGCGGAATTCGACATGCTGTGGTCGCGTCCGCCCGAAGCGGCACGGCGGGCGCGCATGGATCAGATGATGCGCTTGATCTCGGCGTTCGAAGAGAGCCGGCGAATGGCCTCCTCGGCCTGCGACAGCGCCGCTTCGGGCAAGCGCAGGTGAAGATGGGCCAGGGTGTCGTGGCGGCTGTCCAGCAATTCGTATTTCTGCTGGGCCAGCCAGTGGCGCAGCTGCGGCTCGGCGGAATAGACCACGCCGATCTCGATCTCGGCTTGGGCCACGCGTTCGGTGCGCTCCGTGCTCTTGAGCGCAGTCGCAATCGCCTCGGTATAGGCGCGCACCAGACCGCCTGCGCCGAGTTTGACGCCACCGTAGTAACGCACCACCATGGCCAGCACGCCATCGAGCTCGTGGTGGCGCAGCACTTCCAGCATCGGGCGTCCCGCCGTTCCTGACGGTTCGCCATCGTCGGACATGCCGGACTGGCCCCCGGCCATCAATGCCCAGCAGACATGGGTGGCGCTGCGATGGGCATCACGCATTCGGGCGATTTCCTGCATGGCGGCTTCGCGGCCGGGCACCGGCGTGACGATGCCGATGAAGCGGCTCTTGCGGATTTCCAGTTCGATCTCGGCGCGCCGGGCGATGGTGAAGGTGGCCATGAAAGAGGGCGCTTCAGTCCTGCTGCGGAGCGGCGCCCTTGAGCAGGGCCAGTTCGGCGCGCAGGCCCTGGTTCTCTTCCGACAGGCGGCTCACGCGCGACTGCAGGGCAGCGATTTCGCGGCGCAGGGTGGCAGTGAGTTCGTTTTCCTGGCCCTCCACCAGCGGGATGGCGTTTTCCGTGATCGCCTCATCGGGCTTGGGTGCGCGCGGGGTGCGGGTGGCAGCTTTCTGTTCGCGCACCTTCTTGGCGGCTTCGCGCAATTCCTTCTTGCCCCCGGCCACGGCGCTGACCTGCGCCTCGCTGGGCAGGGTTGCCACGGCGGCGGCGGCATTGATGGAGATGGCACCATTGCGCACTGCTTCCACCAGCTCGGGCGCGGCCGTCTTGCGGATGCGGTCGATCTGGCCGATGGTGGCGCTGCTGATGCCGGCGGCGCGGGCGATGTCTTCGCGGGTCTTGATGCGGCCGGTGTTGTCGTCGGCGTGCCAGGGATCGTCACTGGCCGCAGGCGCATCGCTGGCGGCAGCGCCTTCGTTCTCTTCAGTGCTGGTGTTTTTCGCTGGCGTGGCCTCGGCCTTGGTGCGGGCGGCGATGATGTCGCGCTTGCGCAGGGCCAGCATGCCGCGCTGGAAGTCCGAGACGCTGCGGCGGCCGAGCTGGTTGTCGATCATCCAGAGCAGCACATCTTCCAGCGAGCCGAAGCTGTCGTTCTGGATCGTCTTGAAAGGCAGATCGTACTTGCTGCAGATTTCGTAACGGTTGTGACCATCGATGAGCACGTCGCCCCACAGCACCAGCGCATCGCGGCAGCCTTCGGCCAGCAGGCTGCGTTCCAGCGCCGCGTACTCGTTGGGGGTGAGGGGATCGATGTACTGCTTCAGTTCTTCGTTGATGACGATATTCATGTGCCTATGCTGCCTGTGATGCCTGGATGGGCCGGACCGGATCGAAAAGCCAGGGGCCGCATTCTACACCACCGCCTTCCGTGCTCTCCGGACGGGCAGGGCGCTTGCAGTACAATGTCGGGCTTCGTCACTGCTTTCCCTCGCGTCATGCGCCTCTCCTCTCGCTTGATGGCTGCGGCCATCGCTTCGGTATTTCTTCTCTCTGCCTGCGGTACCTCTTCGCTCTTGCCGGGCGGCGCTGGCAACAAGCCCGTGGAGGCCAGCGGAGCCACGCCGGCCGGTACGGCGGTTGCGCCCAGCGCCACGGCGGCACCGACGCCACGCCGCATCAAGATCGGCCTGGCATTGGGCGGCGGCGCAGCGCGCGGCTTTGCCCACATCGGCGTGATCAAGGCACTGGAAGCCCAAGGCATCACCGTCGATGTGGTGGCCGGCACCAGCGCCGGCAGCCTGGTCGGGGCGCTCTATGCGGCGGGCAATGATGGCTTCGCCCTGCAGAAGCTGGCGCTGGCCATGGATGAGGCCGCCATCTCGGACTGGTCGGTGCCGCTGTTCTCCAAGGTCAGCGGCGTGCTCAAGGGCGAGGGCGTGCAGAACTACGTCAACAAGGCCGTGCACAACGTCCCCATCGAGAAATTCAAGATCCCCTTCGGCGCGGTCGCCACCGACCTGCGCACCGGCCAGCCCATCCTGTTCCAGCGCGGCAATGCCGGCACCGCGGTGCGGGCTTCGTCAGCGGTGCCGGGGGTGTTCCAGTCGGTCAGGATCGGCGACCACACCTATGTGGATGGCGGGCTGGTGTCGCCGGTACCGGTGCGCTTTGCGCGGCAGATGGGAGCGGACTTCGTGATCGCGGTCAACATCTCGGCCAATCCGGAGGCGCAGGCGGCCTCCAGCAGCTCCATCGACGTGCTGCTGCAGACCTTCGCCATCATGGGCCAGACCATCAACCAGTATGAGTTGAAGAACGCCGACATCGTCCTGCAGCCGGGCCTGGGTGCGATGAAAGGCAGCGACTTCGCCAGCCGCAACGTGGCCATTCTGGCTGGCGAGCAGGCCGCCACCGCTGCCATGCCGGAAATCAAGCGCAAGCTCAAGCTCATGGCGACCGGCGGCAATTGATGGCTTGGCCGTTTTTGGCCGTACTATGAACGAAAAAAAGGCCGCTGTCTCCAGCGGCCTTTTGCCATGCGGTCTGCACCGCGATGGTGATCATTTCTGTTCTTCTTCACCTGCGATGATGCGGCGTGCACCATTGAAGCGCTTCTTCCAGTAGGACTCGTCCATGCTCTCGATACGCACCTGGCCGCCGGCCGAAGGGGAGTGGATGAACTTGCCGTCGCCCAGGTAGATGCCGACGTGCGAGAACCCGCGGCGCAAGGTGTTGTAGAACACCAGGTCGCCGGGCTGCAGGTTGTCGCTGCCGATCTTCTCGCCCACGCGGCTGATTTCCAGCGAGGTGCGCGGCAGGTCGGTGCCCCATGCTTCCTTGAAGACGTAACGCACCAGTCCGCTGCAATCCAGGCCGGTATCGGGCGAATTGCCGCCGTAGCGGTAATTGATGCCCAGCATGGCCAGGGCCTGGGTCGCCAGTTCGGAGGCGCGGTTGGTGATGTCTTGCAGGCGGGCGATCGCGAGATTGGTCTTGCTGATCAGCAGCTGGGCTTGCGGGGAGGTGGCTTGGGGAGGGGGAAGATCCTGCGCTGCCAGGGAAAGGTCAGCGGAATAGGCCGATGCACTGATCCAAAGGCCGGCTGCGAGCGCGCACGCACGAGCGGTTTGTCGTCGGATTCGGTCAGATCGGCGTAGGGTCATCGGGATCCTCTCAAAATAGGATTGCGGGACTGTAAGGTAAATCTTACGGCTTGTCAAAAGCTGGATTCGTGCCAGCTTGTCAAACTGAAATCATTTATGGGGCAAAAGCGGGGTATTTGGCGGCTTCTCCCAGTCAGTGTTTTTCCTACACGGGGTAGGAAAATATTTCGGCTAAATGATTTACGTTTTTGCAGAAAGTTTCCTTGATGCATGAGAAAAGCGATCGAGAGGGCCGCGTTGATGCAAAAATCTTCATCTATTGGTGAAAGATGAGTTGGCCGGGCGGGATGTCAAAAAAGACTTTCTGGCCGTACAATCAGCGTTCAATTTTTTCTGCCTATCGGAGCCACCATGCAAACCAAACCGTTCCTGTCGCTGGACGACGTCAAGAAGATCGCTGCCGGCGCTGAAGCCGAAGCCCGTGCCAACAACTGGAACGTGGCCATCTCGGTGGTCGACGACGGCGGCCACCTGCTGTGGCTGCAGCGCATGGACGGCGCTGCCCCGATCTCCTCGCAGATCGCCCCGGCCAAGGCCCGCACCGCCGCCCTGGGCCGCCGCGAAAGCAAGATCTATGAAGACATGATCAACAACGGTCGCGTCTCCTTCCTGAGCGCCCCCGGCCTGGACGGCCTGCTCGAAGGCGGTGTGCCGGTGGTGGTTGAAGGCCATTACGTCGGCGCCGTCGGCGTTTCCGGCGTGAAGTCCTCGGAAGACGTGCAGATCGCCAAGGCCGGTATCGCTGCCCTGGGCCTGTAATTTCCCTTCGACGCCGGCGGCCTTGCCGGCCGGCGTTCCCGCCTTGCTTGCACGCTGTTTCGGTGCAATTTCGGTGCAATTTACGCCAACTTTCGGCAATCTACGATTTGCCGGAGGGAGGCTTTTGCGCTATAATCGAGCGGTTTAGCCAATTTTATCCGCCGTAGCGCATACCCATTCCTCTTCCTCGTTCCCAACAGGCCCAGCCACGCTTCCGTACCGAATGAGTCGGGGTGTTCGCGCCGGTCAGTTTGGCGCGCAAAGGTCTACCGGTCATCCAGCCGCGGCGGTAACAATCTCAGGAGTTACCCTTGCTGCCTCTTCTTTCCGGTCCCGCGATTCCGGCCGTCCTCGCGCTCGCAGACGGGTCTGTCTTCCAAGGTTTTTCCATCGGCGCCGCAGGCAACACCACCGGTGAGGTCGTGTTCAATACCGCGATGACCGGCTACCAGGAAATCCTGACCGACCCCAGCTACAGCCGCCAGATCGTCACCCTCACTTATCCGCACATCGGCAACACGGGCGTGAACCGTGAAGACGTCGAAGCTTCGCAGATCCACGCCGCCGGCCTCATCATCAAGGACCTGCCGCGCCTGCTGTCGAACTTCCGCAGCCAGCAATCGCTGTCGGATTACCTCAAGGAAGGCAACATCGTCTCCATCGCCGGCATCGATACCCGCAAGCTGACCCGCATCCTGCGCGAGAAGGGTGCCCAGAACGGCGCCATCGTCGCCGGTGAAGCCGATATCGCTGCCGCTACCGCCAAAGCACTGGAACTGGCGCGCGCCTTCCCGGGCCTGGCCGGCATGGACCTGGCCAAGGTGGTTTCCACCCGGAAGGCCTACAACTGGACCGAGACCGAATGGCGCCTGGGCCGCGGCTATGGCCAGCAGATCACCCCGAAATTCCACGTGGTCGCCTTTGACTACGGCGTCAAGTACAACATCCTGCGCATGCTGGCCGAGCGCGGCTGCAAGGTCACCGTGCTGCCGGCACAAGCCACCGCCGCCGAAGCGCTGGCCCTGAATCCGGACGGCATCTTCCTCTCCAACGGTCCTGGCGATCCGGAACCCTGTGATTACGCCATCGCTGCGTCCAAGGAACTGATCGAGCGCGGCATCCCGACCTTCGGCATCTGCCTGGGTCACCAGATCATGGCCCTGGCCTCCGGTGCCAAGACCCTCAAGATGAAGTTCGGCCACCACGGCGCCAACCACCCGGTGCAGGACCTGGACAGCAAGCAGGTGATGATCACCTCGCAGAACCACGGTTTCGCCGTGGACCAGGCGACCCTGCCGGCCAACTGCCGCGTGACCCACGTGTCGCTCTTCGATGGCTCGCTGCAAGGCTTCGAGCGCACCGACAAACCTGCTTTCTGCTTCCAGGGCCACCCCGAAGCATCCCCTGGACCGCATGACATCGCTCCCCTGTTCGACAAGTTCGTGGCGATGATGGAGAAGAAACAAAATGCCTAAGCGTACTGACATCAAAAGCATCCTGATCATTGGCGCTGGCCCGATCATCATCGGCCAGGCCTGCGAATTCGACTATTCCGGCGCCCAGGCCTGCAAGGCCCTGCGTGAAGAAGGTTTCAAGGTCATCCTGGTCAACAGCAATCCGGCCACCATCATGACCGACCCGGAAATGGCCGATGCCACCTACATCGAGCCGATCACCTGGCAAGCGGTGGAACGCATCATCGCCAAGGAAAAGCCGGACGCCATCCTGCCGACCATGGGCGGCCAGACCGCGCTGAACTGCGCACTGGACCTGCACCGCAACGGCGTGCTGGACAAGTACAAGGTCGAGCTGATCGGTGCGACTCCGGAAGCCATCGACAAGGCTGAAGACCGCTCCAAGTTCAAACAAGCCATGACCAAGATCGGCCTGGGTTCGGCTCGTTCGGGCGTGTCGCACACGATGGAAGAATCGTGGGCGGTGCAGAAGACCATCGGCTTCCCGGTCATCATCCGTCCGTCCTTCACCATGGGCGGCACCGGCGGCGGCATCGCCTACAACGCCGAAGAATTCGAAACCATCTGCAAGCGCGGCCTGGAAGCTTCGCCGACCTCCGAACTGCTGATCGAAGAATCGCTGATCGGCTGGAAGGAATACGAAATGGAAGTGGTCCGCGACAAGGCGGACAACTGCATCATCGTCTGCTCCATCGAAAACCTGGACCCGATGGGTGTGCATACCGGCGACTCCATCACCGTGGCGCCGGCCCAGACGCTGACCGACAAGGAATACCAGATCATGCGTAACGCCTCGCTGGCGGTGCTGCGTGAAATCGGTGTGGATACCGGCGGCTCCAACGTGCAGTTCTCGGTCAACCCGGCCGATGGCCGCATGATCGTCATCGAAATGAACCCGCGCGTCTCGCGTTCCTCGGCACTGGCCTCCAAGGCGACCGGCTTCCCGATCGCCAAGATCGCCGCCAAGCTGGCCGTGGGCTTCACCCTCGACGAACTGCGCAACGAGATCACCGGCGGTGCGACCCCGGCGTCCTTCGAGCCGTCCATCGACTACGTCGTGACCAAGATCCCGCGCTTCACCTTCGAGAAATTCCCGCAGGCCGACAAGCACCTGACCACCCAGATGAAGTCCGTGGGTGAAGTCATGGCCATCGGCCGTACCTTCCAGGAATCCTTCCAGAAGGCTCTGCGCGGCCTGGAAGTGGGCGTGGACGGCATGAACGAAAAGACCACCGACCGCGAACTGATCGAGAAGGAACTGGGCGAACCCGGTCCGGATCGCATCTGGTACGTGGGCGACGCCTTCGCCCAAGGCTTCTCGCTGGAAGAAGTGCATGGTTTGACCCACATCGACCCGTGGTTCCTGTCGCAGATCAAGGAGATCGTCGACATCGAACTGTGGCTGGAAAAGGATGTGGCGCTGGAGTCGCTGGACAAGGCGACCCTGTTCCAGCTGAAGCAGAAGGGCTTCTCGGATCGCCGCCTGGCCAAGCTGCTGAAGACCACCGACACCGCCGTGCGCGAACAGCGCAAGAAGCTGGGTGTGCGTCCGGTCTTCAAGCGCGTCGATACCTGTGCGGGCGAGTTCTCGACCGATACCGCCTACATGTATTCGACCTATGACGAAGAGTGCGAATCCAACCCGACCGACAAGAAGAAGATCATGGTGCTGGGCGGTGGCCCGAACCGTATCGGCCAGGGTATCGAATTCGACTATTGCTGCGTGCATGCCGCGCTGGCCATGCGTGACGATGGTTACGAAACCATCATGGTCAACTGCAACCCGGAAACCGTCTCGACCGACTACGACACCTCCGATCGCCTGTACTTCGAGCCGGTGACGCTGGAAGACGTGCTGGAAATCGTCGACAAGGAAAAGCCGGTCGGCGTGATCGTCCAATACGGCGGCCAGACCCCGCTGAAGCTGGCGCTGGACCTGGAAGCCAATGGCGTGCCCATCGTCGGCACCTCGCCCGACATGATCGACGCCGCCGAAGACCGCGAGCGTTTCCAGAAGCTGCTGCAGGACCTGGGCCTGCGCCAGCCGCCCAACCGTACCGCCCGTACCGAAGCCGACGCGCTGCAACTGGCGCAGGAAATCGGCTATCCGCTGGTGGTCCGCCCGTCCTACGTGCTGGGTGGCCGCGCCATGGAAATCGTCCACGAGCAACGTGACCTGGAGCGCTACATGCGTGAAGCCGTCAAGGTTTCGCATGACTCTCCGGTGCTGCTGGACCGCTTCCTGAACGATGCGATCGAGGTGGATGTGGACTGCCTCTCCGACGGTGAACGTACCTTCATCGGCGGCGTGATGGAACACATCGAACAGGCTGGCGTGCACTCGGGCGACTCGGCTTGCTCGCTGCCGCCGTATTCGCTGTCCAAGGACACCATCGAAGAACTGAAGCGCCAGACCGCGCTGATGGCCAAGGGCCTGAACGTGGTCGGCCTGATGAACGTGCAGTTCGCCATCCAGCAAAGTGAAGTCGATGGCAAGACCGTCGATACCGTCTTCGTGCTGGAAGTGAACCCGCGTGCATCGCGCACCGTGCCCTTCGTCTCCAAGGCCACCGGCCTGCAGCTGGCCAAGATCGCCGCGCGTTGCATGGTCGGCCAGTCGCTGGACAGCCAGGGCATCAAGAACGAAGTCGTGCCGCCTTACTACAGCGTCAAGGAAGCCGTGTTCCCGTTCGTCAAGTTCCCGGGCGTGGATACCATCCTCGGCCCTGAAATGAAGTCCACCGGTGAAGTCATGGGCGTGGGCAAGACCTTCGGCGAAGCCTTCGTGAAGTCGCAGATGGGTGCCGGCGTGAAGCTGCCGAAGTCGGGCAAGGTGTTCCTGTCGGTGAAGAACAGCGACAAGCCGCGTGCCGTGCAAGTGGCGCGCGACCTGGTTGGGCTGGGCTTCTCGATTGTCGCCACCAAGGGGACGGCGGCTGCCATCAGCGCGGCCGGCATTCCCGTGGCCACCGTCAACAAGGTGGTGGAAGGCCGGCCGCACATCGTGGACATGGTCAAGAACAACGAGATCGCCCTCGTGGTGAACACCGTTGAAGAAAAGCGCAACGCCATTGCCGACTCCGGAGCGATCCGCACTTCGGCCCTGGCGGCCCGCGTGACCACCTTCACCACCATCGCCGGTGCCGAAGCGGCAGTGGAAGGCATGCGCCATCTGGACGCGCTGGACGTCTACGATTTACAAGGCCTGCATAAAGCTATACACTAAACCCACAACACGTTACTTTTGCCGGCGTTAGTTTGATGGGCGCCGGCAGGCAAAGAGGGCATCTGAGCAATCGATGCCCTCTCTGACTTTTGGACGACACCCTGCGGCCACAACATGTTCAATGTTGCAGGGCAGATCCGTCCGGGGACGCTAAGGACATGACGCCATCGGGCCACATTCATTTGGGCTTGCGCGTGGCGTCATGTCCTTAGCGGCTCTGAGTCAGAGCGCGTGTTGTTGAAGAGCTGACGGAATCCTGCAGCAACGGTCCGTTCACCAGCCAGACTGTTCCCGTAAAGACAAGGCTTGTCCGCCAGGTTGGCGGCGCGGCTCTCTTTTTGCGTGTTCAGCGGCCGGCGGACCTTGGATGCGTCTTCCGTGTAACCCTAACCTTGAGCAAGAGACTTATGAGCACAGTTCCCCTTACCAAGCGTGGCGCCGAACTTCTGAAGGAAGAATTGCACCGTTTGAAAACCAAAGACCGTCCGGAAGTCATCAATGCGATCGCCGAAGCGCGCGCGCAGGGCGACTTGTCCGAAAACGCCGAATACGAGTCCGCCAAGGAGCGCCAGGCCTTCATCGAAGGCCGTATCGCTGACCTGGAAGGCAAGCTGGGCGCGGCCCAGATCGTCGACCCGGCCGAACTGAACGCCGAAGGCCGCGTGGTCTTCGCCTCCACCGTGGACCTGGAAAACCTGGACAGCGGCGAGAAGGTGACCTACCAGATCGTGGGCCTGGACGAAGCCGACATCAAGGAATCGAAGGTCTCGGTGACCTCGCCCATCGCCCGTGCCCTGATCGGCAAGAGCGCCGGTGACGTGGTGGCCGTGGAAGCCCCCTCGGGCCTGAAGGAATACGAAATCCTGGAAGTGCGCTACGTCTGATGTAGTCCGCCGCATCCGTCTCGCTCAAGCCTGGCGGATGCGGCAATGATCCTGCCGCAATACCGACGCCGGAAATGAAAATGCCCGCATCAGCGGGCATTCTGTTTTGTGGGCCGCAGCAAGCTGCAGCCCGGCGCGACGGGCGATCGAGGGATCAGCCGAGCGACTTCTTGGTGCTGCGCTGGCGCGGCTTGGCCTTCTTGACCAGGCCACCGGCGGTAATGCGTTCATTGCCCTTGAGCATGACCTTGCTCACTGAAGGGCGCTTGGTGGCGTGCGACTTGACGATGGTCACTTCGCGCAGGCCGCCCTTGGCGCCGGCAGCGGCTTTCTTGCCTTCGTCCTTTTGCGGGCGATACAGCACCAGCAGCTTGCCGATGTGTTGGACCGGCGCTGCCTTGAGTTCAGCGCAGATGGTTTCGTAGATCGCGATGCGAGCTTCGCGGTCGTCGCCGAAGACGCGGACCTTGATGAGGCCGTGGGCGTTCAGGCTCTTGTCGATTTCCTTCATGACGGATTCGGTCAGGCCACTTTCGCCTACCATCACGACGGGGTTCAAGCCATGGGCCTGGGCGCGCAGTTCGCTGCGCTCGGCGGGAGTCAGATTCAACATGGGAGTGCGGGTTCGGGACGAGGTCTCGGCGAAGCCAAGTTGTCCCTCAATGAGATAAAACCAGTATTCTACGCGAATGGCAAAGAACAAACTGAACAAAAACTGGTTACACGACCATATCAACGACCCTTATGTGAAGTTGGCGCAGAAGGAAGGCTATCGTGCGCGTGCGGCCTACAAGCTCAAGGAAATCGATGAGGAAGAGCGTCTCATCAAGCCCGGGCAGGTGATCGTCGACCTCGGCTGCACTCCCGGCAGCTGGTGCCAGTACGTGCGCAACAAGCTGGCCGGGGCTGAAGGCGGGGGCATCCACGGCACCATCATCGGGCTGGACATCCTGCCGATGGATCCGATTGCGGATGTGCACTACATTCAGGGTGACTTCCGCGAAGACGAGCCGGTACGCCAGCTGGAAGCCTTGCTGCAGGGCCGCAAGGCCGACCTGGTGCTGTCGGACATGGCGCCCAATCTGTCGGGCGTGGCCATTGCCGATGCCGCGCGGGTGGAATACCTGATCGACCTGGCCATCGATTTTGCCCAGCTGCACATGAAACCTGGCGGCGCTTTGCTGGTCAAGTGTTTCAACGGGACCGGCTACAACGAACTGGTGCACAAATTCCGGGCCGAATTCAAGACGGTGATGTCGAAGAAGCCCAAGGCCAGCCGCGACAAGTCGTCCGAAATCTTTCTGCTAGGGAAAATCCTGAAAAATCCTCGCAGCTAATTCAGTTAAAGTTGATGCAAAACCGGTTTGTCGTCCGCAAACCAGCGCAAAATCTGCTGTGAACACGGCGATTTAGTGAATTTTCCTGCCTTGTTTTGCCCGATTTCAGCCTTATATCGATTTCTGTAAATCGTTAGTTTGTCTGAATCGCAGGCAAGAATGTCTTCCCCGCCAGTCTTCAAGCTGATGTCGGAATGGCAAAGAAATGCGCCAGCAGCCGGGTGTGACGCCTTTTTGTGCGTTGCGCGATGGCACAGTGGGGCAGGGCGAGGCTGGGCGGACGGTGGTTTTCCGTGTAAGGGTGGTTGAATCCGGGTAAAATCGGACGATACAAAGGCAACGTGGCGCGCAGGCGTCGGAGGAGTTCCAGTGAACAATATGTTTTCAAAGGCTGCCATCTGGGTAGTCATCGCGCTCGTGCTGTTTATGGTGTTCAAACAGTTCGACAGCCGCAGCATGGCGACCAATGCCAAGCCGATCGCGTATTCGGACTTCATCTCCGAGGTCAAGGCCGGACACATCAAGGATGCGACCATCGAGGATCGCAACATCATCGCCACCACCCAGGACGGCACCAAGGTCAAGACCGCGACCACCATCCTGGACCGCGGCCTGGTCGGTGACCTGCTCAACAATGGCGTGAAGTTCGACGTACGCCAGCCGGAAGAGCAGTCCTTCCTGTCGCAAATCTTCATTTCCTGGTTCCCGATGCTGTTGTTGATTGGCGTCTGGATCTTCTTCATGCGCCAGATGCAAGGCGGCGGCAAGGGCGGTGCGTTCTCCTTCGGCAAGTCGAAGGCGCGCATGCTGGATGAGAACAGCAACTCGGTCACCTTCGCCGATGTCGCCGGTTGCGACGAAGCCAAGGAAGAAGTCCAGGAGCTGGTCGAATTCCTGCGTGACCCGACCAAGTTCCAGAAGCTGGGCGGCCGCATCCCCCACGGCGTGCTGATGGTCGGCCCCCCGGGTACCGGCAAGACCCTGCTGGCCCGCGCCATCGCCGGCGAAGCCAAGGTGCCGTTCTTCACCATCTCGGGTTCGGACTTCGTGGAAATGTTCGTCGGTGTCGGTGCCTCCCGTGTGCGCGACATGTTCGAGAACGCCAAGAAGCACGCTCCCTGCATCATCTTCATCGACGAAATCGACGCCGTCGGCCGCCATCGTGGTGCCGGCATGGGCGGCGGCAACGACGAACGCGAACAGACCCTGAACCAGATGCTGGTGGAGATGGACGGCTTCGAAGCCAACTCCGGCGTCATCGTGATCGCTGCCACCAACCGCGCCGACGTGCTGGACAAGGCGCTGCTGCGTCCGGGCCGCTTCGACCGCCAGGTGATGGTCGGCCTGCCCGATATCCGTGGCCGCGAACAGATCCTCTACGTCCACATGCGCAAGGTGCCCATCGCCCCTGACGTCAAGGCTGACATCCTGGCCCGTGGCACCCCCGGTTTCTCCGGTGCCGACCTGGCCAACCTGGTCAACGAAGCCGCGCTCTTCGCTGCGCGCCGCAACAAGCGCCTGGTGGAAATGCAGGACTTCGAAGATGCCAAGGACAAGATCGTCATGGGTCCGGAACGCAAGTCGGCCGTGATGCGCGAGGAAGAACGCCGCAACACCGCTTATCACGAGTCCGGCCACGCGGTTGTCGCCAAGCTGCTGCCCAAGGCCGATCCGGTCCACAAGGTCACCATCATGCCGCGTGGCTATGCCCTCGGCCTGACCTGGCAGCTGCCGGAACATGACCGCGTGAACATGTACAAGGACAAGATGCTGGAAGAGATCTCGATCCTCTTCGGTGGCCGTATCGCTGAAGAAATCTTCATGCACCAGATGTCCACCGGCGCGTCCAACGACTTCGAGCGCGCCACCAAGCTGGCCCGCGCCATGGTTACCCGCTATGGCATGTCCGTGACCCTGGGCACCATGGTGTATGAAGATTCGGAGCAGGATGCCTACTTCGGCCGCATGTCGTCCAAGACCGTCTCCGAAGCCACCCAGCAAAAGGTGGACGCTGAAATCCGCAGCATCCTGGACGAGCAATATGCCCTGGCCCGCCGCCTGCTGGAAGAGAACCGCGAGAAGGTCGACGTCATGGCCAAGGCCCTGCTGGAATGGGAAACCCTGGACGCTGATCAGGTCAACGACATCATGAATGGCGACGAACCGCGTCCGCCGCGCAATGGTGTGCCGGTCAAGAAGTCGCCCTCGGACAACAACCGTTCCGGCGACGTCTCGCCCAACGCCACTGCCCCGGCCTGAGGCGTGCAGCGCAAGGCGCAGGGCGTGAATGCCTGAAGCCGCAGACCCGATGAAGGTGAGGAGAAATCCTCACCTTTTTTATTTGGCGAATGAATTTGGCAGATGAAAAACCGTGCAGCCGATGGCGCCCCTGCCGGACAAAAGTGTAAAGGCGGTCCATCGGCGGTGTATCATGCTGCCGCACAGCGATGGTGCGCGGCGCAGCATGCTTAGGGCCGCCACCTCGGGCAATTCATCCGCATTACCTACCACAGCAAGATGACGCAAGCTTTCCTCAAATGCGGCAGGTTCCGCCTGCCGGTCCAGCCTGGCCGCCGGCCGCTGGTCATGGGCATCCTCAACGTGACGCCCGATTCCTTTTCCGATGGCGGTCGCCATCATTCGCTGGAACTGGCCCTGACCCATGCCGAACAGATGATTGCCGACGGCGTCGACATCATCGACATCGGTGGCGAGTCCACCCGCCCCGGCATTGCGCCGCTGTCGCTGCAGGAAGAGCTGGAGCGCGTCATGCCGGTGATCTATGCCCTGCGCGACTGCGGCAAGCCCCTGTCCCTGGATACCTACAAGCCGGCCGTCATGCGCGAAGCGCTGGTCGCCGAGGTGGACATGATCAACGACATCAACGGTTTCCGTGCCGAGGGGGCCATCGATGCGGTCAAGGACAGCGAAGCCGGCCTGTGCGTGATGCACATGCAAGGCCAGCCCCAGACCATGCAGCAAGAACCCCGATATGAAGATGTGGTCACCGAGGTCGAGCAATTCCTGCAGACCCAGGTCGGCCTGATGAAGGCGGCCGGTATCGGACGTGAACGAATTTGCATCGACCCCGGTTTTGGTTTCGGCAAGACTGTGGAGCATAATCTGGCTTTGCTCAGGAACACGCGCCGATTGATCGACACGCTGGACCTGCCGCTGCTGGCCGGCATGTCGCGCAAGTCCATGATCGGTGCGGTCACCGGCAAGCCGCTGGAACGCCGCATGGCCGGCAGTATCGGTGCGGCGCTGGCGGCGGCGCAGCAGGGGGCGATGATCATCCGCGTGCACGATGTGGCCGAAACGGTCGATGCGCTGGCCATGTGGCAGGCAGGACGTGGCGACCTTTGATGCGGGCGGCGCTACGTGTGCGAACGTGATCGAAACTCAAGCACGACAACAGATTTCATGGGAAACAGGCCAGTGCGCTCGCCGGGCCTGCAAGACATCAATCAGCAGAAGCGTTAAGCATTAAGCGATAAGGGACCAACATGGCAGGAAAATACTTCGGCACCGATGGCGTGCGCGGTCGCGTGGGCGTGGCCCCGATCACACCGGATTTCGTCATGCGCCTGGGCTATGCGGCAGGCAAGGTCCTGGCCAAGTCCAAGGATGGCGTGGCCCGTCCCACGGTGCTGATCGGCAAGGACACCCGGATCTCCGGCTACATGCTGGAAGCCGCGCTGGAAGCCGGCTTCGCCGCTGCCGGCGTGGACGTCTGGCTGGCCGGCCCGCTGCCGACCCCGGCCGTGGCCTACCTGACCCGCGCCCAGCGTCTCTCGGCCGGTGTGGTGATCTCGGCCTCGCACAATCCCTATCACGACAATGGCATCAAGTTCTTCTCGGCCAAGGGCAACAAGCTGCCCGACCAGGTCGAGGCGGATATCGAAGCGGCGCTGGAGCAGCCCATGGAGTGCGTCCCCTCCGAGAAGCTGGGCAAGGCGCGCCGCCTGTCGGATGCGGCCGGCCGCTACATCGAATTCTGCAAGAGCACCTTCCCCAGTGCCATGGACCTGCGCGGCATGCGCCTGGTGGTGGACTGTGCCAACGGCGCGGCCTACAACATCGCGCCGCACGTATTCCATGAGCTGGGCGCGGAAGTCATCACCATCGGCAACCAGCCCGATGGCCTGAACATCAACGAGGATTGTGGTGCCACCGCGCCTAAATCGCTGGTGGCCTCGGTGCGTGAATACCGGGCCGACCTCGGCATTGCACTCGATGGCGATGCCGACCGTCTCATCATGGTCGATGGCAGCGGCCGTATCTACAACGGTGATGAACTGCTTTACCTGATGGTCAAGGACCGCCTGAGCAGCGGCGCGGTCGATGGCGCAGTCGGTACCCTCATGACCAACATGGCCCTGGAAGTGGCCTTCAAGAAGATGGGCGTGCCCTTCGCACGTGCCAAGGTGGGCGACCGCTACGTGCTGGAAGTGCTGCAGGAGAAGGGCTGGCTGCTCGGCGGCGAAGGCTCCGGCCACCTGCTGGCACTGGACAAGCACACCACCGGCGACGGCATCGTCTCGGCGCTGCAGGTGCTGTGTGCCTTGAAGCGCGCCGGCCAGACCCTGGCGCAGATGACCGGCGACATCACCCTGTATCCGCAATCGCTGATCAATGTGAAGATTCCTGCCGGCTACGACTGGAAGTCCAACACCGCCCTGCAAGCCGAACAGGCCGCCGTGGAAGAAGAACTGGGCGAGCGCGGCCGCGTGCTGCTGCGTCCGTCCGGCACCGAGCCGCTGATCCGCGTGATGGTGGAGGCGCAGGAAGCCGAGCTGGCGCGCAGCATGGCCCAGCGTATCGCGGCCAAGGTGCTCTGAGTCAGTTGTTGCGGATCCAAGGACGATGTCAAAAGAGCTCCCTCATATCCTGATGGTCGAAGACGAACCCAGCATCGCGGAGCTGTTGCGCTTCACGATGCAGGGCGCGGGCTTTGCCACCACCATCGCCACCGACGTGGCCCAGGCCCGCAAGCTGATTGCCGAGTCGCTGCCTCATGTCGTGCTGCTGGACTGGATGCTGCCAGACAGCTCCGGCCTGGTGCTGCTCTCGGAGCTGCGGCGCGACCAGCGCACGGCGGCGCTGCCGGTCATCATGCTCACCGCCAAGGGCATGGAAGAAGACAAGGTCAAGGGCTTGAACGAAGGTGCGGATGATTACGTGACCAAGCCGTTCTCTCCCAAGGAACTGGTGGCGCGCGTGCAGGCCCTGTTGCGCCGAAAGGCGCCGGAGATCGGCAGCCAGGCTCTCAAATACCGCGACATCAGCATTGACGTCGAACGCCGCCAGGTGGCGGTGGCGGGCCGGGCGGTGGCGCTGGACCAGGCCGAATTCAAGCTGCTGCGCTATCTGGTGGCGCATCCGGAACGTATCTTCTCGCGTGCCCAGTTGCTGGACAAGGTCTGGGGTGACCACACCTTCATCGAGGAACGCACGGTGGATGTGCACATCATGCGGCTGCGCAAGTCGCTGGGAGATCTGGCGCATTACGTGCAGACGGTGCGCGGGATGGGGTACAAGCTGAGCGCCGAGCAGTGAGGTGAGCTACCCGCTGGCAGCGCGATGAATGAAAAGGCGATCCCCGGATCGCCTTTTTTGCGTCTGCTCAGTCCAGCGGCACGCTGCGATAGCGGTTCACGTCTGACGCCGAGACGAATCCGCCTTGGTTGCCCCAACTGTTGCGGACATAGGAGACCAATGCCGCCACTTCCTGGTCGCTCAGTTGCGGACCGAAGGGCGGCATGCCGAAGGGATAGGGATTGCCGGCCGTCGAGGGCGGGAAGCCGCCATTGAGCACCGCACGGATGGCATTGACCGGCTGTGGTCCGCCGATGGCGTGGTTGCCCGCCAGCGGCGGATAGTCCGGGGCGCTGCCTTGACCCTTGCCGCCGTGGCAGTCCACGCACAACTCCCCATAGAGCTTCTTGCCCTGTTTGATGATGCGTTCCGCCTCGGCGGGCTCCGGCTGCGCGGCGGCGCTGGCAGCGGGCAGGGGCTGGGGCGGCAGCGACTTCAGGTAGACCGCCATCGCATTGATGTCCTCATCGTTCAGATACTGCAGGCTGCGCCCGACGATTTCCGACATCGGCCCCAGCGAGGTGCCGCGCGGCGAGACGCCAGTCCTGAGCAGGGCGGCGATGTCGGCTTCACTCCAGCCGCCCAGGCCGTGTTCGCCACCATGCAGGGGCGGTGCATACCAGTCCAGCGCGGGGATCATGCCGCCGGCCAGATCCAGCGGTGCGATGCTGGCCGCCACCACGTTGCGGGCGCTGTGGCAGGCGCTGCAATGGCCAGCGCCGCGCACCAGATAGGCACCGCGATTCCACTGGGTGGAGCGCGCCGGATCAGGCTGGTAAACAGCCGGTGTGAAGAAAAACGCACGCCATAGCCCCAGCAGCGGGCGCTGGTCGTAAGGGAAGCGCAAGTCATGTGAACGATTGGGCTGATTTACGGGGGGCAGCGTGCGCAGCCAGGCGAACAGGGCGTCGCTGTCTTCGCGGCTGAGCTGGGTGTAGCTGGTGTAGGGGAAGGCCGGAAAGAGGAAGCGGCCATCGCGTCCGCGCCCGTGGTGCAGGGCACGCCAGAAATCGTCGGCGCTCCAGTCGCCGATGCCGTTGGCGCGATCGGGTGTGATGTTGGTGGTGTAGATCGTGCCGAAGGGTGTCGGCAGGGGGCGTCCCCCGGCATAGGCCGCGCCGCCGCGCACGGTGTGGCAGGCCATGCAATTGCCGGCGCGCGCCAGGTACTGGCCCCTGGTCAGCTGCGCCTGATGGTCGGTCACCGGGACGACCACGCCAGGATCTTCACTGCGCAGGCTTTGCCAGGCGATCACGCCGCCGGTCAGCGCCACCACGGCCAGCACGCTGCCCAGCAGGATTCCCAGGCCCAGGCGCAGGGTCTTGTTCATCGTGCCGCTCCTGCACTGGCGGAGGAAGCTGGCATGCTGCCGCAGGCCACCGGCAAAGGTTTGGGCAGCACGCGCTCAGGCGCATAGTCCGCCGGGACCGGCTGGGAGGACAGCCAGCTGCTGGCGGCATTGATTTCTTCCGGGCTCAATGCCCTGGCGATCTCGCCCATGCAATCGGGGGCCTTGGCGGTGCGTTCGCCATTGCGCCAGGCGCCCAGTTGCGCATTGATGTAGTCGCGCGGCAGGCCCAGCAATCCCGGAATGCCGGGCTGCACGCCGGTCAACCCGGCACCGTGGCAACTGGCGCAGGCCGCAATGCCCTGGGCTGGCTTGCCCTGGCTGACCAGCAGGCGTCCGCGTTCCAGCACCGTGGCGCTCACATCGGCCGGCACCGGGGGCGGATAGGGCGGATGCTGGTCGGCGAAGAACAGGGCGATCTGCTGAAGATAATCGTCAGAGAGATGGCCCAGCAGGTAATTCATCATCGGATAGCGGCGTCGGCCATCGCGGAAACTCTGCAGCTGGTTCAGCAGATAGCCCTCCGGCTTGCCGGCGATGCGCGGATAGTAGCCATCGGCCGTGGCGCGCCCTTCCTTGCCATGGCAGGCGATGCAGGCGGCCATGCGTTCGGCCATGCCCGGTATGGCGCGCGGCTTGTCCGCGGGCGTCTGGGCCATGGCTGCGCCGCCCGCGATCAGTGTCCCCAGGGCGGCGGCTGCAAGCTTCTTCATATTTGTTGTGGGCAAGCGCATCGGCCTATTGTAGTCCATGCGTGCGCCGCGCTTGCGGCTTTGCAAGGCCGGGCGCAGCGGATACAATAGCGGCCTTGTTGGCCCCCGTAGCTCAGTGGATAGAGCGATCCCCTCCTAAGTCAAATTGGGCAGCGGATGCCGAAAGGCGCCGCCTGAATGGAGTCAAAGTCGGTGAACCCTGACAGCGCATGCATGCACGTTTGCAGCGGCTGCTGGCAATACCGAGCCAAGCCGGTTTCCTGCGAAGCCGGAAGGTGTAGAGACTAGACGGCTCCGGCCTTCCGACCTTGCCGTCAGGGCAGGGTCCATGGCCAAGGTATAGTCCAGACTACAAACATCCGGTTACACGACGTTCATGTATCTGATGGTGGCGAAAGCCATAGTGGTATGAAGGGATAGGTCACACGTTCGATCCGTGTCGGGGGCACCAGACAAAAGGAAACGGGCACTTCTTCGGAAGTGCCCGTTTTTTTTGTGCTGCCGATTGGTTGAATGAAGTTGCCAGGCCAGTGGCCTGGCATTGCCTCAATGACCCTGGTTGGTATTGTCCAGGAAGCGTCTTGCGCTCTCGCTCTGAGGCCGGTTTGCTGAGCCGCCAGGCGCTGCCCCCGGCGCTCCCTGCGACGTGCCCGGCACGTTCGGTGCCGGTTGCGCATTGCCCGGTGCAGCCGGAGTCTGGCTGGGTGTCCAGCCGAAGAAGTTCGAGATCGCATCCACCACCGTCACGCCCACATTGGTCACCAGGCCGTTGTTGGGCGTGAAGTTGTCGTAATAGGGCTCGCCATCGATGAAGCGGATGCCTTCCGGTACCGGCAGGTCGAACTGCGGCACCCCCTTCAAGGCCTTGGCCATGTAGTCGACCCAGATCGGCAGCGCCAGCTGTGCGCCGAATTCCTTGCTGCCCAGGCTCTTGGGCTGGTCATAGCCCATCCAGGCCACGGTGGCCAAAGTGCGCTGGTAACCGGCGAACCAGCCGTCGACGGCATCATTGGTGGTACCGGTCTTGCCGGCCAGGTCGGTGCGGCCGATGCTGTTGCTGCGTGCGCCGGTGCCGCCCTGGGCCACCGCCTTGAGCATGCTGGTCATCATGTAGCTGTTGCGTTCCGAGACCACGCGCGGTGCGCCATTGCCCACGATCAGCGGCTCCGCCTTGGACAGCACCTTGCCGCGCGCATCGGTGATCTGCGAGATCAGGTAGGGCTGGATCTTGTAGCCGCCGTTGGCAAACACCGAGTATGCCGCCGACAGTTGCAGCGGATTGGTCTGCCCTGCACCCAGCGCCATGGGCAGGTAGGGCGGGACCTTGTCGGCATCGAAACCATAGGTGCCGGTGATGAAGTCCTTGGCATAGGGAACGCCGATGTAGTCCAGCGTGCGGATGGCCACCAGGTTCACCGACTTCTGCAGGGCAGTGCGCACGGTGATGGGGCCGGCCGGGGTTTCGTCATCCTTGGGTTCCCAGTTCGGCTGGCCGGGGCCGGCCGGATAGGAAACCGGGGCATCGTTGACGATGGAAGCCGGTGCAAAACCCTTCTCCAATGCAGCCGAATAGATGAAGGGTTTGAAGGTCGAACCCGGCTGGCGCCAGGCTTGGGTCACGTGGTTGAAATTGTTCTGGGTGAAGTCGAAACCACCCACCAGGGCGCGGATGGCACCATCCTGCGGCACCACCGAGACCAGCGCCGCTTCCACCTGCGGCAACTGCACCACCTGCCAGTTCTGCTTGGCATCCTGCATCACGCGGATCAGGGCACCCGGCGCGATGCGGATCTCCTTCTTGGCCTTCTCCGACAGGGCCGCGGCCACGAAGCGCAGGGCTTCGCCCTTGATGCTGATCTTGTCGCCGCTGCGCAGCACCGCATCGATCTGCTTGGGGCTGGCAGCCACCACCACGGCGGCCAAGATGTCGTCGTTGTCGGGATGGTCGTCCATGACGTCGTCGATGGCCGAGGCGCGGTCGTCCGCATTGGCGGGCAGCTCGATGGTTTCTTCCGGACCGCGATAGCCGTGGCGGCGGTCGTAATCCATTACGCCCTTGCGCACGGCCAGGTAGGCCGCCTGCTGGTCGGCTGCATTGACGGTGGTGTAGACGTTGAAGCCCTGGGTGTAGGTGTCTTCCTTGTACTGCGCATACACCATCTGGCGCACCATTTCGTTCACGTATTCGGCGTGGATACTGTACTGGCTGCCCGGTGCGCGTACCTTCAGTTCTTCCTTGGCGGCCTTTTCATATTGCGCCTTGGTGATGAAGCCCACTTCCATCATGCGCTGCAGGATGTATTGCTGGCGGATGTGCGCGCGCTTGGGGTTGACGATGGGGTTGTAGGCCGAGGGGGCCTTGGGCAGGCCGGCCAGCATGGCGGCTTCGGCCAGGGAAATATCCTTCAGGTCCTTGCCGAAGTAGGTGCGGGCGGCGGCGGCGAAGCCGAAGGCGCGCTGGCCCAGGTAGATCTGGTTCATGTAGACCTCCAGGATCTGGTCCTTGGTCAGGGCATGTTCGATCTTGTTGGCCAGCAGCACTTCGTAGAGCTTGCGGGAGAAGGTCTTTTCCTTGGTCAGGAAGACGTTGCGCGCCACCTGCATGGTGATGGTGCTGGCCCCCTGCGAGGCACTGCCGCGCAGCACGTCGGTGGCCAGGGCGCGGGCGATGCCGATCCAGTCGATGCCGCCGTGCTCATAGAAACGATAGTCCTCGATGGCCAGCACGGCATTCTTCATGTCGGCCGGGATATCTTCCAGTTTGACCAGGCTGCGCTTTTCTTCACCAAACTCGCCGAGCAGGACCTTGTCCTCGGACCAGATGCGCAGCGGCACCTTGGGACGGTAGTCGGTGATCAGGTCCAGCGAAGGCAGGCGCGGGTTGATGAAGATCAGTGCATACACCACCAGCAGGGCAGCGGCGACGCCGAGACCGAGGATGGACAGACCGATGAACTTGGCGATGTTGGGATTGAGGAAGCCGCGCTGGCGGCGCAGGTCCGGCAAAGAGGAAAAAGGCATGGGATGAGCGGGAATCGGAATGCGCTATCTTACCGCATCGCACCGCCGGCCCGGCGTGCGCGCCACGGGCAATGCTTAACCAGTTGTAACATGGCGCCCGGACGACGGGGAAATTCGAGCTTTTGTCGTTATTTTTCATCAATCCCGTTGCCAAAGTGCAAGCCGCAGCCGTTCCAGCCCATCGGAAGGGGCAAGGGCGCGCTTAAATCAGCATTTGTGCGGCGCAGTCGGTACAATGCCGCTCTCGCGCTTTTTCCTGCATCAAGCGCCTTTCGCATTCATCCTGCGCGGCTTGGGCCGACGCATTCACGCAGATCACGCACGCTATGGCAGTCATTTCCCTCTCCGACGCACAACTGGCCTTCGGCCACGTCGCCCTCCTGGATCACGCCGAATTCTCGCTGGAGACCGGCGAACGCATCGGCCTGATCGGCCGCAACGGCACCGGCAAGTCCTCGCTGCTGAAGATCATTGCCGGCCGTTCCAAGCTCGATGATGGCCTCTTGGTGATGCAGCAGAACCTGAAGATCGCCTACGTCGACCAGGAACCGCATTTCCCGGAAGAGATGACCGTCTTCGACGCCGTGGCCTCGGGCCTGGGCGAGCTGCCGGCGCTCTTGGCCGAATACGAAGCCATCACCGGCCAGTTCGGCGGCGACAATGACGACGCCCTGCTGGAACGCATGCACCAGATCCAGACCGTGCTGGATGCGGCCGACGCCTGGTCTATCGGCAACAAGGTCGAGACCACCCTGGACAAGCTGAACCTGAACCGCGACGCCCGCATCGGCGAGCTCTCCGGCGGCATGAAGAAACGCGTGGCGCTGGCCTGCGGCCTGGTCGGCAACCCCGACGTGCTGCTGCTGGACGAACCGACCAACCACCTCGACTTCGGCTCCATCCTGTGGCTGGAAGGCCTGCTGCGCGACTTCAAGGGCAGCATCCTCTTCATCACCCACGACCGCAGCTTCCTGGACAACGTCTCCACCCGCATCATCGAACTGGATCGCGGCAAGATTCTTTCCTTCCCCGGCAACTTCACGACCTACCAGGCCCGCAAGGCCGAGCTGCTGGCCAATGAAGAAGTGGAAAATGCCAAGTTCGACAAATTCCTGGCGCAGGAAGAAGTCTGGATCCGCAAGGGCGTGCAGGCCCGCCGCACCCGCGACGAAGGCCGCGTGCGCCGCCTCGAAGCCCTGCGCGTGCAGCGCAGCGAGCGCCGCGAGCGGCAGGGGCAGGTGAAGCTGGAAGTGGGTACCGGTGAACGTTCCGGCAAGATCGTGGCGGAACTGGAAAACGTCAACAAGGCGTACGGCCCCAAGACCATCGTGCGCGACTTCAGCAGCATCCTCATGCGCGGCGACAAGGTCGGCCTGATCGGCCAGAACGGTGCCGGCAAGACCACCCTGCTCAAGCTGATCCTGGGCGAGGAAACGCCCGACAGCGGCACCGTGAAGCAGGGGACCAAGATGCAGGTCGCGTATTTCGATCAGATGCGCGCGCAGCTGAATGAAGAAACGACCCTGGCCGATACCATCGCGCCGGGCAGCGACTGGGTGGAAGTCAACGGCCAGCGCAAGCATGTGATGACCTATCTGTCGGACTTCCTGTTCGCGCCGGAACGCGCCCGTTCGCCGGTGCGCACGCTCTCCGGTGGCGAGCGCAACCGCCTGTTGCTGGCGCGCCTGTTCGCCAAGCCGGCCAACGTGCTGGTGCTGGACGAGCCGACCAACGACCTCGATATCGATACCCTGGAACTGCTGGAAGAATTGCTGGAAGAATATGAAGGCACCGTCTTCTTGGTCAGCCACGACCGCATGTTCCTGGACAACGTGGTCACGCAGGTGATCGCCTCCGAAGGCAATGGCGTCTGGCGTGAATACGTGGGCGGTTATTCAGACTGGGAGCGCCAGCGCCCGGCGCAGACATCGGCAGGGGCCAAGGCTGCTGCCAAGGCGGCCGACAAGAACGAGGTCAAGGCCGAGTCCACCATGGCCGCACCGGCCGCAGCACCTGCGCCGGCCAAGAAGAAGCTGAGCTACAAGGAACAGCGCGAGCTGGAAGAACTGCCCAAGCGCATCGCCGCGCTGGAAGCGGAACAGAAGGAGCTGTCGGCGAAACTGGCCGATCCGGATCTGTACAAGAAGGGGGCCGATGAAGCCGTCAAGCTGAACCAGCGCTTCGCCGAGATCGACGAAGAACTGCTGGTGAGCCTGGAACGCTGGGAAGAGATCGAAGGGAAGCAGTAAGCCCGAACGGGCTGTTCAGCTCGGCTTGCGCAATGCTTCGCGCAGGTCGGGCAGCATCTCCCGCAGGTTGGGCGCGTCCTCGGCATGGGGACGCAGGGCCAGATAGGCTTCCAGATCCTCCAGCGCCGCCTGGGCTTGCCCGAGGTTGGCATAGGCCAGCCCACGGTCGCGTTTCTCGGTGATTTCCTCGGGCAGCAGGATCACCAGCCTCTCCTGTACATCCAGCACCTGTTGCCAGCGCTGGCTTTCCATGAAGATGGCCTTGAGGTTGCGCAGCATGCGCGCCAGGATCTCGCGTGGATGGGCCGCGCGCAGGTAGGCCGCCAGCGGCAGTTCATCCCCGAAATCTTCTTCCGGCTGATGCGCCAGATAGGGCTCCAGCCGCTCTTCCAGTTCCTGCCGCGACAGGCTCGCGCCATTCATGGGATCGAGCACGATTTCACCGGATTGCACCGACAGCTTCATCAGGAAGTGGCCGGGGAAGGAAACCCCCTTCATCTCCAGGCCGATCTGCTGCGCCAGTTCGATATAGACCACCGCCAGCGAGATCGGAATGCCGCGCCGCGTCGAAATCACGCGGTGGATATAGCTGTTGTCGGGATCGTAGTAATTGTTGACGTTGCCGGCGAAGGCCATTTCCTGGAAGAAGAAATGGTTCAGCATGCGCAGCTTCTGGATCTGCGAGGCATCCTGGGGCAGGCGCTGCCTGAGCTTGAGCGCCAGCGTGTCGAGCGCCATCTCTTCCTCGGCAAAATCCATTTCCGGATAAAAATCCTGTCCCAGCGTCAAGGCGGATTCGAACAGCGGAATCGAATCGTCCTGGCGCACCAGCGAAGCAAAATAGTCGAGGGAGGTGAGCGTCATGTCACCCATGCTATCAAAATATTGCGCGCTGCGTCAGGTCTGCCGGGCGGGGAATGAAATTTCTTGTTTCAGACCGCCCCAGGCTTGTGCTGAAGCGGCCTGCAAGGCTGATCAGCGGCGCGCGATGCGCTTGAATTCACGCAGGCGGAAGCCCATCGCGAACAGCGGGCCGAAATAGGCCACCGCACACACCGCCAGCACCAGCATCAGCGCCCCGATGCGCAGCAGCGGATGAGCGCGCAGGGCGACCCAGTCGAAGTGGCCGGAAATCCACAGCGCCACCCCGGCCATCACCAGCAGCGCGCCGGTCAGGCGCACCAGGAACAGTCCCCAGCCCGGACGCGGCACGTAGATCTGGCGGCGGCGCAGGCCGATGTAAAGACACAGGGCATTGAGGCAGGCCCCCAGACCGATCGACAAGGCCAGGCCGGCGTGCGAGAACAGGGGCACGAAGACGCTGTTCATGAGCTGGGTGGCGATCAGCACGCCCACGGCGATGATGACGGGGGTGCGGATATCCTGCTTGGCATAGAAGCCGGGGGCCAGAATCTTCACCACGATCAGGCCGATCAGGCCGACACCGTAGGCCACCAGTGCGTGGCCGACCATGGTCACCGACAGAGCATCGAAGCGGCCATAGTGGAACAGGGTGGCGGTGAGCGGCTCGGAGAGCGTGGCCAGGCCCACGGCCGAGGGCATGGCCAGCATGAAGGTCAGGCGCAGGCCCCAGTCCAGCAGGGCGGAATATTCATCCATGTCGTCGGCAGCATGGGCGTTGGCCAGGCTGGGCAGCAGGATGGTGCCGAGCGCCACGCCCAGCAGGGCGGTGGGAAATTCCATCAGGCGGTCGGCATAGCTGAGCCACGAGACGCTGCCGTGTTCCAGGCGCGAGGCGATGTTGGTGTTGATCATCAGGCTGATCTGCGCGGCCGAGACGGCGAAGACGGCCGGGCCCATCTTCTTGAGCACGCGCTTGACGCCTTCGTCGCGCAGGCCCAGCAGGGGATTCCAGTACAGGCGCGGCAGCATGCCGATCTTGATCAGCGCCGGCACCTGGATCGCCACCTGCAGGATGCCGCCCACCAGCACCGCGAAGGCCATCGCATAAATGGGCTGTTCCATGAAGGGGGCCACGAAGAGCGAGGCCACGATGAAGGCGACATTGAGCAGCACCGAGGTGACTGCCGGGATCTTGAATTCCTTCCAGGTATTGAGGATGCCGCCGGCCAGCGCCACGAAGGCCATGAAGCCGATGTACGGGAACATGATGCGGGTCATCAGCACCGAGGCATGGAAGGCCTCCGGGTTGTATTGGAGTCCGGTGGCGATGAAATAGACCACGAACGGGGTGGCGATGATGCCGGCCACGCAGGTGATCAGCATGACCCACATCAGTGCCGTGGCCACGTGGTCCACCAGGTGTTTGGTCTCCTCGGGACCGCGGCGGTTCTTGTATTCGGCCAGGATGGGCACGAAGGCCTGCGAGAAGGCGCCTTCGGCGAAGAGCCGGCGCAGCAGGTTGGGAATGCGGAAGGCGATGTTGAAGGCGTCGGTGTAGGCCGAAGCGCCGAAGGCGCGGGCGAACAGGATTTCCCGGGCCAGCCCGGTGATGCGCGAGAGCATCGTCATGCCGGAGATGGCGGCGAGGGTTTTATGCAGATTCATGGAGCGGCATTATAGCGGTGGGCAGCGGTGCTTTTGCTGGAGTGGCAAGGATTGGTGCGGGAGCACGACAGGGGGCGGGCAGGCCCGGACACGGGTGGTTCGGAGGCGATATGAAGGAAAAGACAATCCCCCTGCTGCACGGCGCAATAGACTCGCTGCCTTGGCCACAGGTTCGGCGGCAGGCATGAATTTCTTTGCGGAAATCGGGATGAGTGCGGTGGCATCGCAACGGATGGCACCGTGTTTACAGCAGAAGCAGACAAGTTGATTGCCTTGTCACGGGAATCTCGTTATAATCCGATGCTTTACAGAATTTGGCATCGCGAGTCCTCGGGGTTTGCGGCGCAAACGACTCTCGATTTAGGATAATTTTCATGGCAAATACCGCACAGGCACGTAAGCGTGCTCGTCAAGCAGTCAAGCAAAACGCTCACAACTCGAGCCAGCGCTCGACCCTGCGCACCGCAATCAAGGCAGTTCGCAAGGCGATCGCCGCCGGCGACAAGGCTGCAGCAACCTCCGTGTTCCAATCTTCCGTGTCGACCATCGACAGCATCGCCGACAAGAAGATCATTCACAAGAACAAGGCCGCTCGCCACAAGAGCCGCCTGGCTGCTGCCCTGAAGGCCCTGGCTGCTTAATTGCATCCTGGCTTGAACTGAAGCGCGGCGTTGCCCGCTTCAGGCTGCAGTACAAGAAAACCGCTTGATTTCAAGCGGTTTTTTGCGTTTGGGCGACGGTTTTCCATGGCCGTCTCCAGTATGTCGCTGGCGAGATAACGGGCTGCAGCCACACGCTGCAGCCCGGATGCCTTATTGGGGCAATCCCTCGATCCTGGTACCGGGCTTGATGTTCTTCTGCTTGAACCAGCCCTTGTTCATCTCCAGCGCATAGACCGCCGCGCGCTTGGCACAGTGCGAATCCAGGGTCTGTTCCTTCATTTCCTCGATGTTGATGATGACGCCTTTTTCGTCCATGAAGGCCACCGACAGCGGGATCAGCGTATTTTTCATCCACATGCATACCCCGGCCGGCTGGCCGAACAGGAACAGCATGCCCTCGTTGTCGCCCATCTTCTCGCGGAACATCAGGCCTTGCTCGCGCTCGGCTTCGGTCTGGGCCACTTCGGCCTTGATCAGGTGGATGCCGATATTGAGCTGGGTGGTCGGGAATTTGCGCACCTGCGGCGTCTGCGCGCCGGCGGTGGACAGGCAGCCGACAGCCAGCAGGGCGACGGCGCTGTGCATGAAGCAACGGGAAAGTCGGGAAAGTGAAGATTGGCGCATGTTCTTTATCAATCGGGATTCGGATCGGGCAGGATAGCAGCAGCGGGGCGGGCGTGTGCAGCGGGAGCGGGGCGCTGGCCGGCGTGGATGGCTACGGGGCGCGTCGCCTGAACCGCGCGGACATGAAAAAAGGCAGGACCAGCCTGCCTTTTTTGAGTGCGGACGCTAATTACTTAGCTTCAGCTGCCTTCTTTGCCTTCTTTGCCTTCTTTGCCTTCTTGGCCTTCTTTGCCTTCGGAGCAGCGGCTTCAGCCTTCGGCGCTTCCGGAGCGGCCGGAGCTTGTGCGAAAGCAGCAGTGGCGAACAGACCAGCGATCAGAGCGGCGATCAATTTTTTCATTTTGCGTCCTTCAATTCAACATGTTAGGGATGTGAGGCAAACGATGATTCGTGCGAATCACTGCCAATAACGGCGCGCGCGTATGAAGGTTGACACCATTTCGGATCTTTTTTATGAGGTTTCGGGAAGAAGTGTGCAGCCCTGAGTGCTTCAAACCTTGTCAGATTGTTCACGCAGCGCTCAGGCATCCAGTTCCTGTGGATCGACTTCGCGCCATTCGCCGGGCATCACCGGATGGGTCGCCAGCGAGAACGGGCCGATGGCGATGCGCACCAGTCGCAGCGTCGGCAGGCCCACGGCCGCCGTCATGCGGCGCACCTGGCGGTTCTTGCCTTCGCTGATGGTCAGGGCGATCCAGCTGGTGGGCTGGTTGGCACGCTGGCGGATGGGCGGCGTGCGTGGCCACATCCAGGCCGGCTCCTGGATCAAGCGGGCCTCTCCGGGTTGGGTGACGAAGTCGCCCAGGTCCAGCGGATCGCGCAGGCGCTGCAGCGCCTCCGGCGTGGCCAGGCCTTCCACCTGTGCCAGGTAGGTCTTGGGCTGCTTGCGGCGCGGATGGGCGATGGCGTGCTGCAGCTTGCCGTCATCGGTGAGCAGCAGCAGGCCTTCACTGTCGGCATCGAGCCGGCCTGCAGGGTAGATGTCGGGAAGGTCGAGGTAATCGGCCAGCGTCTGGCGCTCGGGATGGGCGGAGAACTGGCTCATCACGCCGAAGGGTTTGTTGAAGAGGATCAAAGGCATGCGCTAGTGTCGCAAAAAGATGGCCTTGCGTAAAATCCTGATGCATAATCAATCAGGCAAGTCATGTGTCTTATATAAGACCTGCTGATTGCAATCCGGAATTTTTCCGGCTGAAAATCCGGAAATCTCTTAAAATTCCCCGCTTGTATGGCAATTCATGCAAGGTCCTTGCCGATGTGCATGGGCTTTGCCGCTGATGCTTCCCAACGCTACCGCCTCAACCGTCGGAGACCACGATGTCGTACCAACATATCCAAGTGCCTGCAGAAGGGTGCAAGATCACCGCCAACGCCGATGACACTCTCAATGTCCCCAACAACCCCATCATTCCTTTCATCATGGGCGATGGCGTGGGCGTGGACGTCACGCCGGTGATGCTCAAGGTGGTCGATGCCGCGGTGGAGAAGGCCTACGGCGGTGCGCGCAAGATCCACTGGATGGAAATCTATGCGGGCGAGAAGTCGACCAAGCTCTACGGTGCCGATACCTGGCTGCCCGAGGAGACACTGGACGTGCTCAAGGAGTATCTGGTCTCGATCAAGGGGCCGCTGTCCACGCCGGTCGGGGGCGGCATCCGTTCCTTGAACGTGACCATGCGCCAGCAGCTGGACCTCTATGTCTGCCTGCGTCCGGTGCGCTATTTCAAAGGCGTGCCCTCGCCGCTGAAGGAGCCCGAGAAGACCGACATGGTGATCTTCCGCGAGAACTCCGAAGACATCTACGCCGGTATTGAATGGCAGGCCGGTACCCCGGAAGTGAAGAAACTGATCGAGCTGCTCACGCGCGAGATGGGGGTCAAGAAGCTGCGCTTCCCTGAGACCTCGGCGCTGGGCATCAAGCCGGTCTCGCGCGAAGGTACCGAGCGACTGGTGCGCAAGGCCATCCAGTACGCCATCGACCACGACAAGCCTTCGGTGACGCTGGTCCACAAGGGCAACATCATGAAGTACACCGAGGGTGCTTTCCGTGACTGGGGTTATGCGCTGGCCGGCCGCGAATTCGGGGCCGAACTGATCGACGACGGCCCGTGGATGCGCCTGAAGAACCCCAAGACCGGCCGCCAGATCGTCATCAAGGATGCCATCACCGATGCCTTCTTCCAGCAGGTGCTGATGCGCCCGGCGGAATACAGCGTCATCGCCACCATGAACCTGAACGGCGACTACATTTCGGACGCCGTGGCGGCTCAGGTCGGCGGTATCGGCATTGCTCCGGGCGCCAACATGTCCGATTCGGTGGCCGTGTTCGAAGCCACCCACGGCACCGCACCGAAGTATGCCGGCAAGGATTATGTGAACCCCGGTTCCAGCATTCTTTCGGCAGAAATGATGCTGCGCCACATGGGCTGGATCGAGGCCGCGGATCTCATCATCACGGCCATGCAGAAGTCAGTCTCGGCCAAGCGCGTGACCTATGATTTCGCGCGTTTGCTGGAAGGGGCGACGCAGGTTTCCTGCTCCGGTTTCGGTGAAGCGCTGATCGAAAACATGTAAGCCGGACGGACTGCTTCTGCAGCGTGATTTGCTGCAAATCAATGATGAAAAAACAACACTCAGCCAGGCATCTACCTGGCTGTTTGCATTTCGGTTACGTAGTCATTGCGGGCGCAGCAATGGCGGCGCCCCAATGAAAAAAGCCCCGCAAGAGCGGGGCTTTTAGAGAAACCGGGGTTTAAGCGGCGTTCTGGATGTTCGAAGCTTGCTTGCCTTTGGGGCCTTGCGTAACGTCAAACTGGACTTTTTGACCTTCTTTCAGGGTCTTGAAGCCGTTCATCTGGATTGCGGAGAAGTGAGCGAACAGATCTTCGCCGCCGTCATCCGGAGTGATAAAGCCAAAGCCTTTGGAATCATTGAACCACTTGACAGTACCTGTTGCCATAAAAGCATCTTTCAAAATTAACTATTCACACGAGCCGTCAAAGCAAGAAGCATCGCGCGTCACGCAGCCCCCCTTAAACCTGCCCCCTATCGTATCGATGAGTTGTTACATTTAGTAACTACTAATCAATGAATTCCATTGTTCTCGGTCGAAATCCAAAAGTCAAGCAGTTTTCACGTTCCGCTTTGTGGCCCTGTTTGAGCGATGGAGAAAGAAACCCTTGATTTAGGATAAATCATCGTCATCTGCGCAAGGTCCGGAAAACAAGTAATATCTATCTCATCTAGAGGTTACGTGATCATTGTGCGTTGCACAGCTTTGATGGTCGAATAAACGCATGGCAACCAAGCACGAAAATGATGGCGGTACAGTCCTGGAACGGCAGGAGGCAAAACTCAAGCCGCCCCCGATGTACCAGGTTTTATTGTTGAACGATGACTATACGCCGATGGAATTCGTCGTCGCAGTCATCCAGCAGTACTTCAACAAGGACCGTGAAACCGCGACGCAGATCATGCTCAAGGTTCACCGCGATGGGAAGGGAATGTGTGGTGTGTATCCCAAAGATATCGCATCCACAAAAGTGGAACTCGTTTTAACCCACGCTCGAAAAGCAGGGCACCCCCTGCAATGCGTGATGGAGGAAGCATGATTGCGCAGGAACTCGAAGTCAGTTTGCACATGGCCTTTGTCGAAGCCAGACAATCGCGTCATGAATTCATTACCGTGGAACACTTGCTGCTCGCGCTGCTGGACAATCCTTCGGCGGCCGAAGTGCTGCGCGCCTGCTCGGTGAACATTGATGATCTGCGCAAGACGCTGACCAATTTCATCACCGACAACACGCCCACGGTCCCCGGCACCAATGAGGTGGATACCCAGCCCACGCTGGGCTTCCAGCGCGTCATCCAGCGCGCCATCATGCACGTGCAGTCGGCCTCCAACGGCAAGAAGGAAGTCACCGGCGCCAATGTGCTGGTGGCCATCTTCGGCGAGAAGGATTCGCACGCGGTCTACTACTTGCACCAGCAGGGCGTGACCCGTCTGGACGTGGTCAACTTCATCTCGCACGGCGTGCGCAAGGATCAGCAGGCTGATCCGCAGAAGGCCCCGGAAGGCGCGGAAGACGTGCAAGCCGAAGGCCAGCAGAAGGAAAGCCCGCTGGACCAGTTCACCCAGAACCTGAACAAGGCGGCCGCCGAAGGCAAGATTGATCCGCTGATCGGCCGCGATTCCGAGGTCGAGCGCGTCATCCAGACCCTGTGCCGCCGCCGCAAGAACAATCCGCTGCTGGTGGGTGAAGCCGGTGTGGGCAAGACCGCCATCGCCGAAGGCCTGGCCTGGCGCGTGACGCAAGGCGACGTGCCCGAGATACTGAAGAATGCCGTCGTCTATTCGCTGGACATGGGCGCGCTGCTGGCCGGTACCAAGTACCGTGGCGATTTCGAGCAGCGCCTGAAGGCCGTGTTGAAGCAATTGAAGGACAGCCCCAACGGCATTCTCTTCATCGACGAAATCCACACCATCATCGGTGCGGGTTCGGCGTCGGGCGGTACGCTGGATGCGTCCAACCTGTTGAAGCCTGCGCTGTCGAGCGGCCAGTTGAAGTGCATCGGCGCGACCACCTACACCGAATTCCGTGGCGTCTTCGAGAAGGACCACGCGCTGTCGCGTCGCTTCCAGAAGATCGATGTGAACGAACCGACCGTGGAGCAGACCGTGCAGATCCTGCGCGGCCTGAAGTCCAAGTTCGAGGAACACCACGGCGTGAAGTATTCTGCTTCGGCCCTGACCTCGGCAGCCGAACTGGCGGCACGCTTCATCAATGACCGTCACTTGCCCGACAAGGCCATCGACGTGATCGACGAAGCTGGTGCTGCCCAGCGCATCCTGCCCAAGTCCAAGCAGAAGAAGACCATCGGCAAGCCGGAAATCGAGGAAATCATTTCCAAGATCGCCCGTATCCCGCCGCAGTCCGTGAACCAGGATGATCGCGCCAAGCTGCAGACCATCGATCGCGACCTGAAGAACGTTGTGTTCGGGCAGGATCCGGCCATCGAAGCACTGGCCTCGGCCATCAAGATGGCACGTGCCGGCCTGGGCAAGACCGACAAGCCGATCGGTTCCTTCCTGTTCTCCGGTCCGACCGGCGTGGGCAAGACCGAAGTGGCCAAGCAGCTGGCCTTCATCCTCGGCATCGAGCTGGTACGGTTCGACATGTCCGAATACATGGAGCGCCACGCCGTGAGCCGCCTGATCGGCGCGCCCCCGGGCTATGTCGGTTTCGACCAAGGCGGCCTCTTGACCGAAGCCGTCAACAAGAAGCCGCACGCCGTGCTGCTGCTGGATGAAATCGAAAAGGCGCACCCTGACATCTTCAACATTCTGTTGCAGGTGATGGACCATGGCACGCTGACCGACAACAATGGCCGCAAGACCGACTTCCGCAACGTGATCATCATCATGACCACCAACGCGGGGGCCGAGAGTCTGCAGAAGCGCACCATCGGCTTCACCGAGAAGAAGGAAGCCGGCGACGAAATGGCGGACATCAAGCGCATGTTCACCCCGGAGTTCCGCAACCGTCTGGATGCCATCATCAGCTTCCGCCCACTGGACGAGGAAATCATCCTGCGCGTGGTCGACAAGTTCCTGATGCAACTGGAAGAGCAGCTGCACGAAAAGAAGGTGGAAGCCGTCTTCTCGGACAACCTGCGCAAGTTCCTGGGCAAGAAGGGCTTCGATCCGTTGATGGGGGCACGCCCGATGTCGCGCCTGATCCAGGACCTGATCCGCAAGGCGCTGGCCGACGAACTGCTGTTCGGCAAGCTGGTCAGCGGTGGCCGCGTGACGGTGGAGATGGACGACAAGGAGCAGATCAAGCTGGACTTCCCCGAGGGTGACGATTCGTCCCCGCCGGAAGAGCCGCAAGAGAAGCTCGAAGTCGAATAAGCGCATCAAGCAAGCCATCAAGGCCACGTCGGGAAACCGGCGTGGCCTTTTGTTTTGCAGCTTGCTTCACTTTCATTACGCAAACAAAAACGGCGCGGTTTTCACCGCGCCGTCTTCACTTCAACTACTTCATATCACCGCATTTACGGCACCAGCGGCTTGCCCGCCTCCTGCTTTGCCTTCACGATTTGCGTGACCTTGTCGATCATCGAGAGGCGATAAGCGGTAGCCGGATGCAGCGCCGTGTAGCCGTTGGGCACGCTGGCCGGATACTGGTCGGCCAGGCGCTTCCAGAACGCCGGCACGTTGTCGATGCTGTAGCCGGCGCGCGCCAGCAGGTACAGCGAGAGCGTATCGGCAGCTGCATCCAGGTCTTGCGGATAGACGCGGATGCCGGCAGTGCCGGCCGTGGTGGTCGGGTCCGGATGTGGCAGCAGCAGGTTGTCGATCACTTCGGCAATCGTCGAAACCATGCGCTGGCGGATGGCGTGGCCGAGGATGTTGTGCGCCATCTCCTTGGCGATCAGGTAGGCCAGTTCATCATCGGACTGGGTGAACTTGAGCATGCCGCGGGTAATGAGCACGCGGCGGCCATCGGCATAGGTGTTCACGTTGTCGGCATTGCCCAGCTCGATGCTGAAGGCGCAGGCGAAGGTCAGCGGCACATTGACGGTGGTGTTCTGGCCGTTGCGCTGCACGCCCAGCGCAATGGGGGCCTTCTTGACCACCAGCGGACTCAGCAGCACGGCGGCCTGGCGTTCGGCATCGGTGCCTTGCGGCATCGGCTTGCCTGCCACCGAGATCAGGAAGTCGCCCCGCTGGATGCCAGCCTGGGCAGCACCGCTGCCGGGCAGCACGCCGGTGACCTGCAGGCGGTCGTCGTAGCCCAGGCTACGCGCGGTTTCTGCATATTCGATGGGGAAGGAATAACGGTTCTTGGCGGTGAAGCCCAGCAGGTTGCGGGCATTGCCACGGCAGAGCTGGGCGTTGCTGGTCAACAGCGGTGCAGCGACGCGGTAGAGCCGGTCCTGCTGCGCGATCAGTTCGCGCAATTGTGCCTGCTGGGGATTGTCGGCCACCGGGCGCGGGGCCTGGGTCGTCGTGGTCACCGGTTTGGACGGCGTGGTGGTGACCGGTCCGGGTTCCTGGGTGGCGCAGGCGGCCAGGAAGGCCAGCGGGGCCAGGACGGCGAGGGTTTTCAGTTTCTGCCACTGGGGCAGGGGGGATACGAGCATGCGGTTCTCCATCAGTGTTTGCCTGTGCTGCCGAAACCACCGGCGCCGCGTTCGCTGCTGTCGAATTCATCTACCACATTGAAGCCGACCTGCAGTACCGGCACGATCACCAGCTGCGCCAGGCGTTCCATGGGGTTTAGGACAAACTCGGTACTGCCGCGGTTCCACGTCGAGATCATCAACTGGCCCTGGTAATCCGAATCGATCAGCCCGACCAGGTTGCCCAGCACGATCCCATGCTTGTGCCCCATGCCGCTGCGCGGCAGGATCACGGCCGCGTAATTCGGATCGGCCAGGTGGATCGCCAGTCCGGTCGGGATCAGGTGCGTGGAACCCGGCGCCAGGGTCAGCGGCGCATCGATGCAGGCCCGCAGGTCCAGGCCGGCGCTGCCAGGGGTGGCGTAGGCAGGCAGTTGGTCTTTCATGCGGGGGTCGAGGATCTTGATGTCGATGGTCTTCATGATGCGTAATCGGATTCAAATACAAAACGTACGGAAACGTACAAAAGACACGGCCCGCAAGAGGCGGGCCGTGCACCGTCAGGCCGCCATGCGGCGCGCGATCTCGCGTACCAGCTGGCGGGCCAGGGTCTGCTTGTCCGCACGGGGCAGGGCGCTGTGGCCCTGGGCGTCGAACAGCATGAGCGCGTTGTCATCGCGGCCAAAGGTCTGGTGGCCGATATTGCCGACCAGCAGCGGAATGTTCTTGCGGATGCGCTTGGCCGCGCCGTATTGCTCCAGGTTCTCCGATTCGGCCGCAAAGCCCACGCAGTAGGGACGCTGGGGCAGGGCGGCAACGGTGGCCAGGATGTCGGGATTCTGGACGAATTCCAGTTGCGGGGTATCGTTTTCGTCCTGTTTCTTCAGTTTCTGCTCGCTGGCATTGGCCACGCGCCAGTCAGCGACGGCCGCAACGGCGACGAACAGGTCTTTTTCCTTCACATGGGCTAATACCGCCTCATGCATCTGCAGGGCCGTCTGCACATCCACGCGCTGCACGCCATAAGGCGTCTCCAGCGCCGTCGGGCCGGAGACCAGGGTGACTTCCGCACCCGCTTCGCGGGCAGCACGCGCAATCGCGTAGCCCATCTTGCCGGAAGACAGATTGGTGATGCCGCGCACCGGATCGATGGGCTCGAAGGTCGGCCCGGCCGTCAGCAGCACGCGGCGGCCCGCCAGCAGCTTGGGCTGGAAGGCCGCGACGATCTCCTCCAGCAATTGCGCCGGCTCCAGCATGCGGCCTTCGCCGACTTCGCCACAGGCTTGCGCGCCCGCATCCGGGCCCAGCAGCAGGATGCCGTCGTCGCGGATCTGGCGCACGTTGCGCTGGGTGGCCGGGTTCTGCCACATCTCCACGTTCATGGCCGGGGCCACCATCAGCGGTACCCGCGCCGGACGCGCCACGCACAGGGTCGAGAGCAGGTCGTCGCAATGCCCGTGGGCCAGCTTGGCGATAAAGTCTGTGGAGCAGGGCACGATGACCACCGCATCGGCATCGCGGGTGAGATTGATGTGCGGCATGTTGTTGTCCATGCGCGCATCCCATTGGTCGGTATAGACCGGGTTGCCGGTCAGGGCCTGCATGGTGACGGCGGTCATGAAGTGCGTGGCCGCCTCGGTCATCACCACGTGCACCGTGGCACCGGTGCGGCCCAGTTCGCGCGCCAGCATGGCGGCCTTGTAGCAGGCCACGCCGCCGGTCAGGCCCAATACGATTTTCTTGCCAGCCAGATCCATTGTTTGCTCCCGGAATGCGGCGTACCGCAGGCGTGTTCAGACTTGCGGACTTGCCTTACTTCTTGGAGACGCGGCGCAGTTCGTCCACGACGAACAATACCGCACCCACGCAGATCGCACTATCGGCCAGGTTGAAGGCCGGCCAGTGCCAGTTGCCGACGTAGACGTCGAGGAAGTCGATCACGTGGCCATACACCACGCGGTCGATCACGTTGCCGATCGCGCCACCCAGGATCAGGGCCAGGGCCCAGCAGAACATGCGTTGGCCGGGATGCTTGCGCAGCAGGTGGATGATGAACACCGCCGCACCGATGCCGATGGCGGTGAACAGATAACGCTGCCAGCCACCGCTGGCGGCCAGGAAACTGAAGGCCGCGCCCTTGTTGTAGACCAGCACCAGGTTGAAGAAACCGGTCACCGGCACCGACTCGCCATAGTGGAACAGTTTCAGGATGGTGATCTTGGTGAGCTGGTCCAGCAGCAGCACGATGGTGGCGATGCCCAGCCAGGGCAAGAGCCCTTGGGTGGTGGACGAAGAACCGGAAGAGGAGGAGCGCTTTTTGGTTGCCATGGATGTTCTTGTTGGAGTGGACGGCCCGCTGCATTCAAGTGCAGCGGGCCGCTAGCAAGGCCGTCCCGCCCGTATCAGGCGAACAGGCGCTTTTCGCCCTGGCCGAACAGGTTGCTGTAGCAGCGACCGCACAGGCCCGGATGATCGGCATGAGACCCGACATCGGCGCGATAGTGCCAGCAACGTTCACATTTCTGATGCGCCGACGGCGTGACCACCACCGCTTCCTCTTCCACCGTGGCCACCGGGGTGACGCGGGCAGCCGAGGTGATGAGGACGAACTTCAGGTCATCGCCCAGGCTTTCCAGCAGGGCCGCCTTGTCGCCGGCGACCTTCAGTTCCACTTCCGCCTGCAGGGAGGAACCGATGCTGCCGGCGATACGCACTTCTTCCAGCTGCTTGGTGACCGCTGCGCGCACTTCGTGCAGCACCGCGAACTTGTCCAGCAGGGCCTGTGCATCGGCCACTTCCGGCAGGGCGTAATAGACCTGCGAGAAGATGGTTTCGCCGCTGGCCTCGAAGGCGTCCTTGCCGGCAAAGAAGCGCCAGGCTTCTTCGGCCGTGAAGGACAGGATCGGTGCCATCAGGCGCAACAGCGACTGCGTGATGTGCCACACGGCGGTCTGGGCCGAGCGGCGTGCGGCCGACTCCACGCCGCTGGTGTAGAGGCGGTCCTTCAGGATGTCCAGGTAGAAGCCGCCCAGGTCTTCCGAGCAGTACATCTGCAGCTTGGCCACCACCGGGTGGAATTCATAGGTCTCGAAGTGCGCCAGCACCTCCGCCTGCAGGCGCGCCATGTTGGCGATCGCATAGCGGTCGATTTCCAGCATCTCGGCCACCGGCACGGCGTGTTGTGCAGGATCGAAGTCGGAGGTGTTGGCCAGCAGGAAGCGCAGGGTGTTGCGGATGCGGCGGTAGGCTTCCACCACGCGCTTGAGGATCTCGTCCGAGATCGACAGCTCGCCCGAATAGTCGGTCGAGGCCACCCACAGGCGCAGGATTTCCGCGCCCAGCGAATCCGAGACCTTCTGCGGCGCGACCACGTTGCCCTTGGACTTGGACATCTTCTTGCCCTCGCCATCGACCACGAAGCCGTGCGTGAGCAGGGCCTTGTAGGGCGCGCGGCCATTGAGCATCGACGAGGTCAGCAGCGACGAGTGGAACCAGCCGCGATGCTGGTCCGAGCCTTCCAGGTAGAGGTCGGCCGGGAACTGCGACTGCTGTGCGTGCGAGCCGCGCAGCACGGTCTGGTGGGTGGTGCCGGAATCGAACCAGACGTCCAGCGTGTCGCGGTTCTTGAGGTAGTGCTCGGCTTCGTCACCCAGCAATTCCTTGGGATCCAGGGCCTGCCAGGCTTCGATGCCGCTCTTCTCGATGCGTTGGGCGACCTGCTCGATCAGCTCCGGCGTACGCGGATGCAGTTCACCCGTTTCCTTGTGCACGAAGAAGGCCATCGGCACGCCCCACTGGCGCTGGCGCGACAGGGTCCAGTCCGGACGGTTGGCGATCATGCCGTGCAGGCGCGCCTTGCCCCAGCCGGGGAAGAAGGCGGTGTCCTCGATGCCTTGCAGCGCGGTCTGGCGCAGGCTGGGGCCGCCGTCCTTGGGCGTGTTGTCCATGCTGGCGAACCACTGCGAGGTGGCGCGATAGACGATGGGGGTCTTGTGGCGCCAGCAGTGCATGTAGCTGTGGTCGAACATGACCAGCTTGAACAGCGAACCCACTTCTTCCAGCTTGCCGCAGATGGGCTTGGAGGCTTCCCAGATGGTCAGGCCGGCAAACAGCGGCAGCCAGGAGGCATAGCGGCCATCGCCCATGACCGGGTTGAGGATGTCGTCGTCCTTCATCCCGTGCGCCTTGCAGGAGATGAAGTCTTCGATACCGTAGGCCGGTGCCGAGTGCACGATGCCGGTACCGCTGTCGGCGGTCACGTATTCACCCAGGTAGATCGGCGACAGGCGGTCATAGCCGGCATCGGCCTTGGCCAGCGGATGATGGAAGCGGATCAGGGACAGCTTCTCGCCGGTGGTGGTGGCGATGATCTTGCCTTCCAGGCCGAAGCGCTGCAGGCAGGATTCCACCAGGTCCTTGGCCAGGATCAGCAAGGTGGCTTCGCCGTTGCGGCTGGTCTCGACCAGCGCGTACTCGAATTCCGGATGGACGTTCAACGCCTGGTTGGACGGGATGGTCCAGGGCGTGGTGGTCCAGATGACGATGTAGCCGTTGCGGGTCGGCAGGTCGGCCAGGCCGAAGGCGGTGGCGATCTTGTCGTGTTCGGCAAAGGGGAAGCCGACATCGATGGCCGGGTCGCGCTTGTCCTGGTATTCCACTTCAGCTTCGGCCAGCGCCGAGCCGCAGTCGAAGCACCAGTTCACGGGCTTCAGGCCGCGATAGACGTAACCCTTCTCCAGGATCGTGCCGAGCGCGCGCAGCTCGTCGGCTTCGTTGGAGAAGTTCATGGTCTTGTAGGGGTTGTCCCACTCGCCGAGCACGCCCAGGCGGATGAAGTCGGCCTTCTGGCGTTCGATCTGCTCACCCGCGTAGGCGCGCGCCTTGGCCTGCACTTCGGCCACCGGCAGGTTCTTGCCGAACTGCTTTTCGATCTGGATCTCGATGGGCATGCCGTGGCAATCCCAGCCCGGCACGTATTGGGCGTCGAAGCCGGCCATGTTGCGGGCCTTGACGATCATGTCCTTCAGGATCTTGTTGACGGCGTGGCCGATGTGGATGTCACCGTTGGCATACGGCGGGCCGTCATGCAGGATGAATTTCGGGCGGCCGGCCGAGGCCTTGCGGATGCGCTCGTAGACCTTCTTTTCCTGCCATTCCTTGACCCATTGCGGCTCGCGCTTGGCGAGGTCGCCGCGCATCGGGAAGCCGGTTTCGGTCATGTTGACCGGATACTTGGAGGGGGCCTTGCCGGCTTTTTCCGGTTTGCCGGGCTTGGCGGAGGATTCGTTGTTGGACATGACAAAGCTTTCGTTGAATGCAGGTTGATTCAGGGGGCCCGGCAAGGCGTCACAAGCAGGGCGCGTTGCGGCAGGCAGGATGCAGGATGGGGCGGCTGGACAGCTGCGGGAGCGGGGCTCCGGCAACCGCCCAGCGTTCAAATTCGGTCGGTGGCCGAGACGGCGAAGCCGGCGTTTTCACGGAACCAGGCGCGGGCATTGTCCACGTCACGGGCAATGGCCGTGGTCAGCGTAGGCAGGTCGACATACTTTTCTTCGTCGCGCAGCTTCTTGAGGAATTCCACCCGCACCAGCTTGCCGTAGCAATCGCCCTTGAAATCGAGCAGGTGCGTTTCCAGCAGTACCCGGCCGCTGTCGTCCACCGTCGGGCGCACGCCCAGGCTGGCCACGGCCGGCAAGGGCTGCTCGGCCAGTCCGTGCACCTGCACTACGAAGATGCCCGAAAGCGCCGGACGCTTGTGGCCCACGCGCATGTTCAGCGTCGGGAAACCGATGGTGCGCCCCAGTTTCTTGCCGTGCACGACCCGGCCGCTGATGACATAGGGATGGCCCAGCAACTGCTGCGACAGGGTGAAATCGCCTTCGGCCAGCGCCGCGCGCACGGCCGAAGAGGAGATGCGCACACCGGCATTGGTCACCGTGGGCAGGGCATGGACCTCGAAGCCATACTGCTTGCCGGCCGCGATCAGGGTATCGAGCGTGCCGGCGCGGCGCGCGCCGAAGCAGAAGTCGTCACCGACCATCAGCCAGCGCACGTGCAGGCCCTGCACCAGGATCTTCTCGATGAAGTCCTGCGGGGAGAGGGCGGCGAAATGGCTGCCGAAATGCTCCACCACCACGCGGTCGATGCCGGAATTGGAGAGCGCTTCAAGCTTGTCGCGCAGGTTGGCGATACGCGCCGGGGCGCGTTCGGGGGTGCCGGCCAGCTGGGCGAAGAATTCACGCGGATGCGGCTCGAAAGTCATCACCGCCGCGTCCAGCCCCAGTTTGGCGGCGGCCTCGCGCACGCGCGCCAATAGGGCCTGGTGGCCCAGATGCACGCCGTCGAAATTGCCGATGGTCAGCGCGCACGGGGCGCGCGATTCGGCTGTGGGAAGTCCGCGAAATACCTTCATTGAGCCGCTGGAAAGATGCGCTGTTGCAAAAGCCTTCCATTATAAATGGTTTCGGAGGCTTTCCTTGATTTGGTGGCGGCTTGGCACGGATCAAGCCGCCTGAAGCGGACAGGCAGCGCAGTTTTTCATATTTCACCAGGGAAATGTTGACAAACTTTCATATGAAAGTTTCTTCCCGGCAGCGTCAGCGGGCCAGCGCCGCTTCGGGCTCCTGGAGCTGGCGTGCCTCGGCCAGCATCCAGATGGTGATCTTTCTGACTTCCAGCTTGCTCTGGGTGATATGGGCGCGCAGCAGGATCTGCGCTTCGGTGGCCTTGCGCTTGGCGATCAGTTGCAGGATCTTGCCGTGTTCCTCGTAGGTGGCTTCGATGCGCTTCTTCTTGAGGAAGTCCAGGCGACGCACGATGCGGATCTTTTCCGTCACCTCGGTATGCACCCGGGTCATCTCCACATTGCCGGCGGCGGCCACCAGGTTGGTGTGGAAGGCTTCGTCCAGCTCCGCCACCTTGACGGCATCGGTATGGCGCGCTTCGGGTTCGGCCAGCCAGATGGCGTTCAACTGCTCCAGTTCTGCCGTCGGCTCCTGCTGGCTGCAGAGTTTCTCCAGCGCGGCCATCTCCAGCACGATGCGCAGGTCATAGAGATTGTCGAGGCGGTCGAAGTCGATCGGGCAGACCTTCCAGCCACGCCGGAATCCCACTTCCAGATAGCCCTCGCGCTGCAGCCTGAACAGCGCATCCCGCAAGGGCGTGCGCGAGACGCCCTGGCGCTGGGCCATCTCGGTCTCGGTGAAATTGTCCCCGGGCAGCAGGCGGAAACTGAAGATGTCGTCCTTGATCCGGTGATAGACCTGTTCGGCGAGCGGGTTGGCGACGGTGACGGTCATGGTGCGGGCATTCTGGTTCGAGGGGGCTGCGGACTCATGCCATCAGGCTGACATGGGCGGCGACGATGCGCCAGCCTTCGTCCATGCGCACCCAGGTCTGCATCTGGCGGCCGATACGATCGGACGTATGGTCGGTGAATTCGGTGGAGACCGTAGCATAGTCGCTGCCGAAGGTGGTGACAACGGTGCGATGCAGCTTGCGCGAGGCCGGCACCGGTGTGCAGGTCTTGCGGTACTGGCGGATCGCCTCGCCGCCCAGCAGCACTTCGCCCACGCCGTAGCGCACCGTTTCGGGGGCATACCAGAACCAGCGGTCCAGGGCCGGGATGTCGTTGATGAGCAGGGCGTATTCGTAATCCGTAAACGCTTGTTCGACCTCGGCCACCACGTGGGGCAGGTTCACTTGCATCATGGCGTTTCTCCGGTATAGGCGGCCACGGCGCTGTGCAGCTGCGCCAGCGGCGTGCGCCAGCCGACGATGCCGCCCTGGGCGGTCAGCATCTCCAGCGTGGCGCGATGAAATTCAGGGAAGTAACTGGCGCAGGCATCTTCCACCACCAGGCATTCATAGCCGCGGTCATTGGCCTCGCGCATCGAGGTCTGCACGCACACTTCCGTAGTGACGCCGGCCACCAGAAGGTGAGTGATGCCGCGCTCCTGCAATTGTGCGTGCAGGTCGGTGGCGTAGAAGGCCCCCTTGCCCGGTTTGTCGATGACGATCTCGCCATCCAGGGCAGCCAACTGCGGCAGGATCTGGTTGCCGGGTTCGCCCCGCACCAGGATCCGGCCCATCGGCCCGACATCGCCGATGCCCAGCGCCGGGTTGCCGCGCAGGCGCTTGGCGCGCGGACAGTCCGAGAGATCCGGCAGGTGCGATTCACGCGTGTGGACCACCAGCATCTGCGCCTGGCGCGCCAGCGCCAGCAGGGCCGCCACGGTCGGCACGATCGCGCCCAGGGGCCGCACATCGTTGCCCAGCGCACTGCCGAAGCCGCCTTCTTCCACGAAGTCGCGCTGCATGTCGATGACCACCAGCGCGGTGCTGCGCGGATGGAACTGATAGGGATAGGGGAAGGCGTCGATACGGATCATGCGGCCTCGGCGTGGGTAGATTGTTCGGAGTGGCCCGCCATCCAGCGGCCCAGGGCGGCGCGGTCCGCTCCTTGCGTGGCCACGTCCTGCGCCACGTGCACGATGCGGCCCTCGGTCATCACCAGGATGCGGTCGGACAGTTCCAGCAGTTCGTCCAGGTCTTCGCTCACCAGCAGCACGGCCGCGCCGCGTGCGCGCGCTTGCAGCAGACGTGCGTGGATATCGGCCACCGAGGCGAAGTCCAGTCCGAAGACCGGATTGGCGACGATGAGCACATTGGCCGCGCCTGCATCGCCCTCTTCGCCGAGCTCACGCGCCAGCACGGCGCGCTGCACGTTGCCGCCGGAGAGCGTGCCGATGGGGCGTTCCGGTGCGGGCGGCTTGACGTTGAAGGCCGCGATCAGGGATTGCGCCTGGCGCTTCATGGCGCTGCGGTCGACGCGCCAGCCGCCGCGCTTGAAGGGGGCGACATCGAAATTGCGCAGCGCCATGTTCTCGGCCACGCTCATGCCTGCGATGCAGGCGTTGCGCAAGGGTTCTTCCGGTAGCGCGAAGACACGCAGCCGTCGCATCTCCTCACGCGTGGCGGCATAGGGCGCATCCTCGATGCGGATCTCGCCCAGCAGGTGGCGACGCTGGCCCAGCAGGGCTTCCACCAGTTCCTTCTGGCCATTGCCGGAGATGCCGGCCAGGCCCACGATTTCACCACGCTTCACTTGCAGCGAGAGGCCCCGCACGGCAGCCACGCCGCGGTCGTTGTTGACGGTCAGTTCCTTCACTTCGAGCCCGAAGCTGGCGTCTGCTGGCACTGCGGGACGCTCCACCTGCGTTTTCTCGGCGCGGGCGTGGCCCATCATCCAGTGCGCCAGGGCATCCGGCGTCGTCTCGGAAACCCGGGCACTGCCGACCATGCGACCCTTGCGCAAAACCGTCACATCGTCCGCATAGGCAGTCACTTCGTGGAACTTGTGGGTGATCATCAGCACCGTCAGTTCCTGCTGGCGGGTGAGGGCATGCATGAGTCCCAGCACTTCGTCGGCTTCCTGCGGTGTCAGTACCGAGGTCGGTTCATCGAGGATCAGGAAACGGCGGCGCAGATAGAGCTGCTTGAGGATTTCCAGTTTCTGCTTTTCGCCCGCGGAGAGGCTGCTCACCGCGCGCTCCAGCCCGAGTTTGAAGGGCATGCGCGCCATGAACTCCTCCAGCACAGCGCGCTCGCTGCGCCAGCGGATACGCCAGGGAAGATCGCCGCGTGCCAGCAGCAGGTTCTCGGCCACGGTCAGGCTGGGGGCCAGCGTGAAGTGCTGGTAGACCATGCCGATGCCGAGCTGGTTGGGTACGCGCGCACTGCGGATCTCCACCTCGCGGCGGTCAGCCACGATGCTGCCCTGGTCCAGCGGGCTGTAGCCGACCAGGCCCTTGACCAGCGTGCTCTTGCCCGCACCGTTCTCCCCCAGCAGCGCGTGGATGGTGCCGGCACGGATCTTCAGTGACACCTCATCGAGCGCGCGAAAGCTGCCGAAGGATTTGCCGGCATTGATGATCTCCAGCTCCAGGGCGTGCATGTCAGGCCCCGATCACATCGATCAGTGCGGCCGCATCGGAGACCGCGCCGAACACGCCACCCTGCATCTTGATCATCGACAGCGCCGCCAGGTGGTTGTTGTGGTCGGTCGCGCCGCAGCAGTCCGAGAGCATCACGCATTCGAAGCCACGATCATTGGCTTCGCGCATGGTGGTATGCACGCAGACATCGGTGGTGATGCCGGTGAGCACGATGTTGCGGATGCCGCGCGTGTGCAGGATCATTTCCAGGTCGGTGGCGCAGAAGGAACCCTTGCCCGGTTTGTCGATGATGATCTCACCGGCCATGGGGGCCAGTTCGGGAATGATTTCCCAGCCCGGTTCGCCGCGCACCAGGATGCGGCCACAGGGACCGGCGTCGCCGATGCCCACGCCGTTGGTGCCGATCTGGCGCGAGCGCCAGCGCTTGTTGGCCGGCAGGTCGGACAGGTCGGGACGATGGCCTTCGCGGGTATGGATGATGGTATAGCCGCCGGCACGCATGGCGGCCAGCACTTTCTTGATCGGTTCGATGGGCGCGCGCGTGAGCGAGAGGTCATAGCCCATCTTGTCGACGTAGCCGCCGATGCCGCAGAAGTCGGTCTGCATGTCGATGACGATGAGCGCGGTATTGGCCGGGGTCAGGGCGCCGTCATAGGGCCAGGGATAGGGTTCGGCCTGGATGTAGCGTTCGGACATGGTTTCTCCTTGGGGCAAGTGGATTTATCGGGTCAGGCTCAGTTCGCCCGGCGCACTCGAGAGCGTGCGGTCAGGCCGGCAGGTGAGGATCATGATCAAGAGCGTGAGCGCATACGGTGCGGCGTTGAAGAGGTAATAGCCGGAGGTCACGCCCACCGCCTGCAAGGCCGGCCCCAGTGCGCCGGCGGCCCCGAACAGGAGTGCGGCCAGCAGGCAGCGCCACGGCTGCCAGCGCGCAAAGATCACCAGCGCCACGGCCATGAGTCCCTGGCCGCTGGAAAGTCCCTCATTCCAGCTGCCGGGGTAATAGAGCGACAGGTAGGCACCGCCGATGGCAGCCAGGAAACCGCCTGCGGCCGTGGCCGCAATGCGCGTGCCGGTGAGGCGGTAACCGAGCGCGCGAGCGGTCTCGGCGTGGTCGCCCACCAGCCGCAAGGCCAGCCCCCAGCGCGTGGCCGACAGGCCCCACTGCAGCACCAGTGCGAGCGCCACGCCGATGAAGAACAGCGCATTGATCTGCAGTGCATGGTGCAGGCGGTCATTGCTGCTCCATGCACCCAGATCGATGGAGGGCAGCATCGGTGCCTGCGGCTGGATGAAAGGCTTGCCGAGGAAGAAGGCCAGGCCTGTCCCCAACAGCATGAGCGCGATGCCGAAGGCGATATCGTTCACGCGCGGCAGCGAGCACACCACGCCGTGCAGTACCCCCAGCAAGAGTCCGGCGCAGCCCGCCGCCAGCACGCCCAGCCAGGCCGAGCCGCTGTAGAAGGAGGCCGCGTAGCCGGTCATGGCACCGCAGACCAGGATGCCTTCCAGGCCCAGGTTCACGCGTCCGCCTTTTTCAGTCAGGCATTCGCCGAGGCTCACGAAGAGAAACGGTGTCCCCACCCGGATCGCGCCCGCAAAGAGCGCCAGCAGCAGGGTGGTGAGATCGATGTCATGCATGGCCGGCCTCCTTGGCGGGGATGACTTGCGCCTGTTGCTGCCAGCGCAGCTTGAGCGCGGACAGACGCCCGGTAATGGCTTCCCAGGCCAGCAGGTTGCAGAACAGCAGGCCCTGCAGGACCAGCGTGGTGGCGTCCGGCAGGTCCAGCCGCCGCTGCAGCAGGCTGCCGCTGGCTTCCACGCCACCGATGACGAGCGCGCAGACGATGATGGCCAGCGGATTCTGGCGCGCCGCAAAGGCCACCAGGATGCCCGAGAAACCGTACCCGGCCAGCAGCGCACTGGTGGCGCTACCCTGCACGGCACTGACTTCGAACATGCCTGCCAGTCCCGCTGCCGCACCACCGAGGGCGCAGGCCGTCAGGATAAGTCGATTGACCGGCAAGCCCACCAGCCGCGCGGTACGGACATTGCCGCCAACCACGCCCATGGCGAACCCGGAGACGCTATGGCGCAGGAACACCCAGGCCGCCACGCAGGCCAGCGCACCCCAGGCCAGGCCCCAATGCACTTCCAGTCCCGGCAGCGAACCCACCAGATAAGGATCGGGCAGGGGCAGGGTAGAGGGTTTGTTGAGACTGGCCGGATCACGCAGCGGCCCCTCCACCAGATGCTTGAAGACCGCCACTGCGAGATAGGACAGCAGCAGGCTGGAGATGGTCTCATTGACCCCGCGCCATTGGCGCAGACCGCCGCACAGCGCGATCCACAGACCGCCGGCCAGTATCGCCGCCAGTGCCATGACGGCCAGCATTACCGGCGAAGGCAGTGCCGGCAGCAGTTGCGGCATCACTGCCGCCGCCAGTCCGCCCAGCGCCAGTGCACCTTCCCCGCCGATGACGATGAGGCCCACGCGCGCCGGCAAGGCCACGCACAGCGCCGTCAACAGCAGGGGCGCGGCGCGCTGCAGGGTGTTCTGCCAGGCAAACAGGGTACCGAACGCGCCCTGGAAGATCAGCAGGCAAGCCTCGCCCGCCGGCTTGCCCTGCACCAGCAGGAACAGCACGAACAGCAGCAGCGTCCCGGCCAGCGCGCACAGCGTGGGCAGGGCCGGCGCGCTGCCGTTGAGCAGCGCCGAACGCAAGCGGTGCCAGGGTGAGGTGGCGGCAGCCGCCACCCCGGGAGCGGGGAGGGATGTCATGAGACCGTCCTGCATCAAGGATCAGCAATCAGACCTGGCCGACCACGCCGGCCACCAGGTAATTCATCTTCTCCAGCGCCACGTCGGTCTGGACCTGGGTGGTGCCGGCCGGGATCACGGTATTGCCCTTGTTGTCCTTGATCGGTCCCTTGAAGATCTGGAACTTGCCGGCCAGCATCTGCGCCTTGATCTCGTCGGCCTTCTTCTTGGCCGGTGCGCTCACGGCTGCGCCATAGGGCGACATCTTGACGAAGTCGTCCTTCAGGCCACCGCGCAGGAAGTTGATCATCGGCTTGCCTTCCAGCGTGGCCTTGACGATCTCGGTGTAGGGCGTGGCCCAGTTCCACTCGGCACCGGTGAGGTAGCCCTTGGGCGCCAGCGAGGCCTGGCTGGCGTGGTAGCCGGTGGTCATGATGCCGCGCTTCTCGGCCGTCTCCACGATCACCTTGGGACCATCGACGTGACAGGTGATGACATCGCAACCCTGGTCGATGAGGCTGTTGGCGGCTTCGGCTTCCTTGACCGGCAGCGACCAGTCACCGGTAAAGATGACGTGGCAGGTGATGGACGGATCGACCGACTGCGCGCCCAGGGTGAAGGCGTTGATGTTGCGCAGGACCTGCGGAATCGGCTTGGCGGCGATGAAGGCCAGCTTCTTGCTCTTGCTCATGTGGCCGGCCACCACGCCCGAGAGGTATTCGCACTCTTCGATGTAGCCGAAGAAGCTGCCCACGTTCATGGGATGCTTGCCGGCGGTCCACAGGCCGCCACAGTGGGCGATGCGCACCTTGGGATATTTTTCTGCAATCTTGAGGACGTGCGGATCGAAGTAGCCGAAGGAAGTCGGGAAGAGCAGGGTCGCGCCATCCTGCTGGATCATGGCTTCCATGGTCTTTTGCACGGCCACGGTCTCGGGCACTTTTTCTTCCTCGATCACCTTCACGCCGGGCATCTTCTTGATGATGGCGGCAGCCTGCGCATGCGACTGGTTGTAGCCGAAGTCGTCGCGCGCGCCGACGTAGATGAAGCCAACGGTCAGCGGGCCTGCGGCCAGCAGTTCCAGCGGGAAGGCAGCGCCCAGTGCGGCAGCTCCGGACAGTTTCAGAAAATCGCGGCGGTTTTGCATGTTGTTGCTCCAGTGTGATCGTGGATGGTTGGGGTGGGGCGATATCTCGTGATGACAATCATTGACTGCTCTGGCCAGATGCACCATTTGGCCGTTCGACCTGAGTAGGCCCGCCAGGGCCGTATCGAAGGCGCTCGCAGGTGATTTACCTGAGCTGCGCCTTCGATACGCGGCCATGCCGCTACTCAGGACGAACGGGAGTCAGGGCGCAGCCTTGGTCGGGACTATTTTTCTTGCACATTCCGGTTTCCCTGCTTGGATAGGAAAAACATTTACGACAGCGTCAGTGAACCGGGGGCCTGCATGCGCGCCGGCTTGCGCACTTCGCGCTGGAAGATTTCCATGGACAGTTTCTTGGCCGCGATGAAGCCGGGCTGCGACAGCGTCTCTACCGTGCGGGGCCGTGGATCCTGGTAATGCAAGATGTCTGCCACCGCCGTCGGGCGCTTGGTCAGCAGCAGGATCTGGTCGGCCAGGTAGACCGCCTCTTCCAGGTCGTGCGACACCAGCACCATGGTGGTGCCGGTCTGCAAAAAGACTTGCTGCAGTTTCTCGCGGATGAACAGTGTCATCTCAAAATCCAGCGCCGAGAAAGGTTCGTCGAGGAACAGCACCTCCGGCCCCGGTGCCAGGGCACGCATGATGGAGGCGGTCTGCTGCTGGCCGCCCGAGAGTTCATAGGGATAGCGCATCAGGTCGAACTTGACGTCGAAGGACGCCACCAGTTCATCGACGCGGTGCTTGATCTCGGCCTTGGACTTGCCCTCCAGCTTCAAGGGATAGGCGATGTTGTCGATGGTGCGCAGCCAGGGGAACATGGCATCGCGGTAGTTCTGGAACACATAGCCGATCTTGGTCTGCGCCAGCGATTTGCCATCGAACAGGATCTCTCCGGCATCGATGGGAATGAGCCCGGCGATCATGTTGATGAGCGTGGACTTGCCGCAGCCATTGGGCCCGAAGACGGAGACGATCTGGTGCTTGGGGATGTCGAGGTCGAAGTTTTCATACAGGGGCCAGCCAGCAAAATACTTGGTCAGGCCGCGAATGGTGATGTGGGTGCCTGGCGGCCCTGGAACGAAGGGCGTTTCCGGGGGCAGGTCTACTTTGGGGCTGATCACGACGCTCATCTTCCGCTCCAGTGCACGATGCGTTTTTCAATGACGATGAAGACCACGTTGAGGGCATAGCCCAGCGCGCCTGCCGAGAGGATGGCGGCGTACATCTCGCGCACGTTCAAAACCTGCTGGGTATCGATGATGCGGTGGCCCAGGCCGTTTTCGGAGCCGATGAACATCTCCGCCACGATCACGATCACCAGTGCCATCGAGACCGCGCTGCGCAGGCCGACGAAGCTGGCTTGCAGGCTTTCCCAGATCAGCACGTCGCAGAAGATGCGCCAGCGCGAAGCGCCCATCACCTTGGCCGCCATCACCCGCTGCTTGCGCGCATTGAGCACGCCATAAGCGCTGTTGAAGAGCACGATAAGGAAAGCACCGAAAGCTGCGATGGCGACCTTGTTGATGTCGGAGACGCCGAAGATCAGCAGGAACAGCGGGATCAACGCGGAGGAGGGCGTGGAACGGAAAAAATCGATCAGGAATTCCACGCTGCGATAGGCGCGCTCGTTGCTGCCCAGGAGCACACCGATGGGCAGGCCCAGCACGGCGGCAATGGCAAAGGCTTCCAGCGTGCGGATCACGGTCACCGTGAAATCGAGCAGCAGCGGTCCCCCGGCCAGCCCCTTGAACATGGCCATGAGCGTGGCTTCGGGCGGCGGCAGCAGGATGGCCTTGATCCAGCCGGCCCGGACCACCAGGTCCCAGATCACGAACAGTGCGATGGGGCCGACGATGGGCAGCAGGCGGCCCAGGGCCGGGGCCTTGCGCGGCGCTTTGGGTGCTGGCGCAGCGGTGGACGCCGGGGAGGCGGGCTTGGGCGCCACGGTCACGGCAGGAGCGATGGTCTCGTTCATGATGGCCTCAGCCCTTGTAGATCAGGTTGTCGACCACGATGCGTTGCGAGAACACGCCCTTCTCGACGAACAGGTCGTAGAACTTCTGGAAGTAGGCCAGGTCGCTGGGCTTGAACTCGTTGTAGAGCATGTAGGCCGCCAGCGGCACTTCATTGGTGAGCGACCCTTCGATGGCGGTATAGCCCTTCAGGTAGGTGCGAGCCTGGTCCGGGTTGTTGCGCACCAGCTCAATGCCGCGTGCATAGGCGGCGATGTACTTGCGCGCCAGTTCCGGATTCTTCTTGATGAATTCGGTGGTCAGCGCGGCAGCGCCACCGTGCCAGGGAGCCATCGGATCACCCAGGATGTACTTGGCGATCACGCCTGCTTCCAGCACGCGGGTGGTGTTGTTCATGCGGCCCACGGTGCCGGTCGGTTCCAGCGTGTAGGCGGCATCGACCTGGCCGGCCGCCAGCGAAGCGACGTGCTGGCCGATGGGCAGTTCAACTACGGTTGCGCCAGTGGCACCGGCGCGTTCGAGTACCGTCTTGGCCAGGGTCACGTTCTGGATGCCGGGGCCGGAGGCGACCTTCTTGCCCTTGAGGTCGGCGATCGATTTGACTGGGCTGTCCTTGGGCACCAGGAATTCATCCAGAACGTATTTGGCATTGCTGGGATTGGTGGCAAAGATCTTGAACAGGCCCGGCTGGGCGATTTCGCCAATGGCCAGGTTGCCGGCCCCGGTGCCATTGGCCGAGCCATCGGCGCGGCCTGCCAGCATGGCTTCCATCACCTGCTGGGCCCCGGCGAATTTGAGGGCTTGCACTTCCAGTCCGGCCTGCTTGAAATAACCCGCTTCCACGGCGGCATAGAAGGGCAGGCCGGCGGCCACCGGCCAGTAGCCGATGCGGATGGGCACCGTCTGCGCGCGCAGGATGGCCGGGGCACCCGCGATGGCGGCGGTGGCGGCGACGGCGCCCGCCTTGGCGATGAAGCTGCGGCGGTTGGCATCGTGGACAGCGGTGGGGTTGTTCTTTTTCATGAGCAGCTCCGTGGTGAGGGTGTCAGTTCAGCGAATGGAGGTAATTGACCCAGCCGCCGTGGTGGGTGATGTCGGTCGCGCCCGCAATGCCGGCCGGCTCGCAGATGAAGCCCTTGACGCTGCTGCCGTCGGCCAGCTCCACCGTGCCGATGCCCAGCGGTGCCGGGATGGCGGCGACGAAGCCGCCGAACTGGCGCAGCGGCATTTCCCACACTTCCACTGCGATGGCGGCGCCCTCGCCTTCGGTGCGGGCCAAGCCAGGCTTGGGTGGGGTGGTACCCGCCAGGGCGTAGAGACGATAGTGGGCGGCGGTGCGGGTGACGACCACGCGGCGCGCACCGGCTTCCAGCAATTGCCAGTTCAGGGGCTGGCCGGCCAGGTGCGCGCCGACCACGCAGACCTTGATGGTACTTTCGTTGAAGGGCAGCGGGGTGGCCGCAATCGCATCGGCTTGCGCCGCGCCGCCCAGTTGCTGCTGCAGGCGCGCGCCGGCTTCGGCCAGCAAGTGGTCGGCACCGGCCGGGCCGATCAGGGTCACGCCGGCGGGCAGGCCATCGCGGCGCCACACGGCGGGGATGGCAAGGGCCGACATGTCCATCAAATTGACGAAGTTGGTGTAGTGGCCCAGCTGCGCATTGCGCACCACGGGATCGGCCTTGACGTCGGCGATGGTGGGAAAGGTGGTGGTAGTCGGCACCAGCATCAGGTCGCTGCCGTCAAGCAGGTTTTCGGCCTGGCGGCGCAGGTCGGCCAGGCGGTACTGGGCGTTGAAGCTGTCCACGGCATCGTAGTCGTCGGCCTGGGCGGTGATCTGGCGCACCACGGGGTGGATGGCTTCCGGGTTTTCCAGGAAGAAGTCGCCCAGCGCGGCGCGGCGCTCGGCCACCCACGGGCCCTGATAGAGCAGCTGGGCGGCCGCGCTGAAGGGGGCGAAAGGAATCTTCGCCAGGCTCACGCCGGGCAGGGCGGCGATCTGCGCCAGGCTGCGTTCCCAGGCTTCCTGGGCGACGCTGTCGCCAAAGAATTCACATTGCTCGGGAATGGCAATGCGATAACCGCGGCGTTTCACGCTCAGCATGGTGGGGCGGCGCGAATAGCCATCCTCGGCATCGAAACCGGAAGCGCTGTGCAGCACGCACCAGGCATCGGCCACGTCGTGGGCGAAGATGGAGATGCAATCCAGGGTGCGGCAGGCCGGAACCAGGCCGCGCGCGCTGATGAGGCCCTTGGTCGGTTTCAGGCCGACCAGGTGATTGAAGGCGGCCGGCACGCGACCAGAACCTGCCGTATCGGTCCCCAGCGAAAACATGACCTGCCCCAGCGCCACGGCCACCGCCGAACCCGAGCTGGAGCCGCCGGAGACATATTCCGGCTTGATGGCGTTGCGTACCGCGCCGTAGGGAGAGCGCACGCCGACCAGGCCGGTGGCGAACTGGTCCAGGTTGGTCTTGCCCACCAGCAGTGCGCCAGCGGCCTGCAGGCGCTGCACCACGGTGGCGCTCTCGCTGGCCAGGCGGCCGAATTCGGGACAAGCCCCGGTGGTGGACATCTCGGCCACGTCGATGTTGTCCTTCACGGCGAAGGGGATGCCGAACAGCGGCATGCTCTCCAGCACGGCTTCGCCCTTGATCTGCAGCATCAGGTCCAGCGCCGCGGCTTGTTGTTTCAGTTTCTTGGGCGGCACCCGGCTGATCCAGACTTCATCGCGTCCGGCGCTCTCGATGCGGGCCAGCAGTTCGGCCACCACCTTGCCGGGTGTGCTGCGGCCTTCTCGATAGGCCGCCAGGGTGGCGGCGATGGTGGTCGGGGCGGCCTCGGGGGCAGCTTGCTGCAGGGCATGGGAGGTGGTCATATTGGATATTCAAACTTGAATACAAGATTGAATATCTTTAAGCAGGAGGCGTGCCAGCTCGTCCGTCAGGCGGCTGAAAAATGGAAAAAGGCTTCACTACGCGGGTTTGCGAGGTGAAGTGCCGTAAGGCAAGTTGTGCGAGGGGAAATGAAGAGTTTTGTCAGCGAGACAAAATGGGGAGGCGTGCGCCGAACTTGGACGTCCGTAATGGCGGCCTGCACGGGAATCAGGCAAGTTGATCGTCGATGCCAGGTATGTTCACCGTGGCAACAAGGTTGAGACCCGGGCGGCTGCGCACGTTTCGTCAAACGAGGAGCCGCGGGATACTCAGGCAGATTCGATCACACGCATTTCAATGTGCAGGCCGGCGGCCGTGGCCATGTTCACCAGCGCATCGAGTCCGAAGAGGTTGATCTTGCCTCGCATCAGGTCGGAGACACGCGGCTGAGTCACCCCGAAGAGCTTGGCGGCTTGTGCCTGGCTCATTTCCGTGCGGGTGAGGTGGTTCTTGAGTGCCGTCATGAGGACGGAACGCAGCTTCATGTTTTCAGCTGCTTCCGGAGTGTCCTCGATGGCATCCCAGATGCTGGAAAATCGTTGCTTGCTCATTGCCCTAACTCCTTCAACAAATCGCGGTAACGCTTTGCGGCCAGGTCCAGATCTGTCTTGCTGGTCTTCTCGATCTTCTTCTGGAAGCAGTGAAGTACATAGACGGCATCGGCGAACTTGGCAACATAAATGACACGGAACGCGCCGGAGGCGTCCCGGATCCGAATCTCCTTCACGCCTTGGCCCACGGTGATCATGGGCTTCCAATCGTCCGGCTCCTGGCCGTTTTGTACCTGGTCCAGCTGATGACCAGCTTCCCGCCTTGCCTCAAGAGGAAAGGCTCGAAGGTCATCGAGGGCGCTGCCTCGGAACTCGACGGGTTTGGGATCGGACATGCGGTAATATACAATTTTTTATATATTCCCGCAACGGGGTCGCCGAATCATTGGTTCACCAAGAGGGAAATTCCGGAAATCGGCCGGGCCGCCGGAAAATTACCCGAATGAAGCTTTCTTCAAAGCTCCCCCCACACCGCATTCAAGGCAGCCAGTGCCGCCAGCCCGGCGGTCTCGGTGCGCAGCACCCGGCTGCCCATGGACAGCATCAGCGCGCCCTGGGCGCAAGCCAGGTTTTCTTCCTCCTCGCTGAAGCCGCCTTCAGGGCCGACCATGACGGTCACTGCCTGCGGCGGATGGTGGCGCGCCCAGCCTGACAGCGGCTCGGTCCCGCGCGGGGAAAGCAGGATGCGGCGATGCAGGTCGCTCTGGGCGATCCAGCGCTTGAAGTCGGTGACTTCACCCAGATGCGGCAAGCGATTGCGGCCGCATTGCTCGGCGGCAGCATGGATGATGCCTTGCCAGTGCGCCTGCTTCTTCTCGGCCCGGTCACCCGAGAGCCGCACCACGCAACGCTGCGCGGCCAGCGGCTGGAGGGCGGTGGCGCCCAGCTCCACGGCTTTCTCGACGATCCAGTCCATCTTCGAACCTTCAGGCAGGGCCTGGGCCAGGGTCAGCGCATAGGGCAGTTCGGCCTCGCGGGGTGAAAAAGTCTTCACTTCGGCGTGGACGCGCTTCTTTTCGAGGGTGCTCAGGCTGGCGGTGTATTCGCCGCCTTCGCCATTGAACAGGGTCACGGTATCGCCCGGTTGCAGGCGCAGCACCTGGATGTGATGGGCAATCTGCTCGGGCAGGACCAGGGCGGAGCCGATGCCGAGGGGGTGCGGGAAGTAAAAGCGGGGCATGGGGCAGGGTCCTGGAGGAAGAAGATCAAAAAGACATGAAAAAAGTTGTCAGTCCGGTCAGGGGCTGGTCCCGAATTTTAATCCCCCCGGCGCACTCTGGTAAAATACGGGCCCGCGCCGTTACCCGGGCTTCCGGGCCGGCGCATTGGCTTGAACATCCGATTTGTGCGCCTGCGGCGCCCCCCAGCACAGCAAACTCTGACCTCGACATGATTTCCACTCTCCCCACCGACAAGATGGCCAACGCGATCCGCGCGCTGGCGATGGACGCAGTTCAAAAAGCCAATTCCGGACACCCGGGCATGCCGATGGGGATGGCCGAAATCGCAGTGGCCCTGTGGGCCAAGCACTATCGCCACAATCCGTCCAACCCGCACTGGGCCAACCGCGACCGCTTCGTGCTCTCCAACGGCCACGGCTCGATGCTGCAGTACGCACTGCTGCACCTGACCGGCTACGACCTGTCGATGGACGACATCAAGTCCTTCCGCCAACTGCATTCCAAGACCGCCGGCCACCCGGAAGTTCACATCACCCCGGGCGTGGAAACCACCACCGGTCCGCTGGGCCAGGGCATCACCAATGCGGTGGGCATGGCGCTGGCTGAAAAGCTGCTGGCCGCCGAATTCAACAAGCCCGGCCTGGCCGTGGTCGATCATTACACCTACGCCTTCGTCGGCGACGGCTGCCTGATGGAAGGCATCTCGCATGAAGCCTGCTCGCTGGCAGGCGTCTTGAACCTGTCCAAGCTGATCGTGCTGTATGACGACAACGGCATCTCGATTGACGGCCACGTCGAAGGCTGGTTCAAGGACGACACCCCGAAGCGCTTCGAAGCCTACGGCTGGAACGTCATCCCGGCCGTGGACGGCCACAACGTCGAGGCCGTCAGCGCCGCGATCCACCAGGCCAAGCTGGCCGACAAGCCGACCCTGATCTGCTGCCGTACCGTCATCGGCAAGGGCTCGCCCAACCTGGCCGGTACCGACAAGGTCCACGGCGCCGCCCTGGGTGACAAGGAAATCGCCGCCGTGCGCGAAGCGCTGGGCTGGACTTCCGCTCCGTTCGAAATCCCGGCGGATGTTTATTCCGCCTGGGATGCCAAGTCCACCGGTGCCGACTTCGAAGCGAACTGGAAGCAGACCTTCGACAGCTACGCCGCCCAATACCCGGCTGAAGCCGCTGAACTGCTGCGCCGCCTGAAGGGCGAGCTGCCGGCCGCGTTCGAATCGACCGTGACCGCCTACATCAATTCCACGCTGGAAAAGAAGGAAACCATCGCCACCCGCAAGGCCAGCCAGAACGCCATCCAGGCTTACGCGCAGGCGCTGCCGGAATTCCTGGGCGGCTCGGCCGACCTGACCGGCTCGAACCTGACCAACTGGAAGGAATCGGTGGCCGTGCGCGCCGAACAGCGCGGCAACCACATCAACTACGGTGTGCGTGAATTCGGCATGAGCGCCATCATGAACGGCATCGCCCTGCATGGCGGCTACGTGCCCTTCGGCGCGACCTTCCTGACCTTCTCCGACTACAGCCGCAATGCCCTGCGCATGGCGGCCCTGATGAAGACCCGCGCGCTGTTCGTGTTCACCCACGACTCCATCGGCCTGGGCGAAGACGGCCCGACTCACCAGTCGGTGGAACACGTCTCCAGCCTGCGCCTGATCCCCAACCTGGACAACTGGCGTCCGTGCGACACCACCGAAACCGCCGTGGCCTGGGCTGAAGCGATCAAGCGCCACGATGGTCCGAGCACCCTGATCTTCTCGCGCCAGAACCTGCCCTTCCAGGAGCGCACCGACGCCCAGGTCAAGGACATCGCCCGTGGCGGCTACGTGCTGCGCGATGCGGCCGATGCCAAGGTGATCCTGATGGCCACCGGTTCCGAAATCGAACTGGCCACCAAGGCCGCTGACGCCCTGGCCGCCGAAGGCATCGCCGTGCGCGTGGTGTCGATGCCGTCGACCGACGTGTTCGACCGCCAGGATGCGGCCTACAAGGCCTCCGTGCTGACCCGCGGCGTGCCGCGCGTGGCCATCGAGGCCGGCGTCACCGCCTTCTGGCACAAGTACGTGGGCCTGGAAGGCGCCGTGGTCGGGATCGACACCTTCGGCGAATCGGCCCCGGCCGGCGTGCTGTTCAAGCACTTCGGCTTCACCGTCGAGAACGTGGTGGCCAAGGCCAAGGCAGTGCTGGCTTGAGCAGTCTGGTGTCCATGACTGAAGAAGTCCTGTTCCGCCGCGCCAGGAAGGGCGATGCGGCGTCGATCGCCGGCGTGCGCATCGACGCCTGGCGCGCCGCCTATCGCGGCCTGGTGCCCGACAGCTACCTCGATCACCTCAAGCCCGAGGAAAGCGTCAAGCTGTGGGAGCAGGTGCTGGAAGCGTCGTCGGACGCCGCCTGCACCTTCGTGGCCGAAAGCGGGGGCGAGATCATCGGCTTCGCTTCGGGCATGACCCTGGCCGAATTGCGTTTCGGCTGCGATGCCGAGCTGACCGCCATCTGCGTGCTGCCCGATGAGCAGCGCAAGGGGCTGGGCAAGCGGCTGCTGGCCAATGTGGCGGCCACCCTCATCGGTGCCGGTGCGACTGGCCTGATGGCCTGGGTGCTGAGCAAGAACGAAGGCGCCGGGGAATTTTTCGAGTCGCTCGGGGCCGAAAGGCTTTATGAACAAACGTTCACCTGGGATGATGGCAGTGAACTCGACGAGATCGGTTTCGTCTGGCGCAAGCTTCACTCCTGAGCGGGTGAGGGCGGCACGAGATTGAACGGCTGGATCAGCAGGGCAAAGAGGGACGGCAAGAACAACTGAACAAAAAGGCCGGAAAAGAAGGATCCATGTCCGATCGGCGGCCCCGAAGTGGGGCAAGCTGACGGCCTGGTCGCTTTCCCGACTACCGGTTTGCATTGATTTTTACTACTTGAGGAGAAGAGCATGGCAATTCGCGTAGCAATCAACGGTTATGGCCGCATCGGCCGCAATATCCTGCGCGCTCACTACGAAGGCGGCAAGAAGCACGACATCGAGATCGTCGCCATCAACGACCTGGGCGACCCGAAGACCAATGCCCACCTGACCCAGTACGACACCGCCCACGGCAAGTTCCCGGGCACCGTGACCGTGGATGGCGATTCCATCGTCGTCAACGGCGACCGCATCAAGGTGCTGGCCCAGCGCAACCCGGCCGAGCTGCCCTGGGGCGAGCTGGGTGTGGACGTGGTGCTGGAATGCACCGGCTTCTTCACCACCAAGGAAAAGGCCAGCGCCCACATCAAGGGCGGTGCCAAGAAGGTGATCATCTCCGCTCCGGGTGGCAAGGACGTGGATGCGACCGTCGTTTTCGGCGTCAACCACGGCGTGCTCAAGGCTTCCGACACCGTCATCTCCAACGCCTCGTGCACCACCAACTGCCTGGCTCCGCTGGTGCAGCCGCTGCATGACAAGATCGGCCTGGAAAACGGCCTGATGACCACCGTCCACGCCTACACCAACGACCAGGTGCTGACCGACGTGTATCACGAAGACCTGCGCCGCGCCCGTTCGGCCACCCAGTCCATGATCCCGACCAAGACCGGCGCTGCCGCCGCCGTCGGCCTGGTGCTGCCGGAACTGAACGGCAAGCTGGACGGCTACGCCATCCGCGTGCCGACGATCAACGTGTCCATCGTCGACCTGTCCTTCGTGGCTTCGCGCGACACCACCGTGGATGAAGTCAATGCCATCCTGAAGGCCGCTTCCGAAAACGGTCCCCTGAAGGGCATCCTGACCTACAACACCGACCCGCTGGTCTCGGTGGACTTCAACCACAACCCGGCATCGTCCAACTTCGACGCTACCCTGACCAAGGTCTCCGGCCGCCTGGTGAAGGTGTCTTCCTGGTACGACAACGAGTGGGGCTTCTCCAACCGCATGCTGGACACCACCGTCGCCCTGGCCAACGCCAAGTAAGACGCGTGTTCTGACGCACCGGCCGGGGTTCCCCGGCCGGGAGCGTCAATTTCAGGGCTGTTTCGGCTTCTTTTCCTCGTATGCAAGCTTGCTTGCCAAGGTGAAAATAGTCGAATCAGCCTGCAAAAGGAGTGAAAGGCTGTTGCAGGCACCGCTTGCAATGGCCTTTTTTCCGTTTGCGCATTGCCTGTCCACAACAAGAGCAACCGACCCAATGAGGGAACGCATGTCAGCAAGCTCATCCCAGGCCCGCCGCCTGTTGGCCAACCTGGCCCTGATTTCCGCCGTCAGCTTCTCGCTGTCCGCGTGCGACTACATCAGCAGCTTTTCCAAGCCCAAGCAGACCCCGGAAGAAGCCAAGGCCGAAGGCATCGCCCTGGGCGCCGGCTGCCGCCAGGCCGGCCAGAGCCTGGAAGACTGCTACCAGCGCAACCCCGACGCCCTGAAGGCCGGTATCTTCACCGGCTGGAAGGACATGCACGAATACATGGCCGCCAAGGGCATCCAGACCGTGACCCCGCCCGCGCCTGCGGCGGATGCCGCCAAGGATGATGCCAAGTCCAAGGATGGCAAGGACGGCAAGGACAAGGACGCCAAGGACAGTGACCGCAGCCGCGCCCGTGAGCGCGACGCCAATCGCGACAACGCGCGTTCGCGTGACCGCGAAAGCTCCTCGTCCTCGCGCGACAGTGGCAGCGACCGCCGTGCCAGCCGCGAAGAGAAAACGCCGCCCAAATATTGATCTCGCATGAACACTGGCCCGGGACAGTTGCAGTCCTGCTTGCCAGCCGGTAACATCTGATGCCCCGCAGGCGCTTGCCGGCGGGGCATTTTTCCATCAGCCGGCAGGGGGAACCGCCGGCGACCCGGATGCCAGCCGCCTCTGCCCGCGCATCCGGCCAGAACAACAAGCACAACGACATGAACTCACATTCACAGCCCTTGCCTCCGGCCATGCCGGAGCACGTTCCGGAGACCGCCTTCGGCCTCTGGTTCCTGCGTACACCGACCTGGACCCTGCACGTGCTGGAACGCGCCCTGCAAGATCTGGAGCGCCTCATTCCCGAGCGGCGCAGCAGCTATGCGGTGGTCGCCGACGTCGGCTGTGGCTGGGGGCGCTCGCTCAAGAAGCTGCACCAGCGCTTTGCCCCGCAGCGCCTGATCGGCATGGACATCGATCCCAACATGATCGCCGCCGCACGTGCCGAGACCGAGGCCGAGGGCCTGCGCGCCGAGTTCATCCAGTGCTCCAGCTCGCGCATGCGGCTGGAAGACAATAGCGTGGACCTGCTGTTCTGCCACCAGACCTTCCATCACCTGATCGATCAGGAAGAGGCCATCCGCGAGTTCTACCGCGTCCTCAAACCGGGCGGCATCCTGCTCTTTGCCGAGTCGACCAGGCGCTACATTCATTCGTGGATCATCCGCTTGTTGTTCCGCCATCCGATGGAGGTCCAGAAGACCGCCGGCGAGTACCTGGCCCTGGTGCGCAGCGCCGGCTTCGAGGTCGCGCCGGAGTCGATTTCCTATCCGTACCTGTGGTGGAGCCGGGAAGACCTGGGGATACTGGAACGCGTCTTCGGCATCAAGCCCAAGGCGGAGCGGGAAGAAACGCTGATCAATCTGGTGGCCGTCAAACCCATGAATTAAAGGGTTTCACGCACGATCCGGTGCAGATGAAGGGAAATGAAAAAACGAGAGGCAACTCTCGTTTTTTTCTTCATCCCGCCGGACATTGAATCAGCCGAAGACCTGCTGCCACAGCCGGATCACGCAAGCCCGTTCATGTTCCACCCGGATCGCATCGATGTGGGCGCGTTCGGAACCCTGCAGGCGGATCTGGTGCTGCAGCTTGCGGAACAGGCGGTAGGCATTGGCCGCTTCCGCCGCCAGCAGCGCATCAATCAGCCCGAGCTGCCCGGCCAGCTTGAGCAGGGCGATGTTGCCGATGTCGCCGGTCAGCTGCGGGTGGTCGCAGGCATGGCGCAGCACCAGGTATTGCACCATGAACTCGATGTCGATCATGCCGCCTTCATCGTGCTTCAGATCGAACATCATGCTGCGATTGGGATGGGCATCGCGCATGCGGCGGCGCATCGACAGCACTTCCTCTTCCAGTTTGTTCACATCGCGCGGCTGGCGCAGTACACGCTCACGCAGTGCCTCGAAACGCTCGCCGATGGCGGGATCGCCCGCACAGAAGCGCGCCCGGGTCAGGGCCTGATGTTCCCAGATCCATGCCGCATTGAGCTGGTACTTCTCGAAGGAGGAGACCGGTGATACCAGCAATCCGCTGGCGCCATCCGGACGCAGGGCGATGTCGATATCGAACAGGGTGCCGGCCGGGGTGTGGCTGGTCATCCAGGTGATGAAGCGCTGCGCCAGCTTGGCGTACAGGCCCGGGGCCTCCTGGTCCTCGTCGTCGTAGAGGAAGACCACGTCCAGGTCCGAGGCATAGCCCAGCTCCTTGCCGCCCAGCTTGCCGTAGGCGATCACGGCAAAGCGCGGTACCTCGACATGGCGCTGGGTGATGGTCTGCCAGATCGCTTCGAGAGTGACCTGCACCAATACGTCGGCCAGGGCCGAAAGTTCATCGGCCAGCTTTTCCACTGACAGATCCCCTTCCAGATCCTGCGCCAGCAGGCGGAACAGTTCGGCGTGATGCAGCTCGCGCAGGATGTCGAGCTGGCGTTCGGTATCGCCCTCGGCCGTGGCCAGCTGGCGACGGCAGGTGTCGGCGAAGGCATTCCAGTCGGAGGCGGCCTTGAGGTTGCGGTCGTCCAGCAATTCGTCCAGCAGCAGCGGGTGGCGCGTCAGGTAGGTGGCGGCCCAGCCGCTGGCACCGATCATGCGCACCAGGCGCTGCAGGGCGTAGGGATATTCGGTGAGCAGGGCCAGATAGGCGGCACGGCGGGCGATCGCTTCGAGGAAGTCGAGCAGGCGGCCCAGCGCCGGCAACTGGTCGTAATGCAGCGCGGCCAGCAGCGGCAGTCCATTGTTGATGACGGTATTGAGCCGGTTGCGGCTGGCCTCGGGCAGGCTTTGCATGCGCGGCGACTGCCAGGTCAGGTGCAGGCGGCGCGCACCGTTCTCGATGTCTTCCTCGGGGAAGCCGACCAGGCGCAGGGCGTCGGTGAGGCCTTCGAGATTGTCGTTCTCGCTCACCGCCACCGTGGGCCCATCGCTTTCGCCTTCGGATTGCTTGTCGGCGAAGATGGCATCGAACTGCGCGGCCACGATGGCACGCTGGTGTTCCAGCGCCTGCAGCAGTGCGGCGCTGTCGGCGTAGCCCATCATGTTGGCCACCAGCAGCAGGTCATCGGGATTGACGGGGAGGGTGTGGGTCTGCGCATCTTCCAGGTATTGCAGACGATGCTCCAGGTCGCGCAGGAAGGTGTAGGCGTCCAGCAACTGCTCCACCACGTCAGGAGCCAGCAGTTCCTTGGCCGCCAGCGTGCGCAGGGTGGCGCGGGTGGAGCGGTCGCGCAGCTCGGCATCGCGTCCGCCACGGATCAGCTGGAACACCTGGCTGGTAAATTCGATTTCGCGGATGCCGCCCCGGCCCAGCTTGACGTTGTTGCTGCGGTCGGGGTGGAGGGCTTCCTGGCGCTTGACCTCGGCGCGGATCTGGCCGTGCATGGAGCGCAGCGCATCGATGGAGCCGAAGTCCAGGTAGCGGCGGAAAATGAAAGGCCGGCTGATTGCTTCCAGAGTGGCGATGTCTTCCTCGGTGCCGGTCAGCGCCCGGGCTTTGGTCCAGGCGTAGCGCTCCCATTCGCGGCCCTGGCGTACCAGGTATTCCTCGACCATGTTGAAGCTGGCCACCAGCGGCCCGGAGTTGCCGTTGGGACGCAGCGCCATGTCGACGCGGAAGGTGAAGCCATCTTCAGTGATTTCGGCCAGCGCACCGATCAGCTTCTTGCCCAGGCGGACGAAGAATTCATGGTTGGAGAGCGATTTCTGGCCGGGCCCGGCTTGCGTATCGCCATCTTCCGGGTAGACGAAGATGAGGTCGATATCGGAAGAAACGTTCAGTTCACCCCCGCCCAGCTTGCCCATGCCCAGCACGATCATTTCCTGCGGGCGTCCTGATTCTTCACCCAACGGGGTGCCATGGAGGGCGGTCTGTTCCTGCATCAGGGCCGCCAGGTGGGTCTGCACGGCGAAATCGGCAAAACCGGTCATGGTGGCCACCACTTCGGCCAGGTCGGCGCGGCCATCCAGGTCACGCGTGATGAGGCTGCAGATGATCAGGTTGCGCAGACGCCGCATGGCGGCCGGCAGGCTCAGGCCGGCTTCCAGGTCGCGCGCCAGGCGCTGCTGCATGGCCTCGCGGTCCATGGGCTGGCGGGCGGCCTCGGCCACCAGGGCCGGGCGGGCCGGATCAGCCTGGGTCCAGCGGGTGTAGTAGCGGGAAGTGGAGGCGTCGACCAGGGAAGGATGATGAACAGGCATAAGAGACCGCAAAGCTCCGCGACAAGGTGTAAAAGGAAGAAAACCGCTGCTCCCCCGGCTTCAGGCCCGTCCCGCCGATGCCGACAATGCAGGCAAGGCGGAGGCCGGGGCAGGTTCCCCGGCATGCCAGCTGACTGCGGACTGACGATGGACGTAAAAAGGAGCGAATCCGGCGATTCTAGCCTCCCTTTTTAAACTTATCGCCGTTTTTGCCCCTCATAGCCCCTTTGCCAAGATGGCATGGGCTGGTTTTCCATGCGATCATGCTGCCTGCCCGATTCCATTTTTCTGCCGAGCCGCCTTGCAACCTGATGTCCCAAGAACAACATAACGCCGCACCGAAGCCTGGCCGTTGGGCGCTGTGCTGGCGATTTGCGCGGGGCAGCTATCGGCGCCTGAACCGGGCTACCCACCATGTCCTGGGTTTCACCCTCAAGCTGCTGCTGGCCGCCTACTTCGTCTTTTGCGCGCTGTTTCTGGTGCTGCGCTATGCGGTGCTGCCCGAGGTGGGCCACTACAAGCCCCGCATTGAAGCCCTGATCTCGCACCAGCTCGGCCGTGCGGTCAGCATCGAGACCATTGATGCTTCCTGGAGCGGATTGCGGCCCCAGCTCTCGCTGACCAATCTCACCGTCCACGACCAGCAGGGCGAAGCCGCCCTGAGCCTGCCGCGCGTATCGACCACGCTGTCCTGGAGCAGCGTCCTGGTGGCGTCGCTGCGTCTGGAAAACCTCAGTATCGAAGGGGCCGACCTGGCCATCCGCCGCGATGCAGCCGGCAAGCTGTATGTGGCGGGGATCCCGGTACCGGCCGGGGGCGATGGCAGCAACCTGGACTGGCTGCTGTCGCAGCGCGAAATCGTGATCCGTCACAGCAAGCTGCGCTGGGATGACGAATTGCGCCAGGCACCCGAGCTGGTGCTGGAAGATGTCAACCTGGTGCTGCACAACCGCTGGCTACGCCATCGGCTCTCGCTGCGCGCCATTCCGCCGCAGGATACGGCGGCTCCTCTGGATGTACGGGCCGATTTCAGCCATCCGGCCTTTGCGCGCAGTTCCGACATCGCGCGCTGGAAGGGCTTGCTCTATGCCGATCTGCGCAATACCGAGCTGTCGGTCTGGCGCGCCTGGTTCGATTATCCGATCGCCATCAACAGCGGCCGCGGCTCGGTGCGCGCCTGGCTGACGCTGGATCACGCCAAGGTCGCCAACTTTACCGCCGACCTCGGTCTCACCGATTTCAATGCTCGCCTGTCGCGCCAGCTGGAGCCGCTGTCCTTGAAACGCGTCAATGGACGCATCTCCGCCAGCGAAACCCTGGGGCCCAATGCTGAGGACGGCGTACCGACCTTCGGTGCCAACGGCCATCAGGTGACCCTGACCGATTTTTCCATCGAGACCCCGGACGGCTTCGTGCTGCCGCCGACCTCGATTGCCGAGAGCTATGAACCGGCCACGCCCCTGAAGGCCGAGCGCACCAGCGTCAAGGCCACCTATCTGAACCTGCAGACGCTGTCGCAGCTGGCCACCCGCCTGCCGCTGGCGCCGTCCCAGCGCAAGCTGCTGGACGACCTGGCCCCGCGCGGAGAGCTGCATGATTTCACCGTGCAGTGGCAGGGCACTTATCCCGAGCTGAGTTCCTACCGCGTCAATGGCCGCTTCAAGGGCCTGGGGCTGAAGGGCTTGCCGGCCCATGTCGAGCCGCGCAAGAACGCTGCCCAGCAAGCCCGCGCACAGTGGGCGGCCTTCCCCGGTTTCAGCAACCTGTCCGGCGAGATCGATGCCAGCGAGAAGGGTGGTTCGGTCAAGGTCGATGCGCAGCAACTGGCATTCGAGCTGCCGACCGATCTTTTCCGCGAATCCAGTCTGCCCTTTGACAGCCTCAAACTGCAGGCGCGCTGGCAATACCTGAAGGACCAGACCCTGCAGGTGGATCTTGACCAGATGCAGTTCGCCCAGCCCGGCGTGGCCGGCAGCCTGAGCGGGCAGCACCTGCTGCCGCTGCAGGGCCGCTCGGCCGGCAGCGTCGACCTGCATGGCGAGCTGACCAGCTTCGATGTGAAGGCGATTCGCCGTTACCTGCCGCAACACATGAGCGAACCGCTGCATCGCTGGCTCACCGAGGGCTTGCTGGCCGGCAATCTGAAGGAGGTGCAGTTCAAGCTCAAGGGGGCGCTGGCCGATTTCCCTTTCCACACCAGCAAGCCGGGCGAGCAGCCCAAGGGCGTATTCCAGCTGGCAGGCGAGTTCGAGGGGCTGAAGCTGAACTACACCCCCGGCCACGTTGGCCGGGATGGCAAGGAGCCGGAGTGGCCGCTGCTGGAGGAGGGCCGGGGGCGCATCAGCGTCGATCGCACTCGGCTGGAGATCAAGGCTGACAGCGCCCGTACCCTGGGCGCGCGGCTGGGACCGGTGACGGCGCGGGTGGCGGATGTCGATTCGCATGATGCCGTGCTGGAAATCGATGGCGTTGCCAATGGCCCCATGCCGGCCTTCCTGCAATACGTCAACCAGAGCCCGGTAGCGCGCTGGACCGGCAACGTCATGGAACACAGCACCGCCACCGGCGAGGCGCGTCTGGACCTGAAGTTCCAGATGCCGCTGCACCATGCCATTGATACCCGCGCACAGGGGGCCTTCAACTTCGCCAACAATGACGTCGACCTGCTGCCGGAACTGCCGCCCATCTATCGCACCAGCGGCAAGGTCGAGTTCAACGAGCGCGGCTTCACGCTCAATGGCGTGCGCGGCCAGTTCCTGGGCGATAACCTGGCCATCAGCGGCGGCACCCAGAAGGATGGCAGCAGCCAGGTACGTCTGGACGGTGCCATCAACATCGAGAACCTGCGCAAGCAATACCCCGAGCCTTCGCTGCAGCGCCTGCTGGCGCGCTTCTCGGGCGGCACCCGCTACAGCGCCACGGTGCTGGTGCGGCAGCATCAGCCGGAAGTCACGGTCGAGTCCAGCCTGGCCGGTCTCGGCGTGGACCTGCCGGTGCCCCTGCGCAAGGGCGTGCAGGACTCCCTGCCGATGCGCTTCGACCTGCTGCCGCAGGCCTCGTCCGATCCGCTGATCGAACGCGAGGAAATGCGTGTGTCGCTGGGCTCGAACGTGGCGTCGCGCTATGTGCGCGAGCGCGTCGCCGCCAAGGGCAATGAGTGGCGCGTCACCAGCGGCGGCATCGGCTGGAACCAGCCGGCACCGACTCCGGCCTCCGGTCTGAAGCTGGCTTTGGCCACCGACAGCCTGGATGCCGACGCCTGGCTGGCTCTGAAGAAGGACCTGGCGGGCAAGGACGCGGCGGCCGCTGGCAACGGCGCAGCCGCAGGCAATCGCCTGGGCAACAGCGATGTCACGCAATACCTGGAGCCGGACAGCGTCTCGGCCCGCGTCGGCGAACTGAACCTGATGGGCAAGAAGCTCAACAAGCTGATCCTGGAAGCGGCGCATCGCCGCAATGCCTGGCAGATCAATCTGGAGTCCCAGCAAGCCGCCGGTACCGTGACCTGGGACGAACCCGGCAGTGCAAGCGGGGCCGGCAAGGTCACGGCACGGCTGTCCTCGCTGGTCATTCCCAAGTCCAGCCCGACGGCCGACGCGGCCCAGCCCGCCAGTGCCGACAAGACCGACGACAACCTGCAGATGCCCGCGCTGGACATCCGCGCCGAGCAGTTCGAACTGGGCGGCAAGAAGCTGGGCCGGCTGGAACTCGATGCCAGCAACATCCTGACCTCGGTCGGCCGCGAATGGCGCATCAGCCGCCTGCTGCTGGCCAATCCCGACGCGCAGTTCCGGGCAGCCGGCAACTGGCTCACCTTCGGCAGCAATCACACCTCCAACTTCACCTATGCGCTGGATATCGAGGATGCAGGCAAGCTGCTGGAACGCTTCGGTTATCCCGGCACCATCCGCGGCGGGCGCGGCAAGCTCGACGGCGATCTCAGCTGGAAGGCACCGCCCTATGCGATGGACATGGCAACGCTGGCCGGGCAGGTGCACATGGACGTGCATTCGGGACAGTTCCTGAAGGTGGATCCGGGGGCTGCCAAGCTGCTGGGCGTGCTCAACCTGCAGGCCTTGCCGCGCCGGCTGACGCTGGACTTCCGCGACGTGTTCTCGGAAGGTTTTGCCTTCGACACCGTGGCAGGAACCGCCAGCATCGCCAAGGGCATCGCCAGCACGGACAATCTCAAGATGGCGGGCGTGACGGCCTCGGTGCTGATGAGCGGCTCGGCCGACATCGCCCGCGAGACCCAGGACCTGCATGTGGTGGTGATCCCCGAGATCAACCTCGGCACGGCCTCGGTGGTGGCGATGGCGGTCAATCCGGTGGTGGGGGTGAGTACCTTGCTGGCGCAGCTGTTCCTGCGCAATCCGGTGATGAAGTCGCTCAGCTTCGAATACAAGGTGACAGGTCCCTGGAGCGACCCCATCGTGGTCAAGCAGGGGCAGGTCTCGCCGGTGGATGCAGAACGTGCCCGCGAGGTGCTGCAGAAGGGCAAGGGCGGCAAGGAGGATGGCAAGCCGGGCAATGACGTGGTGCCGGCCCCTTCACCGGCCCCGGCGCAGCGGCGCGGCGCACCCGCGCCGGGACCGGCCATCAATTCCGGTGCCTGATCCTGGTCATGTCCCCGGCCTGGCCTGCGCGGCTGGCGCGGATGGGCGATACTGGCGGCATTCTTTCTTCACTCACCACGCTGGCAAGAGGCAGACATGAGCGATTCCTTCAAGGTGGCGGCGATCCAGATGGTCTCCACCCCCGAGCCATTGCAGAACTTCGATGCGGCCAGCCGCCTGGTGGCGCAGGCAGCGCAGCAGGGCGCGCAACTGGCGCTGCTGCCGGAATACTGGCCCATCATGGGCCTGCACGAGCGCGACAAGCTGGCCTATGCCGAAGCCGATGGCAGCGGTCCCATGCAGGAATGCATGAGCGCCCTGGCGCGCGAGCACCGGCTGTGGCTGGTGGGCGGCACACTGCCGCTGCAGTCGGCGGTTTCCGGCAAGGTGCTCAATACTTCACTGGTCTATGGACCGGATGGCCAGCGGGTGGCGCGTTACGACAAGATCCACTTGTTCAATTTCGTGCGGGGTGAAGAAAACTACGACGAAGCCCGCACCATCGAATACGGCAGCGAAGTGCGCAGCTTCGAGGCACCCTTCGGGCGGGTCGGCTTGTCGGTGTGCTATGACCTGCGCTTCCCGGAGCTGTACCGCGCCATGGGCGAGTGCGCCCTGATCGTGATGCCTGCCGCCTTCACCCATACCACCGGCCGCGCGCACTGGGAGCTGCTGCTGCGCGCGCGTGCCGTCGAGAACCAGTGCTACGTACTGGCCTCGGCGCAGGGCGGGCAGCACGTCAATGGCCGCCGTACCTGGGGCCACAGCATGCTGGTTGATCCCTGGGGCGAGATCGTCTCGGTGCTTCCTGAGGGAGAGGGGCTTGTGATCGGCGACATTGATCCCCATCGTCTACAATACGTTCGAGAAAGCTTGCCGGCGCTACGCCATCGCAAGCTTTGACCTTTTTGCCTTCCGACAAGACGCTATGAAATTATTTGAACCCAACATGGGCGCCCTGCAAGTGGCGCGCGACGTGCTGCTGACTCCCTTCGGCCTGGACGAATCCAAGCTGCTCAAGGCCTTGGGCAGCATGTTCACGCACAAGGTGGACTACGCCGACCTTTACTTCCAGTTCACCAAGAGCGAGGGCTGGAGCCTGGAAGAGGGCATCGTCAAGACCGGCAGCTTTTCCATCGACCAGGGGGTGGGCGTGCGCGCCGTGTCGGGCGACAAGACCGCGTTCTCCTATTCGGACGAGATTTCCGAATCGGCGCTGCTGGATGCCGCCGCCGCCACCCGCACCATCGCCCGCCAGGGCAGCGGCAAGATCAAGGTGGCCGGTGCCATGACGCCGGCCGGCGGCCGCGCGCTGTACCTGCCGCATGATCCGCTGACCTCGCTGGACGCCACGGCCAAGGTGCAGCTGCTGGAACGCATCGAACGCATCGCCCGCGCCAAGGATCCGCGCGTCAAGCAGGTCATGGCCAGCCTCTCCGGCGAATACGACGTGGTGCTGGTGGCGCGCGCCGATGGCGTGCTGGCTGCCGATATCCGTCCGCTGGTGCGGGTGTCGGTGACGGTGATCGCCGAACAGAATGGCCGTCGCGAGATGGGCAGCAGCGGTGGCGGCGGACGATATGACTACGGCTATTTCTCCGACACCCTGCTGGAGAAGTATGCTTCCGAAGCGGTGGCCACCGCGCTGGTGAACCTGGATGCGCGCCCGGCCCCGGCCGGTCCCATGACCGTGGTGCTTGGCCCCGGCTGGCCCGGCATCCTGCTGCACGAAGCCATTGGTCATGGGCTGGAAGGCGACTTCAACCGCAAGGGCTCGTCCACTTTCTCCGGCCGCATCGGGGAACGCGTCGCCGCCAAGGGCGTGACCGTGGTCGATGACGGCACCATCGCCGATCGCCGTGGATCGCTCAATATCGACGACGAAGGCAATCCGACCCAGTGCACCACGCTGATCGAAGACGGCATCCTGAAGGGCTACATCCAGGACACCATGAATGCCCGCCTGATGAAGATGGACGTCACCGGCAATGCCCGCCGCGAATCCTTCGCCCACTTGCCCATGCCGCGCATGACCAATACCTACATGCTGGGCGGTGACAAGGATCCGGGCGAGATCCTGGCCTCGGTCAAGAATGGCCTGTATGCCGTCAACTTCGGCGGTGGCCAGGTGGATATCACCAATGGCAAGTTCGTCTTCTCGGCCAGCGAGGCCTACATGATCGAGGATGGCAAGATCACCTATCCGGTCAAGGGCGCGACCTTGATCGGCAATGGCCCGGATGTGCTCAACCGCGTTTCCATGATCGGCAATGACATGCGCCTGGATTCCGGTGTCGGCGTGTGCGGCAAGGAAGGCCAGAGCGTGCCGGTCGGGGTGGGGCAGCCTACCTTGCGTCTGGATGGCGTGACCGTGGGCGGAACTGCCTGATCATTCATCGCTGCATCGTTTCTTGTGAAAACCGCCGGTGTCATTCACCGGCGGTTTTTTCATTTATGCGCCGGGAATATGACTTCCGGTGGCAGGGGAAAACGACGTGGCCAGATCAAATATTCACTTTTTTTGCAGGAAAGCCACAGTTGGCAAGACGATGGGGTGCGGGCAAGGCTTGCGCGAGGCCAGATTTTTTATTGTGTTTTTGGCGACGCTTATTGGCTATTTAGGCAATAAATACTCAATAAATATATATATATTGAATGAAATATGCATTTGCAGCGCAGCATATCGATTTCGTCTTGTTGCTTGCCAAAGCCCCTGATTTGTAGCACTATGAACGCCTGCTTCACTTAACCCATGACGCCAGACATGTCTTTCGCCCGCGCTTACTTTTATTTTTACTTTAGCTATTCCAGCCCCACGGCGGTGAAAAGCGGTAAGCGTTCGTAAAAAGACAAAACCGATTTCCTAAAAAACCGCCAGTGATGGCGGTTTTTTTTTGGTCAATATTCCAGCTGAATCATTGCAGTACACCAGGAGAAAAAAATGCCGCGCACTGACGATCTTCGCATCCGAGAAATGAAAGAACTGGTCCCCCCCTCGCATCTCATCCGCGAATTCGCCTGCACCGAAAAGGTCGAGCGCACCACCGCTGAAGCCCGCACTGCGCTGCATCGCATCCTGCACGGCCAGGACGATCGCCTGATGGTCGTCATCGGCCCCTGCTCCATCCACGACACCAAGGCCGCCATGGAATATGCGCGCCGCTTGGTGGTGGAGCGCGAGCGCCACAAGAACGAGCTGGAAATCGTCATGCGCGTCTACTTCGAGAAGCCGCGCACCACGGTGGGCTGGAAGGGTTTGATCAACGACCCGTACATGGACAACAGCTTCCGCATCAACGACGGTCTGCGCGCGGCCCGTGAACTGCTGCTGAACATCAACGACCTGGGCCTGCCGGCTGGTACCGAATTCCTGGACGTGATCAGCCCGCAATACATCGCTGACCTGATCAGCTGGGGTGCCATCGGTGCCCGTACCACCGAGTCGCAGGTGCACCGCGAGCTGGCCTCGGGCCTCTCCTGCCCGGTGGGCTTCAAGAACGGTACCGACGGCAACGTCAAGATCGCCGTGGATGCCATCAAGGCCGCATCGCAGCCGCACCACTTCCTGTCGGTGACCAAGGGTGGCCATTCGGCCATCGTCTCCACTGCCGGCAACGAGGACTGCCACATCATCCTGCGCGGCGGCAAGCAGCCCAACTATGATGCGCCCAGCGTGGAAGCGGCTTGCCAGGACATCGCCAAGAGCGGCCTGGCAGCGCGCCTGATGATCGACGCGTCGCACGCCAACAGCTCCAAGAAGCCGGAAAACCAGATCCCGGTCTGCGCGGACATCGGCCGCCAGGTGGCCGCGGGCGACACCCGCATCGTCGGCGTGATGGTGGAGTCGCACCTGGTCGCCGGCCGCCAGGACCTGGTGCCGGGCAAGGAACTGACCTATGGCCAGTCCGTCACCGATGGCTGCATCAACTGGGAAGAAAGCCTGCAAGTGCTGCAGGGCCTGGCGGATTCGGTCAAGCAGCGCCGTTTGGTGGGGGATGAACGGGACGCGGCTTGAGGGGTGTTGTTGAAGAGAGATTGATGCGCCGGTGATTGCTGGCGTGAGGTAGTGAACAAAGCCTTGGTGGGAGCCAGGGCTTTGTTGTTTTCGGCCCGGCATCCATTGTTCATGACCCTATCCGATCAATTGCCGACAACATAGCTGGCGAGATTCAGCAGCGCGGTCATCAATATGAGCGTCAGAAGCCTGCCAATTATCTTCTGTGTCGAAATTATTGTGGATGCTGATGAGCGTAGAGAAGCCACGTTAATGCCAGCATGAGGAAAGCCGATGCAAGCGACAAGCAAATCAAGAGACTGGATGCATGAGGTTTTCCAATGGTGACCGGCAGACTGACTCCCCAAAGAATTGGCATCGCGGCATAGATTGCAAGTGAAATCCCACGTAGTACGCCAGAGCATGATTCGATACAGACATTGGTATTGGCTAGGATTTCAAATAGCGAAGGGATCAAGTCGAAAATGTATCCGATCAGAAGTCCGACGCAGAACAGAAGAGTCTTTTTCACAATCACTTCACCTCAAAGAAGAGTATGAGCCTTGACTCTCTGAGGTCAGAGTAAAGGTGCGGCCAAGGCCGATGGATGCCCAGTGTGAATCGTGCGAATGTTTCAAGGGTTCCAGTGATTCCATTGTTGGTGAGACGTGATCCGTTCCATAAATCAATATGTCCGCCGCTTGCATTGCTGGTACTTTGCCCTTCATGCGTCCAATACGCGTGAAACATGATGATCCCCGTACGCCCTTTCACCTTCGATTCCCAATCTTTTCCTGTGACGTCTTCGGGTTGCTTGGGCAAACCGCAGAACGGCTGCAACTTGAGCCATTCGGCAAGTTCATAAGCCCGCACTGCTGCCGGCTTGCCATCCATCATGACACGCCCCAACGCTTTGGCACCTGGCATCGGCTTGACTGTCTTCTGAGAGAAGGAACGCATTTGAATGCCCACTTTGTGAAATGTGGCACTGACGCGCAAGGCGCACTGGTTGTCGTAGTCCCCTTTATCGTCAGGCCCCGGCTTGAAGGGAGCGCCACTCACGTAGTTGTCCCACAGGTCGGAGAACTTAACGGCAGGAACATCAATTTTGCACACTGAGTCCTTGATGGTGTTCGTCCGCACCTTGGCTTGTTGCACTAGTATCTTGCTCATGTTTGTGCCCCTTCCATCTTGATGAGAGCCTCGTCTCCCCAATAAACGACGTATTCATCTTCCCCATAGGTATCAATGCGCGGTAGCTGGCCGTCGGGCTCGGCCCGGCCAGAGAATGTACGCCCGTCCATCGTCTGGACGGTCCAGGGTACGCCTTCAATGGCCTGCGCAATAAGCTGGGGTTGTTCATCGTAGGGGGCTTCGTATTGCTCCGGCTCTTTGATAGGCATCCAAACGCCCTCAGCGTTGAGAAAGTGCTTTTCGGCGACAGCTTCACCGCCTGCATTGCCTACCCCGTCGATATCGTTGAGCGTAGAGTGCAACGGGCATCCAGCACTGGTCTTCATCCCATGAATCACCCGAGCCCGTCCATTGGTGAGCGTAGAGCGCGGAAAACCATCAGCAATGATGCAGTCCTTTCGGCAAGCCACCCGAGCCCCCTGAAAGGCATAAGCCCGCCCATGGCTGCGGCAAGTCTGGTCACCCTCAATTACCGTCCCCCCGCAGGCGGCTTTATCGCCATAGCGAATCCAGCCGATGATCTTCATGCGCCATCCCCTGTTGGCGCCAGGTAGCCAGCTTGCAGCAGCCCCGGTATGCCAGAATCGTCTGCGTATTCCCGAATTTGTGCCGTATTTTGCAGACTGCTTGTGACCGTGTCCCCATTGTCGGTCGTGCTGCCGACCATGGCCATCGGATGGCCTTTGCAGGTTAAAGCTGCGCCGGCACCTGAGATGATCCTGCTCTCCGTCCCGTCCTGATATCGCACGATGTCACCGACGCAGGCGATGCGGTGTCCCTTGATGTGCATGCTACTGCTTGCCGTAGCGACTTCCCCGCCAAGCCGCGTGGCCGAACCCAGCGTCGCCAGCGCATGGCTGCCCTTGATGGGTCGTTTGTCGATGCCGGCAAGAAAATCGTTCGCCAGGCGTTGTCCGTCAAATTCCTTGTGTTCCATCTTTGCTCCTTCCGTCAGTTGGCAACTTGCCCAAACAGCCCATCAGCCCTCGCTTCAAGAGACGCCGATATTTTTGGGTGGAAGGAGTGTAGATTTGGCAGCGCGGAAACCCGCTTGCCCTCGAGCAATCAGCTGCGTTTTCTCGAATACCATCGAGCTGGCGCCAAAAACAAACGCCGGCAAAAGCCGGCGTTGTCGGTACTGCAAAGGCAATTGCCCAGATCAGTCGCGGAAGTTGTTGAACTCCAGCGGAATCTCCTTGATCTCCTTGCGCAGCAGCGCCATGGCCGCCTGCAGGTCGTCGCGCTTGGCGCCGGTGATGCGCACGGCGTCGCCCTGGATGCTGGCTTGGACCTTCATCTTGCTGTCCTTGATGACGCGCACGATCTTCTTGGCATCGTCGCTTTCGATGCCGTTCTTCACCTTGATGACCTGCTTGACCTTGTCGCCGCCGATCTTCTCGATCTTGCCTTCGTCCAGGAAACGCACATCGACGTTGCGCTTGGTCATCTTGTTGGTCAGCACGTCGCGCACCTGGCTCAACTGGAAGTCCGAGTCGGCGAATGCGGTCAACTCACGTTCCTTCTGCTCGACGCGGGCATCGGTGCCCTTGAAGTCGAAACGGGTGGAAATTTCCTTGTTGGCCTGGTCCACGGCGTTCTTGACTTCCACCAGGTTGGCTTCGCAGACGGTATCGAATGAGGGCATGGCTTGTTCCTTATGTTCTTGCAGCCGGCGAAGGCCGGCGTCTGAGCCGTGATTTTAACGGAGTGAGGCTCGCGCCGCCATCGCCTGGGCGCTGACAGCGGATTTGCCGCGCGCGGGCGATATAATCCCACCCCTATGAGCACTTCTTCACTTCCCGTCCGCCACGACGTTTCCCTGCGCGCCCTCAATACCTTCGGCATCGAGGCCAGTGCCCATGCCTACCTGCCTGTGGAGGGCATCGAGCAGCTGCGCACCTTGCGCCAGGACGCCGGCCTCATGGCCTTGCCGCGCCTGGTCCTGGGCGGCGGCAGCAACCTGCTCCTGACGCAAGACTTCAGCGGATTGGTGCTGCATATGCAGAACCGGGGCATAGACATCACCGGCGAGGACGACAACTTCATCTACGTGCGCGCCGCCGCCGGGGAGAACTGGCACGTTTTCGTCCAGTGGACGCTGCAACAGGGGCTGGGCGGGCTGGAGAATCTTTCACTCATCCCCGGCAGCGTCGGTGCCGCGCCCATCCAGAACATCGGTGCCTACGGCATCGAGATCAAGGATCGCTTCCACAGCCTGCAAGCCTTCGACCTGATCAGCGGCGAACTGCTGACGCTGGATCGCGAGGCCTGCCACTTCGGCTACCGCGACAGCGTCTTCAAGCATGCGCTGCGCGACCGCGCCGTCGTCCTTGACGTGACATTCGCGCTGCCCCAGCGCTGGGAAGCCAACGCCAACTACGCCGACGTGGCCCAGGCCCTGCAGGAGCGCGGCATCACCGAACCCGGTCCGCGCGACATCGCCGAGGCCGTCATCGCCATCCGCACCCGCAAGCTGCCGGACCCCGCCCGGATCGGCAACGCCGGCAGCTTCTTCAAGAACCCCATCGTGCCGGCCCGCCTGCGCGATACCCTGCTGGCACAATACAGCAACCTGGTCAGCTATCGCGTCGATGACGACCATTACAAGCTGGCCGCCGGCTGGCTGATCGACCGCTGCGGCTGGAAGGGCAAGAGCATGGGGCGTGCAGGCGTGTATGAACAGCAGGCCCTGGTGCTGGTCAACCGGGGCGGTGCCACCGGGGCGGAAGTGGCCAGGCTGGCCAAGGCGATCCAGGATGATGTGAAGGAAAAGTTCGGCGTCCAGCTGGAGCCGGAACCGGTCTTCATCTGAGCGTACTCCTGTGTGAAGACGTAAAAAAGCCGTCCGGTATCGCTACCGGACGGCTTTTTATTTAGACGCCGAGAAGATCAGCCGAAGTGGCAGACGTAATCCAGGGTCTCGGTCACTTCGATGTCGAAGCTGGAGTTGCCCGGCACGCTGAAGGTGGTGCCTGCCGCGTAGGTGTTCCAGGCTTCTTCGCCCTTCAGACGCACGCGGCAGCTGCCGCCGTTGATTTCCATGATTTCCGGTGCACCGGTGCTGAAGTTCAGCGTCGAGGGCAGGATCACGCCCAGGGTCTTCTTGCTGCCATCGGCCAGCAGCACGGTGTGCGAGACACACTTGCCGTCGAAGTAGACATTGCCCTTTTTCAGGACGGTGACGTTGTCGAATTGAGTGCTCATCGAATCGCTTCCATTAAACGGTAAAGGTGAATCCAGCAGGAATTACTTTTCGTCCTTGCCCAGCAGCGGCAGCGACACGGCAGTGCTGGAATCCAGCAGGCCGGTGTTCTGGTAGATCGACAGCTTCTGGCGGGTGTCGGCGATGTCCAGGTTGCGCATGGTCAGCTGGCCGATACGGTCGATGGCGGAGAAGCTGCCTTCGCCCTTTTCCATGGTCAGGCGTTCCGGGTGGTAGGTCAGGTTGGGCGACTCGGTGTTGAGGATCGAGTAGTCATTGCCGCGACGCAGTTCCACCGTCACTTCGCCGGTGATGGCGCGTGCCACCCAGCGCTGGGCGGTTTCGCGCAGCATGATGGCCTGCGAATCGAACCAGCGGCCCTGATACAGCAGGCGGCCCAGCTTGCGGCCGTTGTCGCGGTACTGTTCGATGGTGTCTTCGTTGTGGATGCCGGTGACCAGGCGCTCGTAGGCGATGAACAGCAGGGCCAGGCCCGGGGCTTCGTAGATGCCGCGGCTCTTGGCTTCGATGATGCGGTTCTCGATCTGGTCGCTCATGCCCAGGCCATGGCGGCCACCGATGCGGTTGGCTTCCAGGATCAGCTCGGTCATGCTGGCGAAGGTCTTGCCGTTGAGCGCCACCGGACGGCCTTCTTCAAAGCGCACGGTGACGGTCTCGGCCTTGACTTCCACGTCATCGCGCCAGAACGCCACGCCCATGATGGGCTGCACGATCTTGATGCCGCTGTTGAGGAATTCCAGGTCCTTGGCTTCGTGGGTCGCGCCCAGCATGTTGGAGTCGGTCGAGTAGGCCTTTTCCACCGACATCTTGTAGTCGAAGCCGGACTTGATCATGAACTCGGACATTTCCTTGCGGCCGCCCAGTTCGTCGATGAAGGTGCTGTCCAGCCAGGGCTTGTAGATCTTCAGGTTGGGGTTCACCAGCAGGCCATAGCGATAGAAACGCTCGATGTCGTTGCCCTTGTAGGTGCTACCGTCACCCCAGATGTCGACGTTGTCTTCACGCATGGCCGACACCAGCATGGTGCCGGTCACGGCACGGCCCAGCGGGGTGGTATTGAAATAGGTGATGCCGGCGGTGGAGATGTGGAAAGCGCCGCTTTGCAGGGCAGCGATGCCTTCGTTGGCCAGCTGTTCGCGGCAGTCGATCAGGCGCGCCAGTTCGGCACCGTATTGCATGGCCTTCTTGGGGATGGCGTCATAGTCCGGCTCATCCGGCTGGCCCAGGTTGGCGGTGTAGGCGTAGGGGACGGCGCCCTTCTGGCGCATCCAGGTCAGCGCGGCGCTGGTATCGAGGCCGCCGGAGAAGGCGATGCCGACTTTTTGATTGACCGGGACGGATTGCAGGATGTTGGACATGATCTTGACGTTGCGATGAAGTGAAGTGTTGAGCGTGATTCTTGTGCTGGGGGAATGGGCAGCAGGCGGCTTAATCGAAGCGGCCGTGCACCAGGTATTCGAGCAGGGCCTTCTGCACGTGCAGGCGGTTTTCCGCCTCGTCCCAGACCACCGATTGCGGGCCGTCGATCACTTCGGCGGCCACTTCCTCGCCACGGTGCGCGGGCAGGCAGTGCATGAAGAGCGCATCCTTCTTGGCGCGCGACATCTTGGCCTGGTCCACGATCCAGCCATCGAAGGCCTTCAGGCGGGCATTGTTCTCGGCTTCGAAGCCCATGCTGGTCCACACGTCGGTGGTGACCAGGTCGGCATCCTGGCAGGCATCGGCCGGATCGGCGAAGAAGGTGTAATTCTTGTTGCCCGGCGAAACCTGGGCCGGATCGATGTCGTAGCCCTTGGGGGTGGAGACGTTGACGTGGAAGCCAAACACCTCGGCCGCCTGCAGCCACGAATAGAGCATGTTGTTGGCGTCGCCGACCCAGGCCACGATCTTGCCCTGGATGCTGCCGCGATGCTCGATGTAGGTGAACACATCGGCCAGCACCTGGCAGGGATGCTGCTCGTTGGTCAGGCCGTTGATGACCGGCACGCGCGAATGCCTGGCAAAGCGCTCAATGATTTCCTGGCCGTAGGTGCGGATCATGATGACGTCGCACATGCGCGACATCACCTGGGCCGCATCTTCCACCGGTTCGCCACGGCCAAGCTGGCTGTCGCGGGTGTTGAGGTAGATCGCCGCGCCGCCCATCTGGTGCATGCCGGCTTCGAAGGAGAGGCGGGTGCGGGTCGAGTTCTTTTCGAACACCATCACCAGGGTACGATCGGCCAGCGTGTGATGGGGCTCGTAATTCTTGAACTTACGTTTGATCACACGGGAACGTTCGATCACGTACTCGTATTCATCAAGCGTAAAGTCGGAAAACTGAAGGTAGTGTTTGATTGCCATAAATAAAAACGGCGGCCAGTGTGGCGCCTGCCGCCGATAGTCGTTAACTCCTTAGATTATAAGGGATTCGGCTTAAAAAGATACCCGCAGTACTTGCTGCAAAGAAACCCCCGGGGTTTCGCGAATTCGGGTCAAAGATGAAGTCCCGCGCACGGCATCGGGGATGCGCTTCGAATTCCTTCGATGCACGTGAAGAAATTTTTCGAAATCCGTATCCAGCTTTTTCGAGGAATGCTCACTAAGTGCGACAAAGAGCCTGATCTCACGCCGCAAATGAGAATTATTGCTATTCAGATGACTAGAATCCGCAGCTTTCCCTTGCCTGAAAGGAACAGCTGCCATGTCCCACGATTTTTCTTGCCCGCACCCGTTACAGGGTTTGCACCGGTCTTTTTCTTCATCACGTTCCTCGCCGCCCAAGCTGCGCGCCTTGCCGGCGGCGTTGGTGGCGGCCTTGTTCGCGTTTCCTGTTTCCGCTGCTGCCGCCGAGGCCACGGCCGAGCGCGAGGAGAGCGATGCTGCGCGCTTGCCTGCCGTCGAGGTCCGCAGCCAGCGCAATCTGCATGATCCCCGTCCCGGCACCTTGGGCAGCGCCACCCGCACCGCCACCGATGCGCGCGAGGTGCCGCAGACGGTGCAGGCGGTCGATGCCGCGCAGGTCAGGGCTTATGGCGGGCGCGGGCTGGCGGCGGCGTTGGCCGGCGTGCCGGGTATTTCCAATGTCTCCGATACGCGCTTCGATGCGTTCCGGCTGCGCGGCTTTTCCAATGCGGGCGATACCCTGCTCGACGGCATGCGCGATGATGCGCAATACGTGCGCAGCCTGGGCAACATTGATCGCATCGAGATCCTCAAGGGCCCGGCCGCCGTGCTCTACGGACGCGGCAGCGGCGGCGGCGTGATCAATCGCATCAGCAAGCAGCCGGAACGTGAAGCCTTCGGTCAGGCCACCGCCATTTGGGGCAGCCGTGGCCAGCAGGGCGGGGCGGTGGACTGGAATCGTCCGCTGGGCGAGCAATGGGCGCTGCGCATCAACGCCGGGCGTGAACACGAAGCCCACTTCCGCCACGACGTCCGCGGCACGCGCCAGTACTTCGCCCCGGCCCTGAAGTGGGAGTCCGGCCGCGACAGCTGGCTGCTGCAGGCGGACTACGATGAATTCGAACGGGTTCCGGATCGCGGCGTACCGGGCCGGGTCACGGCGTTGACGGGCAACGATACGGTTGCAGCCCTTGCCTTGCCGGTGGCGTCGGACCGCGCCTTCTTCGGTGCGGCCGGGCGCGACTTCATCCGCGATACCAGTCTCAGCCTGCGTTCCACCCTCACAAGGTCCATTGCGCCGGACTGGAGCGTGCGGCAGATGGTGAGCGTGTTTGATCTCAACAGCGACTTCGACAATACCTTCGTTACCCAAGGCTACGTCAGCGCCGGCCGCAACCTGGGCAGCGTGCAGCGCAGTCGCTTTCAACAGAACCTGCAGCAGCGCAATGTGCAGGCCAACCTGGAATTGCTCGGCACGCTCGGCAGCGGCATCCTCCGGCACGAGCTGCTGGCCGGTGCCGAATACGGCTGGCAGAAGCGCGAGCCTCGCTTGTGGATGGCCTCTGCGCTGCCGGTCTTGCTGAAAGATCCCGAGGTGAGCAACGGCACTCCCCAGCCGCAGCCCTGGCAGATGAACTACCACCGGGTCGATTCCGTGGGCTTGTATGCACAAGACCAGATTGCCATCGGGTCTCAATGGAAAATTCTCGCCGGGCTGCGCTGGGATCACTTCGAAGTCGATTCCCGCAGCCGCCTGCGTGACCTTCGCATCGAGCGTTCCAGCAATGCCGTGAGTCCGCGTGTGGGCGCGGTATGGGAAGCCCTGCCGGCGCATCACTTCTATGGATCGTGGAGCAAGAGCTATGCGCCGGTGGGCGGCGACGTGATCGGCTTGTCACCGGGGGCCAAGGGCAATGGCAACGACCTGGCCCCGCAATTCAGCCGCCAGCTGGAAGCCGGGGTCAAGAGCGACTGGTTCGGGCGCAGGATCAGCACGACGCTGGCCTGGTTCGAACTGGAACTCTACAACCGCACCGTGGCCGACCCGGTGCAGCCGGGCGTGTTCACCCAGAGCGGACTGGAGCGCAATCGCGGCATCGAATTGAGCGTGGCGGGGGAAGTGGCGCGCCACTGGTTCGTGCGCGGCGGCTGGACCCAGCAGAATTCAAGGGTGGTGCGGGCTGAGGCGCAGTATGCGGGCAAGCGCGCCTCCGGGGTCTCGGCCCGCAATGGCAGCCTGTTCGTGTCCTACGCGCCGCCCTTGGGATGGTTTGGCGAGGCAGGCGTGGTGCTGGAGGGCGCGCGCTTTGCCGATCGCGAGAACCTGCTGGAGCTGCCCGGCTACGTGCGCTGGGATGCGCTGTTGGGCTACCGGATGGAGCGCACCGAATACACGCTGGCGGCCACCAACCTGGCCAACCGGCGCTATTACGTCAGCGCCACCGGGGCCACCCAGATCGTGCCGGGGGCACCGCGCGCGGTGGTGCTTACGGCTGCCTACAAGTTCTGAAGAGGGGCAAGTCAGTACAAGGTCTGTGAAGATTCATGCACCAGCTGCGCATACAGCTGGTGGCGCATCCCCGCAATCTCGCCGGCCTGCACTGCCTCCAGCACCGCACAGCCCGGCTCGTTGAGATGGTGGCAGTTGTAGAAGCGGCACTTGCCCAGATAGGGGGTGAAGTCGCGGAAGGCGCGTTCCAGCATGCCTTCGGAGAGCTGATACAGGCCGAACTCCTGGAAGCCCGGCGAATCGATGATGCTGGCCTCCTGCTCCATCTGGTACAGCCGGGTGAAGGTCGTAGTGTGCTTGCCGGTATCGAGGGCGGCCGAGATTTCGCGGGTGGCGATGTCAGCGTCCGGCACGATCAGGTTGATGATGGAGGACTTGCCCATGCCCGACTGGCCGATCAGGATGGTGCTCTTGCCGGCCAACAGCGGCATGAAGGCCGCACGCGTCTCTTCCGGCTGGGCCTTGGCCGAGACCTCGTGCACCGGATAACCCAGGCGCGCATACACCTGCAGGCGCTCGCGTGTCTTGGGCAGGGCTTCGGTGATGTCGGTCTTGTTCAGGATCAGGTGCGCGGAGACACCGGCCGACTCGGCCGCCACCAGCGAGCGCGAGACCAGGTCATCCGAAAAGCTCGGTTCGGTCGCCACCACGATGAAGAGTTGATCCACATTGGCCGCCAGCAGCTTGGACTTGTACTGGTCCGAGCGATAGAGCAGGGTGCGGCGTTCGTCGATGCTTTCCACCACGCCCTGGTCGGCCGAGGTGCGGGCCAGGCGGATGTGGTCGCCGACTGCCACATCGCTCTTCTTGCCACGGGTGACGCAATTCAGTTTCTGTTCAGCGGCCTGCACCAGATAGTGACGGCCGTGGGCGGCAATGACCAGCCCCTGTTCCAGCTCAGCCTTGTTCGTCGCTGATCCTGCCCTGGCGCTGCGTGCGCCTTGCTTGCGGACTCCCATCAGGCCGGGGCGCGCTGGGCGAAAATGGCGTCGACCTTGGCCGCGCAGATGAAGTCATTGGCCGACAAACCGCCACGGCCTTCATTGACGCTATGGGTATCGAACTTCACGTTGCAGCGGTTGTAGGTGACGGTCAGTTCCGGGTGGTGGTCTTCGGCGTGGATGATCCACGCGATCGCGTTGACGAAGGCCAGGGTCTCGTAATAGTTGCCGAAGGCGAAGCTGCGCGCCAGCTTGCCGCCGTCGATCTTCCAGTCGGGCAGGGCGGCCAGGTGGGCGGCGATGGCCGCGTCGTCCAGCGCAGCGATGGGCTGGACGCTGCGGGCGGCGGCGAGGGTGCTTGCGGTGATGCTCATGGGGGTTCTCCTGCGGCGGGCTGTTTCATTCATCCAGCCCGCCTTTTAGATGATCAAAAAATTCAGTGGCTGCCCGCGGCGGCGGCTGTTCCCGACGTTGCGCGATGGGCGGCGATGGCAGCGTGCAGGTGCTGGATGCGCAGCGACGCCGGCGGATGCGAATCGTAGAAAGCCGAGTGCAGCGGATCGGGGGTGAGGGTGGAGGCATTGTCCTCGTACAGCTTGACCAGTGCCGATACCAGATCCTGGGCATCGGTGTGCTGTGCGGCGAAGGCATCGGCCTCGAACTCGTGCTTGCGCGAGGAGAGCGAAGACAGCGGCGAGAACAGGAAAGTGAAGATCGGCAGCACCAGCATGAACAGGATCAGGGCCATGGCATCGTTGCTGCCCAGCAGCATAGGCTCCACGCCCAGGCCGGTGTAGAACCATGCTTGGCCCTTCAGATAGCCCAGCAGCGCCAGGAAGGCCAGCGACAGGCCGAACATGACGACCACACGCTTGACGATGTGCTTGAGCTTGAAGTGGCCCAGTTCGTGGGCCAGCACGGCTTCGATCTCATGCGGGGCCAGGCGCGCCAGCAGGGTGTCGAAGAAGACGATGCGCTTGCCCGAGCCGAAGCCCGAGAAGTAGGCATTGCCATGCGCGCTGCGCTTGGAACCGTCCATCACGAACAGGCCCTTGGATGCGAATCCGACGCGCTGCATCAAGCCTTCGATGCGGCTGCGCAGGCTGTCATCTTCCAGCGCGGTGAATTTGTTGAAGAGCGGCGCGATGAAGCTGGGATAGATCACCAGCATGAGCAGCTGGAAGGCGCACAGCACGATCCAGGTATAGAACCACCAGAGCGCGCCGGCCTTTTCCATCAGCACCAGCACCACCCACAGCAGCGGCAGGCCGATCACGGCACCCAGCAGGGTTTGCTTGATCATGTCGCTGAAGAACAGGCCATGCGTCATCTTGTTGAAGCCGAAACCGGCTTCCAGCCTGAACTGGCGGTAGTAATCGAAGGGCAGGTCCACCGCACCGGAAATGAGGCCAAATCCCGCCACCAGCGCGATCTGGTACACCATGCCCGGCTCGCCGGTCCAGCCCAGCAGCAGGCTGGAGAGCCACTGCAGCCCGCCCAGCAGGGTGAAGCCAATCAGCACGGCAGCATTGACGATCAGCGTCACCAGGCCGAACTTGGTGCGCGCCACCGTGTAGTCGGCCGCCTTCTGGTGGGCCGACAGCGGGATCTTCTCCGCGAACTCGGGCGGCACGGCCGCGCGGTGGGCGATCACATGGCGAATATGGCGCGAGGCCAGCCAGAAACGCACGCCCAGGCTGATGGCCAGGAATACGACGAACAAAACTGAAAACGAAAGTGAAGACATGCTTTCCCTGTGCGAAAATGGCGGAAGTTCGAGGCCCAGGCCCGCGTCCTGCCCCAGCCGGCAACGGTGGCAGGCCTGTTGGCCGTGCCGTCCGGTGCGATCCGGGCGAGCGAACCCAGCAATGAACCCTGCAGTAGATGGGGCCAGGCCCCATCCCGTCAATAAGGAAGAATTATGTCACAAGCCCCCGCCGCGCCTGTCCGGCCCAATGAAATGAACCTGGTCTGGGTCGATATGGAAATGACCGGCCTGGATCCGGACAAGGATCGCATCATCGAAGTGGCCGTGGTGGTTACCGATGCAGAACTGAACGTGCTGGGCGAAGGCCCGGTGCTGGCCATCCACCAGTCCGACGAGCTGCTGGACGGCATGGACGCCTGGAACAAGGGCACCCACGGCCGTTCCGGCCTGATCGACCGCGTCAAGGCGTCCACCGTCACCGAAGCCGACGCCGAACAGCAGATCATCGCCTTCCTGAAGCAATACGTCCCGGCCGGCAAGTCGCCCATGTGCGGCAATTCGATCTGCCAGGACCGCCGCTTCATGGTGCGCGGCATGCCCAAGCTGGAAGAATTCTTCCACTATCGCAACCTCGATGTGTCGACCCTGAAGGAACTCTGCAAGCGCTGGAAGCCTGAAATCGCCACCGGTTTCAAGAAGCGCCAGATGCACACGGCCCTGGCCGACATCCTGGAGTCGATCGAAGAACTGAAGTACTACCGCGAACACTTCATCAAGGAGTGAGGCCGTAGCATCCGGCCCAGGCAGGGTGGTTGGCAGCAACGCCATCCTGTATGAAACAAAAAGGCGCGCCCGGCATCCGGCGCGCCTTTTTCATGGTGCCGGGTGAATCATTCTTCCGAATCTGCGCCGCAGCACTTCTTGTATTTCTTGCCACTGCCGCAGGGGCAGGCATCGTTGCGGCCGGTCTTGGGCGCATCGCGCTGCACCTGCTCGACCGCCGACTTGCGCTTGGGCGCCCAGTAGCGGTGGATGTGCGGAATGGCCGACTCGATCTCGATGGCCAGCTTGTGGGTCTTGAGCGGGTCGTCGATGAGCTTGGTTTCTTCCTCTTCCAGCTCTTCCGAGCCCAACAGGTAGATGGGACGCATCAGCGGGGCCAGGTTGGAGTGGAAAATTTCGTCCCACTGCGCCGCGCGCAACTGGATGCCTTCCCAGAACCCCCAAGCCCAGGCTTCCGCATCCAGCAGCGGTTTGCCTTCGTGCTCGCGCTCGCAGAACAGAGGTTCATATTCCTTGGGGGCGACTTCGAAGGTGATGGCGATTTCGTTCATGGTGCGCGCGATCAGGCTGGTGATGCGCTCGGCTTCCTTGCCGTTCTTGAACTTGGGGGTGTCTTCCGGACGGCTGCCCCAGACGCGCGGCAGCCATTCGGCCATCAGCACTTCCTGCGGACCGATGGCCAGGGCCGTCAGGTAGCCGTGCAGGGTGTCCATGGTCATCACATCGTCGGCGCAGCGATCGGAGAGGAGAAAATCGTCGAGTTCGTCGAATTCGGCGTCGGAAAGGGGCTGGTCGAGATGCATGATGGTTCCAATGACTGATGCTAAAGGCAGGAGTGTAAAGGCATTGGCCCGGGGGCGCGAGTGTTGCCGGTCGGTTGCTGCCCGGAATGCTGCAATCGGTTGGGGCGGGCAGGCTGGTGGACAGTACAATAGACGGATGAATTCCCCCGCCCAATCTGCTGACCTCCCCGACGCCACTTCCTTCGCCACGCTCTCGCCCGATACGGTACTCGATGCCCTCGACGGGCTCGGTCTGTATGGAGACGGCCGCCTGCTGGCCCTGAACAGCTATGAAAACCGCGTCTACCAGGTCGGCATGGAAGGCGGCCCGCCGCTGGTGGCCAAGTTTTATCGTCCCTTGCGCTGGAGTGATGAGCAGATCCTCGAAGAACACGCTTTTTCGCAGGAATTGGCCGACGAAGAAGTGCCGGTGGTGCCGGCCATGCGTCTCGACAATGGTGCCACCCTGCATCGCCACGCCGGGTTCCGTTTTGCCGTATTCCGCCGCCACGGTGGCCGTGCACCCGAGCTGGACGATGCCGATACCCTGGAGCGTCTGGGCCGCTTCATCGGCCGCATTCATGCGGTCGGCCTGCGCAGCCCGTTCCAGTCCCGCCCGGCGCTGGACATCGCCAGCTTCGGCGAAGAACCGCGCGACTGGCTGCTGGCGCACGATTTCATCCCCATGGATGTGGCCACGGCCTGGCGCACCACGGTCGAGCAGGCGCTTGATGGCGTGCGCCGCTGCTACGAGCGGGCAGGGGAGATCCGCACCCTGCGCCTGCATGGTGATTGCCATGTCGGCAACGTCTTGTGGACCGATGCCGGCCCGCATTTCGTCGATTTCGACGACAGCCGCAGCGGCCCGGCCGTGCAGGATCTGTGGATGCTGCTCTCGGGCGAACGGCGCGAGATGGTCGGCCAGCTGGCCGACCTGTTGGCAGGATATGAAAGTTTCTGCGAATTCGAGCCACGCGAGCTGTATCTCATTGAAGCCCTGCGCACGCTGCGCCTGATCCATTATTCCGCCTGGCTGGCGCGGCGCTGGGATGACCCGGCTTTCCCGGTGGCCTTCCCCTGGTTCAATACCCAACGTTACTGGCAGGACCGCATCCTGGAATTGCGCGAACAGATCGCGCTGATGGATGAACCGCCCCTGTGGCCGGTGTGAATCCGGCGAAATGAACGAAAACAACATCATCATGACGCAAACACTTGTCCGCTGCGGCTGGGTCAACCTGGCCAATCCCCGCTATGTGCAGTATCACGACCATGAATGGGGTGTGCCCTGCCACGATGAAACACGTCTGTTCGAGATGCTCAACCTCGAAGGTGCCCAGGCCGGACTGTCCTGGGAAACCGTGCTCAACAAGCGCGACAGCTACCGCGAGGCCTTCGACGACTGGGATGCCGAGAAGATCGCCCGTTATGACGAGCGCAAGGTGGCGCAATTGCTGAAGAATCCGGGCATCGTGCGCAACCGTCTGAAAGTGGCCGCCACCATCGGCAACGCGCGTGCTTACCTGCAACTGCGCGAGGAAGTAGGCGGGCTCGATGCTTATCTGTGGGGCAAGGTCGATGGCCAGCCCATCGTCAACCGCTGGGCTTCGCTGGCCGATTGCCCGGCCAAGACGCCGCTGTCGGACGCCATTTCCAAGGAGCTGGCCAAGCGCGGCTTCAAGTTCGTCGGTTCCACCATCATCTACGCCTATCTGCAAGGCGTGGGCGTGATCAACGATCACGTGGTGGATTGCCATTGTCATGGCCGTTGAGGCCGGGCGTGCTCTGCACCAAAAGGCCAGCCGATGGGCGGCGGCAGGGCACCGGTTTGGTTTACACTCGCAGCCTGCGATGCAGCATCAGCTTGCACTGCATGGATTCACGAGGCCGGCTGGCGCACTGCCAGGCCGGTGAAGTTTGGGAGTAGCATGATTTTCGTCAAATGGTTTGGCTGGTCGGTCCTCTGGCTGCTGCCGCTGCTGCTGCGCACGGTAGCGCGCGCGCTCGGCCGCAAGTCCGTCTTCGGCGGACGCGGTGCCATTCGCCTGTGGTGCGGCAGCCTGCTGCTGCTGGCCGCCAGCAGCGCGGTCGAGTCGCTGGTGCGTTCACAACTGGTTGCGGGCGATGATGGCCCGGGCGGAGCGCTGTTCGGCGCGGCCCTGATGGATGCGCTGGGCGGCAAGATCAGCCGTGGCATTGCCGCAGTCCTGATGCTGGGTTTGCTGGCGCTGGGCCTGAAATGGCTGCTGGGTGCCATGTTTGGCCGAGGCGCACCGGCTGGCCGCGACGAGCACCCCGAGCTGGACCTGGGGCCGCCGCGCCGTGGCAGCGCCGAAAGTGAACGATTGCGCATGAGCAGCCTGCACGGCAGCGCCGGACCCGCCCGCAGCAGTTTCCCCGCCAGTACCGAACGCCGTGCCCCGATGCCGCGCACGCCTGCTCCCGGTTCCGCATCGGCCAAGCGCATGCCGCCGGCCTCGCCCTTCGCCCCGCGCCCCCGTCCGGCCCGCCTGACGCCGGCCCCGGCACCGGAGCGTCCGGCCGGGAACGCTCCGCGTGACGACTGGAAAGTGCCACTGTCGGCCCTCACCGGCGGCAGCCGCAACAGCCAGGCAACGCCTGCCGGCAGCGCGCAGGGCGGCAAGTGGCCTTCCATCAATCCGCGCCAGACGGACCCGGCGGCCAAACCGCGTCCGGAATCCGAATGGGCCGCCTTCGAAAGCCTGCGTCCGACCGAAGCCATGCTGGCCCGTGCCGCTGCCAGCCGTGCCATCTCGGCGGCCAGCGCGGCGGCCGATGCCAGCCTGTCGCGTGCGGCTACGCCGTCGCCGCCGATCCGTCCGATTCCACCGTCCATTGCACGCGGCAATCCGGCACCGGCCCAGCCTACCCGCAGCATTCGCATCAGCAGCGTGGGCCGTGCTCCTGAGCCGGGCAGTGTGCCCGGCAAACCGGTCGAGCGTGCCGATGTCGTGCCCACGCGCCTGATGCGTTCCCTGCAGCAGGCCAGCGGCGAGCAGGAAACGCCGCCCGCTGCGCCGTTGCCACCACAGGTGCAGCCCATCGTGCCGCTGAGTCCGCAGGGGCAGCCCTTGCCGGAATCCTTGGGACCGCTGCCCGCGCCCGTCCCCGTGCCGCCCGCGGCGGTTACCCCCGCCGCGCCACCCTTCATGGCACCGATGGCGGCCCCCGAGCCTGCGCCGCCGCTGCCCGAGCCGCAGCCGGAACCGATCGACCTCGGTACCTTCAATGCCCCCTGGTTCGACATGCTGCCCGACCCCGCGCCCGAAGCGCCGCCGGCCCAGCCCGCTGCGGCCTTCAGCGTGCGCATGCCCGAAGCGGCGCCAGCCTACGTGCAGCCGGTGGCCATGGCGCCCGAGGGCTACGTCGATGAGCCGCGCGTGGACATCCCCTTGCCGTCATTGGACCTGCTCGATGAAGTCCCCGAATCGCGCATCGAGGTCGACCCCGAGCAACTCCAGGAAACCGGTCGCCTGATCGAACAGCGCCTGCGCGAATTCAAGGTGCCGGTCACGGTGCTGGGGGCGGAGGCCGGTCCGGTGATTACCCGTTTCGAAGTGGAGCCGGCACAAGGCGTACGTGGCGCTCAGGTGGTGAACCTGGTGAAGGATCTTTCTCGTGCCCTGGGTCTGACCTCCATTCGCGTGGTCGAGACCATTCCCGGCAAGACCTGCATGGGCCTGGAGCTGCCCAATGCGCGCCGGCAGATGATCAAGCTCTCCGAGATCGTGCATTCGCAGGCTTATCGCAAATCCGCTTCGCACCTGACCATTGCCATGGGCAAGGACATCACCGGCACGCCCGTGGTGACCGACCTGGCGCGCGCGCCGCACATGCTGGTGGCCGGTACCACCGGGTCGGGCAAGTCGGTGGCCATCAATGCGATGATCCTCTCGCTGCTCTACAAGGCTACGCCCGAGGAAGTGCGCCTCATCATGATCGACCCCAAGATGCTGGAGCTGTCGATCTATGAAGGCATTCCGCACCTGCTGGCCCCGGTGGTGACCGACATGCGCGAGGCCGCGCATGCCCTGAACTGGGCGGTGGAAGAGATGGAGCGCCGCTACAAGAAGATGTCCAAGCTGGGCGTGCGTAACCTGGCCGGCTACAACCAGAAGCTCGATGATGCCGCCACCCGTGGCGAGAAGATTCCCAATCCCTTCAGCCTCACGCCCGACGCGCCCGAGCCGCTGGAAAAGCTGCCCACCATCGTGATCGTCATCGACGAACTGGCCGACCTCATGATGGTGGTCGGCAAGAAGGTGGAAGAGTTGATTGCGCGCCTGGCACAGAAGGCACGCGCAGCCGGCATCCACCTGATCCTGGCCACGCAGCGGCCGTCGGTGGACGTCATCACCGGCCTCATCAAGGCCAACATCCCGACCCGCGTGGCCTTCCAGGTGTCGTCCAAGATCGACTCGCGCACCGTGCTGGACCAGATGGGGGCCGAATCGCTGCTGGGCCATGGCGACATGCTGTTCCTGCCGCCGGGCTCGGGCTACCCGCAGCGGGTGCATGGCGCCTTCGTCTCGGATGAAGAAGTGCACCGCGTGGTGGAATACCTGAAATCCTTCGGCGAACCGCGCTACATCGAGGAAATCCTGGCTCCGCCGATTTCGGAAGACACGGCCCAGGCCGACATGTTCGCCGGCGGCGAGGGCGGCGATGCCGAAGCCGACCCGCTCTACGACGAAGCGGTGGCCTTCGTGCTCAAGACGCGCCGCGCTTCCATCTCCTCGGTGCAGCGGCAATTGCGCATCGGCTACAACCGCGCCGCGCGGCTGGTGGAGCAGATGGAAACGGCGGGCGTGCTCTCGGCCATGTCGCGCAATGGCAGCCGAGATATCCTGGTGCCGCCCTCGGGGGGCGGCGCCGAAGAATAAGAAGTACAGCCCCAAAAGAAAATCGGCGGACCCTTGCAGGTCCGCCGATTTTTTTTCATCACGCAGGGCGATCATTGCGGCAGGTCAGGCGACCTGCCCGGCATCAGACATCCAGCTGCGTCACCAGCTTGGTGTTGATGTAGGCCTCGATGGCCTCGGTGCCGCCTTCGGAACCGTAGCCGCTGTCCTTGATGCCGCCGAAGGGCAGTTCCGGCAGGGCCAGGCCCAGGTGGTTGATGGTCAGCATGCCGCTTTCCACGCGCGCGGCCAGGGCGTGCTTGGTCTTGGCCGACTTGGCGAAGGCGTAGGCGGCCAGGCCGAAGGGCAGGCGGTTGGCTTCGGTGATCACTTCATCCAGGGTCTCGAAGGAATTGATGATGGCCAGCGGACCGAAGGGCTCCTCGTTCATCACGCGGGCGTCCAGCGGGACATTGGTCAGCACGGTCGGCTGGAAGAAATAACCCTTGTCGCCGATGCGCTTGCCACCGGTGCGCAGTTGCGCGCCTTGCGAGACGGCATCATCGATCAGCGCTTCCAGCGCCGGGATGCGGCGCTTGTTGGCGACCGGGCCCATGCCCACGCCAGCTTCCAGGCCATTGCCTACCTTCAGCTGTTCGGCATAGGTGACGAACTTGTCGACGAAAGCGTTGAAGACACCCTTCTGCACCAGGAAGCGGGTCGGCGAGACGCACACCTGGCCGGCATTGCGGAACTTGGAGGTGGCCAGGGTCTTGGCGGCCAGTTCCACGTCCACGTCATCGAACACCATGGCCGGTGCGTGGCCGCCCAGTTCCATGGTGGCGCGCTTCATGTGCTGGCCGGCCAGGGCTGCCAGCTGCTTGCCCACCGGAGTGGAACCGGTGAAGGAAATCTTCTTGATCACCGGATGCGGGATCAGGTATTCCGAGATCTCGGCCGGCACGCCGTAGACCAGGTTGATGACACCGGCCGGCACGCCTGCATCGGCGTAGGCGCGGATCAGTTCGGCCGGGGAGGCCGGGGTTTCTTCCGGGGCCTTGACGATGATGGAGCAGCCTGCAGCCAGGGCCGCCGAGAGCTTGCGCACCACCTGGTTGATCGGGAAGTTCCACGGGGTGAAGGCGGCTACCGGACCGACCGGCTCCTTGATCACCATCTGGTAGGCACCCGGCACGCGGGCCGGCACCAGGCGGCCGTAGGTGCGGCGGGCTTCCTCGGCGAACCAGTCGATGGTGTCGGCCGCGCCCAAGGTTTCCATCTTGGATTCACCCAGCGGCTTGCCTTGTTCCAGGGTCATCAGGCGCGCGATATCGTCGGCGCGCTCGCGCAGCAGGTCAGCGGCACGGCGCATGATCTTGGAACGCTCGAAGGCGGACATGTTGCGCCAGGTCTCGAAGCCCTTTTTGGCGGCTTCCAGGGCGCGATCCAGGTCGCTGCGGTCGGCGTGGGCGATCTTGCCGATCACTTCCTCGGTAGCCGGATTGACGACATCGATGGTGCGGCCGGAGGCGCTGGCGGTCCATTCGCCGTTGATGAAAAGCTGTACGTCCTTATACATGGGCAATCCTCGTTCGTCAGGTTGGGGAAGGGCCGGCGCTGCCCGGTTCGGCCCAATGGGCTACACGCAGGGCAGGCGCGATGGCCTGGGAAGAATGCAGACAGACCGGCTTGCGCCGCTCTGGTTCACACGCAATGCGAAGCCAGTGAAGCTTGTTGCGAAGACCACCTTTATACCACGCGCTTCATTTTCACGTCGGCCACCAGAGCGCCGACAGCGGCTTCCTACAAGGCTGGACGGGCAGCTCGGAAGCAGGAACAATCGTTCATACGCACCGGTCACACTGCCACAACAATATGCCCAGCCGAGGACTTCATGAGCAGCTCTTCCGACCCGTTTCGTCCCGTCCGCACCCCGCCAGCCGCTGCCCGTCCTCAATCCGCGGAGGAGCCAGGCGGTCCTTCCCCGGGCGGCCTGGTCGCCGCTGCCCTGTTGAGCGCCGGCGCAGGTCTGTGGCTGGGAAGAAAGCGCCGCCAGAAGCGCGTGACTGCGTCGCCGACAGCGCCCCGGATGGTGGCCTCCCGTGCAGAGGAGGAGAACAGCAAGGCGCCTACCGGCCATTCCGCGACGGCTCATCACGATGCACTGCCGCAAGGACTGGAACGGGCCTTGCGGCTGGTGACGCTGGCCATGCCGCTGATTGCCGCCTGGCGCAAGGGATCGGCCCGTGCCAAGGCGGCCGCCGCCAAGGCCAAGACCGATACACCGCTGCCGCCGGATGCCCCCGCGCGGATCGACATCGTCAAGGCCAAGCTGGAACCGGCGCCCTCGGATTATCTGGACCCGGCGGCCGAGGTCAAGATGATCAAGGGCGGCACGCGCGCCCAGCAGGCCTGGCAGATGACGGTGGCCGCCGTCAATGCGTGGATCGATGACTTCGCTCCCAGCATGGGGGCGGCCATCGCCTACTACACCATCTTCTCGATTGCTCCCATGCTGGTGATCGCCATCGCGGTGGCCGGCATGCTGTTCGGCCACGATGCCGCGCAGGGCGAGATCGTCAACCAGATCCGCGACATCGTCGGCACGGAAGGCGCGTTTGCCATCCAGGGTTTGCTGAAGTCGGTGAGCCAGCCGCGCGAGGGCATGATCGCCGCCGGCATTTCGGTAGTCACGCTGGTCATTGGTGCCACAGCGGTGTTTTCGGAATTGCAGAGTGCGCTCGACCGCATCTGGCGCATCCCCGTCGCCAAGCGCAAGAGCGGCCTGTGGCAACTGGCACGCACGCGGCTGTTGTCCTTCGGCCTGATCATCGGTCTGGGCTTCCTGCTGATCATCTCGCTGGTGGTCAGTGCGGCGCTGGCGGCGCTGGGACGCTGGTGGGGCGGCTGGTTCGAAGGATGGCAACTGCTGCTGCAGATGCTCAACTTCGTGCTGTCCTTCGTGGTGTTCTCCACGCTCTTCTCGATGATCTACAAGTTCATGCCGCGCGTGACGCTCTCCTGGCATGACGTGTGGATCGGTGCCGTGGCCACCACCGTGCTCTTCATCATCGGCAAGTATCTGATTGGTCTGTATCTGGGCAGCACCGGCATGACCTCCGGCTTCGGGGCGGCCGGCTCGTTTGCGTTGCTGCTGCTGTGGATCTATTACTCCGCGCAGATCTTCCTGCTCGGTGCCGAGTTCACATGGATCTACGCCAACAACTTCGGCTCACGCGCGAAACGCCAGCGGCTGGTCAATACGGTGGAAGACCATCACGTGAGCATCGAGCAGGCGCAACAGGTGGTGCGTGCGGGAGACAATCCCCGCTAAGCCGGCAGGATGGCCGCGCACTCTTCGGCGGCCCACAGCCGCAGCGTATCGCCAAAGCCGCCGCGCGCCTTGCTCTGCTTGCGGGTGCTGGTGACCACCCGCACCCGCGCACTCCAGGCGATCTGCGCATCGGTGGCCTGCAAGGCCTGCACCAGTCCCACATCCTCATGACAGGCCAGCGGCGGAAAGCCGCCCGCGCGCAGATAGGCCTGGGCGCAGACACCCAGATTGGCACCGTGGATATGGCGATGGCCATCCTCATCGTGATAGTCGCGCGCGAAGCGTTGCTGCACCTCCGGCGGGTGATCGCGCCAGTGGTCGGGCGTGACCGTGCCGCAGACCGCATCCGCCTTCAGCGCCAGTTGTGCCGCCAGCCAATCGGGGGCAACCCGCGTATCGGCATCGGTAAAGGCTAGCCAGCGTGCGCCCGCAGCGATCAGTGCGCGTGCACCGTGATGCCGCGCCAGGCCGACATTGCGCACCTGCAGCGGCAGCACCGTCACCGGATGGCGGCGTGCGATTTGCTCGGAGCCGTCGCTGCAACTGTCGAGTACCACCACGATACTCACCGCTTCACCCTGCAGCTGAGGATGTGCAGCCGCCTTGCGCACCGCCTGCAGGCAGGCGTGCAGGCTGGCTTCTTCGTCGTGCGCGGGGATGACGATGCCGATCATGCTCGGTTCTCCGGAAAGTGGTGGGTGCAGTGCGGGTCAGATCCTGCGCCAGAGGTCGATGAGGATGTCTTCATCCTCGTAGCAGGCCTGGCGCTTCAGTCGCGCGTGCGCATCGATGAGCTGGTGCATGGGCCGCGTGGCCAGCAGGCGGTCATCGAAGTCCTTCTTCCAGTGGCAAGCCAGCAGGTGTCCGCCCGGCGACAGGCTGGCTGCGGCCAGTGCCGCCATCTCGGCCATGTTGGGCGCATCGAAGTAGTAGCAAAGTTCGGAAAACACGATCAGGTCTACCGCCGGCATGTCATGTTCGGCCGCGGGCCATTGTTCGGGCAGCGACTGCCGCCGCACCTGTACATGCGACAGGTGCGCCGTCTTCTCGCGCGTGATGCGTACCGCTTCCGCGCTGAAATCGGAGGCCATCAGCCACTTGCAACGTGCGGCCAGTTGCAGCGTCAGTTCGCCGCTGCCACAGCCGGGCTCGAAGATGGCGCTGCATTGCTGGCGCGGCAGGATGGCCTCGACCAGGGCACGTTTGCGTTGTTCGTACCAGCTGTCCCGCGTCTTCCACGGATCGTCGCTGGCAGCATAGAGCTGATCGAAATGGCGCGTGTCCGGAAGCTGTGCTGCCCTCATAGGAAGAACACCTCGTAAGGCCGCACGAAATGCGCCAGCACACCGGCCGGCAGCACCGGATCGCGTTCGCCGTCGCTGCCGATCTGGCTGTGATAGCAGCGCAGGGCGCGTCGCTTCATCATGCCGGTGCCGGTATCGAAGGCCAGCTTGCGGGCGCGGCCCCAGGGGAATTCTCCGCCCAGCGGCTGTACCCAGTGCCAGCCCCAGATCGGCACTTCCACCAGCTTGCAGCCCAGTTCGTGTTCCAGCTCGGCGGCCACTTCGCCCACGGTCTCGTGGTCGGGATGGCCGTCCAGCCGCCACGGCGCGAAGACGATGTCGGTATGGCGCAATTGCGCGATCAGCCAGGCCTTCAGTTCCAGCCTGTGCTGGCGGATCTGGCCGTCGGGAATGCGCGCGCGCAGGATCTGCGCCTGCCCCGCTCCCAGGCATTCCAGCGCGGCCATGCTCTCGGCGGGACGCAGCAGCGGCAGGCGTGCTGCCAGCGGCGACGAGGGCGGGTGACTGCGTTCGCCATCGCTCACGGCGACCACGGCGATCTCGCGCATCATCCCGGCCAGTTGGGCGATCAGCCCGCCGCATCCGAGCGTTTCGTCGTCGGGATGCGGTGCCAGGATCACCGCACGTGATCGGGCGGGCACCAGCTGGCTCAGTTCCAGTTCCGGCAGGGCATGCAGGCGCTGGCAGGATTGCCACACATCCTCGGCGGTGCCGTTGGCGATGTCGATATGGCGCACAGGAGCGGCCGTCCTGGCCGATGGGGGCGGCTTTACAGTAAGCATGGGGAGGACTCCTCTTCAAGACTGGCCTTGGCCAGCGCGGTCATGTCGCGTTCGGCGTGGCTCTGGCGCAGCCACACCGGCAGATCGGCCAGCAGGCGCGCACTGTGCCGGCTGCCGCAATAGGGATGGGGACCGAGGGCAGCCCCGAGGTCCTCGATGATCTGCAGGCAGGCACGCTCCACGGTCAGGCGCGTGCTCAGGGCGTCCTGCATGGCATTGGCACGCGGATGGGCATCGATGCGCGCGGCGCTCTCGCGCAGGCAGGCCGCTGCTGCATGCCCGGCACACAGTGCGCTGCCCAGCCGGGCCAGCGCATGGCTGTCCGCACGCTGCGCCAGGCTCTGGCGCAGCACGGAGACCAGCGCGGTAGCAGCGCCGTGCCAGCAGGCGGCAATGCCGATGCCACCCTGCCAAAAACCGGGACGGTCCAGATAGAAGCCCGGACCGCCGATCACCTGCGCCGTGACCGTACGCAATTGCAGGCGCGCAGTGCGGGTGGCAGCCATGCCGATGGCAGCCCAGTCGTCCTCGATGATGCTCACGCCCGGCTGGCCCAGTTCAATGGCCAGCAGCCAATAGCGGTCTTGCTCGTCGCGATGGCCGAGCAGCGCATGCGTGACGGCGGCTGCGCCCGAGCACCAGGATTTTTCGCCGTCCAGAATGACCTGATCACCTTGCTCACGCAGGTGCAGGCTGCCGGGCCGGCCTTGCGCGCACCACACGCCCCAGATCGAATGCGGTGGTACCGGGGCGTGGGCTTCAGCCAGGATGGCGAGGGCATCGGTATGCGCTTCGAACAGCTTCGCCACCGACAGGTCCTGCGCGGCCACGGCCGCCAGTGCCTGCCAGCGCGCAAGCGTCTCGCCGTGGCCCGGCAGGGGCAGACGGTCCAATCCCGCTACCACCAGCTGGCGCAGCAGCCGCGCGGCCACGACGGGTAGCGGGGTGTGCGGGGTTTGGTGCAAGGCAGGCGCAATGAATTCCTCCAGCGCTGCAGGCAGCGAGGGGCAGGGTGGGGCGTAGCGTCGGGTGGAGCTGCACATCATGATGAGGGGCACAGAGGCGCACGGGCTGTGCAATGGTGAAGAGTATGAGTGCCTTCGCATCTGCAAGCTGTCGGTGCGCTGCTGTGTTTGACGTAGGAATCCGGTAAGCGCGGGTTTCCCGTTGAGCCTGTGCGCGCACGCGCTGACGCCATCTGTAGGAATCCGATGCGCTGTAAAACCGTCACGCGCCTACAGCCAAATTGCGCGCTCACTTTCATCATGACGATCCGGACGCAGAAGTCTTCCATGCGCCGCGCCAAAGGGCGACCACGTGACCATGCAGTGCGCCCCCCACGAATGCATCACGCTCGGAGAAGCGACATGAAAACCAAGGATATCCCCGAAGAAGCGACGTTCGACGAATACAACAATGCCGCCGGCGGCTGGGGCTCGGTCAAGGCGCTAGGTGCCATCCTGCAGCAGGAGCACGTCATCGCCACCGGCACGCGCATTCTCATGAAGCAGAACAAGCCGGACGGCTTTGCATGCGTCAGCTGCTCCTGGGCCAAGCCGGCTGATCCGCATCTGTTTGAATTCTGCGAGAACGGTGCCAAGGCCACCGCCTGGGAGATTACCGGCAAGCGCGCCACCCCCGAATTCTTCGCCCAGCATACTGTCACCGAGATGGAGAGCTGGAATGATCTCGAATTGGAATCCACCGGCCGCATCACCGAGCCCATGAAATACGATGCCGCCAGCGACCGCTACCTGCCGGTCTCGTGGAACGAAGCCTTCGATGACATCGCGGCGCAACTGCGTGCCATGGATCCGAAGAAGGTGGTGTTCTACGCGTCGGGCCGGGCCTCGCTGGAGACCTCGTACATGTATCAGCTGATCGCACGCATGTACGGCACCAACAACTTGCCCGACAGTTCCAACATGTGCCACGAGTCCACCTCCGTGGCACTGCCGCAGACCATCGGCGTGCCCGTGGGAACGGTCAGGCTGGACGATTTCGAGCAGACAGGGTGCATCCTCTTCTTCGGCCACAACACCGGCACCAATGCGCCGCGCATGCTGCATCAGCTGGAAGAGGCGCGCAAGCGCGGCGTACCGGTGATCACCTTCAACCCCTTGCGCGAGCGCGGACTGGAACGCTTCGTCAACCCGCAGTCGCCCAAGGAGATGATCACCCCGGCGCACACCGACATCAGTTCGCAATATCTGCAGATCAGGATCGGCGGTGACACGGCGGCCGCCATCGGCATGGCCAAGCGCATCCTGGAACGTGACGAACGCGCCCGCACGCAAGGCTTGCCACGCCTGCTGGACCAGGCCTTCATCGATGAGCACACCAGCGGCTTCGACGAGTTCGCCGCCGCTGCACGTGCCGCCGAGTGGGCCGAGATCGAACGCCACGCCGGCGTCTCGCGCGCAGAGCTGGAGCTGGCGGCCGATACCTATGCCGCTGCGGATAGCGCCATGCTCATGTATGGCATGGGCATTACCCAGCATCGTGAAGCGGTGCGTGCCATCCACATGCTGACCAATCTGCTGCTCATGCGCGGCAATATCGGCAAGCCGGGCGCGGGCATCTGCCCCATCCGCGGCCATTCCAACGTGCAGGGCCAGCGCACCGTCGGCATCACCGAAAAACCGGAGATGGTGCCCAATGACAAGCTGCGCGCGCTCTATCATTTCGAGCCACCGATGGAAAAGGGCCTCAACACGGTGGAAGCCTGCGAAAAGATTCGTGATGGCGAACTGTCCGCCTTCTTCATGCTGGGCGGGAATTTCGTGCGGGCCATTCCCGATCATGGGGTGATGGAACCCGCCTGGCGCAAGCTGCCGCTGACGGTGCAGGTGGTGACGCACTTCAACCGTTCCTGCGTCATCCATGGCAAGACGTCCTACCTGCTGCCCTGCCTCGGCCGCATCGAGATCGACCAGCAACGCGGCGGCGAGCAGGCCGTGTCCGTGGAAGACAGCACCGGCTGCATGCATGGCTCGCGCGGGCGGGTCAAACCGGCCTCGCCGCATCTGCTGTCGGAACCGGCCATCCTGGCCGAACTGGCCAAGCGACTGCTGCCGGTCAATCCGCAGGTGGACTGGGATGCGTGGGTCGGCGACTACGCCCTGATTCGCGATGCCATCGAGGCCACCTATCCTGACATCTTCCGCGACTTCAATGCACGCATGTGGACGCCAGGCGGTTTCGCGCGCCCGCTGGCGGCGCGCGAACGGCAATGGAAGACTCCCAACGGCAAGGCCAACTTCAAGACTCCAGACGGCTTTGATCCTGATCCCGACATGCCTGGCGATGCCCCCGGCGTGTTGCGGCTCATGACCACGCGCGGTGACAGTCAATTCAATACGACCGTCTATTCGCTGGATGACCGCTTCCGTGGCGTGTGGGGCACGCGTCGCGTGCTGCTGATGAATCTGCGCGATTTGCAGCAGCAGGGATTGGGCGCAGGGGATTTCGTCACGGCCGAGACGGTGTCGGATGACGGCGTGCAGCGCCGCGTCGATCATCTGCGCGTGGAGCCTTTCGATATTCCGGTGGGCTGCGTGATGGGTTATTTTCCTGAACTCAACCGGCTCATCCCGCTGTTTCACCATGCACGCGGCAGCAAGGTGCCGGCGGCGAAGTCGATTCCGATTCGCTTGATTCCGGAGATTGGGGAGCCGGTGTTGTCGTGATTTGTTGTGCGTGCGCGTTCGTCGAACTATCTCGGAAATTGATAGAAACAGAATGAGTCGACTTGCGCTGTTGTCATGCATCAGCCATCACGCGATCTCACTTACGTACCCAATGAGGTCTTCGCTTTGATGATCCATCATCAATGGACCGCCATCCGCAGCTGGCGCGAGCATTTGAATCTGACCCAGCAAGAAGTCGCTGCCCGCATCGGTATCTCGCAGTCTGCGTATGCGCAGCAGGAAAGCAGCAAACGCTTGCGTCCAATGTCCCTCGAAAGAATTGCCGCGGCGCTTGGCCTGAGCGTCGAACAGCTCGATTTCTGACGCAACCTACCACAAGAAAAAAGGCCCCGCCAAAGCGGGGCCAAGAGGGAACTGAGGAAACCTCAGGGTTACAACACAAAAACACCTTGCGTACTGCCGTTCAGCTATTGGCTGATAAAAAATTTATATTGTTTATAAATAATCGTAAATCAGCCGTCGGAAATTTCTCCGGTCAATACTTCCACATGATCTTCTGCAATTCCTTGGGATCATTGGTACGGGTCAGGGCCAGCTCGGCCAGGATGCGTGCCTTCTGGGCATTCTGGTCATCGGTGACCACCCAGTCGTACTTGTCATCAGGCTGCTCGCCGTTGCGGATCACCACGCCGCTGCCGGTGCGCGAGGCGCGGATCACCTGCACGCCCTTGCTGCGCACTTCCTGCAGCACCGGCACGATCTGCTCGGCCACGCTGCCGTTGCCGGTGCCATCATGGATGATGGCCTTGGCACCTGCTGCCACGAAGGCGTCATACGCCGTGCGGCTGACGTTGCCGTAGTTGTAGACGATGTCCACGCGCGGCAGGCTGCTGATCTTGTCGATGTCGAACTCGGTCTGCGTGGTGTGCGGACGCGCCGGCAGGCGGTAGAAGCTCAGCTTGTTCTCCACCACATAGCCCAGCGGACCATAGGGCGAGCGGAAGGTCTCGACCTTGAAGGTATTGCTCTTGGTGACGTCGCGGCCGGAATGGATCTCGTCGTTCATCACCACCAGCGTGCCCTTGCCAGCCGCTTCCTTGCTGCCGGCCACCAGCACCGCGTCATACAGGTTCAGCGCACCATCCGCGCCCAGCGCGGTGCCGGGCCGCATGGAGCCGACCACCACCACCGGCTTCTCGCTCTTCAACACCAGGTTCAGGAAATAGGCCGTCTCTTCAATGGTGTCGGTGCCGTGGGTGATGACGATGCCGTCCACGTCGCTCTGCTTCAGCAGTTCCGAGACGCGCTTGCCCAGCTTGATCAGACGCTCGTCATTGAAGCTCTCGCTGCCGATCTGGAAGATCTGTTCGCCGCGCACGTTGGCGATCTTGGAAATTTCGGGGACGGCGGCGATGATCTTGTCGACCGGGACCACGGCCGATTGATAGGCGGCCGTATTGACGCTGGATGCGCCCGCGCCGGCGATGGTGCCGCCGGTGCCGATGACGACCACGTTGGGCTTCTTGTCCTGGGCGTGCGCCGCAAAGGCGCAGGCCAGCGAGAGGATCATGACCGAACCGATTTTTTTGAAGTGTGCCTGCTGCATTGTTGTAAGTCTCCTGGTTGCCACGGTGAGGCCGCGGGCGATCGCCAATTTTTCTAAGTCTCTGTGCGGCGGATCGCGCGGATGAATTCGCGCACGGGGCGTCGAACGTTGGCGATCATACGAAAGCGCCGCGCCGCTGTCTCATGCTTTTAAAACATGAACGAATGCACGGCATGCATGAGCCCGCCCAATACCCATGCGGCTTGCAGGACAGCACATGGAAAATGCGAACGAAAAAAAAGACCGCTCGCGCGGCCCCTGGTACAGGAACGCCCGGCGGTCCGTCAGAAGAATTCCACCGTATCGTTGGTCGTGATGCCCGAACGCAGCACGCCCGAATTCACCAGTTCCTGGTAGTAGCAGATGCGGTTGCGGCCGCTCTTCTTGGCGTGATACAGCGCCTGGTCGGCATGGCCCAGGATCACCACCGGCGTTTCGCGCGCGATGTTGACGAAGCCCAGGCTCACCGTGACCTTGCCGACCTGCGGGAAATCATATTCCTGCACGTTCTGGCGGAAGCGGTCGAAGATCTTGCGCGCATCGGTGAGGGTGGTCGAGCGCAGCAGGATCACGAATTCCTCGCCGCCAAAACGGAAGATGCGGTCATGCGCCCGGAACGAGGCGCGCAGGATGTTGGCCACCAGGATCAGCACTTCATCGCCATACAGGTGGCCGTAGCGGTCATTGACCTGCTTGAAGTGATCGATGTCGACCACCCCCAGCCAGTGGCCCTTGGGTTCGTCATTGCTGTCGTGCCGGCGTTCGTCGCGGTCCACGGAATGGGCTTCGTGCGGCGCGATGGCGAAGGCGTAGCGGGTGAACTGCTCGTCGAAGGTCTTGCGGTTGAACAGGCCGGTGAGCGCGTCGCGCTCGCTGTAATCCAGCAGGCTCTGGTAATTGCAATAGACGTGGAAGATGCCGCGGATCACATCCAGCATGGTCGGTGCAAAGGGCTGCTGGCTGCGGATCTCCAGGCAGGAATTCATCTTCCCATGCAGCCAGACCGGCAGCCACAGTACGTGTTCGCCCTCGGGCGTGGTTTCGTCGAACTCGTTGAGATGATTGCGGATACAGGCCAGCATGGCCGGATAGGCCGATAGTGGTTCCTTGGGATCGTCGCTGGTCAGTTCGGCGATGGTGTGGACCGTGCCATCGCGGATGACCATCTTTTCCTGCACGAAGTATTCATCGCGCAGCGTGAAGATGTCGAGCATGCGGATGGTCTCGACCTCAGTGAGCTGATACAGCGCGGAGATGACGGAGATGGCCAGGCGGGAGTGCTCCCGGTGGGCCGTGATTTCTACCAGATGCTTGAGCAGCGGTTTTTTCATCTCGTCGTCGATGTCCTGCATGAGCCCATTGTTCTATGTATGGTCGGTACTCGGCTGTGCTTGCCCGGCGTCTTCGACTGCGGGCTGGCTGACATGCCATGAAGCAGTGCCCGGCCATCGGCAGGAGCGTAGTCAGGAGCAAGGCATGTCGCAGCGGAATGAAGACGATCCCGGTGCAAGATTCACGCCATCAAGCTAGCACGGAAGCACAAGGATTTTACAGGCGGCAAGCATGGGAATGAAGCAGTTTCTGCATGTCACTGCAGAAAATTTGCGCTTTGATTGCCGTATGGAAACTTTAGATCTCGCGTGACTTTCACTTACGTGGGGCTTGGTGAGTATTGCGTGCGTTCTTGCCAGCCAATCCCGCAGTATCAGGCTGGAGCCCAAGCGCATGGCGGAATTGCGGCGATGCGTCATTTTCAGGCAGGCACGTCGTCAGCTTCTCAGCTGCCGAAAATCGATGAGCGGTTTTTGGGGTTTACTTACAAAAAATCGCCGGGCAACAGCCGGCGATATTTGTTTATATCATTTGTAATAGTGTTCCGGATTTCCGATTGCAGGAGCCCGGTTTGCTGCTTCAGGCATAAATGATCAGCAGCGCCACGGCGATGATCAGACCAAACTTGGTGATCTTGTAGACGGTCTTGTTCCAGTTCTTGAAGCGGCGGCGATACTGCCCGGCCAGCCAGACGAAGCGGAACAGCTTGTTGACGCGCCCGGTCTGGTCGCCGGTCTCATTGGGCGAGGCAGCGGCGGTCATCATGGTGCGGCCGAGGAAGCCATTGATGGCTTCTGCCCAACGATAGCGCAGCGGACGCTCGACATCGCAGAAGAGGATGATACGGTTCGTCTCGGAGCCGTTCTGTGCCCAGTGGATGAAGGTCTCATCGAACACCACGCTCTGGCCATCGCGCCAGCTGTAACGCTGGCCGTCGACTTCGATGAAGCAGCGGTCGTCGTTGGGCGTGACCAGGCCCAGGTGGTAGCGCAGCGAACCGGCGAAGGGATCGCGGTGCGGATTGAGCGTGCCGCCCGGAGCCAGTTCGGCAAACATGGCGGCCTTCACCGACGGGATGCGCTTGAGGATTTCCACGGTCTTGGGGCAGAACTTCTCGGCCGAGGGATGGCTGGCGTTGTACCACTTCAAATAGAAACGCTTCCAGCCAGCCTTGAAGAAGGAGTTGAAGCCGGCATCGTCATTCTTTTCCGCCGCCTTGATCTTGGCCATCTCGCGCAGCGCCACGGCTTCGTCGCGGATCACTTCCCAGTTCTGGTCGATGAGGGCGAGGTCATCGAACTGCTTCACGGCCGGGTAGGGGACGGCCGGTACGCGCGAAAAGGCGTACATGAACAGGTTGATCGGCGACATGATCGAGGAGTGATCGAAGAACTGCCGCAGGAAGGGCAGGCGCACGCGTCCACGGAAATGGATGAACAGGATGGAAAACAGATAGATGAAGACAATTGCCCACTTCATTGCAGGGTCCTTTGATGTTGCCGGCCTTTTCGAATCAAATGAAGGAAAAGGCTGAGACGGATATCCGTCCATATGGGGTCAGGGCCGGGAAGATCAACGACAGCGCTCGGCCAATGGCGGAACGGCTGACAGCAAACCAGGCTGGAAGACGCCGTGATGCTGCAAGATGCGCGATGATGAGCTGAAATCCCGGTGGCTGCGCACGCCCGGCAGGATGCCGGCAACGCAGAGCAAGCGAGGATTCTACACCAAGGGCTCGTCAGAGTTTGTAAGGGCGCTGATTGCCCTATGTGAAGATTCCTGCAACAAACGCATGCGCTGACCCAGATCAAGCGGGCAAAAAAAAGGACCGGGCAATCCGGTCCTTGCGGGGGCGTGAACTAGAGGCCCTAAAACGCTCAAGCGGCCTGGGTCACCACCTGGCGTGCGCGGTTCCAGCGCGGCAGGCCGGTGAAGGCGAAATCGATTTCCGGCACGTGGCCGGAGACGATCTCGGCAATCGCCCGGCCGGAGCCGCAGCCCATGGTCCAGCCCAGGGTGCCGTGGCCGGTATTGAGGTACAGGTTGGCGAACTTGGTCTTGCCCACGTAGGGGACGTTGGATGGGGTCAGCGGGCGGAGGCCGGTCCAGTAGGTCGGGTTCTCGTAGTCGCAGCCATCCGGGAACAGTTCACGGGTGCGGCGGGTGATGGCTTCGCAGCGGGTGGTGTTGAGTTCGCGGGTGTAGCCGTTCAGTTCGCAGGTGCCGGCCACGCGCAGGCGGTCGCCGAGGCGCGAAACCACCAGCTTGTAGCCGTCGTCGGTGAGCGAGACGGTGGGGGCGGCGTCCGGGTTGGTGATCTGGTAGGTGGCCGAATAGCCCTTGCCTGGGTAGAGCAGCAGGTCGATGCCCAGCGGCTTGACCAGTTGCTGCGAGAAGCTGCCCATGGCAACCACGAAGGTATCGGCCTTCAGGACTTCATGGCGGCCGTCCGGGTTGATGACTTCCACCCCGGTCACGCGGGCGGCGGCACCAGCGCCTTCGGTGATGAGGCGGGTGATGCTGGTGGAGTAGCGGAATTCGACGCCGGCTTCTTCACTCTTCTTGGCCAGGCCGGTGGTGAGCTTGAAGACGTCGCCCGATTCATCGGTGGCGGTGAAGTCGCCGCCGACGATCTTGTTGCGGATCGAAGCCAGGGCCGGTTCGATGCGCACGACTTCATCAGCACCGATGGATTCGCGCGGGCAGCCCAGGTCGCGCATGAGCTTGGCGGCGGGCAGCGAGTCCTGGAATTCCTTTTCTTCGGTGTAGAAGTGCAAGATGCCGCGGGTCAGGTGGTCGTACTGGATGCCGGTTTCGGCGCGCACGGCTTGCAGGGTCTGGCGGCTGTATTCGCACAGGGCGACGATGTTGCGGATGTTCTCGTCGGTGCGGGCGGCGGTGCATTCACGCAGGAAGGCCACGGCCCACTTCCACTGCAGCCATTCGGGACGGAAGCGATAGAGCAGCGGGGCGTCTTCCTTGCCCAGCCATTTGAGCACCTTCATCGGGGCGGCCGGATTGGCCCAGGGTTCAGCATGCGAGACCGAGATCTGGCAGCCGTTGGCGAAGCTGGTTTCCTGCGCCGCGCCGGGCTGGCGGTCGATGACGGTGACGTCGTAGCCCTGCTTCTTCAGGAACCAGGCGGAAGCGGTTCCGATAATGCCTGCGCCCAATACGATCACTTTCATCTCACTCTCCCGGTTTTGCATGAACTTGCTGTGGTTGTTCGGACGTTCGCATTTGCGAATTCAAATGCGAACAATGCAAGCATTGTAAGAAAAGCGTGATTGCCGATGTGATCAATACTGGCTGGAATTTTTATGAATAAAAAGACTGTTGCGATATTTTTATTCAAAAGTAAAAGAAAATTCCAGCAAGATTTACATTTTTGAAGATGTAAAGCGCGCCATCTCTTCCGCCACGGCGCGCTCGACCGTTTCGGTGAGGGCATCGCGCAGGCCTTCCCTGACGCGCTGCATCACGATATCGGAAAGATGGTCCAGCGCCAGCGCCATCTGGTCCTGCAGGTGTTGGTGCAGCACGGTATCGACGCGTTCCAGCAGGCTTTGCAGGACGTTTTCGCGGATTTCCTGTTCCCACTGGCGGTATTGTTCGGCGGCCGGGGTCACCGGGGGCAGGGGGGCCATCACCGGGGCCGCCGCTGCGGGCGCCTGGTAATGAGTATTCGCGGGCTGGGTGTGGAAGGCGCCCGGCTGCATGGGGGCGGCGTAATCCGGAGCGGGGGACGCGGCCGGTGCGAGCGGGATGATCTCGGTGAGCAGGGGGATGCTGTTGTCGTCGTGGTTCATGGCGTGAGCGGGCGGGGGCGGGCTCAGGCGGCCACGTGGTGCGAGAGGGGATAGCCGCGTTCCTTGTAGAAACGGTAGCGGTCGCGGCCGGCGGCCTTGTCGGCGTCGTCGGCGGAAATGATTTCCAGGAGGCGTTCGAAGCGCGCGAAATGCGCGGGGGTGTCGCTGCCCAGGTTGATGAGGATCTGGTGGTGCGGCAGGTCGGCGCTGTCGTCGGCGGTCAGGATGATGGGCGTCTGCGCGGCCAGCGGGTCGCCGGCCATCACGTGCGGCAGGAAATCCTGCTCGGAAAAGCTCCAGAGCGCCTGGTCCAGCTGCTGCAATTCGGCGCGGTTGGGGGTACGCAGTACCAAGGTGGCACCGGAAGCGCGCGCCTTGCGCACCAGACGGCACACGTAGGCGATCTTTTGCGGGACGTTGCTGTGAAAGTCGATTCGGGTCATCCCGTCAGTATAGTGGGTCGCGGTGCAGCAGGCTATCGGAGTGCCGAAGAAGGCCCCTGTCTGCCGGATTTAGGTACGTCCGAGCGCTTGCGGCCCCCTTTTTTTGACGCGTCGGCCGAATGTTGGTGTGCTCGGACAATGGTTGAATCGATCAGGATGTGTTCGATTTCCGTTTCACCAGCCATTGCAAGTGCGATTCGCTGCCAGACACCGTTGCGCCTCCAGCGCGAGAAACGCATGTACACGGTATGCCACCGACCGGACTCGACTGGCAGATCGCGCCAAGGGCCACCTGTGCGAGCGATCCACAGCACCGCTTCGAGAAACCATCGATTGTCGAGCGCTGTTCGTCCTCGGTCGCCTTCCTCGACTGGCGGAATTGCATCGACCTTCTTCCCTACATTGTCATTTAGCAGTCTTCTAACCATCCCGTTTCGCTCGCGCAAAAACAAGATGTAAACACATTTCAGCAAATGCAAGCAGACACTGGTCGCCGCATTTGTTTTGACCGTACGGTAGCCAACGCGGCCAGTGCGTTTATCGATTGTCTCCAGGCACTCCATAGCCAGGCGCATTGGCCGGATCCAGGGCACGGTCGAGGTAGTCATTCATCTGCGGGTGATAGGCCTGCCAAAGTGTTGCCAGCTTTCCGATTGGATCGTCGTCTGCCCAGTCCACGCGCAAGTTGACGATGGGCCAGACCAGATCGTCTGCCACGATCAAGGCCGATGAGTGCAGCGGACCTGCCTCTCCGCCGGCATCAAGGCCCGCCTGCATTGCTGCAATCAGGCGATCCGCAAGGTGACCGGGAGCTGACTCGAAAGCCGCTATCATTGCCTCGATCACCGACGGACTCGCCAGCATGTTGCCTGCCGCTACACACTGCTCGCCGGCGACGGCCGCATGCACACCGAGCGTGCGGTTACCGCTGAAGTGGGCCGTGCGGCCCTGATGATCGATGGCGATCAGTTGCCGGAACGGGCTGTAGGCATTGGTAGCGAGCACGTGCTTCAACGCCTCATCCGGGAGGCAGCCCTGCTCCAGCTGATCGAGCGTCAGCGGTCCCAACGCGGGCAACGTGATGTTTTGTGACGAGACCGCGCCGACACCGCTGCGTATCCATGGACAGCGCGCACCCACAGCAATACTGGATGAACTGATGGCGATACCCAACTGTCCGGTATCGGCGCAGCGGCCGGCAATAGAAAGCGTCATGAAGATGCTCCGTCTAGTTGGGAATGACCGCGATGACATCGATCTCCATCAGCCATTGCGGCTGGCCGAGGGCGACCACCACCAGGCCCGTCGAGATCGGGAAGACACCCTTGAGCCACTTGCCAACTTCTTGATAGACGGGTTCACGGTAGCGGGGATCGGTCAGGTAGGTCGTCGTCTTTACGATATGCGACAGATCGCTCCCAGCCTCTTCAAGCAGTTGCTTGACGTTTTTCATGGCTTGCTCTGCTTGCGCACGGGGGTCGCCAAGTCCCACCAGATTGCCCTCAAAGTCGGTCCCGACCTGGCCTCTGACATAAACGGTGTTGCCGGCACGAACTGCCTGGCAAAGATCGTTATCCAGGTTCTGGTTGGGATAGGTTTCGCGCGTATTGAACATGCGAATGCGGGTATGCGTAGGAGTGGTCATGTTGGCTAGGTACTGTCTATCAATGGGCTGATGAAAATCTCGGATCAGGCGACTGCTTGATGGCTTGCAGCGCTGAATTCTTGCGCAGTGCCGTCCTCTTGCGGCGAAGATTTGAGGGCGTGATGCTGCTCATACTGACGCTGTATGGCAATGTGGTCTGCCACATGCTTGGCGTCATGCCACACGCCCCAGATAAAGGCCGAGCCACGGCGGGACAGCCACGGCAGACCGATAAAATAAATGCCGGGCTCTGCACCCACACCTCGCTGGTGCCGGGGCTTGCCATTGGGATGCAGGGTGTCGACCTCCAGCCAACGGTAATCCGTCGCATAGCCGGTAGCCCAGATGATTGACGTCACCCCGGTCTTCTGCAAATCGAGTTCAAGCAAGGGTTCCGTGATGCATGCCGCATCGGCCACACGCTGCCGAGCCTGAGGATCGGGGGGCAAGTCCAGGCCATTGCGGTTGACATAGGCATCGGCCGCATCCAACAGGGAGAAATAGCTGTCGTCACCGCGGTTCAGGTTATCCACCAAATCAGGATTGAAGCTCACTTTGCCGTGTTCAAAGGATGCCGTGTGTCCCACCAGGGTGATGCCACTCTGCGCGAGTTGCCTGAAATCGATAGTGTGACCTCCACGTGCACCACTCACGGTGATGGTGACATGCTCCCGACCGGGTTGCATGGCTTCGGAATCCCACATGCCGAGCACCCCTAGCCACCAGCAGAAATCGCGGTTGCGATAGGAGCGGGGAGGGCGCTCATGCGGTCCGACTGAGAGATACACGTCGCGGCCGGCAGCGTGCAGCTCTTCGGCAATCTGCACTCCGGAGGAACCGGCACCCACCACCAGCACATTGCCTTCGGGTAATTGAGCCGGATTGAAATAGTGCGCCGAATGAATCTGGTACAGCGCCGGATCTGCAGGGGCGATTGACGGCACCACCGGCTTTTGGAAAGGGCCGGTCGCAATGACCACGCGCTTGGCCAGGTAAGTACCTTCCGACGTCTCGACCGTGAAACCGGGACCGCCGGCATTGCGGATGACGCGCTGTACTTCGACGCCGGTATGAATGGGTGCCGATATCTTGTCGGCATACTTTTCAAAGTAATTTACGACCTGATCCTTACTGGCGAAAGCGTCCGGCGGAAGATCAAATTCAAGGCCCGGGAAACGGTCATGCCATGCGGGGCCATTGGCCACCAGAGAGTCCCATCTGCCGGTGCGCCACGCTTCGGCGATACGGTTCTTTTCAAGCACCACATGGGCCACGCCAAGCCGGCCCAGATGCTCACTCATGGCCACACCGGCCTGGCCAGCCCCGACAACGAGCGTGTCAATTTCATGCATTATCTTGGTCATTGCTAATCTTTCGGACAGAATTTTTCACTCCATCGCGGCATCATTGAGCCCAATTTCAATCCAGTTGCCATGTGCAGCGCCGGTCAGAAAACAAGCTTTCACATCGCCGGACGACCAGCTCAATCAGCTAGCGAGGGATCGTCTTTCATCATCAAATATTTCATTTCTTCAAAATGCTGCTGAGAAAAATCCGGTATTTTTTCCCAGCTCCGTGCGGTTTTTTCTGCGACCGCCTCGGACAGAATCTTCAGCGGCTGCCCCGTTGACCATGCCGTTACCAGGATCTGGCAGGCGCGTTCGAGCGTCCATATATCGTCGAACGCTTCACCAATGGTCTTGCCAATCACCATCACGCCATGGTTACCCATCAACAGACGGGTCTTGTCCTGGAGCAGTCCGGCCAATCGGGCTCCTTCTTCGACCGTATCGGCCATCCCTCCGTACATATCATCAACGGCGACGCGGTTGAAATAGCGAGCCGTATTCTGATCAACAGGAGGGATGTGCGGATTTTTCAGCGTGGCCACACTGGTCGTATAGACCGGATGAAGATGCAGCACTACCCGCGCCTGAGGCAGCTTCTGGTGAATTTGCCCATGAATTGCCCAGGCAGTTGCATCGACATCCGTGCGCTCTCCGCAAGATGGGTCGTCTGTATCCAGCAACAGCAGATCGCTCGCACGGATACGTGAAAAATGCATCCATTTGGGATTCAGCAGGAATTGCTTTCCATCCGCCGACAGTGCCGCACTGAAGTGGTTGGCGACCGCCTCATGCATCCCGAGATGCGCGATGATGCGAAAGGTGGCAGCCAGATCGATGCGCACCTGCTCTTCATGGTTTAACGACATGGTGGTTCGCCTCGCTCAATTCACTCAAGGTTTGGGCATCAGTTCTTCCAGGTCTTTTTCAGCAGGTGCTTCGAACTTGTATTTCTTCAGCAAGGCGGCGTATTCAGGCGATGTCTTGAACTTGTTCAAGGCGTCAACCAGGGCCTTCTTCACTTCGTCGTTGCCTTTTTTCACGCCGAAGCCGTTGAGCACCGGATAAATCAATGTGTCCGAGGAAATGACGATGCGGTCACCCAACTTCTCCACTGCGCCACGTGCCACGGCAGCGTCGGTAATCTGCGCTTCGACGGCGTGCGATAGCAGCGCCTGGGTGGTTTGGGGATCGGTTTGGAATTCGCTGATCTCAATGGGCTTCTTCCCGTTCTTGACGCAATAGTCAGCGGACAGCTTGCGCAATTGCTGCAGCCATGAAGTTGCCCCCATGGAGCCTACCTTGTGGCCACAGAAATCCTCTGGCTTCTTGGGCTGATAATCGCTGCCCTTGAGCGCCAGGATCGATTCGCCGCTTTTCAGGTAAGGGATCATGTCGATCACCTTGACACGTTCAGCGGTGATGTACATGGAGGAATTGATGATGTCAAAGCGGTTGCCTTGCAAGCCTGTGATCAGATTCGGGAAGCGGGTATCAATCGTTTCAACTTTGCGTCCCATCACTTTTGCAAGCCCATCGACGAGTTCGATGTCGAATCCGACGGGCTTGTTGTTTTCCATGTATTCATAAGGAAAAAAGGTGACGTCGGATCCCACCGTGATTTTTCCGGGTTGTTGAAAAGCGGCGGCATTCAACGAAGTCAGTGCAATCGCTGCTACGCCCACTGTACGGAAGATAGCCTTGAAAACGGAACGCTGAGTCATGATGGTTATGTCCTTGTTGAGATGAGTTGAAGCGATTGATGGTCAGGCCATGGCGTGCTTGGCGGCTTGTTGTTGCACAAAGAACGATGCACCACGAGGTTTCTCGGGCAGACGCAACTGGTTTTCGGTGCAGCGCACGATTCCACTTTCGTTGCCCGATACCAGCAGGCCTGCATGTTGGCTAGGGAGCGGGTTTTCACAAAATGGCAGTGCATCTTCAGCAGCGTAGACGCTGATGAACAGGGTGCGTGGCTGTTCGGTGTTGTTCGGCTTGGAGGCATGCAGCAGGCGGGTATGCATGAAACACACCGATCCCGATGGGGCATAACAGGCAACAGGCGTCTGGCAATGCGCTTGCACGACGGTATCGTCGACAAAGCCGGTGAACTGGTTGTTTTTCCAGTGGGACCAGAGCGGTCCCTTGTGACTGCCGGGCACCACCAGCAGGGGGCCGTTATCCGGCGTGACGTCACTCACCATCAACAACGCCGTGACCAGGTCATCGTTGCTGTGCGGCGTGAATGGGAAATCCTGATGCCAGTCCACCACCGTCTTGGTATGCGGTAGTTTGGAATTGACTTTGCTGTGGTGGAAGCGGGTACCCGAGCCACCGATCAACTGTGCTGCGATGGCCGCCATGCGCGACTCGAAAGCGATTTTTCGATAGGCAGAAGAAATCTCCGTGGGTGAACTGACACGCCGCAGAGAAGGATGATCAGCCCGGTGATCGTCTTCGATATCGAAGCGGGAACGCCCATCCTGCGTCTTTCCCCATGGCTGTTTTTTCGTCCGGCTTTCCTCTACCCATCGCTCGAAATCGTTGCTCAGCGATGCAACTTCGGTGTCGGACAACACGCCCTCGATCACCAGAAAACCTTGCTGATGATATTGATCGATCTGGTACTGCTCAAGCATTTCAGACTCCCTGATAAATGACAGACGCTAAGCTAAAGAAACATCTTTGAGGAAAGCCTCCACCCGCGCATTGCTTCCTTTTCTGAAGACCTCCGGCGTGTCATCGCACACCACACGGCCTTTTTCCATGAAGACGATGCGATCAGAGACCTTGAACGCAAAATTCATTTCATGCGTCACGATCACCATCGTGATGCCTTCTTTGGAAAGGGCCTCGATGACTTGCAGGACCTCGTTCACTTTTTCCGGGTCCAGTGCCGAGGTCGGTTCATCGAACAACATGATCTGCGGGCGCATCATCAATGCCCGGGCAATGGCCACACGTTGTTGCTGGCCTCCCGATAACTGATGCGGATACTTGAATGCGTGTTCCAGCATGCCGACCTTCAGGAGCAGTGCGTAGGCCTGTTCCTTTAGTTCCTCGGTCGGCGCAATTCCGTGATAGCGGGGTGCCAGCAAGAGATTGTTCAGTACCGTCAGATGGGGGAACAGATTGAAGCTCTGAAAGACCATGCCAATTTGCCGGCGATGCGCAGTGTTCTCCACCAGCCTTGGCTTGTGAATCCCTTGCCGGAGGAGGTGGATGAATGGCTGGCCGTTGATCTTGATATCGCCGTTATCCAGTTTTTCCAATCCGATCAACAGGCGGATGAGCGTTGTCTTCCCTGAGCCAGAAGGCCCGATCACGGAGACCACCTGTCCTGGCGCAATCGACAGGTCAACCGCGCCCAGCACCTCAACATTGTTGTAAGCCTTATGCAATCGGGAAGCTTCCAGGGCGGGACCTTGCAAATCGCTTTGCTGTCTGAGCCCTTGCACGACCTTGTTCCTGGCCAGCTCAAAGAATGCCGCATCGGGGGTGCGAGCGATCTTGCGTTTGGTGACGTCAAGCAGATGCTCGACTTGTTTCAGGAGGAAATCGAATACCGTGACGATCATCACGTAGTAAATGGCCACCGCAGTCATGGTTTCCATGACCAGGAAATTCTGCGAATACAGTCGTTGACCCACCATCAGAATTTCAGTCAAGGAAATCACTGAAACGAGCGAACTCAGCTTGACGATGGCAATGAATTCATTGGTCAGGGAAGGCAGGGCAACACGGATTGCCTGCGGCACGACAATGCGGCACTGGATGCCAAAGAACCGCAGGCCGAGTGCGACTGCCGCCTCATATTGCCCCTTCGGAATCGATAGCAGACCACCACGGTGAATTTCGGCGATATAGGCAGTCTCGCTCAACACCAGGCCAATCAGGCCGGCCCAAAAGGGATCGTTGAGAACGGCACCACTCGATGGTATCGCCTGGGGCAGGTTATAGATGAAGATCAGCAGCACGAGCAGCGGCAGGCTGCGAAATAACCAGATATAAAAGCGTGCCGGTACGCTGAGAAAACGATTTGAAGATTGCTTGGCCAATGCCAGCACAAAGCCGATGACGACGCTGATGAGCCAGGCACCAATACTCAGCTTGATCACTGTCACTGTCGCGAACCAGAAGTCCTGCTGGCGCAACAGGCTGAACATGTAATTCCAGTCAAATTTCATATTGTTTTTTCAGGACCAGTGGCCACGACAATCAAAGAAAAAAATGACCGAGACGCTAGTGGATCTCGATTGGTGGCCAGTATCTTTCCATGCTTTGAGGTGCGTCAATTAACAAATAGTTATGCGCTGCTTAGGCTCACCCTATACAGATGAACGTGCACAGCGATGTGGAATTTTCGCGCATGAAGGTGCGTCATTTTGGTTGGTGGGGACGCCAATTTAGTGCGCCATTCCCGCTATTGGTGCCACGGATGAACGGCGAAAAGACGCGTTGGAGAGGACGTTGATGAGGACGGTATCCGGCGCTGAAATCATCGCCGTGAGTTGCTGGAGATCCGTCGCCAGTGGGTGCTCACTGGTCGATGGTCGTCATTCAATCAGGGAAAATCTGTGGAAGACGGGAGGAGGGAAGTGAAGGCAGGATGGGTGATCAGGCTACGAAGAAATTCGCCTCTCGTCGATCTTGCTGAACCGGAGGGGCATTTGCCTCCTCAGGTGGGACGGCAGGGGGCGTCAGATCCACGCTGTGACAATAGTCCATGAAGAGCCGGGACGTTGGTGAGGGCTGGCTATTCTTGAGATAGGCCATCACCAGCGTCGATGTGGGCATGTCATCTTCGATGTCGAGCTGCACCAGGCGCTGGCCATCGTAGGTGTTTTCCGTATAGGGCCGTGTCACCAGCAGGGAAAAGCCGAGGCCCTGGCCCACCATACAGCGCACCATCTCGATCGATGGCGAGCTATATGCCACGGTCGGATAGAAACCACGATTCTTGAAAATATCAACGAAGTAGTTACGACTCGGCACCACATCCAAAAGAATCATTGGCTCATGACTCAATTCTTCCAAGGTAACTGTCGCCTGCTTTGCCAGGCGATGCCCGGCAGGAAGTAATGCGTAAGGCTTGTGTGGCGCATTCAGCGCTTCCTTGTTGATCGAATTGCCCAATTCCAGATCGTAGAGGAACACCAGATCAAATCTTCCGCGGTGCAGCCCTTGCATCAGTTCATGTTGCTCGCCATCCTGAAGCTGTATGGTGATTTGCGGATAGATTTTCTTGAATCCCGAAATCAGTTTCGGCAAGTAGAGGGGCGCGGCCGACTCAAAGCAACCCAGCGCGATAGTTCCCGAGACCAGATTCCATTCAGTCGTTGAATTCTGTTCCAGATCATTGGAAAGCTGCAGCAGTTGCTTCGCCTTTTCATAAACCCTGCGGCCGTTTGGAGTAAGGGACACGCCCTGCGCATGGTGTCGTATGAACAGGGGCTGGTCCAGTATCTCTTCCAGAGACTTGATGGCGACTGAAATGGAGGGCTGAGAAATATGCAGCTTCCTGGCCGCTTCTACGATACTGTCCTCCTCCACCACGGCGACAAAATATTTAATTTGTTTCAGCGTGAAGCGCGAGTTTAGTTGACTCATAGGAGCAGCCCTTTCAGAAAACGGCATTGCATAGTTTTTTCCAAAGCAAGGACTGTACCCGGTGGGTGGCCGGGCTCTGCGTCCAGTTGTGGTGCTCACCAGGGTGGTGCGGCAGGGGAGCTATGCTCAATGCCAAATCGGACTGTGGGTACACCACGCTGGTGCGATTGGGTATCCCGGGTAGCGTATTGAGCTTGTTCGGAGATTGCGCTATGTAATGGGGGAGCGCGAAGCCTTGGCGCGACGCTTTCTTTCGACGCTGGAAAAAATGTAAACAGACCCTGGAAAGCTGCCTCGCGCATTTTCGATAAGCGTCGTCACTCATCTCTGGGCCGATACAGGTGAGAAAGTCCCACAAACAACAAAGCCCCGGTTTCCACCGAGGCTTTATTTACTTTTACTATATGAAGAACTGGTAACTCAGGCGGCCATGCCGCTATGCCGCAGCAAGGCATCAATGCTCGGCTCCCGCCCACGAAACGCCTTGAAGGACTCGATGGCCGGACGCGAACCGCCCACGGCCAGGATTTCCTGCTGGAAGCGGCGACCGGTTTCCAGCGAGATCACGTTGCCGCTGCCGGCAGCCGCTTCCTCAAACGCACTGTACGCATCCGCCGACAGCACTTCAGCCCACTTGTAGCTGTAGTATCCCGCCGCATACCCGCCTGCGAAGATGTGCGAGAAGGAATGCTGGAAGCGGTTGAATTCCGGCGGGCGGATGACGGCAACGCGGTCACGCACGCTGTCGAGCAGTTGCTGCACGGTTTGCTGGCCACCAGCTTCATATTCGTGGTGGATCAGCATGTCGAACAGCGAAAACTCCACCTGGCGCAGCATCTGCAGGCCGGACTGGAAGTTCTTGGCGGCGATCATCTTGTCATACAGCGCGCGCGGCAGCGGCTCGCCGGTCTCGGCATGCGCAGTCAGCTGCTGCAGCACATCCCATTCCCAGCAGAAGTTTTCCATGAACTGCGAGGGTAGTTCCACCGCATCCCATTCCACGCCGGAAATGCCGGACACGCCCACTTCATCGACCTGCGTCAGCATGTGATGCAGGCCATGGCCAAATTCGTGGAAGAGGGTGATCACTTCATCGTGCGTGAACAGGGCCGGCTTGGCCACCCCATCGACTACCGCGGGTTCGGTGAAATTGCAGACCAGGTAGGCGATCGGGGTTTGCACGCCTTGCGCAGTCAGGCGGCGCGCGCGCGCATCATCCATCCAGGCGCCGCCGCGCTTGCCGGAGCGGGCATACAGGTCCAGGTAGAACTGGCCCACCAGCTGGCCATCACGCTCGATGCGGTAAAACTTCACATCCTTGTGCCACACCGGCGCGGTATCGGGCTTGATCTGCACGCCGAAGAGCTGCTGCGCCACCTGGAACAGGCCGCCGACCACCTTGGGCTCGGGGAAATATTGCTTCACTTCCTGTTCCGAGAAGGCGTAGCGCTGCTCGCGCAGCTTTTCGGAGGCATAGGTGCTGTCCCAGGCCTTCAGTTCCTCCAGTCCCAGCTTCTCGCGGGCGAAGGTTTTCAGTTCTTCATAATCCTTCTGGCCGAAGGGGCGGGCGCGCTGGCCCAGGTCTTCCAGGAAGGCGATCACTTCGCCGGGCGACTTGGCCATCTTGGCCACCAGCGACACTTCGGCAAAGTTGGCGTAGCCCAGCAATTGCGCTTCTTCCTTGCGCAGTTGCAGGATCTGGTCGATGTTGCCGCTGTTGTCCCATTCCGGCTTGACCCCCAGCTCGGACGCCTTGGTGGCGTTGGCGCGGTAGATCTTCTCGCGCAGCGCGCGATTATCTGCATATTGCAGCACCGGGAAATATGAGGGGAAGTGCAGCGTGAACTTGTAGCCGGGCTTGCCATCCTTCTCGGCGGCGGCCCGTGCAGCTTGCTTCACATCGGCCGGAAGCCCCGACAATTCGGCCTCGTCCTCGACGAAGAGGGCGAAGTCATTGGTGGCGTCCAGCACGTTTTCGGAGAAACGGGTGGTCAGCATGGCCTGCTTTTCCTGGATCTCGGCGAAGCGTTCCTTCTTGTCGTCGGCCAGTTCGGCACCGGACAGGCGGAAGTCGCGCACGGCATTGTCCACCACCTTGCGGCGCGCGGCCGACAGGGAGGCGAAGGCCGGGCTGGACTGCAGGGCCTTGTACTTCTCGAACAGCGCCAGGTTCTGGCCCAGCGCAGTCCAGAATTCCACCAGGCGCGGCTGGTTCTCGTTGTAGGTGGCGCGCAGGGCCGGGGTGTCCATCACCGAATTGAGGTGGCCGACCACGCTCCAGGCGCGGCCCAGCTTTTCGGTGGCGGACTCCAGCGGCTCGACGAAATTGTCCCAGGTGACTTCGGCCATCGGTGCTTCCAGTTCGGTGACCAGGCGGCTGGCGTCGGCCAGCAGCTTGTCCAGCGCCGGTGTGACGTGCTCCGGCTGGATGGCATCGAACTGGGCATAGCCCGAGAAATCGAGCAGGGGATTGGCGGCGATGTCAGTGGTGGTCATGGGCTCTCGTTTCTCTGAAAACATCCGGCAGCCAGGCTGCCGGAGGGTAATGCGCTAAGGGCGTGCCGATCAGCTGCGTTCGGCGGCTTCGATGGTGTTGACCAGCAACATGGTGATGGTCATCGGACCCACGCCACCCGGCACCGGGGTGATCCAGCCGGCGACTTCCTTGGCATTGGCGAAATCGACGTCGCCGCACAGCTTGCCGTTGTCATCGCGGTTCATGCCGACGTCGATGACGACTGCGCCAGGCTTGACCATGTCGGCGGTGACGATGTTGCGCTTGCCGGTGGCGACTACCAGGATGTCGGCCTGGCGGGTGTGGTGGCCGAGGTCACGGGTCTTGGAGTTACAGATAGTGACGGTGGCACCGGCTTGCAAGAGCAACATCGCCTGCGGCTTGCCGACGATGTTCGAGGCACCGACCACCACCGCATTGGCGCCACGCACCGGGTAGTCGATCGATTCCAGCATCTTCATGACGCCGTAGGGAGTGCAGGGGCGGAACAGCGGCTGGCCGGTCATGAGCAGGCCGGCGTTGCTGACGTGGAAACCGTCCACGTCCTTTTCCGGGGCGATGGCTTCGATCACCTTGTGGGCATCGATATGGGCCGGCAGCGGCAGCTGCACCAGGATGCCGTTGATCTTGGGATCGGCGTTGAGGGCGTCGATGCGGGCCAGGAGCTCGGCTTCCGTCATCGAGGCTTCATATTTTTCCAGCACGGAGTGCAGGCCATTGTCCTGGCAGGCCTTGACCTTGTTGCGCACGTAGACCTGGGAAGCGGGGCTGTCGCCCACCAGGATCACGGCCAGGCCGGGTTGCTTGCCTTGGGCGGTGAGGGCGGCGGCGCGCTGGGCCACTTCGGCGCGCAGTTGTTGGGAGAGCAGGTTTCCGTCGATCAGTTGGGCAGACATGGCAGATAAGGCTTTAGAAAGTGAAGGGCAGGGCTGGAAAGAAGGCGCCCGGTCAGGCCGGGACCACTCGAACTCAAGGCGCAAAGCACCGGAACCCGTGATTATAAAGCCAGGCGGCAGGCCGGACGAAATGCCGGCGCGAGATGGCATATTGCTTGATTGCAAATACTTTTTGCATCAATTTCCTTCATCTTGGCATTTGGGGGGGCGCACGACGGGGATTTGCAATTTCGGTTATGCTCCCGCATCCTGAAGCCCCAGCTGCTAATACATAGCGACAAGAACCAAGGACTACCGCATGACCGATCTCCTCACCCGCCGCCTGCAACAGCTTTCCCAGCCGCATCATCTTGCGCTGCTGGGCCAGGGCCTGCGCGGCGTGGAACGGGAGACGCTGCGCGTGGACCGCCAGGGCCAGCTGGCGCGCACGCCCCATCCGCCGGCGCTGGGTTCGGCCCTGACCAATGACCTGATCACCACCGATTATTCCGAAGCGCTGCTGGAATTCATCACCCCGGCCATGCCCGACATCGCCGATGCCCTGCAGCGCCTGGACGAGATCCACCGCTTTGCCTACACCAAGCTGGACGGCGAATTCCTGTGGAATGCCTCGATGCCCTGCGTTCTGCCGCCGGAAGACGAGATTCCCCTGGCCTGGTACGGCAGCTCGCACATCGGCATGTTGAAGCACGTCTACCGCCGTGGCCTGGCGCTGCGCTATGGCCGCACCATGCAGTGCATCGCCGGTATTCACTACAACTTCTCTTTAAGTGAAGACTTGTGGGAAGTCCTGCGGGACGGCGACGACACCGTCGATCCTTCCCTGTCGCGCCGCGATTACCAGTCCGAGCGCTACATTGCCCTGATCCGCAACTTCCGCCGCTACAGCTGGCTGCTGATGTACCTGTTCGGTGCGTCGCCGGCGGTGGCGACCAATTTCCTGCGCGGCCGGCCGCATCAGCTGGAGACGTTGTCCGAAGACACGCTCTTCCTGCCCTACGGCACCAGCCTGCGCATGAGCGACCTGGGCTACCAGAACCACGCCCAAGCCAACATCACCCCGCACTACAACAACCTGCCGGCCTACATCCGCAGCCTGGCGCATGCGGTCAGCGAGCCGTATCCGCCGTATGAAGCCATCGGCACCAAGCGCGATGGTGAATGGGTGCAGATCAATACCAACATCCTGCAGATCGAAAACGAGTTCTACTCGTCGATCCGCCCCAAGCGCGTCATCAACAGCGGCGAGCGCCCGGTGCAGGCGCTGTCGGCGCGCGGCGTGCAGTATGTGGAAGTGCGCTGCATGGACATCGATCCCTTCAACCCGCTGGGCATCGGCCTGGAAGCGGCGCGTTTCCTGGATGTGTTCCTGCACTTCCTGGCGCTGGAATCGAGCTGCCTGACCTCGGACGAGGAGGGCGTGGAAAACCGTGCCAACTTCCTGGCCACCGTCAAGGAAGGCCGCCGTCCCGGCTTGAAGCTGCAGTTCAAGGGTGAAAGCCTGCTGCTCACCGACTGGGGCCAGCAACTGCTGGACCGCATGGAGCCGGTCGCCGAGCTGCTGGACCGTCATCTCGGTGGCACCCAGCACCGCGACAGTCTGGCCGTGCAGCGCGCCAAGCTGGCCGATCCCGACAGCACCCCCTCGGCGCGCGTACTGCGCGAGATCCGCGAAGCCGGCAATTCCTTCCCGGCTTATACCTTGGCCCACAGCCAGCGCCAGGCCGCCGAACTGATCGCCCGTCCGCTCTCGTCCTCCAGGACGGCTGACTTCGTGGCCATCGCCCAGGCTTCGCTGGATGCCCAGCGCGACATCGAGCGCACCCAGGTCGGCGACTTCGATACCTTCGTGGCCGCCTACCGGGCTAGTACCCTGGGCAATATCGCCATCTGATACCGGACCTTCCGCTTCATTTATGGTGGGCAATCCCTGAACGATATGCAAAATGGCAACGCCTCGTCCCTCGACGAGGCGTTTTTGCTTGTCGGCCGGAAAGGCAGGTCATTGCTGCCTTGGCAATTCTTTCCGTTCACTTTTACGGTGCGAAAAATGCCGTTTGAGGCTCTCCTGGCAGCCTTTGCGGCATTGCAAACAGGGCAAGAAACCCTCGCTCACAAGGGCATATAGTAAAAATACGAGGCCCTGGAAGCCCCTATTCATGCCGCTTTGCAGCATATTTTCGCATTATGAAATTGATTATCGTAATTTGAAAATCAAAAATTCCCTGATAAAATTCGTCGTCCACACGGCTGGAAGACCGTACATTTAAGCCTGTTTCGCCTCCAACGCCTTGCCCCACGGGCCGGGAAGGATTGCAGCACAGGCAACACATGGCGCTTTTCCTGCAACACCTGCCGGCGGCATTGCGTACCGAATGAACCGACCGACCCGCCTGGTCCACCCGACCGGACGGATCTCTCAACAACCAGGAGACATGACATGTCAGCCCAAATCGATCAAGTTCTGGCGCAGGCCGCCAACGATCCCGATGTGATGGAAACCCAGGAGTGGCTTGACGCCCTCGAAGCCGTGATCGAAAAGGAAGGCCCGGACCGCGCCCACTACCTGATGGAACGCATGGTCGATCTGGCGCGCCGCCGTGGTGCCCACATCCCCTTCTCCAGCAACACGGCCTACGTCAACACCATTCCGGCCGACCAGGGCGAGCACTGCCCGGGCAACCTGGAATATGAAGAGCGCCTGCGCTCCTGGATGCGCTGGAACGCCATGGCCATGGTGGTCAAGGCCAACCGCGTGGATGGCGACCTGGGTGGCCACCTGTCTTCCTTCGCGTCGCTGGCCAACATGCTGGGCATCGGCTTCAACCACTTCTGGCACGCCCCGACCGAAGAGCACGGTGGCGACCTGCTGTACATCCAGGGCCACTCCTCGCCCGGCATCTACGCGCGCGCCTTCCTGGAAGGCCGCCTGACCGAAGACCAGCTGATCCACTTCCGCCGCGAAGCCGACGGCCATGGCCTGTCGTCCTACCCGCACCCCAAGCTGATGCCGGAATTCTGGCAGTTCCCGACCGTCTCGATGGGCCTGGGCCCCTTGATGGCGATCTACCAGGCACGCTTCCTGAAGTACCTGCACGCCCGTGGCATTGCCAAGACCGACAACCGCAAGGTCTGGGCCTTCTGTGGCGACGGCGAAATGGACGAACCGGAATCGATGGGTGCCATCGGCATGGCCGGCCGTGAAAAGCTGAACAATCTGGTCATCGTGGTCAACTGCAACCTGCAGCGCCTGGACGGTCCGGTGCGCGGCAATGGCAAGATCATCCAGGAACTGGAGTCCGACTTCCGCGGCGCCGGCTGGAACGTGGTCAAGGTCATCTGGGGCAGCGGCTGGGACGAGCTGCTGGCCAAGGACAAGGACGGCATCCTGCAGAAGGTCATGATGGAAACCGTCGACGGCGAGTACCAGAACTACAAGGCCAAGGACGGCGCCTTCGTGCGCAAGCACTTCTTCGGCAAGCATCCCAAGCTGCTGGAAATGGTCTCCAAGATGTCGGATGACGACATCTGGCGCCTGACCCGCGGCGGCCACGACCCGCACAAGATCTACGCGGCCTTCAAGGTCGCGCAGGAATCCAAGGACCAGCCGACCGTGATCCTGGCCAAGTCCATCAAGGGCTATGGTTTCGGCAAGGCCGGCGAAGCGCGCAACACTGCGCACAACACCAAGAAACTGGACGACGAAGCCATCCGCGCCATGCGCGACCGCTTCCAGCTGCCGATCTCGGACGCCGAACTGCCCAACATCCCGTTCTTCAAGCCGGCTGACGATGCGCCGGAAATGCAGTACCTGCACGAGCGCCGCAAGGCCCTGGGCGGCTACCTGCCGCAGCGCCGTGTCCACGCCGACGAAAAGCTGCCGGTGCCGGAACTGTCGGCCTTCCAGGCCATGCTGGAACCCACGGCCGAAGGCCGTGAGATCTCCACCACCGCCGCCTATTCGCGCGTGCTGACCGCACTGCTGCGCGACCCCAACCTGGGCCCGCGCGTGGTGCCCATCATGGTCGACGAGTCCCGTACCTTCGGTATGGAAGGCCTGTTCCGCCAGATCGGCATCTTCAGCCAGGTCGGCCAGCTGTACGAACCGGTCGACAAGGACCAGGTGATGTACTACCGCGAAGACAAGGCCGGCCAGATCCTGCAGGAAGGCATCAACGAAGCCGGTGGCATGAGCTCGTGGATCGCTGCGGCGACCTCGTACTCGACCAACAACCGCGTGATGATTCCGTTCTACACCTACTACTCCATGTTCGGTCTGCAGCGTATCGGCGACCTGGCATGGGCAGCCGGTGACATGCGCGCTCGCGGCTTCCTGATCGGCGGCACCGCCGGCCGTACCACACTGAACGGTGAAGGCCTGCAGCACGAAGACGGCCACAGCCACGTGTTCGCCTCGGCGATCCCGAACTGCATTCCCTACGACCCGACCTTCGCCCACGAAGTCGCCGTGATCATCCATGACGGCCTGCGCCGCATGGTGGCCAACCAGGAAGACGTGTTCTACTACATCACCGTGATGAACGAGAACTACGGCCACCCTGGCATCAAGCCGGGCCAGGAAGAGGGCATCATCAAGGGCCTGTACCTGTTGAACGAAGGCGGCAAGGAAAACAAGCTGCGCGTGCAACTGCTGGGTTCGGGCACCATCCTGCGCGAAGTCATCGCTGCGGCCGACCTGCTGCGCGATGACTGGAAGGTCGACGCCGACGTCTGGTCGGCACCGTCCTTCACCCTGCTGGCCCGCGATGGCCAGGATGTGGAGCGCTGGAACATGCTGCACCCGGCCGAGGCCCCGAAGAAGAGCTACTTCGAGCAATCGCTGGAAGGCAGCGAAGGCCCGATCGTGGTCTCCACCGACTACATGCGCACCTACGCCGAGCAGGTCCGTGCCTTCGTGCCGAAGGGCCGTTCCTACAAGGTGCTGGGCACCGACGGCTACGGCCGTTCGGACACCCGCGCCAAGCTGCGTGAGTTCTTCGAAGTGAACCGTTACTTCGTGACCGTGGCCGCACTGAAGTCGCTGGCCGATGAAGGCAAGATCAAGCCGGAAGTGGTGGCGCAAGCCATCGCCAAATACGGCATCGATCCGAACAAGCCGAACCCGGTGACCCTGTAAGGACTGCCTGACCGACCATCCCCGCCTCAGCCTGCTGATCGCGGGGATGTGTCGTGTCTGGAACTGCCACCCAAGGGGAAGGTCTGCCGCCCGATGATGTGATGGCGCAAGAAGCCAGCGTCGTGCGGTACAGCCAGTACCTTCCCACCTGCGAATACTTCTCCTGGTTCAAGGCCAGGGAACAGAACAACGGAGCGCATCAGATGAGTCAAGTCGAAGTAAAAGTCCCGGACATCGGCGATTTCAAGGAAGTCGAAGTCATTGAGGTGATGGTCAAGGTCGGTGACACGATCAAGGTCGACCAGTCGCTGATCACGGTTGAATCCGACAAGGCCAGCATGGAAATCCCGTCCAGCCAGGCCGGCGTGGTCAAGGAAATCAAGGTCAAGGTCGGTGACAAGGTCGCCGAAGGTTCGCTGCTGGTGATCGTCGAAGGCGAGGGCGGTGCAGCGGCCCCTGCCGCCGCACCGCAAGCCGCCGCCGCTGCGCCGGCCGCCGCGCAGGCTTCCGCACCTGCACCGGCTCCGGCCGCGGCGCCTGCCGCCGCCGGCGGTGGCACCGTCGAGATCGAAGTCCCCGACATCGGCGACTTCAAGGAAGTGGAAGTCATCGAAGTCATGGTCAAGGTCGGCGACACCGTCAAGGCCGAGCAATCCCTGCTGACCGTGGAATCCGACAAGGCCAGCATGGAGATCCCCTCCAGCCACGCCGGCGTCATCAAGGAACTGAAGATCAAGCTGGGTGACAAGGTCGCCAAGGGCAGCATCATCGCCACCATCGAAGCTGCAGGTGGCGCGCCGGCTGCTGCCGCCGCTCCTGCCGCCGCCGCTGCACCTGCCGCCGCGCCGGCCGCTGCACCGGCTCCTGCTGCAGCACCCGCGCCGGCCGCTGCCGCCGTGCCCGCCATCGCTACCGCTTCGGCCACCAGCACCGGCGGCAAGGCCCACGCTTCGCCTTCCGTGCGCAAGTTCGCCCGCGAACTGGGCGTGGATCTGTCGCGCGTGCCGGCTACCGGTCCCAAGGGCCGCATCCTGCAATTGGACGTGCAGAACTTCGTCAAGGGCGTCATGGCCGGTTCCACCTCGGTGGCCGCTGCCGCACCGGCGACCAATGGCAGCGGTTCGGGCATGAACCTGCTGCCGTGGCCGTCGCTGGACTTCAGCAAGTTCGGTGAAACCGAACTGCAACCGCTGTCGCGCATCAAGAAGATCAGCGGCCCCAACCTGCATCGCAACTGGGTCATGATTCCCCACGTGACGCAGTTCGACGAAGCCGACGTGACCGAGCTGGAAGAATTCCGCAAGACCTCCAACGATGCCTTCGCCAAGGCCAAGTCGCCGGTCAAGCTGACCATGCTGGCGTTCGTCATCAAGGCCAGCGTCTCGGCCCTGAAGAAATTCCCGGCCTTCAATGCGTCCCTGGACGAGAAGGGCGAGAACCTGATCCTGAAGAAGTACTACAACATCGGCTTCGCCGCCGATACCCCGAATGGCCTGGTGGTTCCGGTCATCAAGAACGCCGACCAGAAGAGCATCGGCCAGATCGCTACCGAAATGGGCGAACTGTCCGCACAAGCCCGCGACGGCAAGTTGAAGCCCGCCGACATGCAAGGCGCGACCTTCACCATCTCCTCGCTGGGTGGCATTGGCGGTACCGCCTTCACGCCCATCATCAATGCGCCGGAAGTGGCCATCCTGGGCTTGTCCAAGTCGATCACCAAGCCGGTGTGGGATGGCAAGCAGTTCGTGCCGCGCCTGATGCTGCCGACCTCGCTGTCCTATGACCACCGCGTCATCGACGGCGCCATGGGCGCGCGCTTCTCGGCTTATCTGGCCGACGTGCTGGGCGATCTGCGCAAGTCGCTCCTCTAAGCCACCACCGAACATTACGGAGTCAGGACAATGAGTCTATCTGAAGTCAAGGTCCCCGATATCGGGGATTTCAAGGAAGTCGAAGTCATCGAGGTGATGGTCAAGGTCGGCGACACCATCAAGGTGGATCAGTCGCTGATCACCGTCGAATCCGACAAGGCCAGCATGGAAATCCCGTCCAGCCAGGCCGGCGTGGTCAAGGAAGTGAAGGTCAAGGTCGGTGACAAGGTCGCCGAAGGCTCGCTGCTGTTGCTGGTGGAAGCCGCTGGTGAAGCGGCTGCCGCACCGGCACCGGCCGCTGCACCCGCTCCGGCTGCCGCGCCTGCTGCTGCACCCGCCGCACCGGTGGCGGCACCGGCCGCTGCCAGCTTCGGCGGCAGCGCCGACGTGCAGTGCGACGTGATGGTGCTCGGTGGTGGTCCTGGCGGTTACTCGGCTGCCTTCCGCGCGGCCGACCTGGGTCTCAATACCGTCATCGTCGAGCGCGATGCCACCTTGGGTGGCGTCTGCCTCAATGTCGGCTGCATCCCCTCCAAGGCCCTGCTGCACGTGGCGGCCGTGATCGACGAGACCGCCGCCATGGCCTCGCACGGCGTGAGCTTCGGCAAGCCCGAGATCGACATCGACAAGCTGCGCGCCTACAAGGACAAGGTCATCGGCACCATGACCGGTGGCCTGGCCGGCATGGCCAAGGCGCGCAAGGTGCAGGTGGTCCGTGGTGACGGCCAGTTCGCCGGCCCCAACCACATCGAAGTCACCGCCGGGGACGGCAGCAAGAAGGTGGTGCAGTTCAAGCACGCCATCATCGCCGCCGGTTCGTCCGTGGTGAACCTGCCGTTCGTACCGCAGGATCCGCGCATCGTCGATTCGACCGGCGCGCTGGAACTGCGCCAGGTGCCCAAGCGCATGCTGGTCATCGGCGGCGGCATCATCGGCCTGGAAATGGCCACCGTCTATTCCACTCTGGGCGCACGCATCGACGTGGTCGAGATGATGGATGGCCTGATGCAAGGCGCGGACCGCGACATGGTCAAGGTCTGGCAGAAGTTCAACGAGAAGCGCTTCGACAACGTCATGGTCAAGACCAAGACCGTGGCCGTGGAAGCCCTGCCGGAAGGCATCAAGGTCACGTTCGAAGCCGCTGAAGCCGGTGCGACTGCACCCGAGCCGCAACTGTACGACCTGGTGCTGGTGGCCGTGGGCCGTAGCCCCAACGGCAAGAAGCTGTCGGCCGACAAGGCGGGCGTGATCGTTTCGGATCGCGGCTTCATCGCCGTGGACAAGCAGATGCGCACCAACGTGCCGCACATCTTCGCCATCGGCGACCTGGTGGGCCAGCCCATGCTGGCGCACAAGGCGGTGCACGAAGGCCACGTGGCTGCTGAAGCGATTGCCGGCGAGAAGAGCTTCTTCGATGCCAGCGTGATCCCCTCGGTGGCTTATACCGATCCGGAAGTGGCATGGGTCGGCGTGACCGAAGACGAAGCCAAGGCCAAGGGTATCAAGATCGAGAAGGGCCACTTCCCGTGGGCCGCTTCCGGCCGCGCCGTGGCCAATGGCCGGTCGGAAGGTTTCACCAAGCTGCTCTTTGATGCCGAGACCCATCGCATCATCGGTGGCGGCATCGTCGGTACGCACGCAGGCGACATGATCGGCGAAGTGGCGTTGGCCATCGAGATGGGCGCGGATGCCGTCGATATCGGCAAGACCATCCACCCGCACCCGACCCTGGGTGAATCGCTGGGCATGGCCGCTGAAGTCGCAGAAGGGCATTGCACGGACTTGCCGCCGCAGCGCAAGAAGTAAGCGCAGCGTCTTGCATGAACAAAATGGCGGACCCTCGGGTCCGCCATTTTTTTTCGTGCATTCACGGTTCAAGCCTGCTTCATTCTCCGGCTAGAGCAACTTGCCCGGATTCATGATCAGGTTGGGATCAAACGCCTGCTTGATGCGCAGCATCAGTTCCATCTCCAGCGGCGACTTGTAGTGCCGCAGTTCGTCGCGCCGCAATTGGCCCACGCCATGTTCGGCGCTGATGCTGCCTTGTTTCTCCGTCACCAGGTCGTGCACCAGTCTGTTGAGCTGCAACGTGGCCTGCCTTACCTCTTCATAAGAAGAGGACAGCGGGATCATCACATTGAAATGCAGGTTGCCATCGCCCAGATGGCCGAAGTTGATGATCTCGGCCTGCAGCCCGCAAGCGGCGATCGCGCGCTCGGCCTGGTCCACGAACCCGGCGATGGCCGAGATCGGCAGGGCGATGTCGTGCTTGATGACCTTGCCCGCCCGTACCTGCGCCTGCGAAATGCCCTCGCGGATTTTCCACAGGGCGGCGGCCTGGGTACCGTTGGAGCAGAGCATGGCGTCAGTGACCAGCGCATCTTCCATGGCTTGCCCGAGCAGCTCCTCCAGCATGGATTGCAAGCCCAGGTCTTCGGTATCGGCCAGTTCGATCAGGGCGTTGTAGCGAGCCGGCTGCGCCAGCGGCGCGCGGGTGTCGGTGACGTGCTGCAGCACCAGCGCCAGCGAGGCGGCCGACATCATCTCGAAAGCCACCAGCCGGTCGCCGCAGCGCGCCCGCGTGCGCGCCAGCAGCTCGGCCAGCTGCGCCAGGCTGTCGCAGCCGACCCAGGCGGTAGCGCGCGCGTGCGGTTGCGAAAACAGTTTCAGTACCGCGCCGGTGATCACGCCCAGCGTACCTTCGGAGCCAATGAACAGGTCGCGCAGGTCGTAGCCGGTGTTGTCCTTGCGCAGGCCGCGCAAGCCATTCCAGATGCGGCCATCGGGCAGGACCACCTCCAGTCCCAGCGCCAGCTCGCGCATGTTGCCAAAGCGCAGTACCGCAATTCCGCCGGCATTGGTGGCCAGGTTGCCGCCGACCGTGCAGCTGCCTTCGGCCCCCAGGCTGAGCGGGAAGTAGCGTCCTGCGGCGCGCGCCGCTTCCTGTGCATGGGCCAGGATCACCCCGGCGTCCACCGTCATGGTGTTGTTGATGGGGTCCACTGCGCGGATGCGGTTCATGCGCGTGGTCGAGAGAATCACCTGGGCGCCGCTGTCGTCGGGCGTAGCGCCGCCACTCATGCCGGTGTTGCCACCCTGGGTGACGATGGGGGTATGGGTCTGGTGGCACAGGCGCACCACTTCGGCGGTTTGCGCGGTGTCGGCCGGGCGCACCACGACGGCGACGCGGCCCTGCCATTTGTTGAGCCAATCCTTCACGTACGGCGCCTGCTCGTCGGCTGCGGTGACCAGTCCGGCATCCCCCACGATGCTGCGCAGTTGCTCGATCAGTTGCTGGGTATTTTCATTCATATCGGTCCTCAGGCACCATGCCAGTTCATCTTGATGCGGCCGATGGCCATGGCCGCTGCTGCCTGGCTGGGTTCCACCACCGGTATGCCCAGCGCTTCCTGCAAGGCGTCCCGATAGACCGCCATGCCGGCGCAACCCATGACGATCACGTCGGCACCCTGTGTATCGCGCAGGCGCAGGCCCACTTCGCACATGCGGGCCAGCGTGCGGTCGTAGTCGGCCAGATCGGTCACGTTCAGGCCGATGGCCAGTTCGCCCGCCAGCCGTGATTGCACGCCCATCGCGCCATAGGCGCGCAGATGGCGCGGGATCGAGCCCGGCAGGATGGCGATGACGCCGAAGCGCTGGCCCAGTGTCAGGGCTGTCAGCACGCCACTTTCCATGATGCCCAGCACCGGCACGTCCACCGCCTCGCGTACCGCGTGCAGGCCGGGATCGGAATAGCAGGCAATCACGAAAGCCCCCGCACGGGCACGCAAGGAGCGCGCCAGCGCCACCAGCTGCGGGGCCACGTTGTCCACGTCCTGCTGGGTCTGGATGCCGGGCGGTCCCGACGGCAGCGACAGGCATTCGATGGCCGGTCCGCCGGCCATGCGCAGCGGCGTCATGGCCGCATCGATGCCGCGCGTGACGGCGGCCGTACTATTGGGATTGATGACGAACAGGGCAGGGCCGTCGGCCGGGACAAGGGACATGATGGTTTCTCGCAAAACAGGAGTCAGCACAGGCAACGACTCTACCCCAGGCCGACGGGCATGCTCCTTGCTCATTTGTGTGTTCCCCTTAACATGCTGTTATGCGCGATGAGGATCCATGGCACTGAACCTGCGCCAGATCGAGGTGTTCCGCGCGGTCATGACGACCGGCTCCATCAGCGGTGCCTCGCAATTGCTGTTTGTCTCGCAGCCGGCGGTGAGCCGCCTGCTCTCCCACACCGAACAACGGGTCGGCTTCGCCCTGTTCGAACGCATCAAGGGCCGGCTGTACGCCACGCCCGAGGCCAAGAAGCTGTTCCATGAAGTGGAATATGTGTATCAGGCCGTGCAGCGCGTCAACGAACTGGCCACCGACCTGTCGGAAAACCGCAGCGGCATCCTCAACATCGTCTCCAGCCCGAGCATCGGGCAGATGCTGATCCCGCAGGCCATCGCGCTGTTCCGCAACCGCCATCCGGAGGTCAAGCTGACCTTCCACTGTCTCAACTATGGCTACCTCAAGGACCGCCTGCTGTCGCGCCAGGCCGACCTGGGCATCATCATCCTGCCGATGGAACACCCCAGCCTGCAGGTCACGCCCCTGTGCAGCAACCGCCTGGTCTGCGTGCTGCCCTACAACCACGAACTGACCCGGCGCGGCACGCTGAGCCTGGCCGATCTGCGGCCATTCCCGCTGATCTCCTACAACCGCGATTCGCCCTTCGGCGGCATCGTCGGACGCTTCTACCAGACCGAGGAAGAGCCCCTGCGCCCCATCATGGAAGTGGGCTCGCCCCAGAACGCCTGTTCGCTGGTGCAGATGGGGGCGGGGGTGGCGCTGGTCGATGAGTTTTCGGTGCGCAGCTGGGCCGGCACCAGCCAGATGGTGGTGCGGCCGGTGGCGCGCGCCCCCATCTTGCGGGCCAACCTGGTGCATGTGCGAACCGAGCCGCTCTCGCAATTGACCCAAGCCTTCATTGCTGAACTGCAGCAGCTGGTGCGGGCGCAGGGATATGGCCTGCCTGATGAAGAAACGAACATATCGGCTGGAACCGGCGATTAACACGACGTTAAGGCAAGCACACAAAAAGGCAAGCGACAAGCGCAGATGACTCCACGACAATCGTTTCCAACTTCTCCGGTCCGCCCTCAGGCGGGCCACCGTGTCCACACTCTCTTCATGGAACGTCGCGCATGTCTTCAACTCTTGCCCCTGCTTCCGCGCTGGCCACTGCGCGCGGTGTCTATACCATCTGCCCCACGCCTTTCACTGTCGATGGCGCACTGGACCTGGGCAGCATCGCTACCCTGGTCGAGTTCCAGATCGAAGCCGGCGTCTCGGGCCTGGCCATCCTCGGTTTCCTGGGGGAAGCGCACAAGCTCTCCAATGCAGAGCGCCGCGCGGTGACGTCAACGTTCGTCAAGTGTGCAGCAGGACGGGTGCCGGTCTGGGTCGGCGTGCGCGCCCTGGGCCTGGCCGGTGCCATCGAGCAAGCCACGGAAGCGGCTGAGGCGGGTGCGGCGGCCGTCTTCGCAGCACCCTTGGACATGGCTTCGGATGCGGTGCAGTTCGACTATTACAAGTCGCTGGCTGCAGCCCTGTCCATTCCTGTCGTGATCCACGACTTCCCCGATTCCTTCGGGACCGAGATCAAGGCCGAGGTGATTGCCCGCCTGGGGCGCGAAGGCGGCGTCAACTTCATCAAGATGGAAGAACCGCCGGTGGGCCAGAAGATCAGCCGCATCCGCGACCTGGCCGGTGAATCGATGCGCATCTTCGGTGGCCTGGGCGGCGTGTATTTTCTGGAAGAGCTGCAGCGTGGCGCGGTCGGCACCATGACCGGCTTTGCCTTCCCCGAGATCCTGGTGCGCATCTACGACCAGTTCGCCGCCGGTGACCTGGCGGGTGCGGCAGCGACCTTCGACAAGTATTGCCCGCTGATCCGTTACGAGTTCCAGCCCAAGATCGGCCTGTCGCTGCGCAAGTATGTCTATCGCAAGCGCGGCGTCATCAGCAGCGATGCGATCCGTTCGCCGGGCATGCGCATCGATCCCGAGACCGAGCGCGAACTGGAAGCCGTGATCGCCCGCGTGGGCCTGGACCTGGATCAGCGCGGCGCGCTGGCCATCCGCTGAGGAGCCGCCGATGGATCTGGGAATCAGCGGGCGACGCGCCCTGGTATGTGCCTCCAGCAAAGGCCTGGGCCTGGCCTGTGCCATCTCGCTGGCACGCGAGGGCGTGGCCGTGACCATGACCGCACGCGGGGCCGAAGTCCTTGAGGCCGCAGCGCAGCAGGTACGCGCGGCCACCGGGGCCACCGTCACGACGGTGGCGGGCGACATCACCACGCCCGAGGGCCGCACACTGGCGCTGGCCGCCTGTCCCGCGCCGGACATCCTGGTCACCAACGCCGGCGGTCCCAAGCCGGGCGATTTCCGCGAATGGTCGCGCGAGGACTGGATCGCGGCCATCGATGCCAACATGCTCACCCCCATCGAACTGATCAAGGCCACCGTGGATGGCATGATGCAGCGTGGCTTCGGCCGCATCGTCAACATCACCTCCGGCGCGGTGAAGGCGCCCATCGACATCCTCGGTTTGTCCAACGGCGCGCGCTCCGGCCTGACCGGATTCGTCGCCGGCCTGGCAAGAACGACCGTGGCCCACAACGTCACCATCAACAACCTGCTGCCCGGTCCTTTCGAGACCGAGCGACTGCTGACGACGGCCGCGGCCAGCGCACGCGGCAGCGGCAAGTCGGCCGAAGAGGTGCTGACGGCCCGCCGCGCCGCCAACCCGGCCCGCCGCTTCGGCCAGCCTGCCGAATTCGGCGACGCCTGCGCCTGGCTGTGCAGCGCCCAGGCAGGTTTTGTCACAGGACAAAACCTGCTCATGGATGGCGGTGCCTATCCCGGAACCTTCTGACCTCAAGACTCCCGCATGGACTTCGACCTCACCATCCGCAACGGCCGCATCTCTACCGACCGCGAGACCTTCTTTGCCGATATTGGCGTCAAGGACGGCGTGATCGCGCGCATTGCGCCGCACCTGCCGCCAGGACGCGAGGACATCGATGCCGCCGGACGCTGGGTCCTGCCTGGCGGCATCGACAGCCATTGCCACATCGAGCAGCTCTCCGGCATGGGCATGATGTGTGCCGATGATTTCTATTCGGGCTCGGTCTCGGCGGCTTTTGGCGGTACCACCACCATCATCCCGTTCGCGGCCCAGCATCGCGGCAACCGCATCCCCGACGTGATCGCCGACTATGCGCAACGTGCCCGCGAGAAGGCGGTGATCGACTATGGCTTCCACCTGATCCTGGCCGACCCCGACGAGCAGGCCCTGCAACACGACCTGCCGCAAGCCATTCGCGATGGCATCACCTCGCTGAAGGTCTACATGACTTACAACGCCCTCAAGCTTGATGACTACCAGTTGCTGGACGTGATGGCGCTGGCCGGCCGCGAAGGGGCGCTGGTGATGATCCATGCCGAGAACCACGACATGATCCGCTGGCTCGCCTCGCGCCTGTTGGACCAGGGCCATACCGCGCCCAAGTTCCACGCAGTGGCCCACGACCCGCTCGCTGAGGCCGAAGCCAGCCAGCGTGCCATTGCGCTGTCGCGCCTGATCGGTGTGCCGGTGTTGATCGTGCACGTGGCCGGGGCCGAAACGGTGCAGACCATCCGCAGTGCCAGACTGCTGGGCGCGCAGATCTATGCTGAGAGCTGCCCGCAATACCTGTTCCTCACGGCCGAGGATATCGATCTGCCCGGCGTGGAGGGTGCCAAGTATTGCTGTAGCCCGCCGCCGCGCGATGCCAATGCGCAGGAGGCGGTCTGGGCCGGGCTCAAGGATGGCACGCTGGGCATGTATAGCTCCGACCATGCGCCGTATCGCTTCGACGAGAACGGCAAGCTGCCGCGCGGTGAAGACACCACCTTCAAGGAAATGGCCAATGGCGTGCCGGGCATCGAGCTGCGTCTGCCGCTGCTGTTCTCCGAGGGCGTGCTCAAAGGCCGCCTCGACATCCACGAATTCGTGCGCCTGACGGCCACCAATCACGCCCACATGTATGGGCTGTCGCACTGCAAGGGCAATATCGCCGAGGGGCTCGATGCCGATCTGGTGATCTGGAACCCGGAACGCGAGACCACCATCACCGCAGCGCTCCTGCACGACAACGTCGGCTATACGCCCTATGAAGGACGGCACATCCGGGGGTGGCCGGAAGTGGTCACCAGCCGCGGCCGCGTGGTGGTCAGCGAGGGGGAATTGAAAGTGGCGCGCGGCTCGGGCCGCTTCATCGCACGCCACTGTCCGGCACCGGCCAGTATTGCGCAGCGGCCGACGCGCAGCCATCTGCCGGGCTTGCTCGGCCTCAAGGGAAAGGCATGGGAATCGCAATGAGCAACAAGGACAATCGCTTCGGCCTGGCCGTGGCGCAGATGGGGCCCGTGCAACTGGCCGAGGACCGGACCACGGTGGTGCGCCGCCTGCTGGAGATGATGCGCGAGGCCGCAGCCCGTGGCGCGAAGATGGTGGTGTTTCCGGAGCTGGCGCTGACCACGTTCTTCCCGCGTTACTGGATGGAAGACCAGGCCGAAGTCGATGCGCGCTTCTTCGAGAGCGAGATGCCGGGTCCGCAGACACGGCCCTTGTTCGAACTGGCCGCGCAGCTCAGGATCGGTTTCTACCTCGGCTATGGCGAACTGACCCCCGATGGCCATCACTACAACACCGCTATCCTCGTGGATGAAACAGCCCGGATCGTGGCCCGCTATCGCAAGATCCACCTGCCGGGACACAGCGACCACAAGCCCGATGCACCCTTCCAGCATCTGGAAAAGAAGTACTTCGAGGTCGGCAACGATGGCTTTGGCGTCACCGACATGCTGGGCACCCGCATCGGCCAGTGCCTGTGCAATGACCGCCGCTGGCCCGAGACCTATCGCGTCATGAGCCTGCAGAGCGCACGTATCGTCACGCTGGGCTACAACACGCCGTCCTGGAACATCCACTGGAACGAACCGCCCCATCTGCGCATGTTCCACCACCTGCTGTCGCTGCAGGCCAATGCCTACCAGAACGGATTGTGGGTGGCGGCCGCTGCCAAGTGCGGCTTCGAGGATGGCTTCCACATGATCGGCGGCTCGGCCATCGTCGCGCCTTCCGGCGAGATCGTGGCGCAGGCGCAGGGTGAAGAGGATGAGGTGATCTTCGCCAGTTGCGATCTGCAACTGGGTGAAACTTTCCTGCAGCACGTCTTCAATTTCGCCAAGCACCGCCGTCCGGAACATTACCGCCTCATTGTCGAGCGCACCGGGGCCGGTGCGCCGCTGGCACCGTCCGAGCTGTCTACCTGAATCACTGTCCACCTTCCACCCAATCGAGGAGTGTTGCGATGTTTCCGTTCCTGGTCCTGCCTTCCAAGTCTTCCCTGAAATACTCCCTGCTGGCCGTCCTCTCGGCCAGTGCACTGCTGTCGGCCGGTGCCATGGCCCAGGGTGGCCCGCTGCGCACCGGAGTCGATGCCACCTTTGCGCCGCATGCGATGGTCAAGCTGGGCGGCGGCCTGCAAGGCTTCAACATCGACCTGGGCGAAGAACTGGCACGCCGCCTGGGCCGCAAGATCGAAATCGAAGGCACGGAATTTTCCGGGCTGGTGCCGGGCCTGAATGCCAAAAAATATGACTTCGTGCTGGCCCCCGTCACCGCCACCCCGGAGCGTGCCAAGGCCATGCTCTTCACCGAAGGCTATCTCGATACCGACTACACCTTCGTCATCAAGAAGGGGGCAGCCCCCATCAATGCGCTGGAGGACCTCAAGGGCAAGACCATCTCGGTCAACAAGGGCTCTGCCTATGAGCTCTGGGCGCGCGACAACGCCCCCAAGTACGGTTTCAAGTACGACGTCTATGGCAACAATGCCGATGCGGTGCAGGCGGTGCAATCCGGCCGCGCCGATGCCAACCTGGCCGGCAGTACGGTAGCCGCCTGGGCTGCCAAACAGAATCCTGCCGTGCAGACCACTTACACCGTCAAGACCGGTCTGGTGTGGGCGCTGGCCTTCCGCCTGGACGACAAGGCCGGCCGCGATGCTGCCGGCATGGCGCTCAAATGCATGAAGCAGGATGGCACGCTGGGCAAGATCGCGCAGAAGTGGTTCGGCTATACCCCGGCCGCCGATGCCACCGTGGTCAAGGTCGGCGTGGGGCAGGGCGTGCCTGGGCTGGATGGTTACGACCCGACCCCGGTGACGCTCAAGTGCAATTGATGCCACTGAGCCGACACTTTATGCCGACCGCCTGAACCGAGACAGAAGCCTCCATGAACCTTGCCGCTCCCATCCTAGAAATTGTCGGCCTGCACAAGTCCTATGAAGGCAATACCGTCCTGCGCGGGATCGACCTGCGCGTACGGCCTGGCCAGTTGATCTGCGTGATCGGTCCGTCCGGTTCGGGCAAGAGCACCATGCTGCGTTGCTGCAACCGGCTCGAAGAACCCAGCGCCGGCCAGATCGTGGTGGATGGGCAGGACATCATGCATGCCCGCACCGATCTCAATGCGGTACGCCAGAAGATCGGCATGGTGTTCCAGCAGTTCAACCTGTATCCGCACATGAGCGTGCTGGGCAATGTGATGCTGGCGCTGAAGAAGGTCCAGAAGCATACGCATACCGAGGCCGAGCGCCGCGCGCGGCGCGCCTTGGAACAGGTGGGCATGCTGGAGAAGGCATCTGCCTTCCCCGGCCAGCTCTCCGGCGGACAGCAGCAGCGCGTGGGCATTGCCCGGGGCATCGCGCTGGAACCCAAGGTGATGCTCTTCGATGAACCCACCAGCGCGCTCGACCCCGAACTGGTCGGCAGTGTGCTGCAGGTGATGCGGCAGTTGCGCGAGGCTGGCATGACTATGCTGGTGGTCACGCACGAAATGGCCTTTGCCCGGGCGGCGGCCGACCGTGTGGTTTTCATGGACGGTGGCGTGATCGTCGAGGAAGGGCCGCCCGAGCAGATCTTCGGCGATCCGCAGCAGGCTCGCACCAAGGCCTTCGTGGCGCGCTTCGCACAGCACGGCTGAGCCATGGAGCAATTTCTCTTTACCTTCTTCAATGCCGAGGTCGCTGCGCGCTACTGGCCGGACATTCTGCGCGGCATGGGCGTGACGGTCCTGCTGAGCCTGGCGGTGATTGCCTCCGGCCTGCTGCTGGGGCTGTCGCTGGCGGTGCTGCGTGCGACCGGCAAGCGCGGCCTGGTGTGGCTGGTGGTGGCCTTTGCCGATGTGATGCGGGCCTTGCCGCCGCTGATCCTGATCATCGTGCTCTTCTTTGCGTTTCCGTACATCGACCTGGCCATGTCGTCCTTCACCGCGACCTGGCTGGCGCTGACCCTGGTACTGGCGGCCTATGCCGAGGAAAGCATCTGGGCCGGCATCGCCTCCTTGCCGCGCGGCCAGAGCGAAGCGGCGCGCTCGACCGGCCTGTCATGGGGACAGACCATGGTCGCCGTGATCCTGCCGCAGGCACTGCGTATGGCGGTGCCGCCGCTGACCAACCGGGTCATCTCGATTACCAAGAACACGGCACTGGGATCGGTGGTGGCCTTGTCGGAGATTCTCAATACGGCCCAGGCCGCCAGCAGCAATGCCGGCAATCCCACACCCCTGATGCTGGGTGCGGCGGCTTATCTGGTGATCTTCATTCCGGTGGTCTTGTTCGCGCGCTGGCTCGAAACCCGCTGGCGCTGGAAACGATAGGAGAGGACCGTCATGGATGCCTTGCTGCAGAATTTCTTCAACCTGGAGGTCTATCGCCAGGTCCTGCCCTTCCTGCTGGGCGGCTTGTGGACCACGGTGTGGCTGTCGCTGCTGGTCATTCCCATCGGCGTGGCTTCGGGTTTGCTGCTGGCCTTGCTGGCCACGCAGAGCCGCTCGCGCACGGTGCGCATTGCGGTGGCGGTGTATGTGGATTTCTTTCGATCCTTCCCGCCGCTGGTGCTGCTGATCCTGATCTATTTCGGCGCACCCTTCCTCGGGCTGGAACTGCCCAAGCTGCTGGCCGTGGCGCTGGGCTTCATGTTCAACAATTCCAGCTATTTCGCCGAGGTGCTGCGCGCCGGCATAGAAAGCGTACCGAGCGGCCAGATGGAAGCGGCCCGTTCTACCGGCCTGTCGCGCACTCAGGCGCTGGCCTGTGTGATCGTGCCGCAGGCCGTGCGCAACGCCTTGCCTGACCTGGTCGGCAATGGCATCGAGGTCATCAAGCTGACCACCATTGCCAGCGTGGTGGCACTGCCTGAACTGCTGCGCGTGGCACGCGATGCGCAATCGCTGGTCTACAACCCTTCGCCCATCGTGCTGGCAGCCTTGCTCTATCTGGCGCTGTTGCTGCCGCTGGTGCGCTGGCTGTCGCGGCTGGAGCACCGCGGCCGCACCTTGCACTGAGGGCGGCCGCAGGCGCTGCATCAAGCTGCGCTGAGCAGCCCCATGCGCGGATGAATCGCGGTCTCGCGTGTCGGAGCCACGGCAGGCTGAACCTGTTCCAGCCGGAACACTGATACGGCATCCCGCAGACTGTCAGCCTGTTGCGCCATGGATTGCGCCGCACTGGCCGACTCTTCCACCAGCGCCGCATTCTGCTGCGTCACTTCATCCATCTGCGAGATGGCGATGTTGATCTGGCTGATCCCCGAACTCTGTTCGCTGGAGGCGGCAGTGATCTCGCTCATGAGGTCGTTGACCTGCTGGATCGATTGCACCACTTGATCCATGGTCTGACCAGCTTCATCGACCAGTTTCTGGCCAGCTTCCACATGTTCCACCGACGACTCGATCAGGCCACGGATTTCCTTGGCCGCCGAGGCGCTGCGCTGGGCCAGCGAGCGCACTTCGCTGGCGACCACCGCGAAGCCGCGTCCCTGCTCACCGGCGCGCGCCGCTTCCACCGCGGCATTCAAGGCCAGGATGTTGGTCTGGAAGGCGATGCCCTCCACGGTGGAAATGATCTCCGTGATCTTGTAGGCACTCTGCGAAATATCCTTCATGGTATCGACCACGCGTTCCACCACTTCGCCTCCCTTTTGCGCGTGCAGCGAGGCCGCGCGCGCCAGCTGGTTGCCCTGGCCGGCGTTCTGGGTGTTCTGCTCGACGGTGGAGGTGATCTCTTCCATGCTGGAGGCGGTCTCTTCCAGCGAAGCCGCCTGCTCTTCGGTACGGCGTGACAGATCCAGATTGCCCACCGCGATCTGGCCGGCGGCAGTGGAAATCGATTCGGCGGATCGCTTGATGCCGTCGACGATGCTGGTGAGCTGGGCACGCATGTTGTCGAGAGAGGCCATCAGGCTGTGCTGGTCGCCCTTGGCCAGCGGGATGCTCACCGCCAGGTTGCCCTGGGCGATCTGCGCCGCCAGGACCTGGGCATCGGCCGGTTCGCCACCCAGCTGGCGCAGGACACTGCGCACGATCAGGACGGCTGCGCCCAAGGCCAGCAGCACCGAGCCGGCCACCAGGGTCCAGATGGTCGTGGCGATGCGTTGATAGGTAGTTTCGGCATCGGCGGCGGCCTGATCGTTGAGATCGTCTTCCAGGCGGCCTAGCGCATCCAGGTTGTCGAGCCACTTGGCCTGCACCGGACGAATCTTCTGGACCAGCAGGTTGATCAGATCAGTGGTCTTGTTCTCCTGGGCCAGAGTGACGGCCTGTTTCAGCAGTGGCTCGGTATCGGCGGCGTTTTGCGCGATCTGATCGAAGAACTCATGCTCCTTGCGGGAGGTATCCGGCGCGTCAAAGAGCTTGCGCAGCTTGTCGCGGGCTTCCTGATAGCTTTTTTCCTGTACCTTGATGCGTTCGATTTCTCCGGCGACCAGCGCCGGATCCTGGAACAGGGCGATGTTGCGGATGGCCAGGGCACGAATACGCACGCTGTTGTTCATGACGTCCGCCAGACCACCTTGCTGGTTGTTGGCGACGATGTTGCTCAGATTGCTCTTGACCGTGGACAAGCCCCACATGCCCACCAGCGAGATGACGAGCAGCAGGACGATGACGCCGGCAAAACCTAACGCCAGGCGAGTGGATACCTTCAGTTTGTTCATGAAAAAGCCCCTGTGGATGAAATGTGCTGCCGATTGGGTTGCAAAACCCCCCGTTCAGGCCTGCCTTGGCTGTTGCCGCCTTGTGCAGGTTTTGTGACTTTTCCCGTATATAAGTAGTGCAAAATGGCTTTTCACCATGTTGGTGCGGTGGTTTTGAGCCGTTTGCATGGTTTATTGCCATCATTTTCTTAGATTTTGAAACGATTGCACGGGTGTTGTAACGCTATTGAGTAAGCTCAGCCAGAAAAGATCCATCAGGATGTGATTATTTTTCTCTGACACAAGTGCGCTCCGTTCTCCTGTGCGAGGCGATTGCCAGCGCAGAGGGCGTCGCATCGCTACGACAAGAGCCACGACGGTGCGAAGCCTGCACCTTGCGCAGGCGAAGGAGGGAGATTTCGGGGCGAATTTGCTGCTTGCCCCGAAATGACGGCGCTCAGATGCTGCCTCCACTGCTGGTACGCGAATTGCTTAATCGTTCAAAACGGTTTCTATATAAATCAGTAGTTCATATATGGAACAAAATAAGTTATTCGGTGCCGAGATATCTGCTATATTGGCGTTGAATATCTCTCATATATAAATTGCTGTTTCATATATGGAACAATTTGGTGCCCGGCAGGAGGCACCCGTCCACCAGTGACGGCAGCCGGGAAGACTAGCCGGGGCGCACTCGCGCGCTGGGGCAATCAGCAGAGGCAACATGATCGAAATCGAATTCCGCAAGGTCGGCAAGAGCTTTGTCGATCGCCAGACAGCGCAAGCGCGCGCTGCCGTCACCAACGTCAACCTCTCCATCAGGAGTGGCGAAGTGGTCTCCATCATCGGACCCTCGGGCTGTGGCAAGAGCACCCTGCTCAACATGGGGGCCGGGCTGTATCTGCCGAGTGAGGGCGAAGTCTTCGTTGGCGGCGAGAAGGTCATCAAGCCGGTGCGCAAGGTGGCCTTCATGCTGCAGAAAGACCTTCTCATGCCCTGGCGCAATATTCGCGCCAACGTCACCCTGGGTCTGGAGATTGACGGCATGCGCGAGGCCGAGCGCCGCCGCATTGCCGACGAGTTGCTGGCCAAGTGCCACCTCAGGGGTTTTGAGGAGCATTACCCCTATCAGCTTTCCGGCGGCATGCGTCAGCGTGCCGCTCTGGCACGAACGCTGGCGGTGGATCCGCAGGTATTGCTGCTGGACGAGCCTTTCTCGGCGCTGGATGCGCAGACCAAGATGGTGCTGCAGCAGGACCTGGCCAAGATGCTCTATGAAAAGAAGAAGACTGCGCTTTTCATCACCCATGACCTGGTGGAAGCCATCGCGCTGTCGGATCGCCTGCTGGTCATGAGCGAACGTCCCGGCACCATCGTCGAGGAAATCGAGGTCAACCTGCCGTTCCGCGACAACCCGCTGGAGCGCCGCAAGCTGCCCGAGATCGGCCCCTTGCAGGGACGCCTGATGGAACTGCTCAAGGTGGGCAAGGAAACCGCCGAACTCCACTGATTCACGCTGCATCTTCACCCGTCTTCACCCCGTCAACAGAGAGACCTCAAGGGAGAGCCTGAAACATGAAGAACCTGTTTGCATCCGCCACCAGTGCACTTGCCCTGGTCGCTGCCGTCGGCGCGTTCGTCGTCCCGGCGATGGCCCAAGCGGCACCGGAAGAAGTGACCTACCTGCTGCCCGCGCCACCGAATTCACCGGCCTTCGCGCCCTGGGTACTGGCACAGCACAAGGGCTATTACGCCGATGAGAACCTCAAGGTCAGTTTCATCGTCGCCAAGGGCGGCGTCGATGTGGCCAAGCAGATCGGTGCCGGCAATGCCGTCATTGGTGGCGCCATCGGTGATACCCCCATCGTGGTGCGGGCCAATGGCATTCCGGTGAAGGCCATCGCGGTACTGGGGGCCGGTTCGGTGACCATGGTGGCGGCCAATCCGGCTGAGGGCATCAAGACCCTGAAGGATCTGAAGGGCAAGACCGTCACCGTCATGTCCTATACCGATACCACCTATTACGCCTTTCTCGGCAGCCTCAAGACGGCCGGCCTGTCCAAGACCGACGTGCAGATCCAGGCGGCCGGCCCCTCCGGCGTGTGGCAGCTTTATACGTCCGGCAAGTCGCAGGGCTTTGCAGGCGTACCCGACTGGGTGGTCAATGCCACTGATGCCGGCGCAAAACTGGAGTTGCTGGACAACGGTGGCTTCAAGAGCATGGCACAAGCCATTCTGGCCTCCGATGACACCATCAAGAAAAACCCGGAACTGTTGAAGCGGCTGGTGCGTGCCACCCTGCGCGGCATGCAGGACATCATGAAAGATCCGAAGGCCGCAGCCGATGACTACGTCGCCGCGCTGCCCACCTACAAGGGCAAGGAGGCCAGCATCCAGACTACCTTCGAGATGTACAACAAGTATGTCTATGCCAGCCAGAAAACCTTGGGCCAGATTGATCCCTCACGCATGGACGCGGTACAGAAGTTCTACGTCAGCGAAGGCATCGTGAGCAAGGCGACACCGGTCAATGAACTCTTCACCAACCAGTTCGTGGGAGTGGCCAAGTAATCATGAACACCACGACAGCCAAAGACCTGACCATGTCCAGTTCCGAGCCATCCGCAGCCGCTCCTTCCCGTCCGCGCCGCCAGTTCCTGAGCGATAAGGCGCAGACCGTGTGCGGTAGCCTGGTGCTGCTGGTGCTCTTCGTCGCCGCCTGGCAATGGGGCCCCGGCATGCTCGGCATGCCGGAATACATCCTTCCCAACTTCATGCAGGTGGTGCGTGAAGGCGTGGTGATGTGGAACAACGCGCAGCTGCTGCAGCACTTCGGCATCACTGCCATGGAAGTCGTGTTCGGTTTCCTCTTCGGGGCCCTGCTGGGGCTGGCAGTAGGGGTGGCGCTGGGCTTGTCGCCGCGTGCCGAAGCGATGCTCTCGCCTTACATCCTGGCACTGCAGATTGCACCCAAGGTGGCGTTTGCGCCGCTGTTCGTGATGTGGCTGGGCTACACCATCTATCCCAAGATCATCGTGGCGGTATTGATCGTGTTCTTCCCCATCATGATCAATGTGCTCTCGGCAATCCGTACCGTCGACCCGGACATGGTCAACCTGGTGCGCACGCTCAACGCCGGCCGCTGGCAGATCTTCCATCTGGTCGAGTTCCGTTCGGCGCTGCCGGCTCTGTTCTCCGGCTTGCGCATCGCCTCCACGCTGTCAGTGATCGGCGTGACCGTCGGCGAGCTGGTTGGCGGCAATCAGGGGCTGGGCTATCTGCTGGTCGATGGCGAAGGGCAGGGCAATACAGCTGCCGTGTTCGTCTCCATCGTCGCATTGACGCTTATCGGTGTGGTCACCTACGGGGCCGTGGTGTGGGCCGAACGCAAGGTGCTGCACTACCTGCCCAAGGCCAATACCAGCACCGTCTGATATTGAGCGCGATTTCCCGATCGGTAACAGGAGCATGAACATGTCAGCAACAAGTACGGCGACTCTTCTGGCAGGACGACGCATTCTGGTCACGGGCGCGGCACGCGGCCTCGGCCTGGCGTTCGTCGAGGCCATCGCCGCTGCCGGTGCCAGAGTGGCCATGGCCGATATCCTGCAGGACACGCTGGCAGCATCGGTGTCGACGCTGCAGCAGCGCGGCCTGGCGGTCGAAGGTTTTTCACTGGATCTGGCCGATCCTGCCTCAGTGCAGTCCTGTGCACAGGCTGCCATCGCCTGGATGGGCGGGCTCGATGGCCTGGTCAACAACGCCGCCATTACCAATTCCGGTGGCAAGAGCAGCGAGCAACTGGCGCTGGAAATGTGGGATCGCGTCATGGATGTCAACGTGCGCGGCACCTGGCTCATGACCAATGCCTGCCTGCCGGCACTGCGGACCTCGGGGCGCGGCGCTATCGTCAACCTGTCCTCGGATACGCCGTTGTGGGGGGCGCCGAACCTGCTGGCCTATGTGGCCAGCAAGAGTGCAGTCATCGGCATGACCCGTTCGCTGGCGCGTGAAGTCGGTGCCGACAACATCACCGTCAATGCCGTGGCGCCCGGGCTGACGCTGGTGGAGGCCACTGAGTATGTGCCGCAGGCGCGCCACCAGCATTACCTGGAGGGCCGTGCCCTGCAGCGTGATCAGTTGCCCGAGGACGTATGCGGTGCCGTCGTCTTCGCGCTGTCGGATATGGCGCGTTTCTTTACCGGCCAGGTGATGGCCGTCAATGGTGGCTTCGTGATGCATTGAAGCGGCCTGTATGGCAAGTCAACTCCGTGCAACCGGATCAATTCAGGACCAATTCAAGGAGAAAAGTATGACCGATATGTCCGAGCAGGAAAACATGGGCCGCAGCTGGGATCGCCCGGCAGGGGCCAGCTTCGCCGACTGGATGGAATCGCGCGTGGCGCGTCTGTCGACCCGCAAGTACGACTGGAACGCGCTGAAGTTCCAGGCCGACTACGACCCCAAGTACCGCCGCGCACAGATGCGCTACATCGGCACCGGCGGCACCGGCGTGGCGCACGATGCCAACGTGATTCCGTCGGAGCACTTCACCTTCTCGACCATGATCATTCCGGCCGGCCACGAAGGTCCGTCGCACCTGCATGTGGATGTCGAAGAAGTGTTCTTCGTGTTGCGCGGCAAGCTCAAGCTGGTGCTTGAAAAGGACGGTGAACGCTTCGAAACCATCCTCACCGACCGCGACGTTGTTTCGGTACCGCCGGGCGTGTATCGCGAGGAAATCAACATCGGTGACGAAGATGCGCTGATGTGCGTGATGCTGGGGGCCAAGAAGCCTCTCACGCCGACCTATCCGCCCGAACATCCGCTGACCTCGGTCAAGCGCTGATCGTCCCGGGAGCGAGCATGTCCGCCATCTTGCCCGCCGGGGCCGCCACGTCATGCGAGGCGCTGTCCGCGTCGCTGGTACTGCTCGATCGCCATTTCCCAGAGCAGCGCGTGGCGTTGCCCGATGGGCAGGTCAGTTATCGCAGCGCTGGCCGCAGCGACCGCGATCAGGTGGTAGTGCTGCTGCACGGCATCAGCTCCGGCGCGGCATCCTGGCTGCATATGGCATTGGCGCTGGCGAACGACGCCCGCGTGATCGCCTGGAATGCGCCCGGTTATGGCAGCTCCACAGCGCTGCCGATGGCCATGCCCAGGGCCAGCGATTACGCGGCACGCCTGCAGCAGATGCTGGCGGCGCTGGAGATCAGTCAATGCGTGCTGGTCGGTCACTCGCTCGGGGCCTTGATGGCCGCAGCCTATCTGGCTCGAGGTGATGGCCGCGCCACATGCACGCTGCTGGCCGACCCGGCCCTCGGCTATGGCGGGGCAGGGCAGCAAGAGCGGTCAGTACAGGTTCGCCAGGAGCGCCTGGGCGCATTGCAGCGGCTCGGTGTGGCTGGCCTGGCCGCGCAGCGTACGCGTCTGCTGTCGACGCAGGCCAGTGACGAACAGCACGCCTGGGTGCGCTGGAACATGCAGCGGCTCGATGTGGCGGGTTATACCCAGGCGGTGCACTTGTTGTGCGGTGACGATATCGCGACTTATTTGCAGGCAGCGCCACGACGGGGGTTGTCGGTGGCCTGCGGCGCAGAAGACATTGTCACCACCCCACAGGCCAGTGAAGGGCTGGCCCGGCAATTTGAAATTCCCTTTCAATTGGTGGACGGCGCCGGCCATGCCTGTTATATCGAGCAGCCGTTGTCCTTTGCCGCGCTGGTGCGCGCGCAATTCACCTCAACCAACCAGAACAGATAATCATCATGAACAAACCAGTGATGCCAGAAGAAGAGTCGCAAGACAAGTACTCCGTCCCCGGCCTGGAACGCGGCCTGCGCCTGCTGTGCGAATTCAGCCGCCAGGACAAGACCCTTTCCGCTCCCGAGCTGGCGCGGCGCCTGGATATTCCACGCTCCACCGTGTTCCGCCTGCTGGCCACGCTGGAACGCATGGGCTTCGTCGAACGTGCCGATGGCGGCCGCGACTATCGCCTGGGCATGTCGGTGCTGCGCCTGGGCTTTGAATACCTGGCCTCGCTGGAACTGACCGAGATCGGCCGTCCGCTGCTGGACCGCCTGCGCGACGAGATCGGCTATTCCTGCAACCTCGTGGTACGCGATGGCCGCTCCATCGTCTATGTCGCCAAGTCGGTCACCCAGACCGCCTTCACCAGTCACGTCAACGTCGGTACCCGTCTGCCGGCGCATGCTACCGTGCTGGGCCGCGTACTGCTGGAAGACCTGACCCTGCCGCAACTGCGCACCCTGTATCCGGAAGAACACCTGGAAGTCTTCTCCAGCAATACGCCCAAGACCGTAGTGGAACTGTTCGACATGGTGCAGGCCGACAAGGAGCGTGGCTTCGTGTTGCAGGAAGGTTTTTTCGAAACCAGCATTTCCACCGTGGCGGCTCCCGTACGCGATCACTCCGGCCATGTTGTGGCCGCCTTGGGTGCCACCATTCCGTCGCCGCATATCGACGCCAGCCAGCTCGATGTGATCGTGTCTCGCGTACGCGAGACCGCTGCCGAACTCTCGCGTCTGCTCGACCATGCACCGGAGCGTGGGGCCAAGGTCGTCAACATGTGGCGAGGCTGAGATGGCGATGACTTCTCTCCAGGGCAAGGTGGCGGTGGTCACCGGCGGTTCCTCCGGGATCGGCTTGGCCACCGTGGAACTCTTGCTGGAAGCGGGTGCAGCGGTGGCCTTCTGTGGTCGCGACGGTGAGCGTCTGCAGCATGCCGAAGCTGCGCTGCGCGAACGTTATCCCGCGGCGCGGTTGTACAGCGCGCCCTGCGACGTACTGGTGCAGGAGCAAGTGCGGGCCTTTGCCGCCTCGGTGGAAAACACGCTGGGCCCGGTTTCCATGCTGGTCAACAATGCTGGTCAGGGTCGCGTCTCGACTTTTGCCGACACCCCTGACGAGGCCTGGAGCGAAGAGCTGCATCTCAAATTCTTTTCGGTGATTTATCCGACGCGTGCCTTCCTGCCGCAACTGCAGGCCATGAGTGCGCAGCATGGCGATGCCGCCATCGTATGCGTCAACTCGCTGCTGGCGACCCAACCTGAGCCGCATATGGTGGCCACATCGGCCGCCCGCGCCGGCGTGCACAACCTGGTACGTTCGCTGGCCACCGAACTGGCCTGCGGGGAGGCCGCCCGTGTGCGCGTCAACGGCATCCTGATCGGGCTGGTGGAATCGGGCCAATGGCGCCGCCGCTACGCCGCTCGTGGTCCGGAGCTGCAGGACCAGAGCTGGGCCCGGTGGACCGCTGCGCTGGCCGCAAGAAAACAGATCCAACTTGGCCGTCTCGGCCTTCCCCGGGAAGCTGCGCAGGCGATCGTATTCCTCGCCACGCCGCTTTCCTCGTACACCACAGGCAGCCATATCGATGTTTCAGGAGGACTTTCCCGCCATGCCTAATACCCAACCCAAAGTCACCGTCGGCTGCGCGATCGCGGCTTTCCTCGAACAGTGCGGCGTCAAGGCTGCCTTCGGTGTGATCTCGATCCACAACATGCCCATCCTCGATGCCTTCGGCGAGCGCGGCAAGATCCGTTTCATCCCGGCGCGCGGTGAGGCCGGCGGTGCCAACATGGCCGATGCCTATGCACGTACCACGGGCGGACTGGGCGTCTGCCTGACCTCGACCGGTACTGCCGCCGGCAATGCCGCCGGTGCCATGGTCGAGGCGCTGACCGCCGGCACACCGCTGTTGCATCTGACCGGCCAGATCGAAACGCCTTATCTGGACCAGAGCCTGGCGTACATCCATGAAGCCCCGGACCAGTTGAGCATGCTCAAGGCGATCTCGAAGGCGGCCTTCCGCATCCGCAGCGTCGAGACGGCCATCAGCACCATCAAGCTGGCCGTGCAGACCGCATTGACGCCGCCCATGGGGCCGGTCTCGGTCGAGATTCCCATCGACATCCAGGCGGCCATGATCCCCCTGCCGATCAATCTGCAACCGCTGGCCATTCCGCAAAGCGTACCGTCGGCGCGTGCGCTGGACGAACTGGCCGAGCGGCTGATGAAAACCAAGCGCCCGCTGCTGTGGCTGGGCGGCGGTGCCCGTCACGCTGGAGCGCAGGTACAGCGTCTGCTGGCATTGGGTTTCGGTGTCGTGACCAGTACCCAGGGGCGAGGCATCGTGCCCGAGGATGATCCGCGCTCGCTGGGTGCCTTCAACCTGCACAAGCCGGTCGAGCAGTTCTACCAGAGCTGCGACGCCATGCTGGTGGTCGGTTCGCGTCTGCGCGGCAACGAAACGCTGAAATACGAACTCAAGCTGCCACGTCCCCTGTACCGGGTCGATGCCGATCCGGCGGCCGAGGGCCGCTGCTATACCAGCGACTATTTCGTCTGCGGAGATTCCGCGTTGGTGCTGGCGGGACTGGCGGATCGCCTGGCGGCACTCAAGGTCGATCCCGATTTCATGGGCGATCTCAAGAAAGCTCGTGACACGGCGGTGCATGGACTGGTCGATGGCCTCGGTCCCTACAGCGCGCTGGTGGAGCAACTGCAGCAGGCCGCCGGTCGCGAATTCAATTGGGTGCGCGACGTGACGGTCTCCAACAGCACCTGGGGCAACCGCCATCTGCGCATCTTCGATCCCCGCGCCGGCGTGCATGCGCTGGGTGGCGGCATCGGCCAGGGATTGGCCATGGGCATCGGTGCGGCCATCGGTGCGGCGGTCACCCAGTCCGGCAAGAAAACCTTCACGCTGGCCGGCGACGGCGGATTCATCCTCAACCTGGGCGAGCTGGCCACGGCCGTGCAGGAACAGGCCGACATGGTGATCGTACTGATGAACGACAAGGGCTATGGCGTCATCAAGAACATTCAGGATGCGCAATACGGCGGCCGTCGCCATTACGTGGACCTGCATACGCCTGATTATGCCGAGCTGTCCTCGGCGCTCAAGTTGCGACACAAACGCGTGGGCGATCTTGCCGAAGTCGCAGCCGGACTGGACGAGGCCTTGTCCTCCCCGGGGCCGTTCCTGCTGGAAATCGACATGCTGGCGATCGGCAGCTTCAAGACCGCTTTTGCCGGCCCGCCGGTCAACGAAAAGGAAAAGGCCGCTGCCGCGGCGGCGGCTGTCGTTGCGGCTGCAGCGACAGCGGCCACGGCCTGAGGAGAAAGGCATGCTGCACGTATCGATGATCGGATGCGGTGCCATTGGCGCAGGCGTCATGGAAATCCTCAAAAGCGATCCCGAGGTGGCGTTCGACATGGTGGTGGTGCCCGAGGCCCACATGGAGCGTGCCCGCAGCACCGTCTCCACGCTGGCACCCGCGGCGCAGGTAGTGTCGCGTCTGGGCGAGGAGCGTCCCGACCTGCTGATCGAATGCGCCGGCCACCAGGCCATCAGCGAACACATCATTCCGGCTCTCGAGCGCGGCATTGCCTGCATGGTGGTGTCCATCGGTGCCTTGTCCGAACCCGGTCTGGTCGACAAGCTGGAAGCCGCCGCCCGTGCCGGGCGCACGCAGGTGCAACTGCTGTCCGGCGCGATCGGTGCCATCGATGCGCTGGCCGCCGCCAAGATCGGCGGTCTGGATGCGGTGATCTACACCGGACGCAAGCCCCCTCAAGCCTGGAAAGACACGCCAGCAGAGTCGGCCTTCAATCTGGACACGTTGCAGGAAGCCACGATGATCTTTGAAGGCAGCGCCCGCGAAGCCGCTCGCCTCTATCCCAAGAATGCCAATGTCGCGGCCACGCTGTCGCTGGCCGGGCTGGGGCTGGACCAGACACAGGTGCGGCTGTATGCCGATCCCGGCGTGAGCGAGAACATTCACCACGTGGATGCCAGCGGTGCCTTCGGCGGTTTCGAGCTGACCATGCGCGGCAAGCCGTTGGCCGCCAATCCCAAGACATCGGCGCTGACCGTCTACAGCGTGGTGCGTGCCCTGGGCAATCGCGCCCATGCGCTGTCGATCTGAACCGGGCCAGGAGAAGTTGACCATGTTGAATCTGAATGACATCCAGCCCATCTGCATTGCCGGCCAGTGGCGTCCGGGAGCCGGTGATCGCTATGCCACGCTCTATCCCGCCACCGGCGAAGCGGTGGCCAGCCTGCACGCGGCCAGCGTGGCCGATGTGGAGGAAGCCATCCTTGGTGCCGACCGTGCGTTTCGCACCAGTGGCTGGGCGCAGAAGAAACCGCACGAACGCGCTGCCGTGCTGTTTCGCGTGGCGCAGCTGATCCGCGAGAACGGCGAAGCGCTGGCGCAATTGCAGCGCCTGGATAATGGCAAGCCCATCAGCGAGACACGCAACCTGGTCGCCAGCGCTGCTGCCACCTTCCAGTTCTTTGCTGCTGCCTGCGAGACCCTGGAAGAATCGCTGACCCCCATGCGTGGCGACAACCTGACCATGAGCGTGCATGAGCCCATGGGCGTGGTGGCCGCCATTACGCCATGGAATTCGCCCATCGCCAGCGAAGCGCAGAAGATGGCGCCGGCGCTGGCGGCTGGCAATGCGGTGGTGGTCAAGCCGGCGGAAGTCACGCCGCTGGCCGCGCTGGCGCTGGCACGTTTGTGCATCGAGGCCGGCGTACCCGCAGGCCTCATCAGCGTACTGCCGGGCAAGGGCTCGGTCATCGGGGATGCCATCACGCTGCATCCGCTGGTCAAGCGGGTTTCCTTCACTGGCGGCACCAGCACCGGCAAGCATATCGCCCACATCGCCGCCGACAAGATGATGCCGGTGTCGCTGGAGCTCGGTGGCAAGTCGCCGACCATGGTGTTCGAGGATGCCGACATTGATCATGCTGTCGCCGGCGTGCTCTACGGGATCTTCAGCAGTTCCGGCGAATCCTGCATTGCCGGTTCGCGCCTGTTCGTGGCGCGGTCCTTGCATGAACCGTTCATGGAGCGACTGGCGGCGGGTGCCGCTGCGCTGCGCGTGGGCGATCCGGCGGACGAACGCACCCAGATGGGGCCGCTGATCACCGCCCGTCATCGTGAGGGCATCGAGCGTTACGTCGATATGGGCGTCACCGATGGCGGCCGCATCCGCACCGGTGGCGTGCGTCCCAAGGGCCCCGCCTTCGAGCGTGGCTACTTCTATACGCCGACCATCATCGAGGGAGTGCGCAATGACCAGAGGATCTGTCAGGAAGAGATTTTCGGGCCGGTGCTGGTGGCCATGCCTTTCGACGATGAGGAGGATCTGATCCGGCAGGCCAACGATAGCGTCTACGCCCTGGCCGCCGGCATCTGGACCCGCGACTACAAGCGTGCCTGGCGCGTGGGCCGTGCGGTGCAGGCCGGCAATGTCTGGATCAACACCTACAAGCAGTTCTCGATCTCGACCCCTTTCGGGGGCTGGCGCGACAGCGGCCTGGGCCGCGAGAAGGGACGGCTGGGCATCCTCCAATACATGGAGCAGAAAGCCATGTACTGGGGACTGAACGAACAGCCGCTGCCCTGGGCCGGCTGAACACGCAATGGAGAATCACATGGACGTTTTGGGTATCGACGAAATCATCTACGGCGCAGACGACCTGCCGACCTGCCGCCGTTTCTTCCTCGACTGGGGCATGGTGCTGGAACAGGAGAGCGCAGCCGAGCTGGTCTTCGTATCGCAGAACGGCTGTCGCGTCATCGTGCGTGACAGCGCCGATCCCGGCCTGCCGCCGGCCATCGAGGCCGGTCCGACCCTGCGCGAAGTGGTGTGGGGCGTGTCCTCGGCGGCGGTGCTGGACAAGTTCGCCAGTCGCATCGGCGGTCTGCCCGGTTTCCTCAACGACGGCCGGCGCGTGGGCTGTACCGATCCCAACGGACTGGCTGTGCGTTTCCAGGTCTCGGTCAAGCGCGAGGTGGAGCTGCAATGCGCCCGTATGAACACCTGGAACGAGAAGAACCGCATCAACCAGCGCAGCCCCATCTACGAGCGCGCTGCGCCCATCGAAGTAGGACACGTGGTGTTCTTCGTCAAGGATGTGAAGGCCTGTGAAAAATTCTATTGCGAGCATTTCGGCTTCGTGCCCTCCGACCGTTATCCGGAACGCGGTGCCTTCCTGCGCTGCGCCGACGTCGGCGGCCATCACGACATCTTCCTGCTGCAACCGCCGGAGGCGCGCGCGGGCCTGAACCACGTGGCCTTCACGGTGCGCGACATCCATGAGGTCTTCGGTGGCGGCATGCACATGTCACGCCAGGGCTGGGATACGCAACTGGGGCCGGGCCGCCATCCGATCTCCTCGGCTTATTTCTGGTACTTCAAGAATCCGGCCGGTGGCCTCATCGAGTATTACGCCGACGAAGACCAGCTCGATGCGCACTGGGAACCACGCGACTTCGAACCCGGACCGACGGTGTTTGCCGAATGGGCCATCGATGGCGGCATCGACGGCAATACGCGGCGCCAGAAGAATGCCCAGGGACCGAGCGGCAAATTCCTCACCGACCGTGCGGCAGCGGACAAGTAAATCATTGACCAAAGGAGATCAACATGTCCTTCAAGATCGGAGTCCTCGGTGCCGGCATCGGCGGCCTCACGGCAGCCATTGCCCTGCAGCGTGCCGGACATGAGGTGGTGGTGTATGAGCAGTCACGCCAGTTCCTGCGCGTGGGTGCAGACATCAACCTGACGCCCAATGCGGTCCGCGCACTGGACGGGTTGGGCATCGGCGAGGCCGTGCGCCGGACCGCTGCACGTCCCACGCATCGCATCAGCCGCACTTGGAATAGCGGCGAGGAAACGTCGCGCTTGACCATGGGCGACACTGCCGAACAGAAATATGGCGCGCCGCAGCTGACCATCCATCGCGCCGATCTGCTGGCAGCGCTGGCCGGGGTGTTCCCGCTGGAGCAGGTGCGCTTTGCCAAGCGTGCTGAAGCAATCCGCGCGGAGGGCGATGGCATTGACCTGCACTTCACCGATGGCAGCACCGATCGCGTCGATGTGCTCATCGGCGGCGACGGTATCCATTCCGCCGTGCGCACCGCCATGTTCGGCGCGGAGAGCCCGCGCTTCACGGGTGTGGTGGCTTTCCGTGCCGTCGTGCCTGCAGCGAAAGTGGCCGGTGTCCCCAACCTGCAGGCCTTCACCAAATGGTGGGGACCGAACCCGGAAAGCCAGATCGTGACCTTCCCGTTGAATCGCGGCGAGGACATCTTCATCTTTGCCACGACCGCCCAGGAGAGCTGGCATCTGGAATCGTGGACCACACCGGGCAACGTGCAGGAACTGCGCGACAGCTATGCGGGCTTCCATCCCGACGCCATGGCGCTGCTGGACGCCTGCGACGAAGTGCTCAAGACCGCGCTCTATGAACGCGATCCGCTGCCGGCCTGGGCCAGGGGCAACATGGCCTTGCTGGGAGATGCCTGTCATCCCATGATGCCCTTCATGGCGCAGGGGGCCGGCATGGCCATCGAAGATGCCGTGGTGCTGGCACGCTGCCTGGCCACCGTGTCCGCCCTCGAAGACGTGGCCGCTGCTCTGCACCGATACGAGCAGTTGCGCATGGAGCGTGCCTCGACCATCCAGATCGGATCGCGCGGCAACAACTGGCTGCGCGCAGGCGGCAATGCCGACTGGGTCTATGGCTACGATGCCTGGCAGGTACCGCTGCAGCCGCAAGTTGCAGCCGTTGCTGCATGAGACAGGGCGTGCCAGTGAAACCGGAAGACCCCGCCGACACCATGCTGCTGACCATCGTCCTGAAGCATGACCAGTCCATGAATCTCGACCGGATTCAGGCCCACATGAAGGCGATGGACTGGTGGGAGCGGTTTCCTGTTGCCGGAACGCGCGTGGTGTCCTGGACCGTGGCCATGGGCCTGGGCCAGATCGTCACGCTGGCGCTGCCGCCAGCGCTGCTGCCGCAAGTCAATGTCGAGCTTGAACGCTCGGCCTGGGGCGTGTTCCGTACCGAGTGCTACCCCACTTACGATTTTGTTCCCGTGCGCGAGCGCATTCGCGAGCGCGTCAGAAATGGAGGCCAATGATGGTTGCAACTGTTACCGATGTCTATCTCAATCCGCACCAGGCGCGCCGCCGCCCGCCGACCCAGTTCGAAGATCTGCTGGGCGATTCCATCGAGCGCGCCTACGCCGCCGGAATCCACGAATTGAGCGCGCTGGTGGCGCATCTCAATCGTACCGGTCCGAGCTGTCCGTACAACGCCGGTGTCTGGACCGAAGCCAATTATCAGGAAGAGATCGCCCGCCTGGCCGCCTGACGGCGACCGCCAGCCCTTACAGGAGAGTACCCAAATGAGAACTGCTGCCCATGATCCCGTCGATGCCGTCCTGGCTGTCGGCCTGAAAGACCTGTGGTATCCCGTCTGCCCATCCGAGTTCGTGGCTGAGAAGCCGGTTTCGCTGCGCCGCCTGGGCAAGAAATTCGTGTTCTGGCGTGAGCCCTCGGGCAAGCTGCATGCGCTGGAAGATCACTGTCCGCATCGCGGTGCACCGCTGTCCATGGGCATCCCCATGGGAGACCGCATCGCCTGTGGCTATCACGGCGTGCAGGTGCGTTTCGACGGCGTGGTCACCAGCGTGCCCGGCAGCCCCGGTTGCAAGCTGGAGGGTGCCAAGGCTACCCGCCGCTTCCACGTGACTGAAGCGGCCGGTGCCATCTTCCTCTACAACAGCCTGGAGGATGTCGACACGCCACCGCCGCTGCGCCTGCCCGAGGAACTGACCAGCCCCGAGTATTCCAATTTCCTGTGCTACACCGAGTGGAAGGGCGACTATCGCTACGTGCTGGACAACGTGATGGACCCGATGCACGGCACTTTCCTGCACAAGCAGTCGCACTCCATGGCCGAGGGCGACAATACCGCCAGCTTCGGCATCCGCGAGACCGACATCGGCTTCGTCTTCGAAAAGGAAGGCCAGCGTGACGTCAACTTCGACTGGACTGAATGGGGCGATACCGGCCTGCACTGGATGCGCCTGGCCATTCCCTATCCCAAGACCGGCGGTCCCGGTGGCAGCTTCGTCATCATCGGCAGCTACACGCCCGTCGTCGACAACATCGCTGCCGTCTTCCACTGGCGCTGCCGCAAGCTCTCGGGCTGGCAGCGTGATACCTGGCGCTTCCTCTATCGCAACCGCCTGGAAGCGCGCCACTGGAACGTGCTGGAGCAGGACCGGGTGGTGCTGGAACTGATGGAGCCGGATGCCAACCAGCGCGAGATGCTGTACCAGCACGATATGGGCATCGTGCGTCTGCGCCGTCATCTGCGCGGACTGGCCAAGGCCCAGCTGGCGCGCGAGGAGGAACTGGCGGCGGCCAGGGCACCGGTACGCGCGGCATGAGCGACGCCGCCCGTGCGCCCGCCATGCGTCATGTGAAGTGCGCCAGCGTGCCGGAGCCGGACGCTGCGACCTGGTCCAATTGCCTGGTGATCGGCGAGGACATCGTCATGTCTGGCATGACGGCGCATCCGGCCACGCGGCAGCAGACGCTGGATACCTATCGGCAGACGCTGGTGGTGCTCCGCAAGATCGCCGACCTGGTGAGCGCTGCCGGAGGAACACCGGACAGCATCACCAAGCTGGTGATCTACCTGACCGATATCGCGCACAAGGATGAGGTGGGACGGGCGCGCCGTGACTTCTTCGGCGAACAGGGACCGTATCCCTGCTCCACGCTGGTGGAAGTCAGCGCTCTGGTGTTTCCGGAGCTGACGGTGGAAATCGATGCGTATGCCCGGCTGGGTGTGGATCTGCGGCAGGCTGTGCGCGTGACCGTATGAGCGTGTTTGAACGAATCTGAATTGATGGTGGTGCATTCATGAGCAGTCCTCTTCTTTCCGTCCGTGTGCAGGCCATGCGCTTCGAGGCGCAAGGCGTTGTCAGCGTCGAACTGTGCCTGCCCGACGGCGGCGAGTTGCCGGCTTTCGAGGCCGGTGCGCACATCGACCTGCATCTGGCCAACGGTCTGGTGCGCAGCTATTCGCTGTCGAATTCACCGGCCGAGCGTCATCGCTATGTGGTTGGCGTGCTCCACGACCGTGCCAGTCGCGGCGGATCGCGCTATGTCCACGAACAATTGCGGGTCGGGTCGACGCTTTCCATCTCGGTTCCGCGCAACAATTTTCCGCTGGAGGAAGCGGCACCCCTGTCGGTGCTGATCGCCGGCGGTATCGGCATCACGCCGATCTCCTGCATGTATCACCACCTGCGGGCCCAGGGCAAGGAAGCGGTACTGCACTACTGCGCCCGTTCCCGCAAGGAAGCCGCTTTCACCGCCCAACTGCTGGGGCAGCCGGGCGTGAGCAGCCATTTTGATGACGAGGCTGGTACCGCGCCTGATCTGCGTGCCGTATTGGGGGCCTATCCGAAGGAGTCGCATTTCTATTGCTGCGGACCGACTCCCATGCTCAACGCCTTTGAAAGTCTGTGCGAAGAACTGGGTCTGCCCAACGTGCACATCGAGCGCTTCGCCGCCGAGAAAGTGGCACCCGTCCAACACGGCAGCTATGTCGCCGAACTGGTGCGCAGCAAATCCAGCCTCACGGTGCCGGCCGGCAAATCGTTGCTGGATACCCTGCTCGATGCTGGCATCGCGGTCGACCACAGCTGCCGCGAAGGGGTGTGCGGTGCCTGCGAGACGCGTGTGCTGGAAGGCGAACCGGAGCATCGCGACGGCGTCCTCAGCAAGGCCGAGCGCGCCGCCGGCAAGACCATGATGGTGTGCGTTTCCGGCTGCAAGGGGCAGCGCCTGGTGCTGGATCTTTAGCCACTGTTGCGCAGGACCGTGCCCGTGCTCCGGCACCGGGCATTTTTTTGAGCTCGAAAAATTTTTGGAACGGCGATCCATAGGTGAAACAAATATCACCGGACCCGGGCCATCCGGCAAGCCTGTGCTGCCCGCTGACCATGCAGCGGCGGCCTTGCCGGCAGAAGTCACCTTTCCTGCGCACGGGGCACAGGGGAGCAGTGAGTGAATGCGGCCTGGCCGCGTGTTTGGACTTTATTCGTTGAAGGGGAGTTTGATGAAGAAGTTAATGATGGCCGCAGCGGCCTCCTGTCTGTCGGCAGGAGCCTTTGCGCAGAGCAGCGTGACCATCTACGGCAGTCTCGATGCTGGCGTAGCCTATATCAACAACCTCAATGGCGGCTCGGTATCGCGCCTGGATCAGGGCACGATGCAGCCGGACCGCATCGGCTTTCGCGGGACCGAGGACCTGGGAGGCAACCTGAAGGCCATCTTCCAGCTCGAAGCCGGCTTCTACACCGATAGTGGTGCTACCCCCAATTCGTCCAAGCTGTTCAACCGTTACAGCACCATCGGCCTGTCAGGTGACTTCGGTGCAGTCACCCTGGGCCACATGCCCGACGTCGTGTTCGACTACGTGGGCAAGTTGTCCAACGGCTTCCAGCTGACCAACTGGTATCTGTTCCATCCGGGTAACCTGGACAGCCTGGCCAACACCTACCAGTTCGACAATGCCGTGCGCTATACCTCTCCAACCCTGGGTGGTTTTCAGGGCAGCCTGATGTACGGCTTCGGTGAAGTGGCAGGGGACAGCAGCAATGGCCGCAACGTCAGTGCGGGCGGCACCTACACCAATGGTCCGTTCCGTGCGGCGCTGGCCTATTCGAAGCTGAACAATCGTGCTGCAGGATTTGCCGGGACCTTCCTCACCAGCGTGGGTCTGGGCAATGCGGGGACGGTCTTCAACAGTCTGACCACGACGGCCGGCGGCCTGGGCTACACCATTGGCAACGTGCGTCTGAATACGGCCTACACGCAAGTCAAGCTGGCCCTGCCCAGCGGTGCCACGCCCAAGCAGAAGAACCTGGATCTGGGTGCGGCGTGGCGCTACGCAACGCTCGATACCATCAACTTCGGCTACGGTCTCTCCAAGCTGGAGGGCGCACGCTGGAACACCTTCAGTCTGTCTCATGTGCATGAATTCTCCAAGCGCACCCAGTGGTACGTGCAGGCGGCTTACCAGCGTGCCGGTGGCGATGCACGCTTTGCCGTCATGAACGGTACCGGCGCCTCCGGTGCCACCGGAGTCTCCGGTGGGCAGGGCCAACTGGTCACCACCATCGGTATGCACCACTCGTTCTGATGTCCGGAACAGGCTCTCATGCCGAGGGCCGCTTTACCTTCTGTGAATAGTCTGGTCTTGCGTGCGCCCCTCCTGGAGCGGATGGGCGCTTCGTAGTGCCTTGGGCGGAGAAGCAGTTTTCTCCGCCATTTTTTTATCCATACCGGATTGATTGCCGGACGGCACCGCTGCCGCGTCCGCCGGCATTCTTGCGTCGCGGAGAGTCTTCATGCTTGCACACCTCAAACTGGGTACACGTCTTTCGCTGGGCTTCGGCCTGGTGCTGGCGCTGCTGACCGGCATTACGGTCCTGGCCATCGCCAGTCTGTTCACATTGCACCAGGATACGCGCCGCATCGTCGAGGACCGATACCCGCAGGTCCTGCTGGCCAATGACGTGCTCTTGCGCATCAGTGAAAACGCCAGCGCCATGCGCAACCTGCTACTGCTGGACGACCATCAGAAGCTGACCGAGGAGATTGCCCGCATCGCCAAGGGCGAAGCGGCCATCACGGCCACTCTGGACCAGTTGCAGGCGCGCCTGTCCAGCGAGCAAGGCCGCAAATCATTTGCCGACATCCTCGCCTTGCGTAGCAAGTATTACGAGGGACAGCAGCGCTTCCTGCAACTGGCTTCCACCGGTGCTACCATGGATGCCACCGAATTTCTGCTGACCACCCTGCGCCAGGATCAGGAGAACACCATCGCGCGGCTGAAGGGCTACATCGCCGTTGGTACGCGAATGATGGAGCGCAGCGGTGAAGAAGCCGCCGCGCAGTATCACCAGAAGACACGCATCATGCTGGCCATCGCCCTGCTGGCAGTGGCATCCGGCGGTGCGTGCGCGTGGTGGATCACGCGTTCCATCACCCGCCCGGTGCGGCATGCGGTCGGGGTGGCGCAGCAGGTGGCCCATGGCAACCTCGACAGTCGTATCGAACCGGGGGGGCGGGACGAGCTCGGCCAGTTGCTGGAGGCGTTGCGCCAGATGAATGGCAGTCTCACCGGCATCGTGGGCGAGGTACGAAGGGGGGCCGAGACCATTGCCACTGCATCCTCCGAGATCGCCGGCGGCAATCTCGATCTCTCTTCGCGTACCGAGCAGCAGGCAGGGTCGCTGGAGCAGACCGCCGCCGCGATGGAAGAACTCACCTCCACCGTGCGCCAGACCGCGGACAACGCCAAGGCGGCCAACCAGCTCGCAGCCGAAGCCGCGACAGTGGCTGCGCGCAGCGGTGCGGTGGTGCAGCAGGTGGTGGCAACCATGGCGGGTATCAGCCAAGCCTCGAGCCGCATTGTCGACATCATCGGCGTGATCGATGGCATCGCCTTCCAGACCAACATCCTTGCCTTGAACGCAGCGGTGGAAGCGGCACGCGCCGGTGAACAAGGCCGGGGGTTTGCGGTGGTCGCCTCGGAGGTGCGTTCGTTGGCCCAGCGTTCCGCCGGCGCCGCCAGGGAAATCAAGGCGCTCATCGATGATTCAGTGGCGCAGGTGGATGCCGGTGGACGTCTGGTGGAGCAGGCCGGTTCGACGATGGAAAACGTGGTGATCAGCGTGCAGCGCGTTTCGCACATCGTCGGGGAGATCAGTGACGCTACCCAGGAACAGCGTACCGGCATCGAACAGGTCAATCAGGCCATCGTGCACATGGATGAGACGACGCAGCAGAATGCCGCACTCGTGGAACAGGCGGCTGCGGCTGCGCAGTCCTTGCAGCAGCAGTCGCAGCGGCTGCGCGAACTGGTGGGCGTGTTCCGGCTGCCGCTGCTGCCACCGGAAGAGGCTGCTCAGGCAGTGGAGCTTGCGGATGCCGTTGCCGGTTTGCCCCGATACAGCACCAGCGTCGCGATCAGCCCGCAGACCGCCGCAAAGCTCATCCAGTAACCAGGGGCGGCCTTGTCGCCGGTCGACTCGATCAGCCAGGTCGAGACCAGCGGCGTGAAGCCGCCGAAGATCGCGGTAGCCAGGCTGTAGGCCAGCGAGAAGCCGACCGTGCGCACGTGCGCCGGCATCACTTCAGTCAGCGCCACCACTGCCGCGCCGTTGTAGCTGGCATAGAGGAAGGACAGCCACAGCTCGGTGATCAGCAGGTTCTTGAAACTGATGTCGGCGACCAGCCAGGACATCATCGGATACGCCGTCAGCAAGGTCAGCAACGTGAAGGCCACCAGCACCGGACGACGGCCCACGCGATCCGACAGTGCGCCCATGACGGGCAGCCAGCAGAAGTTGGACAAGCCCACGCAGAAGGTCACGATGAGACTGTCGGAGGCCGACAGCTTGAGCACCGTCTTGCCGAAGGTCGGCGTGTAGATCGTGATCAGATAGAACGACACGGTCGTCATCACCACCATCATCATGCCGGCCACCACGATCTTCCAGTTCTGGGCGATCGAGGCCATGATTTCCGCAAAACTCGGATGGTGCTTGCGGGCCATGAATTCTTCCGTTTCCTGCAGCGAGCGGCGGATGATGAAGATGGCCGGCACGATCATGCAGCCGATGAAGAAGGGAATGCGCCAGCCCCATTCGCTGATCTGCAGCGGCGACAGCCACTGGCTGACCAGATAGCCGATCAAGGCGGACGCCATGATGGCCGCCTGCTGGCTGGCCGACTGCCAGCTCACGTAAAAGCCCTTGTTGCCGGGCGTGGCCATCTCGGCCAGATAGACCGACACGCCGCCCAGCTCCACCCCCGCCGAGAAGCCCTGCAGCAATCGTCCCGTCAGCACCAGGATCGGTGCCGCGATGCCGATGGTGGCATAGCCGGGCACGAAGGCGATCAGCAAGGTGCCGATGGCCATGATGGCCAGCGTCACGATCAAGCCCTGGCGACGGCCTACCCGATCGATGTAGCTGCCCAGGATGATGGCGCCCAGGGGGCGCATCAGGAAGCCCGCACCAAAGGTGCCGAAGGTCAGGATCAGCGAGACGAACTCGTTGTCCGACGGGAAGAAGGTCCTGGAGATGTAGCTGGCATAGAAGCCATACAGGAAGAAGTCGAACATCTCCAGGAAGTTGCCGCTGGTCACCCGCAGGACGGTGGACAGCTTGGAGTGCTTGGCGGTGCTGCTTGTTTTGGTTGTTGTGTTCATGTCGGTCTCTCTCTTTCTCTCTTTGAGGCAGTACTTGGACGCCTTCCTTCACATTCTTCAGCGAGGCGCGGGGTCCAGGCCGGATGCCTTGATGGCGTCGATGGCTTCGGGCGAGGCCAGGAAGTCCAGCAGTTCCCTGGCGGCCTTGGGCTCGTGGGTGCCGACCACGACGCCACCGGAGAAGGGGGTGATCTGCTGGGCGCTCTCGGGGATCGGTCCGATGATGTCGATGCCCTTGACCGGCTTGAGCTCGGAGATCTGCTGCAGGCCCACTTCGGCATCGCCGCGGGCGATCACTTCACCGACCGGTTCGGCCGGAATCATGCGGCCCTTGTAGGCCATCTGCTGGTCGATGCCCAGGCGCTTGAAGAGCTTGGTGGAGAGGAACACGCCGCTGGCGCTGTCGGAGTAGACCACCGAATGGGCGGTCAGCAGGGTGCGCTTGAAGGCGTCGATGCTGGAGATGTCAGGCTTGGGGGCACCGGCCTTGACGGCCAGGCCGATGCGCGAGAGGGCCAGCAGCTTGTGCTCGGACTTGGAAACCTTGCCTTCGGCCACCAGCTTGTCCAGCGAGTCGCCGACCATGATGACCACGTCGATCTGTTCGCCGCGTTGCAGGCGATTGGGAATGGCTTGCGGGGTTTCTCCCATGGACGGGCCCCAGCCGGAGATGAGTTTGTGGCCGGTCTTCTTTTCGAAGGCGGGGGCCAGTGCCTTGTAGGCGGCGGCAAAGCCACCCGAGCTGACCACGTGCAGGTCGGCGGCAGAGGCCAGCGAAGTGACGGCACCCAGTGCCAGGGCCAGGACACTGCGCTGGAAGAGGGAGGTGCGCACACAGCGTGCGGTGGAGTTGGAACGGATCATGCGGATCTCCTGATGACGATGTATTTCGTCGTGGTGAGGGATGAAACCCGGCAGTTTGCGTAGAATCCGTTGAAAAGTTAATTGCAATTATTCTGGGGATTGATAAAAAATGCGCATCAATATCGAGACCGCCGAATTGCAGGCCTTTCTCGCCGTCGCGCGCCAGTCAAGCTTTCGGGCGGCGGCTGAGGGTCTGTTCATTACGGCACCGGCACTGAGCCGCCGCATCGAGAACCTGGAGCAGGCCTTGCAGGAAAGACTGTTCGATCGCACCACCCGGCGCGTCTCGCTCACCCCTGCCGGTGAATTGTTTCTGGTGCATGCCCAAGCCGTGATGGATGAACTGGAGCTGGCCGTCAGGAGCGTGGAGCAGGGCATGGCGCATCGGCGCGAACACGTGACGGTGGCCTGCGTGCCCTCGGTGGCCAACAATTTGCTGCCGCTGGTATTGAAACCGTACGCGCGCACGCATCCCAATGTGCGGGTGCGCATCATCGACGAAAATGCGGCGGAGGTGCTGGAGAGCGTGCGCAAGGGCGAGGCCGATTTCGGCGTGAACTTCATCGGCGCGCAGGAAGCCGAGATCGATTTCCAGGAATTGACGCGCGAACGTTATCTGGCGGTGATGCCGGCTCATCATCCGCTGGCTGCGCAGAGCAGCTTGCACTGGAAGTCCCTGGCGGGGGAGAAGCTGGTGTCGGTCTCCTCCAGCAGCGGCAACCGCAGCCTGATCGACAATGCCTTCTCGCGGGTACCGCAGCGGCCGGTGATCCAGTATGAGACCAATCACGTGGCCGGGGCCATCAGCCTTGTCGCCGCCGGGCTTGGGGTGGCCTTGCTGCCGGAGCTGGCCATTCGCAATGCGCCCTACAAGGGCATTGTGGCGCGGCCGGTGACCAGTCCGGTCTTGAGCCGGGCGATGGGCTTGATTACCTTGAAGGGACGGGTCCTGAAACCGGCGGCCGCGACGCTGGCGCAAGCCTTGCGCGAGGCGATGGCGAGCAAGCCGCGTAAATGATTTTCTGGTACACAGGGCTGCCTAAATTTTGTGCGGTTTATTGGGAGGGCAGGCGGGGACGGCACTTGCGTGGGGTGAAAATGGCTTATCCACAAGTTTATGCACATAAAACGGGGATAAGTTTCCAGCGTTGGCGCGGTTTCTGGCGGGGTTGCGCAAATTATTTGCAAAACCGCTGGCCATAAAAAAGGCCCTCGCAAGCGAGGGCCTTTTTGTTTGTATTCTTTGCAATCCGGACCTGCGGTTGATGCTGTTGTCCATGACTCGCTGCCTGTCGAAAAACGGGGTGGCGGCATGCGCTGGAGCGCGCGGTTGCGGCGGTCTTTTTTCGAAGAGGGGGCGATTATATAGCCGTGGGCGGAAAAATGATACTGCTTGCTGCAGAAAATTATTTTCGCTCCCGAGAGGGCGGGCCTTCCCGGACAAATGGATAGCCGGACTGGTACAGGATCCATCCTTGGCCCTGCTGGCAGGCGATCTCGCGATGCATGAAGAATGAAGTCCTTGACGAACGGCGCAGGTCAACGGAAATCATCCATGGACAGACAGCGGTAGCGACGGCGAGCCAGTCTTCGGAGAAATCATTCTCGAGCTGCGCACCAAAAAACTTTTACGTCTTCCAGGGCCAGGAAGAACGCTGATGCCAGGTCCCTGGACGGACTTGAACAACAAAAAGCCCGCAGTGTCATCGGACACTGCGGGCTTTCAAACATCTCGGTACTGCATCGAACAATTCTGTGGTGCCGGGAGCCGGAATCGAACCGGCACGCCTTGCGGCGCGGGATTTTGAGTCCCGTGCGTCTACCTATTCCGCCATCCCGGCGACGCGAGCCAGCGATTATTACCGATTTCGCTTTGCCGGGCAAGCCCTGAAGACCCCCGGTGCACCACTGATGTGAAAATTATTTACCGCACACCGCCTCAATCGCCCGTTCCCCCGTCGAACCAGGTATCGGATCCTGCAGTTTCACGTCCGAATACGCCAGCTGCGGTGCCAGCAGCAATTGACCCTTGCCATCGGCCTGCGCATACATCTTGCGGCTGCCAAAGCCGAGCTGGCGCGCCGTGCAGTCAAAGTAGGCGGTCGAGATCTCCGACAGGTAATACGTCTTGCTGCCCTGGCCCATCAGCAGCTGCGGACGGTTCCAGTTCAGCAGGATCTGCGCCTGCCGCACGCTGCGCGTGTTGACGATGCTGCCCTTGTCGATGAAGAAGCTGCCGATGTTGTTCTCCCCCAGCGGCATCCACTCGGCATGCGCCGGCAGGCAGGCCGCAGCCAGTGCCGTCGCCAGCAGAAGGGACAGGCGGGGTGCGGAGAGGAAAGAAGAAAAGCGTGGATCCATGTGGGGCAGGGCGTCGCGTCAGGTCAGCATCATGGCCAGCATGGCGACATCGTCCTCCAGCAACAGCACCAGCGTGATGCTCCAGAAGAGCAGCTCCACCAGCAAGCGGTGTCCTGTCATGCGCAGGCTTGCAGCCATGTCCAACTCATCGATCGCGAAAAATGAAAGTGCGGCCATCCTAACATGCCCTTTACGATTGAACATGGCCCCACCGCATGAAATGCCCCACGAAAAAATGGCCCGCACCAGGCGAGCCACTTGTTGCTGCAATGAAGACCGGTCAGCGATCAGATCGCTGCAGCAATCGCCTTGCCCACTTCGGTCGTATTGCTCTTGCCGCCCAGGTCCGGCGTGGTCGGTCCATTGACCAGCACCTCCTCGATGGCCGCCAGCATGGCATCGTGCGCCTGGCGATACTTGCCTTCGCCATTGCCCAGGAAGTCCAGCATCATCGCACCGGACCAGATCGTGGCCACCGGGTTGGCAATGTTCTTGCCGAAGATGTCCGGCGCCGAACCGTGCACCGGCTCGAACAGCGACGGCAGCTCGCGCGTCGGATTGATGTTGGCCGAGGGCGCAATGCCGATGGTGCCGGCGCAGGCCGGGCCGAGGTCGGAGAGGATGTCGCCGAACAGGTTGGAAGCCACCACCACATCGAAGCGGTCCGGGTTCAGCACGAAGTGCGCGGTCAGGATGTCGATGTGGTACTTGTCGCGGCGCACGTCCGGATACTTGGCGCCCATGGCTTCCACGCGCTCATCCCAGTAAGGCATGGTGATGGCGATGCCGTTGGACTTGGTGGCCGAGGTCAGGTGCTTCTTGGGACGGCTCTGCGCCAGGTCGAAAGCGAACTTCAGGATGCGGTCGGTGCCTTTGCGGCTGAACACCGATTCCTGGATCACCGTCTCGCGTTCGGTACCTTCAAACATGCGGCCGCCGATGGCAGAGTACTCGCCTTCGGTGTTCTCGCGCACCACGTAGAAATCGATGTCGCCCGGCTTGCGGTTGGCCAGCGGGCAGGGCACGCCAGGCATCAGGCGCACCGGACGCAGGTTGACGTAGAGGTCGAAATCGCGGCGGAATTTCAGCAGCGAACCCCACAGCGAGACGTGATCGGGCACCGTGGCCGGCCAGCCGACCGCACCGAAGAAGATGGCTTCAAAACCCTTCAACTGATCGAACCAGTCATCCGGCATCATCTTGCCGTGCTGCGCGTAATAACCGCAGTGCGCCCAGTCGAAATGGGTGAACTCGATGTCGATGCCGAACTTCTTGCTGGCGGCCTCGACCGCGCGCAGGCCTTCGGGCATCACTTCCTGGCCGATGCCGTCACCGGCGATGACGGCGATCTTGTGGGTCTTGCTCATCCTTGCTGCTCCTCTGGAAAAAGGGGAAACCGGCTTGCCGGGACTGTATATGAAGTGCCGCCATCATAAATCGCTTCCCGCACGGGATCATCCACGAACTGGTGATTTTATAAAACACGATTCGTGAACAGTGCAGAAAACGTCAGCCATGAAAAAAGGCAGTGCCGTCATGACAGCACTGCCTTTTTCGGGTGAGTCTGCTGCGAGGGCCGCGTCAGCCGCCCAGCGTCTCGCCCCAGAGGGTCACGCCCATGGTGTGCTCGGCGCCCGGTTCCAGTTCCACCAGATCGTCCATCACGTTGGCGGTCTCGATGCACAGCATGCGCTGCCAGGCATCATCGGCAAACTGCGACAGGCGGCGCGCCTTGCTCACCCACGGGTTCCAGACCACGGCCGAGGTCGAGCCGCTGGCTTCGATGTGGATGCGGCGGTTCCAGCCCTCGTCGCGGATGGCCAGGTGCGGCGGCAGGTCCAGGTAGATGCGGTCGGTCTCGCTGCTGACCACCAGCGGACGCTTCTGCTCGCGCTCGGCCCAGCCTTCCAGCGTTTCGATATAGCGCTGGCCTTCGAGGCCATCGACCGTCACGTTGTGGATGCTGCTGACCGCAAAGTAGCTGTGCAGCGCTTGCGTGAGGGCGATGTGCTGTTCGCTGCCATTGCGGGTGGTGAGTTTCAGGTGCAGGCGGTCATCCAGCAGGATTTCCAGGCGCAGTTCGATGCCCGGCGGCAGGTGGCGCAGGGCCGGCGATTCGGTCGTCGGCGGGATGGCCAGGACCAGGCGCACGGTATCGCCTTCGATGGCGTTTTCCATCAGCAGCCAGGGAATGCCGCGCACCAGGCCGTGCGCCGGCAGGCGGCCACCAGCGTGCAGCGCTTGTACTTGCGGCGGGTTGCGCATGAGGTCGCCGAACCACGGCCAGCACACCGGGATGCCTCCACGTACCGAATTGCCGGCTTCGAAGGCGGCTTCCTCGCTCATCCAGATCACCGGTTCCTGGCCGTGCACCTGGTAGCGCAGCACCTGCGCGCCTTGCTCGGCGATCAGCAGTTCGGCGCGCTCGGTCTGCACGCGCAGGCATTGCAGCTGATTGACTTCGATGCGCTGGATATGAGGGAGATCGGGCGGGACTTCCTGTTCGTCGATGAGGCTCATGCTGCTACTCCAAGAGAATTCGTTGCGATTGCGCAAGACTGCCACATTTCGGGCGCTTGCGGGAAATTGGCCGCTGGGGCAGGCGATGCGCTGCGTCTCGCGAGGTTGGGGGAGGAGGGCGGTCCGGGGCTATAATTCACAGATCGTGGACTCCAATGCCTACATATCGTGAACAATTCTCCCCTGCTTGAAGACCTGCGCCTGTTCTGCGTGGTGGCCCGCCACAGCAACTTCGCCGAATCGGCGCGCGAGGTCGGTGCCTCGCCGGCCTACATCAGCAAGCGCATCGCCCTGCTGGAACAGGCGCTGGGCGTGCGCCTGTTCCATCGCACCACGCGCAGCGTGGTCATGACCGAGGACGGCGGCAATGTCCACGAATGGGCGCGCAAGATCCTCGATGATGTCGAGCAGATGATGGAAACCGTCAGCAGCGCCAAGCGCGTGCCGCGCGGGTTGTTGAAGATCAGTACCAGTTTCGGCCTGGGGCGCAAGGTGGTGTCGCCGCTGCTGTCGCGCTTTGCCAGCGAACATCCGGAACTGAAGATACAGCTGGAGCTGGTGGACCGGCAGATCGATCTGGTCAACGAGGGCATCGACCTCGATATCCGGGTGGGCGCGGGGCATGAGCCGCACCTGTTCTCCAAGCGCATCCTGCCCAGCCAGCGCGTGCTGTGCGCCAGTCCGGCGTATCTGAAGAAGCATGGCGCGCCCGCCGACCTGGCTGCGCTGCGCCAGCACCAGTGCCTGGTGATCCGCGAGCGCAACCAGTCCTTCGGGATCTGGCGCATGATGGGCCCCAAGGGACAGGAGACGGTGAAGGTGTCCGGTGGACTGGCCTCCAACCACGGCGAGATCATCCACCAGTGGGCGGTGGATGGGCACGGCATCATCCTGCGTTCGATCTGGGATGTGGCCGACAGCCTCAAGCGCGGGCGCTTGGTGCGGGTGCTGCCGCAGTATTTCCAGGAGGCCGACCTGTGTGCGGTCTATCCGGTGCAGTTGAAGAATTCGGCCAAGGTGCGGGAATGCGTGCGCTTCCTGCAGAAGCATCTGGATGTCACGGCATCGTCGGCGACGGTGTAGACGAGCGGATTCAACGTCCGTCGAATCGCTGCCGCACGATGCGCTCCAGCACCTGCGCCACCAGCGCCACCGAGGCATCTTCCGCGTGACGGCGATGCTGCAGCAAGCGCAGCGGTGGGGCCTCCAGCGGCAGCGGCGGGCGCAGACAGGTCAGTGCCACCGGATGCGCAGCGGTAGCGGCCGGCACGCAATGCATGGGCATGACCGCGATCAGGTCCGAGCCCTGCAGCAGCGCCGGAGCCATCAGGAAATTCGGGATCACCATGCCCACGCGACGACGCAGGCCCTGCATGGCGATCTGCTCGTCGATCATGCGGTTGAGCGTGTCGTGGCAGGCGATCTGCAGATGCGGATACGAGAGCCAGCGCGACAAGGTCAGCGCATGCGCTGCCGGATGATCGCGCCGCATCACGGCCACGCAGCGCTCCTGCAGCACTTCACGTCCGCGCAGCTGGCCGGTCGGCCTGGTTGCACCCAGTACCAGATCGGTCTGCCCGCGTTCCAGTCGGGCGGCGGCATCGGCATCGCCCAGCCAGGTCTGGAATTCCAGATCCAGTGACGGCAGCTCGGCAGCCAGTTCCTGATACAGCGCATGCGCTACCACCTGCGCCGGATAGTCCGGCATGAGAATGCGCACGCGTTGCGCCACTGCGGCTTGCAATGGCACCTGCTGCGCCGGGCCGGCCGTCTGCGCTTGCGCATCGCCGGCCAGCAGCTGGCGCACCGACTCACGCAGCGCCTGTGCCGTGGCCGTCAGCCGCATCTGCGTGCCGCCATCTTCCAGCAGCGGATCACGCAGCAACTGACGGCACCGTTCCAGCGCACTGGCTGCGGCCGGCAGGGGCAGGCCCACACGCGCCGCAGCACGCGCCAGATGGACTTCATCGAGAACCGCATCGAGCAGGCGCAGCAGGCGCGCATCCATGCCCGCCAGTGCAGGCATCGCAGGCAGGGGAGTAGGCAGGGCGGGGGAATGGCTTGCAGCGGAATTCATGGCGCAGGGAGGCGTGGCAGCGAAAAGAGAAGGGCCTGCTGCCAGGACGGCAGCAGGCCAGGGGCGCGAGTGTAGCCGCTTCGCCCCACGCCCACAAGCGGCGCTTGGTGCAGTGTGGCCTCGGGCCGGACCCGGTCAGCCGAAGGCTTCCTTGATGGTCTGGATCTTGCCCATGTCGTTGGCGTCATAGCCGGCCAGGTTGTTGACCACCTTGCGGAAGCTGTCCGATTGCAGGATATCGATCACCGAGCGGATCAGCGGATCCTGCAAGGACGCCGCCGGCAGCGCGAAGAAGTAGCGTTCGCGCACCAGCGGGATGAAGCCCAGGCCGAAACGATGCGCCGCCGTCTGCACGCCGAAGCCGACATCGGCCATCCCGCTGGCGATGAAGGCCGCCACCGCCGAGTGCGTGAACTCGGTGTTCTCGAAACCGTTGATCTTCTTGTGGGGGATGCCGGCACCATTGAGCATCAGTTCCAGCAGCATGCGCGTGCCCGATCCGGCTTCGCGGTTGACGAAACGCAGGTCGGTGCGGGTGAGGTCGGCCAGGCCGCGCAAGCCCTTGGGATTGTCCGGCTCGACGAACAGGCCCTGGTTGCGGATGGCCAGGTGGATCAGGCAATCGCTGCGCTTGTTGAGCCACTTGGCATAGGTGGCGATGGCCGGTTTCTCGAATTCTCCCAGCGGCACATGGAAGCCCGCCAGGTCGCATTCCTGGCGCGACAGCGCCGCCACCGCATCGGTGCTGTGGCGGTAGCGTACCTCCACCGGCAGGCGGCCTTCATTGATCTTGTTGAGCAGTGCCGCCACCGCAAAGCCGTGGCTGGCATTCAGGCGCACCTTCTCGGATTTGCCTTCCACCGTCTTGCCCAGCTCCACTTCCAGTTCCGAGGCCAGGCTGTCGAGGGTGGGGGAGAGACGCGCCGTCACCAGGCGATCGGCCCACAACAGCTTGCTGGCGAAATCGGTCAGTGTGGTGCCGCGGCCACGCCCGCTTTCAATGAGGGCGTTGCCGAACAGGCGCTCGGCCTCGCGCAGCAGGCCCCAGGCATGGCGATAGGAATAGCGCGTCAATTGCGCGGCACGCGCAATCGAGCCGCTCTGCTGGATCGCGGTGAGCAGGGTCAACAAGTTGGCCGTGTCCAGCGCCGCCTCGTTGTCGTAGGCGATTTCCCAGTGAGGTTTGATGTGGACTTTGAACATTTATGTGAAAGAAAGCATATTGAAACGGCCGTTTATCGGTGATAATTTCGCGTCACTCTGCATAAATGATAGAAAATATATGCGGTGTTGTACATAAATAAATAAACGAAAAGAGAAGGATATCGCCGCAAAGATGGGTCGGTGTCACGATCCGCCCCTACCGGCTTTGCGATGCAGTCCTTCCTTCGATTTGCCCACATCACACACTCATAAAATATTCGGAGGAATAATGGCTTTCGATTTCCTGAACAAGGAACACACGGTCGCCAAGCCTGGCTTCAATCGCTGGCTGGTACCGCCAGCAGCGCTCGCAATCCACCTGTGCATCGGCATGGCCTACGGTTTCTCCGTGTTCTGGCTGCCGCTGTCCAAGGCCCTGGGCGTGACCGCGCCCATCGCTTGCGGTGCCGATATCGGCTTCTTCGCGCAAGTCTTCTCGTCCACCTGTGACTGGAAGATTTCCATGCTGGGCTGGATGTACACGATGTTCTTCGTCCTGCTGGGCATCTCCGCTGCGCTGTGGGGCGGCTGGCTGGAACACGCCGGTCCGCGCAAGGCCGGTGTGGTGGCTGCCATCTGCTGGTGCGGCGGCCTGCTGATCTCGGCCCTGGGCGTGAAGACGCACCAGATCTGGCTGATGTGGCTGGGCTCCGGCGTCATCGGTGGCGTCGGTCTCGGCCTGGGCTACATCTCGCCGGTGTCGACCCTGATCAAGTGGTTCCCTGACCGTCGCGGCATGGCCACCGGTATGGCCATCATGGGCTTCGGCGGTGGTGCCCTGGTCGGCACCCCGCTGGCCGATGCGCTGATGAAGAAGTTTGCCTCCCCCACCTCCGTGGGCGTGTGGGAAACCTTCGTGGTCATGGCCGTGATCTATTTCGTCTTCATGATGGCCGGTGCCTTCGGCTACCGCGTGCCGCCCACCGGCTGGAAGCCGGCTGGCTGGACCCCGCCGGTGGCCAAGTCCTCGGCGACCATGATCACCCAGAACCACGTGCACGTCTCCAAGGTCTGGGGCATTCCCCAGTTCTGGCTGGTGTGGCTGGTGCTCTGCCTGAACGTGTCGGCCGGTATCGGCGTCATCGGCATCGCTTCGCCGATGCTGCAGGAAGTCTTCGGCGGCAAGCTGCTGGGCGTGGACATCGGTTTCAATGACCTGTCGGTCGAGCAGAAGGCCGGTATCGCGGCACTGGCTGCCGGCTTCACCGGTCTGATCTCGCTGTTCAACATCGGTGGCCGTTTCGCATGGGCTTCGTGCTCGGACTTCTTCGGCCGCAAGATGACCTATGCCATCTTCTTCGTGTTGGGCTTCGTGCTGTACGTGAGCCTGCCGTGGTCGGCCAAGGCCGGCAACATCCCGCTGTTCGTCGGCGCAGTCTGCATCATCCTGTCGATGTATGGCGGCGGCTTTGCCACCGTCCCTGCTTACCTGGCCGACCTGTTCGGCACCCAGATGGTGGGCGCCATCCACGGCCGCCTGCTGACCGCGTGGGCGACCGCCGGCATCCTGGGCCCGGTGGTGGTGAACTACATGCGTGAGTACCAGCTGTCCCTGGGCATGCCCAAGAACGAGGTCTACAACACCACCATGTACATCCTGGCCGGCATGCTGGTGCTGGGCCTGATCTGCAACCTGCTGATCCGCCCGGTCGCCGCCAAGCACTTCATGACGCCGGAAGAACTGGCCCGTGAAAAGCAGCTGGCCCACGAAAAGTCGGCCGCCGACGCAGCCGTCACCGCCGGTTCGGGCGACATGTCGCAGATCGGCAGCGGCGGCAACCCGGTCGTCATCGGCCTGGCCTGGGCGGCCGTCGGCATTCCGCTGATCTGGGGTATCACCCTGGTGCTGCAGAAGTCGGCCGTGCTGTTCCGCTGATTGTGCAACACCTCAACGACGATGTAATTTTTGATTACGTAGTCGAGTGAATTTGTAGTCAAGTCATTGTTACACCCGCAGGCCGGCTCCACCCGGCCTGCACGCAGGACCGCAGCGGCGAAAGCCGCTGACACAAGCTGCCATGGCCCCGTGAACCAGGGCAGCTTGTGTCAGCGACTATCAAAAAACAGGAGCATGGCCCGTCCCCGGCAAGGGCAGGCCAGCATCCGCAGTGTTCACACCAACCCATCAAGGCAGGGCGAACATGCAACAACGGAGACCAGCTGGTTCATCTCGCACGGCCGTGCGCACCCTTCACCGGGGCAGCGTCATGCCGCCGCATTGTTCTCCCCATCCCTTGATCTGCTTTCCACAGGCTGCTCCTCCCTAGGCGCGGCTCTTTCCTTTCATTCGTCATTTGCGCGGTCCGCAGAAGATCCTCCGGGAGAAGGACCAGGACCGCATCGAAGCAACACAGGAGGCAACAATGAAGAGGCAACAGGTTTTCGACGTGGCGGCGGTGCGCGGCATCATCGCCGAGCGCAAGGACATGGCTGGTGCCATGCTCCCCATCCTGCACGGCATCCAGGACAAGGTCGGCTACATCCCGGCCGATGCGGTCCCGATGATTGCGGGCGAGTTGAACGTCTCGCGCGCCGAGGTGCATGGCGTGATTTCGTTCTATCACTTCTTCCGCCAGGAACCGGCCGGCCGCCACGTGGTGCAGGTGTGCCGTGCCGAGGCCTGCCAGGCGCGCGGCAGCGAAGCGTTGGCTGAACATGCGCAGAATGTGCTGGGCTGCGGTTTCCATGAAACCAGCGCCGATGGCCAGTTCACGCTGGAACCGGTGTATTGCCTGGGCCAGTGCGCCATCGGTCCCAACCTCACCCTCGACGACGAGCTGCACGCCCGCGTCGATGCCGACAAATTCAAGCGCCTGATCCAGACCAAGCGGGAGGCATGATGAGTACGCACGAAACCGTGACCATCTATGTCCCGCGCGACTCCACCGCGCTGGCCTTGGGGGCCAACGAAGTCGCCGCCGCCATCGCTGCCGAAGCGCAAAAGCGCGGCCAGTCTATCAAGCTGGTGCGCAACGGTTCGCGCGGCATGTTCTGGCTGGAGCCGCTGGTGGAAGTGGCCACCGCAGCCGGCCGCGTGGCCTACGGGCCAGTGGCTGCGGAGGATGTCAGCGGCCTCTTCGATGCAGGGCTGCTCGCAGGAGGCCAGCACACGCTGCATCTGGGCCTGACTGAAGAAATCGGCTTCCTCAAGAATCAGGAGCGCCTGACCTTCGCACGGGTCGGCATCATCGATCCGCTTTCGCTGGAGGATTATCTGGCCCATGAAGGTTATGCCGGATTGAAGAATGCGCTGGCCAAAACACCGGAGGCCATCGTCCAGCAGATGATCGATTCGGGTTTGCGTGGCCGGGGTGGTGCGGCTTTCCCGACCGGCATCAAATGGCAGACCGTGCTGCGCGCACCGGCCGCGCAGAAGTACGTGGTCTGCAATGCCGATGAGGGCGACTCGGGTACCTTCTCGGATCGCATGATCATGGAAGACGATCCCTTCACGCTGATCGAAGGTATGACCATTGCCGCCGTCGCGGTGGGCGCGACCGAGGGCTACATCTATGTGCGCTCCGAATATCCACATGCCATTGCGACGATGAACGAAGCCATCGCCATCGCCACCGAGCATGGCTACCTGGGCGATGACATTCTCGGTTCCGGCAAATCCTTCCGGCTGGAAGTGCGCAAGGGCGCAGGAGCCTACATCTGCGGCGAAGAAACCGCCATGCTGGAAAGCCTGGAAGGCAAGCGCGGCGTGGTGCGCGCCAAGCCGCCGCTGCCCGCCATCGAGGGCCTGTTCGGCAAGCCGACCGTCATCAACAACCTCATCTCGCTGGCCTCGGTGCCGGTGATCCTGGCGCGTGGTGCGGACTTCTACAAGGACTACGGCGTAGGGCGCTCGCATGGCACGCTGCCCTTCCAGCTGGCCGGCAACATCAAACAGGGTGGCCTGGTGGAGAAAGCGTTCGGTCTCACGCTGCGCCAGCTGCTGGAGGATTTCGGCGGCGGCAGTGCCTCGGGACGTCCGATCCGCGCGGTGCAGATGGGCGGACCGCTGGGCGCGTACCTGCCGCCCTCGCAATTCGATACGCCGCTCGACTATGAAGCTTTCGCCGCGATCGGCGCGATGATCGGGCATGGCGGGCTGGTGGCGTTTGACGACAGTGTCGATATGGCCAAACAGGCTCGCTACGCCATGCAATTCTGTGCCGTCGAATCCTGCGGCAAGTGCACGCCTTGCCGCATCGGCTCCACACGCGGCGTGGAAGTGATCGACAAGATCATCGCCAACGAGGAGCGGCCGCAGCAGATCCATCTGTTGAAGAGCCTGTGCGACACCATGGTCAATGGTTCGCTCTGCGCCATGGGCGGCATGACGCCGTTCCCGGTGCTGTCGGCCCTGAACCATTTCCCCGAAGACTTCGGCGCGCCCGGCGAACAGGCAGCCTGATCCCATCAGCGATTTAGCGCATCAGCGCATCAGCGAATGCAAGGAGTTGCACCATGAATCAGCTCAACGAAACGGATTACGGCACCCCCGCACGTGCCTCGGAAAACCTGGTCACGCTGGAGATCGACGGCGTGGCCGTGACGGTCCCGGCCGGCACCTCGGTCATGCGCGCCTCGGTCGAGGCCGGCATCAACGTGCCCAAGCTGTGCGCCACCGACAGCCTGGAACCCTTCGGTTCCTGCCGCCTGTGCCTGGTGGAAATCGAAAAGGATGGCCGCAAGATGAAAGGCTATCCGGCCTCCTGCACCACGCCCTGCGAACCGGGCATGAAGGTGCAGACGCAGACCCCCAAGCTGGCCGAGATCCGGCGTGGCGTGATGGAACTCTACATCTCGGATCACCCGCTGGATTGCCTGACCTGTCCCACCAACGGCAACTGCGAACTGCAGGACATGGCCGGCGTGGTCGGCCTGCGCGAAGTGCGCTATGGCTACGAGGGCGAGAACCATACCACCATGAAGAAGGATGAATCCAATCCCTACTTCACCTATGACCCTTCCAAGTGCATCGTCTGCAACCGCTGCGTGCGCGCCTGCGAAGAAACGCAGGGGACCTTTGCGCTGACCATCAACGGCCGTGGTTTCGAGTCGCGCGTATCTGCGGGGCAGATGGAAGCCTTCATGGAATCCGAATGCGTCTCCTGCGGTGCCTGCGTGGAGGCCTGCCCGACCGCGACGCTGACGGAAAAGACCGTCATCATGCTGGGCCAGGCCGAGCACAGCAAGGTCACCACCTGCGCCTATTGCGGCGTGGGTTGTTCCTTCAAGGCCGAGATGAAGGGCAATGAAGTGGTGCGCATGGTGCCGTACAAGGATGGCAAAGCGAATCAAGGCCACTCCTGCGTCAAGGGCCGCTTCGCCTGGGGCTATGCGACCCACAAGGACCGCATCCTGAATCCCATGATCCGCAAGAGCATCAACGATCCCTGGCGCGAAGTGTCGTGGGAAGAAGCGCTGTCCTACGCGGCCAGCGAGTTCCGCCGCATCCAGGCCAAGCACGGCAAGGATTCCATTGGCGGCATTACTTCCTCACGCTGCACCAACGAAGAAACCTATCTGGTCCAGAAACTGGTGCGCGCCGCCTTCGGCAACAACAACGTCGATACCTGCGCCCGCGTCTGCCACTCGCCGACCGGGTATGGCCTGAAGCAGACCCTGGGTGAATCGGCCGGGACGCAGACCTTTGAATCGGTGATGAAGTCGGACGTCATCCTCATCATGGGGGCCAACCCGGCCGCCGGCCATCCTGTGTTCGCTTCGCAGATCAAGCGTCGCGTGCGCCAGGGGGCCAAGCTGATCGTGATCGATCCGCGCACCACCGAGATGGTCAAGTCGCCGCATCTGAAGGCCGACTATCACCTGAAGCTGCGCCCCGGCACCAACACCGCCATCATCACGGCGCTGGCTCATGTGATCCTTTCGGAAGGCCTGCAGAACGAGTCCTACATCCAGGAACGCTGCGACCTGCAGTCATACAAGGATTGGAAAGAGTTCGTCCTGCGCGAAGACAATTCCCCCGAAGCCATGGCCGCCATCACCGGCGTGCCCGCCGAGATCATCCGTGGCGCGGCGCGCCTCTATGCCACCGGCGGCAACGCCGCGATCTACTACGGTCTGGGCGTGACCGAGCATGCGCAGGGATCGACCACCGTGATGGGCATCGCCAACCTGGCCATGTGCACCGGCAACGTCGGCCGCGAAGGCGTGGGCGTGAATCCGCTGCGCGGGCAGAACAATGTGCAGGGCTCCTGCGACATGGGCTCCTTCCCGCACGAGCTGCCGGGCTATCGCCACATTTCGGATTCCACCGTGCGCGGCCAGTTCGAACAGGCCTGGGGCGTGACGCTGAACCCGGAGCCGGGCCTGCGCATTCCCAACATGTTCGATGCGGCCCTCGATGGCAGCTTCAAGGGCCTGTATTGCGAAGGGGAAGACATCGTCCAGTCGGACCCGAATACGCAGCACGTCGCGGCGGCCTTGCAGGCCATGGAATGCATCGTGGTGCAGGACCTGTTCCTGAACGAAACGGCCAAGTATGCGCATGTCTTCCTGCCCGGTTCGTCCTTCCTGGAAAAGGATGGCACCTTCACCAACGCCGAGCGCCGCATCTCGCGCGTGCGCAAGGTGATGCCGCCGAAGGCCGGCAAGTCCGACTGGGAAGTCACGGTGGCCCTGGCCGAAGCGCTGGGTTACCCGATGCCGTACAATCACCCCTCGGAAATCATGGACGAGATCGCCGCCCTGACGCCCAGCTTCCATGGCGTGAGCTACGACAAGCTGGAAAAACTCGGCAGCATCCAGTGGCCCTGCAACGAGGCAGCGCCGGAAGGCACGCCCATCATGCACGTGGGCAGCTTCATCCGTGGCAAGGGCAAGTTCATCAACACGCAGTATTTCGCCACCGACGAGAAGGTGACGCAGCGTTACCCGCTGATCCTGACCACCGGCCGCATCCTGTCGCAGTACAACGTGGGCGCGCAGACGCGCCGCACCGAGAACTCGCAATGGCATAGCGAAGACCGGCTGGAAATCCACCCGCACGATGCCGAGGACCGTGGCATCCGCGAGGGTGACTGGGTCGGCGTGGAGTCGCGTGCAGGCCAGACCGTGCTGCGGGCGACGGTGACCGAGAAGGTGCAGCCGGGAGTGGTCTATACCACCTTCCACTTCCCCGAATCGGGTGCCAACGTCATTACCACCGACAACTCCGACTGGGCCACCAACTGCCCCGAGTACAAGGTGACGGCGGTGCAGGTGATGCCGGTGACGCAGCCCTCGCAATGGCAGCAGCATTACGAGCGCTTCAACCGTGCGCAGCTCGATCTGCTCAAGGGCGAGGTGCCGGCGGAACCCCTGGTGACGAAGTAAGCGGCGCGGGCCTGACGGGCCCGTGCCGGCGTGATTTCCGCAGACACGAGCCCAACCCATCCGCATCCAGCAGGACAGCATGAACACACGCAACAGCAGCAGCCCCGTCATCGACGACACCACCGGCGACTACGCCACCTTCGCCCGCGTGCAGGTAGATCGCTGGCGCGATGGCCAGCGCGAGACGGTCGACGATGTGGTCGCCGAGGAAGTCCCCATCGCCCTCGAATACAACGGCATCTCGCACGCCGTGATGATGGCCACGCCCGCCGACCTGGAAGATTTTGCGTTGGGCTTCTCGCTCACCGAAGGCATTCTGGCCGCGCCGGGCGAGCTGTATGAATGCGAGATCGTCCCCGGCTGCGAAGGCGTGCAGGTACAGATGCGCATCGCCACCGAGCGCTTCGTGGCGCTCAAGGAAAAGCGCCGCAACCTGACCGGGCGCACCGGCTGCGGCCTGTGTGGTGCGGAGACGCTGGAGCAGGCGGTGCGGCATCCGCAGGCAGTGCGCGGTGGCGCGGTGTTTTCGGTGGAGCAGGTGCATGCAGCTTTCGAACAGATGCAGGCCGGGCAGCACTTGCAGCAGGCCACCGGTGCCACGCATGCGGCCGCGTGGATGGATGCGTCGGGCCGCATCGTGCTGGTCCGCGAAGATGTGGGCCGCCACAATGCGCTGGACAAGCTCATCGGCGCGCTGGCCGAAGAGGGGGCCGATTTTGCGCAGGGCGCGGCCATCATCACCAGCCGGGCCAGTTACGAGATGGTGCAGAAGGCGGCCACGGTCGGCATCGGTTTCATCGCTGCCGTATCAGCCCCGACCGCATTGGCGATCCGGCTGGCCGAAGAGACGGATGTGACGCTGCTGGGCTTCGTGCGCAAGCAGGGCCACGTGGTGTATGCGCGGCCGCATCGTTTGCGTTGAGCCGGCGGTGCGGATGAAGAATTGACGGACAATCGATGAACAGAGCAGGAGGAGACGCACCATGAATATCGAACACCTGGTCAAGATGGCCAACCAGATCGGCAGTTTCTTTTCCACCATGCCGGACCGCGACCAGGCCATTGCCGACCTGGCTTCGCACCTCAAGCGTTTCTGGGAGCCGCGCATGCGCAAGGCCTTCCTTGAGCATATCGAGAAGACGCAAGGGGAGGGCTTGGATCCCATCGTGCTGGAGGCAGTGAACCGGCATATGCAGCAGTTGGCGGTGTAGGGCTGCTGCCTTGCTTGTGACTTCGAGGAAACCGCTCAGTTGGATGAGCGGTTTTTTTTTCGTCGGTGGGGTGCGAGTGCCTAACTCAACCAGACGGCCGGCAGATGATCGTCAGAACGCCAATTGCACGCCAATACCCGTAAAAAAGTCGCAATAAGCTTTTGATTTAAAAGGTGAATTTCACGGCAATAAAATCGAAAAAGTCCGCCAAAAGCCCGCCAAAAGCCCGCCATCAAGTGCGCTGCGCAGTGTTCATCGCTTCACGCCGCCAACGCCACCTCCGCCGCAATCCGGTGAAAGCGCCGTCCAAAATAAGCCAGCCCATCGGCTTGCGATGCCGCCAGGCGGATATGCCGGATCTCCACGAACAGCACGCTGTGCGTGCCCGCCTGCTGCTGCAATACGATGTCTCCCTCCAGCACCGCCAGCGCATCGGGCAGCACTGGCTGGCCGTAGTCGCCGATCTCCCAGCCGACCTGCGCCATGCGTTCTTCGGCAGCCAGCCCGGTCATGCCGGCGATCATGCGCGCCACCTCTTCATGATGTCCGGCCAGGATGTTGATGCACAGCCGTCCGTTGCCCACCAGGATGGGATGGGCGGCGCTCTTGACGTTGATGCACACCAGCACCGTGGCCGGTTCGTCGGAGACCGAACTGACGGCGCTCACCGTCATGGCGGCGCGTCCTGCAGGACCATCGGTGGTGATGATGTTGACCGCAGCCGAGAGACGCGCCATGGCGTCGCGAAAATCTTGCTTCATGGTAGGTCCGTCCAAAAAAGAGATGACATCCGGCACAAGGCTTCGTATCCTTTGCGCCATCAGCAATGTCGTCTGCGGCGCCGTCAGGCGGATGTCGATCAGCAGGTGAGAGGGAGAACGCATCGCCTATGAAAGCCTGCGTCCTGGGATGAACAATAGACCCTGCACAAATGGCGGGTCAAATGATTGTCTGGAATGTTCCGCATGAAGCAAATGAATATCGGCGCGGTGGACTTGAACCTGCTCAAGACCTTCATCGTCATCTGGGAGCTGCGTAGCCTCACCGCTGCCGCCGACCGCCTGCACCTGACCCAGCCCGCCGTGAGCCACGCCCTGCGCCGCTTGCGCGAAATGTTCGATGATCCGCTCTTCGTGCGCAGCACCAGTGCCATGGTGCCCACCGAGACCGCGATCCGCCTGCATGAACCCATCGCCCGCGCCCTGGGCATCATCCACGAGGCCCTGCATACCCACGCCAGCTTCGATCCGGCCACGGCCACGCGGACCTTCCACCTGGTCATGTCGGACATGTCCTGCAGCCACGTGCTGCCCATGCTGATGGAAGAACTGGCCCACGCCGCTCCGCACGTTTCCATCGAAGTCCAGCAGATGGCCATGGAAAATCTGGGCGCGGCCATGCGCAACGGCGACATCGACCTGGCCTTCGGCTACCTGCCGGGCCTGCCCGAGGATTGCCAGAGCCAGCTGGTGCTCAATGACGACTACGTCTGCATGCTGCGCAAGACCCATCCCCAGGCCGGCGAACCGCTGACCATGGAGAGCCTGCTGCAGCTGCGCTACGTCTACGCCAACACCAATACCACCGGCCACCAGCTGGCCGAGGATGTGCTGCGCAATGCCGGCGTGAAGCGCGATTTCGCGCTGCGCATGCCGCACTTCACCGTGGCCCCGCAGATCGTGCGCGACACCGACCTGGCCCTGTTCCTGCCGCGCAGCATCGCCGAGCGCCACAACGTCGATGAGGCCTGCGTGCTGCTGGACCTGCCACTGGAAATGCCGCGCATCCCGGTGAGCATCTACACCCATACGCGCTTCTCGGCGGACTCGGGCATCCAGTGGCTGCGCAGCCTGCTCATCGAGATGTTCGGACGCGAAGTCGAGAACGCCTGATCCTTCCCCGTACTGGAGTCATTTCATGAGCATTGCCGTCACCGGAGACGTTCCCTATTACGCCGTCATCTTCACTTCCGGAGGGCGATCACGGCTATGGCGAGATGGCCGAGGCCATGGTGGAGGCGGCGTCGCGCCAGCCCGGTTTCCTGGGGCTGGAGTCGGCGCGCGAGGAGGTGGGCATCACCGTGTCTTACTGGGCGAGCCTGGAGGCCATCGCCGCGTGGAAACGCGACCTCGATCACCAGCTGGCCCAGCGCCTGGGACGCCAGCAGTGGTACGAGGCCTACAAGACGCGGATCTGCAAGGTCGAGCGGGATTGCGCCTTCACCCGCGATTGAACCTCAGCAACTGCGCTGCAGGAAATCCATCACCGCTTCAGCAAAGGGGCCTGGCATCTGGTCCGGCATGGGGACCATGCCGTCGTCCAGCGTCCGCCACTGGCTGCCGGCAATGGCCTGGGCGATGCGTTCGCTGTAGGGCGCCGCATGCGGATCGCGTCCCGCCCGCAACACCAGCGTGGGTGCGCGGACCAGGCCGATGCGATCTTCCATGGGATAGTTGCGGACCACGATATGGCCATGCGAGGCCATCGGTCCGGCCTTGAGGGCATCCACCATGAAGCGCGTGAGCAGGTCGGTATCGCCTTGCGGATAGAAGGGCTCGCGGCGCTGCCACAACTCCTGCAGGTGCGCGCCATCGGTACGGATCTCCACATCGTCCACGGTGCGCTTGCCCGCGTGCGCGCTGCGCCGTGCTGCGTCGTTGTAGGGACAGGAAGACAGCACCAGCGCCGCCACCCGCTCAGGAGCCGACGCAGCGATTTCCATGGCCGTGACTGCGCCGGTATGGTGGCCGAGCACGGCGGCCTTGCGGATGCCCAGCTGGTCCATCACTTCCAGCGCTAGGCCGGCCCAGCGCTCGATGCTGTGCTCCGCCGGTGGCGGCTTGCAGGAATCGCCAAAGCCGAGCGTATCGATGGCGATGGGGCGGTAGCGCTGCGCCAGCAGGGGCAGCACATCGCGGAATTCGTCCCAGGAACGCGGGGTCTGGTGCAGCAGCAGTACGGGCAAACCTTCGCCCATGCTGGCCACGTGCAGGGGGCCGGCGCTGGTGGGGATGAACTGGCGCACGAGGGCGGGAAGGGCAGGGGACATGGGAATGGCTCTCCGGCACGGTGAAGAGGCGGCAGCCTCTTCCCGGTCATCTCATCAACAACGAACAGCAGCGTGAAACGCCAAACGATATAAATGATTTGTATCGTTTGAAGAATGCAGCGCTTCGTTACTTCATCAGCACCGAATAGGTCGGCACATTGTTGGCCCAGCCGGAAGCCAGCGGTGCCACAAACACGTTTTCGGTACGGGTGCGTGCGATCTTCCACACGCCATCGACCTTCTTGAACAGGTTGTTGAGCCGGCTGGAGCGCAGCAGCGACGAGCCATCGCCGAAGATCCACGGCTGGCAGTGCACCCACTGGCCATCGGCGTGCGTGCAGTCGGCATTGACGTGGATCTGTTCCGAGGTCAGGTAGTGCACGTTCAGGAGCAGTTCCGGATCCTTCTTCTGGCCCCAGAAGGCCTGGAAGTGCTTGCGGATCGCTTCCTTGCCGACAGCCTGGCCGAACTGGCCCTCGTAGTAGGAACCGACGCCTTCCCAGATGGCGTCTTCGGCATAGAGCTCGAGGATCTTCTCGATGCGTTCGGCGTCATCGGCCACCGGCTCGGGGCAGGGCGTGTCGCACAGGAACATGTAGCGTGCCTGGATGCGGCGGATGTCGGCCTCGGCTTCGAGGATGTCGAGGCGGCGTTTGAGTTGCTGGATTTCCTGGGTGAAGTCGGTCATGGTGCGTGGTCTCTCGTGATCTTGATCTTGTATGGATGGGAAAAGCCAACCCTGCATACAAGCGCAGGGTTGGCAGCGGCGATCAGTGCATCGCCGCCAGGAGGGGCTTGGGGCTTACAGGTAGCGCGCCAGCAGCTTGCGGGTGGCGATGCGCAGTACGCGGTCGAACAGGTAGCCCAGCAGGCCCAGCGCGATGATGCCCACGAACACCCACTCGGTCCGGCTGAAGTTGCGCGCCGTCCAGATCAGGGCACCGAGGCCTTCGCGGGCCGAGACGATTTCCGCCGAGACCACCGTCAGGAAGGAATTGCCCATCGCGATGCGGGCGCCGGTGACCATGAAGGGTACGGTCGAGGGCAGGATCACGGTGGTCAGGATCTTCCATTGTCCGGCACCCAGCGAGGCCGCGGCACGCAGGCGCAGCGGGTTCACCGCCTGCACGCCGGCGATGGTGTTGAGCGTGACGATGAAGACCGTGGTGTAGAAGATCAGCGCGATCTTCGACAGTTCGCCGGGGCCAAGCCAGATCACGGCCAGGGTGACGAAGGCGATCGGCGGGATGAAGCGGAAGAACTCGATGTAGGGATCGAGCAATTGCCGCACCAGGTCAAAGCGGCCCATGAAGATGCCCAGCGGCACGCCGATGGCTACGCCCGCACCCCAGCCGGCCAGGATGCGTCCCGAGGAGGCCAGCACCGACTGCTGCAGGGTGCCGTCACTGATCAGTTCCAGTGCGGCGGCCCAGGTCATCGAGACCGAGGGCAGGAACAGCGGCGAGGTGGTCATCGAGACCAGTTGCCACAACACCAGGCCGCCGACGATGGCGACCACCGAGATCAGGAACGGACGGGCTGCTTTCATGCGACGACCCAGGCTGGATGGCATGGCCGACTCTTGTGCCGTCGGGGAGGCTGTCTGTGTGAGCTGGGTCATTGTACGGATTCCTCTTCAATCAAACCTTGTGCGCGCAGCACGCGCGTGACTTCTGCACCGATGTCGTCGCGGATGCGGGCATACAGTGCCATGCAGGCCGGGTCGGCCGGATCGCGCGGATGCGGCAGGTCGACTTCTTCGATGGTCTTGATGTGGGCACGCGGACCTGCCGTCATGGTGACCACGCGGTCGGCCAGGAGGATGGCTTCCCAGATGTCGTGGGTGACGAAGACGATGGTACAGCCGGTGCTTTTCCAGATGCGGTCCAGCTCGCTTTGCAGCACCTCGCGGGTCTGCGCATCAAGGGCGCCGAAGGGCTCGTCCATCAGCACCACTGACGGTTCATTGACCAGCACCCGGGCAATCTGCGCACGCTGGCGCATGCCGCCGGAGAGCTCGGCCGGGAACTTGTCGATGGCGTGCTTCAGGCCGACCAGCGAGACATAGCGCTCGGCAGCGGAACGGCGTTCGGCCGCCGGGATGCCGCGCAGCTTGAGACCGTACTCGACGTTCTCGCGCACCGACAGCCACGGGAACAGCGCCTCGGACGACTGGAACACGACGCCGCGATCCAGCCCCGGTCCCTTGACGCGCTTGCCGGCCACGCTGATCTCGCCGGCCACATCCTGGAAGCCCGCAATCGCATTGAGCAGGGTGGACTTGCCGCACCCCGAGGGGCCCAGCAGGCAAATGAATTCTCCTGCGCGGATATCGAGGTCGATGCCTGCCATGATCTCGTTCTTGCCGATGGTCAGGCCGACGCGCTTGATGGAAACTGAAGATCCATGTCCCATGGCTTACCCCTTGTAGAAACCGCGTTGCAGGATCTTGCTCATGTCCACCGGCGCCTTGATGGCCTGTTTCGACAGCAGGAATTCACCGATGGCATTGGCGGTCTTGAGATCGGTGTCGGTGAAGTCGCGCACGATCGGTTCCATGTCCTTGAGCGAATTGAGCGTCTGCGGCACCGGGATGCGGGTGATGGCCTGCACCGATTGCGCCGCGCGCGGCGGATCCTTGCGGGTGATCTCGGAGGCTTCGGCCAGGGCCTTGAGGATGTTGCCGGCCACTTCCTTGTTGGCGGCCAGCCAGTTGGCATTGGCCGAGAGCCACAGGGTGCTGGTGTAGCCAACGTCGCCGGCGGTCATGAGGATGTGGCCGCCTTGCTGCACGCCCAGCGTGGGCCACGGTTCCCAGACGAAGTAGGCATCGATGTCGCCGCGGGCCAGCAGGGCCGGCAGTTCCGGCGGACCGGAGCGCACCATCTCGACCTTGGCGGCGTCGATGTTGAGGGTCTTGAGGGTCAGGCCGGTGACGTATTCCGAGACCGAGCCGGCGACGATGCCGAATTTCTTGATCTTGTCGGCCGAGGTGATGGCCTTGCGTGCCACCAGCTTGACGTAGGTTTTGGATTGATAGGTCACGGCCAGCGGACGCAGCTCGGCGCGCGAGAGGCGCACGATGTGCGTGGGTTCGCCGGCACAGCCCAGCTGCACCTGGTTGGCCACCAGCGCGTTGAGCGCTTCGCCGCCATCGGTATAGGACTGCACGGTGACGTTGGGGGCGCCATATTTGGCGAACAGTTTTTCGTTGGCGGCGACGTAGAAGGCCGTGAAGACGGGATCAGCGCCGACGCCGATGATGACGGGCGCGCCCTGGGCCAGGGCTGGCAGGGCAGGGGCAGCGCCTGCAGCGAGCATGGAGGCGGCGCCGAGCAGCAGCTTGCGGCGTTGTGGCGAAACGGTGGAGTGGGTCACGGGCTGGGTCCTCTTTGTAAAGTTGGTGAAACGCCAGTGGAGATGGCAGGCACGGCAGTAACAAAGGCAAAACACGGGGAGCGCTTGCGCCTGCAGCGCAGGCATGAGCGCAGGCAATTTTTCAGGAGGGGAGGCGCATCAGCGCTTGATTCCCAGCTTTGCAAAAAGCGCGCCAGCGCTTTCGTAATTCAACTCCGACAGCGCCGCGTGCTGCGTGACCACCATCGCATCGCGCACGATGCGCTGCAGGCGATGGGTGCGCTGGATGGCGGCCATGCCCGCGGCCTGGTAGGCGTCGTTGACGACTTCCATCGAGACCCGTGCGGCATAGGTGGCCGAGAGCTTGAGCATCATGTCGATCTCTTCGGTGACGGGATTGCCCGCCACGATCTGTTCCCAGGCCTGTTCGCAGGCGTCGTAGAAAAACATGCGGGCACTGCGCCACTTGGCTTCGGAGACGCCGAGCTTGATCTTGTAGTACGCGCGGTCGGCCAGGCGCAGCGCGCCCGGCATGATCTTGGCGCCGCCGGCCATGTCGGTGACGATGTCCAGCGCGGCGCGCGCCAGGCCGATGTTGACGGCAGCGTGCACTTCGGCCTGGTAGGCCAGGGCCGGATAGCGATACAGCGGCTCGTCGATGAGGCCGGCCGCGCCCCGGGCACAGGTCCATTCATGGGCCACGAACTTGTCCTTGAGACGGGTATCGTGGCTGCCGGTCCCTTGCATGCCGACCACGTTCCAGTTGTCGATGATCTCGATTTCAGAAGCCGGCATCACGGCCATGAGCGCGGGCTTGGGTGTGCCGTCGTCGGCACCGCTGCTGTCCTTGATGCCCACGCCGATCCAGTCTGCGCCCTTGCAGCCGCTGGCGAAGTGCCAGCGTCCGGTGATTTCCCATCCACCGGGGACGGCCTTGGCTTCCTGCAGCGGATAGAGGCCGCCGGCATAGACCTGGTCGGGGCCGCTTGCGTAGATCTTGCGCTGCGTTTCGATGGGCAGGGCGGCGAGATAGGTATTGGCCGAACCGAAGGCGGCCACCCAGCCGGCCGAGCCATCGGCCTTGGAGATGCGTTCGACCATGGCCAGGAAGGGCGCCGGGGCCAGGGCTTCGCCGCCGAACTTGCGTGGTGTGCCGCTGCGGAAGATGCCGGCCTTCTTCATGGTGGCCACGATGTCGCGCGGCACGTGGCCGAGCTGCTCGAACTCGTCGCGGCGTGCGGTCACTTCCGCAATGAGCGTATCCATTTCGGGAGAGTCCGCATGCGGTGGGGCAGCGGTGACGATTTTTTTCTGGACGGGATAAACATCGAGCGTGATCGAATTCATGGCACACCACTTTGGTTGAAAGGAGGTAGCTGAGTGTCGTCCTGGGTCAAATCAGGGTCAAATTCTATTTAGGAATTGGCCGAATGAATATTAGTAATAATGATTAGGCTGCTCCGGGATGGCACGCAGGCTTGTGCATGGTGCACCCGCATGATGCGCGAAACCCGCATGGGGAGGGCGTTTGGCGCGATCCTGCACCAAACGCGAGAGGGTGGATGCCCTGCTTGGAGAAGTATTTGCAGTATTGATGCGGCTAATCGGTGGTGCGGATTTGCCTGCAGTGGAAGGGACTGACTACCATGGGGGCCGAGATTGAAAGGAAACACTGTTCAGTTTCGTCACAGGCTCCTTCTGGCCTTCATTTCGGGCGGACTTCTTCGGGAGTCCGCCACTTTTCTTTTGCTTTTTCTTTTCTTCTTTCCCTGCAGTCCTTGCGGTGAGGGGATGTCTTCTTTTTTTCTATTGCGTGTTGATTCAATGTGCCCGTGCGGCGTAACGCCTAACGCCAATGCGCATCGGCACAGCCGTGCTGCGCGATGGTCTGCAATTGATCTTGTATGGATTCGCATGGAAGAATGTCAGTGGGCATTCCCCATACATGAATGATTGCATCGCAGCTCGCCGCGAATGAGCCATTCATGTCGAATCATTGGATAAAAAAATCGGCCGCATGAAAGCGGCCGATCTTGAATCACGAGAAGGCGGGACAGGAGATCAGTAACGATACCCCAGCGTCAGCAAGATGGTCCGGTCATCCCCCAAGGCCACTGCACGCGCCAGACCGCCCGCGTAGTAGTGCGTATTGAAGATGTTCTTGACGTTGAGCGCAGCGCGCCAGCGTTCGGCGTTGTAGGCCACGCCGGTATCGGCCAGCACGTAGCCGGGCAGGGTATAGCCGTTGGTGCGCATCATGCTCTGGCCGTGCACGCCGCCGTTCCACTCCCATCCGGCCAGCTGGCCCTTGAAGCGATAGCGGGCGCTGGTGGTGAAGTTGTGGCGCGGGACGTTGTCCAGCCACTGGCCCACGGTGGTGCTGCGCTGGCCGCCGTCATCGGTCACGATGGCCGCCGTATAGGAGTAGCCCGCGTTGAGGCTCAGGCCATTGCGCAAGTCGGAGGTCACGCTGATCTCGCCGCCCTGCGAACGCTGTTCACCCACGGCAATGTTGAAGCCGGTGTTGTTGGGATCGCTCACCAGCACGTTGCGGCGGCGCAGGTCGAACACGGCTACGTTGAGACTGGTGCGGCCTTCGTCGAGGTCGAACTTCACGCCGGCTTCCCATTGCTTGCCGGTCTCGGGCTTGAAGGTGCCGCCGCTCACATCGGTGCCGCTGTTCGGATAGAACGAGGTCGCGTAACTGATGTAGGGACGTACACCACGCAGCAACTCATACATCAATGCAGCCGAGCCGGTCGTGGCGCTGGCCGGAGTGTCGGTATGCGCGCCGGTGCGCAGGTTGGTCGAGTAGGTCGAGACGTTGTCGTAGCGCAGGCCGGTCAGCAATTGCCAGCGTTCGCCGAAACGGATGTTGTCGCGTGCATACAAGCCGGTATCGCGGATGCTGGTTGAGGTATAGGTATTGGGTGTGGTCGGGCAATTCAGGCGTGCGCCATACACCGAGTTGTAGACGTTGAGCGCCGCCACCGTGCAGGTGTAGGAGAGCGTGTCTTCGCGCGAATTGAGATAGTCCGTGCCCAGCGTGATCTCGTGCTTGCCGAAGCCGGTGTTGAAGCTGCGCTGGACATTGGTGTCGATGCTGAAGGTCTGGCCTTCATAGGTCTGGTCGGTACCGGTGCGCGTGAGGCTGCGGCCGGTGCTCGACAGGACGTTGTTGGCTACCAGTTGCCCGCTCATCTCGAACTGCTGGTAACGCACGTTGTTGTTGAGCGTCCAGCCGTCATCGAAGCGGTGCGTCAGCGCATAGCCGACGCGGGTTTCATTGGCGGCATACGGACGCGCGCCCGGCTCGCCGATGAACAGGCTGCGCGGCAGCGCGCCGTTGACGTTGCTGTTGATCGAGCCCGACAGCGGCAGACCTTGCTGGCGCACGTAGCTGCGTTCCTGGTAGCTGGTCAGGATGGTGAAGTCGGTACGCGCACCCAGGTCCAGCGACAGCGAGGGCGCGATGTAGCGGTTCTTGAACCACACGTTGTCGGTGGCGTCGTTCGAATTGGAAATGAGACCGTTGATGCGGAAAGCCTGCTTGCCGTTTTCCGACAGCGATTTGTTCATGTCCACGGTGGTCTGGTAGAAGTCGTGGCTGCCCACGGTGACGTCGACGTTGGCGAAGTCATTGCCTTGCGGACGCTTGCTGACCATGTTGACCAGCCCGCCCGGCAGCACCAGGCCATACAGCAGCGAGCCCGGTCCCTTGAGCACTTCCACCTGCTGCAGGCCGAACAGCTGCTCGGCCACGCGCGAGCTGGCGGTGGTGCGCAGGCCATCCAGATACAGCGAATCGGAAGCGACCTGGCCACGGATGATCAGGTCATCCCAGCCGCGCCGGCCATATTGCTGCGCCACCACGCCGGGCACGTTCTCCAGCGCATCGGCCAGAGAGACGGCCTGCTGGCTGTCCAGCATGGAGCGCGTGACCACCGACACCGATTGCGGGGTTTGCGACAGCGGCGTACTGGATTTGTTGACCTGGCTTTGGGTGGCCTTGAACCTGGTGTCGTTGACGCCATCGGCGACCACATCGACGGTGGGCAATTGGGTTGATGCCGCACTGTTGTCCGTGCTGGCAGTCTGCGCCAGGACGGAAGAAGCGGGCAATACGGAAAAAGCGAGCAGGACGGCGAGAGCGCCGGGGGAGAGCGAGGGCATGAATCAGATAATAATGAGAATAATTACTATTCATGATATCGCATTCTTGTGCTTGGCAACAAATATTTACTGATCGTTTGCATCTTGGCGCCTGGTGCGCGTACAGGGTGTTTGGCGCGTTGCATCAATCAGGAGCCGGGCTTCAGACCTTGAACGGCGGGAATGAAGCAATCGCCGGAAAGGCCCCGTCCCATGCGCTGATCCATTCATATTGCCCTGCGAGAACGTGAGCGCGCCGTTCATGGCATCTGCTCAAATTTTTCATCTGAAATAAGTTTGACCCGCCTGGATCCCGCTGCTATCTTGGAACCGGTTCCAAAAGATTCATATAAATGAGCAGCCCGGAGCCTTCAGACAAATCAACCGACGCAGTTCAACGATTTGGCGGGCAATAGTGAGACAACACACCAAGACCGGCACCGACCGGGTCACCATTGCGCAGGTTGCGCGGGAGGCCGGGGTGTCCAAGACCAGCGTATCGCGTTACCTGGGCGGCGAATTCGACGCGCTCTCGGCACCGCTGCGCGACCAGATCAGCAAGACCATCGAGCGCCTGGGCTATCAGCCCAGCCAGATGGCGCGCGGGCTCAAGGGTGGGCGCACACGCCTCATCGGCATGCTGGTGGCGGACATTCTCAATCCCTATTCGGTGGCCGTGCTGCATGGTGCGGAAGCGGCCTGCCAGAAGCATGGCTACACGCTCATGCTGTGCAACACCGGCAATGACGAGGCGCGCGAGAAGCAGTCGCTGGCCGCCCTGCATTCCTACAGCGTGGAAGGCCTGCTGTTCAACACCCAGGGCCGCAACGTGACGCCGCTGCGCGAGCTGGGGCAGGCGGCCTTTCCGGTGGTGCTGCTGGACCGGCACGTGGAAGGCTGCGACTTCGACCTGGTCGGCCTCGACAACGTCAAGGCCGCGCAACTGGCCACGCATCACCTGCTGGCGCAGGGTTATACGGATATTGCACTGGTGGTGCAGCCGCTGTTCGGCGTGAGTTCGCGGCAGGGGCGGCAGGCGGGATTTTTGCAGGCGATGGCGCAACGTCCCGATTGCCATGGCGAGACGCTGGAAGTGGATGTGGACCAGCCCGGCCATGTGGCCACGGTCGTGCGCGAATATTTTCTACGCCGGGCGGCCGCCGGCAGCTCGGGGCGAGTGGCCCTGCTGGCCGGCAACGGCATGGTCTCGCTGCAGATCGCGCTGGCCTTGCAGAGCATGTCGCTGCGCTTTCCGGATGACGTGGGCCTGCTGTGTTTCGATGAACTGGCATGGTCACCGCTGGTGGGCAGCGGCATCAGCACCATCGAACAACCGACCTATGACATCGGCTTTACGGCCATCGAACGCTTGCTGGTCCGCATCCACGGCGAGCGCTCGGTGCGCATGGAAATGCTGCTCGATCCCCGCCTCATCTGCCGCGGTTCGACCGCCAGTGTGGACGGCCATCCGCAGCGCGCGCTGGCGAGCAGCATCGTGAGCAAGATCCGGCCCGCGCCGATGGCGCCAGCGAGCGGCAGTTAGGCCCATCGCTGGAACCGATACCAAGGTGCAGGCCTTTGATCGTGGCACTGCGCACTACTGGTAAGACCTTGTAACAGGACTGCAGAGCTGTTCAGTAAAGATGGCGCCCGTATTTCAGCAGCACGCAACCGTATTACGGCCTTCCGGCCGCATCACAGACCTGCAAGCGGGAAGCACAAGCAGGCAGCAACAAAGAGGGGCAAGCGAGTCCCTGCGGCCGCGCACCAGCGGGCAGCGGGATTCGGTGCCTGTCGCACTCAACGGACTGCCGTCCACACGGCATTGATTGATCAGGAGACCAGGATGAGCATCAAGAACATTTTCAACGCAAAATTCGTCGCACTGACGCTGGCCGCTGCCTGCGCAGTGGCAACCGCCGCCAGCGCCAGCGCGCAGAGCATCGCCGAGCTGACCAAGAAGGGCAAGATCACCATCGGTGTGGTCAGCGGCACACCGCCCTTCGGTTCGGTCGATGCCAAGGGCGTGCCCATCGGCTATGACGTCGATGTGGCCAACCTGATCGGCAAGTATCTCGGCCTGCCGGTGGAGATCGTGCCGCTGGTGCCGCCGGCCCGTATCCCGGCGCTGGAATCGGGCAAGGTCGACATGCTGGCCGCCACCCTGGCTCCCACGCCTGAACGTGCGAAGTCGGTGCTGTTCACGATTCCCTACAGCGGTTTCGAGCTGTCCATCGTCGGTCCGGTGGGCAGCAACTTCAAGAAGCTCGATGACCTGGTCAAGAAGAAAGTGGGCGTCTCGCGCGGCTCCACCAACGACACCGCACTGACCCGCCTGGCGCCTCCGGGCACGGTGCTGGTGCGTTTCGAGGATGACTCTACGGTGACCCAGGCGCTGCTGTCGAACCAGGTCGATGCCATCTCGATTCCGAACACCATGGCCAATGAAATCGTCAAGAGCCGTGGCCAGGGCAAGATCGAAGTCAAGTTCCCGTACTCGGTGCAACCCAATTCGATGACCGTGCGCAAGGGCTCGTATGAGCTGCAGCAGTGGCTCAACAACTTCATCTACTACGTCAAGCTCAACGGCGAACTCGATGCCATCTCGCGCAAGTGGGCCGGCCCGCTGCCCAACCTGCCGGTGTTCTGATTCCGTCCTGCGGAATCTGTCTTGCAGAAGCGGCTGCGCAGCCATGAACTGCGCAGCCTGAGAAGAACAGATCACGCGCCGTTCAGGGGATGAGCGGACGGCGCGGGTTTGTCGGAGGAGCACACGATGCATTACGATTTTCAGTTCGCGTTCATCTTCCAGCACCTGGATCAGTTGCTGGTCGGCGCACTGCTCACCATACGGTTGAGCGCGCTGTCGATGATCTGCGGTTTGGCCGTCGGCATTTTCGGCGCCATCATTTCCATTCATGGCAGCGCACCGGCGCGGCTGGCAGTTACCTCCTACGTGGAGCTGATCCGCAGTACGCCTTTCCTGGTGCAGCTGTTCATCATCTTTTTCGGCCTGCCTTCCATCGGCGTACAGGTCAATGCCAACATCGCCGCGCTGGTGGCCATGACGGTCAACCTCGGGGCCTACTCCACCGAGATCGTGCGGGCCGGCATGATGGCCATCCACCCCTCGCAAATCGAGGCGGCGCAGGCGCTGGCCATGACGCGCGGGCAGGTGATCCGGCATGTGGTGCTCACACCCGCGCTGGAAAAAGTCTATCCGGCACTGGCCAGCCAGTTCACGCTGATGATGCTGGCCTCCAGCATCGTCTCGGCCATCTCGGCTGAGGAGCTGACGGCCACGGCCAACCTGCTCGATGCCGAGACCTTCCGCAGCTTCGAGATCTACCTGGTGGTGATGGTGCTCTACATCCTGCTGGCATTGCTGTTCCGCCTGGCCTTCTGGCTGATCGGACTGGTGGTCTTCAAACGCCGTCGCCGCCTGGGCGTGGCTCGTCCGAGGAGGATGTGATGCTCGCTGAATTTTCCTTCGATAATTTCATGTTCCTGCTGGAGGCGGCGCGCTGGACGCTGCTGCTCTCGGCGCTGGCCTTCATCGGCGGCGGCATCGCCGGCTTCATCGTGGCCCTGATGCGTACCTCGCATCTGGCCCCGCTGCGACTGCTCTCGGCGGTGTATATACAGATCATCCAGGGCACGCCGGTGCTGATCATCCTGTTCCTGTCGTTCTACGGACTGGCGATCTTCGGCTACAAGCTCCCGCCCATGGTGGCCGCCACCATCGCCATGACGATCTATTCCAGCGCCTATCTGGGCGAGATCTGGCGCGGCTGCATCGAGGCCGTACCGGTGCCGCAGTGGGAAGCGTCAACTGCCCTGGCCATGACGCGCTGGCAGCAGCTGCGCTACGTGATCCTGCCGCAGGCGGTGCGTATTTCGCTGCCGCCGACCGTGGGCTTCCTGGTGCAGATCGTCAAGAATACCTCGATCGCCTCCATCATCGGCCTGGTGGAACTGGCGCAGGCCGGCAAGCTGGTCAGCAATGCGACCTTCCAGCCTTTCCTGGTCTTCCCCATCGTGGCCGGTATCTACTTCGTTTTCTGTTATCCGCTGTCTCGTTTCGCTTTTGCCCTGGAGAGGAAATACCATGCCCATCGTTGAGATTGACAACATCACCAAGCGCTTCGGCAGCAACCAGGTGTTGAACGGCATTTCGCTGTCGGTCGAGCGCGGCCAGGTGGTGGCCATCATCGGCCGTTCGGGCTCCGGCAAGAGCACCATGCTCCGTTGCATCAACGGGCTGGAGACCATCGACGGTGGCAGCATCACCGTGGCCGGCCACAAGCTGACCAACAAGCATGAACACCTGATCGAATTGCGCAAGGATGTGGGCATGGTGTTCCAGCATTACAATCTCTTTCCGCATCTGACCGTGGAGGAGAACATCATGCTGTCACCCCGCATCGTCAAGAAGACCGCCACCGACACTGCCCGCGAGACCGCCATCAAGGTCTTGAAGCAGGTCGGCCTGGACCACAAGCGCGACGCCTATCCCGAGCAGCTCTCCGGCGGCCAGCAGCAACGCGTGGCCATCGCCCGCTCGCTGGCCATGGAGCCGCAGGTGATGCTGTTCGATGAAGTGACCTCGGCACTGGACCCGGAACTGACCGCCGAAGTGCTGAAGGTCATGGAAGAGCTGGCACGCGGCGGCATGACCATGCTGCTGGTGACGCACGAGATGGAGTTCGCGCGCCGGGTGGCGGACCTCACCGTCTTCATGCACCAGGGCAAGGTGTGGGAAGCGCGGCCTTCGGAGGAATTCTTCGCCGATCCGCAGACCCCGGAAGCCAGGCAGTTCATCGGTGCCGGGGCCCTCAAGTGAGTCCGGTCCTGGTCGCCGCCTCGGCCTATGGGGCGGACCTGGTGCGGCGGGTCGGCCATGCCGACCTGGTCCCGATGGTGGCGGCGGCCGGGGCGGCTGGCCTTGAAATACGGCGTGAGCTCTTCGATGGCCCGCAGGACCTGCCGGCCTTGCGCGCCTTGCTGGAGCAGCACAAGCTGTTCTCGGTGTATTCCGCCCCGTTGGAATTGTTCCGTGCCGACGGGCGATTTGATCGTGAGCAGATCGGGCAGGCGATGAACGAGGCCGAGGAGATCGGTGCACGTTTCCTGAAGGTATCACTCGGCCATTTTTCTGCAGGAAGTGATCTGCAATCGCTGCTGCGCTTCCTCTCGCATTCCCCCATCGAAGTGCTGCTGGAAAATGACCAGACCCCGCAGGGCGGACGGCTGGAGCCCATCGTCAGCTTCCTGGCGCTGTGCACCGGCAATGGCTATGCCTTCGGCATGACCTTCGACATGGGCAACTGGCACTGGCAGGGCGTCGATCCCGAGACCGCCGCGCGCTCGCTGGCACCGCATGTGCGCTACGTGCACTGCAAGGGCGTGCAGGAAGACAAGGGCAAGCTCAAGGCCGTGCCGCTGCAGGCGCAGGATACGCACTGGCCGGCCATGCTGGCGCATTTCCCCACGGGCATCCTGCGGGCCATCGAATTCCCGCTGGTGGGCACGGATCTGGAAGAAACGACGCGCCGCCACGTGGCGATGCTGGCGGCCGTCTGAGGACAAGCACAATGACGATGCAACTGGATGTGGTGACCTGGGGCGAAGCCCTGGCCTTGCTGGTGGCCGATGAAGTCGGCCCGTTTGAAGAAGTGGAAAAATACACGCGCCGCCTGGCCGGTGCCGAGACCAATGTGGCCATCGGCCTGGCGCGCCTGGGTTTGAAGGTGGGCTGGGCCAGCCGGGTGGGTAATGATGCCTTCGGCCGCTTCATTCGCAAGCGCGTGGCGCAGGAAGGCGTGGAGGTCAGCCGCGTGCTGACCGACATGGAATTCCGCACGGCCATCCAGCTGAAGGCCAAGGCGGTGGATGGAGCAGACCCCGCCATCGAGTATTACCGCAAGGGCTCGGCGGCCAGCCATCTGTCGCTGGAGGATTTCGATCCGGCGTATTTCGGCGCGGCGCGGCACCTGCACGCCACCGGCATCGCGCCGGCCTTGTCGCCCACGACAATGGCCTTTGCCCATCACGCCATGGAGTTCATGCGGGCGCAGGGCAAGACGATTTCCTTCGATCCCAACCTGCGGCCGATGCTGTGGCCCTCGCGCGAAGTCATGGCGCAGCAGTTGAATGCGCTGGCCTTCAAGGCGGACTGGGTGCTGCCGGGATTGTCGGAAGGGACGCTTCTGACCGGATATGAAGATCCGCACGCCATTGCCGGCTTCTACCTGGAGCGCGGTGTGAAGATGGTGGTCATCAAGCTGGGCGCCGAAGGCGCTTACTGGCGCAACCGTGAAGGCGAGGGCAGGGTGGCTGGCGTGCCGGTGAAGGAAGTGGTCGATACCGTGGGCGCCGGGGATGGCTTCGCAGTAGGTGTCATCAGCGGCATGCTGGAAGGCTTGCCGGTACCCGAGGCCGTCATGCGCGGCAACCGCATCGGGGCGTTCGCCATCCAGGTGGTGGGCGACATGGAAGGCTTGCCCACCCGGGCCGAGCTGGAGGCGGCCTCGGCCTGATTCGACGCTCACAGGAACCGCCATGAAGCCGCACGTAGTCGTCTACAAAAAATTGCCCGAACATCTGCTGCAGCGCCTGCAGGCGGAATGCAACGTGACGCTCTTTGACCGCATTACGCAAGACAACCGTGCGGATTTCCTCGCGGCACTGAAGACTGCCCACGGCATGATCGGTGCCAGCTTGCCCATCACCAACGACATGCTGGAGGGCGCGCCGCAACTCAGGATCGCCTCCACCATCTCGGTGGGCGTGGACAATTTCGACCTGGATTATTTTCGCCGGCGCGGGCTGATGCTGGCGCATACGCCTGGCGTGCTCACCGAAGCCACTGCCGATACCATCTTTGCCCTGATCCTCTCCACTGCGCGCCGCGTGGTGGAGCTGGCCGAATACGTCAAGGCCGGTCGCTGGAAGGGCAGCATCGGCGAGGCCCAGTTCGGCGTGAACGTGCACGGCAAGACGCTGGGCCTGATCGGCATGGGCCGCATCGGCTCTGCGGTGGCGCGGCGGGCGCATCATGGTTTCGGCATGCCGATCCTGTATCACAACCGCCGCCCCGATCCCGAGGCCGAGCGCGAACTCGATGCGCGCTATGTCAGCCAGGACGAATTGCTGGCCCAGGCGGACTTCGTCTGCGTCATGCTGCCCCTGAACGCCGATACCGAACGCCTGATCGGCGCACGCGAATTCGCGCTCATGAAGCGCAGCGCCATCTTCATCAATGCCTCGCGCGGGCGCATCGTCGATGAGGCGGCGCTGATTGCGGCCCTGCAGGACAAGACCATTTACGGGGCCGGCCTGGATGTGTTCGAAGTCGAGCCGCTGCCCGCCGAATCGCCCCTGCTGCAACTCCCCAACGTGGTGGCCTTGCCCCATATCGGTTCGGCCACCCATGAAACCCGGCTGGCCATGGCCGAGCTGGCCGTCTCCAACCTGCTGGCCGGCCTGCGCGGCGAACCGGTCCCCCATCTGGCGGTCTGAACAGCGCGGTGTTGCCTGCGGGCAGGCCGCGCTTCAATTCCGCTGCATGAAGTTTTTTTCAGCTTCTCTTCATTTCCTCTTCCGCTCACGTGAATCTTTGGTGTATGCTGCGAACATTAAAAAGAACGATCGTGCTAAAAACCGGTAGGCACCCCGTTTTGCTTTTATAATCCTGCGGAAGTTTACGTTTACGTCAATTCCTTTTTGCAAGGGCCATGCGATGAAAGTATTAGTACCAGTCAAGCGCGTCGTGGATTACAACGTCAAGGTGCGCGTCAAGAGCGACGGCAGCGGCGTCGATATCGCCAACGTCAAGATGTCGATGAACCCGTTTGACGAAATCGCGGTGGAAGAAGCCGTGCGCCTGAAAGAAGGCGGCAAGGTCACCGAAGTGATCGCCGTCTCCGCCGGCGTGACCCAGTGCCAGGAAACCCTGCGCACCGCCATGGCCATTGGTGCCGATCGCGGAATCCTGGCCGAAGTGGCGGCCGATGTCGAACTGCAACCGCTGGCCGTGGCCAAGATCCTCAAGGCCCTGGCCGAGAAGGAACAGCCGCAGCTGATCATCCTGGGCAAGCAGGCCATCGACGATGACTGCAACCAGACCGGCCAGATGCTGGCAGCGCTCTTGGGCTGGCCGCAAGCCACCTTCGCTTCCAAGGTCGTGCTGGAAGAGGGCAAGGTCACCGTGACCCGTGAAGTGGACGGCGGCCTGGAAACCCTGGCCCTGACCCTGCCGGCCATCATCACCACCGACCTGCGCCTGAACGAGCCGCGTTACGTCACGCTGCCCAACATCATGAAGGCCAAGAAGAAGCAGCTCGATACCGTCAAGCCCGACGAGCTGGGCGTGGACGTGGCCCCGCGCGTGAAGACCCTGAAGGTCACCGAGCCTGCCAAGCGCAGCGCCGGCGTGAAGGTGCCGGATGTCGCGACCCTGGTCGCCAAACTGAAAAATGAAGCCAAGGTGATCTGATCATGACCGCACTCGTTATTGCTGAACACGACAACGCCAGCCTCAAGGGCAGCACTCTCAACACCATCACCGCGGCAGCGCAAGCCGGTGGCGATGTCCACGTCCTGGTCGCAGGTGCCAATGCCAAGGCCGCCGCTGACGCTGCCGCCCAAGTGGCAGGCGTCGTCAAGGTGCTGCTGGCCGATGCCCCGCAATTCGCCGACGGCCTGGCCGAGAACGTGGCCGAGCAAGTCCTGGCCATCGCCAAGGATTACAGCCACATCCTGGCCCCCGCCACCGCCTACGGCAAGAACATCCTGCCGCGCGTGGCTGCGAAGCTGGACGTGGGCCAGATATCCGACATCACCAAGGTGGAGTCGGCTGATACCTTCGAACGTCCGATCTACGCCGGCAACGCCATTGCGACCGTGCAGTCGATCGACCCGATCAAGGTCATCACCGTGCGCACCACCGGTTTCGATCCGGCCGCGCAGGGTGGTTCGGCGGCCGTGGAAAGCATCCCGGCCGTGGCCGATTCGGGCAAGTCCAGCTTCGTGGGCCGTGAAGTGGCCAAGTCGGATCGTCCGGAACTGACCGCTGCCAAGATCATCGTCTCCGGTGGCCGTGGCATGGGTTCGGCGGAAAGCTTCAAGATCCTGGAACCGCTGGCCGACAAGCTCAACGCCGCCATGGGCGCCTCCCGCGCTGCGGTCGACGCAGGCTATGTGCCCAACGACTGGCAGGTCGGCCAGACCGGCAAGATCGTCGCGCCCCAGCTTTATATCGCTGTCGGTATCTCCGGCGCGATCCAGCACCTGGCTGGCATGAAGGACTCCAAGGTCATCGTCGCCATCAACAAGGACGAGGAAGCGCCGATCTTCTCGGTGGCCGATTACGGCCTGGTGGGTGACCTCTTCGAGGTCGTCCCCGAGCTGGTCAAGCAGCTTGGCTGATCTGTCCTGAACCGTAGTATTCGCCCCGGCTCCGGCCGGGGTGTTTTCGTGCAAGCAAGGAACGCCGGCAGAGCGTTCCGCATTGGAGGTTGGAGATGAGTTACACCGCGCCCGTGAAGGATATGTTGTTCGTCATGAACGAACTGGCCGGTCTGGCAGCCGTGAATGCGCTGCCGGGCTGCGAGGATGCCACGCCGGAAACGGCCGAGGCCATTCTCGAAGAAAACGCCCGTTTCTGCAGTGAAGTGATCGCCCCGCTGAACCATTCTGCCGACAAGGCCCCCAGCAGCTGGGCCGACGGCAAGGTCACCACCAGCCCCGGATTCAAGGAAGCCTTCCGCCAGTTTGGTGAAGCCGGCTGGCAAGGCGTGCAGCATCCCGTGGAGTTCGGCGGACAAGGCCTGCCCAAGCTGCTGGCCACGCCCTGCATCGAGATGCTGAACTCGGCCAATCTCTCCTTCGCGCTGTGTCCGCTGTTGACCGATGGCACCATCGAAGCGCTGATGACGGCCGGCACCCAGCAGCAGAAGGAAACCTTCATCGCCAACTTCATCTCCGGCAAGTGGACCGGCACCATGAACCTGACCGAGCCGCAGGCCGGCTCCGACCTGGCACTGGTGCGTACCCGCGCCGTGCCGGAGGGGGACGGGACCTACAAGCTCTTCGGGACCAAGATCTTCATCACCTATGGCGAGCACGACATGGCCGAGAACATCGTCCATCTGGTGCTGGCCCGCACGCCCAATGCGCCCGAAGGCGTGAAGGGCATCTCGCTGTTCATCGTGCCCAAGTTCCTGGTCAATGCCGACGGGTCGCTGGGTGCGCGCAATGACGTGCACTGCGTTTCCATCGAACACAAGCTGGGCATCAAGGCCAGCCCGACCGCCGTGCTGCAGTTCGGTGACCATGGCGGCGCCATCGGCACCCTGGTCGGCGAAGAGAATCGCGGCCTGGAATACATGTTCATCATGATGAATGCGGCGCGCTTTGCCGTGGGCATCCAGGGGCTGTCGGTGTCGGAACGTGCCTATCAGAAGGCAGTGTCCTATGCGCGCGACCGCATCCAGTCGCGCGACCTGGCCGGCTCGCCCGGTCCGGTGGCCATCATCCACCAGCCCGATGTGCGCCGCATGCTGATGTCCATGCGCGCCCAGATCGAGGCGGCGCGGGCCTTGTCCTATGTGGCCGCGGCCACGTCGGATGCGGCGCACTTCAGCGATGACGAAGCCACCCGCAAATCCAACCAGGCCTTCTACGAATACCTGGTGCCCATCGTCAAGGGCTGGATCACCGAGATGTCCATCGATGTGACCTCCACCGGCGTGCAGGTACATGGCGGCATGGGCTTCATCGAGGAAACCGGCGCGGCCCAGCATTACCGCGATGCGCGCATCCTGCCGATCTACGAAGGCACGACCGCCATCCAGGCCAATGACCTGGTGGGCCGCAAGACCGTGCGTGACGGCGGCGCTGTTGCCAAGGGCATCATCGCCCAGGTGCGCCAGACCGTGGCCGAACTGCAGGGCGATGCGCAACTGCAGCCCATCGCGGCGCGCCTGGCCGAAGCCGCCGATGCGCTGGAACAGGTGGTCGGGTATGTGGTGGCCAACGTCAAGAGCGATATCAAGGCGGTCTTCGCGGGCAGCGTCCCGTATCTGAAGATGGCCGGCGTGGTGCTGGGTGGCTGGCAGATGGCGCGTGCAGCGGCCATCGCGGCGGGCAAGCTGAAATCCGGCGAGGGCGACGGCAAGTTCTACGAAGCCAAGCTGGCGACCGCGCGTTTCTATGCCGAGCAGATCCTGCCGCAGGCGCTGGCCTATCGCACGGCCATCGTCGATGGCGGTGCAGCGGTGATGGCGCTGGCCGAAGAGCAGTTCTGATCCCGGCTTCAAACAAAAGCCCGGAACATCGTAGACGATGTTCCGGGCTTGTTCATTGGGATCGTGAGGGCAGGGCAGCAGATCAGCCGAAGGCCCCGCCAGTGAAGAGCAGGTCGAAGCTGCGCGCCAGCAGGGCGATCACGCCCATGGCACCCAATCCCACGGTCAGGACCAGGATCAGTGCCAGGATCCAGTGCGATTCAGAACGCTTGCCGCTGCCGGCGTTGTAGCGCGCATCCCACTTGTCGTCCGGCGTGAGGCCGAGCACCAGCGCTTCCAGGCAGGCAATCAGCGCCGACAGCACGAAGGGCAGTCCGGTGAAGAGCTTGGGCGCGTCCGGCCGTGCTGCCATCAAGGCCAGCGACAGCGGAATGGCCAGGATATGCAGCCAGCCGAAGCGGTCACGGCCGCCGTGGAGATAGAAACGGTGCAGGCCGATGCTGCCGAAAGCGGTGGCCAGGAAAGTCGTCAGGGTCTTGTTCTTGTGGCGGGGTGCGGAAGGCAAGGGCATGCTGCGCGTCTCTTTATTCTGTTGTAAGCCGCCAGAGATGACGCTGGCGGCCGTGTTGTGGTCAGGTCTGGCAGCAGTATAGCCGAGCCCCTGGCGCAGGGTGATTTCCGTCAGGACAAGCTGCGATGCGGCAGTCCTGGCTGGAGGTGGGGCAAAAGTGATGCCAAAAGACGTCACTTTTGCCGTGTTTTGGGGAGTTTGCCGGGCGTTGTGCGTTGGTCTATGGCACAAAAGCGCCAAGCAACTTGCCCGGGTGTGCGGAAGTCCGTTATAATCTGCGGCTTTTCCGTGTCCGTATTCTTACTGGAACCATTATGGTCGTTATTCGTTTAGCTCGTGGCGGCGCCAAGAAGCGCCCCTTCTACAACATCGTTGCAACCGACTCGCGCAATCGTCGCGATGGCCGTTTCATCGAGCGCATCGGCTTCTACAACCCGGTCGCTTCCGGCAAGGAAGAAACCGTGCGTATCGCTGCTGACCGTCTGGCTCACTGGCAAGGCGTTGGCGCACAACTGTCGCCGACCGTTGCTCGCCTGGTCGCTGAAGCCGGTTCCAAGGCTGCTGCTTAATACAGGTTTTCCTGTCTGATTCCGCGCCGGTTCTGCTGGCGCATGGATGAAGAACAGGTCTGGTGTACTCATGACTCATCCAGCCCAAGCGGGGTTCTCCGCACCCGACGATCTCGTGACCGTCGGCCATGTGACCGGAGCCTACGGAATCCAGGGCTGGATTCGCGTGCGTCCTTATTCTTCCGAGGCAGATGCCTTGTTGAATGCCAAGACCTGGTGGCTGGAGAAATCCGGCCAGCCCAAGCAGGATGTCGATGTCATGCAGTCCAAGGGGCACAGCGGCGATGTCGTTGCGCGCCTGACCGGGGTAGCGGACCGCAATGCGGCCGAAGCGATGAAGGGAACGGTGGTCTCCATCTCCCGCAAGCACTTCCCGGCGCTGGATGACAATGAATTCTACTGGGTCGATCTGATCGGCTCGGCAGTGGAAAATCTCCAGGGTGAAGCCTTGGGCGTGGTGTCCGACATGATGGACAACGGCGCCCATCCCATTCTGGTGGTGAAGGCCCCGGTGCAGGAAACTGCGCCCGAGCCGCAACCGCAACCCGCTGCCGACGCAAAGCCGAAGAAGGGTGCCAAGGAGAAATCCGCGGCGGCGCCCGAACTGCTGATTCCGTTTGTCGACCAGTTCGTCAAGACGGTGCAGCAGAGCGAAAAAAAGATCATCGTCGACTGGGACAAGGATTACTGACCTTCAAGGTCAGTTTTTTCTTTTCCGGCTCGCTGATGTGAGCAGATTCAACAGATTCAAACGAGTCAAAAGAACCCAGGAAATGGAGGCGTGATGCAGTTTGATGTCGTCACTCTGTTTCCCGAGATGTTCGCCGCGCTGACGCAGTCCGGCATTACCCGCCGTGCGCTGGAGCAGCAGCGTTGGGGCTTGCAGTTGTGGAATCCGCGTGAATTCACCACTGACAATCACCGCACCGTGGATGACCGGCCCTATGGCGGTGGCCCCGGCATGGTGATGCTGGCCAAGCCGCTGCAGGCTGCCATCGAGGCGGCGCAGCAGCGGCAGCAGGCGCTGGGCCTGGCCCGGCCGCGTGTGATCTATCTTTCACCGCAAGGCGCACCGCTGACGCATGAGCGCGTGGTGCGGCTGTCGCAGGACAGCGGGGCGGTGCTGCTGTGCGGACGCTATGAAGCAATTGACCAGCGTCTGCTCGACAAGTGCGTGGACGAGGAAATCAGCATCGGGGACTTCGTCCTCTCCGGCGGTGAATTGCCGGCGATGGCGCTGATGGATGCAGTGATCCGGCTCTTGCCGGGTGCGCTCAACGACAGCGCCTCGGCAGTGGAAGATAGTTTCGTCAACGGATTGCTGGACTCGCCCCATTACACGCGTCCGGAAGTCTATGAAGGTGAACCGGTGCCGTCCATCCTCTTGGGTGGGCACCATGCCGAGATCCAGAAATGGCGCCGGCAGCGGGCACTGGAAGCCACGCAGAGCAAGCGTCCCGACCTCATTGTCAGGGCCCGCGAGCAGGGCTTGCTGAGCAAGGCCGATGAAAAATTTCTGGGCAGTTTGCCGCAGCAGTAAGCCTGCACGCGAGCAGATCGCCCGAGTGAAGTTTTAGCAGCAAATGCAGTACCGCAGGCCCGGCAACGGACCTGCACCGTGCGGTGGCCGATGTCACCGTGTTTGAAACCCCATCCTCTACCGGGCTTTACAATCCGCCCTCCTGGCAATGGCGCCGGCAAGATGGTTACAGGAGCAAAAAATGGATCTGATCCAGCAACTCGAGCAAGAAGAGATCGCGCGTCTCGCCAAGAACATTCCCGACTTCGCCCCCGGCGACACCGTGATTGTCAACGTGAACGTGGTTGAAGGTACCCGCAAGCGCGCTCAGGCTTACGAAGGCGTCGTTATCGCCCGCCGTAACCGTGGTCTGAACTCCAACTTCATCGTCCGCAAGATTTCTTCGGGCGAAGGCGTTGAGCGTACCTTCCAGCTGTACTCGCCGCTGATCGCCTCGATTGAAGTCAAGCGTCGTGGTGACGTGCGTCGTGCCAAGCTGTACTACCTGCGCGAACGTTCGGGCAAGTCGGCACGTATCAAGGAAAAGCTGCCCAGCCGTGCGGCAAAGGCTGCTGCTGCCGAGTAATCGGTCGCCTGTTGATGCGTCAGGAAAAGGGGTGTCTCGCGACGCCCCTTTTTCGTTTCTGACACCCGATTGAAGTCCTGACAACCTCACGATCAAGCGAGCACAACGTGGCCAGTTTCGATCCCGTCAATCTGCCTGTAGATGCCGTCGCCGGCGAAACTGCGCTGGAGGCCGCGCGCCTGAATGCCGACTGGCTGCGCCAACGCTTCGCCGACCCGCCGCGCTGGGAGCCCGAGCACAGCGGCGACCAGATGGCGCGCCTGGCCGAGTCCAAAGGACGCTTCCGGCTCGCTTCGGTGCTGATCCCGATCGTGCTGAGGGAGGAGGGGATGACGGTACTCTTCACTCAACGTACGGCTGACCTGAAGGATCACGCAGGACAGATCAGTTTCCCCGGTGGCCGCCGCGAAGACTATGACGGCTCGGCCATCGAGACCGCTCTGCGTGAGACCGAAGAGGAAATCGGCTTGGCGCGCCAGCACATCGAAGTCATCGGCTCGCTGCCCGATTACTTCACCGGCACCGGTTATCGGGTCACGCCCGTGGCCGGACTGATACAGCCGCCTTTCGAGGCCGTGGGCGACCCGCGCGAAGTGGCCGAGATCTTCGAAGTGCCACTGGCTTTCCTCATGGATGGATTGAACCATCAGCGCCGCTCGGTCGAGCTGCCGGCACCGGTAGGCCGGCGCAGTTTCTACACCATGCCCTATGACCGTTACTTCATCTGGGGCGCGACTGCGGGCATGCTGCGCAACCTGTACCACTTCCTGCGCAGCTAGTGGCAGCATTTGTCGCCTCGCAGATACGCAATGTCGCTTTTAATGTTCAAATAAGTAAAATCCGTGACATCACGCTCTTGATTGTAATCAACGAATCAATTGTTTGATTCCCCTCTTGCACTGCGCTATCGTACGGGCTACAGAGACACCTAAGGCAGCTTGATGACATTTCTTTCCATTCTCTTTGCGCTGTTAATCGAACAACTCAAACCACTGCGCGCAGACAATCCGGTATACGCGTCGATCAAGTCTTTCGCGGCCACCATTGAAGGCTGGTTCAACGCCGGGCACGCTCATCATGGCCGCCTGGGCTGGGTGGTGATGGTGGGGGCGCTGACGGTGCCGGTGGCGCTGATCTATTGGCTGCTGCTGCATGTGAGCCTGGTGGCGGCCTTTGCCTGGAACGTGCTGGTGGTCTACATGACCCTGGGCTTCCGCCATTACAGCCATTACTTCACCTCCATCCAGCTGGCCCTGAACACGGGCGACGAAATGACCGCCCGCACCCTGCTGGCCGAATGGACCAAGCAGGACACCACGGCGATGGATGTGAGCGAAATTTCACGCATCGCCTCCGAGCGCGCACTCATCACCACGCATCGTCACGTTTTTGGCGTGTTCTTCTGGTTCCTGATGCCGGTCGGCCCGGCGCTGGCGGTGATGTACCGTGTGGCTGAATACCTCTCGCGCGCCTGGAACGAGCCGGATCACATGAAATATGAAGCTTTCGGCCGCTTTGCCGCCCAGGCCTTCTACTGGATCGACTGGATTCCGGCGCGCCTGACGGCCGCTGCCTTCGCCGTGGTCGGGAACTTCGAGGATGCCATCTATGCCTGGCGCAACTTCGCCAGCCGCTGGGACGACGAAGCCGCCGGCATCATCCTGGCCGCCGGTGGCGGGGCCATGGGCGTGCGTTTCGGTACCGAGAAGGAAGCGGCCGCCGGCATCATCCTGCCGGCCGATGCTGCCACGGTCGATTCCATGCCGGAAGAAACCGACGGCCTGCCCGGCGATACCCCCTCGCCGCGCACCCTGCAGAGCACCGTGGGCCTGGTCTGGCGCGCCTTGCTGCTGTGGATGTTCCTGTTGCTGCTGCTGTCAGTGGCAGTGTGGATGGGCTAGGCGACACTGGTCATTCAAGAAGCGGGCTCAGGCCCGCTTTGTTTTTGGGAACGCGATTGCCGCCAACCCGGTATACTTCCGACTTCACTTCAGAAGGCCGCCACGTGCAGGAATGCATGGTTTGTCCGCAGGGCATGAGCGGCACGCAGTAGCCGGGGGAGACCGGTAGAAGCCAAGTCTTCTATAAGATATAATACTCAGTACCGCAGGCACCCAGGCAGTGGATCGCCGAGGCACCGCGGACTCCAGGGCTCCGGTCCCACCAGGACAAGGGCATTCGGTTGCAAGCGCTTTAGAAGAATGCATGTATGGCTGATCCCATCAAACCCGCAAACGCTCCGGCCAAAGAATTCATCATCCTGGGCAAGACCTCGGATGGCCGGCAGTTCCGCCCCAGCGACTGGGCGGAGCGCCTGTGCGGCGTGATGTCGTGCTTCCGTCCCGAAGGCAGTGGCGGTCGCAATGCACACCTGAAATATTCTCCCTACGTGCTGCCCACCCACATCGATGGCGTGCGCTCGGTGGTGGTCAACGAAGCCCTGCGCGAGCTGGAGCCGCTGGCCTATCACTTCGTGGTCAACTTCGCCAAGGACAACGACCTGCAAGTGGTCGAGGCCTGTGTGCTGCCGGATCCGCCCAAGGACAACAAGGCCGGCTGATTGCCTGCCGCGCATTGCCGTACCCTCGCCAGCTTCACGCCGCCGCTTCCTGCGGGCGGTCCCGCCAGCCGTTACACTAGACGTCATCTTGTCGGTCTCGTCGGTGACTCAGCCTTCCGCTTGCGCCAGAGTCTCACGGGATCATCGGGCCGCCTGCGGCCCTCTCATCACGGAGAACCAGCATCATGAACCACCGCATGGAGCGCGATACCTTTGGCCTGATCGAAGTCCCTGCCGATCGCCTGTGGGGCGCGCAGACCGAACGTTCGCTGCACCACTTCCACATCTCCACCGAGCGCATGCCGGCCGAGCTGATCGTAGCCCTGGCCGCCGTCAAGCGTGCCTGTGCCGCCGTCAACCGCGACCTGGGCAAGCTGGACGGCAAGAAGGCCGACGCCATCATCGCGGCGGCCGATGAGGTCATCGCCGGCAAGCATCCGCTGGAGTTTCCGCTGTCGGTCTGGCAGACCGGTTCCGGCACCCAGAGCAACATGAACATGAACGAGGTGCTGGCCAACCGCGCTTCCGAACTGCTGGGCGGCGTGCGCGGCGAGGATCGCCTGATCCACCCGAATGACGACGTCAACCGCGGCCAGTCCTCCAACGACATCTTCCCGACGGCCATGCACGTGGCGGCCTGCATGGCGGTGGCCACGCACCTGATTCCCTCGCTGCACACCCTGCGCGCCACGCTGGCGGACAAGTCCGCGCAGTTTGCCGACATCGTCAAGATCGGCCGCACCCACCTGCAGGACGCCACGCCGCTGACGCTGGGCCAGGAGTTCTCGGGCTACGTGGCCCAGCTGGATCATGCCGAGTCGGCCATCATCGCCACCCTCAATGCCATCTCCGAGCTGGCCGCTGGCGGCACGGCGGTCGGCACTGGTTTGAACGCACATCCCGAATTCGGCGAGCGCGTGGCGGCCGAGCTGGCCAAGTACTTCGGTTTCCCCTTCAAGACCGCGCCCAACAAGTTTGCCGCGCTGGCCGGGCACGATGCCCTGGTGGCCGCGCACGGCGGACTCAAGACCCTGGCGGCAGCCATGATGAAGATCGCCAACGACGTTCGCTGGCTGGCTTCCGGTCCGCGTTCGGGGCTGGGCGAGATCACCATTCCCGAGAATGAGCCGGGCAGTTCCATCATGCCGGGCAAGGTCAATCCGACCCAATGCGAAGCCATGACCATGCTGTGCGCACAGGTGTTCGGCAATGATGTGGCGCTCAACATTGGCGGTGCCAGCGGCAATTTCGAGCTCAATGTGTTCAAGCCGGTGATCATTCACAACTTCCTGCAGAGCGTTCGTTTGCTGGGCGACGGCATGGCCAGCTTCGAGGAGCACTGCGCGCGCGGCATCGAAGCCAACCACAGCCGCATCGGCGAGCTGATGGAAAAGTCGCTCATGCTGGTGACGGCCCTGGCCCCGCACATCGGTTACGACAAGGCTGCCAAGATCGCCAAGCAGGCGCATCACGACGGCACTACCCTGAAGCAGGCAGCGCTGGCGCTCGGTTATGTGACGGAAGAGCAGTTTGCCGAGTGGATCAAGCCGGAGCAGATGACGCGGCCGGGTTGAAGCCGTACACGGGTTTGGCAGATGGGGCATGGCGTAATCGCCATGCCCTTTTTGCTGTTTGGAAACGAGGCGCAAGCCCCTGATTGCAAAGCCTTTTCAACCCCGTGTATATCTCTGTTGATTAGGGTTACGAATTGAAACATCTCAAGATTTCACCGCAGCCCCGGCGTATATTGCTTTCCTGCGCCAGATGCGTCTGCAAGCCGCACCAGGCAAGGATTACAGGCTGATACGGCCGCGTGGGGAACGCGGCCCTGATGCCATCCGGCAAGCATTCCAGACCTTCCAACTATTCTGAGACACCCCCGAGGGCAACAACATGAAAAAACTAGCGGCAATTGGCGTCTGTGGCGTGCTGGCGGTAGCCGGCCTGGTCGCCAGCGCTTCGGCCTATGCGCACGGGCGCTTCTATGGTGGCGTGGTGATCGGCGGACCAGTGTGGGTGCCGCCCCCGGTCTACTATCCGCCGCCGGTGTATTACCCGCCGCCGGTCTACGTGGAGCGGGCCCCCGCACCGGTCTACGTGGAACCGCAGCGCCAGGACTACTGGTACTACTGCGCCGAGTCCAAGTCCTACTATCCCTACGTCCAGAACTGCCCCAGCCCCTGGATGAAGGTCGTGCCCAATACGCCGGGCGTGCCGGGCAGTACGCCGCCGCAATAAGCCTTGCCCAAGCTACGTAATTCGTCGATCCCCGATAAAGGAAACATCGTGAAACCCCTCTACAAGACCGCCGCGACCGTGACCGCCGTCGGCGCCATGCTGGCGCTGGGTGGCTGCGTGAGCGTGCCGACCGGCCCGTCGGTGATGGCCATGCCCGGCAAGGACAAGACCTACGAACAGTTCCGCGCCGACCAGCAGCAATGCCAGCAATACGCCCAGGACGCCATCGGCGGCCAGGCCGCGCAGACCCAGAACAATGCCGCCAACAGCGCCGCAGTCGGCACCGCCGTGGGTGCCGTGGCCGGTGCCCTCATCGGCGCGGCTTCGGGCAATGCCGGTGCGGGCGCGGCCATCGGTGCCGGCGGTGGCCTGCTGGTGGGCAGTGCCGCTGGCAGCAACGCGGCCGCCGGAGGCAATTACTCGATGCAGCAGCGCTACGACATGACCTATACCCAGTGCATGTACAGCAAGGGCAACCAGGTGCAGCAGCCAGTGCAGACCACCACCGTCTATACCTATCGCCCGCGCTACTACGCACCGCCGCCGCCCCCGGGGTATTACGGCCCGCCGCCGGTGTATTACGGTCCGCCACCGGGTGCGTATTGAACCCGCGCACAAGCCGAGCCCAGCGCCTGAACCGCCTCCTTGCAGGCGGTTTTTTCTTATGCAACGCAACATGGCGCGCTGCCGGTGCTATACTCGCCGCCATGCTTTTCCGAAAAGATCAACTTGCGAAAACCCAGCATTGGTGGCGCGCCTGAACGAGGCGGCCCGTTTTCACACAGCTTGACCATGTGACCATGATGCCGCCGGTTCCGGCGGCATTGTTTCTTCAGCTTCGGGACCGGCGGCATTCCAGAGATTAACGATCAGGAATGACCATGTCTTCGAACGCCACGAGCTCCACCCCCACCACCAGCAGCCTGCCCGTCGTCCTCACCGGCGATCGTCCTACCGGTCCACTGCACCTGGGCCACTACATCGGCTCGCTCAAGTCGCGCGTGGCGCTGCAGGAAACCTCGCGCCAGTTCCTGCTGCTGGCCGATACCCAGGCCATGACCGACAACGTCGGCCGCCACCAGAAAGTCACCGACAACGTGCTCGAAGTGGCGCTGGACTATCTGGCCGTGGGCATCGATCCCGAGAAGTCGACCATCTTCATCCAGTCCCAGGTGCGTGAGCTCTACGAGCTGTCGATGGTGCTGCTGAACCTGGTGACGGTCTCGCGCCTGGAACGCAATCCCACCATCAAGGAAGAGATCCGCCTGCGCGGTTTCGAGCGCGACATCCCGGCCGGCTTCCTGACTTATCCGGTCAGCCAGGCCGCCGACATCACCGCCTTCAAGGGCCAACTGGTGCCGGTGGGCAGCGATCAGTTGCCCATGATCGAGCAGACCAATGAACTGGTGCGCAAATTCAACGCCACCGTGGACCGCGAAGTGCTGGTCGAGTGCAAGGAAGTGCTCTCCGAAACCGGCCGCCTGCCCGGCATCGATGGCAAGGCCAAGATGAGCAAGTCGCTGGGCAACTCGATTGCCCTGGGCGCGACCCCGGCCGAGATCAAGCAGGCCGTGCACCGCATGTACACCGACCCCAACCACCTGCGCGTGGATGATCCGGGCCAGGTCGAGGGCAATGTGGTCTTCACCTTCCTGGACGCCTTCGACCCGGACCGCGATGCCGTGGCCGAACTGAAGGCCCACTACACCCGCGGCGGCCTGGGCGACAGCGTGGTCAAGCGTCGCCTGGAAGGGATCCTGCAGGAGATGCTCGAACCCATCCGCACCCGCCGCGAAGAATTCGCCAAGGATCGCGGCGAAGTGCTGGCCATCCTCAAGCGCGGCACCGAACGCGCCAGCGCCGTGGCCGCGCAGACCATGTCGGAAGTCAATGCCGCTCTGGGCCTGAACTACTTCGGGTGACCCGGCTCGGCGCTTTTTGGCCGATAAATGAAAACCGCCGCATCCCAACAGGGTTTGCGGCGGTTTTTTACATGCCTGGGTGAAGTTTTTTACCGATTTTTGGTCGGCGTCATCGGCGGCAACTCCAGCAGCACTTCCAGTCCGCCTTCCGGCAGGTTGCGCAGGCGCAGCTGGCCGTGATGGTTCTCGGCGATATTGAGCGCGATGGTCAGCCCCAGCCCGGTACCGCCGGTATCGCGCGAGCGCGAGGCCTCCAGGCGATAGAAGGGTTCGAACACCGCCTCCAGTTCGGACTCCGGAATGCCCGGGCCCTGGTCGCGGATGCGGATGGCGATCTTCTGCTGTTCCAGCGCGATGGACACCCGCGCCGACTTGCCGTACTTGCAGGCATTGTCGATCAGGTTGGTCAGGCAGCGCCGCAGTGCGCCCGGCTGGGCCAGCACGAAGGCGCGGGTGCTGCCTTGCAGGGCCACATCCTGGCCGGCATCGGCGGCGTCGGCACAGACGCTGTCGAGCAGGGAATCGATATCCAGCGCCTGGATCTTCTCGGAGGAATCCATGCTGCGTGCCAGGTCCAGTCCTTCCCGCACCATGCCGTGCATCACGCCCAGGTCGTCGATGAGCTTCTGCTGCAGCGGGGCATCGGTGACCTTCTCCAGCCGCAGCCGCATGCGCGTCAACGGGGTCTGCAGGTCATGCGTGATGGCCGCCAGCATGTGGGTACGATGCTGGATCTGGCGGCGGATGCGCGCCTGCATGGCATTGAAGGCGTGGGCCGCCTGACGGATCTCGGTCGGTCCCGTCTCGGGCAGCGGTGCATGGTCGATGTCGCTGCCCAGGCGCGAAGCGGCTTGCGCCAGCTGGCGGATCGGGCGCGTGGCCATGCGCGCCACCAGCCAGGCCAGCATGGCGATCAGGACCAGGAACAGCAGAATGTATTGCAGCCCGAACAGCCCGGCCGGCCCGCCCGGCCCACGCCCGCGCAGGGCAGGGGGCTCGCCCGGCTGGTGCAGGCGCAGGCGCATGAGCGCCTGGTCATGCAGGCTGATGTAGATGACGCGGCAGGTATCGCGGCGCGGTCCTCGTCCGTCGTCGGCACGCAGGGGCGGGCACTCGCTCTCGCGCTGCACGGCAATCTTGCGGTCCTCGCCCAGGCGTGCCTGCAGCATCTCTATCAGCGGGCTGGTGCTGGCATTGGGCCCGATGGCGTCATTCATGTCCTCCACCATGCGTGCCTCGAAACCGAAGTTGGTGGCGGCCTGCAGGACGATGGGGCGCTGCGCCGGCGGGATGTCGTCCACTGCCTGCACGATCTGTTCGACGCGGTCGGCCAGGTGCTGGAAGCGCAGCTCGCGCAAGGTATTGCGGCGCTCGTTGCCAGCCAGCCAGTTGGTGGCGAATACCGCCACCACGATGCCGCCCAGAAGCAGGAAGAAGATGCGGTTGCCGATGGAGCCAATGAAATTCTTCATGCCGTCCGGCCCGCGCCTTCGGCTGTCACGGTCGTGGCCAGCACGTAACCCTCGTTGCGCACGGTCTTGATGATGGTCGGCGTGCGCGCGTCATCGCCCAGCTTCTGGCGCAGGCGGCTGATCTGGATATCCACCGAACGGTCGAAGGGATCGGATTCGCGGCCTTGCGTGAGCTCCAGCAACTGGTCGCGATTGAGCACGCGGTTGGGATGGTCGAGGAATACCTTCAGCAACCGGAACTCGGCCCCCGACAAGGCCACCACCACGCCATCCTTGTTGACCAGGTGGCGTGCGGTGAGGTCCAGCGTCCAGCCGGCAAAGCGCATGGTGGCCACATCCGGCTGCGCCATGTTGGGCGGCAGTGCCTGCGTGCGGCGCAGGACGCTGCGGATGCGGGCAAATAGTTCGCGCGGCTCGAAAGGCTTGGCCAGGTAATCATCGGCTCCCATTTCCAGTCCGAGGATGCGGTCCAGCGGCTCGCCGCGTGCAGTCAGCATGATGACCGGCACCGAGGAGGTGGCGCGCAGGTTGCGGCAGAGGGTGAGGCCGTCCTCGCCCGGCAGGGTCAGGTCCAGCACGATCAGGTCTACCCGCGATTCTTCCAGCACGCGGCGCATCTCGCTGCCATTGGTGGCGGTGAGGGTGCGCAGGCCGTTGCTGTCCAGGTATTCGGCCAGCAGGGTGCGGATGTCGCGGTCGTCGTCGACGACGAGGATGTGAGTATTTGTATCCATGGATCGCATTATGCCGAACTTGTCCGCGCCTGCAGGGCGGATTTGTATCGGGTCTTTACAAGGAGCGGGGCAGAAATAAAACGATACCTGGGCGGCTCCCGTATATACAAAGCGATACAAATGACGCCACAGCGGAAAAACCGTTGATACACGCCGCCGGTTTAATGGGAACCATGCCAAGGCAGCACGTCGCTGCCGAACGCATCAGAGCACCATCCCCTGAAAGGAGCAAGCCATGTTGACAATGAAAAACCGTATTCTGGCCGGCATCGCCGCCGTGAGCATCAGCGCCGTGACCCTGTCGGCCTTCGCCCAGATGCCCCCGGGCGGCCAGGATGGCCCCCGCGGCCATGCCCCGAGCCCGGAACAGATCGCCAAGTTCGAGCAGATGCGCGCCAAGCACCAGGCCGAGCTGCACGACAAGCTCAAGATCACGGCCTCGCAGGAAGCCGCCTGGAAGCTCTTCCTTGACAAGACCAAGCCGGCCCCCTTCGACCAGGCCGGCCGTCCCAACAAGGATGAATGGGCCAAGCTGTCCACCCCGGAACGCCTGGACAAGCAGCTGGACATGATGCGCAAGCGTGAGGCCTTCGCCGAGCAACGCATCGCCGCCACCAAGGACTTCTACGCCACCCTGTCGCCGGAACAGCAGAAGATCTTTGATGCCGAACACGCGAAGATGGAACGCCATCGCTGGGAAAAGATGGAGCACATGCGCCATGGCGACCGCAAGGGCCCCCCGCGTGACGGCAAGCCGGCACCGGACGCCCCGCCGGCCAAGTAATCCCGGCCAGGCAGGACTTGCCGCTGCGCCGCAGGTGGGCGGATGCCTGATGGCGGCGCAGCGGGCAGTCCCACCCTTGCAGCCTTGCGTCTCCCCGCAAGGCTGTTCTTGTTGGTAGCCCGTGCAAGCCGGGCAATAGCTGGGTACACTGCGTGCCAGCCCGGACGCGGGGGGCTGTCCGACAATGTTGCACGGCTGTCAGGCTGGTCGGAGAGAATGACGGCGGGCGGCCTTGCTCCGGCAGGAGGGGCCGCCTTCCCCTGTGCTTTCAGCTGGCGTTTGCCTGTCGTGAAAGACAGAAAAATGTACAGAATCCTGCACAGATTCCTGTGCAGAACGTTGTACAGAAAAAAGAGCAGAAGGCAGTACAGAAATCTGTACTGAAAGAAATACATAAAAAAGCGCAGATAAATGCCGGCGGGCTGCCATGGTGGCGGCCCGCTGACGTGATTACTTGATGACGTGATCGGTTCACTGGTTTTCCTGACATGACAAATACTCCCAATTCCAAGCAGCCGTCTCCCTCCAACGCTTCGTCTCGCGGCAGCATCCTGCGCCGCTGGTGGTTCTGGGTCCTGGTGGCGGCGCTGGCGGCCGGTGGCAGCTACAAGTGGTGGTCCAAGAAGAAGGCCGATCAGGAGCAGATGGCTGCCATGGGCGGCCCGGGCGGACGCCCTGGCGCAGGCGGCCCCGGTGGACCGGGCGCACGCCGTCCGGGTGGTCCCGGTGCCTTCGCTGGCCAGACCATGCCGGTCGGCGTGGCCAAGGCCCAAGTACAGAATGTCGATGTCTTCCTCAATGGCCTGGGGGCCGTGACCCCGACCGCCACGGCCACCGTGCGGGCCCGCGTGGATGGCCAGCTGATGAAGCTGCATTACAAGGAAGGCCAGGTAGTCAAGGCCGGCGACCTGCTGGCCGAGATCGATCCGCGCTCGCTGCAGGCCGCGCTGACCCAGGCTGAAGGACAACTGGCGCGCGACCGCGCCTTGCTGGCCTCGGCACGCCTGGACCTGAAGCGTTACCAGACCCTGCTGTCGCAGGACTCGATTGCCAGCCAGCAGGTCGATACCCAGGCCGCGCTGGTCAAGCAATACGAAGGCACGGTCAAGGCCGATGAGGGCAGTGTCGCCAGTGCCCGCCTGCAACTGTCGTTCACCCGTGTGACCGCGCCGATCAGCGGCCGCCTCGGCCTGCGCCAGGCCGATGTGGGCAACAACGTCACCACCAGCGATACCAACGGGCTGGTCATCATCACGCAACTGCAGCCGATCACGGCCATCTTCAGCATCCCCGAAGACAATATCCCCAAGGTCTTGCAGCAACTGCAGAGCGGACGCAAGCTGCCGGCCCAGGCCTGGGACCGCGAGCAGAAGAAGAAACTGGCCGACGGCGTGCTGCTGACCATCGACAACGTGGTGGATTCGACTACCGGCACCGTCAAGCTCAAGGCCCAGTTCCCCAATACCGATTACGCGCTCTTCCCCAGCCAGTTCGTCAACATCCGCCTGCAGCTCAAGACCGAGGAGGGGGCCATCGTGATCCCGACGGCGGCCATCCAGCGCGGTTCGAAGGGCCTGTTCGTCTACGTGGTCAAGGAAGACAACACCGTCACCGTGCGTCCGGTCAAGACCGGTCCGGTGCAGGATGACCAGACCGTCATCACCGATGGCATCGCTGCCGGTGAAACCGTGGTCATCGACGGTATCGACCGCCTGCGCGAAGGTGCCAAAGTGGAAGCGGTGGCACGCGGCGGCGCGGATGATCCGGCCAACAAGCTCACCACCGAGAATCCGGAACGCCGCCATGGCAAGCGCGGCCAGGGCGGTGAGGCAGGACAGGGCGGGCAGGGTGGCCAAGGCAACCTGAGTCCGGAAGAACGCCAGAAACGCTGGGCCGAAATCAACAAGCGCATCGACGCCGGTGAATTCGGCGAAGAGATCAAGAAGCTGCCCGAAGACCAGCGCCGCCAGAAGATGATGGAGCTGCGCCGCCAGCGTGAAGCGGCTGCCGGTGGCGGCAACGGCAACAGCGCCCCCGCCAGCAACGCAGGCAACGCCAACGGCGCCAAGTAAGCACAAGGCTCACGCATGAATCCCTCGCGCCAGTTCATCCTGCGGCCGGTCGCCACATCCTTGCTGATGCTGGCGATCCTGCTGGTGGGCATCGTGGCCTACCGGCTCCTGCCGCTGTCGGCCCTGCCCGAAGTCGATTACCCGACCATCCAGGTGGTCACGCTCTATCCCGGTGCCAGTCCGGACGTGATGACCTCCTCGGTCACCGCGCCGCTGGAACGCCAGTTCGGCCAGATGCCGGGCTTGAAGCAGATGTCTTCCACCAGCTCCGGCGGGGCGTCGGTGATCACGCTGCAATTCAATCTGGATCTCAGCCTGGACGTGGCCGAGCAGGAAGTGCAGGCCGCCATCAACGCCGGCAGCAACCTGCTGCCCTCGGACCTGCCGATGCCGCCGGTCTACAGCAAGGTCAATCCGGCCGATACGCCCATCATCACGCTGGCGGTCACCTCCAAGACCATTCCCTTGCCCAAGGTGCAGGACCTGATCGATACCCGCCTGGCGCAAAAGATTTCGCAATTGTCCGGCGTCGGTCTGGTGAGCCTGTCGGGCGGCCAGCGTCCGGCCGTGCGCATGCAGTTGAATCCGCGTGCGGTTGCCGCCCTCGGTCTCAACCTGGATGACGTGCGCACCGCCATTGGCAACGCCAACGTCAACCAGGCCAAGGGCAGTTTCGACGGCCCCACGCGCGCCTCCACCATCGATGCCAACGATCAGCTGCGTTCGGCCGATGAATACCGCAACCTCATCATCGCCTACAAGAACGGTGCGCCCATCCGCGTCTCGGATGTGGCCGATGTGATCGATGGTGCAGAAAACGTCCGCCTGGGCGCCTGGGCCAACCAGCAGCCGGCGGTGATCGTGAACATCCAGCGCCAGCCGGGTGCCAACGTGATCGCCGTGGTCGACAGCATCAAGAAGATCCTGCCGCAGCTGCAGGCCAGCCTGCCGGGTGCCATCGATGTCCACATCCTGACCGACCGCACCACCACCATCCGTGCCTCGGTGGCGGATGTGAAGTTCGAACTGCTGCTCTCGGTGGCGCTGGTGGTGATGGTGATCTTCGTCTTCCTGCGCAATGTGCCGGCCACCATCATTCCCAGCGTGGCAGTGCCGCTGTCGCTGGTGGGCACCTTTGCGGTGATGTACCTGGCGGGCTTTTCGATCAACAACCTCACCCTCATGGCGCTGACCATTGCCACCGGCTTCGTGGTCGATGATGCCATCGTGATGATCGAGAACATCTCGCGCTACATCGAAGAGGGCATGAAGCCCATGCAGGCCGCCCTGAAGGGCGCGGAGCAGATCGGCTTCACCATCATCTCGCTGACCTTCTCGCTGATCGCGGTGCTGATCCCGCTGCTCTTCATGGGCGATGTGGTCGGCCGCCTGTTCCACGAATTCGCGGTCACGCTGGCGGTCTCCATCCTGATCTCGGCGGTGGTCTCGCTGACCCTCACCCCGATGATGTGCGCGCGCCTGCTGCGCCACCAGCCGGAAGAACAACAGGGCTGGTTCTATCACAAGAGCCAGGCCTTCTTCGACCGCATCATCGCGCGCTATGGCGTGATGCTGGAATGGGTGCTGGAACGCCAGAAACTGACGCTCCTGGTCGCCGTCGCCACCCTGGGCCTGACCGTGCTGCTGTACGTGTTCGTGCCCAAGGGCTTCTTCCCGTTGCAGGATACGGGCGTCATCCAGGGCATCTCGGAGGCCACGCAATCGATCTCCTTCGGTGCCATGGGCGAGAAGCAGCAGCAACTGGCCAAGGTGGTGCTGGAAGATCCGGCGGTGGAAAGCTTGTCCTCCTTCATCGGTGTGGATGGCACCAACGCCACGCTCAACAGCGGCCGCATGCTCATCAACCTGAAGCCGCATGAGGAGCGCGATGTCTCGGCCTCGGACGTGATCCGCCGCCTGCAACCCAAGCTCACGCAGGCGGTGCCAGGCGTGACGCTCTACATGCAGCCGGTACAGGACCTGACCATCGAGGACAGCGTCTCGCGCACGCAGTACCAGTTCACGCTGGAAGATGCCGATCCGGGCACGCTGAGTACCTGGGTGCCCAAGCTGATCGCACGTCTGCAGCAGGTACCGCAACTGGCCGACGTCGCCACCAACCTGCAGGACCAGGGCCTGCAGGCCTACATCGAGATCGACCGCAATGCCGCATCACGCCTGGGTATCACCACGGCCGCCATCGACAATGCGCTCTACAACGCCTTCGGCCAGCGATTGATTTCCACCATCTACACGCAATCGAACCTGTATCGCGTGGTCATGGAAGTCAAGCCGGAATTCCAGCGCGGCCCCGAGGCACTGGACAGCATCTTCCTGGTCACCTCGGCGGGCGGCAAGGTCCCGCTGTCCTCAATTGCCACCGTCACCGAACGCACGGCCCCGCTGGTGGTGAACCACATCGGCCAGTTCCCGGCGGCCACCGTCTCCTTCAACCTCGCCAAGGGCGCATCGCTGGGCGAGGCGGTCAAGGCCATCAAGGCGGCCGAAGACGAGATCGGCATGCCCGACTCCACCATCACCAACTTCCAGGGCGCGGCACTCGCCTTCCAGGCCTCGCTGTCCAATACGCTGTGGCTGATCCTGGCGGCCATCATCACCATGTACATCGTGCTGGGCGTGCTCTATGAGAGCTACATCCATCCCATCACCATCCTCTCCACTTTGCCCTCGGCGGGCGTGGGCGCGCTGCTGTCGCTGATGATCTCGGGCACCGATCTCGGCATCATCGGCATCATCGGCATCATCCTCTTGATCGGCATCGTCAAGAAGAACGCCATCATGATGATCGACTTCGCGCTGGAAGCCGAACGGCACCAGGGCAAGAGTCCGCGCGAGGCGATCTACCAGGCTTGCCTGCTGCGCTTCCGTCCCATCCTAATGACGACCATGGCCGCGCTCCTCGGTGCGCTGCCGCTGATGCTGGGCACCGGTGTCGGTTCCGAGCTGCGCCAGCCGCTGGGCATCACCATGGTCGGCGGCCTGCTGGTATCGCAGGTGCTGACCTTGTTCACCACACCGGTGATCTATCTCGGCTTCGACAGCCTGGGTCGCCGTCTGCGTGCGCGCTTCGGGCAGCGCGCGCCGGGCCATGGCGGCGAGGATGATGATGACGGCAAGCCGGCCACGCCGCCGCCGGCGGTGTAAGCGGATGCGCGCATGAATATCTCGCTTCCCTTCATCAAGCGTCCCATCGCGACCACGCTCCTGACCATCGGCATTGCGCTGGCGGGCATGGTGGCCTTCCGCCTGCTGCCGGTCTCGCCGCTGCCGCAGGTGGATTACCCGACCATCTCGATCTCGGCCTCGCTGCCGGGGGCCAGTCCGGAGACCATGGCGGCGACCGTCGCTACCCCGCTGGAACGCGCCATGGGCGCGATTGCGGGCGTGACCGAGATGACCTCGACCAGCTCGCAGAACTCGACCCGCATCACCCTGCAGTTCGACCTGAACCGCGACATCGACGGTGCCGCCCGTGACGTGCAGGCCGCGCTCAATGCCGCGCGCAACCTGCTGCCTACCGGTATGCCGAGCAATCCGACCTATCGCAAGGTCAACCCGGCCGATGCGCCCATCCTGATCCTGGCCATGACCTCCGACACCATGACCCAGGGCCAGATGTATGACGCTGCCGACAGCATCGTGGCTCAGAAACTGTCGCAGGTGCGCGGGGTGGGGCAGGTGAGCGTGGGCGGCAGTTCGCAGCCGGCGGTACGTATCGAGCTCAACCCCACGGCCCTGAACAAATACGGCATCGGCAGCGCCGACGTGCGCACGGCCGTGGCCGCCACCAATGCCAATCGCCCCAAGGGTTTGCTGGAGGATGATGGCCGCAACTGGCAGATCTACGCCAACGACCAGGCCAAGACCGCCGCCGAATATGCGCCGCTGATCGTCTCCTACCGCAACGGTACGCCGGTGCGGGTGCAGGATGTGGCCGAGGTGCGCGACTCGGTGGCCGATGTGCGCAATGCCGGTTCTTCCAACGGCAAGCCCTCGGTGCTCATCATCATCAACCGCCAGCCGGGCGCCAACATCATCGAGACGGTCGACAACGTGCGCGCCTTGCTGCCGCAGTTGCAGGCCTCGATCCCGTCGGCGATCGACATGAAGGTGGTGCTGGACCGCACCCCGACCATCCGCGCCTCGCTCAAGGAAACCGAGTTCACCCTGATGCTGTCGGTGGCGCTGGTGATCATGGTGGTGTTCCTGTTCCTGCGCAATGCGCGGGCCACGCTGATTCCGGCGGTGGCAGTGCCCGTCTCGCTGATCGGGACCTTCGGCATCATGTACCTGGCCGGATTCAGCCTCGACAATCTTTCGCTCATGGCGCTGACCATTGCCACCGGCTTCGTGGTCGATGATGCCATCGTGGTGCTGGAAAACATTTCGCGCCACATCGAAGCCGGCATGAAGCCTTACAAGGCTGCCTTGCTGGGTGCACGCGAAGTGGGCTTCACGGTGCTGTCGATGAGCATTTCGCTGATCGCCGTCTTCATTCCCATCCTGATGATGGAGGGCATCGTCGGGCGGCTCTTCCGCGAGTTCGCCATCACCTTGTCGGTGGCCATCCTGGTCTCGCTGGTGGTGTCGCTGACGACCACGCCCATGATGTGCGCGCAGCTGCTGCGCCATGATCCCGAGGGCGATGCAGCGCGCCGCCAGCGCCGCCATCCGTGGCTGCAGAAAATCGCCGACCAGAGCGCGGCCATCTTCGAGGACATGCTGCTGGCCTACGAGCGCACGCTGGCCTGGGCCCTGCGCGCTGCGCCGCTGATGATGCTGATCCTGCTGGGCACGATTGCATTGAACGTTTACTTGTACAAGGCGATTCCCAAGGGCTTCTTCCCGCAGCAGGATACCGGCCGCCTGGTCGGCGGCATTCGGGGCGACCAGGCCATTTCCTTCCAGGCCATGCGCACCAAGCTCAACGAGTTCATCGACATCGTCAAGGCCGATCCGGCCGTCTCCGATGTGGTGGCCTTCACCGGCGGACAACGGCGCAACGGCGGCTTCATGTACGTGACGCTCAAACCGCTCTCTGAACGAAAAGACAGTGCCGACAAGATCGTGGCGCGTCTGCGCATCAAGACCGCCAAGGTGGCCGGTGCGCGGGTGTTCCTGGTGCCGGTGCAGGACATCCGCATCGGCGCGCGGCAGAGCGATTCGCAGTATGAGTATTCACTCAAGTCGGACGATGTGGGCCTCTTGCGCATCTGGGAGCCCAAGATCCGCCTGGCGCTGTCCAACCTGAAGGAACTGGAAGACATCAGCACCGACCAGCAGGACAACGGCCTGCAGACCACGCTGACCATCGACCGCGAGACCGCCATGCGTGCAGGGGTGACACCGCAGCTGATCGACTCCACCCTGTCGGACCTGTTCGGCCAGCGCCAGATCTCCACGATCTACAGCGGCATGAACCAGTACCACGTGGTGATGGAAGCGGCCCCGCAATACTGGCAGAGTCCGGAAACCCTGCGCGATACCTATGTCAGCCTGGCCGGCTCGTCCAATCTTTCGCCGACCACTTCCAGCCTCTCGACACCGCCGGCGCTGTCGGCGGCAGGCAAGTTGAATGCCAACACGGGACTGGCGCAAACCATCTCGACGGCGGCATCGACACAGATCCCGCTGGCGGCCTTCGCGCGCTTCGAGCCCACCACCACGGCGCTGTCGGTCAGCCATGAGGGCCAGTTCGTGGCCTCCACGCTGTCCTTCAACCTGGCCGAGGGCGTGTCGCTGTCGCAGGCCACCGCCGCCATCGACCGCGCCATGGCGCAACTGGGAGTACCGACCAGCGTGCTGGGCACCTTCGCGGGCACGGCCAATGCCTTCCAGGCCTCCACCTCCAGCCAGCCCATCCTGATCCTCACGGCCTTGCTGGCGGTGTACATCGTGCTGGGCATCCTGTACGAGAGCCTGATCCATCCCATCACCATCATCTCCACGCTGCCCTCGGCGGGGGTGGGCGCGCTGCTGGCGCTGATGGTGACCGGCACCGACTTCAGCCTCATTGCCCTGATCGGCGTGATCCTGCTGATCGGCATCGTCAAGAAGAACGCCATCATGATGGTGGACTTCGCCATTGATGCCGAACGCAATCGCGGGATGTCGCCGCGCGATGCCATCTTCGAGGCCTGCAAGCTGCGCTTCCGTCCCATCATGATGACCACCATGGCGGCGCTGCTGGGTGCGATTCCGCTGGCCATCGGCCACGGCGATGGTGCGGAGTTGCGCCAGCCGCTGGGCATCTCGATCGTGGGCGGGCTGGTGGTGAGCCAGCTGCTCACGCTCTACACGACCCCGGTGGTGTACCTGTACATGGAACGCCTGAGCGCCTGGAGCCGCCGCCGCTTCGGCCGCAAGAACAAGACAGAAACCTCGGCGGCCTGAGGCTGCCGCCATGGAGAAACGCATGACGCATCAAGACCTGTTCAAACTCAAGCCCCTGCTGACCGTGCTGGCGGCCAGCTTCGCGCTGGCGGCCTGCTCGGTCGGGCCCGACTACGTGCGCCCGCAGATGGACATCGGCCCCGCCGTCTTCAAGGAAGGCCAGAACTGGAAGCCGGCCCAGCCGCGCGACCTCGCTGCCGATGGCAAGTGGTGGGAAATGTTCGGTGATCCGCAATTGAATGCGCTGGCCGAGCAGGTCGATATCTCCAACCAAAACCTGGCGCTGGCCGAAGCCAATTTCCGCAACGCCGTGGCGCTGGTGCAAAGCTCGCGCTCGGCCTATTCGCCGACGCTGGCGGCTTCGGCCGGTGCGTCGCGCGGACGCTCGGGTTCGGCGGGTTCGTCTTCCAGCACGTCCACTTCGTCGAATTCATCGTCCGGCAGTTCCAGTTCGGGCAGCGTGCGCAATTCCTACACCTTCTCGCTGACGGCCTCGTGGGAAGCCGACATCTGGGGCAAGGTGCGGCGCGATGTGGAATCCAGCCAGGCCAGCGCCCAGGCCAGCGCGGCCGATCTGGCCGGTGCGCGCCTGTCAGCGCAGGCACAGCTGGCGCAGAACTATCTGCAACTGCGCGTGCTCGACGCCCAGCAGCAATTGCTGGAAGACACGGTGCAGGCCTACCAGCGTTCGCTGCAGGTCACGCAGAATCAGTATGCCGCAGGGCTGGTGGCCAAGTCCGATGTGATCCAGGCGCAGACGCAATTGAAGTCTGCACAGGCCTCCGCGCTGGACAATGGCGTCACGCGGGCACAAGTGGAGCATGCCATCGCACTGCTGGTGGGCAAGACGCCTGCTGAATTCTCGCTGCCGCGCGCACCGCTCACGGCCGTGGCCCCGCCGGTGCCGCAGGGCGTGCCGTCGATGCTGCTGGAGCGCCGTCCCGATGTGGCCGCCGCCGAGCGCCGCGTGGCCTCGGCCAATGCCAAGATCGGCGTGGCCAAGGCGGCGTATTTTCCCAGCCTGACCTTGTCGGCCTCGGGCGGGTATCAAAGCTCGACCTTCGCCGACTGGTTCACGCTGCCGGGACGCGTCTGGTCGCTCGGTCCGCAACTGGCGCAAACGATTTTCGATGGCGGTGCGCGCGCAGCGGCCACCGACCAGGCCATTGCCACCTATGACGGCACGGTCGCCACCTACAAGCAGACGGTGCTGACCGCCTTCCAGGATGTGGAAGACAACCTGGCCGCGCTGCGCATCCTGGAGCAGGAAGCGGCGGTGCAAGGCGAAGCGCTGCAGGCGGCACGCCAGGCCGTCACGCTGGTGACCAATCAGTACAAGGCGGGGACGGTGAGCTACGTCAACGTCATCACGGCACAGGCCACCGCGCTGTCGGCCGAGCTGACTTCATTGAGCATCCTCAACCGCCGCATGGCCGCCAGCGTGCTGCTGGCCAAGGCGCTGGGCGGGGGCTGGGACGGGCATAGCCTGGATGACCTCGGCCCGCTGCAACAGCAGGTGGCCGACAAGGCCAAGGGATTGAAGGACAACGCAGCGCTGCGTTGAGTTGAATTGGGTGTGTAGTCGGGTCAGGCGGTGACCAGCACCGCCGGCACGGCACCGCGCAAGGCGTTGCAGACCACGATGTCCTCTGCCGCCAGCAGGTCGGCGCGGGTGATGACGGCTTCCACCGCATCCCATTGCCGGTCGTCCAGCAGCACGCGCCGCATCACGCCCGGCAGGACGCCGCAAGCCAGCGGCGGCGTGCACCAGCGGCCGCCGATCCTGACGAAGACATTGCTGCGGCCGCCTTCGGTCAGTTCATCCCGTTCATTGAAGAAGAGCTGGTCAAAGCCGCCGCGTCGTTCGGCCTCTTGCCAGGCGGCGTCGTAGCGGGCGCGCTGGCTGCTCTTGTGACGCAGGAAGAGGTCGCTGCTGTCGGTGGCGTTGTCGGCCAGGAAGACCTTGACCGGAGCGGTCAGCGGGTTCAAGGGCGCATGCTGGACCGTGATGCCGCCCTGGGCATCCAGCGCCAGCCGCAGGCGATAGGCTGTTTGGTCAGAAAGTTCAGCACAGGCCGCATCGAGCCGCAGTGCGATCGCCGCCGCATCGCAGGGATAGCCCAGCTGTGAAGCAGAATTCTTCAGGCGCGCCAGATGCAGCGCCAGATGGCGGCAGCCAGCGCGCGTGGCGTGGATGGTTTCAAACAAGCTGACGCTTTGTGCCAATTCGGTAAGGAAGCCTGACTTCAACTGGCATTCTGCAAATTCGGACGCAGCCTCGCTGTCGTAGACGATGCCTGCACCAACCCCCATCACACCCTGGCGCACACCGTCCTGGGCTGCCTGCAATTCCAGCGTGCGGATCGGTACCGAGAGGCAGAAGTCACCGATGGGCGGACCCTCCGCACGCGGCGGCGCGAACCAGCCGATGGCACCGGTATAGAGTTCGCGCGGCGCGGTCTCCAGTTCATCGATGATCTGCATGGTGCGGCGTTTGGGCGCACCGGTGATCGAGCCGCAAGGGTAGAGCGCAGCCATCGTGTCGGCCAGCGTGGCGTTTTCGCGCAGGCGGGCGCGGATGGTCGAGGTCATCTGCAGCACCTGTCCGTAGCGGCGCACGTCGAACAGATGCGGCACCTGCACCGAGCCCGGTACCGCCACGCGGCCCAGGTCATTGCGCAGCAGGTCGACGATCATGAGGTTTTCGGCACGGTTCTTTTCATCGTTGGCCAGGGCCAGGGCGCGCTGGGCATTGAGCGTGTCAGCACCTTCCTGTTCGGCCGGTACGGCGCGCGCCGTGCCTTTCATGGGCTTGGCCTTGAGCGTACCTTGCTGATGGGCGACGAACAATTCCGGCGAACACGACAGCACCATCCCACCCGCCTCATCGCGCACCAGTGCGCCATACGGCACCGGCTGGCGCGCACGCAGGCGACGGTACAGGGTGATGGGATCACCCAGCACATCGAAGTGCAGGCGATAGGTGTAGTTGACCTGGTAGGTATCACCGGCCGCGATGTACTCGCGGATACGGTCGATGGCTGCAGTGAAGGCGGCCTCATCGACGTTGCTACGCAGACGTGTAATGCCCGCGTTGTCGGATTGCACTTGCGCAGACAGCCATGCATCCACTTCGGCGGCCGACAAATGCGCGCAATGCGCAAACAAGAGCACGCGCGCCAAAGGGCCAGAGAGCGCACGATGCGGCAAGCCCTGCAGCGCCGCGCCCAGTTCATAGCTCCACAAGGCCACGGCGTGCTGCCCCTTGGACAAGGCCGCCTGCATCGCTCCCAGCATCGCCGGGAAGCCCGCCGCATCCGCGCAGGCCAGCGTGCGCACATGCCCGCTGTAGAGGCGCGAGCGCGGTTCGGCCGGGCTGGCCTGGTGGTCGTCGAGGAGGGCGAAGCAATCGTTCATGAAGGGCAGTGCAAACAGAAGGGCAGGGAAGGCCGCCGGGGCAGGGATGCCTTGGGGCAAGCCCTCGCGGCGCGCCGGTGGGGCGCGGTCGGCAGCATGATAGCGTAAAAGGTATACTTGAAGGCTTGCCGGGCGGCACGCAACGTCGGTCAATTGCCGGTCAATCGCGCTGCACGCTGCCTTCGCACTCTTACTCCTCACCCTTGACGATGCCCATACCCCGCACCTTCATCATTCCCCTGATCGTCGCCTGTGCGCTGTTCATGGAACAGATGGATTCCACCGTCATCTCGACTTCCCTGCCGGCGCTGGCGCTGGACATGAAGGTCGATCCGATTTCGCTCAAGCTGGCGCTGACCTCCTACCTGGTCTCGCTGGCGGTCTTCATTCCGATTTCCGGCTGGATGGCCGACCGCTTCGGCTCGCTCACCATCTTCCGTACGGCCATCTGCGTGTTCATGCTGGGCTCCATTCTCTGCGGGGCGTCTTCGACCTTGCCGCAATTCGTCGCCGCGCGTTTCCTGCAGGGCATAGGCGGGGCCATGATGGTGCCGGTCGGGCGGCTGGTGATCCTGCGCAGCGTGGAGAAGGTCAACCTGGTCAAGGCGCTGTCCTACCTCACCATTCCGGCCTTGTTCGGTCCCGTGCTGGGGCCGCCGCTGGGGGGCTTCATCACCACCTATTTCCATTGGCGCTGGATCTTCTTCATCAACATTCCCATCAGCATCCTGGGTCTGTATCTGGCCACGCGCTTCATTCCGGATCTGAAGGCGGAACAGGTTTCACGGCTGGACATCGTCGGCTTCATCCTCTCGGCGCTGGGCTGCTCGCTACTGATGATGGGGCTGGCGACGTCCGGCCGTCACCTGGTCTCGGGCGATATCTCGCTGGCCTGCGTGGTAGCGGGTGTGCTGTTCCTGTGCGCCTACGTATGGCACGCGCGCCGCGCCACGGCACCGCTGATCGACCTGGCGCTGCTGAAGATCCCCACGCTGCGGGCCGGCGTCTTCGGCGGCTCGCTGTATCGCGTGGGCATCGGTGCCATTCCCTTCCTGCTGCCGCTGATGCTGCAGCTGGGCTTTGGCTATACGCCTTTCCATTCCGGCCTGCTGACCTGCGCTTCGGCTGCGGGTGCGATGTTCATGAAGACCATCGCCGCACGTTTCCTGCGCCGCTACGGTTTTCGCCGGGTGCTGCTGGTCAATGGCGCGCTGGGCGTGCTGGGCTTGTGGGCGCTGGCTACCTTCACGCCGCAGACGCCTTATCTGGTGATGCTCATCATCCTGCTGGTCGGCGGCTGCTTCCGCTCGCTGCAGTTCACCAGCCTCAATGCGATTTCCTATGCCGATGTCGACAAGGTCCGCCTGAGCCAGGCCACCAGCATGGCCAGCGTGGCGCAGCAGTTGTCGATCGGCATGGGCGTGGTGCTGGCCGGTTTTGCGCTGCAGATGTCCAACGAGATCCAGGGCCATGCCACGCTGGTGGCGCAGGATTTCTGGCCGGCCTTTCTGGTGGTGGGGGCGGTGTCTGCGCTGGCCTTGCTGATGCTGCGCCAGCTGCCACCCAACGCCGGGGCCGAGATGGCCGGGCAGCAAGAAAACAAGCCGGCCTGATGCAGCGTCATCAGGCCCACGCATAACGAGGAGAACCATGCAGCCCATGACGTACAAGTCCCTGTGGTTTCCGCTGGGCGCGGTCCTGATCTGGGCCGGCAATACCGTCATCAGCAAGATGTCTGCGGGCGTGATTGCGCCGGAGGATATTTCCTTCTATCGCTGGGTGCTGGCGGCGCTGCTGATGTCGCCTTTCCTGGCACGCCCGACCTGGGCGGCGCGCGCGCAGATTCGTCCTCATCTGGGCAAGATCCTGGTGCTGGCCTTGCTGGGCATGGTGCTGTTCCAGAGCCTGGCGTATTTCGCGGCGGCTACGGCGTCGGCCACCAGCATGGGCATCATCGCTTCGCTCATGCCGCTGCTCACGCTGGTACTGAGCATCAAGCTGCTCTCTGAACCACCGACGGTCGGCACCCTGGCCGGCGGCATCCTCTCGCTCTTCGGACTGGCCGTGCTGATCGGGCGCGGCCATCCGCTGGCGCTGTTCGACCAGGGCGTGGTCACGGGCGACCTGCTGATGCTGCTGGCGACCATCGCCTATGGCCTCTATGGCGTCATGCTGCGCCGCTGGGCACTGCCGCTGCGTACCTGGCAACTTCTGTACATGCAGGTGTTGATGGCGGTGGTGCTGCTGTTTCCCGGCTATGTGCTGGGCCATCATTCGCCGCTCACGCGCGAGAACCTGCCGATCCTGCTCTATGCGGGCATTGCCGCCTCCATCCTGTCGCAGTTCCTGTGGATGCGCGGGGTGCAGTATCTGGGGGCGAGCCGCTGTGCCATTTTCGTGAACCTGATGCCGGTCTTCACTGTCATCATTGCGGTGGTGGCGCTGGGCGAGCAATTGCACGGCTATCACGCCATCGGTGGGCTCATCACGCTGGCCGGCGTGATCATGGCCCAGGTCTTCAAGCAGCGACTGCGCTGGCGCACCGGCTGATCTCATAAAAAACAGGAACAGGAAAGAGACATGATCGATCCCGCCATGATCGTCAACTGCACGGTCTACAAGAAGGGCAAGAAGCTGCGCGACATCAGCCTCGATGAAATCAGCGACGTGCTCGAAGAAGAGGGCACCTTCGTCTGGCTGGGCTTGCTGGAGCCCAACGTCGAGCTGATGAACAAGATCAAGGAAGAATTCTGCCTGCACGAACTGGCCGTGGAAGATGCCTACGCCGCCCACCAGCGGCCCAAGATCGAGGAGTACGGCGACACCCTCTTCGTGGTGCTGCACACGGCCCAGCTGGCCGGCGGCGAAGTGCTGTTCGGCGAGACCCACATCCTGACCGGTCCGCGTTTCGTGGTCACGGTGCGACATGGTGCCTCGCGCAGCTATGCCAAGGTGCGCGAGCACTGCGAGATGCTGCCCGAGCGCCTGGTGCGCGGACCCAGTTTCGTGCTGTATTCCATCATGGACTTCGTGGTCGACAACTATCGTCCCATCATGGACGACCTCGAAACCAAGTTCAGCCAGTACGAGGAACAGCTCTTCAATCCCGGTGCGCTCAGCGGCAAGGCCTACTTGCAGGAGCTGTACCAGCTGAAGCGCCAGCTGATCCGCCTGCGCTCGGCCGCCACGCCGCTGCTGGACGTGTGTACCCAGCTGCTGCGCTTCCATGAAGGGCTCATCACCAAGGAAGGCAAGGCCTACTTCCGCGACATCTACGATCACGTGGTGCGCTTCATCGATACCGGCGACCGCCTGCGTGAAATGGTGGAGTCGGCCGTGCAGATCAACCTGGCCCAGGTCACCATCCACCAGAACGAGATCGTGCAGACCCTGGCCGGCTGGGGTGCCATCCTGGCCATCCCGACCATGATCTTCAGCCTCTACGGCATGAACTTCGCGCACATGCCGGGCCTGTCCTGGCAATGGAGCTTCCCGCTGGTGCTGGGCGGCATCATCACCGCCTGCACGCTGCTGTGGCGGCGTTTGCGCAAGGCGGGCTGGCTCTAGCGCGCTTTTTCTGAAACCTGTGTAAAGACCTCCGGCGGGTGCGGCAATATGTCGCACCCGTCGGCTCGTTTGCATCGCTAGACTATGCGCGGCGTCTTCTGCAGGTCACATTTCGTCCCCCGAATCCGGACTCGCGTCCTGAATGCGATTCATTCTTCTTGATAATTGCAACAAAGTTGCATTAGAATCCCGCCCTGACCGCGCACGACGGTCACTCCTCCGCGGTCAGGCAGCCACGTACCCAGCCGCAGCACAACGACATCACAAGGGAAAAGATGAAAATGACCGCACTGCGGGCGGCCGTGCTGGGCGCGCTCGCCATGGGCCAGAGCCAGCAACTGGCCTGGAGCGCCGATAACGATGCCAGCGCCGACAAGGGCCTGGGGCAGGTAGTGGTCACCGGCGCCGGTGAACGCCAGCAATACCGCCAGAGCGCCACCTCCAGCGCCACTCGCACCGAGACCCCGCTGCAGGAACTGCCGCAGTCGGTGCAGGTGGTGTCGCGCCAACTGATGGATGATTTGGCCGCTACTCGCCTGGATGACGTGCTGCTTTACGTGAGCGGCGTGGCCAAGCAGAACAACTTCGGCGGGCTGTGGGACAACTATTCGATCCGCGGATTTTCCGGCAGCGAGAATGGCGGCATGAACATTCTCTGGAATGGTTTCGCCTCCAATCGCGGCTACGCGCCCCCGCGCGATACCGCCAATGTCGAGAGCATCGATTTCCTCAAGGGGCCGGCCGCAGCGCTGTATGGCAACAGCGAGCCGGGCGGCACCATCAACGTGGTCACCAAGAAGCCGCAGTTCAAGGCTGCGAATTCGCTGGATCTGTCGGTGGACAGCCGCGGCGGCTACCGCAGCGCGGTCGACTCCACCGGCGCGCTCAACAGCGAAGTGGCATACCGGCTCAATGCGGCCTTCGAGCACAAAAACAGCTTCCGCGACAACGTCAGCAGCGACCGCGAATTCCTGGCACCGGCCTTTGCCTGGGTGCTCAGCGACCGGACCATCCTGAACTATGAAGGTGAATACCTGCGCCAGAAGGCCCCGCTGGATCGCGGCATCGTGGCCGTCAACGGCAATCTGGGCGTGCTGCCGGTCTCGCGCTTCCTGGGCGAGCCGCGCGATGGCGACATCAAGATGCAGAACACCAACCACCTGCTGACGCTGGAGCATCGCCTGGACGACAACTGGCATCTGCGCACCGGCGTGTTCCACAAGGATGGCACGCTGGATGGCTACTCCACCGAAGCCTCGGCCCTGCAGGCCGACAACGCCACCCTGCGCCGCCAGCGCCGCTACCGCGATTACAGCTGGCACGACACGTCGCTGCAGGCGGAACTGGGCGGCAAGCTGCAGACCGGGGGCATGCAGCATGAAGTGCTGGTGGGCACGGAAGTGGACTGGCTCACGCTGGACCAGCGCATGCTGCGCGTGAACCCGACCGCTGCCGCGCCCTACGCGCTCAACATCTACAACCCGGTCTATGGCCAGCCGCAGCCCACACCCGCGCCCAACACCGATACCAGCGAACGCCAGATCAGCACCGCGCTCTATCTGCAGGACCAGGTGAGTCTCGGCGATCGCTGGAAATTGCTGGCCGGCCTGCGTGCCGACGGCTTCCGCTCCACGCTCAACAACCTGCGCACCGGTACCACCACTCGCCAGGACAAGACCGCCTATTCCCCGCGCCTGGGCCTGACCTATCTGTTCACGCCTGCGTGGTCAGCTTACGTCAGCGCCAGCAAATCCTTCCGTCCCAACAGCGGCAGCGATGTCAGCGGCAATGCCTTCAGCCCCGAGACTTCGCGCGCCGCCGAAATCGGCCTGAAGTTCCAGAGCGAAGACCAGCGCAGCGGCGCGACGCTGGCCGTGTTTGACATCACCAAGCAGAATGTGCTGACCACCGACCCGGCCAATCCCTCCTTCTCGATTGCCGCCGGCGAAGTGCGCAGCAAGGGCGTGGAGCTGGATGCCAACGCACGCCTGGGCCACCACTGGCGCCTGACCGGCAACCTGGCCTATACCGACGCGTACGTCAGCAAGGACAACACCCTGACGGTGGGCTCGCGGCTGATCAATGTGCCGCGTGTATCGGGAAGTGTACTGGCGGTGTTTGAAGATGCGTCCGCAAGTGGCTCGCCCTACGGTATCGGTGGTGGCCTGAACTACGTGGGCAACCGTACCGGTGACCAGGCTGGCAGTTTCAAGCTGCCCGCCTACGTGACGGCGCGTGCCCTGGCTTACTGGCAGTTCACGCCCAAGATGAAGCTGTCGCTGGACGTGAACAACCTCTTCAACAAGCGTTATTACAGCAGCTCCTACAGCAACGTATGGATCATGCCGGGCGATGAGCGTACCGCCACGCTGGCGCTCAACGTCAAGTTCTGAAGGAGCGCCACTTGGCTTGTCCACCCCCCGCGCCGCGCCGGCGCGCCTTGCTGGCGCTGCTGGCAGCGAGCCCCTGGCCGCTGGCATGGGCGCATGGCGATGAGGCCGGACCCCATTCCCACGCCATCACGCAAACCGGCAGCGATGTCCTGACCGTGGTCGGTCCGTGGGAACTGACCGGGCTCGACCCTTCGCGCTCCGGCTACATGTTCGCCCGCATGGAGGTGCTGCAGACCCTGCTGGAAGTCGATGATGCCGGCCAGTTGCGGCCGGGACTGGCCACGGGCTGGCAGGTCAGTGCCGATGGCCTGCAATGGCGCTTTGCCCTGCCACGTGCACGGCGCTACCACGATGGCAGCGACGTCACGCCCGCCAGTATCCTGGCCTGTCTGCAGCGCGCCGCTGTCCGGCCAGGTGTACTGCAACTGGCAGGGATCACCGGGATGGCTGTACAGCAAAGTGAACTGGTACTGTCCCTGCGCCAGCCCTTTGGTCCGCTGCCTTATCTGCTCACGCATTACTCCACGCAGATCCTGGCCCCGGCCAGTTTCGATGCGCAGGGCAATGTGGTGGCCATTCTTGGTACGGGGCCGTTTCGCATCAAGTCGATCAGCCTGCCGCAGCAGTTCGATGTCGAACGGGCGGAGGCCGCGCCGGGGAGGGCGGTGCAGCGGGCCCGCTACATCAGCGTCTCGCGTGCGGAAACGCGCACGCTGCTGGTCCAGAGCGGGCAGGCCGACCTGGCCTTCTCGCTGGATCCGCCCAGCATCCGCGCCTTGCAGGACAGTCCGCGTGCCGTGCTGCTGTCGGCCATGCTGCCGCGTACCACCCTCCTGAAGCTCAATGCCGGCCATCCCTTCCTGGCCGATGTACGCGTGCGCCGCGCCATTGCCCTGTGCATCGAGCGCGAGGGCATCGCACGTGCCTTGCTGCGCGATGCCGACCTCGGGGCCACGCAACTGCTGCCGCCTTCGCTGGCACGCTGGCATGACACTCGCCTGCCGCCCCTGCATACCGATCTGAAGCAGGCCCGCCGCCTGCTGGAAGAGGCTGGCTGGCGTCTCGGTGCCGATGGCACACGCTGGAAGGAAGGCCAGAAGTTGCAATTGACGTTGACCACCTTTGTGGACCGTCCCGAGTTGCCGCTGATCGCCACCGCCTTGCAGGAAGAGATGCGCCAGATCGGCATCGCCGTGCGCGTGACCATCGGCAATTCCAGCGACATTCCCGCCGGCCATCGCAGCGGCCAATTGCAGATGGCGCTGGCCGCTCGCAATTACGGCAACCTGCCCGACCCGGTGGCCAGTCTCCTGCAGGACTTCGGCCCGCAGGGCGGTGACTGGGGCGCCATGGGCTGGCACAACCAGGAAGTGCCGGCCCTGCTGGCCAAACTGGCTGCCACTCCGGCCGGTGAGGCCGACAGCGGCCGCGCCGAACGCGCGCGCATCGTGGCGGTACTGCAGGAGCAGTTGCCGGTGATCCCGGTGGTCTGGTATCGCCAGACCTGCGCCGTCAGCCGCCGCCTGCGCGGTGCCAGCATCGATCCCTTTGAACGCAGTTACCGCATCGCTTCCCTGCAATGGACCTGACCCGCCTCCTGACCTTACCTCCGGCCACGCGCCGGCAGCTGGCCAGCGCCCTGGGCCAGCGCTTGCTGCAAGCGGCGCTGGTGGCGCTGCTGGTCGGCACGCTGTGCTTCTTCATGACGCGCCTGCTGCCCGGCGACATGGCCTATCGCATCGCCGCCGGCCGCTACGGCTACGACATGGTGACCACCGAAGCGGCCCTGGCCGTGCGCGCCGAACTGGGCCTGGACCAACCCTGGTTCATGGCCTTGAGCGAGTGGTGGAGCCGCCTGCTGCATCTGGACCTGGGCGTGTCGCAAGTGACGGCACTGCCGGTGCTGGTGGAAATCACGCATCAGCTGGGCCCGACGCTGCGTCTGTCTTTCCTGGCGATGGTGCTGTCGCTGCTGATCGGTCCGACCCTGGGTGTGCTGGCGGGACTGCATCCCGGTGGCTGGCTGGACCGCGCCACGCTGGCGGTGTCGGTGTTGTTGCGGGCCTTGCCGTCCTTCCTGCTGGGACTGGTGCTGGTGTTGCTGTTCTCGGTGCAATTGGGCGCCTTGCCGGCGGCCGGGCACACCGACCACGGCGGCATCCTGCTGCCGGCACTGACGCTGGCCCTGGGGCTGGCGGCGGTGTCCTGCCGGGTGGCGCGCGATGCCATGGTGCAGGTGCGGGGCTCCGAGTATTTCGCCTTCGCGCTGACCAAGGGCCTCACTCCCGCGCAGGCATTGTTGCGCCATGGCGTGCGCAATGTCGCTGCGCCGGTCACGGCCTATCTGGGCGTGCAGCTGGTGATGCTGGTCGAAGGTGTCGTGCTGGTGGAAACCATCTTCGCCTGGCCGGGCATCGGCCACGCGCTGGTGCATGCCATTTTCGGACGCGATGTGCCGATGATCCAGGGCACGGCGCTGGTGCTGGGTTTGCTCTTCGTTCTCTTCAACGCGCTGGTGGATGCCGCCTGCGCCTTCATCGATCCGCGTCGCCGACCATGAGCCTGTCTTCCGAATATTTGCTAGAGCCCGAGGCACGGCGCTGGACCTCCGCACAGATCGCGGGCGTGCTGCTGCTGGTGCTGATCGTGCTGTTCGCCTGGCTGGGACCCTTGCTGATCGATGCCGATCCGGCGCGCCAGCAACTGGCGCGCTTTCTGGAAGCGCCCAGCCTGGCCCATCCGCTGGGCTATGACCAGCTCGGCCGCGACATGCTGGCGCGACTGGTGCATGGCACGCGGCTGTCGTTGTCGCTGGCGGTGGTGAGCGTGCTGTCGGCGGCCATTCCCGGTGTGCTCATTGGCTTGCTGGCGGCCTGGTGCGGCGGCTGGATCGAGCGCGTGCTGGCGGCCTTCGCGGACGCCGTGCTGGCCTTGCCGGGCCTGCTGCTGGTGCTGTTGCTGGCGGCGTTTGCGCCGGGCGGGTTCTGGCCGCTCTATGTCGGCATCTCGCTGGCCTTGTGGGTCGAATATTTCCGCGTAGTGCGTGCGGCCAGCCGCATCTTGCTGGCGAGTCCGCAGGTGGAAGCCTCGCGCTTGCTGGGATTTGGTCCCGGCTACATCGTGCGGCGCCACCTGCTGCCGGCGCTGCTGCCGCGCCTGTTCACGCTGATGCGCTTCGGGCTGGCGGGGGCGGTGCTGGCGATGTCGGCACTTGGTTTCGTTGGCGTCGGCTTGCAGCCGCCCACGCCGGAACTGGGCGTGATGATGATCGAACTGCTGCCGTATTACCGCGGGGCGCCGTGGCTGCTGGGTGCGCCGGTAGGGGTACTGTTCCTCACCTTGCTGGGTTTGCTGTTGTTGTCACCACAGAAGGGACAGGCATGAACACACTTTCCCCGGATGCGGCTTTGCGGGTGCAGGACCTGTCCGTCTGGCACGGCCAGAGCGCGCTGGTGCAGGGCATCGATTTTTCCATTGCGCGCGGCGGGGTGATGACCCTGCTGGGCGAGAGCGGTTCGGGCAAGTCGCTGCTGGCCCAGGCCATCATGGGCAATCTGCCGGGCAGCCTGCGCTGCAGCGGGCAGATCGAGATCGATGGCCAGCGTAGTGATGCGGCCGATAGCGCCGTGCGCCAGCGCGGCTGGGGTCGGCGCATTGCGCTCTTGCCGCAGGAACCCTGGCTGGCGCTGGACCCGACCATGACGGTCGCGCGCCAGGTGGCCGAAACCTATGAACTGGTCAGCCATCCCGCCGCCGATACCCAGGACGACAGCCTGCGCGCTGCACGCAAAGAAGCGCGCACCCTGGCCGGGCAGGCACTGGCCAGCCTGGGATTGGAGGACGCGGCCGACAAGTATCCTTTCATGATCTCGGGCGGCATGGCCCAGCGGGTAGCCTTCCTGGCCACGCACGCGGCGGGCGCGCCGCTGCTGATCATCGATGAGCCGACCAAGGGGCTGGATGCGGACCGGCGCGGCGAGGTGCTGGCCTTGCTGCAGGCGGCGCAGCAGCAGGGCATGAGCCTGCTGTGCATCACCCATGATGTATGGCTGGCGCGAGCGCTGGGCGGCGAACTGGCGGTGATGCTCAACGGATGCCTGGTGGAACGCGGTCCGGCCGACGCGCTGCTGGCCCGACCACAGCATGCTTATACGCGCCGCCTGCTGGCGGCGGATCCGGCCTGCTGGACGCCACCGGTAGCAGCTGGGGCGAGCGCCGGCCCTTCATCACCGGTGATCGTCGAGGTCAGCAAGGTGGCCAAGCGCTTCGGCCAGCAGGCGCTGTTCAGCGATGTCAGTGCCCGTATCCATGCCGGCGAAATCGTCGCCATCAGCGGACCCAGCGGGGCCGGCAAAACCACCTTCGGCAACATCGTGCTGGGCCTGTTGCCGCCGGATGCGGGGCAGGTCACGCGCGCCCCCGGCCTGGCGCTTACCGCCTTCCAGAAGATCTATCAGGATCCGGCGGCAGCGTTCGCGCCCGCCGTCACGCTGCGTCAGTCACTGCGCGATCTGGTGCGCCTGCACGGCCTCGACTGGCAGCGCCTGGAAGCGCTGCTGGCGCGCATGCGTGTCTCGCCCGCGCTGCTGGAGCGTCTGCCGCGCCAGGTGTCGGGCGGCGAGCTGCAGCGCATCGCGCTGGCGCGCGTGCTGTTGCTGCAGCCGGCACTGATCTTTGCGGATGAACCGACCTCGCGCCTGGATCCGCTGACCCAACAGGAAGTCATTGCCTTGCTGGTGGAAGAAGCCAGGCAGGCGGGCAGTGCCGTGCTGCTGGTGACGCACGATGCCGATATCGTGCGTTGTGTGGCGGATCGCCGCTTGCACCTGGGGCCGGCGGCGCAGCCTGCCTGAGTGGCGCAATACAGCCTGAGCCCGGCGTAATACAGCGGGGCGCTGACCGCCGGCCGCTCAGGCGCTGTTTTCGTCGCGGCCTTCCGGGTGCAGTGATCCGGAGGCCATCTGGCCGCTCAACAGCACGCTGTTCCACTTGCCTTGGGCCGAGGTCGCGCCCTCGGGCAGAAGCATGTAGGACAGGCTCTGCAAGCCGCAATACTGTTCCAGATAATCGCGCGCATGCGCCATGCGCGCACGCAGCTGGGTGATGCTGTCCTTGCCGCCCGGCTGCATGGGCAGAAATTCAAACACCACCTCCGGATGCAGGAATTCGGTCAGGTGCCGGATCACCTGTTCGGCATCGGATGCTTCGGTGATGAATTCGTGATGGGCCGGACTGGCTTCATCACGCAACTGGTAGCGGATCAGGCAGCGCATCGTTCACCTCAGGCCAGGATAGTCGGAGATCACGGACAGGCGGGGATAGTCATGCTGGATGGCGCGGTCGCGGCCTTGTTCCTTGGCGCGATAGAGGGCGGCATCTGCGGTGTCGATCAGTTCGCGTGCATCGACCTGCGCACCCTTGCCGCTGGCCAGGCTGGCGGCGCCCACGCTGATGGTGACATGGCCGACCGAGCTGCCTTCGTGCGGGATGTTCAGGGCGCGCACTGCCTGCACCAGGCGGCTGGAAATGGCGCTGGCACTGGCGGCATTGCAATTGGGCAGGATCAGCGCGAATTCCTCGCCGCCGTAACGCGCCACGATGTCGCCCTGGCGGCGCGCCACGCTGTTGAGGGCGGCGGCCACCTGCTTGAGACAGATGTCGCCCGCAGCGTGGCCGTAGGTATCGTTGTAGCGCTTGAAGTGGTCCACATCCACCATGATCAGCGAGAGCGATTCGCCGGAGCGGTTCAGGCGCGCCAGTTCGGCCGTCAGGGCGGCATCGAAGTAGCGGCGGTTGAAGACGTCGGTCAGGCCATCCTTCTGCGACTGCGCTTCCAGGGTGCGATACAGGCGTTCCAGTTCGGTCCGCGCGGTGATGGCTTCCAGTTCCGCATTCTCGCGTCCGGCCACTTGTGCCACCAGACGGTTGCCGCCATAGGCGATGATGATGAGCAACAGCATCACGGCGATGCCGCGGATCCACACACGCCGCGTCCAGTCTTCCAGCACGTCGTCCTTGGCCAGCGCCACCGCCACGAACAAGGGATACAGGCTGCAATGCTGGAAGCTGGTCAGGCGCACGATGTCGTCGCGCGGCGAGCGCAACTCAAAGCTGCCTTGTTCGGCCTTGCTCAGGTAATTGGTCACCAGCGTGGACTTGGAGATGTCCAGCCCGATCGAATAGCTCAGCAGCGGCTGGCGGTAGATCACGGTACCTTCCTTGAGTCCGAACAGGATGGCGCCATCGCGGCCGATGGCAAACTGTTCGTAATAGCGCTGGAAGTGGGAAAGATCGACATCGGCCACCACCACCCCGGCAAAGCTGCCGTCTGCATGGTTGATGCGGCGGCTCATGGTCACGATCCACTGGCCGTTGGTACGGCTGCGCATGGGCTTGCCAATGTAGGCTTGGTCGGTGCGCAGGCGCTGGTGATGCAGGAAATAATCATCCTGGATGTAGCGGTGTTCCAGGGTGGCTTGCGAGGTGCCGATGGCCAGACCCGTTTCGTCATACACCATCAGCCCGGCCAGTTGCGGCACGGCGGCCACCGAGGCCACCATGAACTCGTGGGTGCGGCGACGGCCGGCTACGCCGGGGCCGTCATATTCCATGTGCTCCTGGATGCCCAGCAGCACCACGTCGATTTCCTTGAAGGACTGGTCGGCATGCTGGGTCAGGGCCAGCGCCATGTTGGAGGCATTGCGGATGGCCTCGTCGGTGGCCACTTCATAGGCTCGCCAGGCCGACCAGGCCTCCAGTACCACGATGATGAGACAGACCACGACCACGAACAGCTTGGCCGTCTTGGATGCGCGCTGAATTCTTTGTTCTGGCATGTTGTCGCTTTCCCCCGGAAACGGCGTTTCCCCCCCGGCACCTTTCTTGCCCGATTGCATTGTTGTTGAAGCTGTTGGGCACGTCTATCAGGGATGTCCTGAACTTGTACGGAGATTAACAGATTCCCCCCTCGCAAGGGCAAGCCTCCACGTGCTGCAAGTGCGGCAGCGGGGCCCCTGTGGCCCGCTGCCGTGGTGTGCCCGCCTCAGTCGTAACGGCGGCTGAAGAGGATGTTCAGGCCATTGATGGTGCCGGCGCGCGCCACTACCGACCAGCGCCGCGAGATCTGCCAGGTGGCCTTGGCCACGCTGGCGGCCCCCTGCAGGCTCTGCTCGTAGCCCAGCGTGATCTTCTCGGTGATGGCCTTGCCCAGGTTGACCACTTGTTCGTCCGTCAGTCCCGATTCGCTGGAGCCGATGCTGAACTGGTCCAGCCCGATATCCTTGGCGATGCGCTTGCCGCCCATGTTGCCCACCAGCGCCAGCGCCTGGCTGCTGGCGGTACGCTGGCCGATGCTGGAGCTGTCGGTGCCGTGGCCGAACATCATCCAGGACAGTTTTTCGTCATCCGGCACATTGGGTTCGGACACCAGCTGCACGCGCGGCTGGTTGGCATTGCCGGTCACCGAGACCCCGGCTTCGACATCCTGGTTGCGGCGCATGGCCAGGATGTTGATGTTGGGATTGGCGATCGGCCCCTGGAAGTTGATGATGCCGCGCTCGATATTGAGTTTTGTGCCAAAAGCTTCATAACTGCCCTCGGCCACGTTGATGGTGCCCGTGGCACGCAGCGGCAAGAGCGGTTCGCTGCGAACATTCATATCGCCCCGCAAGCGCAGGTCTGCGCCGCTGCCGCGGAAGCGGAAGTCGTTGCCCAGGTCGACCGCCAGGTTGATGACCGGGGCGAACTTGCTGGCCGGTTTTTCGGTGGCCGCTTCCAGTTTCTGTTGCGAGGAGGCCGCCGCACCGACGCGGTTCTTGCCGCTGCGGCTGACGATGACCACATCATCGCCCAGCTTGGGGGCGCTGCTCTTGGGCAGGTCGAACAGGGCACGGTCCACGGTGAACTTGCCATCCACCCGCAACTGTTCGTTGACGTTGCTGATCTTGCCTTCGCCGGAGAGCATCAGCTGGCGGTCCGGGCTGGCGAACAGTTCCAGGTGGTCGGCGGTGAGGGTGGCGTTGAGGTCGGGATTGTCGGCCCCCAGCTGGATCTTGCCGCCGGCGCGCAGGGTGCCGCGTCCACCGTGGAATTCGATCTGGCGCAGTTCGATCACGTTGCTGTCCATGACGATGCGCACGATGCCATCCTTGAGCTGGATGCCCTGGTCGAATTCGGTCACGGCCAGGTTGTCGCCATTGATGGCCCCGGACAGGCGCGGCTGCGCCAGCGTGCCGCCGGCATTGAGGCTGGCGGCCAGCTTGCCGTTGAGGCTCACTTGCGGACCGATCAGGTCGCCCACGCGCTTGAGTTCCGGTACATCGAGACTGGCCTTCAGGTTGAGCGGCGATTCGGGGGCCAGCGCCAGCAGCGACTCTACCCGGCGCAGGCCGACATCTCCGCCGAGGTCCAGCGTGCCGATGCGGGCGGCGTTGACGCGGCCGGTCACGTTCATGCGCTCGCCCTGGAACTGGCTGCGCAGCTGCAGTTCGGACAGGCCCATGGCCGCTTCGCCGACGCTGGTGGTCACCCGCACATCGCCTGACTTGCGCGCGATCTGCAGATAGCCGCTGGCGGTCTCGGCCAGGTTGAAGTCCCAGTCGCTGTCCAGCACCAGGTCGGTCTTGACCGGTGGCGGCGTGCCGGTGAACTGCTGTACCAGTTCCAGCACCCGGCCCACATCCAGCGCGCGTACCTGTCCGGCGGAAGCCAGACGGCCCTGGCGGTAGGACAGGCGCTTGAGATCCAGCGCGGTACGGTCGATCTCGATGCGGGTGCTGCCGGCCTCGATGCCCTCGGCCGAGGCGTCCAGCGTGAGCGGGCTGGTCATGGCGATGCGCGGCAAGCCCTGGTTGCTGAACTGGTCGAGACTGCCGGCCCAGCCATAGTTGCCACGGGTCTTTTCAGTGACTTTCCCGTGCGCGGCCAGGTTCAGGTCCAGCACCTGATCAGCTAGCTTGCCCTTGGCTTGCAGGGCCAGCGTGTGGCTGGCGTAGGTACCATCGAGCTTGAGCGACAGGCGCGCCAGTTCGGCTTGCGGGCCGCTGTAACCATCGCCTTCCAGGCTCAGGGCCAGGCGGTTGTCGGGCGAAGCCACGCCGGCAGCCAGGTTGCTGTGCAACTCGCTCTGGCCGGACAGGTGATGCAGCTTGTGCGGGCCGAAGGCCAGTTGCTCGGCCTGGAAACTGGCCAGCAGGTTGGGGCGTTCGCGCGTACCGCTGAGGATGCCGTCCACCCGCAACAGCCCGCCCAGGCCATAACCCAGGCGCGCCAGTTGCGGCGCATCGACCTTGAGCTTGAGCTTGTCGCGGGTGCTGCCGAAGCTGCCGTCCAGATCCAGCGTATTGCCGGCGATCTGCACATTGGCGCGGCTGGGCAAGAGGCGCATGCCGGCCAGGTTGATGTCGCCCTGGCCGCTCATGGGCAGGGCGTCGTAGGTGCTGTCATGGATGCGGAAGCCCAGCTTGAGCTTCAGCTCAGGCGAGAGTGCACCGGCGGCATTGAAATCCATGTTGATGCGCGCCGGCACCGGTTTGGAAGCCGCTGCTGCGGTACGTTTGCGACCCTTGCCCGTGCTGGCGGGCGGCGGCGTCACTGCCTGCAGCACGGCGGTCGGATCGAAGTCCACCAGGCGGCCCTTGAAGGCGTACTCCATGGCAGCGGCGGTCTGCAGCGTGCCGGAGGTTTCCAGGCGCGACTTGCCGGCCGTCAGCGAGGCTTCGCGCAGTTGCACGCGATCTTGGCCGATCACGCTGTCCACATGCAGCTTCAGCGTGCTGTCCTGCAGGGTCAGGAGGACTTGCTGGGCATCGGGAGCGAGCGTGAGGTCGACCGGACCGGACAGCCGGGTCGGGCGCACCTGGCGATGCAGCTGGTTCAGGTCCAGATCGCTCACGCGCAGTTTGAACTGTCCGGACAGCGGTTCCTGCTTGCCGGGCTCGCTGCTGCCGGGCCGGAACTGGCCGCTGCCTTCGATGCGCCCTTGCTGCGGCAGACGGATCTCCAGCCGTGACAGGGTTTGCTGCTGCAGGTCCAGTTTCAGGTCGGCGCTGGCCGAGAGCAGCGGCAGGCGTTGCTGGTCCAGGCTGCCGGGACGGGCGTTGTCGATCTCGACGCGGCCAGCGACTTGCAGCGGTGCGTCGGCGGCCAGCCCGGCGGGCGGCGCGAGGTCGGCGCGCAGGTTCAGGTCGGCGGCTGGTGCGGCGGCGTTGAAGGCTTGCGGATTGAGGTGTTGCAGGTCCACCTTGGCGCGTTTGAGCGGCACGCTGGCAAAGGGCGTGGCGACGATGTCGGCATGGCCCTTGAGCTTGTCGCCGCCGGCGGTGAGCGCGATGCCCAGTTCCTGCAGCGAGCCCGACAGTTGCGCGGCCAGCTGGTATTGCTCTTGGCTTTCGCCATATTGGTAGGCACCGGCCAGTTCCAGCCCGCCGCCGATGGCGAAGGGCTGCTTGCCGTTCAGGTGCAGCAGGGCGGTGGCGTCACCGAACGGCGTGGTGAGGCTGTCCAGCACCAGCGTGTGCTGCACGCCGTCGGAGTTGCCGTGCAATTTCAGTTTGGAGAGTTCGGTGGTGGAGGTGCCCTGGGTCAGGCTGAGACTGGCCAGACTGATCTCGCGGATGTCCAGTGCCAGCGGGATCTCCAGCGAGCCCGGCATGCTGCTCGGTTCTGACGGCGAGGGTTGCTGGTTCAGGCGCACCTTGCCCACGCGCAGGTAATCGATACTGAATCTGCGTTGCAGCAGCGCCAGATGCCAGCGCGCATCCACGCTGTCGATGTCGAGGATGCGCTTCTCATCCTGGTAATGCAGATCGCGCAGACGCAGACCGTCGGCCACGGTACCGCCCAGCAATTGGCCGGAGAGTTTGCCGTCGAGCGTCTTGACGGCGGTATTCCAGAGCAGGCGGGCACCGCTCTCGGTATGGGTGGCATACAGGGCGGCACCGGCGGCGGCCAGCACCAGCAGGGCCATGGTGCCACCGCTCCAGGCGGCGATACGGCGGCCGCGGCTGGCGCGACGGCGCGGCGGCGGTGCGGAGGGGGCTTGCTGCGGATCGTGTTGCGGTTCGCTCATGCTGGTGGGTGATTCGAATTCAGTTCATCGGGAGGCGGCGCGGATGCTGCCCGGGCGCTAGAAGGCGATGCCCAGCGAAATGTGCGGCCGGATCTGGCGCTTCTGGATGCCATAGGCCAGGTCCAGATTGAGCGTGCCGACCGGGCTGCGCCAGCGCGCGCCGGTGCCGACCCCGTGATAGAAGGTCTTGTTGTTCCAGTTGTCGGCCGCGGCACCGACGTCGTAGAACACCGCCGCGCCCCAGTTCTCGCTGAACCAGCGCTGGTATTCCGAGCTGCCCACGGCCAGGTACTTGGTCGGGTAGACGGTGCCGTTCTGCTCGTTGCCGATGCTCTGGTAGCTGTAGCCGCGCACCGAGTCATTGCCGCCGGTACGGAACAGCAGCGAGGGCGGTACCGCGCCGGCACTGCCTGCGGTGAAGACCCCGCCCAGCTCGGCGCGCAGCACCACGATGTCGCGCTTGCCGACCGGGAGGAACTGCTTGAAACGCCCATACAGCCGCGAGAAGCTTTGGTCGGTCAGCAAGCCCTTGAGCGCGAAGCCGGCTTCCAGCGTCAGCAGATTGCCTTTACGCGGGAAGATCGGATCATCCACATTGCGGCGCGACCACGCGAAGCCCGGCACCAGCGCACGGTGCTTGCCGGGCGTGACGATGGTGTTGGCGGGCAGGGTGCTGCCATCTTCCTGGCTCAGCTCGTCGCGGTAGTAGGTGAGCGAGTAGGTGGTGTCGTAGTTCTCGCTGTTGCGGGCCCGCTTGAAACCGACCTGCTGGCTGCGCAGGTCGATGCCTTCGAGCTTGGTACGGTCGTAAGAAGTGTTGATGCTGTTGACGAAGGCCTTGTCATCCGGCGGCATGGCCAGCGACAGCACGCCGTACTGGCGCTTCTGCTCCAAACGCAGCTGGCTGTCGAAAACGTAGGCCTTGTTGAACACGTTGTAGTGCGAATAGCGGCCTTCGACCTGGGCACCGGTATCGGTGCTGTAGCCGACACCGGCACGCACGCGCTGGGTCGGGAATTCGGTGACCTGCACCTTCACCGGCGTTTGCTCGGGATGCTCGGGATCGTCATCGATGGCCACGATGGCATTGGAAAAATACGGCGTGTTCTGGATCTGCCGCTGCAGGGCCAGCAGACGATTGACGTCATAGGGCTCGCCCACGGTGAGCGGATTGACGTTGCGGATGATGCTTTCCGGATAGCGCCGCGTGCCGGTGATCTGCAAGGGGCCCAGCGTGAACGCCGGGCCGCTGTCATAGCGCACGGCCAGGTCGGCCTGGTGTTCGTCCGGATCGACACGCGCCTCGGAGCTGGCGATGCGGGCGGCGGCGTATTTCTTTTGCTGCAGCTTTTCCAGGCCGGCGTTCTTGGCACGGTTCCAGTCTTCCTGGCGGAAGGGCTGGCCCACGGGCAGCGACCAATCCTCGCGCAGGCGGGCCACGGTCGCCTGATCGTCACGGGCGGCCACGCCGGAGACGCTGACCTCGGCCGAACTGATCTCGGTGCGTGGACCGGGGTCGACGCTGATGGTGATGCGGCGTACGGCCTGCTTGCCTTCGGAACCGGCCTCGGTCTGCGCGCTGACCTTCGTGACCGGGGTGAAATAACCCTCGGTGGAGGTCAGTTCGCGCACCTGGTCGCCGGCGGTATCCATCATGAACTTGAGCTGTTCATCACTGATGTCGTCGCGGTCCTGGTAGCGCGAAATATCGAGGAAATCCTTCAGCAGCGACTGCACCGGCTTGGGCGCGTCGATCTGTACCTTGTAGGCGGCGTGGGCGGTGTCGGCGGCGCAAAATAAAAAGGCGATGGCCAGGCTGCGGGTCCAAGTCATTGATTCACTGCATCATCGGTTGTCGGTTGAGGCGGCCAGCCTGACGCGCCGTGGGGCAAGTCGGGTAGGATGAGGGCTGGCGGCGCACGCCACTGAGGCCTGACCCGCGCGCGGCGCGGATAGTTCCTGGCCGGTGCAGGCGGCGAAAGCTTCCTGTCCGGGTCGTCCCGCGTGTCTCTCGTGACACTGGTTCGTTGCCCCGCCGCTTGCGGTCGTGCCGGAGCAAGGGCTGGATGGCCCTCGCTCCTGTTCATCCCGCTATTGTAATGCCCCGGCAGTGGTTGCCGCGCGGGCAATCTGGCAGCACATCGAAGGAGAATGCAGTGAGCAGCAGTGTCAGTGTGAGTATTGATGCGTATTCGGAAAAGGCGACCTGTGAGCGCCTGATATGGGTGCATCGCTGGACCGACAAGCTGTTGAGCTTCCGCACCACGCGCCCGGCCGGCTATCGTTTCACGGCAGGCCAGTTCGCGCGCCTGGGACTGGAGATCGACGGCGAGGTGGTCTCGCGTGCCTATTCCATCACCTCGGCGGAAGGCGACGACTATCTGGAGTACTACGCCATCATCGTCCCTGAAGGAAAATTCACATCGCGCCTGAACCAGCTCCAGCCGGGCGATGCCGTCTGGGTCGAGAAGCTCAGTTATGGCTTCATGACGGCCGACCGTTTCGTTGATGGCCGGCAGGTGTGGATGCTGGCCACCGGTACCGGGCTGGGGCCTTATGTCGCTATCCTGCAGCAGCCGGAGGTATGGCAGCGGTTCAGCGATCTGGTGGTGGTGCACGGGGTGCGCCAGCGCGAGGAACTGGCCTACGCCGAGACCTTCGCCCGCCTGCAGCAACAGGCCCGTGCGCAAGGGTGGCCGGCGCGCCTGCAGCTGCTGCGTTGCGTGACGCGTGATCCCGCTCTGCCGGGCGAGCCGGGCTGGCTGGCAGGGCGCATCACTACCCTGCTCAAGGACGGCCGGCTTGAACAGGCCAGCGGACTGACCCTGGCAGCCGAACACAGCCGCGTGATGGCCTGCGGCAATCCGGACATGGTCACCGAGGTGCGTGAGCTGCTGCGCGAGCGCGGCATGACGCCCTTGCGGCGCACCGGGGGCGGACAGTTCGTGACCGAGGATTATTGGTGAGATTGCGCTGTGACAGGTGAAGCAACTGAAGCGAGTGAGACAGGTGAGACATCGAAGAAGAGGGTGCGTGAAAACGCAGGTGGACTTCAAACGATGTCGAGCCTTTCAATAAATATCTTTTAGATATCTCCGCTATAAGCCGTAGATAGAATAGTTTCTATTGACACGTCGAATTTATTCGATTTTTTGTGGGAATAACGCAGTTTCCTTTCTATTTTCTCCAGATTTTCTCTATCTCCTAGGAGTGGAATTTTTCGCGATGCCGTTGCGGCATCGCCCTGGGCGGGGGAGTCGACATCGATGCAGACAAATCGAGGGCCGCAAGTCGAGGCGAACCAGGGGAGGATGAGCGAGGGCAATGATGTCGCGGCGTCGCCACCTGTCAGTCAATTGAACCATTTGGGGGTAGCATGAATTTGAAGAAAGTCCTGCACGTTGCCATTGCCGATGATCATCCCATCGTGCTGGGAGCGCTTCGGGGTGAGCTGGCGCGTTTGCCGGAAATCCGCATCGACCTGGAGGTTGAGAATGGCGAGGCGCTGATCAGTGCGCTGAAGCGTTCGCCGTGCGAAATCGTCATTACCGACTTCGCCATGCCGGCCGATGACAGCGACGAGTCGGATGGTTTTGCGCTGGTCAAGCGCTTGAAGACCGAGCATCCGTCGACCAAGGTGATTGTCTACACCGCGATGAACAATGGTGCGGTGATCCGCCGCCTGTATCGCATGGGCGTATTTGCCGTCATCAACAAGCGTGAGAAGACCGACGAGCTGATCAACGCCTGCCTGGCCACGCAGAGCAGCAAGCAGCTGTATTTTCCGGTCTCGCTGCGTGGCGAGCTGGAGATGAGCTGGGCGCAGGGTGAAGGTTTCGGCCTGGTGCGCGAGCTGACCCAGAGCGAACTGGAAGTAGTGCGCCTGTTCGTGGAAGGCCAGTCTCTGGGTGAAATCTGCGTGCGCCTGTCGCGTACGCCCAGCACCATCAGTACCCACAAGAACAATGCCATGCGCAAGCTGGGCCTGAGTACGGATGCTGAACTGATCAAGTATGCGTATTCGACGGGGATGATCAACTGAGGTCTGCGGCCTCCCGGCACCGCAGGGGTGCCGGCTTGGCAGAGAGCAGCCAGACGCACATACAGCGCGCCAAAACAAAAAGCCCGGTCACCAGGACCGGGCTTTTTGCATGAATCTTTGGGGTGGCTGATGGGACTCGAACCCACGACGACAGGAATCACAATCCTGGACTCTACCAACTGAGCTACAGCCACCGTCGACTGTCAGACAGACTTGCGTCCGTCATCAAGTAAGCAAAAGATTATACAAACACTTGCAGGGAATGGCAACATATTTCAATGCAAATTGGCAATTGCCCTGAAATTTCTTTCCGCAGCCCTACCTATCCGCGTCAGCCGCCCGTTTGCGGCTGCAAGGCCTGCACCGGCGGATCAAGCTTGAGCAGTCCCCGGAAAGCCTGTTCCAGCGTCGAGCGGCTGGCCGTGGTAAAGCCCGCCAGCGAACCGGTCGCTGCTTGCGCTTCCAGGCCTTCGGTGGCCAGCAGGCGTTGCAACTGCCGGGTCACGGCCTGGCCGGTATCGATGATGTCGGGAACGCCGCCCGCCAGGCGCTGGCAGACGCTTTCGATGGCTGGTCGCACGAAGGGGTAGTGGGTGCAGCCCAGTACCAGCGTATCGGCCCCTTGTTCCAGCAGCGGACCCAGGTAGCGCTCCAGCAATTGCACCGTGGCCGGCGAATACAGTTCGCCTTTCTCGATCAGGTCCACCAGCCCCACGCAAGCCTGGGGCAGGTAGCGCACCTGATACCGGGCTTCCATCTGCTGCTGCAGCAAGGCAAAGCGCTGGCTGGCCAGCGTGCTGCGGGTGGCCAGCACGCCGACGGTGCCGCTGCGGGTTTGCTGCGCGGCAGGCTTGAGGCCGGGTTCGATGCCTACCACGACCAGTTGTGGCCAGCGCGCGCGTATCGCCTGGATGGCCGCCGCCGTAGCCGTGTTGCAGGCCACCACCAGGGCCTTGATTCCCTGCTCCAGCAAGAAGGACGCGATGGTCAGCGAGCGCTCCACGATCTGTGCCTCGGTCTTGTCACCATAGGGTGCATAGCCGGAGTCGGCGAAGTAGATCAGCTGTTCACGGGGCAGGGTGGAATGAATGTGCCGCAGCACCGACAAGCCGCCGATACCGGAATCGAAAATGCCGACCGCAGCGTTGGCTGCGGCCGGCATCGGGCTAGTGCTGTCGGACCCGGCGGCAGAAGGCGCACTGACCTGCTTGACGGCTTCATTCATGGTGCTGCGCGCGCTCCTGCAACGGGCTCGGCCTGGTATCGAATCAGGCCGTGGTGACGGGAATCTTGGACAGGGACACGCTCTGGGCGATCTTTTCCTTCCATTCGGCCGGCCCGGTGTTGTGCACCGAGATGCCGTTGGCGTCCACGGCCACCGTCACCGGCATGTCCTTGACGTCGAACTCGTAGATCGCTTCCATGCCCAGGTCGGCAAAGCCCAGCACCTTGGCCGACTTGATCGCCTTGGACACCAGGTAGGCCGAACCACCCACGGCCATCAGGTAGGCCGACTTGTGCTTCTTGATCGCCTCGATGGCGGCCGGGCCGCGCTCGGACTTGCCGATCATGGAGATCAGGCCGGTCTGCTCCAGCATCATGTCGGTGAACTTGTCCATGCGGGTGGCGGTGGTCGGGCCAGCCGGACCCACCACTTCGTCGCGCACCGGATCGACCGGGCCGACGTAGTAGATCACGCGATTGGTGAAGTCCACCGGCAGCTTCTCGCCCTTGGCCAGCATGTCCTGGATGCGCTTGTGGGCGGCATCGCGGCCGGTCAGCATCTTGCCGTTCAAGAGCAGGGTCTGGCCCGGCTTCCAGGAGGCGACTTCTTCCTTGGTCAGGGTGTCCAGGTTGACGCGCTTGGACTTCTCGGTGTCGGCCACCCAGTGCACTTCCGGCCAATCCGACAGCGACGGCGGTTCCATGTAGGCCGGGCCCGAACCATCCAGCACGAAGTGGCCGTGACGGGTCGCGGCACAGTTGGGGATCATCGCCACGGGCTTGGAAGCCGCGTGGGTCGGGTGCATCATGATCTTCACATCCAGCACGGTGGTCAGGCCGCCCAGGCCCTGTGCGCCGATGCCCAGTGCATTGACCTTCTCATAGAGCTCGATCCGCAGCTCTTCGGTCTTGTTCTGCGGGCCGCGCTTCAGGAGCTCGTACATGTCGATGTCTTCCATCAGCACTTCCTTGGCCATCAGCATGGCCTTCTCGGCCGTGCCGCCGATACCGATGCCCAGCATGCCCGGCGGGCACCAGCCGGCGCCCATGGTCGGGACCGTCTTGAGGACCCAGTCCACCAGGTTGTCGGAGGGGTTGAGCATGACGAACTTGGTCTTGTTCTCGGAGCCACCGCCCTTGGCGGCAATCTGCACGTCCACGGTGTTGCCCGGCACCAGTTCCATGTGGATCACGGCCGGGGTGTTGTCCTTGGTGTTCTTGCGCTCGAATTGCGGGTCGGCCACGATGGAGGCGCGCAGCACGTTGTCCGGGTGCGAGTAGCCACGGCGCACGCCTTCGTTGACGGCGTCGGCAATCGAGCCCGAGAAGCCCTCGAAGCGCACGCCCATGCCGATCTTCAGGAACACGTTGACGATGCCGGTGTCCTGGCAGATCGGGCGCTTGCCCTCGGCGCACATGCGCGAGTTGGTCAGGATCTGGGCGATCGCATCCTTGGCGGCCGGGCTCTGCTCGGTCTCGTAGGCGCGCGCCAGATGCTGGATGTAATCGGCCGGATGGTAGTAGCTGATGTACTGCAGCGCGGCGGCGACGGATTCGATGAGATCGTCTTGCTTGATGATGGTCATGGCTGGTTCTCTCGGTTTGGATGAGGCAAAGTCAGTGCGGCTTGTCGGAGGGTTCGGAAGGATGCACCATCAGCCGGTCGCAATACGCGATGGCCATGGCCGACAAGAGGAAAGCGATATGGATGCCGGTCTGGGCGATGAGCGTCTTGGCGTCATACAGATTGGCATTGATGAAGGTTTTGAGCAGGTGGATCGACGAGATCCCGATGATGGCCGTGGCCAGCTTGACCTTCAGGACAGAAGCGTTCACATGCGAGAGCCACTCGGGCTGGTCCGGATGGCCTTCCAGGTTCATGCGCGAGACGAAGGTTTCATATCCGCCCACGATCACCATGATCAGCAGGTTGGAAATCATCACCACGTCGATCAAGGCCAATACCACCAGCATGATGGTTTGTTCATTGAGCTTCTCGGGGCGGGTGGCGCCGGGAATGGCGACCGCATCCAGAATGTGGTCCAGCGAACTGGCGCTGCCCATGGCCGCGCCGATCAGGTCCACCAGCTCGACCCAGAAGTGATACACGTAGACGCACTGCGCCAGGATCAGGCCCAGGTAGAGCGGCAGCTGCAGCCAGCGGCTCATGAAAATCAGGTTGGGCAGGATGCCGATCTTGCGGGGAGGCTGGGGCGACGAGTTTTTCATGGGTGTCCGTGCTACGCGTGATTCTGGCTGAGGATGACGATATCCGGTGCGCCGCTGCAGCTGCGTTTGCGTTCACTGTCCGGCTCCGGATTTGGGGCCGTATTCTACACGCCCTTGGCCCATTTCCGGGGCCTGCCCTGCATCCCGCGTGCGCAGTGCCTGCGGGAAACATCGACCTGTGCCAGAATGCCAATATGTTGTCTTGAACATCAGAGAACATCGCAGCGATATGAAGGTCTGCGTCCATGGAGCCAGCCGGGTGCGGTCCTGCCCGGGTTGGCGCAAGGGTGCAGGCATCGCTGTCCCAGCCCTGATGCAAGCGGCCTCCCGCCCGACAGGGGCGCTGCTTGTGTAAGGACTGAGTAAGTGAAACGGCCTATGTTTTGCGGAAAGCAAAAACAAACCTACTGGAGACTACCGTGGCAGACATCGAGACATTCAAGCAAGAGAACCGCGTATTCGCACCCCCGGCCGAGCTGGCCCGTCACGCCGCCATTTCGGGCATGGACGCCTACCAGGCCCTGAACGCCGAATTCGAGAAAGACTACGAAGGTACCTGGGCCAAGCTGGCCAAGGACAACCTCAACTGGCACAAGCCCTTCACCCAGACCCTGGATGAATCCAACGCCCCGTTCTACAAGTGGTTCGCCGATGGCCAGGTGAACGTCTCGTACAACTGCCTGGACGTCAACCTGGAAAACGGCAATGCCGACAAGACCGCCGTCATCTTCGAAGCCGACGACGGCAAGGTGACCCGCGTGTCCTATCGCGAACTGCACCAGAAGGTCTGCCAGTTCGCCAATGGCCTCAAATCGCTGGGCATCAAGAAGGGCGACCGCGTGGTCATCTACATGCCCATGTCGGTGGAAGGTGTGGCGGCCATGCAGGCCTGTGCCCGTATCGGCGCGACGCACTCGGTGGTCTTCGGCGGCTTCTCCGCCAAGTCCCTGCACGAACGCGTGATCGATGCCGGTGCCGTGGCCGTGCTGACCGCCGACTACCAGGTGCGCGGCGGCAAGCAGCTGCCGTTGAAATCGATCGTCGACGAAGCCCTGGCCATGGGCGGCTGCGATACCCTGAAGCACGTGGTGGTCTACAAGCGCGCCGGTGCCGAGATCAACTGGGTCGAAGGCCGTGACCTGTGGCTCTCCGACGTGGTCGCGAACCAGCCCGACACCTGCGAGCCGGAATGGGTGGATGCCGAGCATCCGCTGTTCATCCTCTACACCTCAGGTTCCACCGGCAAGCCCAAGGGCGTGCAGCATTCGTCGGCGGGCTACCTGCTGTGGGCCGTGCTGACCATGAAGTGGACCTTCGACATCAAGCCCGACGATGTCTACTGGTGCACCGCCGACATCGGCTGGATCACCGGCCACACCTACATCGCCTACGGCCCGCTGGCCGTGGGGGCGACCCAGATCGTCTTCGAAGGCGTGCCGACCTATCCGAACGCCGGTCGCTTCTGGGACATGGTGGCGCGCCACAAGGCCACCATCTTCTACACTGCGCCGACGGCGATCCGTTCGCTGATCAAGGCGGCCGATGCGGATGAGAAGGTTCATCCCAAGCAATACGACCTGTCTTCGCTGCGCATCCTCGGTTCGGTGGGCGAGCCCATCAATCCGGAAGCCTGGATGTGGTACTACAAGAACGTTGGCCGCGAGAACTGCCCCATCGTCGATACCTTCTGGCAGACCGAGACCGGCGGCCACATGATTTCGCCGCTGCCGGGTGCCACGCCCCAGGTGCCGGGTTCGTGCACGCTGCCGCTGCCGGGCATCACGGCGGCCATCGTCGACGAGACCGGCAACGACATCCCCAACGGCAATGGCGGCATCCTGGTGGTCAAGCGTCCGTGGCCGTCGATGATCCGCACCATCTGGAACGATCCGGAACGCTTCAAGAAGAGTTACTTCCCGGAAGAACTGGGTGGCAACATCTACCTCGCCGGCGACGGCGCGGTGCGCAACAAGGAGACCGGCTACTTCACCATCACCGGCCGTATCGATGATGTGCTCAACGTGTCGGGTCACCGCATGGGCACCATGGAAATCGAATCGGCGCTGGTGGCCAACAGCATCGTGGCTGAAGCGGCCGTGGTGGGCAAGCCGGATGAAACCACCGGCGAATCGATCTGCGCCTTCGTGGTGTTGAAGCGTCCGCGCCCGACCGGTGAAGAAGCCAAGCAGATCGCCAAGGAATTGCGCGACTGGGTGGCCAAGGAAATCGGCCCCATCGCCAAGCCCAAGGAAATCCGCTTCGGCGACAACCTGCCCAAGACGCGCTCCGGCAAGATCATGCGTCGTTTGTTGCGCGTGCTGGCCAAGGGCGAGGCGATCACCCAGGACGTTTCCACGCTGGAAAATCCGGCCATCCTGGATCAGCTGAAAGAAGCGCAGTAAGCCTGAAGCCGCCGCTGCAAGGCGGTGACAGGCTAGCCGGCAGGGCGGGGCGTTGTCGTATGGACGCCGGGTCCTGCTGGTTTTTTCATGGTCTTTTTGAAAAAGATGCAGAAAAGACTTGGCTTCGGCGAGAAGCTTGCTATAATGCATGGCTTCGCTGAACGCGAACCCGAATCCAGGAGAGGTGGATGAGTGGTTTAAGTCGCACGCCTGGAAAGCGTGTATAGGTTCATAGCCTATCGGGGGTTCGAATCCCCCCCTCTCCGCCACAATGAAAAACCCGCTGATACGTCAGCGGGTTTTTTTTATGCCCGGAATTCTCGACGCCCCCTAAACATTGAGCTCTTCCGCCTATTTCAAAGGTTATGCAGCACCTTTGGCGACACAACTTTCAGTTCCGAGGACTGATCGTGTACTCAGATATGGCTACTATTCCGAGGGCAAATGTATCGCGACTGACCATCGCCACCAATGATCAAATCCCCTCGTTGGATGAATATTCAGCCCTTGAGTTTAAGATCGCATGTAACAACGATGGCCGATACTTCCCCGGGCTGCAAAAACACGCATTTGAAATAAATGATATAAATAATTTTTAAAGACTGGTCGGCGAAGCCGGAGAAGCTCATCCGCCATCTCTTCAACAGGAGCAAGAAATGATCTCAGCAACCGACGTCATCCTGAGACTGAGTGTCTCAGCCGTGCTTGGGAGCCTGATCGGCATTGAACGTGAACGTTTGTCTTGGGCTGCAGGCTTGCGCACCCACATGCTGGTGAGCGTCGGTTCCACGCTCATCATGCTGGTCTCGGCCTACGGCTTTGCGCATATTCTGGAATCCGACAAGGTCGTGCTCGATCCCTCACGCATGGCGGCCCAGGTGGTGTCGGGCATCGGCTTTCTCGGTGCCGGCTCGATTCTGCTGCGCGGGGAAATCATCCGCGGCCTGACCACGGCGGCCAGCCTGTGGACGGTGGCTGCCATCGGGCTGGCGGTCGGTGGCGGAATGTACGTCGCGGCAGTAACCGGTACCTCCATCGTGCTCATCATCCTGGCGGGCATCAAGCCATTGGAGCGGCGCTTTTTCGCAGACAAGCAAAAACGTGGCATCCGCCTGCTGGTGCTGGCCGATACCATCAACATAAGCCATCTTCCCGCCTTGCTGGGCAATGCAGCCACGCGCGTGAGCAAATTCGCCGTCAAGCGCGCCGAGGATGAGCGCTACGACGAGGTCTTCATCATTTTCAGCCGCCTCCCGGAACGCGAGTTCAACAAGGTGATGCAGACCCTCATGCAACGCGAAGGCGTGCAATCTTTCCACCACACGGACGAATAGGCGTTCGCTAACGTTTCAACGTGGCCGCGCCACCTTGGTGAGACCCTCGTGCCATCGGGATTTCAATCTCAATGAAGCGTAACGTCATCGCTGGACGTGAGCCCGGCGCTGTGCATCAGAGCTTCACGTTCCTCAATGAACAGCAGAAATTCCATATGGTTTCTGGCACTGATCCATGCTGCCACCGAGCGCATGTTGCAGCTGGCCGGGGAACTCGTCTGCGCGGCGATCAAGGCCCCCAGGTAGTGCCGGATCTCGTGGGATTCCGAGCCGGCTGCATGCATCGCCACCAGACAATTGCGGGTGGCCGAACGGATGAGGTCACCGACGATCAGATTGGCCCCGGCCATCTCGGCCAGTTTCCTGACGATCAATACATATCTGCCAGCGATATCCTCTGCAAAACTGTTTAGCATCATTTCTCCTCTGCCCAGACCTTACCGCGCTTTGTTGACGCAACACCATCGGGATAATCCTGACCCGCCTTCTCATCAAGCGGGAGACGGCCCGTCTCTTCTCAGGCAATCTCTGATGGCGAGGCCTGCCGGTGCGAACAATAATGGCATCACGAGACGTCACCGTTCAGGGGAGAACCATGCAAGCGTGTCCGATCAAGGTGGCGTCCAGAGCGGCCAAGGGCTTCGTGGCCGCCGTCTGCATCATCATCCTCATTCTGGAAGCCTGGACCAGCTGGCATGAACACACGGCCGAGATGGAGGAATCCTTCCGCTCCACCGCCAACATGGCGCTGGCGCTGTCCCAGCACGCCGACCAGGCGCTGGACGAGGTCGACATCGTCCTCAAGGCCGTGATGGAGCAGGTACCGGGCAAGCCGCTCGCCGTGGCCGGCAATGAGCGGCTGCACAACTTTCTGGTGCGAACCGTCGGCGAGGTACCGCAACTGGCAGGCCTGTTCATCTATGACGAAAAAGGGAAGTGGCTGGCCTCTTCGCAGCCGGTCCTGGAAACGCGCTTCAACAACAGCGACCGTGATTATTTCCGTCACCATCAGGCCAATCGCCTCGATTCTCCCTTCATCGGCAAGCCCATCCGCAGCAAGTCCACCGGCCACTGGGTGCTCACCATGAGCCGCCGCGTCAACAAGCCCGATGGCTCGTTTGGCGGCGTCGTCCTGGCCACGCTGGACATCCAGTTCTTCGAGCGCTTCTATCAGAAGTTCGATATCGGCCAGCAAGGCGTCGTGCTGTTCGGTGCCAACGACGCCACCATTCTCTATCGGCGGCCGCTGCGCCCGGACTCCATGGGCAAGTCACTCGCGCAATCCCCCCTGATCCAGCAATACGTCAAGCTGCAGGACCAGGGAGTGGTCGAGCTGCGCTCCACGCAGGATGGGGTTCTGCGCATCAACGGCTTCAAGCATCTCAGCAATTACCCGCTCTTCGTCATCGTCGGCGTATCGAAGGAGGAGATCCTGCAGAGCTGGACACGGCACATCATGGTGCGTGCACTGGGCATTGCCTTGCTGCTGTTGGCCATCTGGTACGGCGGCAACAAGATGGTCGCGCAGGTAGCACTGAGGGAGCGCGCGCAAGCCGAAGCAGTGCGGGCACAAGCCGAGCTGGAAACCATGTTCGAATTGCTGCAGAAACAGTCGCGCCGTGACGGTCTGACCGGTGCCATCAATCGCCGTCATTTCGATGAATTGCTGGAGGCGGAAGCGGCGCGTTTCGCGCGCGTGGGCGGGGCGTTCTCACTGCTCATGATCGATGTCGATCACTTCAAGCAATACAACGATCACTATGGCCACGTGGTGGGCGATGTCTGCCTGCGCAACATCGCCGCGGCCATCTCCGGGGCGGCACAGCGCGAGATTGATACGGTGGCGCGTTACGGTGGCGAAGAATTTTCCGTACTGCTGCCGGAATGTGGCAGTGCCGGTGCCCTCGTGGTGGCGGAACGAATTGGTGCGGCCGTGAGGGCCATGGGCATTCCGCACGCGAGGAGCGACAAGGGCCGGGTCACGGTCAGCATCGGCATCACATCCATCACGTCTGCGGAGGGCTTCTCCTATCAACCGCGCGAACTGATCGAAAACGCCGACAAGGCGCTCTACCAAGCCAAGGACACGGGGCGTGACCGGGCAGTCTTCCGCGAATTCATCGGCCGGAAACCGATGCTGGCCTGGTCGGCCTAGTCAGGAAGGTAGAACCTTACTCCGGCTTCTGCTCTTGCCGCTCATCGTCGGCGGCATTCGGGCTTTTCTCCACCAGCACGCCTCCCCGTCCCATGCGCTGGATGCCGGCCGGGGCGTTCAGTGGCGGCTGTCCACCTAGCGTACCTTCATGGCCCTCGGGCTCTTTCTCGAAATGGGTCTGCGTGGCCCCTTCCTTGGGACGTCGTGGCTGGTTCTCGTCACGTTCAATGTCATGCCGGTCAGTATGGTCAGGCTGGTTCATGGTGGTCTCCTTGAAATCACAAGGTAGACCGTTCGCTTGCATCGCGTTATCGGAGTCCCCCGCACAATGGCGTCAGCCAGGCACCGACAAGCCTCAATCGGCGTCGTCCATCACGCGCAAGGCGCGTTTCCGGATCTTTTCCATGGCGCGCATCAAGGCCTCGCGTTCGCTGCAGCTCAGAGCTTGCAGGAGATGGGCTTCGCGCTCTTCCACCACCGGCACGATCTTGCTGTACAGCTTGCGTCCCTGCGCCGTGGGCTTGACGATGCGCGCGCGGGCGTCATCCGGGCTGGGCTGCCGCAGCACCAGGCCATCCTGTTCCATGCGCGCCAGCGCACGGCTGACCTGCATCTTGTCCAGTGAGGTATGGGGCACCAGATCACTGGCCTGCATCTGGCCCTCTTCGGCCAGGGCCGCCAGGATGCGCCATTCGTCGCGGCTCAGGCCGAAGCGATCGGCATAGACCTCTGCCACCGAACGGCTCACCGCCTCGGCCAGCTGGGCCAGTTGATAGGGGAAAAAATCTTGCAGTTTCATTCCGACATGGTAACAGACGTTACCAAGTCGACACGGCAGCAGCACGCTTGATCCACATCAATGACCCTGCACGCGAGGACCTTCCTGCCCCTGCCGCACGTTGACCCTGAGCGAGCCTCGTCAATATAGTAACAACCGTTACTAATTCAAACACAAAGACGAAGCCCTCAAGGAGACTGCCATGAAGATCGATCGCATCCATCACGTTGCCTACCGCTGCAAGGACGCCAGAGAAACCGTGCTCTGGTACCAGAAATATCTGAACATGGATTTCATCCTGGCCATCGCCGAAGACCAGGTACCCTCGACCAAGGCCCCCGATCCCTACATGCACATCTTCCTCGATGCCGGGCAGGGCAATGTGCTGGCCTTCTTCGAGATCCCTAATTCACCGCCCATGGGGCGCGACTCCAATACCCCGGCCTGGGTGCAGCACATTGCCTTCAAGGTGGACAGCGAGGCCACCCTCAGGGAGGTCATGCAGCGTCTGCAGGCCGATGGCATCGAGGTGGTGGGCATCACCGATCACACCATCTTCAAATCCATCTATTTCTTCGATCCCAGCGGCCACCGCGTCGAACTTGCTGCCGATTGCGCCAGTCCGCAGCAGCTGCAGCGGCTGGACGAAGTCAAATGGGACATGCTGGACGAATGGTCACGCACCCGCCGCGCACCGAAACATGCCGCCTGGATGCATGTGCAGGAATTCACGGCAGCCGGTCACTGATCCGATAAAAAATTGACAGCGCCATCCCCCCCGATGATCCCAAGGAGACACCATGCAAAGCACCTACACCTATCCCCGTTTCGCCTATCAAGCCTCGGATGAGCAGCGCAGCGGCCAGCCGCAGCGCCACCCGGTGGTCATCATCGGTGCCGGTCCCATCGGCCTGACTGCTGCCCTGGAGTGCGCCGCGCGCGGCCTGCCCGCCGTCGTGCTGGATGACAATGACACCGTGAGCATCGGTTCGCGTGCGGTCTGCTATGCCAAGCGTCCGCTGGAGATCTGGGATCGTCTGGGCGTGGCGCAGCGCATGGTGGACAAGGGCGTGGGCTGGCAGCTGGGCAAGGTATTTTTTGAGGATCGCCAGGTCTACCAGTTCGACCTGCTGCCCGAGGCCGGCCACCGGATGCCGGCCATGATCAACCTGCAGCAATACTATCTGGAAGAGTATCTGGTAGAAGCCTGCACGGCACATCCGCTCATCGACCTGCGCTGGAAGCATGCGCTGGTGGCCCTGAAGCAGGATGACGACGGTGCCACCCTGACCGTGGAAACGCCCGACGGCAGCTTCACCATGCAGGCCGACTGGATCATCGCCTGCGACGGTGCCAACAGCGATACGCGCAAGATGGTCGGTGCGCAGTTCACCGGCCAGTTCTTCCAGGACCGCTTCCTCATCGCCGATGTCATCATGAAGGCGGACTTCCCGACCGAGCGCTGGTTCTGGTTCGATCCGCCTTTCCATCGCGGCCAGAGCGTGTTGCTGCACAAGCAGTGCGACAACGTCTGGCGCATCGATTTCCAGCTCGGCTGGGACGCCGATCCCGAGGAAGAAAAGAAGCCCGAAAATGTCATCCCGCGTATTCAGGCGATGCTGGGGCCAGAGGTGGAATTCGAGCTGGAATGGGTTTCCGTCTACCAGTTCGCCTGCCGCCGCATCGACAACATGCGCTACCAGCGCGTGCTCTTTGCCGGTGACGCTGCGCATCAGGTATCTCCCTTCGGGGCGCGCGGTGCCAATACCGGCGTGCAGGACATAGACAACCTGATCTGGAAACTCAAGCTGGTCATCGATGGCCAGGCCCCGGTCAGCTTCATCGACAGCTATCACGAAGAGCGCGCTTTCGCGGCCGACGACAACCTGCGCCAGTCCACTCGTTCCACCGATTTCATCACACCCAAGAGCCGTGCCAGCCGCGTGCTGCGCGATGCCGTCCTGACGCTGGCCGAGCACGAACCGTTCGCCCGCACGCTGGTCAACAGCGGCCGCCTGTCCACGCCGACGCCTTATGTGAGTTCGTCCCTGAACACCCCCGACAGCGTGCCGTTCGGCGAGCGCATGGTCCCCGGCACGCCCTGCGCGGATGCGCCGGTGCGGCAGGGGAGCCGGCCCGGATGGCTGCTCAGTCAGCTGGGCGAAGGCTTCACGGTGCTGGTATTCGGTGCGGGAGATTTCCCCGTCAGTCTGCAGGCAGCGGGTCTGGAGATTCCGGTCAAGACCATCGGTCCCGCCGGTTCCGGGGCCCTGCTGGAGGATGTGCAGGGACTGGCCGCGCAGCGCTATGCTGCGCACGAAGGATGCGCTTACCTGATCCGGCCGGACCAGCACGTGGCGGCCCGCTGGTCCCGCTTCGACCCGCTGCAGATCGCTGCCGCCGTCAACCGCTGCGTCGGTCACTGCATGGTGCAGGCCGCCTGCGCCTGACGGGCGCGCTTGAGGTGATACATGCCCTGGTCGGCGCAAGCCAGCAGGGCATCCATCGACTTGCCGTCATCGGGATAGCGTGCATGGCCCAGGCTCGCGCTCACCGTCAGCATCGTCTGGCCGATCTGGAAGGGGGCAGCGAGCGCCTGGGTGAGCTTGTCGCGGATGATGCGGATGTCGCCGCTGGCGACGATGTCGGTGAGCACCACGAATTCATCACCGCCAATGCGGGCGATGGTATCCGCATGCCGCAGGCTCGCCCCCAGTCGTTCGCCGATCTGCAGCAACAGCAGATCACCGGCGGCGTGGCCGTGGCGATCGTTGACCAGCTTGAAACCATCCAGATCCAGGAACAGCACCGCGAAGCTGCCCTGTGCGCGCTCGGCGCGGGCGATCGCAGCAGCGATGCGTTGCTCCAGCAGGCTGCGGTTGGGCAGGCCGGTGAGGCCGTCGTAGAGCGCCTGCTGGCGCAGGCCGTCATTGGCGGCGCGGGCTTCGCGCAATTGCCGGTGCAGCTCGCGGCAACGGCCGCGCGCGGATGCCAGCAATGCGCCCAGCGTGCCCGCCAAGCCCAGTGAGGCGACGGCACCGAGGCCATCCAGTGAAGCGCCGGTCCAGACCCGCTGGACCAGCCTGAACCATTCGCCGTTATCCATCCCAAACATAAAAGACCGCGCTTTCTTTCATTGCCACGCAGATGAACCCTCTGCCATAGATGTTCCGGATCTCGAAACGGGCATGCGCCAATTGCCCCAGCTTCTTCCGGAGGCGATAGATGATGGTGTCGATGCGATGCGGATCGATGATCTCGGCCGTGATGTTGAGCGCATGCATCAGGTGTTCCACGCTGACCGGGAAGTGCGGGCTGAGGAACAGCGTCGTCAGGACCGCGCATTCCCGCTCGCTCAGCGCCACCCGTTCGTTGTGCGGACTGACCAGCGTGCCGCGGCGGCGATACAGGGTCCAGGCTTCTGCACTGCCTGCGGTCGGCGCATGGAGGATGCGCAGGCGTCGCAGGAAGGAGCGGATGGTCGCCAGCAGCAGGCCTTGCCGGATCGGTTTGTGCAGGATGTAATCGGCACCGTCGTGCAGGGCTTTCTCCTGCGCATCCTCGCTGAGCTGTTCGCCGATGACGACGATGCCGAGCATCGGAAACTTCTGCCGCAGATCGGCCACCAGCGGAAGCAAGCTGATGGTGAACCGGTGCGTCTCGATGATCAGGACAGCAGGCTTTTTTTTTGAATCTCGCCTTCCAGTTCCGACAAGGCCGCCACCGCCCGTACCGGCAAGCCGCTGGCATGCAAGGCCTTGAGCACAACGCCGGCTCCCTCGCCTGGATGCTCTACGATTAACACTGCCACGTCGTTCACATCCCCAAAATGAAACAACCCTGATAGTCCGCTCTTAACGGATGAGTATCATTATTGGTTACGTTATACCTGCTTTTGTGTAGCGGGAGTTTCACAGAAAATCTCGATTTTGTTATCAATTTGAAAGGCGCGGCGCGATCATTCCGCGCCTTGTGGCCGACCGCAAAAATGCGCCCATTGGCGTTTGCAGGCGAAAAAAAACGGCAACCCGCAGGTTGCCGTTCTTATGTTGCAAGCTGCCGGGAAGGTGGCAGCCAGGCGACAGGCGTGCTGTCGAAACACACGCAAGGCTCAGTAGATGTCCAATCCGAAATACTGTGCCACGTCGCCTTCGGTCCAGTCCTTGATGACATCGCGCTCCAGCAGCACGCGATATTCTGAACGCTGCAGGCCGTCGTTCTGCTGGACGATGCGGCTCTCCAGCGTATAGATGGTCTGGTGGATGCGGGTGGTCATCGAGGCATGTTTGATGATGCTGCCCGCTTGCGGTTCTTGTTGTTCGTCATTGGCAGGGATATCCATCAGCGTCCTCTCATTTCATCTGTGCGCGCCGCGCCAGGATCTTTTCGATCTTTTCCTTGAGCGTGGTGGCGTTGAAGGGTTTGACGATATAGCCATCCGCACCTTCCTGGGCTGCCGTGACGATGTTTTCCTTCTTGGCTTCGGCCGTGATCATCAGCACCGGCAGATGCGCCAGAGAAGGGGTGGAGCGGATCTTCTTGAGCAGGGTCAGGCCATCCATGACCGGCATGTTCCAGTCGGTCAGGACGAAGGTGATGTTGGAGGCGCCGGATTCCAGAATCTTCAGGGCCGTGGAGCCGTCATCGGCTTCCACGATCTTGGTGTATTCGAGTTCCTTGAGCAGGCCGCTGACGATGCGGCGCATCGTCGAAAAATCATCGACGACGAGAAAGTGTTGGTCTGTATCAGCCATGGTGAAAAGCTACCTTGAGGGAAAGGTGTAATGCGCAACAAACAGCAAATCGCGTGCCGGTGCTCGATTGAACGGCAGCGTCGACGGGACCGGCCGGCGCTGCCGTACAACGGAGCACCGGGGCCGGCCGGAGCGATTGCCGCGCAGCGCGCGGTCGTGGAGGATCAGCGGATCAGTTGCTCAGTGCCCACTTGCCTGCGCTGTTCTTGCAGTAACGCAATTTCAGCGGTTCGGTGCCACGCTTGCTGGTGACCACCAGGTCCACATTGGCGCAGGGCGGGGTGCTTTGCTCGAAGGCCGGGGTGATCTTGGCCGTGGTGGAGGGCTTGGGGCCATCGGTCCACTGCGAGGTCTTGCCGCTCACGCCGGCGTCCAGGGACGCGGTGATGGCGGCATACAGGGAATTGATCTGTTCTTTCTTCAGATCGGCCACGGCCGTGTTGGAGAAGAAGTCCAGATTGGCCTGCGCGTGTGCCTGATGGCTCAGGACCGCGGCGCAGATCAGGCCAGCGTGGGCGGCCAGCTTCAGGAAGCGGAAGCGGGAGGGGGTACGCTTGTTCATGGCTTGCTCGTTTCTCAATATCGGGGGGTAAGTGGCGTCATCCGCCATCGGGGGGAATGGCGGCGACGTTCCAGCCACTGTTTATACCAGAAGTCACGGTGCGCCCAAACTTGTGCTTGCACGGTAAAGGTCCCGCTTTTCCTGCTTTGCGCTACGATGCGGCTCGTCATAATGCGCCAGACTGATGTCGTTACGTACACGATGCTTGCGCCGCAATTGCTCCGTGCACAGGCCATGCAAACGATTGCAGTGATTCATTTCCAATACAAGAAAAGGGGAAGCGATGAAGTCATGTGTGATGCGTGCCGGCCTGGTCCTGGGCGCACTGAGCGCCATGTTGTCCATCCTGCCAGTTGCGGCATCGGCCCAGGCCCCCGCTACCCCGGCGGTGCAGGCGGTGGCCTCCGGCGTTCGCTATCAGCTGATCGGCCGCTGGGATGTTGACAAGCTCAACACCATTCTGCAAAAGGATACGCCGGCATTCTCCGGTGTCCCCGTCAATTACTCCCCCGCACGCAATGCCGTGCGGCTCTATCGCATCACGTATCCTTCCGTGATCCCGGAGCGCGGCAACCAGCCTATCCTGGCCTCGGGCTTGCTGGCGTTGCCGGATACGCCTGCCCAATCCTATTCGCTGGTGTCCTATCAGCATGGCACCGTGTATGAAAGGCAGCAGGTGCCGTCCTTCCCCGAACAATCGCCCGAAACGCAGTTGATGATTGCCCAGTTCGCCGGGCAGGGCTATGCGCTCATCGGCGCCGATTATTTCGGCATGGGCATTTCCAGCGAGCCGGAAGGCTACATGGTCAAGGGCAGCCACCAGCAAGCCACCTATGACATGCTGCTGGCCGCGCGCAGCGTGCTGGCCAGCATGGGGGGGCGCGAGGACAAGCTGTTTCTCTCCGGGTGGTCGCAGGGTGGTTTCGTGACCATGGCCTTCCTTGAAAAACTGGAAGCGGCCGGCGTCAAGGTCGATGCGGCCACCACCGCCAGTGCACCGCTGGACGTGTTCGCGCTGCTCGAAGGATTTCTCACCTTTCCTCGCCCCAATGATGCGGCCTGGCTCAACAGCATCGTGATCCTGTCAGCCTTTGCCTTCGAAAATTATTACGGTGTGCCGGGGTTGGCGCGCTCGGTGCTCACTGATGCGGCCTACCCGGTCGCCAAGAATGCCTACGATCGGCAGCCCTTCAATGTGGCCGACATTCCGACCGACCTGCACAAGCTGATGCGGCCGGAATATTTTGACCCGCAGTATTTCGCCCGGTCCGCCTATGGCCGCCTGATCGCGACCACCCAAGCCTATCGCTGGGTGATCCGTTCCGACGTGCGCAATTACTATGGCGAAACGGATGAGGCCATCACTCCGGGCGTGGGCCGTATGGCCATGACCTATGCACAGGCCATGGGTTCGGGAAACACGCGGGTACAGGCGGTCTCCACCGGACCGACTACCCATCGCGGCACCTTTGCCACCGCAGTGCCAGCGTGGAAGCGCTGGTTCGATGAGGAGGTGGCGGGCCGGTAGCGCACCGCCTGAGGAGGTGGTGGCGCAGGCCGGATGGCAGGACGCAAGGGCCGAGCAGACCTGTCTCTGCCCCTCTGTTCCGCCCTGAGGCGGGAGCTCGGCAGGATTATCATTCCGGCACCGGTACCCCGCCGGCCTCGACTCTTCTTACTCCACAATCCACATGAATCCTCTCCGCCGTCTCCGCCTTGGCCCCCGCCTGGCTGCGGGCTTTGCCGCCCTCCTTTTGTTGCTGGTGATCATCACCTTCATCGGCATCACTCGCATGTCTTCGCTGGACACTACCTCGTCCCAACTGAGCGGTGACATTTATCCCAAGGTCAATGCGGCCCAGAAGATGCAGTACCTGATGATGAATATCGCCCGTTCGGCGCGCAACATCATCATCCTGGACGATGATGCGCAGATGGCCAGCAACAAGCAGTCCATCGACAAGGACCTGGCGGAATTCCAGAAGGCGCTCGAATTTGTCCGCACCCACGTGGTGACCGACGAGGGCCGCCGTCTTGCTGCCCAGGCCGATGAGCAAAGCAAGGCGTATTTCGCTTTCACGGGCGATGTGGTGGCCCTTGGTCTGAAAAACCAGAACATCGAAGGACAGCGCCTGCTGTTCGGTCCGCGCTACAAGACCCAGGGTGATCTGCTGGCCACGCTGCAGCAACTGGTGACCCTGTTCGAGGGACAGATGCGTTCGGCCACCGAGGCCGCCCATGCGACTTACGTTACTTCTGCAACTATCCTCGGCGTCTCGGCGGCGGTGGCGATTCTGCTGGGCCTGATCGCTGCACTGGCCATCAGCCGCTCCATCACCGTACCGATGGCCGATGCCGTCGATGCGGCTCGCAAGGTGGCCAATGGCGACCTGACCAAGACCATCACCGACAGCGCACCGGATGAAACCGGCGACCTGCTCGGTGCGTTGCGCGAGATGAATACGTCACTGGTCGACATCGTTTCGAACGTGCGCACCGGTGCCGATACCATCGCCACCGCGTCGCAGGAAATCGCTGCCGGTAACCAGGACCTGTCGGCACGCACCGAACACCAGGCCAGTTCGCTGGAAGAAACCGCTTCCTCGATGGAGGAACTGACTTCCACCGTCCAGCAGAACAGCGCCAATGCCCGCCAGGCCGCGGAAATGGCACAAGCCGCCTCGCACATCGCCGGGCAGGGCGGTGAGATCGTCGGCGACGTGGTCAGCACCATGGATGCCATCGATGCCTCCGCCCGCAAGATCGTGGACATCATCGGCGTGATCGACGGCATTGCCTTCCAGACCAACATCCTGGCGCTCAACGCCGCGGTGGAAGCGGCACGTGCAGGCGAGCAGGGACGCGGCTTTGCCGTGGTCGCTACCGAAGTGCGCAGCCTGGCCCAGCGTTCGGCGGCGGCCGCCAAGGAGATCAAGGTCCTCATCGGCGACTCTGTGGAGAAGGTCGACTCGGGTGCGCAACTGGTCAAGAAGGCCGGCCAGACCATGGATGAGATCGTGCAGAGCGTGGCCCAGGTCAATACCATCATCGGCCAGATCAGCGCCGCCGGTGAAGAGCAGCGCGCCGGCATCGAGCAGGTACACCAGGCCGTGGCGCAGATGGATGAGGTTACCCAGCAGAATGCGGCGCTGGTCGAGGAGGCGGCCGCCGCTTCACGCTCCATGCAGGGACAGGCCGCCGAACTGGCCGAGAAAGTGGCCGTCTTCCGCTTGCCACAGCAGGCAAGGGGTGCGTAGGGATAAGTCGCCGGGACGGCTCAGGCCGCCTAAGCCCCAGGAAAGCTGTCCAGATATCGGGCAGCTTTTTTTATGGGTGAAGGACGCCGATCACGCGCCATCGCCCGAAACGGCATGAGGAAAGGAATGGGGAAGAAAGCCGCAACCGGAACCGGTTGCGGCCAGGATGCATCAGTTGTCGGGCAGTTCGCCCTTGGCCGCCAGGTCGATGGCGCGCACGATGGCGACGGCTTTTTCGATCACTTCCGCCTGGCTGGAGACGCGCATGCTCTTCTTGAGGTGATGGATGTGATCGCGGGTCTTGCGGCTCACCGGGACGTTGAGGAAGCCATCCGGTTCGGTCAGGAACTGCGGCGGAACTACCACGACGGGCTCGATGGTCTTGGAACGCTTGGGCATGGGTATCTCCCTTGTGATTGGTCTGGAATGACGTTGGTAGAGTGCCTGCGGCAATATAACTTTGATCGTAAAGACAGAAGAACTTATTTCTTCGATTTTACGATTTTTATCTGGCCGCTCTTATCAGGCGGGAATACTGAGGCTGATCTTTGGCGGGATCGCAACAGCGACGATGCCCCCGCTTTTTATTCCTGCTTGGAGATCGTGTCAAGCGAATTTCTAAAGGTTTGCCCTTGTGGACAGGTTTCGCAATGCTTAGATTTTGTACCGCTATCATTCCTGCAGCGGATGGGCTTGTGTTCCGGCTTTCGCTCGGGGGACGCGCATTGGGGGGCATGCAGACCTCGCATGCTTGTTTTCGGAAACCTTATAACTTGATGCAGTATGCTGACTGATATCCGGAGCGATATCAAAGTTCCGGGGCAGAGTCCGGTCATGGAAATGATTTACACCAGCCCCCGGCGGCTGGCATGCTCCTTGCAGAGTCCGGATGGCATGCTGGCGGTCCTGCTCCTGAGCAACGGCCCCGGAATGCGCGCACAGTCAATCGCGTGATTTTCTAAGTGTTTGTACGCTGCCCCGTTTTTGCACGCCACGTCCGACATCCACGACAACAAGGGAACCCTCATGAAGTTCGTCAAGACCATCCTCGCCCTGGCCGCTCTGGCCACCCTCACCGGTACCGCCTGTGCCGACAACCTGGCTGACATCCAGAAAGCCGGTGTGGTCAAGATCGGTGTGCCGCAGGACTTTGCGCCCTATGGCTCGGTCACGTCCGACCTGCAGCTGCAGGGCCTGGACATCGATGTGGCCAAGCTGGTGGCCAAGGGTCTGGGCGTGAAGGCCGAGCTGGTGCCGGTACCGATCTCCAGCCGCATGGCTTTCCTGCAGACGCACAAGATCGATCTCATCATTTCCACGCTGGGCAAGAATGCCGAGCGCGAAAAGGTGATCGATTTCTCGCAGGGCTATGCACCCTACAACAACAGCGTCTTCGGCGTGGCCGCGATCAAGGTTGCCGGCCCGGCCGACTTGGCCAACCAGACTGTCGGGGTCGCCCGCTCCACCTTCGAGGACCTGATGCTGACCGACAGCGTGCCCAAGAGCACGGTCATCAAGCGCTATGAAGACAACAACGGGCTGATCTCGGCCTATGTCTCGGGCCAGGTGCAGATCGTTGGTACGGGCGACTTCGTGGCCTATGCGCTGGCGGAGAAGACCCCCAACAACAAGCCGCTGCTGAAGTACATCATCAACGTCTCGACCTGCTATGTGGGCATGAACAAGGGAGAACCGGCGCTCATGGCCAAGGTCAACGAAGCGTTGACCGCCTCCAAGAAGAGCGGGGAGCTCAACGGCATCGTCAAGAAGTGGCTCAACGTGCCGCTGCCGGAGAAGATGGCGACCACTTACCAGTAAGCAGTCATCCCTCAGTGAACGGCCCGCATCGAAGTGCGGGCCGTTTTGCTTACTGGAAGGTAGTGGCCATTTTGGCGGGCAAGGGGACGTTCAGCCATTTCTGCACGATGGCATTGAGTTCGCCGCTTTTCTTGGCTGCCGTGAGGACCTCATTGACCTTGCCGAGCAGGGCGGCTTCGCCCTTGTTGAGTCCGACGCTGCAGCTCGATTCATTGATGATGTACTTGAGCACGGGCTTGTTGCCCGGTGCCTTCTCCGCCAGTGCATAGGCGACGAAATCGCCCGTGCCGACCAGTTGCACCTGGCCGGAGACATAAGCCGAGATCATGGCATTGTTGTCCTCGTAGCGTTTGATGGTGGCGCTCTTCGGGGCGGTGTCGGTGAGCTGCAGATCCTGGAAGGTGCCACGTGCCACGCCCACGGTTTTGCCTGCCAGATCGGCCGGACCGCTTACCTGTACCGAGGCCACCCCGAAGACGCTGTTGTTGTAGGGCGCATAGGATTGCGAGAAATCGATCACCTTTTCGCGCTCGGCGTTCTTGCCGAGGGTGGAGATGACCAGATCCGCCTTGTGCGTCTGCAGGTAGGCGATGCGGTTGGCGCTGGCCACCGGCACCAGCTGCACCTTGACACCCATCTTCTGCGCGATCAGCTTGGCCACGTCGATATCCAGCCCTTGCAGCTGCAGGTCGGAGGTCACCGAACCGAAGGGGGCGAAGTCCTGCGGCACGGCGATGCGCACCGTGCCCGCCTTCTGGATATCGGCCAGTGCATCCGCCTGCGCGACTTGGGTGGACAGGCCCAGCAGGGCCAGCGAGACGGCGAGCACCGGTTTGGCAAATTTCATGTGATCCCTTTCGTTGAATGGACTGTATCGTGCCGGGCGGGTTTGCAATGACCATGCCAGCAGGCGTGCGGCTACTGGGAAAACTGACGATGGTCGAGCGTGCACGCGGGCCGCATCGATGCGGGCGATGCTGATCCGGCATGGCGTCATGCCGATTGGGACTGGCTGATGGCGGGGCGGGGAGGGGCGATCTTGGGGCGGGGGTTCACCAAGTTTGCGCCTGTCTCAGTGAGTGATAAGTCGTGAGACGAGCGCTCCAGGTTTTTCGATGACCGCACGCTGATCAAGCCTGCTTGAAGTGGTGACGGTAAAAGTGATGTTAAAAATCCGGACTCTGATACGGAATCGTTAACCCACGTCATTCACATCGCTGCCATGAACAACATACTTGAAGAGATTCATCCCGGCGAAATCCTGATGGAGGAATTCATCGAGCCAATGCAACTGGATAGGGTGCAGCTCGCTGCGCATCTCGGTATCACCGCAACACATCTGCAAGACCTGGTGCAAGGCCGGGCCGAGATCACGGAGGAAATTGCCCGTCAGCTGGGAGCGTATTTCGATATCGATCCGCAATTCTGGTGGAGCCTCGCATTGAATTACGCCGACAGAGTACGAAAAAAAGCCACGGATCACTCCGTGGCTTGCAGTAAAACACACCGGCCTGGCGCTATGCACGCTTCTGCGGTGGTCCCGGCTCTGCGGGACACACCGGCGGTGTGACAGGGAGACGGTGCAGTCTGCCCGAGTGCATCAGAAGGCCGGAACGACAGCGCCCTGGTACTTCTCTTCGATGAACTTCTTCACGTCCGGGGTATTCAAGGCGGCGGCCAGCTTCTTGATGGCGGCGCTGTCCTTGTTGTCTTCACGCGCCACCAGCAGGTTGGCATAGGGCGAGTTCGCATCTTCGATGAACAGCGAATCCTTGACCGGGTTCAGCTTTGCTTCCAGTGCATAGTTGGTGTTGATCAGGGCGACGTCGACCTGGTTCAGCACGCGCGGCAGGGTAGCCGCTTCCAGGGCGCGGAACTTCAGCTTCTTGGGGTTTTCCACGATGTCCTTCTGGGTCGAGGAAATGTTGGAGCTGTCCTTGAGCTTGATCAGGCCATTGCGGGCCAGCAGCAGCAGGGCACGGCCCGAGTTGGACGGATCATTGGGGATGGCGATGGTGGCACCGTCAGGAATGTCGGCGACCTTCTTGAGCTTCTGCGAGTAGGCGGCGAAGGGCTCGACGTGGACCTTGGCTACCGGCACTTCGATGTCGTTCTTGTGGCTCTTCTTGAACTGGTCCAGGTAGGGCTGGTGCAGGAAGAAGTTGCCATCGACCTGCTTCTCGTTGGTCTGTGCGGCTGGCTGGATGTAATCGGTGAAGACCTTGACCTGCAGTTCAATGCCTTCCTTGGCCAGGGCCGGCTTGATGTGTTCCAGGATCTCGGCATGCGGCACGGGTGTGGCGGCAATCACCAGCTTGTCGGCGGCGTGGGCGCCAACGCTGAAGGCCAGGGCGGCACCGGCCACCAGTTGAGGGATCAGTTTGCGGATCATGGTTCTCTCCATTCTTTTGTAATGACTATCGATTGAACGTCGGTTGACGTGGTGTGGGAGCGTCCCTCGTGGGGAGCGCACCCGGAAAAACATGGACTGCCGTTTCTTGCTGCCTTACTTGCGGGTGAAGCGCAGCACCAGGCGGTCGCCAAAGAACTGCAGCAACTGCACCAGCACTACCAGGATGGCCACCGTGACCACCATCACTTCGGTCTGGAAGCGCTGGTAGCCATAGCGAATGGCCAGGTCGCCCAGGCCGCCGCCACCGATCACGCCCGACATCGCGGCATACGACATCAGGGTGATCGCGGTGATGGTCACCGCCGCCAGCAGGCCCGGCAGGGCTTCGGGCAAGAGCGCGCCAAAAATGATCTGGCGACGCCGTGCCCCCATGGCGGTACAGGCTTCGAGAATGCCGCGGTCGATTTCGCGCAGCACGCTTTCTGTCAGGCGGGCAAAGAAGGGGGCCGTACCGATCACCAGCGGCGGAATGGCGCCGGTCACGCCCAGCGAGGTTCCGACCAGCCACAGCGTGAAGGGGATCAGCAGGATCAGCAAAATCAGGAAGGGTACCGAGCGCAGCACGTTGACCACCAGCGACAGCACCCAGTACAGCCCACGTTGTTCCAGCAACTGGCCGCGGTTGGTCAGGAACAGCAGGATGCCCAGCGGCAGTCCCAGCAAGACCGTGAAGAACAGCGAGCCGCCGGTCATGGCCAGGGTTTCCACGGTGGCGTCGCCGACCTCGCTCCAGTCGATGACCGACAGGTCGATCTGGCCCACCAGGGCAGACAGGGAAGACAGCGCGCTCATGCCAGCACCTCATGATCGATACCGGAATCGCGCAAGCGCGCCAGGACTTCTCCGACGGCCTCATCATCGCCCGAGAATTCCACCAGCAATTGTCCGTAGGGCGTGTCCTTGATGCGCGAGACGGTGCCGCGCACGATGGTGGCCAGCGCGGTGGTCGCCGCCGTCAGTTGCGACAGGATGGGTTGTGCCGCCACTTCACCGGCATAGGTCAGACGCACCAGCGCGCCATCGGGGCGGCGCTGGTAGAGCGTGTCGCTGGCATCCCAGGCGTGGCTTTCGGCCAGCAGCGAACGCGTCACGGCGTGCTGCGGACGCAGGAAGATGTCGACCACGCGGCCCTGTTCGGCCAGCGCGCCCTGGTCCAGCACGGCGACACGGTCGCAGATGCTGCGGATGACTTCCATCTCGTGCGTGATCAGCACGATGGTCAGGCCGAGCTTGCGGTTGATGTCCAGCAGCAGGCGCAGGATGGACTGGGTAGTCTCGGGATCCAGCGCCGAGGTCGCTTCGTCGCACAGCAGCAGGCGCGGCGAATTGGCCAGCGCGCGGGCGATGCCCACGCGCTGTTTCTGGCCACCGGACAATTGCGCCGGATACTGGTCGCGGTGCGCGTCCAGCCCCACCAGCTCCAGCAGTTCAGTCACGCGCGCGGCGCGCTGCTCGCGCGTATAGCGGCCGGTAATCTTGAGGGGCCAGTCGATGTTCTGTGCCACCGTCTTGGCGTTGAGCAAATTGAAATGCTGGAAGATCATCCCCACGCGCTGGCGCAGGCCCAGCAGGGCTTCATGGCCCAGGCCGGTGATGTCTTCGCCGTCGATGATGACGCGCCCGCTGTCGGGGCGTTCGAGGACGTTGAGGGTGCGGATCAGGGTACTCTTGCCGGCGCCGGAGCGGCCGATGATGCCGAAGATCTCTCCCTGGGCGATATCCAGGTTGATGTCCTGCAGCGCGATGATGTCGCGCTGGCCGGCACGGTAAGTCTTGTGGAGTTGCTCGATGCGAATCACGTTGGTCAGTTCTAAGGAAACGGCCCCGAGTCTAACCGGGCGTGACCCACGTGAGAACTTATAAAAAGTTCTTAGCTTATGAGAGAAAAAGCTAGTTGAAACCTAACAAGCGGGAATGATGGAGACGGCGCGCATCTTGTCTGAAAACTAAGCTCGCCGCTCCATCCGTCTTAATGCGCCGCCAGCAATTCCGTCTCGACCTCATGCGCCAGCACCTGCCGCACGGTGGCCACGACGTAATCGATCTCGGCTGCGGTCGTACCGCGTCCCAGCGAAAAGCGCACGGCATTGCGTGCCACGTCGGGCGAACGACCGATGGCCAGCAGCACGAAGGAGGGCGCCGCAGCCGCCGAATTACAGGCCGAACCGGCCGACACCGCGATGCCCAGCAACTGGCTGCCCAGCGTGCCGTAGCGTGTGGGCGGGAAGCTCACGTTGAGGTTGTGCGGCACGCGCGCCTCGGCGCTGCCATTCAATTGCACGCCCGGCAGGTCGGCCAGGCCGGACCAGAGGCGGTCACGCAGGGCGCGGATGCGGCGTCCTTCTTCTTCCAGCAAGTCACCGGCCAGTGCAAAGGCTTCGCCCATGCCCACGATCTGGTGCGTGGCCAGGGTACCGGAGCGCATGCCGTTCTCATGGCCGCCGCCGTCGATCTGGGCTTCCAGCTTCAGGGCCGGATTGTGGCGGACATACAGCGCGCCTATGCCCTTGGGGCCATAGACCTTGTGCGCCGAGAAGGACATCAGGTCCACCTTCAGCTGCTGCAGGTCGATGGCGATCTTGCCAGCCGCCTGTACCGCATCGACGTGAAACACCACACCGTGCCCGGCACACAGTTCACCCAGCTCGGCAATGGGCTGTATCACGCCGATCTCGTTGTTGACATACATCACCGAGGCCAGCAGCGTGTCCGGCCGCAACGCCGCACGGAACTGGGCCAACGTGATGAGGCCATCCGCACCGGGCTGCAGGTAGGTGACGTCGAAACCGGCCTTTTCCAGCGTATGCATGGTGTCCAGCACGGCCTTGTGCTCGGTGGCCACCGTGATGAGGTGCTTGCCGCGCCCCTGGGCGCGCAGCGCGTGGGCACAGCCTTTCAGGGCGAGGTTGTTGGATTCGGTCGCGCCCGAGGTCCAGATGATTTCATCGGGGCGGGCACCGACCAGGCCGGCCACCTGGGCACGCGCCTTGTCCACCGCGCGCCGTGCTTCCCAGCCAAAGGGATGGGAGCTGCTGGCCGCATTGCCGAATTTCTCGGTGAGGAAGTCGCACATGACACGCGCCACGTGCGGATCGACCGGCGTGGTAGCGCCATAGTCCAGGTAGATGGGGAAGCGAAGATCGGCCGGCGGGCGACAGGGAGCAGGGGCGTTCATGACGGTGTTCCGGAGAGTCCAGAGGGTTCCAGTTGAGCAGGGTGGCCAGGGGCCTGGTCATACAGTAACGCCGCAGCCGTTATTTGGAAAACGACTTTGCGCTTATTTGTATATACGAAATTCGAAAATTGCCCGCAGGCATTCCGTTTGGCCAGGCCGCAAGGCAGGAGGGCAGCGGGATTCCCGGTCACATGCCACCTCCTGCATTTGCTTATACAAAATTATTATACTGAAATAGAATACAAGCAAACCTATAATTCGAAAATCATATGCAAGGACCTTGATCAAGGAATGCGATTTCGATGGATCTGAATCAGCTGGAGGCATTTGCGGCCGTAATGACCCTGGGGAGCGTGACCGGTGCCGGCCGCAGCCTGGGCCGTTCGCAGCCCGCCGTCAGCAAGGCCATCGGCGAACTGGAGGCCGAGCTGGGCTACGCCCTGTTCGACCGCAACGGTCCGCGCGTCACGCCCACGGCCAAGGCCTTCCTGCTCTATGAGGAAGTGGAGCGCTCACTGGTGGGCCTGCGCAGCATCCGCGAACGGGCGCAGGAAATCGCCCGCGAAGAAGTCCATCCGGTCCATCTGGTCGCCACCCCCGCGCTGGCCTCCACCATCGCCCCGGCGGCCCTGCAATTGCTGGCCGCCGACAAGGAGCGCGCCTTCCCCGAACACGTCCACCTGCGCAGCGCGTCAGCCGAGCAGGTTGTGCATGCGGTCCTGCATCGTACCGTCAGCCTGGGGCTGACCTCGTTGCCGGTGGCCCATCGCGGGCTGGACCTGCACTGGATCGGCGAAGCGCCTTGCGTGGCGGTGGTGCGGGCCGATCATCCGCTGGCGGGCAAGGACAAGCTCACCCGCGCCGCGCTGCGCGGCCAGCGCGTCATCACCATGTCCAACCGCTATCGCCTGCGCCAGCGCGTGGAACTGGCGCTGGGCGAGGACAGCCAGCTCGATGTCGCCATCGATACCAACACCTCCTTCAACGCCATCATGGCTGCCCGCGCCGGGCTGGGCGTGGCGCTGGTGGAGCCGGCCACGGCCTACGGCATGCCCATCGAGGGCATGGTGGTCAAGCGCCTGGCGGTGGAGATTCCGTTTTATTTTGGCGTGGTCACGCCCTATGGCAAGCCGGTCGAGGGCGTCACGCAACGCCTGATCGATGCCGTGGAGAAGGCCGCCCGCAGCACCTTGCAGGGCTTCGTCAAGCGCGATGCCAGCCTGCACGATGAATTGTTGTAAATGATTTTGCAGCACGCAGTACCGTAGTAAAACCCAAGCAAGCAGCGTCAACCGGGAAGGGCGTTGCATCACAAAACCCGAATCGAGACGATCGCAGGCCTGTGCCGGCGACGTCTCTTCATGCTTTTGACGAGGCACTATGCACGACACCGAACCGACCCTGATCCCCGTTGCCCCCCCGCAAGGACTGGCCGCCCTGGAGGCGCGCGTACGCCAGGACCTGCAATGGCTGGCGCTGCCCGGCAAGTCCTGGACCCCGGCCACCCTGCGCGACGGCGTGCCGGTGATCGACGTGGCCATCATCGGTGGCGGCCAGGCCGGCATGGCCGCTTCGGTGGCGCTGTCGCACCTGGGCATTCCGAATGTGATCTATGACCAGTCGCCCAAGGACTTCGAAGGCCCCTGGGCCACCACTGCTCGCATGGAAACCCTGCGTTCCCCCAAGACCCTGACCGGCCCGGCGCTGGGCTTCCCGGCGCTGACCTTCCGCGCCTGGTTCGAGGCCCAGTTCGGGCTGGACGCCTGGGAAGCGCTGGACAAGATCCCGCGCCTGCAATGGATGGAGTACCTGCGCTGGTTCCGCCGCGTCATGCAACTCGATATCCGCAACGAACACCGCGTGCTGGCCGTGCAGCCGCGCGCCGATGGCATCGTGGCGCTGCAGCTGCAATCGCCTGCGGGCACATCGACCGTGCTGGCGCGCCGCGTGGTGGTGGCCACCGGCCGCGATGGCCTGGGTGGCGCCAGCGTACCGCCGCTGGCCGCGCAGCTGCCGCGCGAACGCTGGGCGCATTCCTCGGACGTCTACGACTATGCCAGCCTGAAGGGCAAGCGCGTGGGCGTGGTCGGCGGTGGTTCGTCGGCCATGGACAGCGCTGCCACGGCGCTGGAAGAGGGCGCGGCGCGGGTCGACCTGCTGATCCGCCGCAAGGAACTGCCGCGCATCAACAAGGGCAAGGGCGCGGGCAATCCGGGCCTGGTCAACGGCCATCTGCATCTGCCCGATGCCTGGAAATGGCGCATTCGCCATTACGTCAACGTGCAGCAGGTGCCGCCGCCTTCGGGCAGCACGCGCCGCGTCTCGCGCTTTGCCAATGCCCGCTTCCTGCTGGGCACGGCGATTGAATCCGTTGAGGTCAAGCCGGATGGGGCGCTACTGCTGCAGACCAACCGTGGTCCGCTGGAACTGGATTTCCTGTTCTTCTCCACCGGTTTCAAGATCGACTGGAGCGTGCGCAGCGAGTTCAAGGACATCGCCCCGCATGTCCTCAACTGGAGCGACCGCTACACCCCGCCCGCCGGTGAAGAGGATCAGGAACTGGCCGACTCGCCCTACCTGGGCCCGGTGTTCGAGTTCCAGCAGAAGACGCCGGGCAGCCTGCCGGGCCTGGAGCGGGTGCACTGTTTCTGTTATCCGGCCGCTGCCAGCCATGGCACGGTCTCCGGCGACATCCCGGCCATCAGTGATGGAGCCTACCGCCTGGCGCAGGGCATTGCCGCGCTGATGTACAGCGAGGACATCGACTACCACTATCGCAACATCCAGTCCTATGAAGAACCGGAACTGGAAGGCGACGAGTGGACCGAATCGCCCTGGGAGCTGCCCGCATGAGTGGGGCCATCGCAAAGAGCGTGCTGCAGGCGCTGATGGTGGTGCTGTTGATGACGGTGATCGTCTTCTTCGGCCTGCACATGATCGGCAACCCGGTCGATATCCTGATCGGCCAGGACGTCGACCAGGTGGACCGCCTGCGCATCATCAAGGAACTGGGACTGGACCAGCCGGTGTGGCGCCAGTACCTGGCCTTCCTCAATGGCGCGCTGCACGGCAACCTGGGCAACAGTTTCGTCTACAACACGCCGGCCATCCTGCTGATCTTCCAGCGCCTGCCGGCCACGCTGGAACTGGCCGTGGCCGCGTTGCTGCTGGCCCTGGCAGTGGGCGTGCCGCTGGGGCTGTTTGCGGGCATGAAGCCGGATCATCCGTTCTCGCGTCTGGTGATGACCACCAGCATCTTCGGTTTTTCGCTGCCGACCTTCTGGATCGGGCTGATGCTGATCATGGCCTTCTCGGTCACGCTGGGCTGGCTGCCTTCGGGCGGACGCGGCCAGACTGCCGAACTGTTTGGCGTGCAATGGTCGTGGCTGACCGCCGATGGCTGGCGGCACATGATCCTTCCGGCCATCAATCTCTCTCTGTTCAAGATCTCGCTGGTGATTCGCCTCACCCGCGCCAATGTGCGTGAAGTGCTGCCGATGGACTACGTCAAGTTCGCCCGTGCCAAGGGCTTGTCGCCGGCGCGCGTGGTACTGATGTACGTGCTGCGCAATACGCTCATCCCCCTGGTGACCGTGGTCGGGCTGGAGTTCGGCTCCACCATTGCCTTTGCGGTCGTAACAGAAAGCATCTTTGCCTGGCCGGGTGCGGGCAAGCTGATCCTGGACAGCATCAATGCATTGGATCGTCCGGTCATCGTGGCTTACCTGATGGTGATCGTCTGCATGTTCGTCACCATCAACCTGGTGGTGGACGTGCTCTACAAATTACTGGATCCGCGCGTGCGGGTGGAGGCCCGTGCATGAGCGCGCCGCAGACCGAAGTGACCATGACGCAAGAACAGGTGCGCGCCCGCGTGGCCGAGCTGTCGGCCTTCCAGGCCCCGCGCCGCGAGTCTCCCTGGCGGCGCGTGATGCGCCATTTCGTGGCCTCGCGCTCGGCCATGCTGGGGCTGGTGATCGTGCTGCTGCTCATCGTCGGTGCCATTGCCGCACCGTGGATCACGCCGCAGAATCCGTATGACCTGATGCAACTGGATGTGCTCGATGCGCGCCTGCATCCGGGTACGCCCAATGGCACCGGGACATTTACGTATTGGCTCGGCACCGATGGCCAGGGCCGCGACCTGGTCTCGGCCATTCTTTACGGCTTGCGCATCAGCGTGGGCATCGGTGTTGGCTCGGCGCTTATCGCGGGCGTGATCGGCACGCTCATCGGCTTGCTGGCCGCGTATGCGGGCGGCAAGGTCGATACGGTGCTCATGCGCTTTGCCGACCTGGTGCTGTCCTTCCCCTCCATCCTGGTGGCGATGCTTATCCTGGCCTACGTCGGCAAGGGCATCTTCAACGTGATGGCCACGCTGGTGGTACTGGAGTGGGCGTATTACGCGCGCACTGCGCGCGGCCAGGCGCTGGTGGAACGGCGCAAGGAATACGTGGAAGCCGCAAGAGGCCTGAACCTGTCGTCCTGGCGCATCATGGTGCGCCACATCCTGCCCAACTGCCTGCCGCCGCTGATCGTCATCGGCACCCTGCAGGTGGCACGCGCCATCACCCTGGAAGCGACGCTGTCCTTCCTCGGCCTGGGTGTGCCGATTACCGAACCCTCGCTGGGCCTGCTCATCTCCAATGGTTACCAATACATGCTCTCGGGCGAATACTGGATCAGCTTCTATCCCGGCATCACGCTGCTGGTGGTGATCGTAGCCATCAACCTGGTCGGCGACCGCCTGCGCGACATCCTCAATCCACGGTGGCAGAAATGAGCGCGCTCACACTTGAAGTGCGCAACCTGCGCACGCATTTCTTCACGCCCGAAGGCGTGTTGCCGGCGGTCGATGACGTCTCGCTGTCGGTCGGCCGTGGCCGCATTCTGGGTCTCGTGGGCGAATCTGGATCGGGCAAGAGCGTGACCGGATTTTCCATCCTCGGCATGGTCGATGCGCCGGGCCGCATCGTCGGCGGCGAGATCCTGTTCCAGGGCCGCGACCTGGTCAGTATGGACAAGACCTCCTTGCGCGAACTGCAGGGCAACCGCATCGCCATGATCTTCCAGGACCCGATGATGACCCTGAACCCGGTCCTGAAGGTGGAAGCGCAGATGGTCGATGCCGTGCTGGCGCACAGCAAGCTCAGCCGCCAGCAGGCGCGCGAACTGGCGCGCGATACCCTGGGCATGATGGGCATCGCCAGTCCGGAAGAACGGCTGCAGGCCTATCCGCATCAACTCTCGGGCGGCATGCGCCAGCGCGTGGCCATTGCCATCGCGATGCTGCACAAGCCCGACCTCATCATCGCCGATGAGCCGACCACGGCCCTGGATGTGACCATCCAGGCGCAGATCCTGTCGGAAGTGCAGAAGCTGGCGCGCCAGCACGGTACCGCCCTGATCTGGATCACGCACGACCTGTCGGTGGTGGCCGGCCTGGCCGATGAAGTGGCGGTGATGTATGCCGGGCGCATCGTCGAGCAGGGCAGTGTGGATGCGGTGCTCGATGCGCCGCTGCACCCCTACACGCAAGGCCTGATCGGCAGCCTGCCCAGCAACAACCGGCGCGGTGCACGGCTGCGCCAGATTCCCGGAATGACGCCCAACCTCTTGCACCTGCCGCCGACCTGCGCTTTTGCTGCGCGCTGCGAGCGCCTTTCCCAGCAGTGCCTGGTGGCCCCGGCGATCAGCGAGCCGCTGCCGGCGCACCGGGTGCGCTGCTATCACCCGACCCCGAGCACACAGAGCAACGAGCACCATGGATAAGGCAGTCATTCCCCTGATCGAAACCCGCGCCGTCAGCCGTCGCTTCGGCGAGCGCCGCCAGGGCTGGCTGGAACGCCAGTTGCAGGCGCGCGGCTGGAGCCGCCCGCCGGCCGTCACCCATGCGCTGGACCAGGTGGACCTGAAGGTCTTGCCGGGTGAAGTGGTGGGGCTGGTCGGTGAATCCGGCTGCGGCAAGTCCACGCTGGGCCGGGTGGCCTGCGGCCTGCTCGATCCTTCCGATGGCCAGGTGCTGGTCAACGGCCGCGACCGCGCCAGCCTCAGCAGCAAGGAAGAAGCCGAGGCCCGGCTGCAGGTGCAAATGATTTTCCAGAATCCCTATGCCAGCCTGAATCCGCGTTTGCGCATTGATCAGATCGTGGGCGAAGCGGCGCAAGTGAACGGAAAGGTCGAGGGCGACCTCGATGCCTATGTCTGCCAGCAGTTGCTGCGCGCCGGTCTTGATCCGGCCCTGCGCGACCGTTATCCGCACCAGTTCTCCGGCGGCCAGCGCCAGCGCATCGGCATCGCGCGCGCACTCGCGGTGCAGCCGCAGATGCTGGTGTGCGACGAGGCCGTGGCGGCGCTGGATGTGTCGATCCAGGCGCAGATCCTCAATCTCTTCATGGATCTGCGCGAGCAACTGGGCCTGACCTATCTTTTCATCAGCCATGACCTGGGCGTGGTGGAGCACGTGTCGGACCGCGTGGTCATCATGTACCTGGGCCGGGTGGTGGAGAGTGCGCCGGTGGGCGAATTGTTCGGCCAGCCCAATCACCCCTATACGCAGGCGCTGCTGGCCGAGGTGCCCCGCATGGGCGCGCGCAAGAAGGAATTCACCGCCATCAAGGGCGAGATCCCCAGTCCGCTGAACCCGCCGACCGGCTGCCACTTCAACCCGCGCTGCCCGCATGCCACGCAGCGCTGCCGTGAAGAGCAGCCCTTGTTGCGCGAGATCGCACCGGGGCACCTGAGTGCCTGCCATCTCAATGATGGCCGCTGAGATGATATGAAACGATAGAAACGACAGAAACGAAGAACCGAGCAGTCAAGAACTTGGCACCCCCGCAGTGCTTCCACCCTGACCACAGAGGAACCCGACCATGAAGAAAACTCTCCTGACCCGCCTGCTGGCCGTCGCCCTGACCGGTGCCGCGCTGGCTGCCGCTGCCGATGCCGCGCATGCGCAGAACCTCAACATCGCCTTTGCCGATCCGCTTTCGTCGCTGGATCCGCAACTGAACAACCACGCCGGCGACCGTTCGGTGGACCTGCATTTCTGGGACCTGCTGGTCCAGAACGATTACAACAAGCTGGTCCCCGGCCTGGCCGTGAGCTGGAAGAACATCGACCCCAAGACCTGGGAGTTCAAGCTGCGCCCCAACGTCAAGTGGCAGGACGGCAAGCCCTTCACCGCTGACGACGTGATCTTCTCCTACCAGCGCGCCCGTGCCGTACCGGGCAGCGTGGCCACCTTCGCCGGCTACCTGCGCACCGTGGAATCGGTCACTGCCAAGGATCCGCTGACCCTGGTCATCAAGACCAACATCCCCAACCCCGACCTGCCGCTGAACCTGGCCTCGGTGCATATCGTCAGCAAGCACGTGGGCGAAAAGTCCACCACCGAGAACTACAACAGCGGTGCGGCCGTGGTCGGTACCGGTCCCTACAAGTTCGTCTCCTACACTCCGGGCGACCGCGTGGTGATGCAGCGTAACGATGACTACTGGAACGGCAAGGCCCTGTGGGAAAAGGTCAACTACCGCTACATCAACAATGGCGCAGCCCGTACCGCCGCGCTGCTGTCGGGCGACGTGGACGTGATCGACAAGGTGTCGGTGTCCGACCTGGCCAAGCTGAAGCAGTCGCCCAACGTCAAGGTCTACCCCTACAACGGCCTGCGCGTGCTGCTGATCCAGCCGAGTTTCCATGAAGGCCCCAGCCCCTTCATCACCGACAACAACGGCAAGCAGTTGGAGAAGAATCCGCTGCTGGACGTGCGCGTGCGCCGCGCCATGTCGCTGGCCATCAACCGCAAGGCCCTGATCGACCGCATCCTGCAGGGTGCGGCCACCGAAGCCAACCAGTGGATGCCGGCCGATACCTTCGGCTACAACCCCGAGATCAAGAACATTCCCTTCGACGCTGCTCAAGCCAAGAAGCTGCTGGCCGAAGCCGGTTTTCCGGAAGGTTTCAAGCTGACCATCCACGTGCCCAACGATCGCTATCCGCAAGCACCGGAAACCCTGCAGGCCGTGGCGCAGTTCTGGACCCGCATCGGCATCAAGACCCAGGTCGAAGTGCTGCCGTGGGCCTCCTATTCCTCGCGTGCCAACAAGAATGAGTTCGCCGTCTCGGTGCTGGCTTGGGGTAACGGTACGGGTGAAGCCAGCTATGCGCTGGTCAACGTGCTGGGCACGGTCGATCCCAAGAAGGGCATCGGCGCCTCCAACTGGAACCACTACAGCAGCCCGGCCGTGGACAAGGCCCTGGCCGATTCGACCGCTGAATTCGATGCGGCCAAGCGCGAAGCCATCCTGCGCGGCGCTGCCAAGACCGTCTCGGATGACGTGGGCGTGATCCCGCTGTACCACTACCAGAACATCTGGGCTGCCAAGAAGGGCCTGAAGGTCACTCCGATCAGCAGCGACCGCACGACGGCCATGATGGTGACCCAGGACAAGAAGTAAGGACATGCCCAACTTCTCCATCGAGGTCAGCCCGGCTGACGACCTGATCGACGTACCCCGCCGCATCATCGTGCGGGGTGCGCATCCGGGCGAGCCGGTGCGGATCTCTTCCTCCACCCTGCGCAACGGCGCGGAGTGGCGCAGTACGGCGTGCTACATCGCCGATGCCTATGGCCACGTCGACGTGAGCATGAATCCGGCCATCGATGGCGATTACTACGGCATCGATCCCATGGGTTTGCTGTGGTCGCAGAAGCCGGTGCAAGCCGGCCGCCGCGACAACTTCCACGCCGATGTCATGGCACCGCTGGTGACTACGCTGACCGTTTCCTCACTGGACCAGCCGGGCCTGGCCCCGTGCGCGCCGGCCAGTACCGAACTGGTACAGCGGCTGGCCGCTGCCGGGGTGACCCGGCGCGAGGTGCGGGAAGAGGGGCTGGTCGGTACGCTCTTCCTGCCGGCCACGCCGGGACCGCATCCGGCGGTGATGATCCTCAACGGGTCCGGTGGCGGCATCAACGAACCGCGTGCGGCGCTGTTTGCCTCGCGCGGGGTGGCCGCGTTTGCGCTGGCGTATTTCAAGGCGCCGGGCCTGTCGGATTACATTTCCAATACACCGCTGGAGTATTTCGAGCGCGGACTGGACTGGCTGCGTGCCGAGGTAAAGCCGCTGCACGATTTCGTCGCCATCAGTGGCCAGTCGCGCGGTGGCGAGCTGGTGCTGCTGCTGGGGGCGACCTTTCCGCAGAAGGTGTCGGCGGTGCTGGCCTATGTGCCCAGTGCGCTGGTACACAGCGGCCAGAATGCGGCCGATCCTGCCGTGGGCCGCGAAGGCCCGACCTGGCTGCTGCGCGGCCAGCCCTTGCCGCATCAATGGCAGGACAACCGCAGCGCCAGCTGGGTACCGTTTGACGAAGGCCCGGCGCCGCATCGCCATGAACTGGCCATGCTGACTGCCTTGCAGGACGAGGAAGCGGTGGCGCGCGCCCGTATTCCGGTGGAGAAGATCGCCGGACCGGTGCTGTTGCTGTCGGCCACCGATGACGGCTCCTGGCCTTCCAGCCTGTATTGCGCGATGGTCAAGGACAAGCTGGCGGAAGTGTCGCACCCGTGGCCGGTGGTATGGCGCAACTATGCGCATGCCGGCCATTCGATCCTGTTCCCCTTCGTCCCGACCACGCAGACCACGTATGCGCATCCGGTGTCGGGGCGCATCAGTACCGGTGGCGGCGAACCCGCCGCCAATGCCCGCGCCGATCTCGACGCCTGGCAGCAGGCGCAGCACTTCCTGCGCGACGCGCTGGCCAGGCATTCATCCACAAAGGAAAACGCATGAGTACCCCCGTCTACGACATCAGCAAGGATGTCATCGACCAGCTGGCCGGCCTGGCCGCTGGCAGCCCCCTGCATGGCCTGCGCCATCAGCGCGACAAGGTGGCCGTGGCTTCGCAGGGCAGCTATGACACGCTGTTCGACCCGGCCCTGGAAGGCATCGGCCTGGATGAGCGCCTGCTGGTGGCGCTCTACGCTTGCCGCCTGGCAGGTGCCACCGACCTGGCCGCGCATTACCGTGCCCGTGCAGAAGCGGTACCGGCCGATGCTGCGCAACTGGCGGCGGCTGACAGCGGTGAGCCCGAGCAATTACCGGAGGGTCGTCTGCGCGCCATGCTGGTCTTCACGCGCGCGCTGACGCAGCGCCCGGTGGAAGGCGACAAGGCTGCGATCGAAAAGCTGCCGGCCGCGGGCATCAGCACGCCGGCGGTGGTGGCGCTGTCGCAGCTGATCGCTTTCGTGTCCTATCAATTGCGCGTGGTCGCGGGTCTGAAGGCCATGCGTGCTGCGGCGGTCCAACAAGGAGAGTCGGCATGAGCGAGATCATCAAGGCCAACGGTTTTACCAATGAGTCCCTGGAATGGGATGCCTGGCTGGACGTGATCCAGCTGGACGCGGCCAGCGAAGACCAGGTCAAGGTGCTGGAAGAAAGCCATCCCAAGGCCAAGACGTCGGACTACTACCTGTTCCTGGCGCACCAGCCCGATATCCTGCGCCAGCGTTCGGCGGCCTTCAACGCCATCATGTATGCGCCGGGTGGGCTCTCGCGTGCGGAGCGCGAACTGGGTTCGCTGGTGGTCTCGCGCATCAATGGCTGCGTGTATTGCGCTTCCGTTCATGCGCAGCGTTTCGAGCAGCTGGCCAAGCGCAATGATACGGTGCGCCAGGTGTTCGATACGCCTTACGGTGCCGGTGTGGATGCGCGCGAGCAGGCCATTGCCAAGTTCTCGGCCGAGCTGACCGAGACGCCGGGCGAGATCGGGGCGGCGCAGATCAAGGCCCTCTATGACGTGGGCTTGAGTGAACTGGAAGTGCTGGACCTGATTCACTCGGTGGCCATCTTTGCCTGGGCCAATCGCTTGATGCTCAATCTGGGCGAGCCGGTGTTTGCCGATGGCAGCCAGGCTGAGGCCAAGTAAATTATTTCCATGAGGAGACAGTGATGCACATTCCGGATCATCTGGTCTATGCCGAGACCCATGAGTGGGTCAAGCTTGAAGACGATGGCACGCTGACCATCGGTATTACCGATTTCGGCCAGGAGCAGTTGGGGCCGCTGGTGTATGTCGATATGCCGGCCGTGGGCAAAGTGTTGGCGAAGGGGGCCGAGTCGGGCATCGTCGAATCCAACAAGACGGCGTCGGATTTGCATGCGCCCGTTGATGGCGAGGTCATCGCCATCAACTCGCTGTTGGTAGATACGCCTGACGCCATCAATGGTGCGCCGTATGAGCAGTGGATTTTCAAGCTCAAGCCGGCTGCGCCATTTTCGGTTGAAGGCTTTCTTGATGCGGCGGGTTACATCAAGCTGATTTCCTGAGTCGCTTTTGCGTTCAGGAAGCCGATGCGGCGGCGCGGATATCGAAGGCGCCGCCGGTTTGGGCGCGGTCACGCAAGGTGACCGCGTTCTTGCCCAGCAGGGGGAAGACCAGTTCGGCAAAGCCTATCGCTTCTTCCAGGTGCGGGTAGCCGGAGAGGACGAAGGTGTCCACGCCCAGGTCCGCATATTCCTGCAGGCGTTCGGCGACGGTGGCCGCATCGCCCACCAGCGAGGTGCCGGCACCGCCGCGCACCAGTCCCACGCCGGCCCACAGGTTGGGGGCGATTTCCAGTTTGTCGCGGCGGCCGCCGTGCAGGGCGGCCATTCTTTGTTGTCCTACTGAATCCATCTTGGCGTAGTTCTGCTGGGCGCGGGCAATGTCTTCGTCGGTGAGTTTGCTGATGAGGCGTTCGGCGTCGGCCCAGGCTTCGGCCGTGGTTTCGCGCACGATGGCATGCAGGCGTACGCCGAATCTGACCGTGCGGCCTTGCTTGGCGGCGCGTTCGCGTACGTCTTCGATCTTCTGTTTGACGGCGGCGGGTGGTTCGCCCCAGGTCAGGTAGGCGTCCACATGCTTGGCGGCGAGGTCGTGCGCAGCAGGGGAGGAGCCGCCGAAATACAGTGGGGGGTAGGGCTGCTGTATCGCCGGATGGAACAGCTGGCCGTTGCGGATACGGAAGTGCTTGCCTTCGTAGTTGAGGGTCTCGCCCTGCAGCAGTTTGCGCCAGATGGTGAGGTATTCGTCGGCGGCTTCGTAGCGTTCGTCATGTTTCAGGAAGACACCGTCGGCTTCCAGTTCCGTGGCATCTCCTCCAGGCACTACATTGAGCAGGAGGCGGCCGTTCAGGGCCTGGTCCAGCGTCGCTGCCTGTCTCGCCGACGGGCCCGGGCCGCCCAGGGATGTCCTCAGCGCTACCAGCAGCTTGATGCGCTGGGTTACAGGTACCAGGCTGGCAGCCACTACCCATGGGTCCAGGCAGGACGCTCCCGTCGGGATCAGCAATCCATCGTATCCCAGCGTTTCGCTGGTCACCGCTATCTGGCGCATATAGTCCAGCGTGGGGGCCCGGCCGAAATCGGATTTGCCCAGGTAACGTGTGTCGCCCGATGTGGGGAGGAACCAGAAGAGTTCTAATGACATGCCAGAGTTTCCTTTTGCATTTTTCGCTTTGGCGTTATTAGAGCGCTCTGTTCTCTTTGTGGCTAAGAATGTTTTCTTCTTTCCTTAGTTGGTTTTTGGTTTTGTTGTCTTGGCTGGGTGCTTTTCTGGTTTTTTGGTATGGGGTAGTCTGCACGGAAATCTTTCCTGCGCTCTAGCTTAATTCTTATCATTCTCCGGTCGGAAGGACGCGCCGGGGGCGGCCCGGCAGCCGCTCACTTTTCTTGTCTCGCCAAGAAAAGTAAGCAAAAGAAGGCGACCCCAAAGAGCCAGCCCTCCTTCGGAGGGTCCCCGCCGCAGCAGAGCGAAAAGTGGGAAGGATAGAGTCGCTTCGCTCCGACTATCCTTCTGATCCACTTTTCGCTCCGCTGCGGCGGCTGGCTCTATGGGGACAACACCCCCACGGGCTCGCCTTCGGCCTCGCCGCGTTTCCGACTCGCCTTCGGCTTTGGGTTGGCTCGCCTGCGGCATCGACCTTTTGTTCGTTCCCACTCCCGCTCTGGGTTTTGGGTTTTTCCTTTTTTGTTCTTTTTTTTGTTTCTTTGTTTTTTTGTTTTTTTTGGTTTTTGTTTAAATAATTTCCGTCCGTTCGTCCTGAGTAGTCGCGCAGCGACGTATCGAAGGCTAAAGAACGCCAAGGCAAAGCCGGAGGCGAGTAGGAGGGGGTGCGAGGCCGAAGGCGAGCCGTCTCAGTCGTCCGCATCTGCGCCGCCGCTTCAGTACCCAATAAAACGGATCAGAAAAATAACCGGAGCGAAGCGACTTTATTTTTCCCGTTTTATTGGGTACTGAAGCGGGGACCCTCCGAAGGAGGGCGGCGGAGTTGCGGTCGCCTTCTTTTGCTTACTTTTCTTGGCGAGACAAGAAAAGTGAGCGGCTGCCGGGCCGCTCCCGGCGCGTTCTTCCGACCGGAGAGGGAAAATAATTAAGCTAGAGCGCAGGACAGAATTCCGTGCAGACTACGCCAAACCTAACAACCAGAAAAGCACCCAGCCAAGACAAGACAAGACAAAACCAAATCAACCACCGATCAAAGCCCCGCGATATTCACCAATCCATTTGGCAAACAATTGCGCCTCAGCCCCCGCCTGCAAGCTGATCCCGAGGTAGTAGGGTGCGAGGTTCAAGCGCAGATCAGGGAAGGGACAAACCAGCCGCCCCGAGCGCAGATCGTTATCCGCAAGTGATACAGGCGACAAGGCCACCCCCAGCCCATCCATGACCGCCTGCAATACAAAATGCACGTGATCGAAATGCAGCATTGCCTGGGAACGTGAGCGTTTCAGGCCGGCCAGCTTGCGCCAGTCCTCCCAGTCATTGCGCCGACTGCGCGACACCAGCACCGTATGCCGCGCCAACTGCGACACGTCCTCCAGCGGCATGGATTGCAGCAGCGCAGGAGAAGCCACCAGCACCAGCTCATCCTCCATGAACCGCTGCACCTTCAGGGTCTCAGGCCAATTGGTCTCTCCCCGCCGGATCGCGATATCAAACGAAGAGCCCGCCTTGCCCACGGTCGCCGTACTGGTCACCACCTGGGGCGCAATCCCCGGATACCGCTCCACGAAATCGGACAGATGCGGAATCAGCCAGCGCACCGCAAAGGAAGGCCGCACATTGATGACCACCGTGCGCGTAGGCGCATCCCGCATCACCCGCCGCGCCGCATTGGCGAGAATATCGAGCGCCGGACTGGCCTCCTCGAAGAACTGCCGCCCACGCTCGGTCAGCAACACCTGCCGCGTACGCCGCTCGAACAAGGGCATGCCGAGATAGTCTTCCAGGTTCTTGATCTGGCGACTGACCGCGCCATGTGTGACATTGAGCTCCTGCGCCGCAAGCGTGAAACTCTGGTGACGGGCCGCTGCCAGAAAGGCGCGGATGGCATTGAGCGGAAGAGTGAGATCGGCCATGCGTCAAATATTATCACGCATGCCCGGAATTAATATCGTTTGTCAGCCCACCCCACGCGGCGCATCATCGGCCTCCATGACCACGCCAGACCACCGCCAGGCCGATATCGATTCGCGCCACGCCGCCATGTCGCTCTCGGCCGCCTTGCCCTGCGATATCGTCCTCTACCTGCTCCTCCCCATGTACGCCGCCCAGTTCCACGTCAGCCTCGCCGAGGCCGGCGTGCTGCTCGCGGCCAACCGCCTGGTGCGCATCGCCGGCTATCGCTGGGTCGCCAGCTTCTACGCACAACGCGGCGACCGCCCCACCTGCACCCTGGCTGTCTGCGCCGCCATCCTCTGCGCCCTCGGCTATACGGTCGCCAGCGGCTTCTGGGCCCTGCTGCCACTGCGCCTGCTGTGGGGCATGGCCTTCGCCGGACTCAACCTCTCCACCCAGGCCATGTCCACCGCCAACCCCCAGGGCGCAGCCCGCCGCTCCGGCCGCTCGCGCGGCGTCATCGCCATCGGTCCCATGCTCTGGCTGCCTGCCGCCGCACTGCTGGCCCCCCACATCGGACCGCGCATGGTGTTCGCCCTGGTGGCGGCCACAGCACTGCTGGGCCTGCTGGCCGCACGCCGCCTGCCTCAGCACGCCTACGCACCGCCCCAGCCACGCCGCTGGAAACTGCCCAATGCCCTGGACTGGTGGTCCTTCCTCGAAGGGCTGACCCTGGATGGCCTCTTCATCGTCGGCCTGGCCTACATGAGCAAGCAATCCTTCGGCGCTGATGGCGAACTGGTCGCGGGGGTATTGATGGCGCTGCGCTACGCGGGGGAAATCGTCCTGAGCCCTCTGGGCGGATGGCTGGCCGAGCGCTTCGGTGCGGTCAAGGTACTGGTGACGCTGTCACTGGCCACCTGCGTGGCACTGGTCGGCTTCGGCGGGGGATTGCTGTGGCTGTTCGCCGGGCTGATCGTGATCCTGCGGGCTGTGCAACTGCCGCTGCTGGCCCCCATCGTCGCCGCCCGCACGCCACCGGCGCAGCGTGTGCATGCGCTGGCTGGACGTGCGATCTGGCGCGATATCGGCGCAGGCATGGGGCCGATGCTGGCCGGCCTGCTGCTGCCGGTGATGTCATCCCTGTGGCTCTACAGCCTCGCGGCCTCGGCCCTGGCGCTGGCAGCCATCGCCTGCGGACGCCAGCCGGTACCCGTGCCGCCAGCGCCCCTCTCCGGTCAGCCCTGAGCAGGGCGGGGTGCGCTTTATGCGGTGAACAGATATCGATCTGCCCATTGCTTCGTTCACAGCAGCACGCAGCTTGACTAGCATGGCCCTGATCCCTTCCTTGCCGGACTCAGGAGCCTCCATGAACGATCACCACATCTACCAGGAACTCGGCCACTTCGCGACTGAACCGCTGCTGCCCGCCGAAGGCCGTGCCATCGGCGCTGCCTTCGTCATTGGCCTGTCCGTGCTGGGTGCGCTGTACCTCCTGCAACACTGGCTGGGCGCAGCTGGTTGAACGAGCGGCTGGTCAGGGCTGGCGGCAGTCGCTCAGCATCTCCGCCTGCGAGATGTTGCTGCCCGCCGGCACGCTGTGCGTGAGCCACACGTTGCCGCCAATGACCGACCCTCGCCCGATGGTGATGCGGCCCAGCAGCGTCGCGCCCGCATAGACCACCACGTCATCCTCGACGATGGGATGGCGTGCAATCCCCTTGACCAATGAACCGTCCGGCTCCTGCGGAAAACGCTTGGCACCCAGCGTCACGGCCTGGTACAGGCGTACGTTGCGGCCAATGATGGTGGTCTCGCCGATCACCACCCCGGTGCCGTGATCGATGAAGAAACTCGGCCCGATCTGCGCCGCCGGATGGATGTCGATGCCGGTGGCCGAATGCGCGATGTCGGCAATCAGCCGCGCCAGCAGCGGTGCTCCCAGCTGATGCAGGGCGTGCGCCAGGCGATGATAGATGATCGCCGTGGTGCCCGGATAACACAGCAAAATCTCCGAAATGCTCGACGCCGCCGGGTCGCCGTGATACGCCGCCTGGATGTCGCTGACCAGGATGTCGCGCACGCCCGGCAACTGGTGCGCGAAGTCGCGCGTGATGGCCGTGGCACGTTCCCGCAGCAGACCATCCTCTTCCACATCGCTGCTGAAATACAGACTGCGCCGCACCTGCTCGCGCAGAATGGACAACGCTGCATTCAACTGGCTTCCAACGAAATAATCGATGGTCTCATCGGATAAATCGGTGTGCCCGTAATGCGTGGGGAACAAGGCGGCCTGCAGATGCTGCAACAGCTTCTGCATGGCTTCCCGCGAGGGGAGTTCGCGGATCTCGCCGCGGTAGCGGATCTTGTTGGTGACTTCGCGCGAGGTACGCAGGCCGGCGACCACGGCGGACAAGCCCAGGCCTGCAGACTCAACCGAGTCAGACAATGCGTTCAGTTCGGGGATGTAATCAGGTTCCATGCCCGCATGCTATCAAAAATGCGCGCGGGGTGCCGGACAGGGCAGGGAAGCCATCGAAGAGAAAAGCCAGGCGGGGAAACACGGGAAGAGAGATTCGCGGTGCCCAGTTCTATCTGAAAAGTGGCACCGCTGTTGAATCTGCTCTGGTCATGGACTGTACCCGCGAATGAAGGTTCCTGCAAAGTATCATTGCGCATATCCTCATGCGCATTTGATCTGCCGCAAATCCGCACCACGCTTGCCTGGCCAGCCGACGCCGTGAGACTTGATGAATATCTCACGACATGATGCATTTATATCATTCAGGAAAATCCTGACGCAAAAGCGCGTCACCTCAGGAAGCTCCCGATGTTGGGTGGAACAACAAAAACTTAAAGTCTCGTCATACCAGCTGCAGCAAGAAGTCCGAGCGAGGGGCGAGGACCAGGCAGCCAAACCAGGAGAGACTCGATGTTCCACGCCAAGAAAAACCGCTTCGTTGCCGCCACCGTCGCCGCTGTCGTGCTGGCCTCCAGCGCACCGGCCTCGTTTGCCGCCACCGCCAGCGGTACGCTGACCATCAGCGCTTCGGTCGTGGCCTCCTGCACCGTGGTCGGTTCGGCCATCGCCTTCGGCGCCTACACCCAGAGCCTGGTCAACCAGTCCGGCACCATCACCGTCCTGTGCACCAACGGTACTGCCTACAACGTCGGTCTTGACGCTGGTACTGGAACCGGTTCCACCGTCAGCAGCCGCAAGATGAGCGCGGCCGGCGGCGGTACCCTGAACTACGCGCTGTACCGCGATTCGGCCCGCAGCAACAATTGGGGCTCGACCATCGGCACCGACACCGTCACCGGGACCGGCTCCGGCCTGACCCAGACGCTGACCGTCTACGGTCAGATTCCTGCCGCCCAGACCCCGTTGGCGGGCGCTTATTCGGACACCGTGACCGTCACGCTGACCTACTGATGTTGCGCCACATGCGGCAGCAGGCCTGATTCCCTGCGCCCATCGTGGCTTTTAGGGCCTGTTCACATTCAATCTGTGAGTGCGAGAGGTCGCCAAGCGTTGTCTGCCTAGGCGGGGCGACGCGCCGTGGTGGTGCCACGGCAAGGAGCTGCAACAACGGCAGGCGACGCTTGGCGGCCTCTCCCTGGGGGCAACGCATCTCACAGATTGAATGTGAACAGGCCCTAGTACCTCGATTACCGGGAAGCCCTGAGGGGGGCTTACTTTTGGGCGTACTTCCGCAAGGAGGTGCGCCCTTTTTTTGTTTGTGATGCAATACGGGCTCGATCCGACAGATCCAACAAGGGAGGCCTTTCCATGCGCGCACCGCGGTTTTCATCGTTCCACCTTGCGCTTCTTTCTCTGCTGTCCAGTCTGCTGCTGTCCGCCGCAGCGGCCCGTGCGCAAGTCCCGGTGCAGGTGCCGGCCGCCGTCCCGGTGCCGGCCAGTACTGCTGCCCCTTCGCCGGTGGCCAGCGACATCACCCGCAGTTGCGCGGCGGGCAGCGGCTGCGTGCTGACCTGCCTGAACATGGCGGCCGAAACGGTCATGACCGAGACCGCCACGCGCGCGGTCCGCATCATCTCGCTGGCCAACGGCAACAGCGAATTCCGCATGGACAACGGCAATGCCGGTATCAACGTGATCCTGGTCTCGCATGACAACCTGATGTGCAAGCTCAGCGGTGGCGTCTGAGCTCCAGTCAGACGAGGCTTCAGCTTCCCAGCAATTTTTCCCGTACTGATTCTTCCTCGGCATGGCTGGCACTGGCACGTGCCAGATCTGACAAGGACAGCACGCCGACCAGCTGTCGGCGCTCCGGTCCGTTCACCACCGGCAGGCGCGCGACACCTTGTCGTGCCATCGCCCCTGCAGCCGCGCGTGCACTCAGGTGGGGTAGCAGGTAGCCGGCATCGGCTTGCATCAGGGTGCCGCAGCCTGCGGCCGGATCGGCGGCCTGCAGGCGGCTCAGCGCAACCATGCCGAGCAGGCGGCCATGCGCCGTCACCGGATAGTAGCGATGCACACGCTCTGCCGCGCGGCACCGCGCCAGCGCTTCACCGGCCGGCAGCGCCGCTTCCAGCGCCTGCGGGGCGGACATCAGGTCTTCCACATGCAGCCGTTCCAGCGGATCGACACCATATTCGCGATGCACATGCAGGCCGCGCCGTGCGATCTTCTCGGTCATGATGGAGCGCTTCATCGACAACACGTTGACGCCATAGGCAACGGCCGTGGTGGCAATCAGCGGTAGCAGCGCATTGCCCGCGTGGGTCAGGCCGAAGGCGAAGACGATGGCCGTCAGCGGCGCACCGAGCACGCTGCCCAGCACACCGGCCATGCAGACCAGCGGCCATAGTCCCGGCGAGCCGCCCGGCAGCCACGGTGCGAGCACCAGGCCCAGACCGGCCCCCATCATCAGCAGCGGTGCCAGCACCCCGCCCGAGGTCCCCGACCCCAGCGCCAGCAGCCAGATTGCCGCCTTCACCAGCAGCAGCGCCAGGGCCGCCGACACCAGCATGTGCTGGTTCAGCAGGTCGGCGATGACGTCGTAGCCCACGCCCAATGCGCGTGGTTGCAACAACCCGCCGAGCCCGACGGCGATGCCGCCCAGCGCCGGCCACCACATCCAGTGCAGCGGCAAGCGATGGAAGCCGTCCTCAATGCGATACAGGGCCAGCGTCAGCAGCGCCGCCAGCACACCGCTGGCCAGGCCGGCGGCGAGGCAGGACAACAGGGCGATCGGCGCGGCCGGTGCCACTTCCAGCGGAAACAGCACGCCACCTTCCATCAGCCACGGCCGCAGGAAGCCTGCGATGGCGCAGGCCAGCGCGACCGGCAGCAGACTGCGCGGGCGCAGTTCGAACAGCAGCAGTTCCACCGCCAGCAGCAGAGCGGCCAGGGGCGTGCCGAAGATCGCCGTCATGCCGGCACAGGCTCCCGCGACCAGCAGGGTCTTGCGCTCGGCCGCAGTCAGGTGCAGCCACTGCGCCAGCAGGGAGCCGAGCGAGCCGCCGGTCATGATGATCGGCCCTTCGGCACCGAACGGACCGCCGCTGCCGATGACGATGCCCGATGACAGCGGTTTCAGCAACGCGACCTTGGGCGACATGCGACTCTTGCCGAAGAGGATGGCCTCGATCGCTTCCGGAATGCCGTGGCCCCGGATCTTGTCGCTGCCGTAGCGCGCCATGAGTCCGACGGTGAGACCACCGATCACCGGCAGCAGGGCCGCCATCCAGCCCAGTGTATGCGCGGCAGGCGAACTGGCCTCGAAGGACAGGCGCTGGAAGTAGAACAGGTTGGTGAAGAGCGCAATGAGCTTGAGCAGCAGCCAGGCCGCGCCCGTGGACAGCGCGCCGATGGCCGCCCCGATGGCGCATAGCAGGGGCAGCCGCCGGCCGGCGGTGTAGTCGCGTTTGTGTTTCATGGAATGGCGAATTTGAGGGGTAGTGGTGACGACCTCATCGTGGAGAAGAAGTCGCATGGATAAAAGGATAGGGAATTAATATATCACAATGTGATATAAAATATTCGGCCAGGAAGAGGCCGGGTGTTGCATGCATGGCGCGACTTATCCGCTTTTCTTCTATGCACAGGAGGAATGATTCGTTCGCAGCATGAGGAGGGCTCGCTACCCTGTGAGCCAGGAAATATCGACCTCAACCATGAATGATGGAGTCCCCATGCCGCAGTACGAAGACAAACGCCAACGCGCCCTCGCCACCGTGGAATTGAACAGCAAGCGCCGCCGCCTCATCGGTGCCGGGCTGGCCCTGGGTGCGGCCGGTGCGGCTGCGGCATTCAGTCCGCGCCTGGCGCACGCGGCTACGCGCCAGTTGCGTGTGGGTTATCAGAAAGGGGCGCTGAGCATCATTCGCGCCCACGGCACGCTGGAGCAGCGGCTGGCATCGCTGGGGGCGACCGTGAAGTGGGTGGAATTCAGTGCCGGCCCGGTGCAGCTGGAAGCGCTGGGGGCGGGCTCGATCGATTTCGGCGACGTCGGCGAAGCGCCGCCCATCTTTTCGCAGGCGGCCGGCACGCCGCTGGTCTACGTGGGCGCGACGGTGCCGCGTCCTTATGTGGAAGCAATCCTGGTCAAGGATGACAGCCTGCAGAAACCGGCGCAGCTCAAGGGCAAGCGCATCGCCCTGAACAAGGGTTCCAACGTGCATTACTTCCTGGTCAAGCTGCTGGAAAAGCATGGCCTGCAATACGGCGACGTGACCCCGGTCTGGCTGGCACCGGCCGATGCGCGCGCTGCGTTTGAACGCGGCTCGGTCGATGCCTGGGCGATCTGGGAGCCCTATCTGGCGGCCGCCCAGCAGACCCTGAAGGCGCGCATCCTGGCCGACGCCGACGGGGTGGTCAAGAATCGTGCCTATTATTTTTCGACCCGTGATTATGCGCGGGACAATGCCGACCTCATCCGCATCGCGCTGGAAGAGCTGGCCAAGGTAGATGAGTTCGCCAAGACGCGCCCCGATGACTACGCCAGCGAACTGGCCGGCATCCTGGGGCTACCCAAGGGCGTTTTGGACGTGGTGGTGCGCCGCTACAACTACGGTACGCTGCCGATCACGCACGCCATTCTCGACGAGCAGCAGCAGATCGCCGATACCTTCCTCGATCTCAAGCTGATCCCGAAGAAAATCAACCTGCGCGAGACGGCACCGCCCTGGCTGGCGTAAACCATCCGCGCACGGTTCGTCACACCATGAACAAGGCCGCCGCAGGAAAACCCTGCGGCGGCCTTGTCGTTCTCGCGTAGCGGTTGATCAGGCCTTGAACTGCAACGCGTTGGTCAGGTCGCCCATGGGCTGCTGGCCGCGCGCGATCATGGCGTCGTCACGTTCCTTGAGGCCATTGAGCTTTTCCAGGCCGAAGGTGCGGGTGATGAGGCGCAGGATGGAGGCAGTGTCATACACGGTGTGATCCACTGTCCCCTTCCGTGCGAAGGGCGAGATCACCAGCGCCGGCACCCGCGTGCCCGGACCCCAGCGGTCGCCCTTGGGCGGGGCCACGTGATCCCACCAGCCGCCGTTCTCATCAAAGGTGATGACCACCACCATGTTCTTCCACTGCGGGCTGGCCTGCAGGCTCTTGACGATGTGGGCGATGTGGCGGTCACCCGAGGCGATGTCGGCGTAACCGGCGTGCAGGTTGAGGTTGCCCTGCGGTTTGTAGAAGGTCACCGGCGGCAGGCGGCCCGCCTCGACATCGGCCAGGAAGCGGTTGGTGCGCGACTCGTCGCCCAGGCCGCCATCCCGCAGGCGCTTGTTGCGCTCGGCCGGATTTTCCGGACCCAGGTTCTTGAAGTAGTTGAAGGGCTGGTGGTGATACTGGAAATTGGGAATCTTGGGGATGCCCTTGGAATCCTTGAACTCATCCATCGTGGCCTGCCATGCACCCGCATACCAGGCCCAGTCGATGCCCTTCTTGTTGAGCTTGTCGCCGATGTGTTCATGCGTCTGCGGCACCAGCACGCTGGGCTGATTGGGTTCGGCGTAGGCCGGATTGTTGCGGTCGCGGCTCCAGGTCGGCCAGTACGGCGGGGCCATGGTGTTGACGGCGTAGCCGTCCGGCGTCAGTGCGCTGGGGCCGAACTTCGGCGGACCTTGCAGGGCGCTGGCCGGGCTGCCTTCGGCCGGCACCAGTTCCGGCGAGAGCGGATCATTGTTTTTGGTCTTGGCCACTTGCGTGCGTGAGACCGAGCTCATCACGTTCGGATAGTAGGGCGCAGTGGCGCAGATCAGGTACTGGTGGTTCAGGAAGGAGCCGCCGAAGGCCCCCTGGAAGAAGTTGTCGCACAGCACGAATTCGCGCGCCACGTCCCACAGGCGCAGGTTGTAGCGGGTGTCCGCATAGTGGCCCATGGTCAGGCCACCGGAATCGGCCCAGGCCACGAAGCCATCGTTCTTGCCGCCGTTGATCTGCATCTGGTTCTGGTAGAACACGTGCCACAGGTCGCGCGTGACCAGGCTCAGCGGCAGCGCTTCGCCTTGCGGGCCCTTGAGCGCATAGGGTGCATTGGGCAAGCTGGTCTGGTATTGCTTGCCGCCGGCATAGTTGACGCCTTCCACGCTCTGGTCCTGGATCAGCACGCCGTTCCAGGCGGGCGGCAATTCCTTGAGCAGGCTGCCGTCGCGGTCACGCTGCTGGTAGTCCGAGGGCTTGAGCGAAGAGAGCGGCTTTTCCAGGCCGGGGAAATCGGCGAAGAGATTGTTGAAGCTGCGGTTCTCGGCGTAGATCACCACGATGGTCTTGACGTTCTCGCGCAGGGCGCGGTCCAGCGCGGCGGACTCGGCCGGGTTGCCGCTGGGGTAGGGCACCGGTCCCTGGCCTTCGGTGGCGCAGGCGGCCAGGGTGGTGCCGGCACCGAGGGCCGCCATGCTGCCCAGGAAGCGGCGGCGGCCGGGTTGTTGCGGGATAGGGGGCGTTTCGCTGGACGCAGGCTGGCTGCCGGCGATGTCGTCGTCGTGCTTGCTCATGGATGAATTTCCTGTCGGATATTGTTGTGGGGTTTGGCGCGTTGCGGGGGCAGCATAGCGCGACCGTATGACAAGGATGTGTCTTTTCCATCATGCTGGCAATCAAGAAAGTGACGAAACCGGCACCAAGAGACAGTGAAAGTTTGAGTAAAAGAAACGCTAGGATGGTGCTCATGCGTGGCGAAGGCCATAAAATGCGTCGACCGCACCGGTTGGGGCCACGCATCTCGCGGCCCGGCGACCGGGTCAGGTGAGTCCGGCAGGCCAGGGGATGGCCGGTTCGGCGCTCATGTCAAGGCGGTCTTGTTTGACGAGGGAATCATGGTGCTCAAAACTTTCCAATACCTGCTCATCGGTGCGGGCTTCAGTGCGTGCATGGTGTTCATGCTGGCGCTCGCCATCACGGAGCCGCTGACCTAGTGGCCTGGCGGCAGGGCCGGACGCGCAGTCCGGCCGCCCATCATCAGTACGTCCTATTTGCCTTGCAGCACCGGTTTTCCTGACCGGTTGACGGCGATGAACAAGGCCATCAACCCGACGAACGCGCCGAACAGCAGGGTGGCGTTCAGGATCACGCGCGGATAGCCGAGCGCGTTGACGTCGATGAAGGGGTAGGGATAGAAGCCCGACAGTGCCCCTCGCCACAGCGTCACCATCAGATACCCCAACGGGTAGACCAGCCACAGCAGTGCCTTCTTCAGCGAGGCTTGGAATACCGGCACGAAAAAAATCCAGTACACGATCGCCAGCAGCGGCACCACCGTATGCAGGCTCTCATTGACCAGCGCGCGAAAGCCCGTGGGCGTCCACAAATGGCGCAGCAGCAGGTTGTAGGCGATGCCGACGAAGGCCAGGTACGTGACCACGGCCGAGATCACGGTGGGCTGCCGGAAGAAGCGGCTCATGGGCGATCTCAGCGAGAGCGCCAGCGAGGTAAAGCACAGCGCGCTCATGAGGATGGTGAGGTTGGTCAGGTACATGGTCAGCCGGTCCAGGCCATCCAGGATGCCGCCGCCGCGTGCCAGCAGGCGGTTGATGGTGATGTCGGTCTGTGCCACGAAGGCGAACCAGCTGATCACGGCGATCAGGCCGGCGACCGTGCGGGCGGCGGCCGAGTGGCGGCGCGCCGGGAAGAGATGTGCGCCAAAGGAATCCAGCGATTCCGGCGAGGGGATCCTGTCGTTGCTCATGGTGTGGTCTGTGGGAGGAGAGAGGACTGCTGCCGCCGGACGGGTGGAGCTCCGGCGGCAACCGGCAATGGCTCCATCATAAATCGGGCGGGCATGGTTGTGCTTGCCGCATGACATTCATTTTCAACGCTTACATCAAGACACATCGCCGATGCCCTTTGCGAGGGGCCTGTCGCATTCATGGTTGCGAGAACGCATTGCGGATGCGGCAGGCTCCTTCTTCGGGATGAAGCTGGCTCATCCATGCGGTGAATTGTGCTCATCAATGCGTTCAGTGGGGGACGAATGTGGCCTTGAAAAGTGGGGAAATTGACCGGTTGAATTTCTAAGTTTTTTCGCTGTTGAGGACGATCGAAGTGGTCGCCATAAAAATGGACAGGTTCTCTGCAAGCCATATCCGGAGCGGACTTTGTGGAGGAGAGTGTCGCCTTGTGGCGACGCCTGCTCTCTAACAACTGTTACATTTTTTTTAGTTACAAGGCGCTTCAAAATATAAATAATTTGCCCTGTATTCGCTGTGTATTCACTGCAGAAAAACGGTGCTTCCGGCGATGCATTCACTGTTACAAATTTGCGGTGAACTTTGCAAAAGGCATCCTGCCGAATCGCACAGGTTTCCTCCCGGACAACGCCTGGATGCTTCGCGTTCGGGCAGTCCATTCCCCTCTCATGGACCTCGGGAGGAGCCGCTTCCGTCGACCTTGTCGACGTTCCGACGCGCCGCTCGTGTTGCCGGTCTTTCCGATGATCGTGCAGGGCGGCCTGGCACCGCGCAGGCGGTGCGCGTCATGACGCTGTCGTGCGCACCTTGGCGCAGGCTTATTTTTCGCGCGTAGATTTTTACGCATCAGGCACTACCATTTCAGGAGATCACATGCTTCGCTCGGAATCCCTCTTCGGCAAACGCGAAACCAGTTCGACCAATTCCCCGTTCAGCAGTGCGGGCAACGTCTCTTCTACTACAGGCGGCAATGTGACCAGCGTGAACAAACCTACCCAATATCCTTCTTCCGTCTCCAACACTGCGCCTGCGGCGACCGAGGAGAGCGGCAGCAAGCTGACCGTCGGCCCCAACATCAAGGTCAAGGGCGAGATCGAGGACTGCGACACGCTCGTCGTCGAAGGCAAGGTGCAAGCCACGATCAACTGCCGTGTGGTGCAGATTGCCGAGCGTGGTGCGTTCAAGGGTTCGGCGGAGATCGATCTGGCCGAGATCCGTGGCGAGTTCGATGGTGATCTCACCGTGCGCCAGAAGCTGGTGATCTATTCCAGCGGCAAGGTGACCGGCAAGATTCGTTACGGCAAGCTGGTGATTGAAGAGGGTGGCCAGTTGGCCGGTGATCTGCAGGTGGGCGGCGGTCACGAGCAGAAGGATCTGTTGCAGAAGACCGCATGAGCTCCCCTGCGGGTGGTGCCGAAGTCGCAGTCTCGCGCGCCATCCGGTGAGGAGGCCTCTTGAGGCCGGGCCAGTGGTGTGTCTTGCTGGTCTCGTTTCTTTTTGGAAATAATTTCCGGGGCGAGGCGCGATTTGTTGTCAAATCGTGCCGATCTGCCGTGATTTCTGTCGGAATGACCTCGCTTTGACGCGTCCGGCGCGCGTTTGCGCGTGCCGGATTTGTCCGCATGGCCCGGCCGTGCGACAATAGCGCCTTTCGTCCTTTTGCCCGAAAGCCGGGCCGGTAGCGTCCCTGCGTGGGGCTGCCGACGGGACGCTGGCGCTTCTCGGTTTCATTCCTCAGTTCACTCATGGCTCACCCGGAATACATTCTTACCTTGTCCTGCCTGGACCAGCGCGGCATCGTGCATCGCGTCTCGGGCTTCCTGGCCGATCACGGCTGCAACATCATCGATTCGGCGCAGTTTGGCGATGCGCAGTCCAAGCTGTTCTTCATGCGCGTGCATTTTTCTTCGGAAGATGCGGGTGTGTCGGATGCGGTCTTGCGTGCGGATTTCGGCGTGCTGGGCGATTCGCTGCAGATGAACTGGCAGTTGCATGATGCGGGCAAGAAGCCGCGTGTGATGCTGATGGTGTCCAAGATCGGTCACTGTCTCAACGATCTGCTGTTCCGCTACAAGAGCGGTTTGCTGCCGGTGGAGATTCCGGCGATTGTCTCCAACCATACTGATTTCTATCAGCTGGCTGCGAGCTACAACATTCCTTTCCATCATCTGCCGCTGGCTACCGGCTCTTCCATCGAGACCAAGCGGGCCCAGGAGCAGCGGATCATGGAAATCGTCGATGCCAACCAGATCGATCTGGTGGTGTTGGCGCGTTACATGCAGATCCTCTCGCCTGAGATGTGCGAGGCCTTGCGCGGGCGGGCGATCAATATTCACCACTCTTTCCTGCCTAGCTTCAAGGGCGCCAAGCCTTACTATCAGGCGCATGATCGTGGCGTTAAGTTGATTGGAGCTACTGCGCACTTCGTTACCGGAGATCTGGATGAAGGTCCGATCATCGAGCAAGGCGTCGAACGCGTGGATCACTCCATGGGGCCCGATACCCTCACCGCCATCGGGCGCGATATCGAATGCGTCGTGCTGGCGCGCGCTGTCAAATGGTTTACCGAGCATCGTATCTTGCTCAATGGACATAAGACCGTGATCTTCAACTGATCCGCTGCTTGTCTTTGCCTTGGACGCCGTCCGGCCTTTGGTCGGGCGGCGTTTTTGTTTTTGTTTTTGGTTTTGGTTTTGTTGTCTTGGCTGAGTGCTTTTCTGGTTGTTCGGTTTGGGGCAGTCTGCACGGGATTTCTTCCTGCGCTCTAGCTTAATTCTTATCATTCTCCGGTCGGGAGGACGCGCCGGGAGCGGCCCGGCAGCCGCTCACTTTTCTTGTCTCGCCAAGAAAAGTAAGCAAAAGAAGGCGACCCCAAAGAGCCAGCCCTCCTGCGGAGGGTCCCCGCCGCAGCAGAGCGAAAAGTGGGAAGGATAGAGTCGCTTCGCTCCCACTATCCTTCTGATCCACTTTTCGCTCCGCTGCGGCGGCTGGCTCTATGGGGACGACCCCCCCCACGGGCTCGCCTGCGGCCTCGCCACATCTCCGACTCGCCTTCGGCTTTGGGGTGGCTCGCCTGCGGCATCGATCTTTTGTTCGTTCCCATTCTCGCTCTGGGTTTTGGGTTTTTCCTTTTTTGTTCTTTTGTTTTTCTGGTTTTGGTTTTTGTTTAAATAATTTCCGTCCGTTCGTCCTGAGTAGTCGCGCAGCGACGTATCGAAGGCTAAAGAACGCCAAGGCAAAGCCGAAGGCGAGTCGGCGGAGTTGCGGTCGCCTTCTTTTGCTTACTTTTCTTGGCGAGACAAGAAAAGTGAGCGGCTGCCGGGCCGCCCCCGGCGCGTTCTTCCGACCGGAGAGGGAAAATAATTAAGCTAGAGCGCAGGAAAGATTTCCGTGCAGACTACCCCATACCAAAAAACCAGAAAAGCACTCAGCCAAGACAAAACAAACCAAAAACCAAGAAGGTTCACCCCCCAACCGGATACTGCTCCCGCATCACCCGCTTGTTGAGCTTCCCGACGCTAGTGCGAGCCAATTCAGGAACAAACCGCACCCGATCCGGCACGCCATAACGAGAGATGGTCCCAGCCTCGGCAGCAGCCATTACATGCTGCCGGATATCCTCTTCAGAAACCGCAGCCACATCCTTCTTCAGGACGACCAGCGCAACCGGCCGCTCCCCCCATTTACCGTCCTGCACCCCGATGACGGCCGTCTCAGCCACGGCAGGGTGTCGCGCGATGATGTCTTCGATCTGCAGCGAAGAGACCCACTCGCCCCCGGTCTTGATGACATCCTTGATCCGATCCGTGACCTGCAGATAGCCTTCGGCATCGAGATGCCCGATATCCTGGGTATGCAACCACCCCCCACGCCACAATTCTTCAGAGGCTTCCGCCTGATGCAGATACCCCTGCGTCAGCCAGGGCGCACGCACCACCACTTCGCCTGTGCTCTTGCCATCCCGCGGACAATCATTCATATCGCCATCCACCGTGCGCAAGGCCACCAGCGGCACCGGCCGCCCGGTCTTCACGCGCAGGACGGCTTCACGCTCGCTGCCCAGGTCCTCGGTCGGCACCTGCGCCAGCGTCAATATCGGACAAGTCTCCGACATCCCGTAACCGGTAAAGACATCTATCCCCCGATCCCGCGCCATGCGCGCCAGACTGCCCGTCATCGCCGAACCACCAATGATCATCTTCCACCCTGACAGATCCACTTCCCGCGCCTGCTCGGAGGTCAACACCATCTGCAAAATGGTCGGCACGCAATGCGAGAAGGTCACCTTCTCCTCACGGATCAGCTTGCAGATCGTGTCCGGCACATAGCGCCCCGGATAGACCTGCTTGACCCCCGCCATCGTCGCCACATAAGGCAGCCCCCAGGCATGCACATGGAACATCGGCGTCAACGGCATGTAGACATCATCCCGATGCAAACGCCCCTGATGCGGCGCCAGCGCCAGCCCGGCCGTGGTGCCCAGCGTATGCAGGACCAGTTGCCGATGGCTGAAATACACGCCCTTGGGCAAGCCCGTGGTGCCGGTGGTGTAGAAGGTCGTCGCGCGCGCGTTCTCATCGAAGTCGGGGAAGTCATACCGCGCCGAGGCCTGCGCCAGCAAAGCTTCGTATTCCCCCGCGAAGCCCGGCCCCTGCGGGCAGGGACTGCCATCGTCGGTCAACAGCACGCAGCGCGTGAGGGTGTTCAACTCACCACGGATCTGCTTCAACACCGGCATGAAATCCGAATTCACCAGCAAGACATCAGCCTGCGCATGATTGAGCGTGTAGGCAATCTGCTCCGGCGACAACCGTACATTCACCGTCTGCAACACGCAGCCCATCATCGGCACCGCAAAGAAACACTCCAGATAACGATTGCTGTCCCAGTCCATCACCGCCACCGTATTGCCGGCCTGTACGCCCATTTCCTTGAGCACATTGGCCAGCCGCTGCACGCGCTCGTAAAAACCGGCATAGGTCAGCCGGCGCGCACCGTAAATGATTTCCTGCTCGGGGGCGGTGGCCAGGGCGCTGTGCAGCAACTGCTTGATCAGCAGCGGATAGCCATAGGCCGACGGGGTTTGCTCGATCGTTTGGGGCATGCCGGAGTCTCCTCTGTTGTGCGGCAGCAGGGCCGCCTCTTATGGATGGGATGGATGAAACGAACTCCGATGATACCGCCAAGTCTCCCGCAGGATGGTCGCCGGGACGACGAAATTGTGGATCGTCCCGGCACTCCTTGAGTGGTCAGCGCTTTTCTTCCAGCGAGGTCACGGTCAGCGCACCATCGACCCGGTCAGCGGTGAAGCTGATCTTCTCGCCTTCGCGTGCCCGCGCCAGGATCTCGGGATCGGCCTTGAACACCATCGTCATGCCGCCCATCTGCAGATTGGGAATCTCCGCATGGCGGATGGTGAGCTTGCCCGTGCTGGTGTCGACCCTGCGGATTTCGCCATCCACTTTGGGTGCATCACCCTGTGCGTGTGCCGCCAGCGCGGTAAAACAAAGGGCCGTGGTGAGGAGGAGGGAGCGCAACATGGTCTTTCCTTTCGTGAAGTCGTCAGCGACGCAAGGTCGCTGATCCAAAAACAATGATGTAAAAATATGATGATAGAGGTGCTCAATAAGTTATTTTTTTCAATGATGTCCTTGATGCCCTCCCGGCTTGATGACCTCCAGCGTGGCTGGCGCAGCCGGGCCGGAAGGAGCGGCTCGCCGGGTCTCGGGCATCTCGCCCTGCCATTCCCGCGCCACCGTGCCGGCCGGTGCGCGATACCAGCCCGGATCCCGGTAATCATCCCGGGCCAGGCTGCGCCGGACCTTCACGGTGCTGAACATGCCACCCATCTCGATGGGGCCATACGGTCCGCGTCCGGTCATCATCGGCAGGGTGTTGTCGGGCAGGGGCATCTCCATCTCGCCCATCGATCCCCCCTTGTCACCCATGGCCATGTAGTCGGGAATGAGACGGCTGATCTTGCTGACGACCTTGGACTGGTCCACCCCGATCATGGTCGGCAGGTCATGGCCCATGGCGTTCATGGTGTGATGCGCCTTGTGGCAGTGCAGGGCCCAGTCGCCTTCTTCAGTGGCATCGAACTCGATGGCCCGCATCTGGCCCACCGCAATGTCGGTGGTGACCTCGGGCCAGCGCGCCGTCGGCGGCACCCAGCCGCCATCGGTGCCGGTCACGCTGAACTCGTGGCCGTGCAGGTGCAGCGGGTGATTGGTCATGGTGAGATTGCCCACGCGGATGCGCACGCGGTCGTTCTGCCGCACCACCAGCGGGTCGATGCCGGGGAAGGCCCGGCTGTTCCAGGTCCACAGGTTGAAGTCCAGCATGGTGCTGACCTTGGGCACCGAGGCGCCCGGCGCGATGTCGTAGGCATTCATCAGGAACACGAAATCCCGATCCACCCGCATGACGCCAGGATCCTTGGGATGCGTCACCCAGAACCCCATCATGCCCATGGCCATCTGTACCATCTCGTCGGCATGCGGGTGATACATGAAGGTGCCGGCGCGTTTGGCGGTGAACTCATACACATAGGTCTTGCCAGGCGGGATGGCCGCTTGCGTCAGGCCCGATACGCCATCCATGCCATTGGGCAGGCGCTGTCCGTGCCAGTGCACCGAGGTCGCTTCGGGTAGCTTGTTGGTCACGAAGATGCGCACCTTGTCGCCTTCCACCACCTCGATGGTCGGGCCCGGGCTCTGGCCGTTGTAGCCCCACAGCCTGGCCTTCATGCCGGGCGCGATCTCGCGCTCCACGGCTTCAGCGATCAGGTGAAATTCCTTGATGCCGTTCTTCATGCGCCAGGGCAGGGTCCAGCCATTGAGCGTGACCACCGGCTGGTAAGGGTGGCCAGTGGCGGGTTGCAGCGGGGGCTGCGTGGCGGCGCTGGTTTGCAGCGGGGCTTCAGGCAGACCGGCGGCACCGGCGCGGCTGACGGCACCGGCAGTTACGGCGAGCGCCGCGCCTTGCAGGAAGTGGCGGCGCGCTTTGTCGTTCGGGTTCATGGTTGCTCTCCTGGTTGGGGACGGCCGCCCAGCGCCTGTTGCAGGCTGGCGTCGGCGATCCAGAAATCACGCTGGGCATCGATGGCGGCATTGACCGTGGCCGCCTGTTCGCGCGCATCGGCAAGCAAGGCGAAGACGCTGATGAGCATGCCGTTGTAGCGCAGCAGGTTTTCTTCGGCGATGCGCTGGCGCAGCGGCACCAGTTCATCCTGGTAGCGCCGTGCCAGCACATAGGCATCCTGCCGCTCACGCCAGGCCAGGCGTGCCTGGGCGCGTGCATCGAGAAGAGCCGCAGCCAGCTTGTGCGCACCCTGCAGGTAGATGGCCTCGGCCTTGGCCGTGCGCGCCTCGCCCCAGTCGAAGAGCGGAATCTCCAACGAGATCTCGTAGCCGTTCTCATTGGGCTTGCCGCTCTCGGTGGTGCGCACCGCGCCCAGGTCCAGCACGTTGATGAAGCGGGTGGCGCGGGTCAGTCCCAGCGAAGCTTGCAGGCCCTCCAGTTCGGTGCGGGCGGCCTGGACGTCGAGGCGCTGCTGCAGGGCTTGCTGCTCGATGTCATCGACCGCCTCCAGCTGCTTGGGCAGGGGCGGCAATTGCGCCGGCAGCGCGAAATCCGGTGGCAGCCCCAGCAGGCGGGCCAGCGTTTCCTTGTGCTGCGCCGCTTGCCGGCGCGCCTGCTGCAGGCTGGCCTGCGCCTGGCCATAGAAGAACTGCTCGCGCGCACCATCGAGCTGGCTGATATTGCCCAGCCGCGCCATCTGCGCCGCCAGTTCATGCGCCGCCTCGGCCGCATCGGCCACCTGCTCCTGATACTGCAAGCCCTGCTGCGCGGCCACCGCCTGGTAGTAGGCCTGGCGCGTCTGCGCTGCGAGCGCCAGTACGCGCGCGGCCAGCGACAAGCGCACCTGCTCGAAGCGCCGCTGTTCGATGCGCGCCGCCGCCGGCAGGGTGATGAGGCGCATCAGGCCCAGTGACAGGCTGCGCTCGATCTTGAGATCGTCGCCCGCATGGGTGCGCTTGAAGGAGAAACCGGGATTGGGCAGGCGGCCGGCTTGCACCAGGTCGGCCTCAGCCACGCCCAGTCCGGCGAAATCGGCCTGCAGATCCGGATTGTGGAGGAGGGCGATCTGCACCGCATCGTCGGCACTGGCCAGTCGTGCTGTGCCGCTTGCAGGATCGTGCAGCAAGGCGCGTACGCGCTCGCTGCTGGCCTGGGTCTGTTGCGGGCTGCGGTTCCAGGCCGGGGTGTGGCCCAGGCGCTGCTGGCTGGTCTGCTCGACCTGGCCGAAACCGCCATCCGGCGACAGCTGCGCACAGCCGGCCAGCAAGGCACAGGCGGCCACGGCAGCGGCCCGCCAGGGACGTGAAACTTGGGGAATCATGGAATCCTCGTCTGATGATGATCGTCACGCCACGCGCGCACTGACGTCAGCGCGCACGAGGCTCAGGCGCACGCCAAGGTGCGCAGGGCGTGATCAGGCGAGGGCAGGGGGACGGTCGGGGTTTTCCGGCAGATAGCCGACGAAGCCGGAAGCCGGCAGCGCAATGAATTCGCGCGAGGGAAGATCAGGCGCAGGCGGTGCGCTCAAGGCCAGCGGCAACAGGCCACCGACGGTGCAGGCGGCGCAGAAGCTGCAGGAGGAATGCGTGTGATGTTGCTGATGGGGCGTGTCGGTGGCGTCAGCAGAGGTGAGCTGTGTTGCCGCGCCATGATCGGCGTGATGGCCTTGATGGGCCTGCTGGTCATGATGCTGATGCTGCTCATGCTGCATCTGAGACGCTTGCACTGCGGGCGCATGATGCTGTACCGCCTGCTGCTGCGCAGGCGCGCAGGCCTGCAGCACGGCGGCGAACCCCTGGACGGGAATCGCCAGCGCCAGCAGCCAGAGCAGGAGGAGTTTTGCGCGCAGCATCATGGGCGGCAGTATAGACCGGGGCCGTCCCTGCGATCAACCTGTACGGCCGGCTTCAGGCCGCGGCCTTGCGATCGCGCAAGCCGCGCACCAGGCGCAGGCCGTTGAAGACCACGATCAGGCTGGCCCCCATGTCGGCAAACACCGCCATCCACAGCGAACTCATGCCCACCAGCGCCAGCGCCAGGAACACCGCCTTGATACCCAGCGCAATGCTGATGTTCTGCACCAGGACCGTGTGGGCCTTGCGGCTCAGGCGAATGAAGTCGGGGATCTTGCGCAGGTCGTCATCCATCAGGGCCACATCGGCCGTCTCCAGCGCCGTGTCGGTGCCGGCCGCGCCCATGGCGAAACCGATGTCGGCCCGCGCCAGCGCCGGGGCATCGTTGATGCCGTCGCCGACCATGCCCACACCGTGCACGCCATGGCGCGCACTGAGTGCTTCGATGGCCTTGAGCTTGTCTTCCGGCAACTGGTCCCCGCGCGCATCGGCAATGCCGGTCTGACTGGCAATGGCCTGTGCGGTATGGCTGTTGTCGCCGGTCAGCATGATGACTTCCACGCCCAGCGCGCGCAGCTCGGCCACCGCTTCCTTGCTGCTGGGGCGCACCGTGTCTGCCACCGCCACCAGCAACTGCGGCTGGCCGTCACGGCACAGCACGGTGGTGGTCTTGCCCTGCTTCTCGAAGGCTTGCAGGCGCGCCTCCAGCTCCGGGCTGCACTGGCCCAGCTCGTGCACCAGGCGGTGGTTGCCCAAGTGAAGCAGTTGTCCGCCGATGCGCCCCTGCACGCCGCGTCCGGCCAGGGCGGCAAAGTCGCTCACCTCCAAGGTGACGATGTCTTCCTGAAGCGCAATGGCGCGCGAGACCGGGTGGTCCGAGCGCGATGCCAGCGAGACCGCCAGTTGCAGCAGCACCTGTTGATCCGCCCCGGCCTGCAGCGAGACCACATCGGTCACGGCGGGCTTGCCAAAGGTAATCGTGCCGGTCTTGTCCAGCGCCAGCGCGCGCAATTGGCGGCCTTGCTCCAGATAGACGCCGCCCTTGACCAGGATGCCATGCCGCGCCGCCGAGGCCAGTCCGCTGACGATGGTCACCGGCGTGGAGATCACCAGCGCGCAAGGGCAGGCGATCACCAGCAGGACCAGCGCCTTGTACAGCCACGGCTGGAAGGGCGCACCCATCAGCAGCGGCGGCAGCACGGCCACCAGTACCGCCATCAGCACCACCGCCGGGATGTAGTAGCGCGCGAAGTTGTCCACGAAGCGCTGGGTCGGGGCGCGCTGGCCCTGCGCCTGCTGCACGCTCTTGACGATGCGCGCCAGGGTCGAGTCGCCTTGCACGGCCGTCACGCGCATCTCGAAAGCGCCCTGTTCATTGATGGTGCCGGCAAAGACCGGGTCACCGGGCTGCTTCTGTACCGGTATGCTTTCCCCGGTGATGGGGGCCTGGTTGATGCTGGTGCTGCCTGACAGTACCAGGCCATCCAGCGGTACACGTTCCCCGGGGGCGACCCGTACAGTTTCATCCACTGTCACGGTACGGGCCGGTACAGTTGACCAGACACCGTCCGCGCCACGCCGGGTCGCCATGTCGGGCGTCATGGCCATCAGTCCGGCGATGGCGTTGCGGGCGCGGTCCAGCGACAGGGCTTCGATCATCTCGGCCAGGGTAAACAGCACGATCACCACCGCCGCCTCCGGCCACTGGCCGATGACCGCCGCGCCGATCACGGCCAGCGACATCAGGAAGTTCATGTTCAGCGAGAAGTTGCGCAGCGCAATCCAGCCCTTCTTGAGCGTGCCCAGGCCGCCCAGCAGGATGGCGGCAAGCGCCAGCGCAATCACCGGCAGGGAGCGCTCATCACCGCTGGTCCAGGCCAGCACCTCGGCCCCCAGCGCGGCTACGCCCGCCAGCCCCAGCAGCGCCCAGCGGCGCGCCGGGATGCGGTAGGCGGCGGCCTGGTCGGGGGCATCGCGGCCGGCCTCGGCATCCAGTGAATCGGACTTCACGGCCGGCAGCATGTCCAGCGCCTTCAAGGTCTCCACCAGCGGCGCGATGGAGGGCAGTTGGTGCTGCACCGTCAGCTCGCGCTGGATCAGGTTGAATTCCAGCGTGCCCACGCCCGTCATCTGCGAGAGCCGTTCGCGGATCAGCTTTTCTTCGGTCGGGCAATCCATCTTCTGGATGAAGAAGACGGCTTCCTCGGTCTTGCCCTCCAGGTGCGCTGCGGGGACCGGGGCAGGGGCCGCTTCATTGCTGGCGCAGGCATGGCCGGAACAGCAGCCGTGTGCTTGCTGCGCGTGGGTATGGGCATGACCATGGTCGTGCTCATGCTCATGCGCGTGGTCATGCGAATGGTCGTGATCGTGCTTGTGGGAATGTCCAGCCATCGAGGCCTCCTTGTGCAGCCAACAGGTTTCAGGGGTATATTAAAAACCCTGAAGTAACTACAAGGTCAAGCGAGGATCCCATGGATACGTTGAAGATCGGCGAACTGGCTGCCCAGGCAGATTGCCCGGTAGAAACCATTCGTTATTACGAGAAGGAAGAGTTGCTGCCCGAGCCCACACGATCGCAGTCGAATTACCGGCTCTATGGCGCGCGCCACGTGGAGCGGTTGCAATTCATCCGCCATTGCCGTTCGCTGGACATGACGCTCGATGAGGTGCGCGAACTGCTGCGCCTGCGCGACGCGCCCGAGCAGAATTGCGGCGAAGTCAATGCGCTGCTGGACAAGCACATCGGCCACGTGGCCCAGCGCATCCTGCAGTTGCAGGCCCTGCAGGAGCAATTGCACCAGCTGCGCGCCCAGTGCGAGGTGGAACAGCCGGCACGCGACTGCGGCATCCTGCAAGGACTGGCCAGCCTGCCCGACGACATGAAGCCGGCCAATCTCGGCAGCCATGGGGGTGGCTGCCACTGAAGTCCACGTTCAGGCCGGGCGCGCCAGCCAGGCCAGCACTTCCTCGACGACTTCTTCCGGCTTTTCGCGCTGGGGGAAATGCCCGGCCCCCGGGATGAGCACGCGGCGGTAGGCGGCCCCGAAGTAGGGCTCGCGGTCTTCCGAGGTCGAGGGGTGGTTGGCGCCATCCTCAGTGCCATGCAGCACCAGCGTGGGCACCATGATGCGCGGTGTGTCCTGCAATTTGGCTTCCAGCGCCGCATAGGCGGGATCGCCCTCGGCAAAGCCCCAGCGATGCCGGTAGGAATGCACGCAGATCTCGGCCCAGTCGGGATTGTCGAAGGAGGCGGCGGTATTGGCGAATTCGCTCTCGGCAAATTTCCAGGAAGGTGACCAGGTATTCCACATGAAGCGCGCGAAACCACGGCGGTCCTCGCGCAACTCGGTTTCGCCGCGCGGGGTGGCGAAGAACCAGTGGTACCAGTAATTGCGCGATTGCTGCAGCGACAGCCGCTGCCCCGGCGTATTGGTGCCCCAGCCCACCGAGAGGGCGATGCAATGGGCGATGCGTTCGGGGGTCTGCGAAGCGGCGATGTAAGCGGCCCGTGCACCCCAGTCGTGGCCGATGACGGAGTAGCGCGCCAGGCCCAGGGCATCGGCAAAGGCCATCAGGTCGCTGCCCAGCGCGGCCAGCTGGCCGCTGCGGGGTGTCGATTCCGAGAGGAAACGGGTCGGGCCGTAGCCGCGCAGGTAGGGGCGGATCACGCGGTAGCCGGCCGCCCGCAGCGGACCGAGGAAGGCGTCCCAGGTGCGCACGTCGTCCGGCCAGCCATGCAGCAGGATCACGGCGGGGGCCTCTGGCGGGCCACTGGTTTCAAAGCCGATGCGCAGTGTGTCGGTCTCGATGAACGTCAGGTGATTGCTCTGTGGCATGTCGGACGGCCCCCCCCGTGATTTTGATGTTGTTGGTACTAGCTGGATAACGTAATTTTTAGTGATATATGAAGGGTAATTATCATCTCAAGTCGGGATGCGTGCCGCGAGCCATGCATTTTTCGTGCAGGTGAAGGATTTCACCGATTTTCCAGGATCGCTTCCATCATCCACGCCGTCTGCGCAGCGCTGTCGCCACAGGATGGGTGAGGCGCACCTCCGCTCAAGTGCCGTTGCAGGTTGGCCACGTGGTATTGCTGGATGTGTTCCGGATTGGGGATGGCCAGCTCGATGCGTTCGGTCGGCGTAGTCAGCACCAGCGGCCGTTCCTCGAAGATGGAAAATTCCAGCTTGCCCGCACTGCCCGTAATCTCCACCCGGTCCGCCCGTTCAAAGCTGCCGAAGTGCCAGCTGCCGCTGCCGGTGATGCCACTGTGATAGCGCCAGCTGGCCGCCACCGCATCCCGGGCGCTGTAGATCCCTTGCTGGTTGGCGCTGGCCCCGGCTACCTGCGCCACGTCGCCGAAGAAGTGCGAGAACAGGTTCAAGCCATGGCTGGCAAGATCATCGAAGTAGCCGCCCGGTGCGATGCGGGCATCGGTACGCCAGCGGTAGCGCCCCTGCAGGTCATCCGGATGCGGGGTGCGCGCCAGCTGCCAGTGCACGTGGCGCGGCGTGCCGATGCGGCCCTCCTGCAGCCATTGGCGCAGCTGCTCGAAACGCGGCAGCGAGCGCCGGTAATAGGCCACGAAAAACGGTTGTTGCGCTGTTGCGAAGGCATCGAGCATCTGCAGGCATTCGGCATGGCTGGGGGCCATCGGCTTCTCGACGCAGCAGGGTTTGCCGGCGGCGGCCACCTTCAAGGCATAGTGCAGGTGCGTATCGGGCGGGGTGGCGATGTAGACGGCATCGATGCCGGGATCGCCGATGAGCGCATCGGCATCGTCGAACCAGCGCGGCACGCCGTGGCGCTGCGCGTAGTCGGCGGCCAGGGCGGCGTCGCGGCGCATGACGGCGGCCAGTTCGAAACCGGGCGTGCTGCGATAGGCCGGGCCGCTTTTCTTTTCGGTGACGGCACCGCAGCCGATGATGCCCCAGCGCAGCGCGCTCATGCCTGCGGCTCCCCATGGGCGCAGCAGTCCGGCTGCGCGCCGAGGGCATCGAGGATGGGGCAGTCGGGGCGATGGTCGCCATGGCAGTCCTGCACCAGGCGTTCCAGCGTGCCCTTCATGGTCTGCAGTTCGCGGATGCGCTGCTCCAGTTCGCCGATGTGGGTCTGGGCCAGCTGCTTGACCTTGCGACTGGAGCGCGACTGGTCCAGCCACAGCCCGATCAGGTCGCTCACCTGGGGCATGGAAAACCCCAGTTGCCGCGCCTGGCGGATGAAGCGCAGCAGGTGCACGTCGCGCTCGGCATAGACGCGGTAGCCGGCATCGGTGCGGCCGGCCTTGGGGATCAGGCCCGTTTCTTCATAATGGCGAATCATCTTGGCCGAGACACCCGAGGCAGTAGCGGCTTCTCCGATATTCATGTTCACTTCTCCATTTTTGCGGGGCCATGCGGACGCCAGCGGCGCAGCAGCAGGGCATTGCTGACCACGCTCACGCTGGAAAACGCCATCGCCGCCCCGGCCAGCATGGGGTTGAGCAGGCCCAGCGCGGCCAGCGGAATCCCGACCAGGTTGTAGATGAACGCCCAGAACAGGTTCTGGCGAATCTTGCCGTAAGTGCGGCGCGAGATATCGATGGCGTCTGCCGCCAGGCCGGGATCGCCATGCATCAGCGTGATGCCGGCAGCTTGCATGGCCACGTCGGTGCCGGTGGACATGGCGATGCCCACATCGGCGGCAGCCAGCGCAGGGGCATCGTTGACGCCATCGCCGACCATGGCCACGACATGCGCGCCGTTTTCGCGCAGGGCAGCGACGGCTTCGGCCTTGTCGCCGGGCAGCACTTCGGCGCGCACATCCTGGATGCCCAGTGTGGCGGCCACCTGTTGTGCGGCCCCCCGGTTGTCGCCACTGAGCATGGCGGTGCGGATACCCAGCGCATGCAGGGTGGCGATGGCTTGCTGCGCGCCGGGCTTGATCTCGTCGCCGAAGGCCAGCAGGCCCAGGATGCGCACATGGCCTGCCTCACGCTCGGCCAGCCAGGACAGGGTACGGCCCTGCGCCTGCAACTGGTCGGCACGCGCTTGCAGGGCCGGGGCGCTGGCCTGCAATTGCTGCATCCAGCGGCTGCTGCCCAGGCAGAGTGCGCGGCCATCGACATGGCCTTCGATGCCGAGTCCGGCCACGCTGCGGACCTGGTCGGCTTGCGGGATCGAGATGTCGGTGTGTGCCGCGGCCGCCTCCAGCACGGCCCGCGCCAGCGGGTGTTCGCTGCGGGCTTGCAGGGCGGCGGCCAGGGCCAGCAAGGCATTGTCCTGTTCCTCTTCGGTGGCGTCAGCGGCCTGCAGTTCAGTCAGGCGCGGACGGCCCACGGTGAGCGTGCCGGTCTTGTCGAAAGCGATCACGTCGACCCGATGCGCGATCTCCAGCGCCTGCGCATCCTTGATGAGGATGCCGTGGCGTGCGGCCACCCCGGTGCCGGCCATGATGGCCGTGGGGGTGGCCAGGCCCAGTGCGCAAGGGCAGGCGATCACCATCACCGCCACCGCATTGAGCAGGGCCTGTTGCCAGTCGCCTGCCGCCAGGCCCCAGCCGAGGAAGGTGAGGGCCGACAGCAGCAGCACCGCAGGCACGAAGACCGCGCTGACCTTGTCCACCAGCCGCTGGATCGGCGCCTTGGCCGCCTGCGCCTGTTCCACCATGCGCACGATGCGCGCCAGCATGGTTTCGGCACCGATGGCGGTGGCTTCGAAGACCAGCACGCCTTCCGCATTGATGGCACCGGCGGCCAGATGGTCGCCGGCTTGCCTGGCTTGCGGGCGGCTCTCGCCGGTCAGCAGGGCTTCATCCAGATGGCTGCGGCCCTCCTTGACGATGCCATCGACCGGGACCCGCTCGCCGGGACGCAGCACCACCAGGTCACCCACGCGCACCTGGGCCAGCGGCACGTCGATGTCTTGTCCGTCGCGGCGCACGCGGGCACGGTCGGGACGCAGCGCGTTGAGGGCGGCGATGGCGTCGGCCGTCTGGCGCTTGGCGCGGCCTTCCAGCCATTTGCCCAGCAGCACCAGGGTGATGACCACGGCCGAGCTTTCAAAGTAGAGATGCGGCATGGCCATGGCGTGTTCGCCCATGTCCGGCATGCTCAGCCATTGCCAGACCGATAGGCCGTAAGCCGCGCTGGTGCCCAGCGCGACCAGCAGATCCATGTTGCCGGAACGCGCGCGCAGCGCGCCCCATCCAGCGTGATAGAAACGCCAGCCCAGCCAGAACTGCACGGGCGTGGCCAGCAGCCATTGCCACAGCGGGGGCAGGCTCCAGCTGATGCCCAGCGGGGCCAGCAGCATGGGCAGCAAGAGCGGCAGCGACAGCGCGGCCGAGACGGCCACCGGCCACCAGCTGGGCAGCTGTTTCTTGGTGCTGGCCGGCGCGGCGGTTTCTTCAGGGATGTGCTGGTGCGCCTGATAGCCGGCCTTTTCAATGGCGGCAATCAGGGCAGCCGGGGCCACGGGTAGGGCCGTGGCGATGCTGGCGCGTTCGGTGGCAAGGTTGACGCTGACTTCGGTCACGCCAGGGATTTTCTTGAGCGCCTTTTCCACGCGCATCACGCAGGAGGCACAGCTCATGCCTTCGATATCGAGGCTGATCTCGGCGGCAGCAGGGGAGGAAGAGGGCATGGCAACGACTCCGGAAGGATGGATCAAGGCCTGCATCATCATCCTTCCCATGATGGCAAGGTCAAGCCTGATTGTCGCATGGATGCACAAAGCTGCGCTTGACCTTGCCGTGGTGGGAAGGTTTAAGCTTCCATCATTGACTTCATTTCATGAAAGGAAACGCCATGAGCACCACCTTCACCGTCAACGACATGACCTGCAACCACTGTGCAGGCGTCATCACCAAGGCTGTCAAAGAGGTGGATGCCAATGCCAAGGTCGACATTGCAGTGGCCGACAAGCGCGTGGTCATCGACAGCAGCCTGCCGGCGCAGCAGTTTGCCGAGGCCATCGAGGAAGCGGGCTATACCCCGGTCGCAGCCTGAGCCGCTACTTGCTGAGCAATCGCATCGCGCCCTCCAGCCCATCCATGGTCAGCGGGAACATGCGGTTTTTCATGAGCTGGCGGATCAGTGCGATTGATTGCCGGTATTGCCACAGGCCTTCCGGCTCGGGATTGAGCCAGACGAAATGCGGAAAGGTACTGGTGAAGCGCTGCAGCCACTCTGCACCCGCCTCCGCATTGTTGTATTCCACCGAGCCGCCCGGCTGCACGATTTCGTAAGGACTCATGGTGGCATCGCCCACGAAGATGAGCTTGGTGTCCGGCGTGTACTTGCGCAGGACATCCCAGGTCGGGAAACGCTCGGCGTGGCGGCGGCGGTTGTTCTTCCACAGGTAGTCATACACGCAGTTGTGGAAGTAGAAGAATTCCATGTTCTTGAACTCGGTCCGTGCCGCCGAGAACAATTCTTCGGTGCGGGCGATGTGGTCATCCATCGATCCGCCCACATCGAAGAGCATCAGCACCTTGATCTTGTTCTTGCGCTCGGGCTGCATGCGGATGTCGAGGTAGCCGGCATTGCTGGCGGTGGCGCGGATGGTGTCGTCCAGCGCCAGCTCTTCGTCCAGTCCTTCACGCGCAAAGCGGCGCAGGCGGCGCAGCGCCACCTTGATGTTGCGCGTGCCCAGTTCGCGTTCGCCGTCGTAGTCCTTGTATTCGCGTTCTTCCCACACCTTCACCGCGCTGCGCTGGCCACCCTTGCCGCCGATGCGGATGCCCTCGGGGTTGAAGCCGCCGTGGCCGAAGGGAGAAACCCCGCCGGTACCGATCCACTTGCTGCCGCCTTCGTGGCGTTCCTTTTGTTCTTCCAGCAGTTGCTTGAGGCGATCCATCAGCTTGTCGTAACCGAACTTCTCGATGGCGGCCTTCTGCTCGGGCGTGAGGTCGCGCTGCAATTGCTTGACCAGCCATTCCAGCGGAATCTCCGGCCGCTTCTCGAAGATCGTTTCTATGCCCTTGAAATAGGCCCCGAAGGCGCGGTCGAACTTGTCGAAGTGCGCCTCGTCCTTCACCAGCGTGAGGCGCGAGAGAAAGTAGAACTCATCCAGCGAGGGCGAAATGACCTGCTTGTCCATCGCCTCCAGCAGGGTCAGGAATTCCTTGATCGAGGCCGGCACGCCGGCCTGTTTCACGGTGTAGAAGAAATCGATGAGCATGAATGCAATCCCGCAGCCGCCTCAGCGGCCCAGCTTGAACTGGAGATGGCGGCGCACCGTTGGCCATTCCGATTCGATGATGGAAAACACCACCGTGTCGCGATAGGAGCCATCCGGCATGCGCTGGTGATTGCGCAGGATGCCATCCTGCTTGGCACCCAGCCGCGCGATGGCGGCACGCGACTGCTGGTTCATCCAGTGGGTGCGGAACTCCACGGCGATGCAGTGCATGTCCTCGAAGGCGTGGGTGAGCAGCATCAGCTTGCACTCGGTATTGATGCCGGTGCGCTGGGCACTGGCGGCATACCAGGTGGAGCCGATCTCCACGCGCCGGTTGGCCACATCGGCATTCATGTAGGTGGTCATGCCGCACAGCGCACCGGTGTCATTGCGGCGGATCACGAAGGGCAGCATGCTGCCCTGCTGCTGCAAGTGCAGGCGGCGTTCGATCTCGGCACGCATGTTTTCCGGCTTGGGGATGGCGGTGTACCAGAGCTTCCACAGCTTGCCATCCGACACGGCGGCAATGAGCGCATCGTGGTGCTCGGGATGCAGCGGCTCGATCGTGGCGAACTGGCCCTTCAGGGTGATCGGCGAGAGGAATTGCATGGCGGCTCCGGTGGATGGCGGCAGGTTCAGCGGTTGTTGCGCGACATGAAGACCAGCCGCTCGAACAGGTGCACATCCTGCTCGTTCTTGAGCAGCGCGCCATGCAGGGGCGGGACCACGGCCTTGTTGTCCTGGCTGTGCAGGGCTTCTGGCGGGATGTCCTCGGCCATGAGCAGCTTGAGCCAGTCGATCAGTTCCGAGGTCGAGGGCTTCTTCTTGATGCCCGGTACCTCGCGCACCTGGTAGAAAGCGTCCAGCGCGCGCGCCAGCAGGTCGCGCTTGATGTGCGGGAAGTGCACGTCAACGATCTGCTGCATGGTCTCCTTGTCGGGGAACTTGATGTAGTGGAAGAAGCAGCGGCGCAGGAAGGCGTCCGGCAATTCCTTCTCGTTGTTGGAGGTGATGACCACCAGCGGCCGGTGTTTGGCGCGCACCAGTTCGCGCGTCTCATAGACGTAGAACTCCATGCGGTCGATTTCGCGCAGCAGGTCGTTGGGGAATTCGATGTCGGCCTTGTCGATCTCGTCGATCAGCAGTACCACCGGCTCCTCGGCCGTGAAGGCCTGCCACAGCACGCCCTTGACGATGTAGTTGTGGATGTCCTTGACACGCTCGTCGCCCAGCTGTGAATCGCGCAGGCGCGAAACCGCATCGTATTCGTAGAGGCCCTGCTGGGCCTTGGTGGTGGACTTGATGTGCCACTGCAGCAGCGGGCGGCCCAGGGCCGCGGCCACTTCCTCGGCCAGCATGGTCTTGCCGGTGCCGGGCTCGCCCTTGATCAGCAGCGGACGCTGCAGGGTGAGGGCGGCATTGACCGCCAGCTTGAGGTCGTCGGTGGCAACGTAGTTGTCGCTGCCGGTGAATTTGCCTGGACGGGATGAAGCGGCGGAATGATCTGGCATGGATGCTGTCCTTGTCAGGTTGCTGTGGTTGGATTGCCGGGAAGATGCGGCATTGCAGCAGCCGCGTCGGACATTTCTTCGAGTATAAGGGAAAAGCCGGCCAAATCCGGCGCACCTGCGACGGCTTGAATTCTGCTCAATCGTTCCTATATCAAGGGCTACGCATGCAACAAACTGACAGCGCCCCAGGCGCTCACTGCCCATGAAATTTCTTTTCTTCAAGATGCTGGTGGTGTGGAGACGAATGCGTCACGGCATGCAGGCGCGTTACATGGACCGGCATGATGTCGGCCGGCAGCTGGAAGTCCTGATGCGCCGCATCGACCCGGCGGCCAGCTGGCACGAGCGGGCCAACTGGATGATCGACGTGGCTGAATGGCTGCGCCATCGCCCGGCGGTGTCGCTGCTGGACCGCCAGGCCTGGCACCAGGTGCGTCGCCAGCGGCTGGCCATCATGCTGGACTGGCTGGACCAGCACCGCGACGTGCGGCGCGCGGTCCAGAACGCGCTGCAGAAGACCCTGCGCGAAGCCACCGGCCCCGAACTTTTCTCCACCACCGGCCTGCCGCACGAACCCGGCTTCTTCGGCGAACTGAGCGAACGCCTGGCCCGGCTGATCCTGCCGCGCCACCTTTCGCCCACTGACCTCTCTTCGCTGTTCACGGCCATGTTCCCCGATCCGGACGACGCCGCCTGGCTGCTGGAGCTGGACAATGAACTGCTGCAGCGGCTGTGGAAACTGATGGCCGATGACGGCATCTCCCACATGTACTGGCAGCAGATCGAGGAAGCCATCACCTATCTGACCACCACGGTGGTGGCCGATGGCATCAGCCCGGCCTTCCGCCAGCGGCTGGAACCCAAGATGCCCATGCGCGCCACGCCCTTCCTGGCGCTGCGGCGCGAGATGGAAGCCTGGCTGCGCGCCCAGCCGGGCGACCTCGGCGCCTTGCGCAGCGTGCGCATGCTGGTCGCGGTGTGCCATGCGCAGACCGACCGCATCTACGCGCACCTGGATGAATACGGCGTCTCGGTGAGCCTGGTGTATCGCGTCGAACGCATGCGCGCGCACTTGCAGCGCATCGGGCGGCTCATCGATGTGCGTTCCGGCGTGCCTGGCCCGGTCATCAGCCCGGCCGTGCCCGGCATGGTGGCGCGGCCGGCGGCGCTGGCCGGAGCCGGGCGCATGCAGCTGCTGCTGTGCGACCTGATCTCCGCCCACCATCACCGCGATTCGGTACGCGGCCTGATGCGGCGCAGTTTTGCCCTGCTGGCGCGCAAGATGGTCGAGCGCAATGCCGATCACCGGGAGCAGGCCATCGCCCGCGACGGTGCCGGTTATCGCCGGGTGATGCGGGCCGGTCTGGTCGGCGGTGCGGTCATCGCCGCCACGGCCCTGGTCAAGCAAAGCCTGTCGACGCTGGGCGTGGTGCACTTCGTCGATGGCGCGCTGGCTTCATTGAATTACGCCGCCAGTTTCCTGCTCATTGCCGCGCTGGGCGGTGTGCTGGCCACGCGCCAGCCGGCCGTGACCGCACCGGCCCTGGCCTCGCGCATGGGGGACCTGGATGCGGAGGGCATGCGTGACCTGATCGCCGAATCCGGCCAGCTGCTGCGTTCGCAGTCGGCGGGTATCTTTGGCAATCTGCTGGCGGTGATTCCGGTCACCGCCGCGCTGTGTGCCCTGGGCTGGTTCGCGCTGGGCAGCCAGCCGATGCCGGCCAGCGAGGCGCGCCAGGCCATCGCTGCGCTCTCGCTGGTAGGCCCCACACCCCTGTATGCCGCGCTGACCGGCGTATTGTTGTGGCTGGCCAGTCTCGCGGCCGGGTTTGCCGACAACTGGTTCGCTCTGCGCCGGGTACGGGACGTGGTGTCCAACCATCGCCGCCTGGTGCACGGTCTCGGCGCCATGCGCGCCCAGCGCTGCGCCGCCTGGCTGGAGCGCAACGTGGCCACCATTGCCGGTAGCCTCTCGCTGGCCGTGCTGCTGGGGCTGGCACCGGTGGTGGCGGCCTTCTTCAGCCTGCCGCTGGATATCCGCCATGTGACCTTGGCTGCTGGTACGCTCACCGCCGCAGTCTTCAGCCTCGGCTGGGAAATCCTGATGACGCCCGCCTTCTGGCTGGCTGCCGGCGGTGTGGCTGCGACGGCCCTGTTGTCGGTGGCGGTGGCCTTCGCCTGCGCACTGGCGCTGGCGCTGCGCTCGCGCGACTTGCCGCGCCGCGCCCGCAATATCGCCATGCGGGCGGTGTTGCGCCGTTTCGTCGTCCGGCCCTTGTTCTTCATTCTTCCGCAAAAAACGGATGCGGCAGTGCAGGATGACGCCGGAGAAGACGAGGACGACGACGATGACGGCCAGGGCGGCGCGCGCCAGGACAACCGGCAACCGCGCCTGGCTTCACTTGAGTCTGGGCAAGATATGCACGTCCAGGCTACGCGGCATGTCGCCTAGCGTTGGCATCAGCCAGATGCCATAGCGTTAATATTGCAGCGCATATAATGCGTCGATCGCCCGCCCGGCCTTGCCTGGCGGGCGATTGCGTCTGTGAGGGAGGGTTTGCGGGCAGGGATGACGCTGCCGGTTTTATTGGTTAGAATCGAAAGCGTTTTTTGCGCAAGGCAGGGGGAGTGGAGAGACAAGCTTGAGCCGAAACACCGGTTGAGCCATAGCAGAAGAGCCAAACCTGCAATACCAGGGCAATCGAACAAGCACGATAAAGTTTGCCGCTGGCAGCAAAAGATGCGTTTCGTCGGGTGTCCGCCGCGCCGAGGTTGAGGCCGGACGGATGGGAAGTCCAATCACTTACCCTGCTCACATGAAAAAACACCTCGTGTTTCTTGCCCTGGCTGGCGTGCTCGGCAGCGCGTCCGCGGCCGACATCGTCGGCAATGCCAAGGCCGCTGAAAACAAAGTCTCCATGTGCATTGGTTGCCATGGCATCCCCGGCTACAAAGCCAGCTATCCCGAGGTCTACCAGGTGCCGATGCTGGGCGGGCAGTCCGCCAAGTACATCGAGAACGCGCTGCGCGCCTACCAGAAGGGGGAGCGCAAGCATCCTTCGATGATGGGCGTGGCCGCCAGCCTGTCGGACCAGGACATCGCCGACCTGGCCGCCTACTATTCGCAGCAGAAGTGAGGGGAGCCACGAGATGAAGAAGAACCTGATTGCCCTGTCGCTGCTGGGCGCCGCCGCGCTGCTGGCGCAAGCGGCCAGCGCTGCTGATGTAGCCAATGGCCGTGCGCTGGTGGAGAAGTACAACTGCGCCTCCTGCCACGGCAAGGACTACAACTCGCCCATCGATCCGGGCTACCCGAAGCTGGCCGGCCAGCATGCGGACTACCTCAAGCATGCCCTGACGGCCTACCGCCGGGGCGACACCGCCATGAATGGCCGCAACAACGCCATCATGTCGGGTCAGGCCAAGCCGCTTACGGATCGCGACATCAACGATATCGCGGCTTATCTGCACAGCCTGCCGGGGAGCCTGGTGGTGCGCAAGTAAGCTGCGTCTGTTGGTTGCGTATGAAAGAAAGCCACGCCGCAAGAGAGTTGCGGTGTGGCTTTTTGTTGTGCGCGTGAAGGCTTATCCCTGCGCCCGCCGCTTGATATTCTCGATATAAGCCGCCCCATCCGGCGGCAAGCCATTGCGCTGGGCGTTCCAGATCATCTCGCCCAGGGCTTCCATGATTTCATGATGGGCATCGTGTTCCGAGCCGCGGCGCTGGGCCAGCAGCTGGAAGGCGCCACGGATGCCGGGGGGCTGGTCGATGGAGATCTGTTCCGTGATCGACAGGTGCATCGACAGATGCAGGAAGGGATTGCTCTGGCCGCGTTCGATCGAATAGTCGGCCGCGAGTGCTTCGTCCACGTCGCGCAGGGCATCGTGGTATTCCGGATGCTGCAGGATCCAGTCGCGGGCGATGGCTTCCAGGGGCGTCAGGACCTGGTTGCCCTGGTGCTTGCGGTAGGCTTCGCAGAAAAAGCGGCGGACATCGTGCTGGGACGGCGTGAACATGGCGGTGCATCAATCGGGGATAAAGCGCTATTCTACGCTGGTCTGCCGCCCGCTTCAGGAGGCCGGCCAAGGCCTGCGGCACGAGAGGTCCAGATGAAGTAATATTCTTTCCCTACGACAAGCATCTGAATAATCCATCCAATGCAGTACCCGGCCGCATTGCCTTGGCGCGATGGGGGGAAACGCAAGGCCGGGCAGCGAGAAGGAAGCATGCATGCTTTTTGGCGGAAGCCTGATCCGGCCTGTGCGCCGTCCACGGACATGGACGCGGCCCTTGCTTTGTATCGCGCTGGCCCTGCTGGGCTGCTGCGCGCAGGCCGCGCTGGCGGCTCCTTCGGCGTCGGCCAAGGCGAGCATGGCCAGCGACGAGCAGCCGGCCGACGAATCCATCCTGGCCATCGGCTTTGCCGGCCCCTTGAGCGGCCCCTCCATGGGGGTGGGCCGCAGCATGCGCAACGGCGTGCAACTGGCGCTGGATGAGGCCAACCGGCGCGGTGTGGTCATCGCCGGCAAGCATTACCGGCTCAAGCTGGTATCCCAGGATGACAGGGCGGACCCCGGTACGGCGGAGTATGTAGCGCGCTACCTGGTCGGCCAGCGCGTCATCGGTGTGGTTGGCCACTGGACCAGCGGCACCAGTCTGGCAGCGGCCCCGGTCTACCATGCCGCTGGCGTGATCCAGGTGACGCCCTCGGCGATGAGCCGCAAGCTGACGGCCTTGTCTTATCCGCGCATCTTCCGCACCATTCCCAACAACGAGAGCATCGGCCGCTGGTCTGCGCGTTATGCCGTCGACAAGCTGGGCGTGCGCTCCGTGGTCACCATTGACGACCGCACGCCCTTCGGGCAGGGGCTGGCCGAGCAGTTCGCCCGCGAGGTGGAGGCGCAGGGTGGCAAGGTGCTGGCGCGCTACAACGTCAGCGACAAGACCTCCGACTTCAACGCTCCGCTGATGCAGGCGCGCAGCCTCAAGCCGGACCTGATCTTCTTCGGTGGACTGGACTGGCAGGCCGGCGTGCTGGCCAAGTCCATCCGCCGGTTGAAGCTGGAAGCGCGCCTGATGGCTTCGCCCGGGACCTTGGGTTTGCCCTTCCTGATGCGCGCCGGACCCGATGCCAATGGCACGCTGGTCCTCGAACCCGGGCCGCCGCAGGACAAGATGCCCGGCTGGCGGCAGTTCCGCCAGCGCTACAGCGAAGCTTTCGATTCCGACATCGACCTCTATGCGGTCTTCGCCTATGAAGCGGCGCAGTCCATCCTGCTGGGCCTGCGCCAGGCCGGCAGCACCGATCCGGATGCGGTTGCCCGGGCCATGCACCGGCTGCGCTTCGAGGGCGTGAGCGGACCGGTGGCCTTCAACGAGGAAGGGGATCTGCTCAACCCGACTTTTACCCTGTATGAAGTTCAGGACCAGCGCTGGGTGCCGGTCACCCGTCTGCACGGGCTTCCGCGCTAGGTCCTTCTCAGACGCCCTTGGCCGGAAGTGGCGTTTTCTGCTTGAATTCGCAGAGGTCGGCGATCAGGCAGTTCCAGCATTGCGGCTTGCGCGCGATGCAGGTGTAGCGCCCATGCAGGATCAGCCAGTGATGCGCATCCTGGCGGAATTCCGGGGCCACGAACTTGATGAGCTTGCGCTCGACTTCGTCCACATCCTTGCCCGGTGCAATGCCGGTGCGGTTGGAGACCCGGAAGATGTGCGTATCCACCGCGATGGTGGGATGGCCGAAGGCCGTGTTGAGGACCACGTTGGCGGTCTTGCGGCCGACTCCCGGCAAGGCTTCCAGCGCTTCGCGCGACTCCGGTACCTCGCCGCCGTGTTCCTCGATCAGGATGCGGCAGGTCTCGATGACGTTCTTGGCCTTGGTGCGATACAGCCCGATGGTCTGGATATAGGGCATGAGCTGGTCCACGCCCATGCGGTAGATGGCCTCGGGCGTGTTGGCCACCGGATAGAGCTTGCGCGTGGCCTTGTTCACCGACACATCGGTCGCCTGGGCTGACAGCAGCACGGCGATCAGCAGCTCGAACGGCGTGGTGTATTCCAGTTCGGTAGTGGGCGTGGGGTTGGCCTGGCGCAGGCGCTCGAAGATCTCGCGGCGTTTGGTCGGATTCATGGTTGTGGGCTGTCGGGCTGGGGGCTGGCTTGTTCGGCTTGCAGTTTCTTCAGGCGCGCGCGCTCCATGGCGGCCTGGATGATGGCTTTCTTGCGGGCCAGTTCGGCTTGTTCCTCGGGTGTGCCGGCTGCCGCTGCTTCCACTTCCTTGAGCTTGGCCGCAGCCTTGGCGGCCAGGCGGGCATCGTTTTCTTCTTTCTCGCGCTGCAGGCGCAGGGTGCGCCAGTCATGGCGCGCGCGGGCGGCATCGGCTTGTTCCTGGCGCCAGGCCTGCCAGCCGGTGCGGCCGGGCGTAGCCTCGACCATGCTGATGCAATCGACCGGGCAGGGCGCCACGCACAGGTCGCAGCCGGTGCAGAGCGATTCGATCACCGTATGCATCTGCTTGGCCGCACCGGCAATCGCATCGACCGGGCAGGCCTGGATGCAGAGCGTGCAGCCGATGCAGACGGCTTCATCGATCAGCGCCAGGCGGCGCGGCTGTTCGCTGCCGTTGGCGGGATTGAGCGGGATCACCGGTTTGCCCAGTAGTTGTGCCAGCCGCGCCACGCCTTCCTGGCCACCGGGCGGGCACTGGTTATAGGAAGCAAGCCCCTCGGCCATGGCCTCGGCATAGGGACGGCAGGCCGGGTAGCCACATTTGGTGCATTGGGTTTGCGGCAGCAGGTCTTCGAGGCGGTCGGCCAGGGTGGCAGAGGCGGTGGTGGCGGATGGCGGCACGGCGGTCAGGCAATTCAACGGGACAAGGGCGCTATTATCCGGCCAAACCGCCGTCAAGTCATGCCGCAGCCACAAAGCAAAACGGCACCACCGTGGAGACGGGGTGCCGTTTTGCCTCAACGCGCTGCGTTACGCGTTGGCGCGGATGAATTCGCCGATCTTCGGGCAGACGATTTCGCGCCAGCGGCGGCCCGAGAAGATGCCGTAGTGGCCTGCCTTGGGCACCGTGAAATGCTGCTTGCGTGTCTTCGGGATGCTGCTGCACAGTTCCTGCGCCGCCTGGGTCTGGCCGGAACCGGAGATGTCATCGAGCTCGCCTTCGATGCTGAACAGGGCGACCGACTTGATGTCCTGCGGACGCACCAGCTTGCCTTCGATTTCCCAGGTGCCACGCGCCAGGTTGAAGTCCTGGAACACCACCTTGATGGTCTCCAGGTAGAACTCGGCCGGCATGTCCAGCACGGCGTTGTACTCGTCGTAGAACTTGCGGTGTTCTTCGGCGGAGGCATCGTCGCCGTCGCGCAGGTGCATGTAGAAATCCCAGTGGCTCTGGGCATGGCGGCGCGGGTTCATGGCCACGAAGCCGGCATGCTGCAGGAAACCGGGATAGACCTTGCGGCCGAAGCCGGGGTAATTGGCCGGCACGCTGTAGATCACCGTGTTTTCGAACCAGGAGAAGGGCTTCTCGGTGGCCAGGTCGTTGACGGCGGTGGGCGACTTGCGGGCATCGATGGGGCCGCCCATCATGGTCATGCTCTTGGGCAGCTTGGGGTCGTTGGCGCTGGCCATGAGCGAAATGGCCGCCAGCACCGGCACGGTGGGCTGGCACACGGAAATGACGTGCACGTCCGGGCCCAGGGTGCGGATGAAGTCCTGCACGTAATAAACATAATCGTGCAGGTGGAATTCGCCGGCCTCGACCGGCACCATGCGGGCGTCGGTCCAGTCGGTGATGAAGACGTCATGTTCCTGCAGCAGCGCGCGCACGGTCTCGCGCAGCAGGGTGGAGTGGTGGCCGGACAGGGGCGCCACCACCAGCACCGTCGGCTGCTTCAGGGCGGCGCTCTGGCGGGCCGACAGGTCCTTCTTGAAATGGATCAGGCGACAGAATGGCTTTTCTTCGACCACTTCCTCGGTGATGCCGACCGGCTTGCCGTCCACCGGCACTTCGCCGATGTTGAAGAGGGGCTTTTCGTATTCCTTGGAAAGGCGATACAGCAACTCATAGCCGGCGGCGATGCGTTGCGAGAAAGGGGTGTGGGCGAGCGGGGAAACCGGGTCCGAGAACAGTTTGGCCGAGGTTTCGGCCCATTGCATCATGGGGTTCAGGAACGCGCGATTGAGTTCATGCAGTTGATAAAGCATAGCTGACCTTTATACAAGCACCGGCTGGCTTTCCCGTCCGGATGGATAACCCGGACCAGGTGCGCAGCAAGCATGTGCCACAAACGTTTGGCGACGATCATCGGCTGACAGACTTCATATTATGTCTACTCTGTCAACTTTTTCCTTGTTGCGACGCGGTAGCATAGCACGCTTTGCCTTACGCCCCGCTTGCTGGTCAGACCAGTGGTGCGGGCCCCACAGGTTTCTGCAAAAACCTTCATAAACAAAAAGCCCCCGTACCGGACGGGGGCTCTGCAGGCCGCTTGCAGCGGCACGGGTGGTCAGGCGACGGAAAATCAGTCGAAGACCGGGCTTTCCACGCCCAGGATCTTGTGCAGCTTGGGCGAGGTGGTGGTGTACTGCATGTGGATCTTCTTTTCCGGGAAGATGTAGGGCGCAGCGCCGAAGGCGGCCAGCGCGGCTTCGTGGAAGCCCGACAGGATCAGCTTCTTCTTGCCCGGATAGGTGTTGATGTCGCCCACGGCGAAGATGCCCGGGACGTTGGTCTCGAACTTCTCGGTATCCATCACCTTCAGTTGTTTGCGCTCGATCTCCAGGCCCCACTCGGCGATCGGGCCCAGCTTGGGCGACAGGCCGAAGAACACCAGCAGCATGTCCAGCGGCAGGCGGCGGGTGACGCCGTCGGCACCCGTGACCTTGACTTCGGACAGCTTGCCATCCTTGATCTCGGTGCCGGTGACCTGGCCGATGACCAGCTGCATCTCGTACTGTTCGCACAGTTCCTTCATCTTGGCCACGGACGCGGGCGCGGCGCGGAATTCTTCACGGCGGTGCAGCAGGATCACCGATTCAGCCTTGCCAACGAAGTTCAGGGCCCAGTCCAGGGCGGAGTCGCCGCCGCCGCAGATGACGATGTTCTTGCCTTCGAACAGGGCCGGGTCCTTGACGCGGTAGAACACCTGCGAACCTTCGAACCGCTCGATGCCTTCGACCTTCAGGGTGCGCGGCTGGAAAGAGCCCACGCCGGCCGCGATGAAGATGGTCTTGGTGATGAACTTGGTGCCGGTGGAGGTTTCGACGTCGAAACGGCCATCTTCGCGCTTGTTCACCAGGGTCACTTCCTGGCCCAGGTGGAAGGTCGGCGAGAAGGGCTCGATCTGCTTCAACAGGTTGTCGGTCAGTTCCTGGCCGGTGCACACGGGCACGGCCGGTATGTCATAGATGGGCTTGTCCGGATACAGTTCCACGCACTGGCCGCCGACCACCGGCAGCGAATCGATCACGTGCGCCTTGATTTCCAGCAGGCCGAGTTCGAACACCTGGAACAGGCCGACCGGGCCGGCGCCGATGATGACGGCGTCGGCATCGATGACACCGTTGACTGCCGCAGTCTGGACATTGTTTTCCATGATTTTCTTGATATTCCTGTTTCAGTAGATCAGATCAGTAGAGCGGCTTTTCCCTCTTGCGCTGGGCGCTGGCTGGCGGCGGGGCCGCTGGCGGGGGAGAGGCCAGGTAAATGCGATGCGAAATGCTTGCCGAGAGCGCCACAGGACGGTAAGGCAGCGGGCAGTTCAGCCCGGCCATGAGGCTCTCAGGGGTATTGCTGGCGGCCAAATGCAAACGGCTGCGCATCTGGCGTGGCGATGAAACTGCCGGGCTGGATGCGCAACCGCCATGGCTGGCCGGGACAGGCCCGGCCAGCTTGATTCTTCGCAGGAATCAGCGCTGCAGGTATTGCAGCTTGTCGGTCTTGTCCTTCCATTCCTCGGCTTCCGGCAGCGGTGCCTTGGTCTTGGTGATGGAGGGCCAACTGCGGGACAGATCGGCGTTCAGGGCGATGTATTGCTGCTGGTCGGCCGGCACGTCTTCTTCCGCGTAGATCGCATTGACCGGGCACTCGGCCACGCAGACGGCGCAGTCGATGCACTCGTCCGGGTCAATCGCGAGGAAATTGGGGCCTTCGCGGAAACAATCCACCGGGCAAACATCCACGCAATCCGTATAGCGGCAACGGACGCAGGAATCGGTGACAACGTGGGTCATAACTGTCCTATCTGTAAAATTTCTTCAAACCGATGGCTAACTGCGCCGCAATTGATGGCAATATGGCACGGTTAAAATCATGTTGCGGCTGGTCAACCTGTGGTTGAGGTGCTTGGGCCGGCATCCGGCGTCTTGTGGACGCTGTCGTGAAGGACTCTGGAAGCCTCTCATGATGCTGCTGCGCAACCCGCCGCAAAGCCTTGTATTTTAAGGTAATTCGATTTTTCCCACAAATGAGGCTTATACAGATTACGTATAAGTAAATAAACAAGCTCGCGATAAGCCCAGCCGCCGCCAGGGTCTTGTGGCCTGCGGTTCCAGCCCATGGAGCCAGGTCCGCCGGCATGGCGCCGCTTGTCGCACATCACCAGAAGGAAGTCCCGGCGTGAACGCTGCAGGCCCCCAGTCCTCCCCCCGATTCCGTCTTTCGCTGCTGCCGGCCTTGCTCGGTGCGCTGGCAGTGGCCATGTCCCTTGCGCTGCCCGTGGGCGCTGTCGCCGCCGAGCCGATCCGCATCGGCGAGATCAACAGCCAGGGGCGAGCCTCCACCGCCGGCCAGGCCTATCGCAATGGTTTGTCGCTGGCGCTGGAGCAGATCAACGAGTCCGGCGGCATCCATGGCCGCCCCTTGCAGCTCATCAGCCGCGACGACCAGGGCGATGCCGACCAGGCCGCCCGCAATGCCCGCGAACTGGTCAGCAAGGAGCATGTGGAGGTGCTGACCGGCACCATGCTCTCCGATGTGGCCCTGGCCGTGGCGCGCGAAGCCGCGCGCAGCAAGACCGTGCTGGTGGTGGGCGATGCCCTGTCCGATGCGGTCACGCTGGACAAGGGCAATCGCTACACCTTCCGCGTGCGTCCCTCGACCTACATGCTGGCCGCGATGCTGGCCGAGCAGGCCGCACGCATGCCGGGGCGGCGCTGGGCCATGGTGGCGCCCAACTATGAATATGGCCAGAGCGCCGTAGCCAGTTTCAAGATGCTGTTGAAGCAGGCGCGTCCGGATGTGGAGTTCGTCAGCGACCAGTGGCCGGCCATGGGCAAGATCAAGGCCGACGATGTGGCGCGGGCGATCCGCCAGTCGCGTCCGGACGCCATCTTCAATGCCACCTTTGGCGAGGACCTGCAGAAGTTCGTGCAGGCCGGCAATCGCCAGCAGTTGTTTGCCGGCGTGCGAGTGGTGTCGATGAGCTCGGCCGGTGCGCAGAGCCTCGATCCCAGCCAGAGTGAAGCCATTCGCGACTGGGTGGCCGTAGGTTACCCGTGGGACCAGATCAATACGCCGGAGCACCAGCGCTTCCTGGAAGCCTATCTGAAGAAATTCAGCGAACGTCCGCAACTGTCGGCGGTGCTGGGTTACAGCACCATGATGGCCATTGCCGGCGGCCTGAAGAAGAGCGAAGGCGGGAATGGCGAAGTGCTGCTGGAATCCCTGCGTGGCCTGCACTGGTCCTCGCCGCTGGGTGAGTTGAGCTTCCGCGCGCTGGACCAGCAATCCACGATGGGTGCCTTCATCGGCCTGGTCTCCCAGAAGGACGGGCGCAGCACCATGCGCGAATGGCGCTACCTCGATGGTACGGCCTACCTGCCGCCGCCGACCTATGTGCGTGGACGCCGTCCGGCTTCAGCGGGCAAGTGATCCGGTCTTTCGCCGCCCTCGGCCCTGTCAAAGCCCCCTCATGGCAGGGGGCTTTGCTTTGTGCGATCTCGGTTAAGATAGCGGTCGCGACGCTTCAGGGCGTGGCCAACGCATGACGCGGCGCGCTCCGGGGCAGCCCTCATGCACGTGGACCATCAACATGGCAGCATGCGGCATGTCCGCATCCGGACTTCATGATCATCACATCCTTACTCGACACCGACCTGTACAAATTCACGATGATGCAGGTGGTCCTGCATCACTTCCCCGGCGCGCAGGTCGAATACAAGTTCAAATGCCGCAACGAGCACATCGACCTGACACCCTATGTCGACGAGATCCGTGCCGAGATTGCCGCACTGTGCCGCCTGCGTTTCAAGGAAGATGAACTGAATTACCTGCGCGGCCTGCGTTTCATCAAGAGCGACTTCGTCGACTTCCTCGACCTGTTCCACCTGAACGAAAAATACATCACGGTCCAGCCTGATCCGGCCGGCAATGGCGAGATCGAGATCCAGGTGAAGGGGCCGTGGCTGCACACCATCATGTTCGAAGTGCCGGTGCTGGCCATCGTCAATGAAGTGTATTTCCGCGCGACCCAGCGCTCGCCCGATCTGGAAGAGGGCAGGGCGCGCCTGCGCAAGAAGATGTCGGTCATCACCGATGATGCCGAACTGGCCGGCTGCAAGATCGCCGATTACGGCACCCGCCGCCGCTTCTCGCGCAGCTGGCATGCCGAGGTCATCGACGAGATGAAGCAGCACATGGGGGACCACTTTGCCGGTACCTCCAACGTGATGTACGCCATGCAGCATGACCTGACCCCGCTGGGCACCATGGCGCATGAATACCTGCAGGCCTGCCAGGCACTGGGTCCGCGCCTGCGTGATTCGCAGACGTTCGCCTTCGAGATGTGGGCGCGCGAGTATCGCGGCGACCTGGGCATCACGCTCTCGGACGTTTATGGCATGGATGCCTTCCTGCGCGACTACGACATGTATTTCTGCAAGCTCTTCGACGGTGCGCGCCATGATTCGGGCGATCCGTTTGAATGGGGCGAGCGCCTGATCCAGCATTACCGTGACAACCGTGTCGATCCGTCCAGCAAGGTGCTGGTGTTCTCCGACAGCCTGGACTTCGACAAGGTGCGTGCGCTCTACCTGCGCTTCAAGGATCGCGCCAAGGTGGCCTTCGGCGTGGGTACCAATCTCACCAATGACCTGGGCTACACGCCCCTGCAGGTGGTCATGAAGATGGTCCGCTGCAATGGCCAGCCGGTGGCCAAGCTGTCCGATACGCCTTCCAAGAACATGTGCGATGACCCGGCCTATGTGAATTATCTGCGCCAGGTGTTCCAGATCAAGGCCTGACCGGATTTGCACGATACCTGAAAGTTTTTCCACTCGGGCTTTTTGGGCATGCGGGCCGCATGTCGGCTGCTATAGTGTGACTCCTCGTGACGACCTGCGCCGCAGGTGGTCCCGGGGAGTTTCTCCTTCTGCCTTCCATCAGGACGACATTTGCTGACCCGACATACTTCTTCCGCCATTTTCGCCTTGCTGGTTGTGCTCTTCCCCCTGCCGGGGTGGAGTGCCGAACTCGACGGTGCCGGGCTGTCCCTGGCCTGGGCCTTGCCGTTCGCGGGCGTTCTGCTGTCCATTGCCGTGCTGCCGCTGCTGGCCCCGGCCATGTGGCATCACCATTTCGGCAAGATCGCCGGCGCCTGGGCGCTGGCCTTCCTGCTGCCGTTTGCGGCCCTGCATGGTGCGCATGCGGCCCTGGCCATCAGCGTGCATGCGCTGGTGGCGGAATATCTTCCCTTCATCATCCTGCTGACCGCGCTCTTCACCGTGGCCGGTGGCATCTGCGTACGCGGCAACCTGCATGGCACGCCCGCACTCAATACCGGACTGCTGGCACTGGGCACCTTGCTGGCCAGCGTCATGGGCACGACCGGTGCGGCCATGCTGTTGATCCGCCCGCTCATCCGCGCCAACGATGACCGCAAGCACACGGTCCACGTCGTGGTGTTCTTCATCTTCCTCGTTGCCAATGCGGGCGGCTCACTGACGCCGCTGGGCGATCCGCCGTTGTTCCTGGGCTTCCTCAAGGGCGTGGATTTCTTCTGGACCGCGCGCCATCTGCTGGGTCCGATGGCCTTCCTGTGCGGTGCGTTGCTGCTGATCTTCTATCTGCTGGATCGCCATTTCTATCTCAACCACGAAGAGCGCCGCCCGCTCGATCCCACGCCGGACTCGGCGCTGCGGCTGGAAGGCAAGTTCAATTTCCTGCTGCTGGGCGCAGTGGTCGGTCTGGTACTGATGAGCGGCTTGTGGAAACCGGGCGTGGCGACCGAGGTGCTGGGCACGCCGCTGGAATGGCAGAACCTGCTGCGCGATGGCGCGCTGCTGGGCGTGATCCTGCTGTCGCTGTGGCTCACGCCAACATCTGCCCGCGCTGGCAATGACTTCGGCTGGGGGCCCATGCTGGAAGTGGGCAAGCTTTTTGCCGCCATCTTCCTGACCATCGCCCCGGTGATCGCCATGCTGCGGGCGGGCGAGCAGGGCGCGTTTGCCGCCGTGGTGCACGCCGTGACCGGGCCGGACGGCAAACCGGACGACGTGATGTATTTCTGGATGACAGGCGTGCTGTCTTCCTTCCTCGACAATGCGCCGACCTATCTGGTGTTCTTCAACACTGCCTCCGGCGATGCGCGGGAACTGATGGGGCTGCTGGCCTCGACGCTGGCGGCCATCTCCGCCGGCGCCGTCTTCATGGGGGCCAACAGCTATATAGGCAATGCGCCCAACATGATGGTCAAGGCCATCGCCGAGGAGCGCGGCATCCGCATGCCGAGCTTCTTCGGCTACATGGCGTGGTCGGTGGGCATCCTGGTGCCGCTGTTCATCGTCATGAGCTTCCTGTTCTTCTGAGTGCTAACCCCGCTTTCTTCCGATAACGAAACCGAGACCACGAGACCCGCATGAAACCCAAGATCTTCGTCGCCCGCGCCGTCTTCCCTGAAGTCCTGGCGCGCCTGGAGCAGCATTTCGAGGTCGAATCCAACCAGGATGACCGCATCTACAGCGCCGATGAGCTGCTGGCCAAGGCCAATGGCAAGGATGGCCTCTTCACCACCCCGAGCGAGCCGGTGACGGCCGCGCTCTTCGCCGCCAATCCGCAACTGAAGGCGGTCTGCAACATGGCCGTGGGCTACAACAACATCGATGTTGCTGCCGCTACAAAAGCCGGCGTCATGGCCACCAACACGCCCGACGTGCTCAATGAAACCACCGCCGACTTCGGCTGGGCCCTGATGATGGCGGCTGCGCGCCGCATCACAGAATCCGAGCACTTCCTGCGCGCCGGCAAGTGGAAGAAGTGGAGCTATGACAGCTTCGTCGGCCCCGACATCCATGGAGCCACCCTGGGCATCATCGGCATGGGCCGTATTGGCCAGGCCATCGCCCGCCGTTCGCTGGGCTTCGACATGCAGGTGCTGTACCACAACCGTTCGCGCCTGGCCCCCGAGCTGGAAGCGCGCGCCAACAACGCCCGCTACGTCAGCAAGGAAGATCTGCTGCAACAGGCCGACCACGTCGTGCTGGTATTGCCTTACTCAAAGGACACGCACCACACCATCGCCGCCCCCGAGCTGGCGCTGATGAAGCCGACCGCCACGCTCACCAACATCGCGCGCGGCGGCATCGTCGATGATGCAGCGCTGATCGCCGCCCTGCGTGAAGGCCGTATTGCTGCCGCCGGGGTGGATGTGTTCGAGAATGAACCTTCGTTCAAGCCGGAATTCCTCGGTTTGAGCAACGTCGTGCTGACCCCGCACATCGCCAGCGCCTCCACGCCCACGCGCCTGGCCATGGCCAACTGTGCAGCTGACAACCTGATCGCGGCGCTGTCGGGCGAGCGTCCGCCCAACCTGCTCAATCCGGACGTGGCGGCGCGCTGATTCGCCGCGCCTGCTGAAGCATCAAACAAAACGGGCGCACCTGAGACCAGGTGCGCCCGTTTCTTCATCGGCAGGCGGCAGGCATCCGGGGATGCCGCCGTCATGCCTGCATCAACCCTTCAATTCATTGAAGATGTCGATGTATTCCTGCTGCGCTTCAGCTTGCGGCTTGCCCTTCAGGGCGGCCCAGGCGTCGAACTTGGCGCGGGCCACGAAGTCGGTCATGCCGGGGCGCTCGCCCTGCACGTCGCCGTTGCTGCCCTGCTTGTAGAGGCCATACATCTTCAGCAGGGTCATGTTGTCGGGACGCTCGGGCAGGCTCTTGGATTCTGCCACGGCGGCTTCGAACTGTTCTTGCAGGGTGCTCATGTCTCTCCTCCCTCTGGCTCAGACGGCCAGCAGTTCGACTTCGAAGATCAGGGTGGCATTCGGGGGGATCACGCCGCCCGCGCCACGGGCACCATAGCCCAGGCCTGCCGGGATGATCAGCTTGCGGGTGCCGCCGACCTTCATGCCTTGCACGCCTTCATCCCAGCCCTTGATGACGTGGCCGGCGCCCAGCGGGAAGGCGAACGGGTCATTGCGGTCCTTGCTGGAATCGAACTTGCTGCCGGCGGTGCCGTCCGTGTTCTGCAGCCAGCCGGTGTAGTGCACGGTGACGTGGCTGCCGGCCTTGGCTTCATCGCCAGCGCCAACGTTGATTTCTTCATATTGCAGCCCGGAAGCTGTGGTGATGATGGACATCGGTTTCCTTTCGGTGAGGGGATGGGTTGGCGGCCATGTGGCCAGATTCCTGACCACTGCTGACCCAGTGAAATGCTTCGTGGAAACATTGCGTGTGCCAGGCCGTGCATCAGGCGTCGCAGGTGCGCTGCGACTGGTGTTCAGGCCGCCCCGGTGGCGTCATGCGACCGGATCGGCAGGCAGTGTAAACCAAAAATCTAGAAATTTTTCATATTGCTTCAGTGGGCTGTCAGCGGGATCGTTGCAGCGAGCGTTAAGAGCCGAGGACGTGCTCCAGGGGCTGCTCTGGCACGATAGATCAGGCATTTTTGAGTAAAGTTCTTCATGTTGCGTCGATTCAGCCAACTTTTATCCCTTTCCCTGCGCGCCGCCTTTGTCTCGGCCGTGTTGGCCTGTATGGCCGCCCCGGCCCATGCCAACGTCGTCGTGGTACTCAACTCCGGTGACGCTTCGGTATCGCTGCTGGACGAAACCGGCGAGAAGGAGTTGTCGACCTTCTCGGTGGGCAAGGAGCCGCACCACCTGATGGCCACGCCGGACAACAAGTCCTTGATCGTGGCCAGCGCCACCGGCAACCAGTTGCTCTTCCTCGATCCCAAGACCGGTGCTGTGCAGCGCAAGCTGCGCGACATCATCGATCCCTACCAGATCGGCTTCACGCCCGACCAGAAGTGGTTCGTTGCCACCGGCCTGCGTTTGGACCGGGTCGATGTCTACAGTTACGACGGCCAGGACCTGAAGCTGTCCAAGCGCATCCCGCTGGCCAAGACCCCCAGCCACATCGCCTTCGACAACGCCAGCACCACCGCCTTCATCACCCAGCAGGGCAGCGACCAGATCAGCGCCATCGACCTCGCCACCCAGCAGGTCAAGTGGACCATGCCGGTAGGCAAGCTGCCGGCCGGCATCATCATGACCCCCGACAACAAGTACCTGATGGTCGGCATCATGGGCAGCGACTACGTCGAAGTGATCGACTGGCGCACCCAGAAGATGGTCAAGAAGATCAAGACCGGCATCGGTGCCCACAACTTCCGTGGTCAGGGCGACAAACGCTACGTCTACGTCTCCAACCGCGTGGCCAACACCATCAGCGTGGTCGATATGACCACTTTGGAGAATGTCGGCACCATCAAGGTCCCCGGCGGCCCGGACTGCATGGAAGTGACCGCCGATGGCAAGACCATGTGGGCCACCCTGCGCTGGAGCAAGAAGGTCGCCGTGATCGACCTGGAAACCCGCTCGGTGACCAAGGTGATTCCGGTAGGCCGCTCGCCGCACGGCATCTACCTGTACAACCGCGCGCCGGATCTGTAATGGCGGACGCATCGTGGAGGACCTGCCGATGACGTTGCGTCCTTTGAAACCCTCCCTGCGCGGCCTGTGCCTGTTCGCCATCCTGGCGGCTGGCCAGGCCGTTGCGCAATCGGCGGCGCCGGAAGCACCCGCCTGCAAGGGCAGGATCTACCTCACCTTCGATACCGGCAGCCAGTCCCAGGCCGAACTCATCGAGCAGACCCTGCAGCGCCACCACATCAAGGCTACTTTCTTCCTCGCCAACGAGAAGACCATCCACGGCGACTATTCCCTGGATCCTGCCTGGGCACCGCTGTGGAAGCGGCTGGTGGCCGAGGGGCACGCCTTCGGCACCCATACCTTCGACCACGTCTACGTGGTGCGCGACCTGCCCGAGGGCAAGATCGAGGTACGTCCGCAGTTCGGGGCGCAAGCCGGCAAGAAGCTGCAATGGACGCCGGCCCAGTATTGCGAGGAAATGAAGCGTGTCGATCAACGCTTCCAGCAACTGACCGGCCACAAGCTTGATCCGCTCTGGCGTGCGCCCGGTGGCCGACTGACCCACAACCTGCTCAAGGCCGGCGAAGCCTGCGGCTATGCCCATGTGGCCTGGGCCCCCGCTGGTTTCTCGGGCGATGAACTGCCCAGCGACAAATTCCCCAACGAGATGCTGTTGAAGAAAGCCCTGGACGGGCTCAAGGATGGTGATATCTTCCTGGCCCATATGGGTATCTGGTCGCGCCAGGATCCGTGGGCGCCAGCCGTGCTGGAGCCGCTCATCAGCGGGCTGGAGCAGAAGGGGTTCTGCTTTGCCACGCTGCGCGAGCATCCGTCCTACCGCCACCTGTTTGCCGCCGGGAAGGAACGCTGATCCCGGACACCAGTCCAAACCGGCGCCGGCCCAGGGGAGGGGAGCTGCCGCCGCCACCGTCACACCGAATCAACGCTATCCATGATCCAGACCATTTCCGACCTCTTTGCCACCGTCCAGGGCTGGCTCTTCGAAACACTGGTGCAACCACTGGTGTTCTTCATCGGCATGGGGGAATTCGTCGAAGAAGCTTTCACCGGCACTGAATTCGTCCTGGTAGGCATCTGTGAGCTGGTGATCCTGTTCCTGATCCTGCGCCCGCTGGAGTCTGCCATCCCGGTGCATCCCATCACCGACCCGCGCGCCCGCTGGAACGATTTCATCTACACCGTGCTGCAGCGCCTGGGCATCATCCCCATCATCGCCTTCCTGCTGCTCGATCCGGCGCTTTCGTATCTTTCCGAAGCCCTGCACCTGGAAGGCTGGGGCACCTTCAATCTCGACCAGGTCTGGCCCGGCGTGACCGACCGCGCGCTGGTGAGCTTCCTGCTCTACATGGTGGTGCTGGACCTGTGTGAATACATCTACCACTGGGCCCAGCACAACGTGCGCTGGATGTGGGCGCTGCACAGCCTGCACCACAGCCAGCAGAACATGAACCTGTGGAGCGACGACCGCAACCACATGCTGGACAACCTGGTGCACGACATCATCTTCGGCCTGATTGCCGTCCTGATCGGCGTGGAACCCTCGCAATACATTCTGCTGGTGTCGCTCTCGCGCATGCTGCAAAGCCTGCAGCATGCCAACGTGCGCATCCACTTCGGCCGCCTGGGCGAATACCTGCTGGTGTCGCCGCGCTTTCACCGCACCCATCACGCCATCGGGCTGGGCCATGAAAGCCGGGGCCGCAATTCGCTGGGCGGATACAACTTCGCGGTGCTGTTCCCGATCTGGGATGTGCTCTTCCGCACCGCCCACTTCAGCCAGGGCTTCGCCATGACCGGCGTGCGCGACCAGCTGCCGCCGCCGGCCGGCAAGGGACGCGACTACGGACGCGGCTTCTGGGCGCAGCAATGGCTGGGTTTGAAACGCCTGGTCGAATTCACCCGCAGGAAGCCCCGCTGATGCGCCTGTTCATCGCTTCCTTCGGGCGTGCCCTGCTGGCGCAATTGCATATCCGCATGTTGTGGCTGACAGTGCTGCCCTTCGTCGTGTCGCTGGGCTTGTGGGCGGTTTGCCTGTGGCTGGGGCTGCAACCCATCATCGACTGGCTGCAGGGCTACTTCGTCTCGCACGGCATGTTCGGCGAGATCGGTGGCATGCTGGCCTGGTTCGGCATGGGGGCGCTCAAAACGGTATTGGTACCCTTGCTGGCCATGTGGACCCTGCTGCCGCTGATGATCCTGACGGCGCTGGTGTTCGTCGGCTTGTTCACCATCCCTGCCATCGCCCGTCACATCGGCATGCGCCACTATCCCATGCTGGACAAGCGCCACGGCGGCAGCGTGGCCGGCAGCCTGTGGACCTCGCTGTGGTGCTTCGCCGTCTTCACGGTGCTGTGGCTGGCCACGATCTGGGTATTCCTGATCCCGCCGCTGGCCTTCGTCATTCACTCGCTGCTGTGGGGCTGGCTGACTTATCGCGTGATGGCCTATGACACCCTGGCCGACTACGCCAGCACCGAAGAACGGCGTGCCGTCCTGCACCTGCATCGCTGGCCGCTGCTGGCCGTGGGCACCATCGCCGGTGCGCTCGGTGCGGCACCGACGCTGCTGTGGCTGGGCGGGGTGCTGTCGGTGATCCTGCTGCCGGCGCTGGCGGCGGTGGCGATCTGGCTGTACGTCGTGGTGTTCGTCTTCACCGGCTTGTGGTTCCAGTTCTATTGCCTGGAAGCGCTGCTGCGTTATCGCAGCGGCCAGGCACCCGATGGTCCTGCCGACACCAACGTCATCGACGTGACGCCACGTTGACGCCGGTTTGATGGTCCCTGCCCGAGACGAACCCGGGGCAGGGCAATCCGTCCCCGGCCCGAATCGGGCATAATCGCCGCAGTGTTTCATCAACCTATCGGGCAGACAGACTCATGGCATTCGGACTCATCATCATCGGCGACGAGATCCTCTCGGGCCGCCGCATCGACAAGCATTTCCCCAAGGTCCTGGAGCTGCTCAGCCAGCGTGGACTGCAACTGTCCTGGGCCGAGTACCTCGGCGACGACCCCGAGCGCATCACCGCCACCCTCAAGCGCACTCTTGCCACTGGCGACGTGGTGTTCTGCACCGGCGGCATCGGCGCCACCCCTGACGACCACACCCGCCAGTGCGCGGCCGCTGCACTGGGCGTGCCGCTGGTGCTGCATCCCGAAGCCAAGGATAAGATCCAGGAGCGCATCGCCGACATGGCCCGCGAAGCCGGGACCACGCCCGACTTCAACGCAGCGGACAACCTGCACCGCCTCAAGATGGGCGAATTCCCGCAGGGCGCCTCCATCATCCCCAACCCCTACAACAAGATCCCCGGTTTCTGGCTCAACAACACCAGCGGCACCGGTGCGCATTACTTTGCGCCGGGCTTCCCGGTGATGGCCTGGCCGATGTTCGAATGGGTGCTGGAGACCCATTACGCCGACCAGTTCCACCGCCAGGCCTGGGCCGAGCGCTCCATGCTGGTGTTCGAAGCGATGGAATCGACCCTGACCCCGCTGATGGAAGCCATCGAAGCGCAATTCCCGCTGGTGAAGGTGTTCAGCCTGCCGCACGTGGGCGACGACAAGACCCGCCGCCACATCGACCTGGGCGTCAAGGGTGACCCGGCCCAGGTGGAGCCGGCTTTCGAGAAGATGCAGGACGGTCTGCGCGCGCTGCACGCCGAGTATCAGATCAGCAACTGAGGCCGCTGCCGGCGTTGGCGCAGGTCAAAAAAAATGCCCCGGCCAGACCGGGGCATTCATTTCTGCGGGAGAACCCGGAGATTACTTCTTGGTTGCGCGGGTCACCTTGGCGCCGGCCTGGGAGATCTGGTCCACGGCGTTGGTCACGTTGGCTTCCAGCACTTCAGCGGCTTGCTTGGCGTTCTTGGTGAACTGCTCGTAGCCTGCGCTCAGGTTGCCGATGGTGGACTTCAGGATCGAGATGGCTTGCTCGGAACCGGCCGGTGCATTCTTGGCGGCTTCGTCGATCAGTGCCACGACCTTGCGGTTGACTTCGGCGATCTGGGCTTCGGCAGCCTTCGTCAGTTCAGCCTGGGTGCTGGAGAAGATGCCGCTCAGGTGACGGCCGTAGGCCACCGACTTTTCCAGCGTCGGCTGGGCGTGCGAGCTGGTCAGGGTGAAGAATTCCTGCGGATCCTTGGCCGAGAACAGCTTTTGCGCAGCAGCCTGGGTTTCTTCGAGCGAGGACTTGGCAGCCTTCAGGTTCAGGTCCACCAGTTTTTCCACGCCTTCAAAGGTCTTGCTGGCCAGCTGGTTGAACAGGGCGATTTGCGCTTCAGCGTTGGCTTTGGCAGCGGCGGAAAATTGCTCGGTGTAGGTCGTCATGTTGAAACATCCTTCTCGTTGATGGGTTGATGAACAAAGCAGCGACAGTGATTGCTTACGGACCGATCAGTGTTGACAGGTGGATCCCCGATGTAATTTCTTCTTTGAATATGATGCGATGCACAAGGCGGATTCTAGTTCAATCGTGCATAAAGTCAAACGTTTCAATGCACGGGAATCATAAAAAGCGCTTCAAAATTGATCCAAGTCTAATCAAGGACTTAGCGTTGTTTTAGGAATTTTCTGAAAAGAGATGCCATTCCGGATGAGCTTTTGCGTCGCAGCATCAAAAGCGGTTATCGTTGCGGGTCGCGCAATCGTTTGCGCTGCGCAGCAAAGCGTTTTGTTGCAATGCGGCAATCACATCAACGTAACGGAAAATCAATGTGAAAGCGTACTACAGTGATCACTTCGTTTTACCCCTGCCACCGGGCCACCGCTTCCCGATGGTGAAGTACCGGATGATCCGGGAGGGGGCTGCGGCTGCCGTGCCGGATCTGGACTTTCACGAGGCTCAGCCCGCCAGCGACGGCGAACTGGCGCTGGCCCACCATCCGGACTATATCGCCCGCGCCAGTGCCGGCGAGCTGACTGCCGCCGAACAGCGCGAGATCGGCTTCCCTTGGTCACCGCAGATGGTCGAACGCTCGCGCCGCTCTTCAGGAGCCACCATTGCCGCCTGCCGCGCCGCCTTCAGCGAGGGAATCGCGGTCAACCTGGCCGGCGGTACGCATCACGCCTACGCCGATCATGGTGCAGGTTTTTGCGTCTTCAACGACGCCGCCATCGCGGCCCGGCTGATGCAGGCGGAACGCCGTGCGGCGCGGGTGGCCATCGTCGATCTGGATGTGCATCAGGGCAACGGCACCGCTTCCATCCTGGCGCGTGATGATTCAGTGTTCACCTTGTCGCTGCACGGAGAGAACAATTATCCTTTCGAGAAAGAGCAGAGCGACCTCGACGTGGCCTTGCCAGATGGCGTGGGGGATGCCGATTACCTGCAAGCTCTGCGCGACGCCCTGCACACCCTGCAGCAGCGTTTCGCCCCGCAGTTGCTGATCTATCTGGCCGGGGCCGACCCGCATGAGGGCGACCGCCTGGGCAAGATGAAGCTGACCCTGGGCGGACTGGCGGCCCGCGGCGAGACGGTCTTCGGCCATGCCCGCGAGCATAAAATCCCGGTTGCGGTTACGATGGCGGGCGGTTACGGACGAGATATCGAACAGACCGTCGCCGTACACATACAAACGATAAGACTCGCCAGCCTCCACGCTGCCCGCTGGAGCGCACGATGAGATGACCCGGGCAGCACCCCCGTGCGCCCGCTGATGGAAAAGAAATGATGCAATCCGCCGCCGGTGCCCGCCGGCCTCGCCAGCTCCTGATGAGCCTGGTGCCTTTGTTGTTCGTGCTGATCTGGAGTACCGGCTTCATCGTGGCCAAGTTCGGCCTGCCGTATGCGCCGCCGTTGACGTTCCTGCTGCTGCGCTTCACCGGCGTGCTGGTGGTCCTGCTGCCGCTGGTGCTGTTGTTCCGCGCCCCCTGGCCGCACGGCCGCATCCGCCATGTGGCGGTGGCCGGTGTGCTGCTGCAGGCGGGTTACCTGGCCGGGGTCTGGTGCGCCATCAAGATCGGCATGCCGGCCGGCTTGTCGGCCCTGATCGTCGGGCTGCAACCCATCCTCACTGCCTTCGCCGCCCCCTTGCTGGGCGAGTCGGTGAAGGGCCGGCAGTGGATTGGCCTGGCGCTGGGCCTGTGCGGGGTAGGGCTGGTGGTGGCCAACAAGATTTCACTGATTGGCCTGTCCACTGCCAGCATCGCGCTGTGCGTCTTTGCCTTGCTGTGCATCACGGCCGGTACGCTGTACCAGAAGCGTTATTGCGCCCACTTCGATCTGCGCACCGGCACGGCGATCCAGTTCATGGCTTCCATCGTCGTCGTCTTGCCCTTTGCCGTGGTCGTCGAAGGACTGGACTGGCAGTTGAGCAACGTTCATTGGACACCGCAATTCATCGGCGCACTGCTGTGGTCGGTGCTGGCGCTGTCGATTGGCGCGATCTTCCTGCTGTTTGCGCTGATCCGGCGCAGTGCTGCCACCAGCGTCACCAGTCTGCTGTACCTGACGCCGCCGACCACGGCCGTCATGGCCTGGCTGATGTTTGGTGAAGCGTTCAGCCTCATCGGTGCGCTGGGCATGCTGGTGGGTGTGATCGGCGTGGCCTTCGTGGTGCGCAAGTAATCCATTGCGGTGTGGTGACGTTCTTCAGCCGGGCGTCATCGCGCCCGGCATCAGCGTCACCAGCTTCAGGTCGGGGCGGTTGGCCACGCGGAAATTGACCTGACGGTACAGCAGTTCCCCCAGCTGCGGATGCTGGAAGCGGCGCTCGCCACCTTCACGTTCGATCACATCCTGCAGGTGCCAGGCCCGCTGGAAGAGCGGGCTGGCGGCCGACAATTCCTCCACCAGCCCCAGCAGTTCCGGATCATCCAGCAGGCTGGCGCTATCGGCGCGGAATTCGGCCACCAGCCGCCGCGCCCGTTGTTCCCATTCCACCGTCAATGATTGCGCGGCCGCGCTGCTGAACATGAAGCGCAGCAGGTTGGGCGGTTTTTCCTTGCCATCCAGCCACCCTGCAAAAAGCTTCCTCGCCGCCGGATTCCAGGCCACGGCATTCCAATAGCGGTCCAGCAAATAAGCCGGGGCACGGAACTGGCTGACCACTTCCAGGATTTCCGGCGCCACCACGGTGGCGGCCTGCTGCTCCGGCAACACCGGATCTTTCTTTCCCGCCAATTCAAACAGGTAGGCCCGTTTGGCACGTGGCAGGTGCAGCGCATCGGCGATGCGCGCCAGCGCTTGGGGCGAGACCGAATCCGTGCGCCCCTGTTCGATCCAGGTGTACCAGGTCACGCTGATGCCACACAGTTGCGCCACTTCCTCACGCCGCAGGCCGGGGGTGCGGCGCCGTCCATGGGCCAGATGCGGCAGGCCGGCCTGGGCTGGTGCGGTCTGTTCGCGCTGGGATTTGAGGAAGTCGCCAAGGGCGCGGCGGGCGAGGTCGGGTTCCATGAAGACGGGCAGGGTGGTGGTCGGGGTAATAGTATAAATGCTTCACTTGTAACAGGATAAGAATTCGCTAGACTGGCGTTTCCTTCACAGCACTGCTGTCTTTTCCTTCATATCACCCCGGAGCCCCGCCATGCGCAGCCATCAGCAAGTCGTCACCGAACAGTTCGGCAGTACCGCCGCCGCCTACCTCACCAGCAGCGTCCATGCCCAAGGGTCCGACCTGCAGGAGCTGGCGCAGATCGCTGCCTCCATCCCTGGCGCACGCGTGCTGGACCTGGGCTGCGGCGGCGGCCACGCCAGTTTTGCCGTGGCACCGGTGGTGGAGAAGGTGATTGCCTATGACTTGTCCGAAGAGATGTTGAAGGTGGTGGCCAGCGCCGCAATCGAGCGCGGCCTTGAGAATCTGGCCGTGCGCCAGGGCAGTGCCGACCGGCTGGATTTTCCTGATGCCAGCTTCGACCTGGTCTGCACGCGCTTTTCGGCCCACCATTGGCGTCAGTTGCCGCAGGCCCTGAATGAAGCGTTTCGCGTGCTCAAGCCGGGTGGACGCTTCATCGTCATCGACACTGCCGCGCCGGCGGATGTCTTGGCGGATACCTATGTGCAGGCCATCGAATTGTTGCGCGATACTTCACATGTACGCAATGTCAGCCTGAACTCCTGGCGCAAGCTGCTGCGCGGCGCCGGCTTTGCCATCGCCAGCGACAAGACCTGGAAGCTGCGCCTGGAATTCGATACATGGGTGGCCCGCATGCGCACGCCGCAAGACAACATCACCGCCATTCGCGCCCTGTGGCAGGCTGCGCCCGGCGAGGTGAAGGAGTATTTCGCCCTCGACGCGGCCTGTTCCTTCTCCATCGACGTAGCCATGCTGGATGCGCGCAAGCCTTGACCGGACCAGGCCGGCGCGTTCAATCCCGGCCAATGAAAACGCCCCGTCCCCGCCCTTGAAGGCAGGAGACGGGGCGTCAACGATATGTGACACTGCCTCGTTATCAATTCACTTTGGATTATCGTAAAGCGAACATCTGGGGTCAGTATTGCCGTCTGTTATCGTGATTGTGACCGAAAGCTGACAGCTAGACTGGTAATATGCCGTCTCGTTGGCCTGGGTTTTGCTTGAGAAAATTCGAAAAACATCGAGCAGCCACCCGGCAAATTTGCAGTAAATCCCGAAAAAGTGTGGGGCACCGGATCGGGCGCGGAGATAGAAACGCGTTTAAAAAAATGCGCTAACGTCTTAATTCTCTTGCGAAAAATCTGCATTTTGCTACACTGCCAACGTTTCTCTTGTGTACTTTCAGGGTAAATTGGGGGGAGTTCCACCTATGATCAAATCAGCGCTGGCCATTTTCACATCACTACTGTTCATCCACGCTGGTTTGGCTCCTGCCGCTGCCCAGACGGTCAACAATGCCGCCAAGAAAGCGCCGGCCAAGAAAGTCGTGGCCAAACGCCCGGCCCAGGCCGTCAGCAAGACGGTGGCCAAAGGCTCCCTGAACAACCGCGAAAAACTGGTCCGCAAGGTCAGCGTGGTCAAGGGCAAGCGTCACATCAGCTACCAGCGCGTTTCGGCCGCGCCGTCCATTCCGGTGGTGCCGCCGGTGATGACCGCCGGTGATCTGGCCGGCCTCAATCTCACTCCTGATCCGGTCGGCCTGCGTTCCAACGTGGCGCTGGTGATCGACCAGGCCAGCTCGCAAGTCCTGTTCGAGAAGAATTCTTCAGTTGCGCTCCCCATTGCCTCGGTCACCAAGCTGATGACCGCGCTGGTGGTGGTCGAAGCGCGCCTGAACATGGAAGAAACCCTGACCGTCACCGATGACGACGTCGACCGCGAAAAGCACAGCAGCTCGCGCCTGCGCGTGGGCGCGACCCTGAGCCGCGATGACATGCTGCACATCGCCCTGATGAGCTCCGAAAACCGTGCTGCCTCCGCGCTGGGCCGCAACTACCCGGGCGGCCTGCCGGCCTTCGTGGCGGCCATGAACGCCAAGGCCCGTTCGCTGGGCATGACCGATACCCGCTATGTCGATTCGACCGGCCTGTCCAGCCAGAACGTGGCCAGCGCCCGTGACCTGGCCAAGCTGGTGGTGGCGGCCTACAACTATCCGATCATTCGCCAGTACTCCACTGATCCCAAGTACATGGTCGAGCCCAGCGGCCATGCCATGCAGTACAACAGCTCCAATCGCCTGACCTCCAACAAGGAGTGGGATATCGGCCTGCAGAAGACCGGTTTCATCAACGAAGCCGGCCACTGCCTGGTCATGTATACCCGTATCGAAGGCCGTCCCATCGTGATGGTGTTTCTTGACTCCAAGGGCCGCCTGTCGCATGTGGGCGATGCCGCGCGCATGCGCAAGTGGCTGGTGGAAGACCAGCCCAACCTGACCCGCGTGAAGATGGTGCGGGCGGACGAGGGTTGATTCTTGCTTCACCTGCCGCAAATAAAAAGCGAACCTGAGGGTTCGCTTTTTTTATGCCTTGCGTTGGTTTCCAATGCAGCGGGGTGAGGTTTCAGCCGCGATCCTTGCGATATCCCAGCGCCGATGAAATCTGGCTGGCCGTGCTGACCAGGTCATCCACCCATTCATCCTGCAGGCGGTCGGCCGGGGCCGAGATCGACAGGCCCGCCACCAGCTTGCCGCTGTCGTCGCAGATGCCGGCGGCCATGCAGCGCACGCCCAGTTCCAGTTCCTCGTTGTCGCGCGCATAACCCAGCGCGCGCACCATGGACAGTTCGCGCTCCAGCTTGGTCAGGTCGGTAATGGAGTTCTTGTTGTGTCCGGCCAGCCCGGTGCGGGTGGCATAGGCGCGCACGTTCTTGGGATCGTCCACCGACAGGAACAGTTTGCCGGTCGAGGTCAGGTGCAGCGGCGCGCGGCCGCCGATGGCGCGCACCACCTGCATGCCGGAACGTTCAGAAAAGGAGCGGTCGATATAAACGATTTCATCAGCCTGCCGTACCGACAGGTTGATCGTCTGGTGCGTCTTGCGATGCAGCGCCCGCATGAAGTCCAGCGCCGCTTCCCGCACCGACAGCCGGCTCTTGACGATATTGCCCAGTTCCAGCAGGCGCATGCCCAGACGATAGGTGCCCGGTTCCACGCGGTCAACGAAGCGCTTCACGACCAGGTCGTTGAGGATGCGGTGCGCCGTCGACGGATGCAGGTCGGTCGCCGCCGACAATTCCTTCAGGCTCACCGGGTCGGGATACTCCGCCAGCGCGTCGAGCAGCGACACCATGCGCTCGATGACCTGGATTGAAATCTGTTCTGTCTCGCCTGCAGCTTCTTTTTTCATGGCGCGGCCTGGTGCGTTGCAATATGAAGGTTATACCACAATGTGAAAAGAACAAAAAGTCCGGTCGTGCTTTTCTTGCGTGACGAGAGCTTCACATAGCCCGATGTGAGGGCCGGAAAGCCGCGTCGGGCGGGGAGGGCAGCCTGGTACGATTTCAGCACGCTCGTCTCCTCAACCAAGACTTTGGTTATATAGACAGGGATCCTTATTCCGGCGCCGTGTTCTTTCATATCTGTTTTTCGCATATCGAGAGAAGAAAGTATTCGTTCTTTTTGGTCTGCAGGCTCATTAACCTGTGTGCTCCAAAACAACAGAACATGCGGGAACGGATATGCTGAAGAAGATCATCAAATCGGTCGCCGCCGCCCTGGTGCTGGCGCAAGCCGCCTCGCTGGCGCACGCGGCCGATATTTCGCTGCTCAATGTCTCTTATGACCCGACGCGCGAACTCTACGCCGACTACAACAAGGCCTTCGCCAAGTACTGGAAGGAAAAGTCCGGCGACAACGTCACCATCAAGGCTTCTCACGGCGGCTCCGGCAAGCAGGGCCGTTCGGTGATCGACGGCATCGACGCTGACGTGGTGACCCTGGCCCTGGCCTACGACATCGACGAAATCTCGGAAAAGGCCAAGCTGCTGCCGGCCGACTGGCAAAAGCGCCTGCCGCACAACAGCTCGCCCTATACCTCCACCATCGTGTTCCTGGTGCGCAAGGGCAATCCCAAGGGCATCAAGGACTGGGGTGACCTGATCAAGCCGGGCGTCTCCGTCATCACCCCCAACCCCAAGACCTCGGGCGGCGCCCGCTGGAACTACCTGGCGGCCTGGGCCTATGCCAAGCAGAAGGGCGGTAGCGACGACGCCGCCCGCGACTACATCGCCAAGCTCTTCAAGAACGTGCCGGTGCTCGATTCCGGTGCCCGTGGCGCCACCATCACCTTCGTCGAGCGCGGCATCGGTGACGTGCTGCTGGCCTGGGAAAACGAAGCCCTGATTTCGCTCAAGGAATGGGGCCCGGACAAGTTCGACATCGTCGCGCCCTCGATTTCCATCCTGACCGAGCCGCCGGTGGCCGTGGTGGACAAGGTGGCTGACCGTCGCGGTACCCGCAAGGTGGCCGAGGAATACCTGAAGTACCTGTACTCGGAACAGGGCCAGGAAATCATCGCCAAGAACTACTACCGTCCCATCGATCCCAAGATCGCTGCCAAGTACGCTTCGCAATTCCCCAAGCTGAACCTGGTGACCATCGACAAGGATTTCGGCGGCTGGCAGAAGGCGCAGAAGACGCACTTTGCTGACGGCGGTACTTTCGACCAGCTCTACGCACCCAACAAGAAGTGACCTGAACCTGCAAGAGGGACCGGCCCGGCCGGTTCCATCCACCCCTCAGCACAAGCACACGACATGACTATCCTGTTACTGGCCGGCAGCCCCTCGGCACCCTCCCGTTCCACCCGTCTGCTGCACCACGTCGGCGACAAGCTGGCCCACCTGGACCACCGCTACGCGCGCCTGGATGTGCGCGACCTGCCGGGGCAGGCCATCCTGCGCGCCGACTGGAACGATCCGGACATCAAGGCGGCCCTGGCTACCGTCGAAGAAGCCTCGGCCGTGGTGGTCGCCACCCCGGTCTACAAGGCGGCCTACAGCGGCATCCTGAAGGCTTTCCTGGACCTGCTGCCGCAGTTCGGCCTGACCAACAAGCTGGTGCTGCCCCTGGCCACCGGTGGCAGCCAGTCGCACATGCTGGCCCTGGACTATGCGCTGCGCCCGGTGCTGTCGTCGCTGAACCCCAAGCACGTGCTGCCCAGCATCTACGCCACCGAGGCGCAGGTGACCTGGAGTGAAGAAAACGGCCTGGTGCTGGATGCGCCCATCGAAGCCCGCGTCAATGAAGGCGTGGAGCAGCTCTCGGCCAGCCTGCAAGCGCTGCACAAGATCGCACCTGAAGAATTCCGCGAGATTCCGTTCTCGCAGCTGCAGTACAGCGTGTCGTACTGAGCTGAAGCTGGCCGGCCCTGATCCGGCAGCGCAATCCGACTTGCAAAAAGAACCGGCTGGTAGAGCGGATGGCCCTCTGCACGCCCGCATTCTGGAATCTGGAGAAAACATCGTGTCCGCCAACAAGAACAAGACCATTCATTTCCCGCGTCGCCGCACCCTGCAGCGCCTCTCGGCCATCGCCCTGGGCGCACTGGCTTTCTCTCTGGGCACAGCCCCGGTGCAGGCGCAGGAAACCAAACTGCTGCGCATCGGCTATCAGAAAGCCGCCAATACCCTGGTGCTGCTCAAAGCCCACGGCGCGCTGGAAAAGCGCCTGCAGCCGCTGGGCGTGGAAGTGAAGTGGGCCGAGTTCGCGGCGGGTCCGCAACTGCTGGAAGCGCTCAACGTGGGCTCGGTCGATTTCGGCTACGTCGGTGAAGCGCCGCCGGTCTTTGCGCAAGCGGCCGGTGCCGACTTCGTCTACACCGCCTATGAAATCCCGACCCCGGAGGCCGAAGGCCTGCTGGTGCAAAAGGATTCACCCATCAAGAGCGTGGCCGAACTGAAGGGCAAGAAGATCGCCTTCAACAAGGGTTCGGACGTGCATTGGCTGGTAGTGGCCTTGCTGAAAAAGGCCGGCCTGCAGTACAGCGACATCCAGCCGGTCTACCTGGCCCCGGCTGACGCCCGTGCCGCCTTCGAACGCGGTGCGGTCGATGCCTGGGCGATCTGGGATCCGTTCCAGGCCGCTGCTGAAAAGCAGGTCAGCGCACGTCGCCTGGCCTCGGGCGTGGGCGCGGTCAGTCACCACCAGTTTTTCCTGAGTGCGCGTCCCTTCGCGGCCAAGAATCCGCAGGTCCAGAAGATCCTGCTGGAAGAGATCACCCGTGAAGGCGAATGGGTCCGTACCCACACTGCTGAAGCCGCCGCCCAGCTGGCGCCCATCCAGGGCCTGGATGCCGACATCATCCAGACCGGCCTGAAGCGCTATGCCCACGTCTACAAGCCGGTCGATGCCCAGGTGCTGGCCGAGCAGCAGAAGATCGCCGACGCCTTCTTTGAACTCAAGCTGATCCCCAAGCAGCTCAAGGTCAGCGACGCCGTCCTCAAATAAACAACACTGACATCGACCACCTCTAGTCCAGCAGCTCAGGAGTCAAGCATGAACGTTTTCTGGTTTATCCCTACTCACGGCGACAGCCGCTATCTCGGCACCTCCGAAGGTGCGCGCCCGGTGACCCATGACTACATGAAACAGATTGCCGTGGCGGCCGATACCCTGGGCTACGATGGCGTGCTGCTGCCCACGGGACGTTCCTGCGAAGACGCCTGGGTAGCTGCAGCCAGCCTGATCGATGCGACACAGCGCCTGAAATTCCTGGTGGCAGTGCGCCCCGGCCTGACCGCGCCGACCCTGTCGGCGCGCATGGCCGCGACCTTCGACCGCCTCTCCAATGGCCGTCTGCTCATCAACGTGGTCACCGGTGGCGATCCGGTGGAGCAGGAGAGCGATGGCATCTTCGGCAGCCATGCCGAGCGCTATGAAGTGTCCGACGAATTCCTCAAGATCTGGCGCGACGTGCTGGCCAAGACCCACACCGGCGAAGAAACCAACTTCGAGGGCAAGCACCTCAGCGTCAAAGGCGCCAAGGCGCTCTATCCTCCGGTGCAGGCACCGTATCCGCCGCTGTACTTCGGTGGCTCCTCGGACGAAGCCATCGACCTGGCCGCCGAGCAGGTCGACGTCTACCTGACCTGGGGCGAACCCCCGGCGGCCGTGGCCGAAAAAATCGCCCGCGTACGCGAACGCGCCGCCAAGGCCGGCCGCACGCTGCGCTTCGGCATCCGCCTGCACGTGATCGTGCGCGATACCAATGAAGCCGCCTGGCGCGCCGCCGACGAACTCATCAGCCGCCTGGACGACGAGACCATCGCCAAGGCCCAGGCCAACTTCGCCCGCATGGACTCGGAAGGGCAGCGCCGCATGGCTGCCCTGCACGGCGGCCGCCGCGACAAGCTGGAAGTGAGCCCCAACCTGTGGGCCGGCGTCGGCCTGGTGCGCGGCGGAGCCGGTACCGCGCTGGTGGGCGATGGCCCGACCGTGGCTGCCCGTATCAAGGAGTATGCTGACCTGGGCATCGATACCTTCATCCTCTCCGGCTATCCGCACCTGGAAGAATCCTACCGGTTTGCCGAACTGGTGTTCCCGCTGCTGCCGCGCACCCAGCGCGAAGGCCTGGCCGGTCCTTTCGGCGAGATCGTCGGCAATACCGAACTGCCCAAGCCCGCGCCTGTGCGCGTGTCGGCAAGCTGAGGCCGGCATGACCAGTGCATCCAATCCCGTGCTCGCCAACACTGCACCGCAGGAGCAGGCGCGCCCCAAAGCCGCTGCCAAGGCCGCACGCAAGCCGCGTGGTGCCTGGGTCGGCTGGCTGCTGCCGGTCCTGCTGCTGGTGTGGTGGGAGATCGCCGCGCAGGCCGGCTGGCTGTCCAGCCGCATCCTGCCGGAACCGTTCGCGGTGTTGAAGGCCGCGTGGAACCTGTCCGCCTCCGGCGAGCTGTGGCGCCACCTGGCTGTCTCCAGCGGTCGTGCGGCTTCCGGCTTTGCCGTCGGCGCAGGACTGGGACTGATCCTGGGCCTGCTCTCCGGCAGCCTGCGTTCAGCCGAACTGCTGCTTGATACCACCCTGCAGATGGTGCGCAACATTCCGGCACTGGCCCTGATTCCACTGGTGATCCTGTGGTTCGGCATCGACGAGACGGCCAAGCTGTTCCTGGTCTCGGTGGGCGTGTTCTTCCCGGTCTACCTGAATACCTTCCACGGCATCCGCTCGGTGGACCAGGGCTTGATCGAGATGGCGCGCAGCTATGGCCTCTCCGGCTGGCCGCTGTATCGCGACGTGATCCTGCCGGGCGCCTTGCCCTCCATCCTGGTCGGCCTGCGCTTTGCGCTGGGCCTGGTGTGGGTGCTGCTGATCGTGGCCGAGACCATCTCGGCGCAGGCCGGTATCGGCTACATGACCATGAATGCCCGCGAATTCCTGCAGACCGATGTGGTGCTGGTGGGCATCCTGCTCTACGCCTTGCTGGGCAAGCTGGCCGATACCGCGGCGCGGGCACTGGAACGCTACTTCCTGCGTTGGCACCCCGGCTACCAATGACGAGCCCCATGAATGCATCAGGAAACCATCATGCGCAATGACACCCAGGAACACCAGCAAGTCAGCCGTGCCGCCGGCCGGGGCGTAGGCCTCAGGCTGCGCGCCTTGTCGAAGTCCTTCAGCGGACGCACGGTGCTGCACGACATCGACCTCGACATCGAACCCGGCGAATTCGTCGCCATCGTCGGCCGCAGCGGCTGCGGCAAGAGCACCTTGCTGCGTCTGGTGGCCCAGCTCGATGGCGCCAGCGGCGGCGAGGTCGTCTATGAACACGAAGGCAGCGGCGAGCCCGAGATCCGCATCATGTTCCAGGATGCGCGCCTGCTGCCCTGGAAACGGGTGCAGGCCAACGTCGCGCTGGGCTTGCCCAAGCAGGCCGCGCCGCAGGCACTCAATGCCCTGCACCAGGTCGGCCTGGACCAGCGTGCCGGCGAATGGCCGGCAGTGCTCTCCGGTGGCCAGCGCCAGCGTGTGGCCCTGGCGCGCGCACTGGTCCACGACCCGCAATTGCTGCTGCTGGACGAACCGCTGGGTGCGCTCGATGCGCTCACCCGCATCGAGATGCAAGCCCTGATCGAATCGCTCTGGCGCGAACGCGGTTTCACCGCCTTGCTGGTGACCCACGACGTGCAGGAAGCCATCGCCCTGGCCGACCGCGTGCTGCTGATTGAGGACGGCCACGTGGCACTGGACCAGCGCATCGACCTGGCGCGCCCGCGTTCACGCGGCCAGGCCCAGTTTGCCGCGCTGGAGGAAGCCATCCTGGCGCGCGTGCTGCGGCACCCCGGCAGCGAGGCGGCTACGGAGCCATCTGAAGATTTCTTCACGCCGCGCCGCGTACATCAGGTGCAGTGGGCGGTGTGAGTATGACCGCATGAAGGTTTGGCCCGATTTTCAGTTTTTTCAGTCGTATCCCATTTCAACCCATGCGGCGCGGCAGGTGCCGACGCCGTTTCATCAAGGAGCAGAGCATGACCATTCAAGCAATCAACGTCCGTAACCAGTTCAAGGGCAAGGTCAAGGCCATCATCGAAGGTTCGGTGGTGTCCGAAGTAGATGTGGAAACCCCGGCCGGTATCGTGACCTCGGTCATCACCACCCGCTCCGTGAAGGACCTGGGCCTGACCATCGGCAGCGAAGTGGTGGCACTGGTCAAGGCCACCGAAGTCTCGATCGCCAAGCTGTGATCGTCTGGCCGTCCTGGCCGGTGATGCCGGCCGGGCGGTGTCTTTTTTTCAGGAGCAGGCCCGATGGCATATCAGGCACTGAAGGCTTATCTGGCCCGCCTCGATGCGCAGCATACTGGCGGCACCGCGTCCGCCAAGGTCTGGCTGGATGAGCAGGGGCGCGCCGCCGGGCGTTTTTTCAATACTTCGCTGACCTCGGCCTTCCAGCCGGTGCGCAGCTTCGACGATGGCCACATCGTCGCCTGCGAGGCCTTCGCCCGCAGCCACTCGGCCGTCGACGACGGCCTGCATCTGTGGAAACTGCTGGACCAGGCCGCCAGCGACGACGAGTCGGTGGAACTGGACCGGCTGTGCCGCATGCTGCACGCCATCAACTACTACCGCCAGGTCGGCGAAGACGCGCCCGAACTGCACCTCTCGGTGCATGCGCGCCTGCTGGCCGCCGTCAACAACAATCACGGCGTGGCCTATCGGCGCATCCTGGCCGCGCTGGAACTGCCGCACGAACGCATCGTGCTGCAACTGCCGGTGGTCACGCCCAACCAGCGCTGGCTGCTCAACTACGTGCTGGACAATTACCGCCGCAACGGTTTTCGCCTGGGCGTCTCGGCCAACAGCCCGCTGGAAGCACTGGGACTGCTGGACAAGGTCAAGCCGGATCTCATCAAGGTCGATGCGCGCGAACTGGCCGATCCCGACAGCGTGGCTTTGCTGCTGCTGCAGGCGGCCGAGCAGGGGGTGCGCATCTTCTTCAAGCGGGTCGAAAACAAGGAAGTGTTCGATAAACTGTACTGGTACTGTCAGGCACTGGCCCAGTCCACTTTGGCCCAGGGTTATTTGTGGGATGTGCCGGCCGCACGCCTGCCGGACACCTTGCTTGGCCTGAAGGATGCCGCGTAAGGCATACTGCATGACTTCATCACTCGCTGCGGGGCCTGCATGAGTCTGACATCTCCTTCTTCTTCCACCACACCGGCCCGGCTGGCGGATTTCCGGGTGCTGGTGGCGCCGGGCCTCTCCGACAGCGGCCCGGAACACTGGCAATCGCGCTGGCAGCGGCTCTATCCCGCCTTCGAACGGGTCAAGCAGGATGATTGGGAAACCCCGGACCTGCCGCGCTGGTCGGCCCGCCTGGGCGAAGTGCTGGCGCGTGATGGCCGCCCTACGGTGATCGTGGCGCACAGCTTCGGCTGCCTCACCACCGTGCATCGCACGGCGGCCCTGCAGGCGGCTTCCGAGGGGTCTGCGCATCCCATCGTGGCGGCCTTGCTGGTGGCACCGGCCGATCCGGTCAAGTTCAGCCTGAGCGCAGCGGTGCGCCACAAGCTGCCGTATCCGGCATTGGTCGTGGGCAGCGACAATGATCCCTGGATGAGCGCCGAGCGCGCCCGCCACTGGGCCGAGGCCTGGGGCGCGCAATTCCGCTCGGTGGGCGCGCGCGGGCATATCAACTCCGAATCGGGCCTGGGCGATTGGACCGAAGGGCAGCAGTGGCTGCTGGAGCTGCTCGAACGCATCGCCTGAAGCTTTTTTCTTCACCTCTCCATGAGCGCATAAAGACGGATTCCAGCCTGGCTTTATGCGCTTTTCTTCTAAGGACATGCAAAAAGTTTCGTTCTCTTTATAACTGGTGAGTGCGAATATCGCTCACCTATAGTCGCATTTGTAATAATAAGAGATCGACATGTCCGCATCCCCCGTTTCCCTTGCCGCTCCAGCGGCCGCGCCAGCCCGCTCGGCGGGCAGCGCCAACCGGCGCGTATTGCCCGGTTTCCGGCTGTCGCTGGGCTTCACCATCTTCTACCTGGCGCTGATCGTGCTGATCCCGCTGTCGGCGCTGTTTTTGAAGACCTTCACCCTGACCTGGGGCGGCTTCATCGACGCGGTGACTTCGCCCCGGGTGATGGCGTCCTATCGCCTGAGTTTTGGTGCCTCGCTGATCGGTGCCTTCCTCAACGTGATCTTCGGCGGCATCGTGGCCTGGGTGCTGGTGCGATATCGTTTCCCCGGCAAGCGCATCATTGATGCCCTGGTGGACTTGCCCTTCGCCCTGCCCACGGCGGTGGCCGGCATCGCCCTGACCACGCTGTATTCGCAGAATGGCTGGCTGGGCAAGCTGCTGGCGCCCTTGGGCATCAAGGTTGCCTTTACCCCGCTGGGCGTGCTGGTGGCGCTGACCTTCATCGGCCTGCCTTTTGTCGTGCGTACCGTGCAACCGGTGCTGGAAGAAGCCGAGCGCGAGCTCGAAGAAGCCGCCGCCAGCCTTGGTGCCAGCCGCTGGCAGACCTTTACCAAGGTGATCTTCCCGACCGTATTGCCTGCTTTGCTGACCGGCTTTGCGCTGGCCTTTGCGCGCGCCTCGGGGGAATACGGCTCGGTGGTCTTCATCGCCGGCAACATGCCCATGGTTTCTGAAATCACCCCTTTGTTCATCGTCACCAAGCTGGAGCAGTACGACTATGCCGGTGCGACCGCCATTGCGATGGTCATGCTGCTGGTTTCCTTCATCCTGCTGTTGACCATCAACCTGCTGCAAGCCTGGACCCGCAAGCGCGGCCAGTCGGAAAGGACCTGAGATGAGCGCTGCCCCCATTTCCGCTGCCCCGCAAGCCAACGCGATTGCCCGTGGCGAGCCGCCGCTGACCCCCGGCGCCATCACCGAACCCTGGTGGGTGCGTGTGCTGCTGATCGGCATCGCACTGGCCTTCCTGACCCTGTTCCTGTTCGTGCCGCTGGTGGCGGTGTTCTACGAAGCGCTGCGCAAGGGCTGGGATGTCTACGTGGCGTCCATCACCGAGCCTGACGCCTGGTCTGCCATCAAGCTGACCCTGCTCGCTGCCGCCATCGCCGTGCCGCTGAACCTGGTCTTTGGCGTGGCGGCCGCGTGGGCGATTGCCAAGTTCGAGTTCCGTGGCAAGAACGTGCTGCTGACCCTGATCGACCTGCCGTTCTCGGTCTCGCCGGTGATCTCGGGTTTGATCTACGTGCTGCTGTTCGGCCTGCAAGGTTACTTCGGCCCCTGGCTGCGCGAGCATGACATCAAGATCCTCTTCGCCGTGCCGGGCATCGTGCTGGCCACCATCTTCGTGACCTTCCCGTTCGTGGCGCGCGAACTGATCCCGCTGATGCAGTCGCAGGGCAGCGAGGAAGAAGAGGCCGCGCTGGTGCTGGGTGCTTCCGGCTGGCGTACCTTCTGGCACGTCACGCTGCCCAACATCAAGTGGGGCCTGCTGTATGGCGTGATCCTCTGCAATGCGCGCGCCATGGGCGAGTTCGGTGCCGTCTCGGTGGTCTCCGGCCACATTCGCGGCGAGACCAACACCATCCCGCTGCAGGTCGAGATCCTCTACAACGAATTCAACATCACCGGCGCCTTCGCCGTGGCGTCGCTGCTGGCCTTCCTGGCCGTGGTCACGCTGGCCATCAAGAGCGTCATCGAGTGGCGGCTGCACCAGCAGCAAGCCGCCAGCGAACAAGCTTAAGGAGTCATCATGAGCATCGAAGTCCATCACATCCAGAAGCGTTTCGGCAGCTTCACCGCGCTCAACGACGTGTCCCTCAATTTCCCGGCGGGCGAACTGACGGCCTTGCTGGGTCCCTCCGGCTGCGGCAAGACCACGCTGTTGCGCATCATCGCCGGGCTCGAATCGCCCGATTCGGGCCAGGTGCTGCTCGATGGCGAAGACGCCTCGGCGCGCCACGTGCGCGAACGCCAGGTCGGTTTCGTGTTCCAGCACTATGCGCTGTTCAAGCACATGACCGTCTTCGAGAACATCGCCTTCGGCCTGCGCGTGAAACCGCGCGCCCAGCGTCCTTCGGAAGCGGTCATCCGCGAGAAGGTCAAGCGCCTGCTGGAACTGGTGCAGCTGGACTGGCTGGCCGACCGCTATCCGCCGCAACTCTCCGGCGGCCAGCGCCAGCGTATCGCGCTGGCCCGCGCACTGGCCGTGGAGCCGCGCGTGCTGCTGCTGGACGAACCCTTCGGCGCCCTCGATGCCAAGGTGCGCAAGGAACTGCGCCGCTGGCTGCGCCGCCTGCACGATGAACTGCACGTCACCAGCATCTTCGTTACCCACGACCAGGAAGAAGCCCTGGAAGTGGCCGACCAGGTGGTGCTGATGAACAAGGGACAAGTGGAGCAGATCGGCGCGCCCGAGACGGTGTACAACCATCCGGCTTCGCCCTTCGTCTACGGCTTCCTGGGCAATGTGAACCTGTTCCATGGCCGCTTGCACGAAGGCGTGCTGGACGCCGGCGGTGCGCGTTTCGAGGCCCCCGGCCACGGCGATATCCGCGATGCGGCCGGCGTCGGTTTCGTGCGTCCGCATGACCTGGACGTGGAGCGCTACTCGCCCGGCGCCGAAGGCATCGTGGTGCAACTGCGCCGCTCGCATGCCATCGGTCCGCTGGCGCAACTGGAACTGGAACGCGATGACAATGCCGAGCTGATCGAGGCCGTCATCCCCAATGAACGTTTTGCGCAGCTGGGCTTGAAGAATGGCGAGACCCTGGTCGTGCGTCCGCGCCGGCTGCAGGTCTTTGCGCAGCAGGAAGGAGGGCAGGCACGATGAATTTCCAGCAGCTGCGTTCCATCCGCGAAGCCGCGCGTTGCGGCTTCAACCTGACCGAAGTGGCCAACGTGCTCTTCACCTCGCAACCGGGCGTGAGCCGCCAGATCCGCGAGCTTGAAGAAGAGCTGGGCGTGGAAATCTTCGAGCGCAACGGCAAGCGCCTGACCGGCCTGACCGAGCCCGGCAAGGGCATCCTCGGCATCGTCGAGCGGCTCCTCCTGGAAGCCGAGAACCTGCGCCGCGCCAGCAAGGAATACGCCGGCGAGCAGAGCGGCACGCTCTCCATCGCCACCACCCACACCCAGGCGCGCTACGTGCTGCCGCGCGTGGTGCAGGCCTTCCGCGATGCCTTCCCGCAGGTGCGCATCGCCCTGCAGCAGAGCGCGCCGGAACACATTGCAGAATGGGTCATCTCGGGCAAGGCCGACATCGGCATCGCCACCGAAGGCCTGTCGCAGTTCAAGGAACTGGTGTCCTTCCCCTGTTATACCTGGAGCCACGTGATCGTGGTTCCCAAGGGCCATCCGCTGCTGGGGCTGGAACAGGTGTCGCTGGAAGACCTGGGTACCTGGCCGCTGATCACCTATGACGTCGGCTTTACCGGCCGTGGCCACATCGATGAAGCCTTCCGCCAGGCCGGCATTGAGCCTGATATCGTGCTCACCGCCATGGATTCGGACGTGATCCAGCAATACGTCTCGCTGGGCATGGGCGTGGGCCTGGTGGCCTCGATGGCGGTGGACCAGGGCAAGCACACGGAGATGGTGGCCATCAATGCCTCCCACCTGTTCAAGGCCAACATCGCCCGGCTGGCGGTGCGGCGCGGTGCCTACCTGCGCGGCTATGCCTTCGATTTCATCCAGCAGTTTGCACCGGATCTCAAGCGCGCTGACATCGTCAATGCACTCAATGAGGCCAACGCCCAGGCGTGAAGCAGGCGGGCATCAGCAGCTATCTGAGGTTCTTGCGATAGACGATGAAGCCTGAATCCACGGCCAGGTGGTCATAAAGTTTGCGGGCCGTGGCATTGGTGTGATGGGTGTGCCAGTACACTCGCTCGGCACCGTCCGCTGCGGCGTACCGGTACAGTTCTTCGATCAGTGCACGTCCCACGCCACGGCCGCGTGCGGCTTCGGTGGTGAACAGGTCCTGCAGGTAGCAGGTGGGGCCGATCAGAATGGTATTGCGGTGATAGAGGTAATGCGCCAATCCCAGCAGCCGTCCGCCGGATTCGGCCACCAGCGCATGCACCGGCTCATCGGCTGCATGGATGCGTGACCAGGTGGAACGGGTGATGTCCAGGGGGAGGGCAGTGGCGCCACTGCGGCCGTAGAAGGCATTGTAGTCATCCCACAGGATCTTCCATTGCGGGTAGTCATCCTGGCGGGCAAGTCGGATGTGCAGGGCTTCGGGGTGCAGCGGGTCTGGCATGGCGGCTCCTGGCGTCTGAGGTCGCAGTATAGCCGTACCGGGCCAGTTTCCAGGAGTGTCAGGACAAAGGCCGGACAGTGTTTGCGCACTGTCCGGCCTTTGTCATTGCGGGCAGGATAATTCTGCTTACACCGTGCGGGTCGGTGTCGTGGTGAAGGTGCTGGTATCTGTACTGCTGGGCTGTGCGGAAGTGGACTGGGCCACTTGGGTGGACTGTCCGGCGGCTTTCAGGACGTCATTGAAATTGACGGCCGGCTTCTTCGCAGCCTGCTGGCCGCCTGCCGGTGCGTTGCCGTGATAGACGGCGGAAATGGAATTGGTCGACATGCGTGCACTCCTCAAGTAAGGCTGTCCCCCGGGCCAGCGCCCAGACCGGTATTGCCGAGGCAGTATAGGGGCGCAAGATGGGGCCGCTGCGCCGGTTTACCGAAACTTGCGCATCTTTACCTGTTCGGCGTGGACGTGGCACTGCTTACTTGCGTAACCGCGCGGCGCACTGGTCGCGCAGGCGGGTGTCCTCGGGCGCATCGTCGTCGGCGGACGGTGCGGCAGTGACTGTGGCGGGATGCGCACACTGGCGATAGCGCATCACATAGCGTTCAAATTCGGCGCGCGCCTGGGCCTTGGGCAGACTGGCCAGTTTCAGGATGAAGCTGCGGCTGCCGATCTCGAAGTGCTGGTAATCGATGGGTTGTTTCCACTGGCCGCCCCAGACCAGGAATCCATGTTCATAAAACACGCTGACCACCTCCTCGGCCATGCCCGGCTGCAGGGGCGCGCGCTGCAGGTAGGCCGCGCCCTGCGGCGGCAGGACTTCCTGCTCGGGGCTGCCGGCCTTGCTCACATAAGGATTCTGCAGCGGATTGATGTCGATGGCCGCGCCATAGGCATGCTTGGACCAGCCTCCGCCGCCGGTCATGGGCCGCCCATTGAAGGCCGAACTGTTGTTGGCGGCCATGGAGCGCTGGTCGTCGCCGTCATAGGCTTCCAGCCCTTGCGCCCCGGCCAGCGGGAAGGAGCGCAAGAGCAGCTCACCGAACAGCGCTTCGACCTGCGGAGCCAGCGCGTCGAGCACCACCACGCTGCCCTGGCGGGTGGCCCCGCCGAAATCGGTGTAGTCGAAGCTGACCGTGGCCAGGCGCGTGCAGGGGACCGGATTGCCGGAGGTGATGACCTTGCTGGCCCGCATCTGGGCGCATTGCGCGGGGGAAACCGGCGTGATGTCGGCCTGGGCGGCCAGCGGCAGTGCCATCGCCAGCACGGTCGCGGGAAGGGCCAGCGCGCGGCGCAGGAGGGTCAGGCGGGCGAGGGCGGGGAAGCGGGCGGTGAAGGTCATCATGGGAGGCGATGATACGGGTTTTCAGGGGGAAATGGTTTGTCAGGATTGTCAGATTGCCTGTGATGGCTGACATCAAGATGCGCCGTTTTCTGACAGCGTGGGAACGGCGGAACGGGAATAATCGGTGTCCAGAAGCTGTCGAATTCCCGGCAAGCACGTGCTCTGTGCCTGTCTGTCCGCATTTCGGCAAATCCCCCTCAACAACTTTAGGAGGCAACATATGAAGATTCGCCACACCCTCTTGGCTGCCGCCGTGTTCACTGCTGTGCTGGCTGGTTGCAACAAGCGCGACGAAGCGCCTGCAACGCCTGCCGCCACCCCGCCGGCCGCTTCGGAACCGGCACCGGCAAGCAGCACCCCGACCACGCCGGCACCGGCTGATTCCGGTACGGCTGCGGGCTCGACCGCTACGCCGGCGACCCCGACCCCGACTACGCCTTCGGATTCCTCGGCCACTACGCCGAGCACCCCGGCCGCCTCTGGCGACAGTGGTACGCAAAAGTAAACGCCTCACAACAAGAGCCAACAAGACGGCAAGCGCCGCACCCTCTCCCGCAGTGGGAACAGCACTGCATGCGCCGCGACGGGCAACTGTCGCGGCGTTTTCTTTTGGGGCGCTGGAAAGGTGGATTTTGCGGTAAATGTGAAGAATCTTGCCAAGCACCTGGCCCTTGGGGGCAATTCGCGCGTTGGCTGGAAAAATCTTTCCGAACTTTTTTTTGCGGCTTGCAGTCGTACAGGTGGTTGAACTGTTCCTTCAACCTCCCTCTTGATAGGGAACTTGCCCGCAGTTCATTGGCTGCGGGCTTTTTTTCGTCCCTTCAACGGGCGGACAAGACTGGCTGTCTTCGCCATCTTTTCGCATGTGCCAGCTACTTCCCCCCATGCCCCTTCACCACCGCAATCATTGCCCCGAACGCCGGACCCATATTGGCTTCCAGCGTGGGATACATGCGCGAAATGCTGCCATCCAGGTACAAGGCGTCACTGCATTTGAGCTCATCACGAAGGAAACTGGCGAAATCGTAAAAGCTGATCGGATTGCGCGCGATGGCCAGCGTGACGATGCCCGCCGCATCCAGGCACACCGCATTGCGCACCACCGTATTGGCTGACTCGGGATCGAAGCGCGGATTGATCTTGCCGTCCACGATCATCAGCGGACCCGATTGCGTGGCGTAGCGCGTCACGCCATTCCACAGACCCAGTTCGGCTTCATAGTCGGAGGTCTCGACGATGTAAGCCTGGCGCTCGCTCAACACGAATACCCCATTGGGCTGCAGATAGAAATTGCCATACGCGTTCTTGCGCGTATTGAGGCGGCGCAGCTGGTTGCCGCCTTCCACGTACAGCCCCAGCGGCTGCAATTGCTTGTCGTAGATACCGGCATTGGTGGCGCAGACCATCTCCTGTCCCTGGCTGCGCAGATGCGCATCGAGCCGGCTGAAGTTGCCCAGCGGCGTGCCAGCGGCATCCTTCCAGTACATGCGGATGGTGTCGCTGCGCGGATCAGCGCGGCAGGTGCTGATGAAGACCTGGTGATACTGGTACTGGCGCACCTCGGCCGCCTGTGCCGGCGGGCTGCCCGATCCCAGCAGCAGCGCCGGTACCAGGCCGGTCAATGCGAGCAGGCGCAGCAGTGTGCGGCGGAAACCAGGGGCAGGGAGGGAAGGGGAGCGAAGCATCGAAACCAGGTCTTGTTCTGCGGGAACGCGGAGGGCGAGGCGGTATTGTCGCGGAGGGCGAGGCGGTATTGTAAATGGCGCAAGCCGGGCTTGCCACGGGAAAACGGATTTTGGCCGAAAATCCAGTCCCATCAAGGCTTTGCGGGCGATGCACCGAATTCGCTCATGCTGCAGTGCGGTTCTGCACCGAATGTGGGAAAATGAAGAAAAACGGCATGAAATGTGCGAAAAATCGAAGACCACAGCGCATTAATGATGGGGTTTGACGAAATTTCAAAAAAAATTTGCCCCATATGACGGCAGTGTTACACTCTGCCCCCATGTTGCGGCCAGCCTCCCGTAAAACGGGGTCAGGTATCCACAACCCTACGCGCGCCGGCCTGTTCTCCAGGTAACGGCGCCTCTTGAATCCGTTCCATCCTGGAGGAAACGACAATGAAGTTTGCAAGCCGTCTGACCAAGATCGCCCTGGCCGCCGCCACCTTTGCCGCCTTCGCCGGCGTGGCCCACGCCGAAACCGTCAAGATCGCCATCGCCGGTCCCCTGACCGGTGCCGTGGCCCAGTACGGCGACATGGTCAAGGCCGGTGCCCTCACCGCCATCGAACAGATCAACGCCGCCGGCGGCGCCAACGGCAACAAGTTCGAAGCCGTCATGATGGACGACGCCTGTGAACCCAAGCAGGCCGTCGCCGTGGCCAACAAGATCGTCAGCCAGGGCATCAAGTACGTGATCGGTCACGTCTGCTCCGGCTCCACCATCCCCGCCTCCGACATCTACGAGAACGAAGGCGTGGTCATGATCACCCCGTCGGCCACCGCTCCGCAGCTGACCGAAGCCAAGCCGCACAAGTTCATCTTCCGCACCATCGGCCGCGACGACCAGCAAGGTCCTGCCGCCGCCCGCTATGTGATCGAGAAGCTCAAGCCCAAGAAGGTCGCCGTGCTGCACGACAAGCAGTCCTACGGCCAGGGCGTGGCGTCGTCGGTGAAGTCGGCCCTGGAGGCGGCCAAGGTGCCGGTGGTGGTGTTCGAAGGCATCAACGCCGGTGACAGCGATTACTCGGCCATCGTCACCAAGCTGAAGTCGCAGGGCGTGGACTTCGTCTACTTCGGCGGCTACCACCCGGAAATGGGCCTGATCATGCGCCAGGCGCGTGAGCAGGGCGTCAAGGCCGTCTTCATGGGCCCCGAAGGCGTGGGCAACAAGGACATCACCGCCATCGCTGGCCCTGCCTCCGAAGGCATGCTGGTGACCCTGCCGGCCGACTTCGCCGCCGATCCGGCCAACGCCGCCCTGGTCAAGGCCTTCGCCGCCGCCAAGCGTGACGCCAACGGTCCGTTCCAGATGCCGGCCTACTCGGCCGTGAAGATCATTGCCGATGCCATCACCGGCGCCAAGTCCACCGATCCGGACAAGGTCGCCGCCTACATCCACGGCAACAGCTTCAAGACCCCCATCGGCAACGTCGAATACGACAAGAAGGGTGATCTGAAGGCCTTCAAGTTCGTCGTCTTCACCTGGCACAAGGACGCCACCAAGACCGAAGCCAAGTGATTCGCCCCGAATCGCTGGCGTGACTGTCTGACCTGACGTCAAACCGCGAAATGCCCCATTGCAGTCGGAATGGGGCATTTCCACTTTATGGGTTCCCTCATGAATGAATTGCTCCCTCAACTGACCCAGCAGCTCGTCAACGGGCTGTCGCTGGGTGCGATCTATGCCTTGATCGCCATCGGCTACACCATGGTCTACGGCATCATCGGCATGATCAACTTCGCCCACGGCGAGATCTACATGATCGCCTCCTACGTCGGCCTGGTGACCTTGACCGCCATCGGCGTGCAGTCCGGCTATCCCTTGCCGCTGCTGCTGGGCGGCGCGCTGATCGTCTCGGTGCTGGTGACCGGCCTGTACGGCTGGACCGTCGAACGCGTGGCCTATCGCCCGCTGCGCGGCGGCCCGCGCCTGGTACCGCTGATCTCGGCCATCGGCATGTCCATCTTCCTGCAGAACTACGTGCAGATCGGCCAGGGTGCACGCGACATGTCGGTGCCGGTGCTGATCTCGGGCGCGCTGGAATTCCAGATGGGCAGCGACTTCACGGTCACCGTGCCGTATTCGCGCATGGTCATCGTGGGCGTGACGCTGGTGCTGATGGTGGCCCTGACGCTGTTCATCGCGCGTTCGCGCATGGGCCGCGCCTGCCGCGCCTGCGCTGAAGACATGGGCATGGCCAACCTGCTGGGCATTGATACGAACAAGGTGATTTCCTTCACCTTCGTCCTGGGTGCGATGCTGGCGGCGGTCGGCGGCGTGCTGATTGCCCTGACCATCGGCAAGCTCAATCCCTACATCGGCTTCATCGCCGGCATCAAGGCCTTCACGGCGGCGGTGCTGGGCGGCATCGGCAGCATTCCCGGCGCCATGCTGGGCGGCGTGCTGCTGGGGCTGGCAGAGACCTTCGCGGCCGGCTACCTGCCTTCCGAATACAAGGACGTGGTGTCCTTCGGGCTGCTGGTGCTGATCCTGCTGTTCCGTCCCACGGGCCTGTTGGGCAAGCCCGACATCGAAAAGGTCTGAGCCCGTACGGCTCGACGGACAACGACATATTCAAGGAGGCGTGATGCCTGAGACTTTCAAGAATGCCGTGGCGGCGGCGCTGGTGACCGCCGTACTGACCATCCCGCTGCTAGGCATGCAGCTGCAGCTGGAGGGCTACCGCGTGGTCCTCAACACCCACTGGACCCCGGTGCTGGTGGCGGTGCTGGCCGTGTTCCTGTTCCAGCTGGCCAGGCCTGCGCTCGCGCGCACCAGCGCAGGCATCAAGCTGCCGGCGCTGCCGCGCATGCAGCCGGGCCAGCAGCGCGCAGCCGTGCTGATCCTGCTGATGGCCGCGCTGGTGTGGCCCTTCTTCGGTTCGCGCGGCTACGTGGACGTGATGACCCTGGCGCTGATCTACGTGGTGCTGGGACTGGGCCTGAACATCGTGGTCGGTTTCGCCGGCCTGCTCGACCTGGGGTATGTGGGTTTCTATGCCGTGGGTGCCTACACCTATGCGCTGTGCAACCAGTACTTCGGCCTCTCGTTCTGGGAATGCGTGCCGCTCTCGGCTGCTGCTGCCGCGCTGTTCGGCTTCCTGCTGGGCTTCCCGGTGCTGCGTTTGCGCGGTGACTACCTGGCCATCGTCACGCTGGGCTTTGGCGAAATCATTCGCCTCTTGCTCAACAACATGACCAGCCTCACCGGCGGCCCCGATGGCATCTCCGGCATCCCCAAGCCGACCGTGTTCGGCGTGGTGATGGCGCGCAATCCGCTGACCGAAGACGGCACTACCTTCCACCAGTTGCTGGGCCTGACTTACCAGGGTGGCCACATGGTGATCTTCCTGTACTTCCTGGCCTTGCTGATGGTGCTCTTTACGTATTTCGTCACCAGCCGCCTGCTACGCATGCCCATGGGCCGCGCCTGGGAAGCCCTGCGTGAAGATGAGATCGCCTGCCGCTCGCTGGGCATCAACCCGACCCGCGTGAAGCTTTCGGCCTTCACGCTCGGTGCGGCCTTCGCCGGCCTGGCCGGTTCCTTCTTCGCCGCCCGCCAGGGCTTGGTGACGCCGGAATCCTTCACCTTCATCGAATCTGCCCTGATCCTGGCCATCGTCGTGCTGGGCGGCATGGGCTCGCAGCTGGGCGTGATCCTGGCGGCGATCCTGCTGACCGTGCTGCCGGAACTGGCGCGCAGCTTTGCCGAGTACCGCATGCTGATCTTCGGCCTGGTGATGGTGCTGATGATGATGTGGCGTCCGCAAGGACTGCTTCCTGCCACCCGTCCGCATGTGGAGCTGCCGCAATGAACCCGACCGTGAAAACCATGCTGGAAGTGTCCAACCTGTCGATGCGCTTCGGTGGCCTCTTGGCCGTGGATGGCGTCTCGCTGGCCGTGCAGGAGCGCGAAGTCTTCGCCATCATCGGTCCCAACGGGGCCGGCAAGACCACCGTCTTCAACTGCATCAGCGGCTTCTATCAGCCGACCTCGGGCGAGATCTCGCTCGATGGCGTCTCCATCGCTCGTCAGCCCAGCCACCAGGTGGCGCAGCAGGGGCTGGTGCGCACTTTCCAGAACATCCGTCTCTTCAAGTCCATGACCGTGGTGGAGAACCTGCTGGTGGCGCAACACCAGCAGGTCAATACCAACCTGCTGTCGGGGCTGCTGAAGACCCCGTCCTATCGCAAGTCCGAGCAGGAAGCGTTGCAGCGTGCGGCCTACTGGCTGGACCAGCTCGGCCTGACCGCGCTGGCCAACCGCGAGGCCGGCACGCTCTCGTATGGCCTGCAACGGCGCGTGGAAATCGCCCGCTGCATGATCACCAAGCCGCGCCTGCTGCTGCTGGATGAACCGGCGGCCGGCCTGAACCCGCAGGAGAAGCAGGAGCTGTCGCAACTGATCGACCGCCTGCGCCGCGAACATGGCGTCGCCGTGCTGCTGATCGAACACGACATGAGCCTCATCATGGGCATCTCCGACCGCATCCTGGTCATGGAGCACGGCAAGCCCATCGTCACCGGCACCCCCGAACAGGTGCGCAGCGACGAACGTGTGATCAAGGCCTACCTGGGAGAAGAATGATGCTGCAGTTTGACAAGGTGCATACCCACTACGGTGCCATCGAGGCCCTGCACGGCGTATCGCTGACGGTGGAAAAGGGCGAGATCGTTACCTTGATCGGTGCCAACGGTGCCGGCAAGACCACGCTCCTGATGACGCTGTGCGGCCGTCCGCGTGCTTCCAGTGGCCGCGTACTCTTCGAAGGGCAGGACATCACGCAGCTGCCGACCCACGAGATCATGCGCCGCGGACTGGCGATCTCGCCCGAAGGCCGGCGCGTCTTCCCCAGCCTGACGGTGCTGGAAAACCTCAAAATGGGGGCCTTCTTTGCCAGCAATGAAGAGATCGAGCAGGGCATCGAGTATGTGTTCGGACTGTTCCCGCGTTTGAAGGAACGCGCGGCGCAGCGGGCCGGGACCATGTCCGGCGGCGAGCAGCAGATGCTGGCCATCGGCCGCGCGCTGATGAGCAAGCCGCGCCTGTTGTTGCTGGACGAACCCACGCTGGGCCTGGCCCCGCTGGTGATTGCGCAGATCTTCGAGATCATCCGCACCATCCGCGACAGCGGCGTGACCGTGTTCCTGGTCGAGCAGAACGCCAACAAGGCGCTGGGCGTGGCCGACCGTGGCTACGTGCTGGAAAACGGCCATGTGGTCATGTCCGATACCGGTGCCAACCTGCTGGCCAACAGCGACGTGCGCAAGGCCTATCTCGGCCACGGCTGATACCGGCAGCGACGCCACCCGATCCACGGCCCGGCCATGTACATGGCCGGGCCGTGTCGTTTCCAGTATCCTGAAAACCTGCTGCGCCCTTTGCTGCAGAGCAGCAACAAAGTGCGTAGAATACCGGCCCATCCTGGCCCCGGCGCGACGGCGCGGCACCTTGAGCGTGCTTTGGGGGCCTTTCATTTGGACGACGACATGACACATCCCACACGCCGCCGGGTACTGAAAGTGGCGGGCCTGATGGCAGGTGCCGGCGCTGCCGGCCTGTTCTGGTCCCTGCCGCACCGGGTCACGGCACAAAACAATCCGGCGACCGTGCCGGTCGACGATTTTCTTCAGGTTTCCCGGCAACTGACTGAACGCCAGGATTTGAGTCCCAAGCTGGGCGCGGCTTTGCTGCTGGCCCTGTCCAAAACCGAAAAAGACCTGGCACCTCGCCTGCAATCGCTCAAGGGCCTGCTGCAAGCCCAGCCGGCGCTGCTGCAAGCCGAGCGCCTGGCCTTCCCGGCCGAGCAGGGCGACAGCGAGAAGCTGGCGCGCGTCATCCTCGGCGCCTGGTACGACGGCGTGGTCGGCAAGGGCAAGAACGCCCAGTACGTCACCTACATCAATACGCTCTCCAACGGACTGGTGAGCGGCAAGCTGGTGCCGCCCAGTTTTTCCTATGGTCCCTGCGGCAGCTGGTCGCGCCAGCCCTGATTTGCGAGAGTGACATTCATGAGTAATCCCAATTCCGCCGACGTGGTGGTGATCGGTGCCGGTGTGACCGGCGCCTTGCTGGCCACGCGCCTGGCCAAGACCGGCAAGTCGGTGCTGCTGCTGGAATCCGGCCCGCGCATGGGCCGCGACCAACTGGTTGAACGTTTCCGCAGTTCGGCTTTCAAGTCCGACTTCATGGCGCCGTATCCGTATTCGCCGCTGGCACCGCACCCGCGCTATACCCCGGAGCCCAACGGCTATCTGCAGCAGAAGGGGCCTCATGCCTTCAATGCGCAGTACATCCGCATGTTCGGCGGCACCAGCTGGCACTGGGCGGCGCAGTTGTGGCGCTATGTACCCAACGACTTCCGCCAGCACAGTCTCTATGGCGTCGGCAAGGATTGGCCGATCAGCTATGACGACCTGGAAGACTATTACTACCAGGCCGAGGTCATCGCCGGTGTCGGTGGTTCGCCCGAGAGCGGCTCGCCGCGCAAGCATCCTTTTCCGATGGAGCGGGTGCCGGCCTCGTGGCTGCAGCAACGCGTGACGGCCCGCCTGGCGCCGGAATTCACCGTGCTTGACGACAGCACCGGCCGCAACAGCCGCAACTATGACGGCCGTCCGGCCTGCTGCGGCAACAACAACTGCATGCCGCTGTGTCCCATCGATGCCCAATATCACGGCGGTCTGGCTGCGCAGCAGGCTGAAGACAGCGGCGTGCAGGTCATCACCGAGGCCGTGGTCTATCGCCTGGAACATGACGAAAAAGGTCGCATCGCCGCTGTGCATTATTACGACTGGAACAAGGTCAGCCACCGCATCACCGCGCAGACCTTCGTGCTGGCCGCCAATGCCATCGAGACCCCCAAACTGCTGTTGATGTCAGTGAGCGACAAGTTCCCGCAGGGGATCGCCAACGCCCGCGACAATGTCGGCCGCAACCTGTGCGACCACCCGGCCATCGGCGTGACCTTCGATGTGGATGAAGAAATCTGGCCCGGCCGTGGTCCGGTCAGCCCTTGCTCCATCGGCCAGTTCCGCGATGGCGATTTCCGTGCGGAGCACGCGCCGTTCCGCATCGATATTTCCAATGCCTCGCAGGTGGCCTCGGTGACCAAGGAATTGCTCGCCGAGGGTTACTTCGGCAAGCGCCTGGAAGAGCAGATCCTGTTCCGCGCCGCACGCCGCCTGAGCATCAAGAACGCGCTGGAACAACTGCCGGACCGCAACAACCGCGTGACCCTCGGCGACAAGAAGGATGAACTTGGCCTGCCCGTCCCGGCCCTGTACTGGAACGTGGACGACTACGTCGTCAAGGGCACCGAGAAGACCCGCGCCGCCTACGACGCCATCGCCGCCCGGCTGGGTGCAACCAACATCAAGCACAGCAAGAGCGGGGCGTTCTCCAATCGCCAGCACATCACCGGTACGCTCTCCATGGGCCTGGACCCGGCCACCAGCGTCACCGATGCCTGGGGCCGCGCACACGACCACGAGAACCTGTTCATGGTCGGCACCGGCGTCATGCCCACGGTCGGCACCTGCAACGTCACGCTGACGGCCATGGCACTGGCGCTGCGCACGGCCGACAAGATCATCGAGGAGAGCCGCCATGCGTAAGCCGTTCAAGCGCCTGCTGGCGCTGCTGTCCTTGCTGGGAGTGGTCGCGCTGGCTCATGCGGCCAATGATGCGCAGTTGATCAAGCGCGGCGAGTACCTGGCCATCGCCGGTGACTGCGCCGCCTGCCACAGCGAGAAGGGACGCGCCCCGTTCAGCGGCGGGCATCCGATCAGCAGTCCTCTTGGCACCATCTACAGCACCAACATCACGCCCTCCAAGACCCACGGCATCGGCCAGTACACGCCGGAGCAATTTGCCGCTGCCTTGCGTCGCGGCGTGCGTGCCGATGGCAGCAACCTGTATCCGGCCATGCCCTACACCGCCTATGCGCGGCTGAACGATGAGGACGTGGCGGCGCTGTACGCTTACTTCATGCAGGGCGTGCAGCCGGTGGACCAGGCTGCGCCGGCGACGGCGCTGCCGTTCCCGTTCAACATCCGCATGTCGATGAAGGCGTGGAACTGGCTGTTCCTGGACACCAAGCCCTTTGAGCCCGACCCGGCGCAATCGGCGCAGTGGAATCGCGGAGCCTACCTGGTGCAGGGCCTGGCCCATTGCAGCACCTGCCATACGCCGCGCAATGTGCTCATGGCCGAGCAACTGGAGCGCCGCCTGCAAGGGGCCTCGCTCGGCACCTGGTACGCACCCGACATCAGCCCCGCTGCCTTGCAGGCCAAGCCGGCCTGGACCCGCGCCATGCTGGCCGACTACCTGGCCAGCGGCCACGCCGCCAATGGGGCCACCGCCGGCGGACCGATGCTGGAAGCCATCGAAAAGAGTTTCTCGCGCATGACCCGTGAGGATCTGGATGCAATGGCCACCTATCTGCTGCCGGCCAGTCCGGCCGCGGCGGCTCCGGCGTCCGCGACTGCGCCGACTGCTGCCGTCCCTGCGCTGACCCCGGTGCAGGGCGACGATACGCCCCAGGCGCTGGCCGCCATGAGCGTGGGTGCACGTGTCTATATGAACAATTGCGCCTCCTGCCACAACACCGGCGGCCAGGGCCTCAACGGCCTGCCATCCCTGCAGCAGCATCCGCTGCTGCGCCAGCCCAATGCCGACAACGTGGCCATGGCCATCCTCGAAGGCGTGCTGCCGGAGCACGGACAAGGCATGATCGGCTTTGCCCATACCTTGAACGATGGCGAGATTGCGGCGGTGACCAACTACCTGATGCAGGATCTGGGTGGCAGCAAGGTCAGCATCAGCGTCGAGCGCGTCAAAGCCTTGCGGGCCGGCGGTGAGCCCTCGCCGCTGTTGTGGGTGGCGCGCGGCGGCATGGTGCTGCTGGTGCTGGTCCTGCTGGGCGTGGCGGTCTGGTGGCGTCGTCGCCGCAAGCCCGGCACGGCAGGCTGAAGCCGAAGGATGACCTTCCAACGCTCCTGACATGTCATACCAGATGCCGCCCGGCCCACACCGGGCGGCTCTTTTTTTGTGCTGCGTGGCGGCTTTTGTGTGGCAATGGTCTGCTGCGAGTGACATTCGGGATTGTTTCGGGCTATCCTCGACATTCGATGAGGAAAAGCATGAAAAAGATTTCGCAGCACCTGAAGCAACTGGGCATGGGCAGCCTGCTGCTGGCCAGCGCCTGGATGATTCCCGCTGCGGCACACGCGGACCGGCTCGGCGAGATCCAGGAGCGTGGCTCGCTGATCTGCGCCACGCTGGCCAGCAATGAGCCGCTGGGTTTCCCCGATCCGCAGAGCGGCCAGATCGTCGGTTTCGATGTGGACATGTGCAGTGCCATCGCCGCCAAGCTGGGCGTCAAGATGCGACAGCGGAGCCTGACCGTGGAGGCAAGACTGCCGGCGCTGATCGAGGGCGAGGTTGACCTGGTCTCGGGCGCACTTGGCTATACCCGCGAGCGGGCGCGCCAGATCGATTTCACGGCTTCGCATTACCAGACGCCGATCAAGCTGCTCGTGTACAGCGATTCCGGACTGAATCTGGTCTCCGACCTGGAAGGCAAGCGTATCAGCGCCAATCGCGGTTCCACCCCGGAGCAGGCGGCGCGGCGCGTACTGCGCAAGGCCACCTTGCTGACTTTCCCTGAGACCCCGCAAACCTTCCTGGCGCTGGCCCAGCGGCAGGTCGATGCCATGGCCGTGGCCATGCCCTCGGGGATCCGCTTCGTCAACGAATCGGGCGGACGCTTCCGCTTCGTCGAAGGCGCACTGGCCTGGGAGCCGACGGCGCTGGGTGTCAAGAAGGGCGAGCACCGACTGCTGGACGCCGTCAACAAGGCGCTGGTCGCGCTGGAAAAGGACGGCGAGATCGACGCCATGTGGACCAAGTGGTTCGGTCCCAAGACCAAGTTCAATATTCCCCGCGACAAGAAGCTCACGCCCATTGCCAGCCTGCGCTAGCAGGCTTGGTTCAAATCAGTTCCAGTTCCGGTTCCCGCGCGTGGTACGGCGGACGTCCCGGCATTGCCGCGGCCTGGTGCTGCCTTTATCCGTCGCCGGCAACCGCTTGCGCGGCAGCCTCATCGAAGATATCGGCCGTGGGTGAACAATAGACTTGGGGGGAGGCCCCCAGCCTGGCTGACAAATCCTGCGCCAACTGCAGCAGAGTGGCCCGCATGGCCTCGCTGGCGGCCGGGTCGAAGCGCAGGCTCAGGCCAAAAATGGTCAGCGCACCCACCAATGCGTTGCCGGCGCCGAACACCGGAGCCGACATCGACGAAGACAGCGGATTGTTGATCCCGACCGAAATGCTGACATAGCGGCCGCCCGAGCGCGCCGCATTCCCCGGCACGGAAAAGAAACGCAACACCTGCGCGCTGGAGGTCTGGTCCATGGCAAAGAGGCTGCCGGCTTTGACTGTGGCCTTCACCGAGGCCGGTGTTTCGGCCGCATACAGGCAAAGCCGTTGCTCTTGCTGGCGGATATAGAAGGCAGTGCTTTCGCCGGTCGCCCGGACCAGCTTCTCCAGCGTGGGCATGATGAAGTCGGCATAGTCGAACCGGGCTTCGAAGGCCTTGCCCAACTGATAGGCGCGCGGCCCCAACTGATATGAGTTGTCTGCCCGTTGCACGACATATCCCGCTTTGATGAACGACATCATGTAGCGGTGGATCACGCTCTTGAACAGCCCCGTACGCGCTTCCAGCTCGGTGAGCCCAAACGGCTCGGGCGCATCAATGAAGGCGCTCAGGATTGCCAGGCTACGTTCGGCCCCCAGTACGGTGCGGTCGGGCACTGCATCCTTGTTCTCGGGCTCATTCTTTTTTTTCATAAATCCATTTTGCGTTTCTCGATGGGGCGAGGTTATCACACCTTTTTCGATTGGCGCGGCGCACCAAAAGGTGCCGGCGCCCCCCTTTTCTGCACCGGCGGCGGGAGCCCGCATGCCCCTTTTCAGGTTTTTTGCACCGCCGCGGAACACGCGCTAAGTTCATGAAAAATAAGGAGAAATCACGCTTGTTTAAAAATCATAATGCAATTATGATTTGTTGAACCGAGCTTCGTTGTTCAACCAGGGAAAGGGAATGAAAATGAATGTGGGGCGCTTTCACAAGAGCTGTATGGCAATCGCGGCTGCGGCCGTTTCGCTGATGTTCGCCACGGCGGCGCATGCTGACCGGTTGTCTGATATCAAGGCGCGCGGCACCTTGGTATGCGCCACCTTGACCAGTAGTGAGCCGCTGGGCTTTCCCGATCCGGCCACCCGCCAGGTGGTGGGCTTCGATGTCGATATGTGCGCGGCAGTGGCCAAGGAGTTGGGGGTCAAGCTGGAACACAAGGGCGTCTCGGTGGAGGCACGCATCCCCGAGCTGACGCTGGGACGGGTGGACCTGGTGGTCGCTGCGCTGGGATATACCAAGGAGCGGGCACAGCAGATCGATTTCACTGCGGCGCATTACCAGACGCCGATCAAGCTGATCGTCCACAGCAACGGCGGTTTCAGCAAGATCGAGGATCTGGCGGACAAGCGCATCAGCGCCAACAAGGGGTCCACGCCGGAACTGTATGCGCGCCGCACACTGCCCAAGGCCACCATCCTGACCTTCCAGGACACGCCGGCAGCCTTCCTGGCGCTGGCTCAGAACAAGGTGCAAGCGCTGGCGCTGTCGCAGCCCTCGGGTATCCGCTTCGTCAATGAATCGGAAGGGAAGTACAAGTTCCTCGACGGAGCGCTGGCCTGGGAGCCCACGGCCATGGGCGTCAAGAAGGATGAGCCGGCCTTGCTGGCGGCGGTCAACGACGCCCTCGAGAAGCTGGAGAAGAGTGGCCAGACCGATGCCCTGTGGAACAAGTGGTTCGGCCCCTCTACCAAATTCAACATCCCGCGCGAGAAAAAGCTCACGCCCATCTCCGCCTTCCAGTAAGCCTATCGTTCCAGCCGCAATGATCCCGCGCACCGCTTGTCCCGGTGCGTGCGGGAGCGGCTTGCCCTTTGCCTGGCGATATTCACGCGCCAGGCAGTCCTAGCAAGAAAGCGATGACATGCTCAATCTCGATTTCGCTGCGGTATTGCAGGGCCAGTATCTGGACTGGCTCATCGGTGGCGCCCTCACCACGCTGTGGCTGTTCGCTGCAGCCTGGGTCTGTGCCTTCCTCCTGGCGGTAGGACTGGTGGCATTGCGTACCCTGGCCTTGCCACCACTGGAGTGGGCCATTGCCGCCTACGTCAACTATCACCGCAACGTGCCTGGGCTGGTGCAGATCTTCGTCTGGTACTTCGGTATTCCCGAGCTGCTGCCGGCGAGCATCACCGGTTTTGTCAATGACCACAATGGCGAATTCATCTTTGCCTTGATCGCGCTGTCCCTCAACAGTGCGGCCTACATGTCGGAGGATCTGCGCAGCGGTATGCGCTCGGTGGCGGAAACCCAGATGGAAGCAGCCCGCGCGCTGGGGCTGTCTTATCTGCAGTCGATGCGCGACGTGCTGCTGCCGCAGGCCATCCGCATCTCGGTGCCGCCGCTGGTGAACCAGTCGCTGTCGCTGTTCAAGTCCACCAGCCTCGCCATGGCCATCGGTGTGGCCGAGATGACCTACGCCAGCCGCCAGATCGAAAACGAAACCTACCGCACCTTCGAGACCTTCATCCTGGCATCGGCCTTCTACCTGCTCATGTCGTGGTCGATCATGGCACTGGGAGCCTGGTACAACCAACGGCATCTGGCCGTGAAGGGGCGCTGACATGTTCGACATGCTCGATATCCTCCGTACCTATGGCCTGCAACTGCTGATCGGGGAATTTCCGCACGGTCCCCTGGGTGGTCTCGCATTGACCCTGATCTTGGCGGTGACGGGGCTGGTCTGCGCGTTTCCCCTGGCGGTGCTCTTCGGTATCGCCCGTACCAGCCGCATCGGCTGGGTGGCCTGGCCGGCCGCCGGCATCGTGCATACCTTGCGCGGCCTGCCGGTACTCATGCTGATCTTCTGGGCTTACTTCATCGTGCCGCTGTTGACCGGCAAGCCGATCTCCGGCACCACCACGGTGATCTGCGCGCTGGTGGCCTACGAGACGGCTTTCCTGGGCGAGGTCATCAAGGCCGGCATCCTGGCCATCCCGCAAGGGCAGGTCGAGGCGGCGCGTTCGCTCGGTATGGGCTACTTCACCACGCTGCGCGAGGTGGTGCTGCCGCAGGCCCTGTTCAACATGATCCCGAGCATTCTCAATCAGTTGATTTCGCTGATCAAGAATACCTCGCTGGCCTACATCATCAGCGTCAATGAACTCACCTATGCAGCCTACCAGGTCAACGCACAGCTGCTGACCAAGCCCTTCCAGGTGTACTTCCTCCTGGCCATGACCTACTTCGCCCTGTGTTACCTGCTCAGTTCGATGGTGGGACTGGCCGAGCGCCGCATCAAACAAAAACGTCAATTCAGGAGTCTCTGATGATCCGATTCAATCATGTGAACAAGTGGTACGGCCACTATCACGCCCTGCGCGACATCAACGAGGAAATCAAGCGCGGCGAAGTGGTCATCGTCTGTGGCCCGTCGGGCTCGGGCAAGTCGACGCTGATTCGCACCATCAACCGCCTCGAGCCCATCGACGATGGACAGATCTATGTGGATGGCCAGGACGTGCGTGGCAATGGCGTCGACATCAACAAGCTGCGTAGCCGCATCGGTTTCGTGTTCCAGTCCTTCAACCTGTTTCCGCACATGAGCGTGGAGCGCAACGTGATGCTGGCCACCATGCGTGTGCTCAAGCTGTCGGAGAAAGCCGCTCGCGAAACGGCCATGAGCCTGCTGGACAAGGTAGGCCTGGCCGCCAAGGCGCAATCCTATCCGGGCCAGCTCTCGGGTGGCCAGCAGCAGCGTGTGGCGATCGCCCGCGCCCTGGCCATGAAGCCGCCGGTGATGCTCTTCGATGAACCGACCTCGGCGCTGGACCCTGAGATGGTGGGCGAGGTCTTGCAGGTCATGAAGCAGCTTGCTGCCGAGGGCATGACCATGGTCTGCGTCACGCATGAGATGGGGTTTGCCCGCGAGGTAGCCGACCGGTTGCTGTTCATGGCCGATGGCCAGGTGCTGGAGCGTGCCACCCCGCAAGACTTCTTCGAGCGCCCGCAACATGAGCGCGCCCGCAAGTTCGTGGCCGATATCCGCCACGCCTGACACCACGATTTCACCGCATTTCCACCACGAGACCCCTATGGCATTCATTTCCGATTCACTGTCGCGCATCAAGGCTTCGGCCACCATCGCCATTACCCAGAAGGCGCGCGAGCTGGCCGCCCAAGGCCGCAACGTGATCGCCCTGAGTTCGGGGCAGCCCGACTTCGATACCCCCGAGAACATCAAAGAAGCCGCGTACGCTGCCATCGCCCGCGGCGAAACCCGCTATACCGCCGTGGCGGGCATCACCGAGTTGCGCCAGGCCGTGGTGGCCAAGTTCAAGCGCGAGAACCAGCTCGATTACAGCGTGGCCCAGACCATCGTCTCCAACGGCGGCAAGCAGGTCATCGCCAACGCCCTGATGGCTACCGTCAACGCCGGCGATGAAGTGATCGTGCCGGCGCCTTACTGGGTTTCCTATCCCGAACTGGTGGCCTTGTGCGGCGGGCGTGTCGTGTACGCACAGACTACGCGGGCAGCCGGTTACAAGCTGCGTCCGGAAGCCCTCGAGGCCGCCATTACTCCGCGTACCAAATGGCTGATGTTCAATTCCCCCTGCAATCCCAGCGGTGCGGCCTATACCCGCGCCGAGCTGGAGGCGCTGGCCGAGGTGCTCAAGCGCCATCCGCATGTATGGATCCTCTCGGACGATATCTATGAACACCTGACCTATGGCGACTTCGAGTTCACCACGCCGGCCCAGATCGCACCCGAACTGTACGAACGCACGCTGACCATGAACGGCGTCTCCAAGGCCTACGCCATGACGGGTTGGCGCATCGGCTATGCCGCCGGTCCGCTGCCGTTGATCAAGGCCATGGAAAAGATCCAGGGCCAGCTCACCTCCGGCGCCAGTTCCGTATCGCAATGGGCGGCGCTGGAAGCCTTGAACGGCCCGCAGGATTACATCCATGAAAGCCGCAAGGTATTCCAGGCGCGGCGCGATCTGGTGGTGTCGATGTTGAACCAGGCCGAGGGGCTGGATTGCCCGGTGCCGGAAGGGGCGTTTTATGTCTTCCCGTCGTGCGAGCGGCTGATCGGCAAGCGCACCGAGGATGGCCAGACCATCGCTAGCGACGAGGATTTCGTCTCGCTGCTGCTGCAGGCCGAAGGCGTGGCGCTGGTGCATGGCAGTGCCTTCGGGCAGGGACCGAACTTCCGGCTGTCCTATGCCGATTCGACCGAGCGGCTGCGCCAGGCATGCCTGCGCATCCAGAATTTCTGCGCGAGTCTGCGTTAAGCCCTTCCATCAACCAGGAGAACATCATGTCTGCAGGATTCCGTATTCTCGAGCGCACGCGCAAGGTCAACGAGCAGGACGTGAAGAATTTTGCCGCCATCCCGGTGGCCAACATCAGTGACTCGATGGCGCGCATGAGCGCGGCCGGCGCGCGGCTGCGCCCGCTGCATCGCGGCGGCAAGCTGGCGGGACCGGCCCTGACGGTGAAGTCGCGCCCGGGTGACAACCTGATGGTGCACAAGGCACTGGACCTGGCAGAACCGGGCGATATCGTGGTGGTCGATGCGGGTGGCGACCTGTCCAATGCCATCATTGGCGAGCTGATGGTGGCGCACGCGATACAGCGCGGCCTGGGGGGCATCGTCATCCATGGCGCGGTGCGCGACGTGGATGCGATCCAGTCGGGCAGCTTCCCGGTGTTTGCTGCCGGCGTGACGCATCGCGGTCCCTACAAGGATGGACCGGGCGAGATCAACGTCGCCATCGCCATCGACGGCATGGTCATCGCGCCGGGCGACCTGGTGGTGGGCGACAGTGATGGCCTGCTGTGCGTGGCCTACGAGGATGTGGCGGCCGTCTATGCCGCCGCCAAGGCAAAGAATGACGCCGAAGCTGCCCAAATGGCCGCCATCCGGGCCGGCAGCACTGACCGTGGATGGATAGATGCCGCCCTCCTGCGCCTGGGTTGCGAAGGGGGCGATCAGGCGCGCATTCGCCATGGCTGACGCCGCTGCTTCGCCGCATCTGCAGGTCCGTCCGGCATGGCTGGCGCTGACGCGGGAAGCGGTGCTGGAACCGGAGTTGCCCATCGTGGATGCCCATCACCACCTGTGGGACCGCGCCGGGAGCCGCTACCTGTTCGATGAATGGATGGCCGACCTCAACAGCGGTCATCGCATCACCGATACGGTCTTCGTGCAATGTCGGTCGATGTACCGGCAGGGCGGGCCGCAGGCCATGAAGCCGGTGGGCGAGGTGGAATTCGCCAATGGCGTGGCCGCGCAGTCGGCCAGCGGCCAGTATGGGGCGGTGCGGGCTTGCTCGGCCATCGTCGGCTTTGCCGACCTGATGCTGGACGCAGAGCTGCCAGCCGTACTGGACGCATTGCTGCAAGCGGGCAATGGCCGCCTGCGCGGTATCCGCAACACCACCGCCTGGCATCCTGACGCGGCCATCCGCAGCAATCCCCAGCCACCGCCGCCTGGTCTGCTGGCGCAGGAGGCGTTTCGTGCCGGGGCGCGCCTGCTGGCCCGCTACGATCTGTCGCTGGATGTCTGGGCCTATCACACCCAGCTTGATGAAGTGCTTGCGCTCGCGCGCGCTTGTCCGCACACACGCATTGTGCTCAATCACTGCGGCGGTCCGCTCGGTGCAGGACCCTATGTCGGCCGGCGCGAGGCGGTACGGCGTGAGTGGGCGCAAGGCATGCAGGCCATCGCGGCCTTGCCCAATGTCTGGCTCAAGCTGGGCGGTCTGGGCATGCGGGTGGGAGGCTGGGATTTCCAGCGGCAGGCGGCACCGCCCGACTCGCTACAGTTGGCGAAGGCCTGGCGGCCCTACATCGAGACCTGCATCGACCTGTTCGGCCCGCAACGCTGCATGTTCGAGAGCAATTTCCCGGTGGACAAGGGCATGTTCGGTTATGTCAGCCTGTGGAATGCCTTCAAGCGCCTGAGCTCGGACTTGTCCGCAACTGAGCGCACGGCGCTCTTCAGTGGCACGGCCCGGGAAGTTTATCGCTTGCAGGCGGCAGGGCAGTGATAGCATATCGCCCTCATTCGGGCGCCACCTTCGTCCATGGTCATTCCCAAGCTTTGAGGGCAGATAGTGCAAGTATCCCCCATCAGCGCCGTCCCGCATGACGCCGACGGCCTGCCAGCCAGGCAACGCCTGCTGGCCATCGCCACCGTCGTGCTGGGCCTGAGCATCGCGGTGCTCGACGGCTCCATCGCCAATCTGGCGTTGCCGGTCATGGCCACCGACCTGAAAGCCAGCGATGCCGATGCCATCTGGGTCATCAACAGCTACCAGATCGCCATGGCGGTGTGCCTGCTGCCGCTGGCCTCCCTGGGCGAAGTGATCGGCTATCGGCGCGTCTACCTGGGCGGCTTGTTTCTGTTCACCCTGGCCTCGCTGGCGTGTGCAGCCAGCGGCGACATGCTGCAGCTGAGCCTGGCGCGCGTGCTGCAGGGGCTGGGGGCGGCCGGCATCCTGTCGGTCAATACCGCGCTGATCCGCTTCATCTATCCGGCCCGGCAGCTGGGCCGGGCCATCGGCTACAACGCGCTGGTGGCCGGGACCGGCAATGCGCTGGGGCCCACCGTGGCCGGGGTCATCCTGCATCTGGGCTCATGGCACTGGCTGTTCCTCATCAACATCCCGCTCGGACTGGCGGCGCTGGCCGTGGGCAGCCGCGCCTTGCCGTTCAATCCCTTGTCGGCCCGCCGTTTCGATCGCCAGTCGGCGCTGCTGTGCATGGCCTTCATCGGCTTGCTGCTCTACACCATCGATGCCATCGGCCACCTGCAGGGCGGCTGGGTGGTGGCGGGCTGCGCGCTGCTGACCGCCATCAGCCTGGCATTGCTGCTCAAGCTGCAGTCGCCGAGCGCGCCCATGCTGCCGCTGGACCTGCTGCGCATCCCCTTGTTTGCCTTGTCGATCGGGACGTCGTTCTGCTCCTTTGCAGCGCAGATGGCGGTCTTCGTGATGTTGCCCTTCATGCTGCAGAATCATCTGGGTATGGGCGCCGCGCGTGCGGGCATGCTGCTGACGGCCTGGCCGGTGGCCGTTGCGCTGACCGGCGTGGTGGCCGGCAAGCTGTCGGACCGCGTCGCTGCGGGTTTGCTGGGGGGGATCGGGCTGGCCGTGATGTGCCTGGGATTGCTGGCCTTGCTGACGGTGGACCGCAGCACGCCCGATGGCCTGATGCTGTCCATGTTTGCGGTGTGCGGTATCGGCTTCGGACTGTTCCAGTCGCCCAACAACCGCACCATGATCAGTGCCGCGCCGCGTGAACGGACCGGCGGAGCCAGCGGCATGCTGGGCACGGCACGCCTGACCGGGCAGACCGTGGGGGCGTCGGTGGTGGCGATGCTGATGGGGTTCTCGGGCTCGCCGTATGCGCTGGTCCTGTGCTTTGCCGCCGCCCTGGCGGGCGCGGCCAGTGTGGTCAGCCTGTCGCGGCTGCGTTATTGAGCGGGAGGACGGAGCAGGGCGTCGAGACCGGGCTTGCCGGGCTTACAGCGCCGGTGCCACCGTCTCGCCATGCGCATGCTGGTGCGCCGCATGAGCCGCCACGGAGAGCGCCATGCTGAGATAGTTTTCGCTGCGGCGGCGCTGCTGCGCCTGCTGCTGTTCCAGCGCAAACAATTGCTGGTAGAGATTGCGGATCTGCTGCTGCAGCAACTGGCGCTGCTGCTTGCCATCCCGGTTGCCCGGGAAACGCGCCAGGGACTGCGCCTGCTGCTGCAGGAGCAGAATGCGGTGGCTCAATTGCGCCACCAGCTCGGCGGGGTCATGGTCCAGCGTGTCTGCCACTGCGACTTCAGCGTGGGCAGGTTGTTCTTGTTCATACGCGACGTTCATGCGAACTCCAGCCCACAGGGGCGCAAGGATTGCAAGGGGACTGCGATAGTGCCTTCGCTTTGTTTTACGGCAGCCACGCGGACATCTTGAGCCACGGAAAGTAAAAAAAGTAAAAGGCGCAGCCCCGAAAAGGGTGCTGCGCCTTTGACAGACGGGCTGCTCAGGGCGGCCCGCAGTGGCTTCGGTCAGGGGATCAGATCACGCCACGGCGCATCTGGTCCAGCTCGATGGATTCGAACAGGGCCTTGAAATTGCCCTCGCCGAAGCCGTCATTGCCCTTGCGCTGGATGATTTCATAGAACACCGGCCCGATCAGGTTCTGCGTGAAGATCTGCAGCAGCAGGCCCTGGCCATCGGTGGGCGCGCCGTCGATCAGGATCTTCAGTTCACGCAAGGCAGCCAGGTCTTCGCCATGGCCGGGGATGCGGCGTTCCACCAGGTCATAGTAGGTGGCGATGGTGTCCTGCAGCGGCACGCCACGGGCATAGAGCGCGCGCACGGTCTGGTAGATGTCGTCGGTGCCCAGGGCGATGTGCTGGATGCCTTCGCCGTTGTACTGCTTGATGAATTCCTCGATCTGCGACTTGTCGTCGGCACTCTCGTTGATGGGAATGCGGATCTTGCCGCAGGGGCTGGTCATGGCGCGCGAACGCAGGCCGGTGACCTTGCCCTCGATGTCGAAATACTTGATCTCGCGGAAATTGAACAGGCGCGTATAGAACGACGACCAGGTATCCATCGCGCCGCGCATGACGTTGTGGGTCAGGTGGTCGATGTAGGTCAGGCCCACGCCCTTGGGATTGCGCTCCACGTTCGGGAAGAACTGGAAGTCGACGTCATAGATGGAGCCATTGTCGCCATAGCGGTCCACCAGATAGAGCAGCGAGCCGCCGATGCCGCGAATGGCAGGAATGTTCAGTTCCATCGGGCCCAGCTTGGCTTCCACGCCTTCGGCACCGAGTTCGAGTGCACGTTTGTACACATGGGCCGCATCCTTGACGCGGAAGGCCATGGCGTTCACCGAAGCCCCGTGCACCTGGGCGAAGGCGGCGGCATTGCTGCCGGGTTCGCCGTTGAGGATGAAGTTGATCTGGCCCTGGCGATACAGGGTGACATTCTTGGAGCGGTGGCGCGCCACGGCGGTGAAGCCCATCAGCTCCAGCACGGCGGCAATGCCGGCCGGGTCGGCGGCGGTGTACTCGACGAACTCGAAGCCGTCGGTGCCCATGGGATTGTCGAACAGGTCGCCGCTGGCGCGGGCAGGGGAATTGGCGGCTGCGGTGGCGAACTGGGTGTCTGCGTGGCCCATCTGGTGTCTCCTCGTGTGGGGAGGGCCGGCAAGCGCGGCCCATGCGAGGAGTTTATTGCGTCAAGACTGCAATTTGTGATTGTTTTTTGCGCGATATATTAGATAATATGCACAAATAATTCTTAAATATGAACTTTGGAGAGACAAATGAGCATCATCAACGTGGACCGCTACGACCTGGCCTTGCTGACCGAACTGCAGCGAGATGGCCATATTACCAATAGCGCCCTCGGTCTGAAAGTCCACCTGTCCACTTCGCAGATCAGCCGCCGCGTGCAGCGGCTGGAAGAAGCCCATGTCATCGAACGCTACACCGCCGTGCTGGACCCGGCCGTGGTCGGTCTGGGCGTGACCGCGTTCACCACCGTGACTCTGGACCGCCAGGGCGAAACCCGAGGCGAACTCTTCGAGAAGGCCGTGGAAACGATGCCGGAGGTGACCGAATGTTTCTCCGTCACGGGCGAGGGCGATTATATCCTGCGCATCGTGGCCCCCGACCTGGCGGCCTTCTCTGAATTCATGATGACGCGCTTGCTGCGCCTGCCGGGCGTGACCAACGTCAAGTCCAACATCACCCTCAAAAAGGTCAAGCAGTCCCACGAACTGCCGCTGGAACACGTGATGCAGCCGGTGAAGTCGCGCCAGCGCATCCGCTTCTCGCAGTGAGGCTTCAAAAAGCATGATGCCCTTATTCAATGATTGGATGCCTCAATGATTGAATAATCGAATGATGCTTTTTATCAGGCTTTTCTCCGCCTCTAATCCGGCTCAGGAATTCAAAAGCAATCGCCGGAGTGCTGCCCCGTCAGCGCAGGCCTAGAATCAGTGGCATCCGATTCCGGGAGCGCTCCATGCTGACCATGACTTCTTCTCCTCCGCCGACTAGCTCCGCTGCCTCCGCCGCCGACGTCAACGGACTCGATCCCGACACCTGCTGGCAAGCCGTGCAGCAGCGCGATGCATCTTTCGATGGCCGGTTCTGGTATGCGGTGCGCACCACCGGCGTGTACTGCAAGCCCTCCTGCGGGGCACGCACACCCTTGCGCAAGAACGTGGCCTTCCACGCCAGCTGCGCTGCGGCCGAAGCAGCGGGCTTTCGTCCATGCCAGCGCTGCAAGCCGGACCAGCCGCCCTTGCACGAGCGCCAGGCACAGGCCATCGCGCAAGTCTGCCGCCTGATCGCGCAGGCCGAGGAACAGCCGGATACGGCCACGCTGGCGCAGGCCGCGGGCTTGAGCCGTCATCATTTTCATCGGGTCTTCAAGCAGCACACCGGCCTCACTCCCAAGGCCTATGCCGATGCCCATCGCGCCGGCCGCCTGCGCGCGCAACTCGGCGGCAGTGCCAGCGTGACCGATACGTTCTATGACGTCGGCTTCCATTCCAGTGGCCGCTTCTATGCTCAGAGCAAGGCGCAACTGGGCATGCAGCCGGCGACCTATCGTCGTGGCGGCCGTGGCGAGAAGATCCGCTTCGCCGTTGCGCAATGCTGGCTGGGGGCCTTGCTGGTGGCGGCCACGGAGCAGGGCATCTGCGCGCTCACCTTGGGCAGCGAGCCGGAGGAGTTGCTGCGGCAACTGCAGGATCGTTTCCCCCATGCCGATCTCGCCCCCGGCGATGCCGCCTTCGAGCAGACGCTGGCGCAAGTACTGACCGCGCTGGACGATCCGCAACAGGGTGCCGCCTTGCCACTGGACGTGCGCGGTACCGCCTTCCAGCAGCGTGTGTGGCAAGCACTGCGCGCAGTGCCGCCCGGGGTCACCTTGACCTATGCCGAACTGGCTGCGCGCATCGGCCAGCCTGCGGCGGTGCGGGCGGTCGCCAATGCCTGTGCGCGCAACGAGATCGCCGTGCTCATTCCCTGCCATCGCATCGTCCGGCTCGATGGCGCACCCTCCGGCTATCGCTGGGGCATCGCGCGCAAGAGCGCCTTGCTGGCGCGCGAAGCCGAGGGCAGGGAAGACGCCGCCAGCCCGAAAGACCAGCGCGCCTGAAGCCTTTGCCCTGCGCAGCTACAATAGGCCTTCCTTCATCGCTGGAGTTGCGCATGCATGTTCTTGGCAAGGCTGGTCTCGCATTCGCGGGCGCGGTACTGATCCTGGGTGGTGTGGTCGCCTGTTCGCCGCTGTCGGCCATCAATGCCGTCACGCCCGCTTCTTCCTACGTCAAGACCGAAGGGGTGGCCTACGCCAACACTGATAACCCGCGTCAAAAGCTGGACATCTATCGTCCTGCCAACGCGCCGGCCACCGCCTCCGGTCCGGGCTTGCCGGTAGTGGTGTTCTTCTATGGCGGCAGCTGGAACGAGGGCAGCCGCAAGGATTACGCCTTCGTCGGCGAGGCCCTGAGTTCACGCGGTTTCATTGCCGTACTGCCTGATTACCGCGTCTATCCCGAAGTGCGTTATCCCGATTTCGTGAAGGACAGCGCCCAGGCCGTGGCCTGGACCTTGCGCTCGGTGCGCGAGCTGGGTGGCGATCCGCAGCGCGTCTTTGTCATGGGACATAGCGCCGGTGCCTACAACGCAGCCATGGTGGCGCTCGATGCGCGCTGGCTGCGCGCAGCCGGGGCCTCGCCGGCACAGCTGCGCGGCTGGATCGGCCTGGCCGGACCCTATGACTTCCTGCCCATCGAAAACGAGGATGTGAAACCGGTCTTCTTCGCGCCCGATTCGCCACCGGATTCGCAGCCGGTGCGGCACGTGGAGGCCGGTGCGCCGCCCGCGTTGCTGATCGCCTCGCACAAGGACAAGCTGGTGGGCGCCGAACGCAATACCGGTGGCCTGGCCAAACTGCTGCGTGCACAGCAGGTGCCGGTGGTGGAGCGCTACTTCGACAACACCTCGCACGCTTCGCTGGTGGGCAGCCTCTCTCGGCCGCTGCGTTTCATCGCGCCGACTCTCGAAGAAGTGAGCCAATTCATTGAAAATCCGCCACCGCGTCCGGAGCCTTCCAAGTGAGCGGTGACCTCTTCGCTGGCCTGGCGCGTGATCCTTCGGTGGAGACCATCACCGAAGGTGCGCTGCTGCTGCGCGCCTTTGTCGGCGAAGAGGAAGCCGCAGCCTTGATGGCGGCCATCGACAAGGTTCTGGCCGCCTCACCCCTGCGCCACATGCAGACCCCGGGCGGTTTCCGCATGTCGGTGGCGATGAGCAATTGCGGCCAGTTTGGATGGGTGACGGATCGTCGCGGCTATCGTTACCAGTCGCTCGATCCATTGGCCGAGCGCGACTGGCCAGCCATGCCTGAGGCCTTTGCGGGATTGGCCGCGCGCGCCTCAGCGGCGGCGGGGTTTGCAGGATTCGATCCTGACGCTTGCCTCATCAATCGCTACGAACCCGGTGCGCGCATGTCGCTGCATCAGGACAAGAATGAACTGGACATGGACCAGCCCATTGTCTCGGTCTCGCTCGGTCTGCCCGCGACCTTCCTGTTCGGTGGCATGGCGCGCGCCGACAAGCCGCAGCGCATGCGGCTGGAGAGTGGCGATGTGGTGGTGTGGGGTGGCCCGGCGCGGCTGGCCTTCCATGGTGTCGATCCCTTGCGCGACGGCGAGCACCCGCTGACCGGGCGCTGCCGCTACAACCTGACTTTCCGCCGCGCGCGCTGAGCGCTGCCGGTTCAGGCGCGTGCCGTTGGCCGCGCCGCTTTTCTGCGCGGCACCGAAGCGGTGGCGGTGCGCGCGGCAGGTTTGCGACGTGGCTTGCGGGCCGGTTGTTGTTCCGCCTCTTGCAGACGCTGTTGCAGCAAGGCCAGTACAGCGGCTTCCTCCGGTGACAGATCCTGCAACTCTTCCACCAGTTCGGCCTGCACCCGTTCTTCCAGCCGCTCCGCAAAACTGCCGTCCAGGTAACTTTCGATGACGGCAGGATGCACGTAACACTTGCGGCAGATGGAAGGCGTATTGCCCAGGCGGCGCGCCACGTTCTCGATGGCGCGCACCACGTTCTGCTTGGCCTGCGCCTGCGAGTCCACCCGCTCGAAGGCCTGCAGCGCCAGCGTGGCCAGCACCGTGCCGGCCCAGGTGCGGAAATCCTTGGCACTGAAATCCTCGCCCGCCGCTTCACGCAGATAGGCATTCACGTCACCCGAATCGATGCAGTGGCGCTCGCCCTCGTCATCCACGTACTGGAACAGTTCCTGCCCCGGCAACTCGCGCATCTTGCGGATGATGCGGGCCACGTAGGGATCGTGCAGCTTGATGTCATGCTGCACGCCGCTCTTGCCGCGGAAGCGGAACAGCACATCGCTGCCATCCACGCGCACGTGGCGATGGCGCAGCGTAGTCAGGCCGAAGGATTGATTCTGTTTGGCGTATTCGTCATTGCCCACGCGCATGAAGGTGGTCTGCAGCAGATGCACGACAGCGGCCAAGACTTTCTGCCGATGCAGGCCGGGACGTTTCAGGTCTTGCTCCACCACGCGGCGGATGGTCGGCAGCGCACGCGCAAAACTGATCATGCGCAGGTACTTGGCATCATCGCGCACCGAGCGCCAGCGTGCGTGATAGCGATACTGCTTGCGCCCGCGCGCATCGCGTCCGGTGGCCTGGATGTGGCCGTTGGCGTGCGGGCTGATCCAGACGTCTTCCCAGGCGGGCGGGATGGCCAGAGACTTGAGGCGCGCCACCACATCGTCATCACGAATGAGCTCGCCGTGCGCATCGTGATACGCGAAGCCCTTGCCACGCCGGCTGCGGCGTATGCCAGGCATGCCGTCGTTGACGTAGCGCAGCTGGTTGGCGCGGGCGATGTCGATGGCCTCGTCCTGATGGCGGGCATCGGCGGGCGGCGGGGCCGAAGGCGACGGCGATGATGATGATGAAGATTGTTCGGACGCTGCGGCGATACGATCCATGATGGTCTCCTCGGACGCTGTCCGCCGGGAGATCCGGCGGCCGTCCATGCGGGCCATTATTGAGCAATCGCCGTGACGCGGCAGTCAGCCATCGGCCGGGGATGGTGTGGGATTTTTCCGGCAGGCAGCTCGACTCAGAACGCCCATTGCAGGTTGAAGCCGCCCGTCACGGCCGCCGTCTGGAAGCCTTGTGGCTTGGCCAGGGGCGTGGCCACGAACATGTCATAGCTCAGCTTGCCGAGGTTGCCGCGCAAGCCCAGCGCCGCCCCCGTGAGTCGCTGGCCGGTGAGGAATTGCGCCGAGGGCCCTGCGACCGCGCCGGTATCGATACCGGCAAACACTTCCTGTCCGCTCTCGCCCAGGCCCAGCGCCAGTTCATTGCGCAGGAACCAGCCACGCTCGGCCTGCAGCGTCAGTTCGCCGTCGAAACCGCGCACCGTATAACGGCCGCCGATGGAGAACTGATCCTGCGGCGGCAGACTGCCCCGGTTCCACTGCGCGCGCAGCGTGCTGCTGTAGCGCAGGCGCGCACCGGCCAGCTGGAACGGCGCATTGAGGGAGGCATCCAGCAGCCACAGACCATAGCGCGTGCCGATCTGCGGCAGGTCGAAGGGCGAGCTGGGTTCGGCCCCTTGCGTATCGAGTGAACGGCGATAGGCCAGCGTGGCATCGGCAATTGCATCGCCCAGAAACTGCCGGTGATTCAATCCCGCTTCCCACGCCGTGGTGCGGCGTTGCTGGGCGCCGACTTCGAGTTCGTCAATCGCGTTGTAAGCCTTGCGCAGCAAGGCTTTGCCGAAGGCCGTGGTCTTGCCGGCCGCATCGCGATGGAGCAGGCGAGACAGTTTGAATTCGGTGGTTTCGGAACGCCCGCTGTAGACGAAATTCTCGAAGGGCCCCGCGACCGTCTGGTGATAGCGGTTGCCCGACATCGTCACGGCCGCCATCCAGTTGCCCAGCGGGAGCGAGTAATGCAGCGTGTAGGCATGGCTGCCGTGGTCGCCGTAGTGATTCAGGCTGCGGCTGACGCTGACGTAGAAGAGGTCATTGAGGGTCCACCAATTGTCATAGGACAAGGTCAGCCCGGCCAGGTATTTGCCGGTGGCCTTCGCACCGCCATCGTCCAGCGATGCCGTGAGACGGAAGGGGAAAGCCTGCTGGTACTGGATCACCAGATCGCTGTCGCCCGCCTCGGCCCCCTTGTCCTCGGAGGGCGTGATCTTGATGTCGGCCTGCACGGTCGGCAGGCGCTTGAAATTTTCCAGGCCCTGTTCGATATCGCGCAGGTTGAGGATGTCGCCCGGGCTGATGGGCAGGGCATTGAAGGCGGTCCCGCGCGCATCGGCGTCGGGCGCAAAGCGGATGTGGCGCACGCGCCCCGGCACCACGCTCAGCACCAGCCGTCCCGTCGACAGATCTTGCGGACGCGCCAGCACGCGCGTGGTGGTGTAGCCGCGCGCGACGATGGCGCTCTCGACCCGGGCCAGGACCAGGTTCACCCCTTGCGAGCCCAGGCAGCGGCCCACCGCGCCACGTTCGCCGGTGACGCTGTCGAGTGCAAAACGAAAACGCTCGGCCTGTTCACCCTCCAGCGCAATCGCCGTGATCCTGCGGCAGGGTTGCTCCTGCTCGGGGAAATCCTGCGCCATCGCGCTGGCGGCGGGCGTACCCAGATTCACGTCAGGACGCTGCTCCTGTTGCTGGCGCAGGGCGCGTTCGCGCTCGCGCTGCAACTGCTCCTGGTTGACGGCGGTTTGCCCGTGGGCAAGGGAAATGACCAGATTCAAACCAAGGATGAGTACAAATCGGGGAGAGGGCGAACGGAAGATGGAAGACATCGGAAACATGGTGAGTCGTCCCAAAGCCACACTGGGCAAGGGATTCAAAAGAAATGGGAGGGCTGGCAAAACAAGTGTTGGTTTTTGCCTACAGGAAAGCTTCTCGTGTACTGAAAAATCACCTTTCCTCGTTAACCTAAATTAACATCCCGACCCTGGCAAGCAAAATATTGCTAACCGGAAACGGAAAACAACGAATCGGGGTTCGTTGTCGTGGCCGGTCATAACGACAACAGCACCCGGGGTTTTCATGAATCGTCAGCGTTACAAGCTGGTTTTCAACCGGCATCGTGGCCAGTTGATGGCCGTTGCAGAAATCGCCTCCAGCATCCAGCATCACGGCCGCACATCGGCCAACGGTGCGGCGATGCCGGACCTGTTACCGTCCGCTTTGCGCTTTTCGCTGCTGGCGGTAGCGCTGGCCCTGGCCATGAACACGGTGGCTCATGCGCAGATCCTGGGCGACCGCAACGCCCCGCGCAACCAGCAGCCGACCGTGCTGGCCACGCCCAATGGCGTGCCGGTGGTCAACATCCAGACCCCGGGTGCAGCGGGGGTGTCGCTCAACAGCTACCGGCAATTCGATGTCGGCCCCAATGGCGCCATCCTCAACAATGCGCAGGGCACCACGGCCACCCAGCTGGGCGGCTATGTGGCGGGCAATCCATGGCTGGCCACGGGCGCAGCGCGCGTGATCGTGAACCAGGTCAACTCGGCCAACCCCAGCTATCTGCGCGGCTACCTGGAAGTGGCGGGGGCGCGGGCGCAGGTGGTGGTGGCCAATCCGGCGGGCATCACCTGTTCCGGCTGCGGCTTCATCAATGCCAATCGCGCCACGCTCACCACGGGCGTACCCCAGATCGTCAACGGCAATCTGGACAGCTATCGCGTGTCCAGCGGTGCGGTGCGCATCGAGGGCAACGGCATGGATGCCAGCCGCACCGATTACGCCGAGATCATCGCGCGCGCCGTGCAGGTCAATGCCGGCATCTGGGCCCCCGAACTCAAGGTCAGCGCGGGCCTCAACACCGTCAGCGCGGATCACGCCAGCGTGGTTCCCGGTGTGGCCGCCACCGACGCCGCACCGGCGGTGGCCATCGACGTGGCGCAGCTGGGCGGCATGTATGCCGGCCACATCTATCTGACCTCCACCGAGCATGGTGTGGGCGTGCGCAACGCGGGCAACATCGGCGCGTCGGTAGGCCAGGCGGTGGTGACCGCCGATGGCCGGCTGGAGAACAGCGGCAGTCTCACTGCTACCGGCCTGCTGGCGGTGCAGACCACAGGCGGCATCAGCAATGCGGGCGAACTGGGCAGCAAGAGCGCGGCCAGCCTCAACACCACCGCGCTGGACAACAGCGGCAGCATCGCCAGTGCCGGTGCGCTGACGGTGCAGGCCAGCGGCGCGCTGCAGAACACCGGCAGCGTCGGCGGCGAGGGCAATGTGCAGATCGCCGCCGCCAGCATCGACAACCGCAACAGCATCGGCAGCAGCACCACCCTGGCCGTGCAGTCCGCCGGTTCCCTCAGCAACAGCGGCACGCTGCAGGCCAATGCCGATGCCAGCGTCAACGCTGCCAGCGTGGACAACAGCGGCACCGTGCGTGCGGCGCAGGGTGCGCTGAACGTCAGCAGCAGCGCCCGCACCGGCAACAGCGGACGCATGGAAGCCGCGCAGGCCGTGAACCTGCAGGTCGGCAGCCTCGCCAACAGCGGCGGCGTCAATGCCGGTGAGCGCTTGCGCATCGAGGCGGCACAGAGCATCAGCAACGACGGCACCCTGGCCGCCAATGGGCCCGTGGCCGTGCAAGCCGCCAGCCTGGCCAACCGGGGAACGCTGGCCTCCAGTGCCGATGCGGTCAACGTGACGACCAGCGGGACCCTGGCCAACCAGGGCCAGGTGAATGCCGCACAAGCACTCACGCTGACAGCGGCAGGCATCGACAACCACAGCGGCAAGCTCAGCGCCAACGACATCCGCATCGACAGCCAGAACCAGTCCCTCGACAATCGCCAGGGCAACATCGCCGCGCAGCGTGACGTCCGCATTGCCAGCGGCACGCTCGACAACGGCAGCGGCAACATCGTCGCGCAGGGCAAGCTCGACATCCGCAGCGGCGACCTCGGCAATGACGGCGGCCTGCTGCAAGCGGGCGATGCATTGAGCCTGGATGCTGGCAGCAACACCGTGCGCAACGCCAATTCCGGCAGCGCGCGCGGCATCGTGGCGCAAGGTCCGCTGAGCGTGACGGCAGGGGCGCTGGTCAATCGGGGCAATGTCTCTTCCAACGGCGACATCAACCTCAAGACCACCGGCCTGGACAACGATGCCGGCGTGATCGGTGCCAATGGCAAGCTGACGGTGGAGGGCAGTGCCGTGAGCAATCGCGGCGGCTCACTGCAGGCCAGACAGGGCGTGGATCTGCAGGTGGGCAGCGGCAACGTGGACAACAGCGCGGGCCTGATGCGCTCGGATGGCACCGTCAACGTGCAGGCCGGGACCGTCCGCAACGACAGCACCCAGGGCCAGAACCAGGGCATCGAAGGCGCCACCGTCAGCGTCAGCGCGGCCGACATCAGCAACCGCCAGGGCGCGATGCGCGGTGACGCCATCACGCTCACCGCCGGCACCCGCATCGACAACAACGCCGGCCTGATCTCCGCCACCAACAGCGCCAGCCTCACGGATGCCAACCCGGCCAGCCGTGCGCTGGTCATCGACAACAGCAACGGCACCGTCATCGCCGGACAGCAGACCAGCGTTTTGGCCTATTCCTTCACCGGGAGCGGCAGGTTCCTGAGCCAGAAGGACCTGCGCATCGACCTGGTGGCGTCGATTCTTCATACCGGCCAGATAGGGGCGAGCGGTGACATCGACCTGCGTACCGCAGGCACCTTTAGCAATGCCGGTGCGGTCGGTGCGGGCGGCACGCTCATGCTCACTGCCGCCACCATCGACAACCAGGCCAGCGGCTCGCTGGTGGGCAATACCCTGAAGCTCAAGGCCACCGACGTTCACACCTTCATCAACCGTGGCCTGATCGATGGCGTCAATACCGTCATCGAGAGCAGCACCGTCAACAACCTCGGCACCGGCCGCATCTATGGCGACAACATCGCCATCGGTGCAGACGTGTTGAACAACCAGGCCGAGACCGTCAACGGCGTGACCAGCGCACCGGTCATTGCGGCCCGCAACCGCCTCGACATCGGCGCGGGCGTGGTCAACAACAGCGAGCACGGGCTGATCTATTCGGTCGGCGACATGGCCATCGGCGGCGCGCTGGATGCGAACAAGAAGGCCACCGGCAGCGCCCGCGAGATCAACAACAGCAGTGCCACCATCAATGCCGATGGCAACCTGAGCGTTGCGGCGGGAACCATCAACAACACCAATGCGCATCTGGAGACGACGGACCAGACGGGACCGGGCAATCGCATTGTCAGCTTCCGGGTCAACGGCTCGTCGCAGTTGCTGGACTCCAAGTCGGCATGGCTCTACAACCGGGGCTCCGGCGAGATCCTGGATGCGTCCAACTGGCGCGCCATGGGCGATGAAGACAACTATCGCCTGTTGCTGCCCTCGGCTGCCTATCCAGCCGAGCGCTATGGTCCGCCGTTTGATTATTCGCGCGGCGCGCGGGGTGACAGTGCGGTGGCCATCGCCTATACGCCGGCCTACAGCCAGGGTGCGATGGGGGATGCTGATGCGGTCTACTATCCGGCCATCATCAACTACAAACCGGGTGATCGCATCTGGTCGGTGATGGGAGTGACGCCGCCCGCTGAAGATCCGGGCCCCGGACCTGGTTCGGAGCCGCGTCCTGGCGAAGCCTGCTACGAATCCTGCGTCTCGGTGCCGGTCCCGGCAGGAGTCTACGACGCGTGGAAAGCCGCCTATGACGTCTGGAAGCCCAAGTACGACGCCTACATCGCCGCGTTGCTGGCGCTCAATGACAAGATCACCGCCTTCAACAACAACGTCAACAGCCGCTCCTACCGCGAATGGACCATCTACGACGGTACCGAACAGATCACGCGCACGGTCGTCACCAAGAGCGATCCGGGCATGATCACGTCCGGCGGCAACATGAGCCTGGCCGCTGGTACCGTCAACAACTACGCCAGCCAGTTCATCGCGGGCGGCACGCTGGCCGGTGACAGTGTCAACGGCACCAACCTCAACAACACCGGCCCGCTGGGCCGCCAGCGCGTGGTCTCGACGGGCTCGGCCAGCTACACCTACGTCAAGAGCCACACCTTCAGTGCAGATGATCGGCGCTACGACGATGCACCGTATCAGTCGCAGGACATCGTCACCAACTTCCAGCTGGACATCACGCCGACCAGCGGCGCCGGACCGAACCGTCAGAGTTCGGTGCGCGCGGTGGCCTCGTCGGTATCGGGAGCCTCGGGCGCGAGTGCAGGCGCGGCCAGCATTCGCATCGCCAACCTCGACCTGACCCTGCCCAACAATGCGCTCTTCCGCATCAACGCGGGCCCGGCGCAACGCTTCCTGGTGCAGACCGATCCGCAGTTCGTGGGCACGCGCAGCTGGCTGTCGTCGGATTTCATGTTGAATCAACTTGGTTTGACGGCCAGCGTGCGGCAGTTGGGGGATGGGTTCTATGAACAGCAACTGATCCAGCGCCAGGTGCAGCAGATCACCGGCCAACGGTATCTGGCCGGATACAGCAGCAATGAAGCGCAATACCAGGCCTTGATGAACGCGGGCGTGCAGGTGGCGCAATCACAGCGCTATACGCTGGGCGTGGCGCTGACCGATGCGCAGATTGCGGAACTGAAGACGGACATCGTCTGGCTGGTCAAGCAGACCGTGACGCTGGCTGATGGCAGCACGCAGGAAGTGCTGGTGCCGCAGGTGTACATCCATGCCTCCAATGTGCAGGTGACCGGACAAGGCACGCTGATCGCGGGCAATGACGTGGCCTTCCAGGCTGCGCAGGATATCGTCAACAGTGGCGGCACGATTGCGGGGCGCCAGAGTGTTTCGCTGGCGGGCAACAATGTGCAGAACCTGGGCGGGCGCATCAGCGGCAGTGACGTGACGGTGGCGGCGGCGCAGGACATCAACAACCTGGGCGGCGCCATCGACGGCAGCAACAGCGTCACGCTGGCTGCCGGACGCGACATCAACGTCAACAGCACCAGCGTCAGCACCGCCAATGCGGTGACCAGCGGCACCAACATCAACCAGGTTGCCAGTGTCAGCGGCAAGGACATCACCCTGGTCGCAGGCCGTGACGTCACGGCCAATGCAGCCGTGGTCGCCGCAACGGGCGACGTGAATCTGGCCGCAGGCCGCAACGTCAGCTTGGGGACGGTCAACGAGAACTTCCGGCAGCAGATCAGCTGGGCCAATGACAGCGGTGCCTCCAACTGGGTCGGCACGTTGACCGGCCCGAATCTGGTGGACCAGTCCAACGGTGCGCACGGCATCAGCGAAAGCGGCGTGAACCGCGCCACGCTCACCGGCAGCAAAGATGTGACCACGCAAGTCAGCGGCAACAACATCAGCATCCGCGCCGGTCAGGACGTGGTGACCAAGGGCACGCAGATCGTGGCTGAGGGCGCGCTCAGTGCAACGGCCGGGCGTGATGTGCGCATCGAGACGGCCAACGAATCCGGCAGTGCAAGAGATGAACACCAGCACAGCTCTGGCGGCCTGCTCACGGCCACGTCGGTCAAGACGGATGATTCCAGCAGCTACAGCCGGAACGTGGGCAGCACTTTCTCGGGCAACACCGTGGCGGTGCGTGCGGGCAATGATGTGAATATCACCGGCAGCGATGTGGTGTCCACGCAGGGCACGGCGCTGGCGGCGGGCAATAACGTGAACATCGTGGCCGCAACGGACAGCAGCACGCAGCGCAACTTCCGGCAGGAGACCAAGAGCGGCGTGATGGGGGCGGGCTTTGGGGTGACGGTGGGTAGCCGGGTGCAGAGCCAGGATGTGGATGGGCAGAGCAAGACGGCGGCTGCTTCGACGGTGGGCAGCGTAGAGGGCAACGTCAGTATCGTCGCGGGCAATCGCTATACGCAGGTGGGTAGCGATGTGGTGGCGCCGAAGGGGGATATTGATATCGCCGCGAAGTCGGTGGAGATTCGGGCGGCGGAGCAGGCTAGCCGCACGGTCACCGAAGACAAGTACAAGCAAAGCGGTGTCACCTTGTCGGTCACCAGCCCGGTGATTTCAGCGATGCAGTCGGTCGATCAGATGTCTGATGCGGCGAGCAAGACCAAGAGCGGCCGCGCCAAGGCACTGGCTGCAGCGACGGCGGGCATGTCGGTCTACAGCGCTGTGGGAGATATGCAGAAAGCGTCGGCAGAAGGCAGTGGCAACATCGGCATCAGCGTGATGCTGGGCAGCAGCCAGAACAGCAGCCGTACCGAACAGAACACGGTGACACAACGCGGCTCGACGGTGGCCTCCGGCGGCAACATGAGCATCCGCGCCACCGGCGGTGGCACTGACAGCAATATCACCATTGCGGGCAGCGACATCAATGCCAAGGGAAATCTGGCGCTGAAGGCGGACAATGACATCAACCTGATTGCGTCGCAGAACACGGATGAACAGCATGGCGATCGTTCGTCGTCGTCCTGGGGAGTAGGTTTTACGGCGCAGTTTGGTTCGCAGACCAAGTTCGGCTTTACCGCCAATGCGGCGGGTAGCCGGGGCAATAGCGATGGCAAGGATGTCTCCAACGTCATGACGCAGGTGCGTGCGGGTGGGCAGGTCAATATCGATTCCGGACGGGATACGAATCTGATTGGCGCGACTGTTTCTGGCGACAAGGTCGTGGCCGATGTGGGACGCGACCTGAATATCGCCAGCGTGCAGGACACCAGTACCTTCAAGAGCCGGGATCAAAGCATTGGCGGCAGTGCGACCATCGGCTATGGATCGGGTGCCAGCGTCAATGCCAGCCGCAGTCGTGTGGATGCGGACTACGCGAGCGTGGGCCAGCAGGCGGGGATCATGGCGGGTGATGGTGGATTCCAGATCAACGTCAAGGGCAATACGGACCTCAAGGGTGCGCAGATTGCCAGCACCGACAAGGCGGTGGAAGAGGGCAAGAACAGCCTGACAACCGGAACCCTCACCAGCAGCGATATCCAGAACCGGAGTCAATATTCGGCAGAGAGCCAGAGTGTTAGTGCGGGCACATCCGGAGGAAAACCGGGTGGTGGTGCCGGGATCGGCAATGCATCTGGTAGCGAGACTAGCGTGACACGCAGTGGTGTGTCAGGTGGTGCTGTGAAGATTGCGGACGCACAGGCGCAGCAGGCGAAGACCGGACAAAGCCCGGATCAGGTCGTGGCTTCGCTGGATGCGTCGGTCCGTACCGGTAAGGACAGCAGCAATAGCCTGGCGAAGAACTGGAATGGCAATGAGCTGCGTGAGGATGTGGAGGCGCAGGCGAAGATTACGCAGGCGTTTGGGCAGCAGGCTTCCAAGCTGATCGGGGACTATGCGGAAGAGCAGACAAAGAAGGCGGCTGCTTTGCGCACGCAGGCGGACGCTGCAACTGATCCAGCCGTCGCCAAGGAGCTCAATGATCAGGCCGCTGCAATCGAACGTAACTGGGGGCCTGACGGGACTGCACGCGTGTTGGCTCATACGGTTGTGGGTGGCTTGACGGGTGGACTTGCTGGTGCTGCCGGTGCGGCGGCAGGGACGTTGACAGCGCCCACTGTTGCAGAGGCTCTGAAGACAGCGGGAGTAGATGCTGACTTGGCCAAGGTCTTGACAGGGTTGTCGAGTACCTTGGTGGGGACTGCTGTTGGTGGGACGGCGGGTGGTGCTGCGGCTTATAACGAGGTTATAAATAATTTCCTCAAGCATGCTGACGCTGCCGCTTTTAAGAAGGAAATTGAGGCTTGTAGCAAAAAGAAAGATGGTTGCAGCGACGGAGACGTCACCGCAATTTTTAAAAAGTACAAGGAGATATCTGACCAGAATATCGCCGCAGTGCAAAGTTGCATCATTGCAGGGGATGTGGCGTGCGTCCAAAAAAATCTGGACGAAGTGGCTAGTGTCAACGAAGTAAAGGTACTGCCGTTCGGCTATACAAAACTTGAAGATACGCTGATCGGACGGCAAGTGAATGTGATCAGTTATGGTTCCGTGATGGGCAATGCGTCTCTTATGGGGACTGATGTTGAACAAGCCAAGGAGGTTGCGATCTTCAGGAATAATAACTGTGGAGGACTGAGTGCGGCCGCTTGTGATGGACTAGTGACGCAGGCGATAAACTACCGTCTTCTGCGGATGGCGACGTTGTCTGCTGTTGCGGCCGCTACTCCGGCCTTGGTAGGCGAGGCAAGGAAGCTAGTCGTTCCGAAGGAGAAGTCGCCGACCGTAGTACCTGATCGTGATCGATATACTGCTGATCAGGATTTGCCGAATGTATATCCCAAGCAGGAAGTAACAACAAAAGATTTAGTTGTGTCCTTCTCCACAAAACAACTAGACAGAAAATTTAAACATGCTGCAGACTTTGGATTGTCAACAACCAAGAAAAATCCTGAAACGCTAAACCAATATCAGAGTGCCCTTGAATCACATTTGAATGATCCCACCACTTACCAACATGGGACATATCAGTATGTGCCAGATTCCATTGTTCACTTTAATCCAACAACCAACAATGTCGTTGTGTTGAGTAAAACCGGAGAATTTGTCACTGGATGGAAATTGTCTCCAAGTACACCACAATTCGAGAATTATTTAAAAAACGGAATATTACGATGAGCGAAAAACTCTTGGCATCGGCAAAGACGTATTTAAACAATGAGTCTAATTCTGAGCGCTTTGTGAGTGATTTTATTGAGCAGTGGAAGAGGGAACGTGATAGTGGTGAGTCTCGATTAGATAGCCCTAAAGTGAGTGAAGTACTTTCTAGTATTTTTTGTTTGACTGATTTATTTAATCCGGATGACGATCGGGAAAGTTATGAATTGGATGAAGATAAATTAAGAAATGAAATCAGAAAACTAATGGAGCAGGCTGATTTTCTTTAATTTATCGATCCTAAAGTCGGAACAGCGGCTCTCTGACATTGATGCCGCATAAGGTACGCCAGATCCCGGCCAGCGGTATCTGGCCGGATAAAGCAGCAATGAAGCGCAATCCAGGCCTTGATGAACGCGGGCGTGCAGGTGGCGCAATCGCAGCGCTATACGCTGGGCGTGGCGCTGACCGATGCGCAGATTGCGGAACTGAAGACGGACATCGTCTGGCTGGTCAAGCAGACCGTGACGCTGGCCGATGGCAGCACGCAGGAAGTGCTGGTGCCGCAGGTGTACATCCATGCCTCCAATGTGCAGGTGACCGGGCAGGGCACGCTGATCGCGGGCAATGATGTGGCCTTCCAGGCGGCGCAGGATATCGTCAACAGCGGCGGCACGATTGAGGGGCGGCAGAGCGTTTCGCTGGCGGGCAACAATGTGCAGAACCTGGGCGGGCGCATCAGCGGCAGTGACGTGACGGTGGGGGCGGCGCAGGACATCAACAACCTGGGCGGCGCCATCGACGGCAGCAACAGCGTCACGCTGGCTGCCGGACGCGACATCAACGTCAACAGCACCAGCGTGAGCACCGCCAATGCGGTAACCAGCGGCACCAACATCAACCAGGTTGCCAGTGTCAGCGGCAAGGACATCACCTTGGCCGCAGGCCGTGACGTCACGGCCAATGCAGCCGTAGTCGCCGGAACGGGCGACGTGAATCTGGCCGCAGGCCGCAACGTCAGCCTGGGAACGGTCAACGAGAACTTCCGGCAGCAGATCAGCTGGGCCAATGACAGCGGCGCTTCCAACTGGGTCGGCACGTTGACAGGCCCGAATCTGGTGGACCAGTCCAACGGTGCGCACGGTATCAGCGAGAGCGGCGTGAACCGCGCCACGCTGACCGGCAGCAAGGATGTGAGCACGCAAGTCAGCGGCAACAACATCAGCATCCGCGCCGGTCAGGACTTGGTGACCAAAGGCACGCAGATCGTGGCCGAGGGCGCGCTCAGTGCAACGGCCGGGCGTGATGTGCGCATCGAGACGGCCAACGAATCCGGCAGTGCAAGAGATGAGCACCAGCACAGCTCGGGTGGCCTGACCTGAGACGAATTTTGTAGCCACCGGCTAAGTGAGTTCTTTATGCTAACGCCAAGGAGAACTCAATGAAGAAGCGAGTTACGGACGAACAGATCATCAGCATCTTGCGAGAAGCAGAGAGCAAGGAGATTGCGACGGTAGATCTGTGCAAGCGCCACAACATTACTGAGCAGACCTTTTACCGCTGGAGAAACAAGTTTGGCGGTATGGATGTCTCGGATGCCCGGCGGCTCAGAGAGCTTGAATCCGAGAATGACAAGCTCAAACGCATGGTGGCGGAGCAGCTGCTGGTGATTGATGGCTTGAAGGAGTTAAGCCGAAAAAAATGATGACCTCCGCGGGCCGGCGCGAAGCGCTGGAAGTCCTTACTCGTCGGGGGCTGTCGCAACGCAAGGCATGTCGCTATCTGGAGCTGAGCCGGCGGGTAGCAGGTTATCAGTTGCTACAACCTGAAAAGGATCGAAGCCTGACGCAGCAGCTGATCGCGGCATCGCAAGAGGTCCCTCGATTCGGCTATCGACGTATGTCTGCCTGGCTGGCCTTGGGCGAGTCCCGAGTGCGACGGCTCTGGAACGCGCTCAAACTGGGCATTCCACGAAAGCGGCCTCGCAGGCGTCGATGCGGCAACGACATTCGGCTACCTGGAGCAACCAAGCCTAATTCAGTCTGGAGCTACGACTTTGTTCATGACCAGATGGTGGATGGACGCTCATTGAAGATGCTGTGCGTGATCGATGAATACACCCGGGAATGCCTGGCCATCGAAGTTGCTGCCAGTTTGCGCTCCCAGGATGTCATCCTGACGCTCTCCCGATTGATGCGGTTACATGGAAAGCCGGCCTACGTTCGGTCGGACAACGGCGCCGAGTTCACAGCGGCCAAGGTCATGCGCTGGCTGCGGGATGCCTCCGTTGGTCCCGCCTTCATTGCGCCAGGCAGTCCATGGCAGAACGGATTCGTGGAAAGCTTCAATGGCAAGCTGCGTGACGAACTGCTTAACCGGGAGTGGTTCCGCAGTCGGGCAGAGGCAAAAGTGCTGATTGAAAGATGGCGTCAGTTCTACAACGAGCGCAGGCCGCATAGCGCACATCAGTACCAACCTCCAGCTACGGTCCGTCGAGCCTGGCTGGAATCGAATATGATCGACAACCGACTCACTGCCTGACTGGCTACAAATTACCGACGCAGGTCAGGCCTGCTCACGGCCACGTCGGTCAAGACGGATGATTCCAGCAGCTACAGCCGAAACGTGGGCAGCACTTTCTCGGGCAACACCGTGGCGGTACGTGCGGGCAATGATGTGAACATCACCGGCAGCGATGTGGTATCCACACAGGGCACGGCGCTGGCAGCGGGCAATAACGTGAACATCGTGGCCGCAACGGACAGCAGCACACAGCGCAACTTCCGGCAGGAGACCAAGAGCGGCTTGATGGGGGCGGGCTTTTGGGTTGGGCCAACTGACCCTACTGCTGTTGCTAAAAATGCTACGAACATGCCGAATATTTCGATCGGAAGTCAGGCCAAAGTCGTAGCAAATAACCCATATATCCCGAAAACAGCGGGAGGCACCTTTTCAATGATGGATTATCTGCCTGAAGCAGCCCGTATCACCCAGCGTGGAGGCGAAATAGTTGTCAATGGAAATATCGCGAATAAATATTTTTCGAATATGCCGACTCAGGCAGAACTGGATGCAATGGGCTTAACCATCAAATACAAAGAACCGATTCTGCCAGAATATAGGGAATGAAATTTTTCACGACTGAGGGACGGCCAATCCAGATAAAAACGATGCGAACAATTGTTTTCGTGAAGAAGGGAGTCTAGAAATGAAAGTGATCGAAAACTGCTGGGATGCCATTGGCGCTGCTGAGTGTGAATATGGAGCCCACCTTTTTGATGGTTCGGTAGCAAAGATCTATGTTAGTCATGGATTGGATGTTGGTTTGGAGATGAGCCAATTATTTATGCGAAAAAATGATGAGGGATATGCGGGGCATTGTTTGCTTGTATTTAATGGAATTAAGAGTTTTGATTTTGTTGTAAATCAATATGAAATGCAGGGAGGGGACCCAATGTGGCACGACCCAATTACTACTCGTTACAGTGGGGATATCCAAGATGGCGTAAGCACATACCATCTTGCTGGGGGACTATATGGATTTGAAGCTTACGTTTCTATTGAAATAGAAGCGAGAAGTTTTGAGCTTCATATTTTGGAAAAAGATGATCCCGTGCATAAGTTCTGTTGATATCGTTTCAAATACGGTGGCCACCGCCAATGCGGTCACCAGCGGCGCCAACATCAACCAGGTTGCTAGTGCCAACGGCATTTATGGAAGCAAAGGTAATGACCCAGCGAAACCTGCTCACCTCAAGCAGCTAAAGCAAACGCCTCAGCTGGTGTCTTCATGCCCAGCGCCTGATGCGGCCGGCGGTGGTTATAGAAGCCAATCCAGTCACCAATGATGAGACTGGCGTGCTGCAATGTTTCGAAGCGATGTCGATGAGCGCACTGCTCCTTCAGGGTTCTGATGACGCGTTCGACCATGCCATTCTGCTGCGGGCAATGCGGCGTGATGAACTCCTGCTGCAGCCCGTAACTACGGACCAACGCTGTGTAACTACGGCTGGTGAACACTAGCCCATTGTCGGACCTCGGCAAGAACGGCGCCGTCACGCGCCCCACAAGATGTTCGGACCAGTAGCTACTGAAATCGGTGAAAGTGTCAAAGCGTCTGATTGGGCAAGTTCTCTAAAGAGCGGAGACGGAAAATGAAACTGGCAAAGATTATTTTCAATAACGGAAATTTTTCCCTCCTACTAAGGAGCATTTTTATATTGTTAGGAGGAGGGATGGTGTTCACCGGTTTGAGATATAGCGATTCTATAATTTTGATATCGATAGGCTTAGTTTTTTTGGCATTAGGAGGTTACTCAAGTCGAGCTAAGACATTAGGTTTAAAGCCATTCGATAGCTCGTACAAAAGAGCGAAGCAGAGCTACTTGGGCGACAAGGATCAATCTCCAGATCTATAAGGTATAGGCAGAGTTGTCTGGTTGGTCAAGCAGACCGTGACGCTGGCCGATGGCAGCACGCAGGAAGTGCTGGTGCCGCAGGTCTATATCCATGCCTCCAATGTGCAGGTGACCGGACAAGGCACGCTGATTGTGGGCAATGACGTGGCCTTTCAGGCGGCGCAGGATATCGTCAACAGTGGCGGCACGATTGCGGGGCGCCAGAGCGTTTCTCTGGCGGGCAACAATGTGCAAAACCTGGGCGGGCGCATCAGCGGCAGTGACGTGACGGTGGCGGCTGCGCAGGACATCAACAACCTGGGCGGCGCCATCGACGGCAGCAACAGCGTCACGCTGGCTGCCGGACGCGACATCAACGTCAACAGCACCAGCGTCAGCACCGCCAATGCGGTGACCAGCGGCACCAACATCAGCCTGGTTGCCAGTGTCAGCGGCAAGGACATCACCCTGGCCGCAGGCCGCAACGTCAGCCTGGGGACGGTCAACGAGAACTTCCGGCAGCAGACCAGTTGGGCCAATGACAGCAGTCGTACTGATAATTTAATGCCGGCCTACAAGGCCGTAATGGAGGCGTTAGATAACGGGACCTTAGTGAAGGGCGTTATTGGCGTGGACAGGAATACTGGTAACGTAATGATGATCAGGGTGAAATAACGACATGAAGCAAGATGCTCAATTGAAGCGACTGGAACATATCGAAAGCCATCTGCGTATTGGTGAAGACCTGCAACGTTTGATCTTCAACATTGAGAACGATCTGGGCGATCCGATAGCCTGTATGCTCGGATTGTCCAGCCAGGCGTTGGCTACGGCGATTCTTGCGTGGTTTAAAGAACGGGACTTAAGTCTGACAAAGAAGTATCTCTCGATTGCTGCCGAAATAGACAAAAAGCGATATTCAAGAGAGGTGAATAAGCTTGGGGCCGGCGGCAAAGTGCTTGCGCTACTCAAGCCTCTGATATCGGACAACAAACTGCTCATTGATTGGTTTGCTGGATTTGATGAGGCTTATGATCTCAAGAGAATCGAAAATACAAAAACTCGTGATTTCTGGGCATATCAAAGTATCGTTGCCTTGCGCGGAGATTGGGCGAGGTTAAAAGAGCGGTCAGAGCGAGTTTTAGAAAATCCACCAGCATCCTCAGAAAAAAAGTATTTGGTCGATCATCACTTTCATCTGGCGCTGTCGAAGGGCGATAAAAGACGAATGGAGGAAGCACTTAAGGTCATTCTATCGCCCAAGGTAGTTAATGGACGCACTATTGATGAGAGCGGATTTACCGAGGATTTGATTTTCACTCCGGCTGTAATTTACGCAAAAATTGCTTGGATGCACGGCTATGAAATCAGCGTTGATTCTCATCTGGTGCCGCGGGAATGGCTTTCTATCGCTCCGCTCGATACATATGAAAAAGGATATGATCTCCTGAGCAAGGATTAAATACATCCTTTGTTAAATGCTGTTGTTGGCTGCTTGTGGTTACACGATAGCGTCAATTCAATGTTCTTTCGTATCAACGAGGGCCCGGCGCAGCGCTTCCTGGTGCAGACCGATCCGCAGTTCGTGGGCACGCGCAGCTGGCCAACGGTATCTGGGCGGATACAGCAGCAATGAAGCGCAATACCAGGCCTTGATGAACGCGGGCGTGCGGGTGGCGCAATCGCAGCGCTATACGCTGGGCGTGGCGCTGACCGATGCGCAGATTGCGGAACTGAAGACGGACATTGTCTGGCTGGTCAAGCAGACCGTGACGCTGGCCGATGGCAGCACGCAGGAAGTGCTGGTGCCGCAGGTGTACATCCATGCCGCCAATGTGCAGGTGACCGGGCAGGGCACGCTGATCGCGGGCAATGATGTGGCCTTCCAGGCGGTTCAGGAATCATGGATTGGCTACCTGAAGCAGCAAACTCATTGAAGCCTGGTGGTACGCTTACAATAAACTCGACCCCTATGAACAAATTTGGTAAGTTGCCAAGTGCGGATGTACTTGAATCACTCGGATTAAAGGTGATCCAGCCCGCAGGGCCGTTATTGCCCGAGTTTCAAGGGAAGGTATTCCGTTATACCGACGGCGGCGCTATTCCACCTGGGAAAGTTAAGTCGACCGTCTTGCAGAAAACTGGAGAGAATTGATGCGACGCGTTGTCGGGCATTTTGAAGATCTTCACTTCACTGAAAGTAATCTCGGCGCTCCTGTATTTGAGGGACGAACAATGAAGAGTTATGCGACAGGACTGATTCCAATAAAGGGCTATCCAATAGATACCGAAGTCTCTCGTTTGCTGTCTGGTAACATGATTTTTAAGTATGTTACAAAGTCAATCCGAAGTGTGACGGAATACATTGGTGATCCTAAGCATCCACAAGGCTTCCAAGAGGAGCGCATAGTAATTGATATTGACGAAAGACCTGATTTGCAGCGCGGAACGACGTTCATTTTCGAAGGAATTTTGCAAAATCCTTTAGCTTGGGTTGAATGGGAGGTTGTTGCTACTGAGTTTGAGTTTCACATAGATTGAGTCAGGCTAGTACGACAGCGACGCACAACCAGATTTCGCCAGTTCAGACATAAGTGAAGTCGGACGTCCACGTCTTATTCGGCTCAGTTGCTGCAAATTGCCCAAATCTGAATCACTTTGCCGCGTGGACTGACGTATGCACAGCCAGCGGCGTGCTCGACAACAGCATTGGCAACCTCGCCGCGTCGGGCAAGCTCTTCCTCCGCAACGGCGATCTCGGCAGACCTGCCTAATCGATCGCAACGAACGCGGATTGGCCAGCTAGATTAGGCCCCGCCTAGATTGCTCCTTTCATGCCAACGAAGACGGGAATGACCTTTGTCTAGACGGCTAGAGTAATAGCGATACGAAGATGCGCGATTAGAGGGAAGGAAATATTTTTGACAGTATCAGTGACAGTATTTGGAAATTTTTGAAACGATAAATCGCCAGCCGATGGTGATTTGCGAAGAGGATTAGGCTTCCCCCCTCCGCCACAATGAAAAACCCGCTGATACGTCAGCGGGTTTTTTATGCCCGGAATTCTCGACGCCCCTGGAAAGAGCGTCGATATTAGTATTGATGTCAAATATGACGTGTCTTCAATAAGGCTGAATGAATTTACGGTACGGGCAAAGATTGATGCAAAGTCTGTGCCATTTAGATTTCAACAATAAGGTATTGCAATGAAATTTGAGAGCTTAGAGGAAGCGTACAGGGCACTTGCCATATATTTGCAGGCCTTTGTCGGATCACGAGCTTGGGATATGGCCAGGTGCAAGATGGCTATATTTCAAAATATGGCGAGAGGTGATCAGTGCTTTGAATACAAAGGGGAAGTTCATGAAAGTGGTGGCTTCGAAGCTGATGACGACGCAATTTGGAATGGATTGGATGCATCAATTTATATTCGTGATGTAATGCTTGAAAATACTGGTCATCGTATCTGGGGGCTTACTTTTACGTTGTTCTCGGATGGAAAATTTGACATCGAATTCGACTATTCGAAACCGTCCGACTATGAGGAAAGTGATGAGACTATCAGTGGTGAAGAGATTAATCAGTCACTGCAAGAATTGAGACCCGACAGCGATAAAAACTGATAATGCAAGGCTGAAAGCGCGTCTTAAAAATCTTTGATCTAAGGCGGCGCAGAAGGCATTGCCACGGCGGGCGCGGCCAGCATCGGCATAGCCAACCTCGACCTGACGCTGCCCAACAATGCGCTCTTCCGCATCAACGCGGGTCCAGCGCAGCGCTTCCTGGTGCAGACCGATCCGCAGTTCGTGGGCACGCGCAGCTGGCCAACGGTATCTGGCCGGCTACAGCAGCAATGAGGCGCAATACCAGGCCTTGATGAACGCGGGCGTGCAGGTGTCGCAATCGCAGCGCTACACGCTGGGCGTGGCGCTGACCGATGCGCAGATTGCGGAACTGAAGACGGACATCGTCTGGCTGGTCAAGCAGACCGTGACGCTGGCCGATGGCAGCACGCAGGAAGTGCTGGTGCCGCAGGTGTACATCCATGCCTCCAATGTGCAGGTGACCGGGCAGGGCACGCTGATCGCGGGCAATGATGTGGCCTTCCAGGCGGCGCAGGATATCGTCAACAGTGTCGGCACGATTGCGGGGCGGCAGAGTGTTTCGCTGGCGGGCAACAATGCCCACTGACTAATACAATAAGATCACGGCAAGGGCTAAGGATGCCACGCGGCCGGGGTACAACGGCATTTCGATGCTTCGTGAATACGGAACACGGATCGGCCTCATAAATGGCTCAACCACGGGAGGAATGACAATTGATGTTCAGCCCGCTCCGGGACGCGGGAAGACATACAAAGAAACTAAGGAAGTTAATATGTCCGAAAGAGAATATTGGATAAGGGTCATAAGTGATTTCTACCTAATCGGAGAAGAAGATTTATTCTTTTTGAATGATTTAATAGGGTTGGTTTCGTACGACGAGAACGATAATTTCCTCGATAAATCTTCTGAAAGGCGAATTGATCATGCTATTTTTTTGGCTAATTACTTACTAAGTACATGTGATTTTGAGGCAGGTGTGACTGTTTCTTCTGGCGCAAAAGGAGTTGATTACGTTAAATTCGATGGAGATATAAACATATATTTCGACCTCATTCGAAAGGATGTTCGCGCGAATGGTTTGGATGATTTTGAAACTGGAGTTCGATATTGGATTTCCAAGATAAAGGGGAGAAGAATGAATTCTATTCCCCCGGTTTCAATACGTGATTTATTTGAAAATTAGCGCTTCTTCAGATCACCATTTTCCATAGAAAATTGATTTATATTCGATATTTTCAATAAGTTTTTAGGTGGTAATTTTGAGGAATGTTAAATTTTAAAATTCTCTTTGTAAGTAATTCCAATTTCTCGACCTGTACTCGAAGATGTAAAGAATTGAGCGGTATGAATTCGAGATATAAACGGTAAATCCTACTAGTCGAATGAAAATTCTATTTTTGTAATCCCTGGTTTTGCGCAAAAAAATAGCTCAACTATTTTGAATGAGGATCAGGCCGGCCGACGACCGCCGCTACGACGATGCGCCGTATCAGTCGCAGGACATCGTCACCAACCTGCAGATGGACATTACGCCGACCAGTGGCGCAGGACCTAGTCGACAGATTTCGCTACGCGTAGTTGGACTGGCAGAATCCCGCGTAAACATGGATGCACCAGTGTAGTAGTGCCAACGTCTGCAATCCCAAACACTCTGTTCGTTTATTTTGGAAATCCAGTTCCATGATTAAGGATCTTGTGCACGGTAATTTCGCATCCGCTGGCGGCCGCCCAGGACATCAACAACATCGGCGGAACCATTGATGCGCGCAATACGCTGGTGGCGAGTGCGGGTCGTGACATCAACAGCGCTTCAACCAGTGAGAGTGAGGTAAGGATGGTTTTATTAGAGGATGCATACTCCCAGATTGCTAACGGAATTCTTTGGTTTGTACAAGAAGACGAATGGTCATGCGCAAAAGCCAGTGTTTCTATATGGCATAGCTCTACACAAGTGAGTTACACGAGAATAGCAGGAGAGAAAAAAATAACTGATGATCGATTTCCACCATTGAATATCGCATTGGACTCAAGTGATGCGTTTCTTTTTTTGCGTGATAGGTTGGTTGAAATGACTGGGCAGCGGATATGGGGAATGGAATTCACACTGTTTACGGATGGCACGTTCGAGATTGAATACGACTACGCCGTGCCTATCGGCTATGAGGAAACTGATGAATCAATTAGTGGGATAGAGATTAATCAGTCACTGCAAGAAATGAGGGCCGACAGCGATAAAAAATGATATTGGAAAGCTGTAAGCAAATCTAAAGATTTTTGAGTTAAGACGGTACGGAAAGTAGATAGGCAAGGGGGCGCGCTGGCATCCACATTGCCAATCTCGACCTGACGCTTTCCAACAATGCGCTCTTCCGCATCATTGCGGGTCCGGCGCAGCGCTTCCTGGTGCAGACCGATCCGCAGTTCGTCGGCACGCGCAGCTTAGGGTCTGCGATGGACCTTCCGGGGGGGCATTGTGCGTTTGATCGCTATTTTGATATTTGGCGTTATGGAATTCGTATTCTGATTTTCAAAGATGGGAGCGTAAATATTGAACTGCCTGATCGGTGAATATTTGACGGTGATGTTCTATCCAAGATGTAAGCAAGGTGAAATTGCGAAGGCAACGATTCGTAAAACAGGTAGCTTAATTTTCGTTTGCCAGGAATGTGAGGCTGCCTGGTTTTTCGCTAGTGAAATCAGTGAGGCAGAGTTCACTGACTTTGGAAATCACATGGAAGGAATTGGTTTGGAACCGCGATGGACCGAGTTGGATGTGACAACGATATAAGCAAGAAAAGGCTGCTGGTTAAGGTGAACCGGTTGGGCTGGGCCATTGCAGTTCTTTGATTTGAAGATGAAATCGGGGTTGGAAAAAATTGAACTCTCTGTCAAATGCCATCATTTCGTGGAACGCACCGATTGTTCCTTCTTGTTCTTTAGCAGGGATCCCGATCGGCCTGCATGTGGAAGAATTTAGGAAATCGCTTTGCTTCTATTTAGTGGATCGCGAAGAAAATCTATATCAATTTGATTCCGCGCCTCTACTTCAGCTGAAGCACTCAGCTAAATTAAATGATGACGAAACTTTTCTATTCAATGTTCATGATAGAGGCATGACAAATTGGAGCCTGTATTTCGATACTCCTCATCATGCTGGAGCTAATCCAAGAGCGTTGGCAATAATTATCCGAGAAAATAGGATCCATGCAATTAAGGTCTGGCACTTCGAAAGGTTAAAAAAAGATCAGAAGCCGAAGCATATTTATCGAGGAAAGCTAATTGAAAATATTGGTTTAGGTGACCTTGTGAAGGATCTATTGCCTTACACGAGGTTGCAATACGATGAAGCGGAAGAATGTTTCTACACGGATGAAAAGTACGGTGGGCTGGAAGTCGCCGGATACGGTGATCTGGAGGACCATCCAGATCAAGAGATAATGGAGCTAACCGTTATTTCCAAGTCCGCATATATGGAGGATATCGGAGCCAATTTAAATAGCATTCAATCCTCTGGTATTTAGGTGGGGTGAATGCTCAAACGAATACCAAAGAAATGACGTGACATCACGAATTTGTTCGTCGAATGATCTTTCCCAATGCATTGTGAGCGGCGCTTTTGTGTCAGCAGATCAAGTGGTCTTTCTTTTGGAAACACAATTGGTGAAGCTACCTCAAGAGCTACACCTGGAGCGACGAGTACCGCCGGTCAGGTTCAGCAGGAGTGAGTTGAAATGCAAAGTAAATTGATCGAGGCCGTAGGTGCTCTGATAAACGCATCAGCAGGTGAGCGGATTAGATTGCCGGCACCTGATGACGAATTGATTGATAGCTATGAGTCGCAAATGGAAATTACCTTTGGTGACGAATATCGTTATTTTTTAAAGAACGCGAGTACCATTTATTTTGGAAATATTGAGCCGTTAGTTCTTTCCCGAGATATCAATAGCAGGGGAGACTTGCTGCAAGCGATTAAGGTTGCGAGGCGATTGGGCGTTCCTTTCAAATGGCTGCCCGTATGCGAGGATAACGGTGATTATTACTGTTTGGATCAAACGGGCAACATCAGATTCTGGAGCGGAGATGGAGTGAGTTCGGAGAGCTGGCCAACGCTTGCGGATTGGATAATCGATGTGTGGATTGGTGGAAACTGAACTTGGTATAGAGACGATGTATTTTCAGTCGACTCATCGGTCTTGTACAAAATTGAGGAGGGGAGAGACTAAGGTCAATCCTCAATAAAAATGTGCTATGGATATATTCGAAAACGTAAACACTAAAATTGGTCCGACATGGATCGTTAAGGAATTTTTTAATTCACTCCAATCTCAAGAAAGGTTCTTGTGGGCGTTACGCCTGATAGTTGATAGAAGAGGGTGCGCAGTCAACTACGATTATTGCTTCTTCTCAGATTTAAATGATCCAGATCCCGAGTACCATTTTTCAGGTGTAAAAATTGGTATAGGCGACGACGAAATACAGCTAACAGATGAGGAGTTCGCTGAATTTCTCGGGCGAGCCTGCGAAAGATATATGCAACTGCATCCGGAAGAGAAAGACGAAGTGACTTCTATTCTTCGAGGTTGAGCGGGAAGCAAATTGCAACCCAGCCGCGCTTGCATCTTACGGGGTGCCTGAAACAGCGCTAAGCAGGACGTCGCGCTGGCCGACGGCGGCATGGAGGAGGTGCTGGTGCCTGTGCAGACCGCCCCAAGTTCTACCGCAGCAATTCAAAAATGGACTGAATAAGTACCTTAGAGCTAGTAAATGAAAAGCAATTTGGCAATGACCAAGCTGTTGGATGATGTAACCGTAACATCACTCAAGCCAGCACTGCGTTCAATTGTGGATCGCGGATTTGATGTCAGAGAGGGGTGCTATTTTTTAGCGGCGCTTCTGCCGACAGCCACGAATGTCACGAAGTCCAGTTTTCAGGATTGCACGGGCTACGAGTGTTTTGTGAACTCGCTCCATATTGAAGACTATGACGACAACAACCTTCTTTCTCAGGCCATGTTGAATTGCACTGAAAACTGACCCACTTATCCAGGAAATTTGCACCCTAAGTTGACCCATGTTTAGACCACAATC